>JBFWZP010000001.1:0-1220413 GCA_050185215.1 Dehalococcoidia bacterium | reverse complement strand
CCGCTTCCCATCCAGCTTCCCGGAGCTGCTCGTCGATGAGCTGCCGGGTCTCTCGTTCGTCAAGTTGCAGCCGTTCGGCGGCTTGTCGCGAGGACTCGACCTTCGTGGCAAGGGCTTCCTTTGGTTCCGCGGCAGCGGCCGACTGAAGCGTGGCGAGCTTCTGTTGAAGATCGGAATTGGCCCTCTCGGCGGTATCAGCCATTTCGGCCCAAAAAGCCTGTTCGTCCGTTGCGCTTCGAAGCTTGATTTGGGTCTGCTCGAGTTCTTCTAACGTGGCGCCGTGTTCCTTGCGGTAGGCATCGAAGGCCCGACGAAGCTCGGTGAGTTCAGCTTCGAGCTGTGACGAGTTGTCGCTAGGAGTCGCGGGAGGCGTGAACGGACCGGACTCGTATCCCGGCTGGGCGAACGTCCGGTGGTACCAGAGTCCGAGTTGCCAACAAATCTTGAGACAGGAGAGCGCCGTGCGGTGGTCGCCCGCGGCTTTATGACTGGCTGAATTCCCGGCCCTCCGGACCTCGCTGAAAAGCTGGGCTATCTCTCTCGGCAAAATGGACGCGTCCTGGAGACGCCTCAGCAACTCGAACTGAGGCTCTTCGGGCGAGCTGTAGATCCCTGTTTGAGAGGCGGTTAGCTGGGCAAGTAACTCTGCGAACTGTCGGAGCTTCAACAGCGTAGTGTTCGGGTCGTCGGGGAAGTACCGCTCGGCCAGCAGCCCGAGCCGAACAAGTTGTTCGTCATGTTGCTCGAGGTAGGCAAAGTTCGGGCTAAGTGAGGGAGCCATTCCGCTTCTTCCGCACGGAGACCGCGCTCAGGTGGTGAGTCTATCCCTGACGTGCATGCCACGTCCACGTTTTCGAGAATGACATCGATTCTGTCCCCGAGCCGTAACGGTTGGGGAATGCGAGGTCGGTACGTGGAATTCAAGGCAATCGAGGTCGGCATCGACTACGCCATCCGCCTCCGCGTGACTGTGGGAGAACCCTTCATTCGCGTCCGGGCGCTGGAGAAGGTCCAGCGCAACCACCAGGTCAAAGTCCGGCATCTCGATGAGCCCCATGTCGGGATGGAAGAGTTCCTTCCGCAGCGCAACTTCATCGCCCCGTGGAAGGAAGCAAAAGCCTTCCTCCGCGACGAACAACGCATGACAGCGGTGTTGAACCGCTCGGCCGAAATCTACGACCGCGTCACCGTCGAGACGTTGCAAATCATCTTCGAGTCCTCCGGGGAGACGGACATCAACGTCCACTCCGGCGGACGAGTGACGGGCGGACGGGCGGCGATGGAACGATTCGCCGCGCGCGCAGGGATGGCGCCTCCCTTCGAATCGATCGACGGCACAGCATTCTTGGACAGACACGGCGAGTATCACATGAGTCTGATCGGCGGCGAAAAACTCGCTCGCGCATTCGCCCTTGCCGAACCCGACGCCGTGACATTGTGGGTGGAGACGCACGAAGCGGAGTTGCTTGCGCAGGGCTACGGCCCAGGCGATCGATTCTGGCACGACTACCTGAGGAAACAGCGGCCATCGTACGCGTTGGCCCGCCAGTGGGCCGGAATCGAAACTGAGCTTAATCGACTCAACAAGGAGATTGAGCGATTGCACAACATCCTGGAGATGGCCATTTCGGACCTTCGAGCGGCAGGTCTGCCCAGCAACGCTAACCGGCTGCAACGCATCGTTGATGGCCGGTAGTCCGCATCTTTGGAGATTGAGCTAACCGTACCGGAGACAACGGGTGGCCGTCCGCTACCGCCCGCCGTCCGCTCGACGTTTCGCGTCGAATGCCTTCTTGCGGCAGCGTTCTCCGCAGTACACGCGTGTGTTTCGCTCCGAAGTGAAGTCTGTTCCGCACATCGGACAAGTCGCCATCTTGCGTTCGACGCCGGAGAGCACAAACGCCAGCTCTTCAGCCACGCCAACAAACGCAGCCGCGCGCAAACAATCCGGTTTCGGTAGGAGGCGATGCGACTGATCTGGCACGATGACGGGCTTCATGTGCCGCGCCAACTCTCGTTCGACGGCGTCGATAACAAACTGCTCGGCCGCCTTGCGAACGGCGCCAAAAGGAAGCTGTTTTTTCAGACCAGGACGGAACCAGTCCGTGGCGAGGACCATGTCTTTGTGCGCCACAGGTTCTTGGTCGGATCCTTGGCCATGATGCTTCGGGTCGGTAGAGAAGTGGATCGAGCCGTCGCTGCCTCGCCATGTAAACATCTGGCCCAGACGCCCCGCACCCTTGACGGACAGCAAATCTATGACCACGAGGAGACGACGCAATTCGTCGATAGTTTCGATCCAGGATGACGCGTGGTCGCCGGTCCAAATCGGCCCACCGGCCGGTGGGGCGAGAACCTGGGGCTTGCAAGTCAACGGCCCCCAGCGATTGGCGAGCCGCATAATTTCTGACTGGCCAACTTTGGCCTTGACGAACTGTCGGGCCAGCTGCGATGCGCTGTGCACTGGTCGCCGCTTGAGGATGATTGAACGCCCCGAGGGAACGGGCCAAACCAGCCAAGGTCCTGCTTGTCCGTTCTCGGAAGTCAGATCGTCGCGCCACGCCATGCCATCCACCGGAACTAATGCCTCGAAATTCGCATGAGCGGAATATCCCATTTGGAACGCTAACCCGACGCTAAGACTGATGTGTTGACCATTGTGTCCGCTGATCCTGAAGGCATCAACCTGAAGGAGTTGAGACGACATGAGTTCGAGAAAAAAGGTAGTCGCAGCGTGCTCACTCTGCGGCGCCGAGATCAAGGTGGGCGAGAAGATGATGAGCATCGACCTCCACATCGAGGAGCTCAAACACAACTGCTCGCGGGAGGGGTTCCGAATCGGTGATTCTCATTTTCCGGTAATTCCCGAGTTCGTGCCGAAGCCGCAACGGCCGCACAGAACGACGGATTCAGCAGAACGGATGCTCCCAGAACCCTCGACCTGTGGGAATTCGTTCGCACGTTGCACGAGTATTCGCCTCCAGCACCCCGAAGATGACCTGCGGGTCGCCTCGTGGTCGAAGGGGTTCACAGAATGACTTCGCCCATCCTCACAGCTGTCGCAGAACTCCTGGATCGCGGTTTCGCCCCGGTGCCGGTGCTGACGGGCCAGAAAGGCCCGAACACCCCAGGCTGGCAGAAGCTGCGCCTCGACCGCGAGACAGCTCCGGAGCACTTTTCCGCGGACTCGAACGTCGGCCTCCTGAATGGCGAACCGTCGAACTGGCTGATCGACGTCGATCTCGACGACGACATCACTCTCCTCATAGCTGCCGAGTTTCTCCCGACCACGAACATGGTCAGCGGTCGCCCGTCGCGCCCGCGCTCACATCGCTGGTACCGCGTGACCGCCCCGGTCCGAACGCTCCAGTTCCGTGCCGACGACGGTGGGATGCTCGTCGAAGTTCGCTCGACGGGAACGCAAACGATCGTTCCACCCTCCCGCCACCCGAGCGGCGAAGAGCTCATCTGGCATGAATTCGGCGATCCCGCGGTGGTCGAGCCCGAGGTTCTCGTGAAGGGCGTCCGCCATCTTGTCGCGGCGACACTGCTCGCAAAGCACTGGCCGGAGGTCGGCGCTCGCAACTCGTTCGCCCTGGCGGTCGCCGGGTACCTGCTTCGCGGAGCAGCCGAATGAACCCCGACGACGTAGCGAAAATCGTAGGGGCTGCCGCCGTCGCCGCCTCCGACCCAGAAGCGGAAAAGAGGGTTCGCGACGTCTACGACACGGCCGCGAAGCTCGCCGCGGGCGAACCTGCCACCGGCGGCCCCACGATGGAGGACCTGGCTGGTGCCGAGGGACTTGCCAAGGCGCTTGCGAAGAACCTCGGATTCCGGCCGGAACGCCCGCACGCCGAGAACCACCCGCGCAGCGTCGTCGAGAAGTTAGTCTCCGCCGGGACAGCGGCACTGCTCTTTCACGATCCTCGCGGTCGCGCGTTCGCTGAGTTCGAGGTCGGTGGTCATACGGAGCGCCATCCCATCCCTTCCCGACCCTTCAAACACTGGCTCCAGAGTCAATATCAGAAGGCCTATGGGAAGCGAGCCGGTGAAAACGCCGTCAGCGAGGCGCTCGGCGCTCTCCGCGGCATTGCCGAGGCCGAAGGGCCGGAGCGAGAGGTCTTCCTGCGCTCTTCGCATGCCGACGATGGCTGCTTGTACATCGATCTCGGGGACAGCGACTGGCGATCCGTCCGGATCGATAAGTTCGGATGGTCCGTGGTTGACTCCTGTCCCGTCGCATTCATCCGCCCGTCAGGCAAGGGCAAATTGCCGATCCCCGAACAGGGCGGCGAACTCTCGAACTGGTCCGAATTCATCAATGTCCCCGACGACAGTGAGCGACTGCTCGTCCTTGCCTGGGTGGTCCATAGCCTCATCTCCCCTGGCCCGCATCCGATTCTGGTTCTGATGGGTGAACAGGGGAGCGCGAAGAGCACTACCGCCCGCGTCCTGCAGGCGTCGATCGACCCGAACGAAGGCAACCTGCGTACTCCGCCCCGTTCCGCTCGCGACCTGGCCATTGCGGCGAACAACTGTTTCCTGCTCGCCTATGACAATCTCTCCGGGTTGCCGACCTGGCTGTCCGATTTGCTGTGCCGCATGAGTACGGGCGCGGGCTTCGCGACACGCGCGCTCTATACGGACGACGAAGAAGCGATCTTTTCGGCCACTCGCCCCGTCCTGCTCAACGGCATCGACGATCTTGCGACACGGGCCGATCTCGCTGAGCGCTCGATCGTCATCGAACTTCCCCCCATCCCTCCCGGTTCGCGTCGCGCCGAGAGAGCCTTCTGGCGGGAGTTCCATCGGGCGGCGCCGGGATTCTTCGGGGCTCTGATGACTTTGTTGTCGAAGGTTCTCAAGGTCCGTGAAGAGGTCATCTTGAGCTCGTCGCCGCGGATGGCCGACTTCGCGGAGACCGGTGTTGCCGTTTGCAGGGCGCTCGGGCTCCCGGATGAGTCATTCCTGAACGCCTACGAGGTAAACCGGGCTTCCTCAAGCGCGGTCGCGCTGGAGTCCCAGCCCGTAGCGATGGCCATTCAGGAGCTCCTCGCGAACGGCGAGCCGTGGTCGGGCACCGTGACGGGTCTCCTCGGCGTCTTGAGCGGCATTGCTGAACGAGCCGGAATCGCGAGAAACACTTTCACATGGCCGAAAAGCCCCGCCAGGCTCGGGACAGAGCTTCGACGGGCAACTCCAGGCCTGCGTCAGTTGGGCATTTCCATCGAATTCAACAAGGTCGGGAAAGCGAAGACTCGCATCGTCACGCTTTCTGTCGCAGCCTCGCAGAAATGAACGGCGGACGGCGGATGGCGGCGGACGGCGGGAAACCATCTGTTCCCCCTCCGCCCGACTCCTGCATGGACGTGCCTCGCCCAGATGTTCCTATTGACATAATCTCACAGTACGATATCGATAGGACGGGTGAACAAATCACGAACGGAGGCGAGTTGGAAGCACTCGCGCGGGTAATCGCCGCGATATTTGAACGGTCAGGGATCAACGATGTCGCTGACCAAACCTAAGTTTAGTGTTGTCCCCAGTCAGCCCCCTCGGCGGCGAGGGGCACTTTATAGTCGAGTGTCGAGCGACGATCAGGTGCTCGGCCACAGCCTCGATTACCAGTTTGAAGGGTGTCATCAGTACGCCGAGAAAAACGACATCGAGATCGTTGAGTCCTACCAGGATGCGGGCTTCAGCGGCACGAGCGATGCCCGTCCCGCATTTCTCAAGATGATCGAGGACGCCGAGGCCGGCAAGTTCGATACGATCATCGTCTACCGGATCGACCGATTCGCGAGGGATCGCCACGACAACGTCGTCTACAAGAAGCGACTTGTGAAGGCTGGAGTACGCGTCGTATCCGTCACCGAACCAATCGACGACTCGACTACCGGCCAGTTGATGGAGGGCATGCTCGAAGTCATGGCTCACCACTACAGCCTGGAGCTGTCGCATAAGGTGGGCACGGGCCTGGCCAAGCGTGCGGACAAGGGGCTTCTCAACGGCATGATTCCGTTCGCCTACGAGCAGTCCGCCCGCCCTTCACAGGATCCGCCGGTCATCATTCCCGAAGAGGCCAGGTACGTGGTAGAGGCTTTCGAACGGCGCGCGACTGGCCAATACAGCTACCGGGACATCGCGGACTACTTCAACGCCCAGGGCCTGCGTACGCGCCACCGAGCGCCAAAAGGGCGACCGGACGACGGCCCGCGACTGTGGAGCGGCGACAGCGTGCGCAAGATGATTCAGAGCCCCATCTATATGGGGATGGTGCCGTACAAGTCCGAGACGCGTCCCGGGCGCCACGAGCCGATCGTCAGCGAAGACCTCTGGCGGCGGGCGAACCGCGTCGGCGAACGCCTCTCACGTGGAACCAGCACCTCGTATCGTCAGGTTCACTTCTACGCGCTCGCGGGAATACTTCGCTGCGCCGAATGCGGATCAACCCTTCAAGGCAACCACACCGATAGCGGCAAAGGGCATCGCTACTACCGGGGCTCGTGCGTACGCCGCGGCGTGAACTGCAAGATGCTCCAGCGAACCGTTCGCGCCGACGAGATAGAGGCCCAGGTTGACGAGATCGTCGGCCCGTTCAAGGCTCCAAAAGAGCTCCGCGACGCCGTTATCAAGCGCCTCGGCCAGTCCGACGGGAGGCTGGATCCAGCGGCCGAAATAGCACGTCTCCAAGAGCGCCTGAAGCGGATAACGCGCCTGTATGCCGACCTGATGATGGAGGAGGCCGAGTTTTCGTCGGAACGCCGACGGCTGGAGGCCGAAATCGACCGTCTCAGCGTCCCGATAGCCCAGGCCGAAAAAGCCGCCGAACAATTCGATGTCCTCCAGCTAGCGTGGAAAAAGGCAACACCACATGAAAAGCGCTCACTAGGGCTCGCATTGTTCGAACAGATACGCTTCTCCCTCGACGACATGGAGATCGTCGAAGTGGTCGTGAACCCCGCATTTCGCCCTTGGATTAAGTGAGAACGGAAATGCCAAAAGGACTATTTCGCACCTGCACCGCGGCTGCTGTGGGAATTTCGTGCACGAAAATGTTGGCGTCCTTTTCCGCCGGGCAATCTGGGCTTCGCAGCGGCAACACGGTCGATGAAGTCCGACTCGGCTAAGAGCGGTCGGAGCGCGCACCCGGAAATGCGACAAAAAATGTCGCGGACGTTGTCAAAAATTGCTAAGAAATGCCGAAATGGTGGCGATCAATTAATCAGGAACCTTCGAGCCCAGCGATTCAACCCCATCGAGCAACTCCGCCGGGCGGCAATCGAGGGCACCGGCGAAGCGGGCGATATTCAACAAAGCAACATTTCGAACGCCACGTTCAACGGAACTCACATAGGTGCGGTGTAAACCGCATTTTTCCGCGAGCGCCTCCTGCGAGAGACCGCGGCGAGCACGATGCTCGCGGAGGTTTTGGCCGAAGCGGACGCGGGGATCCACATCTCCGGACGCTCAACTCTTGAAGACTCGTGGTCTACAGACTATAAGTCACATTATTCCGAAAGACGGAAACAAATGGCTGCTCAAGGAACATTCCTCGGTGAGGTCCAGCGGGCCTGGGGGAGATTCTGGCGACTACCGTGGAAGTGGAAAGGGCCAGTTCTCGGAGTGATCTCGCTCATCATCATCAGCATCGCCGTCTCCGGTGGCTCCGAGGACAAGCCCGACAACGTCCAAGCCGACCAGGCATCTGAAACACCCACCACCGCGTCCACTCCGGTGAAAGAGGCCACACCATCCCCGGCGCCCACGAACACGACCGCGCCCAAGCCCACAAACACACCAAAGCCGACCAACACGCCGAAGCCCTCTCCAACGGCAACGAATACGCCAGCACCACCGGAATACATCAAGGGCCTCACCGCGGTGGACGTGACCGGGAATCTCAAGGACCGGGGGTTCACCTGCAAAGGCCCGAACCAGCTCCAGACGCTCGTAGAGTGGGTCTGCGAAAACACCGCAGGAGACATCAACGTAAGCGTCCTCGGAGCTTCGGCGACACGCATTCGAAGCATCGACGCGACGGTATTTGCGTTCGCCGGACCACCGTCCGACATCCGTGCTGCCGACTTTTTGGGAACGTTGGCGACTGTGCCCTACGACGACGGTTCACCGGCCGACGCTAAGGCATGGGTTGTCGCTCATATCGCCGAGCAGGCCGACACCGCTTTTGGAAGCGCTACCTACACGATCTACGGGCCTCCCGCCGCGAGAACACTCGAAATCGTGGCTGTCGGCGCGAAGTAGAACCCAATTCGAAAGTCATTTCGGAATCCAATATTTCCCCAAACGACCCCGAGTCAACTCGAAGTGGGAATACCCCGCTGGCCCGTTTGTTCGCCGACCGACCGTGGATCGGCGTCGGTGGGCAAACCGGAAGAAGCCAGGGGCCTCTTTTTTACCGAGGGCCGGGTGTCTCGCGAGAGCTTGATAGGCTGGTCCTCCTCTAAGAGAGGCACTCCTACCCGCTGCCGCTGTCCTTCTTCGGCCAGGAAAACTACTACGCGTGGCGAGAGCCACCATTCAATCAACTGGAGGTTGATCTACGGATAACGACACCATTTTCGAAACCGATGGCACTTTGCCCGACGGCCGCGACTACCACGCCGAGTTCTGGCAACTCGGCCCGTCCTATCACATGACCATCTTCGTCCCGCGCCAAGAGGGCGAGTCTGCCGAAGACGCGGCAGAAGTCATCGAAGAATCCCTCATCGAGTTTTCGGGAACCCGCTACCGACGAATAGAACCGTTTGAACGAGGCGGCATTCCTGTTTGGTCCTACAACGTGGTCGTCTGCGACGACCAGGAGCAGTTCGTTGCGCGCCTTCCCCAACCGTCTGAACTGCGGACGCTGACCATTTGGCACCAAAACCGCCAGAGCGTATTCCCGCTGAGAAGATGACTAAGCCTCTCTCAGTCATCTGATCAAAGTCAAAGTCACTCGCCCGGAAGTGCAGCCATCGGCTGCTCCGCCTTTCGTGACTTTCGCGAAGAGATTCTCGCCGGGCCAACGGACCCTCTCCGCACATACCGGAAAGGGGGCGCCGGATTCGCGTTGGAACTCGCGTCGTCACCGGTAATGACTGCGACAATGCGCCTCGCTGCACGAGCTCCGAGTTCGTACGAGTCCGCCCCAATCGTTGACAAAGGTGGACTACAAAATCGAGCCCAAGGGACTTCACCGACACACAAGGCGGAGAGGTCCCGGGGGATTTGAAGTGGCAGCCGTTCTACCGCCCGAAGGAAACCCTCAAGTGCCATAGAACTGACGACAACGGCCGTTGGGCGATTTGGCTTGCTCAGCGCACGAAAAACGAAGTCCTCCACGGCCGATTGTCCTCCTGGCACATCCCACACTTCGGCGAGTCCTCCATCGACGGAGGCGTACGTCTCGATGAGTGCCCGTATGCGCTCCTCCGACCCAATCCGGCGAGGAGCCCCGGGGCGAGCTACTTTCAGGTAGGCGACGTTGCGATGTCCTAGTTCGACGAGTTCGCCGTACGCCTCGTCGAGCACTTGACGAGTCGCCACTTGACGAGAGAAGCCGAATTCAGTGACCGATTCCCGCGGGTCTGGTTCGATGGGTAGCCCCCTGGACAAGAAGGGCTCTAGAAGGTCGGGCGCGTGAATTCGCTCACTGATAATGAGGCCGTCAACTTGGTGCTCCAGAAGTCGCCGAAGGTGCAAACGATACAGGTCATCGTTGTACTCGGCGTCACAAACAAATGTCGTATATCCCAGTTGTCCTGCCGCTTGGACGGCCCCTCCGACATACGGTTCATATGCCGGATTTCCGAGCGATGCCACGATAAGTCCCAACACACCAGTACGTTTGGATCGCAGTTGTTGGGCAACCCGATTTGGGGCATATCCAAGTTGTGCGGCCGCAAGCCGCACCCGGCGCGCTGTCTCAGGTGCTACTTCCGCTTGGTCATTCAGGGCCCGCGAAGTCGTTGCAAGGCTCACACCTGCAGCTTTTGCGACGTCCGAGAGGCTAGGGCGATGCTTCGGTACTGGTTTCAATAGTTGGCTCGCGTTTGATTGATCCTTTGCAATCTACCTTGGACACTCGCCATCGCCAGCGTTGAACTCGCCAATTCGAGGTCCGCAGAACCTGCGAAGATCGAAAAACTCTGATCGTATCCTCGCAATTAGTCATTTTATATCATCGAGACTATTCACCGAAGCGACAACTCCGGCGGCAAAGAGTTCGCTGATACGTTCCGAAGAGAGCCCGCACTCGTTGCGAAGGACCTCTGCGGAGTCTTCTCCGACTCTAGGGGGCGCCTTATGAATCCTCGGTGGCGTCCGAGAGAACTGCCAGGGAAAACCGTTGTATCGGCTCGAGCCCATATCCGGGTGTTCAATTAGCTTGAACCACCCGCGGTCTCGAAGGTGTTCGTCTTCAAGAACGGCGGTGTAATTCTGAACGACTCCAGCTGGAACGCCGCGGGATTGCAGCGCATTCATCACGTCACGACTGGAGGTGACGCTGGTCCAGGCTGTAAGGGACGACTCGAGTTCTTCGACGTTCGCGAGACGTTGGGCCGTGGTGGCAAACCTCTCCGCATGAAGACCGAATTCTTCGGACACCAACGTCACGAGACTATTCCAATCTTGGTCGTCTCGCACCGTGATGGCTACCCAATCATCGTCGCCAGCACAGCGAAAGACTCCATGCGGCGCCATTTCGCGATGCTGATTCCCTGACCTTGGAGGGTTCTCGCCAGTCAGCTGGGCAAGGAGCATCTCCTCGCCGATGTAACCAACAGATGTCTCGAACATCGAGCCTTCGACGTGCTGACCTTCACCGGTTCTACGGGCGTGTCTAAGGGCGACGAGGGCGCATGCCGCCATTTGGAGGCCCGTCGTCGGATCTGCTTCCATGGTTCCCATCATCGTTGGCGGGCCGTCGCGATAGCCAGTGATTGCGGCCCAACCGCTGGTCGTGTCGGTTGTCGCACCGTTCGCCCGGTAGTCCCGATAGGGGCCCGTTTCGCCAAATCCAGAGAATGACACCATCACCAGTTGAGGGTTCTGTTGACGAAGCTCCTGAAATGACAAACCAAAGTTGGACATCACTCGCGGTGTGAAGTTCTCGAGAACGAGGTCCGCCCCGCGGACCATCTCGAGGAAAATGCTCCTTCCTTCTGCATTTGTAAGGTCCAAAGCGATCGCGCGCTTGTTTCTATTCACTGAGTTGAAGTTGGAGTTCGTGTTCCATGGGTGCGCGTCGGCATTGCGCGGCCGACTTGCCCACGGCGAACCGGGACGAATGACAGCGGCCCCTCGCCATGCATCGGGACGATGCGGGGCTTCAACCTTGATAACGTCGGCCCCAAGGTCAGCCAGCAACATGCTTGCATACGGTCCAAGCCAGGCGGCCGTCAGATCGATGACTTTTACTCCGTCGAGCGGCGGTTGGCGGTCCCAGCCTTCCTTAACGGCATGCGCTGTTTGCGCCGCAATCGAGTGGAACGTTTCAACTTCGTCCCCCTCCTGCGGGATCGGGGCCGGTGAAGGCGCGGCCATCGGAGTGGCCGACATTAAGGCCGGCGGGCCAGGAAACCGAAGACTTCCAAGCGACGGATGCTGCATCGGAATGAAGTATTGACGCGAAGCAAGATGCACATCGTTGAGGAGCTCCAGAGGACCGTTTACAAGTCCGCAAGGAATCCGCAGATCGTTCAAGCGCTTAAAAACTTCGCGGGCCGACAAGTGCCTCGTGCGATCGGAGACGAAACGTCTGGCCAGTTCGGGAGTTATTTCTGAGGTCCGCAATTCTGGCGGAAGTGTCTCGACCTGAACCCCCAAACCAACGAGAAGGTCGTCCCAATTGCGAGACGCATTTGGGTTTAACGAAATGTAGCCGTCCCTGCACTCGAACATGTAGGTCCCGGAAATGGGGGCGCCCTGTCTCGTGTCATCCCTCCCGGAGTACTCAGACCGCAACAAGGGAACCAGCGAAGTCAACGCGTCGAACGAGGAGACTTCGACCGCCTGGCCGGTCCCGCTTCGATCGCGTTCCAATAGTGCAGCCATCGCACCGATGAATGCACTGACGCCGATGGCCTGGGACGGCATGCTTCCGGCGGCTTTTAGCGGTTCGCGTTCGGAGAGTCCGTTAAGCGCCATGAAGCCGGACAACGCCTGAAGCACCAAGTCCGTCGCCTGAAAATGCTCGTACGGCCCGGACGCTCCAAAGTTCGAAAGAGAGACGACGACTGCACGTTTTGAGAGTTCGCTGACTGACAGTCCGATTTCACTGAGGCGAGTCGCTGACCAATCGAGCAAGATCACGTCGGCCTGGTCCAACAGACTGGCGAACTTGTCGCCTCGTGATCGGGTGAGCGACGGAATTGCGACCGAGGACTTGCCTGCACTCAGGAACTCCCAGGTAAGAGAGTGGCGCCTCCCGTTCCTTTGGATGCGCGGGCTCGCGCTGCGCAGCCGCGAGCCCCCGGGAGATTCCGCCACGAACACCTCCGCTCCCCATGTTGCGAACTGTTTCCCGCAAGCGGCCCCGGGGATCTCGTCACAGAATTCGACTACGACCAAATGTGAGAGCGCGCCGTTCACAGTTCGCTCCAAGTCTCCGAGAGTTGCCTGAGAGGGCTTCCACCAAATTCCGCATCTTCCGGAGCCTCACCATGCTTTCCGCCAGCCACAGGAGCCGAACCGAGACATCGGAGTCCCAAGCATCGAGCGGGCTGCATTTGATGAATGCGAATCGGAAACTCTCGTTCCGCCCGTAACGTCATTGTTACAGACGGATTCTTTGCTCCATGCCTGATTGGCGGGTAGATCAAGCGGTCCTCCATTTGGCACCAAGTTCGAGCTAAGCAAGGTAAGGCGGCGGCGCTAAATTTCGTTCCTCAGCCGTGGATCCAGAACGTCACGAAGGCCGTCCCCTATGAAATTGATCGACAACACGAGGAGGAAAATTGCGATGGCCGGTGGATAGACCAGGCTCGGTTCGGTGAGGATGTTCTCAAATCCCATGGAGAGCATGATTCCCCACGTCGGAGTGGGCGGTGTTACGCCAACCCCCAAGAAACTGAGTCCCGCCTCGGCAATGATTGCGACGCTTAGATCCAACGACGCGACGACAATAATCGGAGCCATGCAATTCGGAAGCACGTGGCGGAACATGATTCGCAAATCGCCCGCACCAGACGTGATAGCGGCCTGTACATAATCGCGTCCGAGTTCGCCGAGGGCCTGACCCCGAGTCAATCGAGCCATGGACGGTATGAAGCCGATGCCGAGCGCTAGACTAACGGTCGAAATTCCGCCTCCGAGTACCGCGAGCAGAGTCAATGGAAGCACGAGTCCAGGAAGTGAAAGCATCGCGTCTACCAATCGCATCAGCGCCATATCGAGTAGACCGCCAAAGTAGGCGGCCATGAGACCGAGAACTACACCGATCGTTGCGCCGAAAATCACCGACATCAGGGCGACCTGGACCGATGCTCTGGCTCCATAGAGGAGCCGTGTTAATTGGTCCCGCCCGATGACATCTGTTCCTAGAATTCTGTTGGTGGTGAACGGTGGCTCCGCCGGCGCACCGGCGAACTCAGTGGGGCCATACGGGGAAAGTTGAGGTGCGAAAACGGCGCAAACTACTACGATGAACACGAAACAGACTCCGAGGCGGGCCAACCTCAATCGGAAGAGACGGCCTAACGTCGAACGTCGTATCCGTTTCGAAAGCGTCTTTCTTTCCGCGTGAGGAAAGAAAGCAGATTCTGAAGAGTCTAAGATTTGTGAAGTCAAACCTTCGTCCATTTCCTTACGCTAGGTCAGCCGAATTCTCGGGTCCATGCGGGTGTACGTGAAATCTGCCAAGAGGTTTCCGCAAATCGTCATAATCGCAAAGATTACAACGAGAATTTGAATGGTATTATAATCACTTTGTCGAACAGCGGTTATCGTGAGGCTGCCCATTCCCGGGATACCAAAGACCGTTTCGATGATGATCGACCCAGACACCAGTGTTCCAAACCTTAGTCCCATTATTGTGACAATGGGAAGCAGGGCATTTTTCAAGGCATGTCGAACGATAATTGTTCCCGATGAGAGCCCTTTAGACTTCGCGGTTCGGATGAAGTCTTCCTTCATAACCTCAAGCATCGCAGATCTGGTTTGCCGGGCGATTCCGGCAATACCCGCAGTAGCCAATGTGATGACGGGCAGCGCGAAGTGCCTCAATGAATCAACAGGATTGTCTAATAGAGACACGTACCCCCTGGCTGGAAGCCAATGGAGTTCGAGCGTGAAGAAGATGATCAGTAGAAGTGCCACGACGAAGTTCGGGGCTGCCAGGCCGGCAAGGGCTCCGGTAGTTATCGAGACGTCAAGCCAGCTGTTTCGTTTCAGTGCCGAGATTACTCCTATAGGTATGGCCGCAGCCACGGTGACGACCCACGTGAGCAGGGCGAGCTGAAGTGTCACTGGCAGACGTTCTTTAATTTGGTCGGTGATCTTTGCGCTGCCGGAGGCGGACCGACCCCAGTCACCCGACACCACGCCTCCAAGCCAGCGGACATATTGTTCCGGCCACGATTTGTCGAGGCCTAGCTCGTGTTCTCGCGCCGCAATTTGCTCGGGTGTCAAGGAGTTGTCTCCGCCACTGACGAGATTGCGGACGGGATCCCCGGGAAGGAGGCGCATCAGCACGAAGATGAACATCGTAACCAAAAGGATCGTGATGATTGCCTGTAAAAACCTCAGTGCGAGAAAACGACCCACTCTACGTACCCTTCGTTAATTGAGGAGTTGGGAACGCTCGAACGGCATGAGGCTCGATACGAACCTCATGTCCGTTCGGCGTTTGCGAAGATGGCGGCAGGAGGGGATTCACCATCTTGGTCGCGCCCACTTATCAGGCTCTCCAAACGTTGCGAAGGCGGAAGCTCGCGCCCCCGGGGGCATTCACAACCTCGTCTGCGGCGACAACTGTGTCTCGATGGAAGAACCAACGAACGCGGTCAATCGTTGGGACTCTGCAAACAACGTTGTCAATCATCGTGCGATGGAGGTCGTGGAAAATCTGCTCTCGTTCGTTTCGGTCGAATGTCTCCAGTGACTTCTGAATCTTTGCGTCGATCTCTTTGTGGATTGGGTCCGTGGAATACCGGGCACCTGGTGCCAGCGATGCTTGTGTACTCAGGTAGATGTTGTACTGGATTGACGGGTCTGGGCGCACTCCGGGCGAGCCGACTACCATGTCGAGTTCGCCCTTTTGCCACTCGGAGTTAGCGACGGTCGCAGCGACGGGAACGTTCTTCAGTTCGACCTCGATGCCAATCTGTTTAAGGTCCTCTTGATAAATCTGGATGGTCGTCAATTGGCTCTGTGCCTGGGCAGCCGTGCCACTGTATCCGTAGACCAGCTTCACTGGTGTTTCAACGCCGGAGGCGTCCAAGTACTGCTTCGCTGCCTTCAAGTCGAACGGATACTTTTCATATTCGAGGGATCCCCATGTGTAGGGCGGAAGCAGCCCTGTCTTAGTCGGGCGGCCTTGACCTCTTGAAACCACGTCAACGACCTTCTGCTTGTCCAGAGCGGAAGCGATTGCCTGCCGGACCCTCAGATCCACAAGGCCGGGTCTAGCGTGATTCAACTCCAGGGACTCAGGCGCCACGGACAGGGGGAAATTCTTGAAGGTCGAATCCTTCGACAACCTGAGGGTGCTTTCGTCGGAAGAGATCCACCATGCAGCATCCAGATCGCCGGATTCAAGGGTAGCTGCGCGAACTTTGGAATCGGCGATGTGTTGCCAATCAATTGTGTCGAACGTTCGTTCGCCCCAGTAATCCGGATTCTTCTCAAGCAACATGCTTGCTTCCTCCTTGTAGGAAGCGAGCTTCCAAGGACCAGTCATGATCGGTTGGCGCATTTCGTCATCGCCTAACTTTTCGACCTGGTCCATTGAGAACGGCACTCCCGGAGCAAGGCCGAAAATACCCATGAATGAGGCGTCGGCGGTTTTTGACTTGACGCGAACCGTCAAGGGGTCAATCACCTCAATGCCTTGATAGTTGGCGAACCAAGAGAAGAAGCCGAAGTTCGGTACGTTTTCGGCGACGGTCATGAAATCTAGGTGCCGCTTCACAGCGGTAGCGTCGAATACCGATCCGTCGTGAAATTTCACATTGGGTCTAATTTTGGCAACGATCGTTTGGCTATCGGGCTGTTCCCGTGACTCCCAAAGGGATAACTTGGAGTCGAATTCACCCTTGGAGTTGATATAGACGTAAGAGTCACCGAGCAGGCTTAGATATTCCTGGTGCGTCCCGCCCGTGGCTCCTCGGGGAGACACTCTGGTCGGAATCGTAAACGCGAACTTCAGAGTGCCGCCTTGGTTTCGCGTCACTCCCGGCGTGGCCGTAGGTTGTGCGGTCGGAATCCCGACTGGTTCACCGCCGCTTGAATCGTCATCGTCGTCCCCGCAACCGACCAGCGCGGCGCTCATGACCGCTCCGGCTGTTACCGCGGAGCCGGAAAGTAGCTTGCGACGTGTGAACCTCCGACGCTGCCAATAGTTTTGTTCGTTCATTCGAGTTCCCCTCCGAAGGCTGCATTCGCCCAGCTGATTTCTGCGCGAACATTCTGTGTTCGCAATCGATTCACTCAAAGACCGGCCTAAGGCAGCAATCCATGAGTCAACCCCAAGTTGGTTAACGCGCGATCTATCGGCGCTACGCGACGTTCACCCGAAGGCAGCTGGAAGCCTTGAGACTGCTTCCCGTCTCCTCCGCCCTGCATGTTGTGGGCGGTGACTATGTTGTTCGAGTAACCCTGCGCGTCTTGGGCCTGGTTTATCGCCAGTTTCATCATGCGTAGTTGGAACTCATCGTTTTCCGCGACTCGCTCAGCATAGGAAGTTGCTTCCGCAAGTAGTTCTTCGTGTGACGCATAGACTCGCCCAACAAAGCCAAGCTGTTGCGCCTCGTGAGCAGAGACGAACCGCGTTTCGAAGAGCACTTCCTTGGCTTTTCGTATTCCGATATCCCAAGGAACTGAGAAATACTGAAATTTGCTACCGAGAAACTTTGCGTCTTCCGTGGCGAACACCATGTCCATAGCGGTAGCAACCATCCAACCACCCCAGATGCAGTATCCCTGCACGGCGGCGATGGTCGGCTTTGGTAAGTTTCTCCATCTGAGCCCAGGGTCTATGTACAGCTCCCAAGACCGTTCAAACTGCCCTCGAGCTCCGGGACGGTAGGGTCGTTGTTCATCATCGGCAATTTTGGCCGGGGTTCCGAGGTCGTGTCCGGCCGAAAAGTGTCGTCCGTTCGCCGCAAGGAGAACTACACCAACGTCGGAGTCGTTGACAGCTCGACGAAAGGCGTCATCCAACTCCTCGACGGTAATTCGGCCAATTGGATTTCGATATTCAGGGCGGTTGAGAGTTACATGGGCGACGCGGTTCTTTACCTCGTACGTAAGCTGCGTATAGTCCATTCTCTTGCTCCTCTTCACCCGACGATTGGGGCTGTTTCCGACCTGGAACCCGGGACCTTCAGGTGTCGTTGGAACTGGCCGGAAACGATTCCGGGGGAGTTTGCGGGCGGCCCTCGAAACTTGTCAAGCAGAATTTTTCGAAGCGTTCCTTGACAACTTTCGAACGCGATCTTCAGAATGCCGGAAACGTTTCCGGAGTAGTTTTGATGAACGCAACTTCGAGCGCCGAGTGGCTCCGTTCCCGGAATTTGTCTGCTGACCAAACTGGGTCTATTCACGACGACGACCGCGCTCGTTCCCTCGGGTTCAAAGCCGCATTGATCGGCGGCTCGGTCCATTCAGCTTTCGTGACGAAGCGAGCTGTAGAGTTGTTTGGACCGCAATGGTACGAGCGCGGTTTCATGAAGCAGGCGTACATTCAGCCACTCTACGAGAGTGACGAGTTTCAGATCGTGACCGACGAACTGAAACCGGGAGAGTTCGATGAGCGTCTGCACGAGCTGGCATTTGAGACTCGTGCGGGCGTCCGCACAACCGCCGGATTCTTTGGCCTGGCTCGGAGCGCCGAAAGCGCCGTTGCTCCTTGGATGCGGCCAGAGAGTCAGGATCCGGAGTCAGAGAAGGCGTCATTAGCCGCCGAGTTTTCGCGCGCGATATCAGTCGAAGAGAGCTCGAGCCGACGTGAACTCACGGGGGACGATTCAGAGTGGTACAGACGGAGTTCGCCATGGGGCGGGGCAATTGTTCCATCGTTCATGTACATGCTTCTCGGGTCTGCGGGTAGTCGCCAAGAGGCGCGTGAAAGCCTTCCCCAAGCAGGCATGAACAGCGTCTGGCAACTTTTGCAGAAGCGTCCGATGCTGGCCGGTCGGTCTCATAGGATTTCGGTCAGAGTGGTTCAGTCCGGACAGTCGGAAAGAAGCGCGTTCCGGACCACTGAGATGACCGTGAGAACTGAAGAAGGGGACGTTGTTGCGCAGGCCCGTCAGAAGATCAGGTGGCTCCTGCCAAAATGATGCCCTATCGGCCCCTCGCCGGAGTCCGGATCCTTTCGCTTGAAGTTGCGGCATCGCTGCCCGCTGGAACTCGAACATTGGCAGATCTCGGCGCCGATGTTTTACGTGTCGCGGAACCACCCGGAAAAGTCAACCCCTACACTCGAATATTCGACAGTTCATTGATTAACAAACGTTCTGTCGTCCTGAATCTCCGGGAGGATGGACCTCGAAATCTGGCCAAACGGCTTGCCCTTGTAGCCGATGTAGTGTGCAGCAATTTTCGTCCTCATGTAATGAAGCAGTTCGGCCTCAGCGCGGAGGAACTCCTTGAAATTCGCCCGGAATTAATCGTGCTGCAACTGACCGGCTACGGCGGCCCTGGCCCTTGGTCCAGTTTCCCTGCATATGGTCCAAGTGTGGAAGCCGCGGGAGGCATGAACGCTCTCATGGGAGGGCATTTCGACTTGCCGCAGCGAGTCGGAGGCGGCGTCTTCGCTGACACTCTTGCGGGCCGGTATGCGGCCCTTGCGATATGTGGGGCACTTGCGAGAAGGCAAGACAACGGCCGAGGTGGATATATCGACCTCTCGATGTACGAATGCATCGTTACTGGCCTCGGCGACGAGGTGCTGAAGACTCAACGCACGGAAAGCGCCCCGAAGCGTATCGGCAATCGGTCGGAACACTTCGCCCCTCAGGGGGTCTATCGCTGTGCGGGGGAAGATCAATGGCTCGCGCTGTCGGTAACGAGCAACAGAGAGTGGACGAATTTCGCAGGCTTACTCGAAGAACCGATACTCAAGAGTCGTGAACTGAAGGCGGTGGCTGGGCGATTCAAACAGCACGACCTTATCGATGCGTGCATAAGCGCATGGTCTGCCTGCCGCACGAAGGAAGAGGCGGCCGAGGCATTGCAGGCCGTCGGAGTCCCCGCCGGCCCCGTGAACAGACCGCGTGATCTCCCACTTGACCCACAGTACGCGGCCAGAGGGTTTTTTCAAATGGTCCGCCACGAGCAGCCCATCCTCGGGTTTTCAGCCCATCCACATATGCGCGTCCCTCACAAATTCGTCGGCCATCCGGATACTTCTCTTTCAAAACACGAACCCGAGGGATTCCGAGCCGAGGAAGCGTTGACAGATTGGCTTGACCTTAGTGCACCCGAGGTTCTGGAGATGCGAGCAAACCATGAGTTCGGCGAGCCGCGTGCTCTCTTGCCCGACGGGACTGAGTCGCCCGGATGGTTTGGCTCCCGTCACTCAACCCAGGACGTGAACCTCGGTGAACGTTTGGGACTTCCCAGATAGGAGCCTTGAGATGTTCCGCGTTCTCGATCTGACTTCCGGACCAGCGGGTGGATTCGCCGCCATGTTTCTAGGAGCTCTCGGTTCACGGGTCCTACGCCTGGTTGATGAGGAGTATGGCGATAACTCCGAGGTCGGGCTCGATGCCGAAGAGTACTTTTCAACTTACAAGACCGTGCGCCCTGTTAGCTTTAGAGATCCGGCAGCCGAAGAAGTCATTCTCGCCGAGGCAAGAGCTAGCCACATACTCATCGAGGACTGGCCCCGCACGCGTGGTCCGCGAACGCCCATCAGCATCAGAGCCCTTCGCAGGCACAACCGCACGCTGGTCGTTACCTCGATCACGCCCTTTGGGCTACGCGGGCCGCGCTCAAAATGGAAGGCTACAGAACTCGTCTCACAGGCAATGGGAGGAATCCTTGCCGCAAGCGGGAGTCTAGAAAGCCAGCCAACGAGGCTCGCGGGGTATCAGGCGAGTCACGTGGCAGGTCTTCACGCCGCCATTGTGACCTTGTCCGCGGCCATTCACGTCCATGAGTCGCAGGCGCCAGGAGTGCAAATTGACCTCTCGTTGCAAGAAGTGATGTCCACTCATTGGACGCGCGAAATTGGCAGGTATGTTTACACGGGTGAGGATACCGGACGCTCAAGTGAGCGGTTGGGTTTGCAAGGATTCCCTCATACCGTAGGGACCGAGGATGGCTTCTTATTCTTGCTGGCTTTAGGGGCGGATTGGCCTTCATTAGCAAGTTTCCTCGGTCTGGACGCATACGCGGTTGAGCCGTGGGACGACGCCGATTACCGCGTACGACACTGGGATGAACTTGAGCCTGAATTTAGAGCAGCTCTGAAGACCCGCGGACGTTACGAATGGTTCGAGAAGGCAGCTGAGCGCGGCTGGACCATGGCACCTGTGGACGGGCCAATGGAAGTGCTCCAAAGTCCGCACCTCGCGGCTCGAGAATTCTTTCATCCCGTCATCCGAAAAGATGGTCAACGACATTTGGCTCCAGGGCTTCCATTTACCCAGACTGGAACCAGCGACAAGGGGTGAGTGACCTGACCATCTTCTTCAAATGCCGCGGCAGCGCATCGAAATCTTTGGAGGAAACTCAATGGAACTTAAGCGCGTTAAGTACGAACAACACGAAGAGGTTGCTTGGATAACTGTCACCCGGCAAGAGCAACGAAACGCTATCAGTCGGCGTATCTACGCTGAGCTGGACTTCGCGTTCAAAAAGGCCGAGGAGGACGATAGCGTCAAGGTTGTGGTCGTGGGGGGAGAAGGCGAACACTTTGGGGGCGGCCACGATCTCGGCACCGCCGAGATGATGGGTGAATTGGATCAGTTTCCTCGCGACATGTCCCCTCTAGGGCGAGTGAAAGCGATGGATACCGGCGTGTACTGGCGCATGCATGAGAGTTGGCGCAACCTCGCGAAGCCCACCATCGCGATGGTGCAGGGCTACTGCATCATGGGGTCATGGATGTTGGCGGCCTCCTGCGACATCATCATCGCCGCCGATGATGCCAAATTTGCTGATCGCTCGGTCCGTTGGGGCGGAGTTCACCATGAGTATGCAACTCACTTCCTCGACCTTGGTCTTCGCCGAGCGAAAGAACACCTCTGGACGGGCGACTTCATAACAGCCAACGAAGCCGAGAAGTTGGGCATGGTTAACCACGTGGTGTCGAAGGACAACCTAAGGTCGGCAACTGAGTGGCTCGCGAACCGGATCGCCCTGAACGATCTGTATGCTCTAAAGATGTCAAAACTGTCCATGAACCAAGCGGCCGACATCCTGGGACATGGGGCTGCGATTCGAGCCTCCAGCAACCTTTGGCTGGTTGGTGGGGGACGAGACAGGGGTAATCCATCTGCTCCTGGCGGGCGCGTTGCGTGGTCAAAGCAGCAGAACGAACGCTTCGACCAGCACGAGCGAGACAAAGGGAACAGGCCCTGGTGATGCCGGGGCACAACCCAGCCCTGAGAGCGGGCCGCTAAGAGATGCCGCTAAACGTTGCTGTTACACGTTCAACATTCCGAGTCTCGTCGCCAAAGCCTGGCAATACTGGTTATTCCCCTCAAGTCTTAGTCCAAGGGAGGTGAGCCGCCTCGCGTCTACGTCCTGGCCCATATGGAGGTACAGCCATGCCAGCCGTGAGCAGTCAGTAGCAGTCGCATCGGAAAGTCTGCGCTCCATCTCTACGGACAGTCGCCTGACGAGCAACCTCTTGTCATCTGAGTCAGGGAGGTAGTCCGAGAGCAAGGAGTTGACCCGATTCGCCGCATCTGAAATCTGATTCATTGAGTCGGAGCAGACTCCTGCTTCGACAAGGGCAAGCAACTCTTGAAGTCGGTCTCCGCCTCTTCGATGCAATTGAGCGAGTCTTATCCATCCAGGGTATGCCGCTGCAGAGTCCTCTTTCTGACTAGCATCCTCGACGAACCGTTTCGCCGCGTCGATTGCGTCCTGCGATGCCTCAGGGTACTGGAGTTCCTCGTACAGGTTGCTAAGCAGCAGCCACGCCGGTGTGTAGCTTCCTGCAATGAACTCAAGGATGGTTCGATATGCTTCAAGGGTGCTGGCGTTCCCGGCAGACTTTTCGGCTACATCCGTCACAAATCGCCTCAGCGGCACCTCCAAACTCTTCGGGATGGCCGAGTTTCTGCTCGCGCCGAACCTTTGCAGCATCTCAACATCGGACTGGATTGCGTCTCGTTCGGCCGACGTTGCCAGCTTCTTCCTGCCGAACTCGAAGGTAACCAACGGAAGCCAAATGAACTCCTTTTGGTCTTCCGGAGACACAGATGTCTCAATGAATGAGAACCGCCGTAACTCCTCGATAGCTTCATCTACATCCATCCGATCGTTCGTTGGTCGAAGAAGCACGGCTTCAAGAGCGACTCGCGGAATTGCTGACCGCCAACTGCTCAGGGTCAGAAGACAGCGGCGGGCAGCGGGCGACAGTCCCGCCCAGGTTCGTTCGAAAAGCGCTTCGAGGATTCTGTCTTGACTCGCCGTAAGTCTTTGAACTGAGCCCGCTACGCCGCTTCGGCCGACTTCGCCAAGGAGAACTTTTATCACATAGGGATGGCCTGCAGACTCTCGCACTAGACTCTCTCGGTATTCATCGTTGACGAGATGCGCGATGCCCAGAGACGCCACGGTCTGGGTGATGAGTTCGTGTGCTTCGGCATCCGCCATGCCCGGAACATCGACTGGGTAGTCGCCTCTGAAATCACGAACGCGTGTTGTTATGAGGATTTTGTTAGGCGTCCGAACATAAGTGTCTAACCACTTGAACACGTCAACTGGATCTCGCATCGTTTCGAAATTGTCGAAGACGAAGAGAGTTGGCCCCAGATCCTGACTGCTCAGGGCGCGCGATAGGTAGTCCTCTGGTTTGAAACCTTTCGCCTCGGCTTCCGCGGGCTGGATCAAGCGGACTACTTGCCTAGCGACATCTCGTCTTGTCAGAACGGCGGGTTTCACCAATTTCGGGCCTTGTGGTAGCAGATCAATGTCCCTCGCGCTAAACCAAAGCACGACATCGAATCGGCGGCTGGTCGCAATCTCGGACAAGACGTGAAGAGTCAGCCAAGTCTTGCCGATGCCACCTCGCCCGGAAAGGGTGACCATCGGGTGTCGGTCATCAACGAGAACGGCCCTCAATTCCTCTTCAATTGATGCGCGCCGCACATAGTCGTCCGGGGCCGGGGGCATGTTCGTGTGGCAGTTCCCCCTAACGTCCAGCTCGTCGATTCCGTTCGTTTCGCTGAGGGGTAACGAAGTTGCCGGAGCAAGAAATGGTCTCGAATCTCCTCGACGCTTCGACCCCGTCAAGTACGACATGAGCTCATATGACGAATCGGTGAAGGCACCGTTGGGTAGTAAGAGGTCTGCGGCGTCCGTGTCAGTCTCAGCTAGTTCGACCCGCCTCGGACGAGAAAACCCAATGTAGATCCCGTCGGCGTCGTTCCGTTCCCACGAGCTCCGAAACGGATCGAACAGACTCTGTGGTCCGCAAAGCGGAATGACCTTGTACTTTCCGGAAAGGTTCCGATGGAGGTAAGCCCAGGGTCGATTGAACAGGGAGAAATTAGACTTCAGGATGTTGATCGACTGTTCCAGTTTTACGCAAGCCAAGGAGAGACGACCCGGACGATACGCTCCGTGAGCGCGCGTTTCGTTCCGAAGCCGACCGAATTGCTCAAACCAAGTCCAGCCTTTCACACGCGTCCCAAGTGGCGCCTGGGTAATTTCTAGGTCGGTGAGCACGTCTGAAATCGCTTGAATCGCTTGGTGTTGCCACGTATCACCACCCAACTGCTCAGTGAGTTGTCGCTGTTCTTTTCGAGCCTCGTCATCCAAGGACTGCGCTGCCGGCCCGGTTAGGACATCCTGAATCACGGTGGCCCACTCGCCGATTCCATCTGAGCGGACGAGCCGATGCAGCTGGCGATACCGATTTCGATCTAGATCGTCGTTGATAGCCGCGACGAGGCCAAGGGCAGATAGCTTCAGTACCAACTCGCCCTCGTACATCAATTCGAAGAAGAGCGCGACGTCGGAGTCCTCCCGGCCGATCTCCTTGCGTTGGTCCATATCTACGAAAAAGCGGAGCAAAAAGGCCTCCGGCGGCACATCAGTGGCCCAAATGTTGACGCGAGCCTAGCAGAAATTGCGGTGCTACTGGCGCAACGGGCAGGCCGGAGTCAACTTCGAATTCTGTCGTTCGCTACTTCAACGGAAGTGATGTTCGTGCTGAATCGGCAAACATTCGAGTCCGCGCGGCTTGACCGGTCTACCTCGGTCCGCTCGACGACCACAGCGCGAGATGTTTCCGACGGCTGGCGCGCTTCGGCGACGCGATGCCGGAGTGACTGAGAGAGCCCGGATTCCCCCCTGTTGCCGAACTCCTCGGATGGCGAAGTTCTGGGTATGGGGAGTAGAACGGCCGCTGCGACAGGCGTTGCGCGGGATTGACATCCAGGGTTGCAGAACCCATCCCTCCCTGGGTGCTGGATAGGATTGGTTGAGCAGTAGCCTGACACGCCGACAATCGGCACCCCACGATGGGGCGACGAGAACAAGCCCGCCTTCTCGGTAAGATCAAGATGGTGTAGCGCTTCGCTTCGAAGTCCGTTTGGGGCAACGCTTCTCAACGAGTAATGAGACGCAGGGTTGTCTTCCTACGGCTTGGCAAGCATTGTTTCCAAGTTCCTAAGATCACGAAACCCGCCTCCTAGGGCGGGTTATCGTAAAGTAGCGGGGTATGGCGACCCCGAGCGGATTCGAACCGCCGATCTCCACCTTGACAGGGTGGCATGTTAGGCCGCTACACCACGGGGCCAGCCGTCCTAGAGCGTAGTGCCCGCGCCCTTCTCGGGCAAGCCGAGACACCTCAATTAGTTTACGTAACGCTCGGCGACCAGTATCACCCGGCTTGTGTAATCGCCACCGCCGCCGGCCCTCGGCACGAAGTCCCCGCCGCAGCTGATCAGCGTGATCCGCTCGGTGTAGCTGTCCAGCACGGGGAACACGTAGCGATCCATGGCGCCGGCCTCCAATTCGGCCAGCGAGACGACCTCGACCGTCTTCACGGTATAGGCGTAGCTCGTCCCGTTATCCATGGTCACGTAAAGCGCGTCATCGATGGCCGCACTGGTGAGGTAGGCGAACGGGCCGTTCCCGTAATTCACGTAGTTGATGTGGGCGGCGAAGATGCTGTTGTTGGCGGCGAACCCGGGCTGACCGAAGCGCGCGTACCAGGCGATTTCGTCCGGGTGAGCCGGGTTCTCGAACGTCTCGCGACCGCCTACCACGACGGTGTCTCGTACCGCCACCGGCCATTGCGCCGAAATGTGGGCGCTTGCCAGGTAAAGCGACGCCACCGGTCCGTTATAGGGGACGGGCCGAGGAGGAAGCGTCGGCGTGGGGACTACATCCGCGCGACTCAATGCGGGCGCGACAACGTGGTACTTCAAGTCGGGCTCCGGCGCGGCGGAAGCGAACAGCAACCCCGCCAGCGCGAGCGCCCCGCCAACGGCCGGCAATGCCAGGAGTCCCAGTTTCACATTCACTCTTACGCTCTTGCTCCCTTCGCTGATTGCCAGTGCCGCTCAAGGCTCATGGCCAGCCGGTCGGGAGCGATGAGCGGGATGTTGTGGCCCACGCCTTCGAAGCGCTCGAAGCCCACTCCGGGGTTGGCAGCGCGCATCTTCTCCGCGATTCGCAGGGGCACTTCATTCGAAGCGCCGCCATGGATGAACAGGGCCGGCATGGAGATCCTCCGCCAGTCGGCCCAGTAGTTCCGCGAACGCTGGGCAGTCACACACGCGATGAGGGCCTCCTGCGACGCTCTCCAGGTCAGTGTTCCATCGCGATGCGGCTCCATTCGCGCGAGCAAGATCTGCTTGTCGAGGTCCGTTGGTGTCCGGTTGCGGAAGGCGAACGCGAACAGATCATCGGCGCTGGCGAACTTCTCCGGGCGGCTCTCGACGCCGCGGCGCGTGGACTCGATGTTCTCCTGCCACTTGTCCGGGCCGATATCGACGATTACGGCGCTGCGAATCGTCTCCGGTCTGCGGGCGGCCAGTAGCATCGCGATACGGGCGCCCATCGAATGGCCCACCAGGTGTGGCCGCACCCCGAGACCAGCGATGACCGCTTCCGTGTCGGCGACCATCGCAGCAGCCGAGTAGTCGTTGCCGATGCAGGTGGTCTGGCCATGGCCGCGCTGATCGATGGCGACATAACGCCGTGGGTCAGGGAGGTTGCTCACCGTTGGGATCCAGACTTCGGCGACGCCGGAGAGCCCATGGAGAAAGAGCACCGTTTCGGCGCCATCACCCCACGAGAGTGCGCGAAACTTCCCACGCGGTGTCTCGATGAATGATTCGGTGGCCGGATTCATGCCTCGCCCAGGTACGAACGCCGGACAGCGTCGTCCTTCGCCAGTTCGGCCCCGGTGCCCTGGAGCGTAATTACCCCGGATTCCAGGACGTAGGCGCGGTCTGCGATTTCAAGTGCCATGAGCGCATTTTGCTCCACCAGCAGGACAGTTGCCCCCTGCTCCCGGATTTCGGTAATGGTGGCGAAGATGGTTTCCACGAGGAGCGGCGAAAGGCCCATCGACGGCTCATCGAGGAGCAACAGTGTTGGGCGGGCCATGAGCGCCCGGCCGATCGCGAGCATCTGCTGTTCGCCGCCGGAGAGTGTCCCCCCGGCCTGGTCGGCCCGCTCGCGCAGACGAGGGAACAGTGTGAATGCGCGCTCAAGGTCGCTATCGAGGCTGTCGTTTCGCTGGTAGCCGCCAAGGAGCAGGTTTTCACGGACGGACATCCGGTGGAAGATGCCCCGTCCTTCGGGCACGTGCGACATGCCGAGCTGGACGATCTTGTGAGGCGCCAGCTTCTCGATGGACTTGCCCTTGAATTCCACCTTGCCCGAACGGGGCTTGATGATCCCCGAAAGGGCACGGAGCGTGGTCGATTTCCCCGCGCCGTTCGAGCCGATGAGGGTGACAATCTCGCCTTCGTTCACCTCCAGCGAGATGCCCTTGATGGCGGAGATTGCACCGTAACCTGCGGCGAGGTCGGTGACGTTAAGGAGCGACATGGCCGCTTCCCGAGACCGCGCGCGTGCCGAGATACGCTTCGATGACGCGGGTGTCTTTCTGCACCTGCTCCGGAGTGCCCTCGGAGATCTTTCGTCCGTAGTCGAGGACGGTGATGCGTTCGCAGACGCCCATTACCACTCGCATCTGGTGTTCGATGAGCACCACGGTCGTTTCGAACTGGTCGCGGATGCTGCGAATCAACGCGACCATGGCAGCGCTCTCCTGCGGGTTCATCCCTGCCGTTGGTTCGTCGAGCAGCAACAGGCGGGGGCTGGTTGCCAGGGCGCGGGCGATCTCGAGCCGGCGCTGGTCGCCATAGGGCAGGTTTCGCGCGATCTCGTTTTCGCGACCGGAAAGCCCGACGCTGGCCAGCAGGCGCTTCCCTCGTTCGATTGCCTCACGTTCGTGCCGTCGAACCAGCGGCGGCTGGGTTACGGCCGCAGCCACCTCTCGCAGCCCGGCCCCGATAGAGATTGGAGCGTGCACGGCCGTTCGCAGCCTGCCGATAAGTGGAGAGCCCGGACGCTGCGCCGGCAGCGGGTCGTGTCCTTCGCCTTTGCCGATGCGCGAATGGCTGGCGACGAGCACGTTCTCGATGGCCGTCATGTTCGAAAACAGGCGGATGTTCTGGAACGTACGCGAGACGCCCGCACTGGAGATGACGTGGGCGGGGAAGCCATCGATCCGCTCGCCAGAAAGCCATACCTCACCGGAGGTCGGTGCGTAGAACCCTGTCAGGCAGTTGAACAGGGTGGTCTTGCCGGCGCCGTTGGGGCCAATCAGGCCATGGATCTCACCTGGCGGCACCTGTAACGAGACATCGGAGAGCGCGCTCAGCCCCTGGAACTGCATCCCCAGGGCACGAATGTCGAGTTCTCCGGCGGCCATCAGGCGGCGCTCCCCGTTTCGGGCTCTTCTTTGTCGAATTCAAGCTGCCTGCGCCGGCTCGGGAACAGGCCCGATGGCCGGAGCGCCATGACGATAACGAGCATCGCGCCGAAGACGATGAACCTGTAGAGGGCCAGTTTCTCGCCCCAGTCTTCGGCGGGAGGCAACTTGCCGACGTGCGCGAAGGTCACCGCGTTGAAGCCGTCGATAACCGTGTTGAGGCCGTCGCGGAGCCAGCCCAGTTTCTGGAGCAGGTCCGCGGTCTCCTGGAACTGGAGGAGCTCCGGCACGCCAATAAGCAGGGCCGAGCCGGCGATCACTCCCGTTGTGTTTCCCATGCCGCCGATAATCACCAGGCCAAGGACGTTGATGCTGACAATCAGTCCGAACTGCTGTGGCGCGATGAAGTCGATGAACGGCGCGTAGATGGCCCCACCAAGGGCCCCGACCGATGCGCCAATGGCGAACGCCATCAGCTTGTAGCGCGTGGTATCGATACCCATGCCTTCGGCCACGTCTTCATCCTCGCGGATGGCTTCCCAGGCGCGCCCGATCTTCGAATCGCGCAGCCGCGAGGTGAAGAACCAGACCGCCATCGCCGCGATGAGGATCATCACGAAGAACGCCTTCACGTTGTCGACGGTTCCGAACCCGTAGTTCGGCCGGACGATTTCGAAGATCCCGGAAGATCCGCGGGTGTAGTTGTCCATGTTGAGGGCGAGAATGCGGATGATCTCGCCGAAACCGAGCGTGACGATTGCGAGGTAGTCCCCGCGCAGTGGTAGCACCGGCAGGCCGAGCATCAGGCCGACGCTCGCACCGATGAGGACCGCCATTGGCAGCAGCACCCAGTAGTTCACAACCCCGTTGACCGATGGCGAGATCGGCGCCCCCCAGATGGCAACGACATACGCGCCGGTCGCGAAGAACGCGACAAACCCGAGGTCCAGCAGTCCGGCGAGACCCACGACGACGTTCAGGCCCATGCCGAGGGTCGCGTACAGGGTGACGAGGAAGAGCACCCGCACCCAGGTATCGTCGAGGGTCGAGACGCCGACCAACCCGATAACCAGGAAGATGAGCGCATGGGCCCACTCCGGAAGGCGGCCAAGCTGTGAACGGATATCAGGCACGCTTGGTCTCCGTCTTCCCGAAGATACCGTTTGGCCGGAAGATCAACACGAGAACGAGCAGGCTGAAGGCCACCACGTCCTTCCACTGGTTCGGCAGGTTCACGCCGGGAATCTCGTTCAGCAGCTCACGCCCGATCGTCTCAGTGAGACCGAGGAAGTACCCCCCAATCACAGCGCCCTGGATACTGCCGATGCCGCCGAGGACGGCCGCGGTGAACGCCTTCACGCCCGGGATGAACCCCATGCTCCCGCGGATGGAGACGAAGAACAGTCCATAAAGCACGCCCGCGACGCCGGCCATGATCGCTCCAAGCGCGAACGTGACGACGATGGCGCGGTTCACATCGATTCCCATCAGCGAGGCGTTTTCGCGACTTTCAGCGACTGCGCGAATGGCCCGGCCAAGCTTCGACCGCTGGATGAACCACCAGAGGCCCATCATCATCGCGAACGAGGCCGTCATCAGGAATAGCTGGAGATAGGACACGCTCAGCGGGCCGATATCGATCTTCCCGGTCGGGAAAATGGTCGGGTAGAACTTCGACCTGCCTGAAAGGAAGCCATCATCGACGAGGTGGCTGAGGAATACGCTGGCGCCGATGGCGCTGATGAGCGGCGCCAGCCGGGGGGCATTTCGCAACGGGCGGTAGGCGATGCGTTCGATGGCGACGGCGGTGGCCATCGAGGCTGCTGACGCGGCGATCATGGCCAGCACCAGCGCAAGGGCAATCATCGGGCCCGAAATGTCGTCGCCTCCCATCGCAACCAGCACGCCGTAACCGGCGAAAGCGCCGATCATGAAGACTTCGCCGTGGGCGAAGTTAATCAGCTGCAGCACCCCGTAGACCATCGTGTAACCGAGAGCGATGAGCGCATAGATGCTCCCCGTCGTCATGCCGTTCACGAACTGGTCGGCCCAGAACTCAGTGGAGGTGAGGAAGATGACCGTCATGTCCGGTCTCCGAAGTGTTGTGAGACAAAAGCGGGAGAGGTGGCATGTTCAGCCGCCTCTCCCGCAGTGATGTCATGGCGCGAGAAGAAGGTTTACTTCTTGCCCGCTTCGAGCTGGACGAACTTGCCGCCTTCGACCTTGAAGAAGCGGACCACGGCGCCGGCGCGGTTGCCGTTATCGCCGAACTCCACCTTGCCGGAGGCGCCTTCGAAGCTGCTCTTCTTGATTTCCTCGTTGAGCTTCTTCAAGTCGACCTCGACCTTGCCATCCTTCTCCACGGCGACTTTCTCAAGTGCCTTGATGATGGCGGTGGCGGCGTCGTAGGCCTCGGCTCCAAAGGTAGCGGTGTCGGCATCACCCTTGAACATCGATGCGTACTTCTGCTTGTAGGTATCGAACTGCGAGCCGGTGGTGCCAGGAAGGGCCAGGTAGGCGCCTTCGGCCGCATCTTTCGCCCCGGCGATCAGTTCGTCGTTCTTGATGCCGTCGCCGCCGATGTACGGGGTCGCCTTCAGGTCAGCTTCTGCGCGAAGCTGGGTCAGGAATGGCGTGGCCTCTGCGAAGAAGCCCGACTGGTAGACCACGTCCGGCTTGGCGGCTTTGATGTTCGAGATGATCGACTTGAAGTCGGTCGTCTTCTTCTCGTAGCCGGCAGGAGTGCCGACGATCTTGCCGCCCTTCGCCTCGAATGCCTTCTGGAATTCGGCCGAAAGGTCCTTGCCGTAGTCGTCAGTGTCGAAGACAACGAACGCGGTCTTCGCCTTCAGCGTGTCGTAGGCGAAGTTGGCCTGCTCACGCGCTTCGTCGGCGTTGAGCACTGGCACGCGGAAGAAAGTCACATACGGGCCTTCCGGGCGGGTGGGCGAAGAAAGGTCGCCCGCCGTAGCGGACGGCGAGATGTGGGTGATGCCCGCATCGTCGAAGGTCTTGAGCGAGGCGCGCGTGCCACCCGAGCAAATCGGGCCGACGGCCGCGACAACGTTCGCCTTCACCAGGCGGTCCGCGGCGGCGGGGCCGCCTTCGGCGCTGCAGAGGTCGTCTTCGCGGACCCACTTGATGTTGTGGCCCTTGATCTGGACGCCGTCTCCGGCGACCTCGGCCGAATCGGCGATCGGCACGCCGAGGCCGGCGACATCGCCGGTGAGCGCGCTGGAAATGCCGATCGGGATATCCCCGTCGTAGGTAACGACCTTGGCCTTGTCGAGGCCGGCCGTCTTGTAGCCGGCATCGGTGAATCCGGCGCCATCGCCACTGTCATCGTCGTCGTCGCCACTGCAGGCGACGGCGAAGAGTGCCATCAGCGCTACAAGCGCCAACAGCCAGGTCCACCTGGACCACGTTCCCCTGTCCCTCATATGTTCTCCCTCCTGCGCACCTTTACCGAGTGGTAGGTGCCACCGGACAGTACGCAGTCGGCGGGATGGTAGGTTTCATTTAATGTTGAGTCAAGAAATCCGAAAGGCGCCCATTGGGCGCCTTTCGAGCGTTCAATCCGCCGGATCCCGCGGCTAATCGCCTGTTGGGAATCCCGCTTTCACCCATTCCTGGGTACCGCCTTCAACGTTGTACAACGGGATCTCGTCAATGCCCGCGGCGGTCGCGAACTCCGCCGCCAGCGCACTGCGGGCGCCCGACTTGCAGATGAACAGGACTTCCTTGCCGCCCGCGAAATCACGAATCTGCTTCGCTTCTCCGATCACGGTGTTTACGGGGATCAGCCGTACGCCTTTCGCGTGCACTTCCACGTACTCATTCGGCTCGCGGACATCGACCATGACGGCCTCGCCCTTGTCGAGCTTCTCTTTCGCTTCCGAAACCGAGATTCGAGTGAACGGTTCCTGGGGATTTTTGGTTGCCACCGGCGTCTCCTGTATTGTTGACCAAGTTGGTAGACAATATCCTATCAAGGCCCGCTGCTTGCCGCCACTTTCCGCCCGATGCAGACTCGGCTCATGACTGGACCACTTGGCCTCGACGAATCCGCGCTCCTCGCGGAATGGGCACGCCGCGTCCGTGCGAACAATGAGCAGGCGGAGCGTTTCCGCGAGGCGCCCGAGCGGCCCGACTTCTACGCCCCGATCGCATCGAGCTTCAAAGTCGACCCCCGGCGGACCAACGAACCCGCTCTCGATGTTCTCCGGGGAATGGTCGTCCCCGGCGAAACCTGGCTCGATATCGGCTGCGGCGGCGGCCGCTACGCCCTCCCTCTCGCGCTGGCCGGCGCCCACGTCATCGGCATCGACCCATCGACAGGGATGCTCGCGACGCTGAAGGAGGCCTCAGCGGAGTTCGACGTCCCGGAAATCGAAACCATCCAGTCTCGCTGGCCCATGGAGAATGCTCCATCTGCTGATGTCTCCTTCATCGCCCACGTGAGCTACGACATCGCGGACATCGGGGGCTTCCTCGCCGGGATGGAGAAGTCGGCGCGCCGTCTCTGCGTTGCGGTCCTTCTCGCCGAAGCCCCCGCGACCCAGGCGGCCGGCCTGTGGCCGGCAGTTCACGGGGAGGAGCGCACGCTCCTCCCGGCCCTCCCGGAATTCCTCGCCATCCTCCTTGCGCGGGGCAAGGTGTTCAGCGTCTGGCTTGGCGAGCGCGCCGCGGCGGGTTACCCGTCGCTCGAAGCGATCGAGGGTTTCGTGCGACAGCAGCTTTTCATCGAACCCGACGGTCCCGGGGCGAAGAAGATGCACGACGCGCTTCCCTCGGTGGCAAAGGAACGAGACGGGAAGTTCTACCTGACAGACCGGCCCGTCACCCTTGGAATCGTCAGTTGGAAACCGTAGACAATCACGAAGAAGATGGCTTCCTCGAAGCCCCGGCGCCGCTAAGAGAGGCGCGTCGAGCGATGCACGCGGGCCTGAACACGCTGCAAGTGGCAGCGACGGCGGTCACCACGGCTGAATCGCGCTTCGCGATGGCCGCCCTCGAGGCGGCCCTCCAATACCTGAAGGAAACCCTCCTTCCCGGCTGCCGCGCCGAGGAGATCACCATCTTCCCGGCGGTCTCGAGCATTACGGGTGTCTCGAACGCCTGCCATGTGATGCGCGCTCAGCACACAACGCTCATGCGCATGGCGGGAGACCTCGCACAGGTGGCCGATGCGGCCCGTGCAGCCGGAGACCTGGCCGAGTACACGAAATATCTGCAACCGCTGCTCTTCGGCCTGTACGCCTTTTCGCGAGCGCACCTCGAAAGCGAAGACGAGGCCTATCTCGGCCTCCTCGAGGCAGTGTTGAGCCATCACCAGGCGGCCGCCCTTGCCGGCGAGTTCGAGCGCGCCTTCGCAGTTTCGCCGGAAAGCGTCGAGTGATTCCCCAATCCCTTACGCATGCGTAAACTTCGGCCCCATCAATCAAGAGGCAGGTAGCACTCCCATGGCGGGAAAACTCGAAGGCAAGACAGCCATCATCACCGGCGCCGGCCGCGGCATTGGCCGCGAAGTCGCGCTGCTCTTCGCGAAGGAAGGCGCGCAGGTTGTGGTCAACGACCTCGGCGTATCGGTCTCCGGCGAAGGCGCCGACAACTCCCCGGCCGCCCAGACGGTCGCCGACATCAAGGCCGCGGGCGGGCAGGCAGTCGCCAACTATGGCGACGTCTCCGACATGGACCAGGCCGAAGATCTCGTCCGCACGGCCCTCAACGAATACGGCAAGCTCGACATCCTCGTGAACGTCGCCGGCATCCTCCGCGACCGCATGATCTTCAACATGACCGAAGAAGAGTGGGACGCCGTCGTGCGCGTGCACATGAAGGGCACCTTCGCGACCTCGCGCTTCGCATCGATCCACTGGCGCCAGGCACGCAACGGTGGCCGCATCATCAACTTCACCTCGGGCTCTGGCCTCTTCGGCGCTCCCGGCCAGCCGAACTACGCCGCCGCGAAGATGGGCATCTGGGGACTGACCCTGAGCTGTGCGCGTGCGCTCGGCCGCTACGGCGTCACCGCCAACTCTATCGGGCCTGGCGCAGCCACCCGAATGACCGACACCGTCCCGGTTGAACGCGCCCAGGGCGGCGCCAACCGCGTCGCCGCCGACGATGCCGCCGGCACGGAACGCGACCCCGCGAACATCGCGCCGCCCCTTGTCTACCTCGCCAGCGAAGAAGGCGGCTGGATTAGCGGCCGCTGCTTCGGCATCCGCGGCTACAGCATCACCCTTTACAACAACATCGCGCCGCTCGCCGTCCTCCAGGGCAACAAGACCTGGACCACCGACGAACTCTCGAAGATGATGCCCGCCACCTTCAAGCAGTTCATCCCGCCGGTTCAATAGGCCGGCGAACAGCTCACGAAATTCGAACGGCCCGCACTTCGCGGGCCGTTTGCATTTTGCTGTTCCTTGAATCTCAGGAAGCGCTCGAGCGTATCGCGACGCTCAGCGGCGTCGTATTGGTTAGCGCAAAAAGTCCGGCGACACTGCCTTCTCCGGGGTCGAGGCACTCCCAGAATTCGATGCGCGTGGCGCGCTCGATGTCCCGGCGATGGTCCACGAGCAAGAAGCTTTCGCCGTCGCGCGCCACGAGTTGCACTTCGGTGCCGTCAGCCATGACCACGAACGGCCGGCCCTCGAAGTTCGGCAGCGCCCCCGAATGCCCCTCCCGCCGCAGTGCGAAGCGCAGGGCGCCAACCGTGGCGATCATCTCAGCCATCACTCGAGTCTGGCGTGACGTGGTTAACGGACGTTGATCGGTAATGTGTGGCTATGATTTCGGGATGGACCTCGACGCCTACCTGCGCCGGATTGGTTACGAGGGCTCACGCGAGCCGACGATCGAGACGCTTCGCGCGATGCATCGAACCCACTTCTACACGGTGCCATTCGAGAACCTCGATATCTCCATGGGACGTCGCATCGAAGTGGATGAGGCAGTCAATTTCACGAAGATTGTCGGCAACCGGCGCGGCGGCTTCTGCCTCGAACTCACTGGCACGTTCGCCCGGGCGTTGCGCCTGATGGGTTACCGCGTGGATGTCCTCGGTGCCCGGGTCCTCGGCCCAAATGGCCAGCTGAGTTACCCGTTGAGCCACATGACGCTCCTGGTCCACCTGGAAGAGCCGTGGATCGTCGACGTCGGCTTCGGCGGGAGGATCGCCGGGCCCCTGCGGCTAAACGACCAGTCGATCCAGGTGATCGAGGGCCGCAGCCATGCTGTCGCCAGCGACGGCGATCACTGGCTCGTAACCGTTGGCGAGCCGGGCGGGGACAGCGGGACATATCTCTTCAAGCTTCAGCCTCGTGAGTTTGACGAATTCTCTGAGGTTTGCACCTGGCTCCAGACTTCGCCCGATTCGCGCTTCACGCAGGGTCCGATCGTCAGCCTCGCCACCCCAACCGGACGGCGAACGCTTGCCGGGGGCCGCCTGATCGTGACAGAGAACGGCAGCCGGGAGGAATCGGAATTGACCACCGAATCGGCGAAAGAGACGGTCCTTCGCGAGCAGTTCGGAATCGTCGTCTAAAACCCGGCCGGGTTGCCGCGAACGCCCGCAAGCCAGTGGCCGAACACAGCGGATCCTCGCGGAACTCTCAGCGGTTTTTCGCAGCCCTCCAATCGCGCCTCAAGGAAACTCAATCAATCTGAGTTGCGAGCCGGGCGGGAGTGCCCAAATTCGCTGGCTCGGAAACGAGGACCCGATGTACTTCAACTCCAAACTAATCGCCGTGGCCGCTGCCGCCACCACGATGGCGAGTCTCTTCAATGTCGGCACCGCGTTCGCCGCCGACGCCCCGCCGGCAGCTGACTCTCCGGCGGTGTCGGTTTCGAGCCTTGGCGCTCTCAATCTCGGCGGTTACGGGGTCGTTGATCCAACCGGCGAAGCGCTCGCCGAATTCCTGGGCCTCGACGTGGACACGCTGTCGAGCGAACTCGCCTCGGGGTCGACTCTCGCGCAAATAGCTGAAGCACAGGGCATTCCAACCCAGGACCTGCGAGACTTCCTCCACGCCGAGGTCTTCGGTGTCGTCCTTGGTGACCTTTACGACGGCACGTTGAGCGACATCGATGCCTGGATGCTGCTCTCACGCCAGTTCGCTGCCCTTGACTCCATTGTCGGCACCGTCACCGATGTGTTCCTGGTTACGCCCCCGGTTACCCCGGCCGCGACAACCTAAACCTTCGGCCACAACAAAGCAGGCCCGGCATTGCTGCCGGGCCTGTCCTGAGAGCGGTGAGCTTTCAGCTTCTGCCGCTCAGTCTTTCAGCCGAAAAAGCTTCGCGTACTCGACGGTCCTGTCGTACTCATAGAAGTCGTTCAGAAGCGCGAGATACGAGGGTGGATACGAATCCCCCAGTGAACCGGCGCCGGTATCGACGATATAGGCAGGCAGACTCACCCGGAGGGCGGCGATCGTCTCATCCAGCGTGGCCGAATCAAGCCAGAACGGGCGGTCGTAGAAATATCGCACTGCCGGGCGGCGCGACGCGTAGAAGTAGATCTGGCTTTCGCGACCGTAGTTGTAGATCGACTCCCCCGAGTCTGTTTGTGCGGCCAGGTAATCACCTATCGCACGATTGGAAAGTGCCCGGTCCGCAGTCTCCTGGCTGAATTCGGTCACCGCCATGCGCGCGCTCGGCGACGAGGATTCCATCAGGAGCACGTTCGTCCGGACTGAAAGCAGGACGACAATACCGAGACAGGCGAGGCAGAGGACGCGCGCCCTGCCAGTGGTAACTGGCAGACCCTCGGCCAAGGGGGCGACAAGGAGCGTGAACCCCGGAAGCAGTGCCTGGTAATAGTGGGGAAAAGCATGGCCGGTGCTGAGGGCCCCCAGCATCGAGGCGGCCGACCAGCCGGCGATCAGCCAGAATGCGGGGACCCGCCGGCGGATACCTGCGACCGATCCAAGCACGCAGAGTGCCACCAGCGGTGCGGCCACATTGGCAAGCGCCACGAGACCCCAGATGTCCGCAAGAAGCACCCTGGTGGCAGGTTCCTGCCGGGCGTAAAGCGAGTTGTAAGAGACATTTGCGTAGATGAACTCCCCGGCTCCACCAAACAGGACGAACGGCGCGAGCACGACCAGGAACGAAGCAACGGCTCCGCCCACCATCGCCGCCAGCGGCAGGTACGATGCCCCGCGGTTTCGGTCCGACTGCCAGCAGCGAAAGAGGCAGATGAGGCCCAGGAACGCCAGGTTCCATATCGCCACCGACTTTGTGAGGACTGCGAGCCCGCCAAGGATCCCGGAAAGGGCGTACCAGCGCTGGCCTCCCCGCCGGATGGCGGCCATGTACGCCGCGAGCGAACCGACCAGCATCGGCAGCATGAACGTCTCGGTGTTGAAGCCGGGGGTCAGCAGCACGATCCCCGTGGAAAACGAAAACGCAAGCCCCGCGAACGCCCCGGCGCGGACTCCATGGAGGCTCTTCGCGATCCCGAACGTGAGCAGCGCCGTGGCAGAGAGGAACAGGGCGCCCGCGAACCGGGGGGCAGCATCGGTCTCGCCAAAGACGACGAAGCTCGCCGCGTACCAGACATAAACGAGAGGGGGCTTGTGATCGAACAGGTCCCGATAGGGAAGCTGCCCATGCAGGAGACCTTGTGCAACGGTGGCGTACGCCCCTTCGTCCCTGCTCATCGGTTCGTGGTAGAACGGCGCCAGGAGAAGGGCCGGGATCGCGCAGACCAAGCCGATCACCAACACCTGCAACAGCAACGGTCGCGCCGTTGCCCAGGAGGAGCCTGATTCGGAATCGGAGACGGTGGCCAGGCCGAACGCCTCACCGGCAACCACTGACTTAGACACTCGGACCGCCCTTGCGAGTAGTTCTAAACCGCTCTTTTTGCAGGTCTAGATTGTTTAATCCTTCGACCAAATATTCGGCTGTCGTCCAGGTTTTCAGTAGGGCTTTCCCTGAGCTTCGACACGAACGCGCGTGTGTGGGGTGCCCACAAACAAAGCAGGCCCGGCATTGCTGCCGGGCCTGTCCTGAGAGCGGTGAACTGGTTCGCGAGAATTATGCGCGAGGCAGGCCAAGTCCGCGAGTGGCGACGATGTTGCGCTGCACTTCGCTCGTGCCGCCCGCGATCGTGCTCGAGACGGTCTGCATGTAGCTCTGCGGCGCGCGGCCCCGCATCGGAGCATCGCGCCCGAGCAGGAGACCGTTCGTCCCGGTCATCTTCATGGCCGTTCGGGCGATTCGCTGGCTGAGCTCGGTGTTGAACAGCTTGGCGATCGAAGCCTCGTGGTTTGGCACGCGACCGTTCTTCTGGATGGTGATGACCACGTAGCTGAGCATCTTCGCCACGGAAGCCTCGATCCAGCGGTCGGCGAACTCGTCCTTCGCCTTGGCACTGGCGCTTCCCGTCGTCGGCTTGCCCTGGTTTTCTTTCCAGAACCGCATGTAGTACTCGAGCGTCTGCCGCTGACCAACAGCGTTGCCGATCGAAGAGCGTTCAAAGTCGAGCGTGGTCGTACCGATGTACCAGCCGCGGTTTATTTCGCCGAGGACGTTAGTCGCCGGCACGCGGACGTCTTCGAAGAAGACTTCGTTGAACATGTGCCCGCCGGCGAGGTTGATGAGCGGCCTCACGGTGACGCCCGGGCTCTTCATATCAAGGAGGAAGTAGGTGATGCCGCGGTGCTTCGGCGCATCGGGGTCGGTGCGGGCGAGCATGAACATCCGGTCGGCGGTATGCGCCCCGGAGGTCCAGATCTTCTGGCCGTTGATGACGAAGTCATCGCCGTCGCGGACCGCGCGGGTCTGGAGGCTGGCAAGGTCCGAGCCGGAACCGGGCTCGCTGTAGCCCTGGCACCAGCGCGTTTCGCCCCGAAGGATGGCGCCGAGGTGCTCTTTCTTCTGGTCGTCGTTGCCGTGGATGATGATCGTCGGGCCGATCATCGAGGTGCCCATGCCGCCGACGTTCATCGCGCGGGCCTCGGCGAACTCCTCGTTCATGATGAACTGCTCCATCACGCCGAGGCCGGCGCCGCCGTACTCCTTCGGCCAGGCCGGGGCGACCCAGCCCTTGGCGGCGAGCTTCTCCCGCCATTCCTTCATCATTTCGCCGCTTCGCATCATCATTTCCTGCGGCGTCGCGTCGGGGTCCGATTTAGGCTTCTCAGTGGCCAGGAACGTGGCGACTTCCTTGCGCCATGCGGCCTCCGCGGGGTTGTCCTTAAAGTCCAAGGCGATTCTCCATTTTGTACATCGATGTATGACGAACAGTAGCTGTTGGAAACCCTGACGTAAAGGGAAGGGTGGGGCGATTTCGGATTGGGGATTTCGGATTTTGGATTGCACGGCGGCTTTCTAGCGAGTCGTGACGGGCACCAAAACGCCGGAGTCCAGTTAGGCCCTTACTTCGGCGTGAGTATCGAAAACGTGGTTTTGCCCGGGGTGCGCGGTGCAAACGGCACGCCTTTTCCGCGGTAGCCCGGATTAGTGTTGGTCTCTTCGTCGCGAGGTATGTAGGCCGTCGAAACGATGATCCAGTTGGACGGTTCAATCGGCCCGACATCGAATCGTGACGGTCTGAACGCGCATTGGGCTCCCGCCGGGCCCACAACGGACCAACCGGGGGACCAGCCATTGTTCAACAGCATGGCATCGAAGAAGGCGAGGACCTCATCTTGTGACAACGAAACCTCGAACACTTGAACCACCGCATCACCGGCCGCGTAGCCGTGGTCGATCGTGAAGCCGTCTATCTGCACCGAACCGTCCGGGACTGGAATGCCGGTAATGCCGGGCTCGACAAAGTCACCCGATGGAGTAGGGAAAGGGACGCCCGAAGGGAAGTCGCCCGGGTCGGGTTCCAGGCCGAGAATGTCCTCTCGCCCGCAGGGTTGTCTTATCTCAGGGGGTATCGTCGGCCCGGTTTGGATGTCGGTAAACGCGATGCGTTGATGTCCGCCGCAACCTGAAAGGCTCGCACCCAGGAGCAACGCTCCCAGGATGGCACAACTACCGATCGATGGACCGCGACCGCTCATCTCTCCAACAGGGTAGCGCAACACGCAACACCCTCATGCGCTCGTGCCCCGCCATCTGTAGACTCACCACCGCATACGAAAGCGCCACGTTGCCCCGTGGCACGGAGGAACCATGAAAGTAGGCTCAGGATTCGGTGGCGGATGGCTCGCCAACGTCCCCGAACAGGCGCAGCGCGCCGAGCAACTCGGCTACGACTTCGCTTCGACACCCGAGACTTCACACGACTCGATGCTGGCAGCCACGCTTGCCGCAGCCAACACCACGAAGATGGAAGTCCAGACCAGCGTCACCATCGCCTTCCCTCGCAGCCCTACCGTCCTCGCCATGGAGGCCTGGGACATCCAGCACATGAGCAAGGGCCGCTTCACCATCGGCCTCGGTTCCCAGGTGAAGGGCCACAACCAGAATCGCTTCTCCACCGACTGGCCCGGCGCCCCGGCCACGCGCATGAAGGAATACATCCGCATGATGCGCGCCGTCTGGAAGTCGTTCCGCACGGGCGAAAAGCCGGATTACGTCGGCAAGTACTATCACTTCACGCTGATGACGCCGAACTTCAACCCCGGCCCGATCGATTACCCGGACCCGAACATCGGCCTCGCGCTCGTCGGCGATGCGATGGCGCGCGTCGCAGGCGAAGTCGCTGACGTGGTCATGCCCCACGGCTTCATGACTGACAAGTACATGCGCGAGGTCGTGCTCCCGAACGTCGCCATCGGCCTCAAACGCGGCAACCGCACCTGGAAGGACATTCAGATCAGCGGAGGCGGATTCACCGTCTTCGGCGAGACCGAATCCGAGATCGAGCAGGGCCTCGAACGCCTGCGCCAGCCGATCTCGTTCTACGGTTCGACCCGTAGCTACCACGAAGTCTTCGAAGTCCACGAACTGAAGTCGCTCGGCATGCAGCTCCACGAGATGTCCCTGGCCGGCAAGTGGGTCGAGATGCAGAAGGTCATCCCCGAAGCCGTCCTCCGGACGTTCGCCCAGACCTCGACCTACGACAAGCTGCCGGAATTCGTCGCCAACAAGCGCGAATATGCCAGCCGCCTCGGTCTCGCCCTCCCACAGGGCACTCCCGAACAGCGCGAACGGGCCCAGCACATCATTAAAGAGGTGCAGAAGGTCCAGGTTTCGGGTGTGCCGAAGGGCATGGAGGACCTCTCGAAGGTCAAAGCGTAGTTCGCGCGCGTCCGGCGCGTTGCAAGCTCGGGTTGCTATACTCCGGCCTCTCAGATTCGGGGGGTCGGAGTGAAACTTTGGCTGCGCACCGCGCTACTGTTCGGGATATTGCCGTTCGCTTTCGCCGGCTGCTTTGGCGACGATGACGATGAGCCGTCGGATAGCGACGAGACGGACGCCGACCTGATGGCGGTTGTTGTCGCAGCATTCGACCAGGTGCCGAGAAACCTCCCGCCGGGGGTCACGTTCGCTGGCGTCGATTTCGAGTACGGGTGGACGAGCGACGCGGTCGCCTCGCTCGAATACTGGTTCAACGGCACCGGGGGCCGCAAACATCACGTCTCGGCAGTCATCATGCGCACCGCCGCCCAGGCGAAAGACGAGGCCGACTACACGATCGACTACCTCGAAGCCGAGGAAGCCGGCAGGAACTCGGGTCGATTCTGCGGGCTGGAGCCAGCGCCGATTTACCTCGATGTCGATTTCGCAAGCACGTGCGTCCGCCAGCTCGAAAGCATCTACCTCGATGTCGAAACCGGACCCGTCGGTGAAGAAGACGCTGAGGACAGCGTCGAGGTCCTCGCAGCGATGGAGGACTATTTCAAGGACATCTTGAAGGACGCCACCGACCGGCCGCGCAAGGTTGACCCAAGGGTGCTCGCCGCCGTGCTTGCTTCGGTCCCGGCCAACGGGCCTGACGGAAACTCGATGGACTTCCCGGATGACTCCATCGAAGACGCACCGAAGGGCCTCATCCGGTCGGTGAGCTGGTCGGCGGGCGAAAGTGTGGATGCGTACTTCTACGTTTTCGACACGGGTGAGAACGCGCTCGCCTACATCCGTTCCGACCTGGGTGATGACAGCGCGAAGGCGGGCGAAAAGGTTTGCGTGAAATACTCGTCGACATCACGCGATTGCGGGCTGGTCGCCGGTGAGACGGTGATCATCGCGGAGCGCCGCAACGTCTCGGAATCTGCACCCGCGAAAGATGAGGAACTCTCCGATTGGCTCGATGTCCTCGAACGGCATGTCGAGCGGATCCGTGGCGGACGGGTGCCTCCGGCGCCGAAGGCCACGCCAACGCCATACGGGACAAGCACGCCCGCGCGAAACGCCACCCGGGTCGCCACACCGACCCCGCCGAAGGCTACGGCTACCACTGGACCAGAGGTATCACGATTCAACGCCGGCACATGGACTTTCGACCTCCTGGTGACCTCCAATTCCTGCGGGGCGACGCCTGCAGTCGGCGCCCCGGTGCAGATCCAGTACGAATTCACCGATTCCGACGGCGACGGATACATCTACCCGGGTGAACTGTTCTCGATTCGCCAGACGATTCCGGGCGACGCCGATGCCGGCGCCATCGTGGCGGAATTGCCGTCACTCTCGTACGTCGTGCCGGTGACGTCAGGATCCCGGAGCGGCTTCGGCGAGGTCGATTTGACCTTCGTCGCGGTGAACGAGGCCACAATCTTGTATTCCGAGCTGTACGACGACTGTTTGCTGACCGCGGAGTGAACTATGCCTCAATCGAACGACGATCTCAGCCTTGTGCCAGTAACGCCGCCGGCGGCGCGGATCCTCGAATTCGGACTCCCGGGGCTGAGCATCGGATATGCCGAGTACGAGGAAGGACCGACGGGATGCACCGTTTTCCTGTTCGACCGGGGCTGGCCGGTGGCCATCGACGAACGCGGTGGGCTGGTGGGAACCACTGGAGGTTACGAGTGGGCGCACGCGCTCTGTTTCGCGGGTGGTTCGTTGCTCGGGCTCGAAGCATCGGCCGGAGTGGTCGCCGAGCTCTGGGCGCGCAAGGAACACTCGACCGAACACATCCCCCTCGTGAATGGCGCGATCATCTGGGACTATGTGTTCCGCCAGAACACGATCTACCCCGATAAAGCCCTCGGCCGGGCGGCCACCGCGGCAGCGGTGCCGGGAGTGGTGCCAATCGGGCAACGTGGCGCCGGGCGTTCGGCAACCGTGGGCAAAGTGAAGTTTCCCGGTGAGCGCGGCGGCCAGGGCGCCGCATTCCGCGAGTTCGCCGGCGCGAAGATCCTCGTGGTTACGGTCATGAACGCGGTTGGCGCAATCCTCGACCGCGAAGGCAAGGTTGTCCGCGGCAACCTCGATCCGGCCACCGGGGTCCGTCATCGGTCGGTGGATATCCTCATCCCGCCGCGGGACGGTGGTTCGGGCGAACTCGCTCCGACCCAGAACACCACCCTGACGCTCGTGGCAACCGACGCGAAGCTCACGAACCGCCAGCTCACGCAGTTCGGCCGGCAGGTCCACAGTTCTATTGCCCGCGCCATCGACCCGTGGCACACCTCGACCGACGGCGATGTGCTGTATGCGGCGACCAGCAACCAGGTCCAGGCCAACGTCACGGCCGATGGGCTCGGGATTGTGGCCAGCGAAGTCGCCTGGGACGCCGTCCTCTCCTGTTACGAATGACACCTTAACCGCGCCGCGAATCAACAACCCTTACGTAAACGTTAGATCGGTCGTATACTCCCCTTGAGCGGCGAATTCCTCACTTCCGGGAGACCAATGAAGGTACTGGTCAGGTTGATGGGTTACCTGCGCTACCACAAAGGTGTGGTCGCGCTAGGCTATCTCGGCCTCATCGGCACCATCGCCTTCAGCACGCTCACCCCGTGGATGGTGAAGTGGGCGATCGACTCTGGCATCTCGGGCGGCAACCGGACGACCCTCGCCTGGAGCGCCTCGGCAATCGTCGCCTTCAGCGTCGGTGCAGGGCTCTGCCAGTATCTCCAGAGCTACATGGGCGAAGTCATCGCCCAGCGTGTCGCCTTCGACTTGCGGCGCGATTTCTTCGAGCGGGTTCAGAGCCAGACCTTCTCGTTCCATGACCATCTCGAGACCGGCCAGCTCATGTCCCGGGCCACGGTCGATGTCGAGAATTGCCGCCAGTTCCTCAGCCTCGGGCTGCTGCGCATCGGGATGACGGCCGGACTGTTCGTTTCCATCTCGGTCATCATGCTCATCGCGAACTGGCAACTCGCACTTGTCGTCTTCCTGAGCATGCCGTTGGTCGGCTACATCGCTATCCGGATGTCCCGGCGCACACGGCCGCTGTGGGCAGATGTGCAGCAGCAGATTGGTGTCGAAACCTCGATCCTCCAGGAAAGCATCACGGGCATCCGCGTTGTTAAAGCGTTCGCCCAGGAAGACCGGCAGTTCCAGAAGTTCCAGGACGCCAACTGGGCCGTCCGCGAAAGCAGCCTGGCCGCCAATCGCATCGCGGCCTTCAACCAGCCGTTCCTCGTCTACGTCATGGCCGGGGTGAACCTGATCATCCTGCTTTACGGCGGCCACCTGGTGCTCGGCGGCGCGATGTCGGTCGGGACGCTCGTCGCCTTCATCCAGTACCGCACCCAGATCGAAATCCCTGTGCGCACACTCGGATTCCTGGTGAATTCGGCGACGCGAGCGCAGACCTCTGGAACCCGCATCTTCGAAATCATCGATACCGCCGTCGAAATCCAGGACGCCCCCGACGCGGTCGAACTGACGAATGTCGAGGGCCACGTTCAATTCGAAGACGTGGCGTTCGGCTACGAGCGCCGCGGTCCCGTGGTCCACGACATCAACATCGATGCCCTTCCGGGGCAGACAATCGCCATCCTGGGCCCGACGGGAAGCGGTAAGAGCACGCTCCTCAACCTGCTTCCGCGCTTCTACGAGGCCACCTCGGGACGCATCACCATCGACGGCTCCGACATCACGAAGGTCACGGTCGAATCCCTGCGGCGGAACGTTGGTGTTGTCCTCCAGGAGACGTTCCTCTTCACGTCGACCATCCGCGAGAACATCGCCTATGGCCGCCCCGAAGCCACCGACGAAGAGATCATCGCGGCCGCGCGAGTCGCCCAGGTGCATTCGTTCATCGAGTCGCTTCCGAACGGCTACGACACCTGGGTCGGTGAACGCGGCATGACGCTCTCGGGCGGACAGAAGCAGCGCATCGCAATTGCCCGCATGCTTCTGCTCGACCCGAAGGTGCTCGTGCTCGATGACTCGACCTCGGCCGTGGACATGGAGACCGAATACCTGATCCAGCGGGCTCTGCACGAACTGATGAAAGGCCGCACCTCGTTCGTCATCGCGCACCGGTTGCGGACCGTGAAGCAGGCCGACCAGATCCTCGTTGTCGACAAGGGACGCATCGTGCAGCGCGGCCGCCACGAAGACCTCATCAACGAGCCCGGCCTCTACCAAGAGATCTACCGGCTCCAGCTGGCGCCCCAGGAAGAAACAGAAGCCGAAGTGGAGGCCGCCTCATGATGTTCGGCGGCGGTGGCGGATTCTCGCGAAACCTCGCGCTCGGCAGCAGCCAGGGGATGGGCGCCGGGCCTGCCCAGCGATTGGGCCTCGCTTCGTCCGAGGAGGACTTCGGCAAGGCCTTCGACCCCCGCGTGATCGGACGGCTCTGGCGTTACGCCGCGCCATTCAAGGGGCGCATCGCGCTCTCGGTGGTCTTTCTTGTGATCAACTCGCTGGCGACGATCCTCACACCGCTGCTCCCGGGCCTGGCGATCAACGCAATCGTCGACCGGAATGAGCAGCAGCTCTACATAATTTGCGCGGCATTCTTCGCCGACAACACCATCGTCTGGCTTTCCGCCTACCAGCAGGTCTACCAGATGACCTGGGTCGGCCAGCACGCCCTCTTCCGTGTCTCATCGGATCTCTTCGGCCACATCGGTGGGCTTTCGCTGCGCTTCTTCGATGAAAACGAGACGGGCCGTGTGATGGCTCGCATGCAGAACGATGTAAGCGTCCTCCAGAACATGCTCAGCAACGGGATGATCTCGATCTTTGGCAGCCTGATCGCGCTGATTGGGATTCTGATCACGCTCTTCGTCCTGAACTGGGAGCTGGCGGCGCTGGTCTCGATCTCGGTTCCCGTGATGGCCGTGACCCTCTGGGTCTGGCAGCACTACGCACGCCGTTCCTTCCTCCAGGCCCGGGCCACCATCTCTGCTGTGAACGCCACCATCCAGGAGAACGTCTCCGGCGTCCGCGTCATCCAGAGCGTTTCGCGCGAGCGCATCAACACCCGCTCGTTCGCCAGCGTTAACGACGACAATCGCAATGCGAACGTCGAAGCCGGCCGCATCTCGGCAATTGTCCAGCCGCTGGTCGCGCTGATCGCCGCCGGGGCGATGGCCGTCGCTATTTTCGTCGGCGGTGGCATGGTGCTGGACGGAACGATGCAGATCGGATTCCTGGTCTCGTTCACGCTCTACATCGACCGCTTTTTCACCCCCATCCGGGAAATGACGCAGCAGTACACCAACATGCAACGCGCCACGGTCGCCGCGGAACGCATTTTCGAGATTCTCGACTGGCCCCAGGAAGTCTCGGACGCGCCGAATGCGATGAAACTCGAACGCATCGAAGGCGACATCGAGTTCCGCGATGTTCGCTTCGCCTACGCGATGAACAACATCGAGGTGATCAAGGGCATCAACCTCCACATCAAGCCCGGCGAACACGTGGCAATTGTCGGCACCACGGGCGCCGGCAAGAGCACGCTGATCAGCCTGCTCGCCCGCTTCTATGACGTTACCGATGGCGCCATCCTGGTGGATGGCCACGACATCCGTGAGGTCACGATGGAGTCGCTGCGGCGGAACATGGGCATCGTCCTGCAGGACCCGTTCATCTTCCATGGCACGATTCGCGACAACATCACGTTCGGTAAGCCGGATGCGACGCAGGATGAAGTCGAAATCGCCGCCAATGCGGTCGGTCTGCACGAACTCATCGCGCGGATGGACAAGGGCTACGACACGCGAGTTTTGCCGGGCGGGGCAAACCTGAGCCTTGGCCAGCGCCAGCTCATCAGCCTTGCCCGAGCGCTCCTGGTGAGCCCGGGCATCCTGATGCTCGATGAAGCGACGGCCGGCATCGATACCCAGACGGAAGCGCTCCTCCAGAAGGGCATCGAAAAAGTCATGCACGGGCGGTCCGCCATCGTCATCGCCCACCGGCTTTCCACCATCCGCGATTCGGACCGCATCATCGTCCTCAGGCACGGAGAGATCGCCGAACAGGGCAACCACGATGAACTGATGCGGCTCGGCGGGCTCTACGCCGACCTTTACAGCATGGGCTTCCGCGACACGGCGGGCGGGCCCGAACACGTCGAACAGGACGCCTCCGCGGCAGGCGGCAGCTAAGTCTTGCCTAACGCCCGGTGAACCGCGGCTCGCGCTTCTCGGCGAACGAACGCTGCCCTTCCTTGCGGTCTTCCGAGGTCCCGGTAGTGCTGAGCGCGATGGCGGAGAACTCCAGCGCCGATTCGAAGTCCATGTTCTGGGTGCGATAGGCCAGCATTTTGCCGAGCTTCTGCCCGAGCGGGGGGCCGGCCTCCACGGCGAGCGCCAGTTCCATCGTCTTCGCTTCGAGTTCTTCCGGCGGCACCAGGTAGTTCGTAAGCCCGGCTTCGTGGGCCTCTTCGGCCGACATGAAGCGGCCGGTCGTCATCATTTCCATCGCCTTTCGCCAGCCGATGACTCGCGGCAGCGAATAGAACCCGCCGAGATCCGCGAAGAGCCCGCGTTTCACGTAGGCCACCTGGAATCGGGCCGCGGTCGATGCCACGGCCATGTCGCAGTGCGCGACCATGTCGAACCCGGCGCCAACGCAAACGCCATTGATCGAGGCAATGACAGGAACATCGAGCCGTTTGAGCGCCAGGTAGGTCTCGGACTCGTTTCGGAAGAACAGCCGGGCGCCTTCCAGGTCAGTCGGTGACTCCGCCGAAGCGTACATCAGGCCGTCAGGTCTGCCGCCTGAAAAGTCGGCCCCGGCGCAGAAGCCACGGCCCGCGCCAGTGATCACAACGCACCGCACTGAGCGGTCGGTGCGGGCCTTCTGGAATACCTGCCGGAGCTCGTCGAAGAGGGTCATGCTCAGCGCGTTCAGCTTCTCCGGGCGATTCAACGTTACCCAGAGGATTCCGCCGGTTTCGCCGCGGGTTTCGGTGAGGACTGTTTCGTATGCCATCGGGATCTCCTAAAGGCTGTTGGCTTTCGCCATGAGTTCTTCCGCGAGGGCCTCCATCCGGCCGACCATGTCTTCCGCGCGGCGCGCCCCTGCGCTGAGGATGATTTCGTCAATGCCAAGCGCGTTGAATTCTTCGAGCATCTCCGGCGTGGCGCGGTGCCGGGCCGTTGCGATGATGACGCGGATGTCCTTGCGGGAGCGACCGTTCTCGGCGAGCAACCGATCAAGCACGCCGAGGCGCTCCTTGGCCGATTCCGGGTCGTGGTTGTAGCCGAACCAGCCGTTGCCGATGGATGCCGCCCGGCGCAGTGCGCCGTCGGATTCGCCTCCGAAATAGAGTGGAGGATGCGGTTGCTGAACCGGCTTCGGGTATTGCCACACGGGCTTGAGCTTGTAGAACTCGCCTTCGAACGAGGATTCCTGGTCGATCCAGAGCCGCTTCATGACCTCGACGTACTCCGCCGTGCGCTGCGCCCGCTTCGGCCATGGAACCTGCAGCGATTCGAACTCCTCTTTCAGCCAGCCGATGCCGATGCCGAAATCGAAGCGCCCCCCGGAGAGCCAGTCGAGCGAGGCCGCTGCCTTCGCCGTGTACACCGGGTTTCTCTGTGGCACGAGTGCAATGCCGGTGCCGACGCGGAGCGTCTTCGTGACCCCTGCGATGAACGTGAGGACCTCGAACGGGTCGAGGATGCCTGCGCTCGGAGGCACGCCAATCTGGCCATCAACCGAGTAGGGATAGCGCGATTCGGAGTGTTCCGAGAAGAGCACAACGTGTTCCGGCGCCCAGACCGAGTTGAACCCGATGCGCTCAGCCGCGGTGGCGACCGTTTCGATGTATTCGGGGGTGGCGACCGGTGCCGAAAGCGGTGGAAACAGCCCGAGCTTCATGATGCGACTCCCATCGCCCGAGGGTGTGGTGGCCCGGGCGGGGGGATTCTAGCGCGGAAGCGGGTGCTGCGGGGTGGGGATGACTTAGTGCGGATGATGCCCGTTCGTGCGAACGCAAACGTGGCCCGATGGGTCCATTGGCTGAGAGCAAAGCGGGCAAGCCGGCCGGCCTGCGGCGACAACTTCCCCGATCGTTCGCTGGAGTTCGAATGCGCGGCGGTAGTCGAAATTCATGGTCACGGCGGTTGTGTCATCGTCCTCGCTGGGGCCGTCCGCGCAGATGAGAACGACGGCCCGCGTCTCGCGGTTCACGCCCATCGAAAGCTGCGCAAGCCGCATATCGACGTCCGCGTTGAGCGGGTAGACCGGTTCCTCGGGCAGGTCATCCATCGGCCGGGCCTGGTGCTCGTAGCCTTCGCTCTTGAGCACGTTTTCGATCGCTTCGCCCAGCGCGATCAGCTGTTCTTTCTCCAGCCAGAGGAACGCTGACTCCCCGAAGTCGTTCATGGCGAGCAACCGGAACCGGCGCTGGCCGGGCTGGCCGATGGCCTCGGGGCGAATGTGCGCAAGAGGTCCAAACTCGCGAGGTTCAGGCATCCCTCGATCCTAGGGCAGGCGGCGTTTCCCGTCCCGCCCGCGGGTCGTGTCCCCGGGCGAATCGTCCATGGCAGGCCGTATGCGTAGTTCTTGCGCGTGTGGCCGGGATGTCGATAAATTCACAGAACTCCGAGCAATGAACCGGAATCGCGACATTTTTTGTCGCGTTTCGGCGATACTGTCTTCGTGTCCCAGTGCCTCCCACTCCGGGTATCCGGGACAGAAAGGGCGGTGTGTCGATTGACCGAACAGACTCGCAGGGCAACCCGGTTGGTCCGCATTCGCGAACTGCTGGGCAAGCGCGGAAGCGTCAGCTGCGCTGAACTTTCGAACGAACTTGGCTACAGCCAGCGAACCATCCAGCGCGACATCGCGGCGCTGGAAAGCGAGCTTGGCATCCCTCTCATTTATGAGGGCCGGCGCTGGAAGCTCATGCCCGGCGCGACGCTCGTCTTCGGGCCAGTCCGGCTCTCGCTCCAGGAAGCTCGCGCGATTTACTTCGCCACGCGGTTGATGCTCCGCCTGGCCGATGAGCGCGACCCCGACGGCGTCTCGGCGCTGGAAAAAGTCGCCGAAGCGGTGCCCGAGGGCCTCGCAGGCCACATGCGGCGCACCGTCAGGGAGTACGGCGAGCTTCCGACGAACCTCGCCTATATCGAGTCGCTGCGGCGCCTGACCGAGGCCTGGGCCACCAACCGGACAGCCACCATTTCCTACCGTTCGGCAAGTCATGCCAGTGCGCGCACTACCGATATCGACCCCTACATCCTCGACCACACGCAGAGCGGCACCTACGTGGTGGGCTTTAGCTCGGAACACGGCGAGGTCCGCGTCTTCAAGCTCGACCGCATCCTCGAGGTGAAGATCAGCGCGAACGAATTCGAGCCGCGCGATGTCGAACACATCGCCCAGCAGCTTCGCCAAAGCTGGGGTGGCGCCGTGTTCGGCGAGATCCAGTACGAAGTCACCATCAACTTCTCATCGGCGGTTGCATCGAGAATTCGCGAAACCAACTGGCACCCGAGCCAGCGGCTCGAAGACATCGAGGATGGCGGCGTACAACTGCGCGTGAGCCTGCCGAGCCTGCTCGAGATCACGCCGTGGGTGCGCGGCTGGGGACCCGAGGCACTCGTCATTGGCCCGCCCGAACTGCGCGACGAGATTGCGTCCTCGATGGCCGCGGCCGCCGCCAACTACCAGCGCGCCTGACCGAATACACTGTTCGGCGATGCCATCGAATTCTCCATTGAAGGACCGCCGCGCACGTATCGCCCACGAGTGGAACCTCGCCCGCGGCGCTGCGATGGTCCCATCCGGTCTCCACGTGCCCGTCCAGGGCACGGACCAGTATCACGAATTCCACGCTCACCCGGAGTTCTCCTATCTCGCCGGGACGCAGCTTCCTGGGGCCGTCCTCGCGTTCGATGAGGCTGCGGGCTGGCTGTTGTTCGCACCCGAAGCCGACCTCGAGGACCGTGTTTGGGTCGGAGACGGTGTGGACCATGAAGAACTGGCGGAGCGTACGGGTCTCGATGTTCGGCCATTGTCCGAACTGCAGCCATGGCTGGAAGAGCGCCGGGCGGAGCCACTCGCCATCCTTGGCAACCACGACATTTCGCGCGTACCCGCCGGCTATGGCCTCCGCAACTGGAGCTCGCTCGAACTCGACATCGATGAAAACCTTGCGGAGCGCCTCTCCACGCAGGTCTCCGACGCTCGCCGGGCCAAAGACGCTACCGAAATCGCATTGATGCAGAGCGCAGCCGACGCTTCCCGGGCGGGTCACCTCTACGCTCTGCGGCAGACGAGACCCGGCCTGACCGAACGCCAGTTGCAAATCGAGGTCGAAGCGGAGTTCTTCCGCGCGGGCGCCGAGCGCACCGCCTACGGCTCCATTGTCGGGACCGGTTCGAATGGCGCCGTGCTCCATTTCTCTCCGACCGAACGTGCCATGCGCGACGGCGAAATCGTGCTGATGGACGCCGGCGCTGAGTTCGAAGGCTACGCGAGCGATGTCACCCGCACTTTCCCGGTTGGGCCGCGCTTCAGCGGAGCGCAGCGCGATCTCTACCAGCTGGTTTTGGATGTCCAGCAATCGGCCATCGCCGCGGCCAGGCCCGGGGTCGAGTACAGGGATCTCCATCTCGCCGCATGCCACCAGATCGCCGAGGGACTCTCACAACTCGGGATCCTGAAGGGACGCGCGGATGAGCTCGTCGAGCGCGACGCCCACGCGCTGTTCTTCCCGCACGGCCTCGGCCATATGCTCGGGCTTTCCACGCACGATGCCGGTGGCTGCCTTGCGGGCCGGACTCCGAGCGACCGCTTCGGCCTGAAGTGGCTCCGCGCCGACCTCCCGCTGCAGCCGGGCTACGTGGTCACGATCGAGCCGGGCATCTACTTCATCAAGGCGCTGATCGATGACCCTCAGCGCCGCAGCGACTTCGCCGATTGCATCGACTGGGCGAAGGTCGAGGCGATGCGAGACTTCGGCGGCATCCGCATCGAAGACGATGTGCTCATCACCGAAGGTGGAAGCCGCGTCTTGACTGCCGCCATCCCCAAGACGATCGCGGAGATCGAATCGCTACGAGCGGAGGCTTTCAGTTCGTGACCAAACCCTACGAATCATTGACCCTCAGCCAGGTCGCGAGTTTCCCGCGCCCCGGCACCGTTGTCCCGGCCCGGGCCGGGTTCACGCCCGATGGGACTGGCGTTACCTACCTCTTCAGCGCTGAAGGCAGTCTCGTCCGCAGCCTCTGGCGATACGACCTTGCAACGGGCGAACGCCGCGTACTCGCCGGCCCGCCGCCCGCCAGCACGAACGAAGCGAACCTCTCTCGCGAGGAGGAACTGCGCCGCGAGCGTGCCCGTCTCCGCGAACTTGGCGTGACCGACTACCAGTTCGCGTCGAAGTCGAGCGAACAGGTCCTGCTGGTGCCCGGCGGGGGCAAGCTCTGGGTGAGTGCCGGCGAGAGCGAAATGCGCGAACTCCCAGGCTCCGAAGGCGCCATCGATCCGCGGCTCAGCCCCGACGGCACGATGGTCGGCTTCGTGCGCGACGATGAGCTCTGGGTCACGCCAATCGCCGGCGGCGAAGCACGCAGGCTCACGAGCGGCGCCGAACCGGGGATCACCAACGGCCTCGCCGAGTTCATTGCCCAGGAGGAACTCGACCGCGACCGCGGCTTCTGGTGGAGCCCGGATGGCTCGCGCATCGCCTACATTCGCGCTGATAGCCGCCACATCAAGGACTACACCATCGTCCACCAGGGCAAAGCGGCGGTAGAAAACGAGCCCCATCGCTACCCCTTCGCGGGCGAGCCGAACGCGCTCCTTCAGCTCGGCGTTGTCGAACTGGCGAGCGGGAAGACCACATGGATCGACCTCGGCGCCGACACCGATATCTACATCGGACGCGTGGGCTGGCGCCCGGACGGTGTGCTTTCGGCCCAGCTTCTCTCGCGTGATCAGCGGACGCTCCGCCTGCTGACATTCGACTCGGCCGGCGGCGCAACTCTGCTGCTCGAAGAACACCAGGAACCCTGGCTCAATCTCCAGGGCGATACGCCGTTCCTCGATTCCGGCGGCTTCCTCTGGTTGAGCGAGCGCAGCGGCTTCGCGCATCTCTACCGCTACGATGCCGACGGCAAGAACTGCCGCCAGCTAACCTCCGGCGACTGGATGATCACGCACATCGCCCGCGTTGATGAAGCCGCCGGGCTCGTCTACTTCGTCGCGACGAAGGAATCGCCGCTCGAACGCCACCTCTACTCGGTCCCCATCGACGGCGGCGCCATTACTCGACTGACTGCGGAACCTGGATACCACGGCGTGTACGTTGCGAAGTCAGGTGGCCGCTTCATCGATTCCTGGAGCACTCGCGAACGCGGGCCGCAAGTCGCTATCCGCGAATCAGACGGAACGCTGCTCGCGATGCTGTTCGAGAACGACGCAACCGCCGACGGCCTGGGCCTGGCGCCGCCGGAAACGAAGACCTTCGCGGCCGCCGATGGTTCGACCATGTACGGGATGGTTTACACACCGGCGTCGATGGCGCCGGGGAAGAAATATCCGCTCATCGTTTCCGTCTACGGTGGACCACACGCGCAGAGGGCCGTCGAGGATTGGTCGCTCACCGTCGACCTTCGGGCGCAGTACCTGGCCCAGCAGGGCTTCATCGTGCTCAAGGTCGACAATCGTGGGAGCGCCAACCGCGGCCTCGAATTCGAAGCCGCGCTCGCCGATCGGATGGGGACGGTCGAGGTCGACGACCAGGTCGCGGCCGTGCGGGAGATGGCGAAGCTCCCGTACGTGGATGCTGCTCGCGTCGGGATCTACGGCTGGAGCTATGGTGGCTACATGACGTGTATGGCTCTCATGAAGGCCCCTGACGTCTTCAAAGTCGGCGTCTCCGGTGCTCCCGTCACGGACTGGGACGGATATGACACCGGGTACACCGAGCGCTACATGGGTACGCCCCAATCGAATCCCGAAGGGTACAAAGACAGCTCGGTCCTCACGCATGCCGCGAAGCTGCGAGGCAAGCTCCTGATCGTGCACGGAATGGTCGATGAGAACGTGCAGTTCCGGCACACGGCCCGGCTGATCGTAGCCCTCACCGAGGCGAATAAGGACTACGACCTGCTCGTTTTCCCCGAGGAGCGTCACATGCCCCGCGATGCGAAGGGACTCGAGTACCAGGAGCGCCGGGTACTCGAGTACTTCGAACGCAACCTCTGAGGGTGTAACTACTGCCCGCCACCTCCGGCGGGTTGGAGTTCGGCGCCGCCGGCGGCCGGTACTGCCGCATCGCCCGGGTCCTCCAGCAGGTAGCGCCAGACCAGCGCGCCGAGCGCGCCGCCAACGATTGGAGCGACCCAGAACAGCCAGAGCTGGCCGATGGCCCAGCCCTCGCCGACGAAGAGTGCCACACCGGTCGATCGCGCCGGGTTCACCGACGTATTCGTGACCGGGATGCTCACCAGGTGAATCAGGGTCAGCGCGAGACCGATGGCGATGGGAGCGAAGTTGGTGGACGCCTTCTTCGAGGTCGCTCCGATGATTACGACAAGGAAGATCGCGGTCATCACGATCTCGCACACGAGCCCGGCCATCAGTGAATAGCCTTCCGGCGAGTGCTTGTCGTACCCGTTCGCCGCGAAGCCGTTCGATGCGTCGAATCCATCGAGCCCGCTGGCGATTACGTACAACACCGCACCGGCGAGAATCGCCCCCGCGACCTGGGCCACGATGTAATAAGGCGCATCCTTGCTGTCGAAGCGTTTGCCCACGACGAGCCCGATTGTGACCGCCGGGTTGAAGTGGGCGCCGGAAATCGGCCCGACCGCGAAGGCCATGACGAGGACCGTGAGGCCAAACGCGATCGCCACGCCCTGCGCGCCAATCGCGCCGCCGCTAATCACCGCGGCTCCGCATCCTCCGAGCACCAGGACAAACGTCCCCACGAGTTCAGCTGCCACTTTCCGTTGCATTCCTGACCATCCTTCCCGGCGGAGCCTCTCCGCCATGAACCTGGATCAAGCGCATACGCACCATAGCAATTATCGAACCGCAACATTAACGAAATCAATACCTTGAGGGGCCCGAAAGCACGGGCTCTGCCCGCCAGTTACGCGCGGGATGCGCCGGGATGTGCAGCGAAGCAAGGAGGCGAGGCGGCGAACCGCCTCGCCTCCGGGCATTAGTACGTCCCGTCTTTCGCCACCTGGGGCCCGTATCCCTTGTATGGGTAGGGCGTGCCTGACGGCGTCACCGATGCCGAAGGCGATGCGGAGGCCGACGGCGACGGCGAAGCTGTCGGGACGGCTGCGTTGCCGCTTCCTCCCGCAAGCACCCCCATGTCCAGCGAATACGTGTTTCCGCTCGAGGAGTTGCCGGCCATAGCCTGCCCGGCACTGGTCTGCAGCAGGTAGCCGCCGCCGGACATCGTCTGGCCGCCGTCGCTCACGCCGTTGTACGAGGCGTCGTATCCGCCTCCGGTCTGTGCCCAAACGGTAGTGACGGCAGCGAGGGCGGCTACCGCCAGCAGCACGATTGGTAGATGAATGCGTTTCAGGTGCATTGCCGCACCTCGGAGTGGAGCCTGGTCAACGAAATCATTGGTTGATGACCAGGATGTTGAACTTCGAATTCACCTTGAACGGGGTGGAATTATCTTCGTAGAAGAGCTTCCATTTCCCGCCGGTGTAGTAAACGCCGACCTCGTTCGTGTCGTACACGCCGGTCCAGTACTTCGTCACGATCAGGATGGCGTTCGGATTGTCGTTTGTCGCCGGGTTATCGATGGTCGCTGTATGGCCTGAAATGGTCCCCGCGGTTGCCGTGAAGACAAATGCCGCCGGATGGCTGCCCGAAACCTTAATCGCGCCATCGATATCGAGCGCCGTCCCGCCGGATGAGCTGAAGAGTCCTGCGGTGCCAGTGCCACTGGTTGCGACGATTGCGCGTCCGCCGGCGGCTTCGGCCAGCAGGGTTACCGAGTTTGCAAAGGCGCTGCTGTTTGAGACTTCCATCAGCGCGCCCGAGTAGTCCTGCGACGCTGAATACGGGAGCCGGATGTTGCCCGCTTCTCGCGCGTAGTGAGCATTCGGGACCGCGCCGAGCGTCTCGCGCGGTGAGAGGACGGTGAACGATCCGCCGCCTGCTGGTCGAACCTGGATCTCCAGGTAGTACTGCGCGCCATGGAAGACGTCGCCAAAGTCCAGGTCGACAGTGAACAGGCCTGCGGCAACAGGCACGGCTGCCATCGAAATGGTGCTTCCCACCTGGCTGCCACCCGCCAGCGAGTCATACAGGTAGAAGTCGAAATCGAACGACCCATCGGCGGGTGCCCCGGCGGTCGAGAGCCGGCCCTGGAATGAGAAACTGCTGCTGATGGCGTCCAGCGATTGGACCTGTTGCCCGTTCTCGTCGTCGCCGCCGTAGGCCGCGACCGGGAAGATGACAGCCAGCCCGAGCAATGCCAGGACCGCTGCAGCTGCAATGGTTTTCGAACGCATGGTTCCTCCTCGAATTCCCGGGAGCCCGGGCGAGGGGAGTATATGGGGTAAAGAATCCTGTGGACGGCTGAATTCCGGGCGAGCGAGAGGTATCTCACATACCCCATCGGGACACCGAAACGTCTGCTTGACGTCGATAGCGGCATTGAAGTGATGGTGCGCCCGTCTCGCGGCGCCGCGCTAAACTTGGCGCATGCCAACTCGTACCGAAACCGACTCGATGGGCGCCATCGAGGTTGATTCCTCCCGCTACTGGGGCGCTCAAACCCAGCGCTCCGTCCAGAACTTCCCCATCGGCGTCGACCGCTACCGCATGGCGCCGAGCATCGTCCGGGCCATGGGCATCCTCAAGAAGGGCGCGGCGCTTGCTAACGCCGACCTCGGTGAACTGCCCCGTGATAAAGCCGACCTCATCGCGAAAGCCGCCGACGAAGTCATCTCGGGTGCGCTCCTCGAACACTTCCCGCTCGTCGTCTTCCAGACCGGCTCGGGCACGCAATCGAACATGAACGCGAACGAGGTGATTTCGAATCGCGCGATCGAAATGGCCGGCGGCGTGATGGGCTCGAAGTCGCCCATCCACCCCAACGACGATGTGAACCGCGGCCAGAGCTCGAACGACACGTTCCCGACGGCCATGCACATCGCCGTCGTCGAAGAATTGCACCGCCAGCTCTACCCGAACGTGCAGAAGCTGCGAGATACCCTCGCGAAGAAATCCGAAGCGTTCGCGGGCATCGTGAAGGTTGGCCGCACCCACCTCCAGGACGCGACGCCCATCACCCTCGGTCAGGAGGTCGGCGCCTGGGTGGCCCAGCTCGACTTCGCCATCGCCGGAGTGAAGCACGCCGAGCAAGGCCTCTACGAACTCGCGATCGGCGGCACCGCGGTCGGCACCGGGCTAAATGCCCACCCCAAGTTCGGCGACCTCGCCGCCTCGTACTTCGCGAAAGAGACGGGCTACCCGTTTGTCTCGGCGCCGAACAAGTTCGCCTCGCTCGCAGCCCACGATGCGCTCGTCGCGGCCAGCGCCAGCCTGCGCACACTCGCCGGCGCGCTGATGAAGATCGCGAACGACGTGCGCTGGCTCGCCTCCGGCCCGCGCAACGGCATCGGCGAACTGACCATCCCCGAAAATGAGCCCGGGAGCTCAATCATGCCCGGCAAGGTGAACCCCACGCAGTCCGAGGCCATGACCATGGTCTGCGTGCAGGTCTTCGGCAACGATGCGGCGGTGGCGTTCGGCGGTAGCCAGGGCAACTTCCAGTTGAACGTGTTCAAGCCGGTGATGGTCCACAACACGCTGATGAGCATCCAGCTCCTCGGCGATTCGTGTTCCGCCTTCAACGACAACTGCGCCGTCGGCATCGAACCGAACCTGGCGAAGATCGAGGAGAACCTGGCCAAGAACCTCATGCAGGTCACAGCGCTCAACCGCCACATCGGCTACGACAAGGCCGCCTCAATCGCCAAGACCGCCCACAAGGAAGGCACCAGCCTCAAAGAGGCCGCCCTCAAGCTCGGCTACCTCACCGAAGCCGAGTTCAACGAATGGGTGGTCCCGATGGATATGACCCACCCGAGCTAAGGGCACGATCAAATCGCAGAGGCGCGGAGGCGCCGAGAATTTCGAATTGCGAAGTTCGAATTGCGCCGGGGTCGGCGCCCGAAGCTGAACCGCCAGGGCGCCAAACCCGCGAAGATTTCCCTAAAGACCGTGGCGCGCGCTCCGCGTCCTTCGCGGCTGCCTCGAGAGTCGGTTCAGCCCCAATCGAAAATCGTCAATCGCAAATCCACGCCTCGCCGCAATTCGCAATTCGTAATTCGAAATTCCTACACCCTTTCGATGATCGTCGCGGTGCCCATGCCGCCGCCCGTGCACATCGCGATCAGCGCCGTCGACTTGTTCCGGCGCTCGAGTTCGTCCATGGCCGTCTGGATGAGCATGCCGCCGGTCGCGCCGATTGGGTGACCGAGGGCGATGGCGCCGCCGTTCACGTTCAGGCGCTCGTTGTCGATGTCCATCTCTTTCTGCCACTTGAGCACCACCGAAGCGAAGGCTTCGTTGATCTCGAAGAGGTCGATGTCGTCCTTCGACATGCCGGCCTTCTTCAGCACCATCTGCGTCGCCGGGGCGGGAGCGGTCAGCATGATGACCGGCTCGCTGCCGGCGGTCGCAGTCTGGACGATGCGCGCCCGCGGCTTCAGGCCGTGCGACTTCGCGTACTCCGGCGAAGCCAGCAGCAGCGCGCTTGCGCCATCGACCACGCCCGAGGAGTTCCCGGCGTGGTGGACGTGGTTCATCTGCTTCACCTGCGGGTAGACGGCCATGCAGATCTCGTCGTACGTGCGCGTGTCGTTCGGTGGGCTCATCACGCCCATCTTCGCGAACGACGGGTTGAGGCCCGCCAGGCTCTCGATCGTCGAACCCGGCCGCGGGTGTTCGTCGTGGTCCAGCGCGAGCGAGCCGTCATCGTTATAGATGGGCACGACGCTGCGCTTAAACCGCCCGGCGTCGATTGCTTCCGCTGCGCGCCGCTGGCTTTCGACACCGACTGCATCGCACTGCTCGCGCGTGAACCCTTCGAGGCTCGCGATGAGGTCCGCCGAGATGCCCTGCGGCACGAGCGGGTACTGCGCGTAGAGGTGGGCGTTGTTCGCCGTGAACCCGTCGACGCTCAGGCTGGCCGGGCGCGACATCGATTCGACGCCGCCCGCGACGACCAGGTCCTGCTGGCCCGAGAGCACGCCCATTGCCGCCATGTTCACGGCCTGTTGCGCTGAACCGCAGAAGCGGTGGAGCGTCACGCCGGGGACCGTGATTGGCCAGCCGGCATCGAGCGCGGCCATGCGGGCGATGTCCATCGAATGGTCGCCCACGCCGGAGCCGTTGCCCATGACGACGTCTTCCACGTCCTTGGGGTCGAAGCCGGCGTGCTCCTGCAGGGCGTTGAGCACCTGGGCGAGGATGCGCTGGGGGTGAAGGTGGCTGAGGCTGCCGACCCCTTGCTTCCCGCCGCCGCGCGGCGACCGGACGCCATCGATAATCCAGGCTTCAGACATGGTGCTACTCCATAGGTGTGGCTAGGTGCGGCATCGCCGCGTTGCGTGCGAAGGGTACGGGATCGGGGTGGGGGTTGTCGCGACTGGGGGACGGACGGGCGCCCGACATGAAACTCAGATCAGAACTCCCAAAGGGACTGCCCGGTCGTTTCTAGGATGAGATGGGTCCGAAGGTATCCGCAATGGCTGCACAACAGGAAACGAAGTGCTTGTTCAGGACGAACGTTGACCGACTGAGCCTTCAGGCCGAGGGGAAGAAGTTGGTCGACGAAGCGGGGTTTCATTTGGCCGATACCACAGACTTCACAGCGCTGAAGTAGTGACCCAACGGCGTTCAAGTGACGCCTCATAAGCTCAATGTCGCGGTCGACGACATCCAAAAGCTCCTGAACTGATAGGCGTTCTTCAGGATTCGCCGCAATAGTCCCCCGCAGCCAGCGCTCAATGTGGCCCCTATCCGTGGGCCGCGAGAATTCAATTCGCCCCATAGCAGCTTCGTTGAGATTCTCCCGCGGGAACATCTTTCCGCCGGAGGCCATCCAGTACAGCAGCTTCCCGAGCGAGTAAATGTCTGAGGCAGAAGTGCTTTCTATGTCCGAGCCCAGTTCCATTTCGGGCGCGGCAAAGGAACGTGAACCGAATGCTTCATCGACCAGCGTGTTCACGTATTCGCCAGAAACGAACTGACATATCCCGAAGTCGATGACCGAGGCGCGAGAATTTGCGACAACGACATTGTCGGGCTTGATGTCTCGATGTACTAAGCCTTCCGCATGTGCATCTCGAATCCCTTCCACCACGTCTCGAAACAAGCTAAGTACGCTATCGGCGTCCAGACCTTGCTCAATCAAGCTGGGAAGCGGTTCGCCGGCGAAAGTAGTAACAACAAACGCGGGAGCTGTAAGCGAAAAGTCTACGAGTTTCGGAATTCGGTCCGAATCTAGTGCTCGCAGGGCGGCAACCTCGGTCTCCAGTCTGCCAATCCGCGCAGGGTTTTTAAGCCGCTTGAGCACGAAACGCTCCCCTCCGGGACCGTCTGTAACCCAGAGTGCTTGCCCTTGCCCGCCCTCTCCCAGAGTCTCTCCGGTTGCAATCCACCGTTCGCCGAATTTGCGAGCCATCTACTGATCCAACCTGTTGCTACCGGTGGTCAGAATCCGTTCGATTAATCGACTGTCTTGGTCGCCGGGAGCTCTTGCTACCAACTCCACGCTGCGAACAGCCGCGACGGTGAACGTGAGGCACATGGTCGCTGAGACGAGGTCGGCGTTTCTGTTGTGTTGGAGTGCGACTGCATGGTCCAAGACCCGGTGAACTGACTTGCGTAGCTGCTCCGCACTTGCACCACCCAGTTCGACTTCGAGATACGCATCGATTCGTCTCTTAGCATCGGTATTCGAAGGAATGACATCGTCGAGTGGGGGATGCTTAGCGGGATCGTGGGCCGCCTGCGCGAGGGAGATCATGACTTCCCGGCATAGAAGCCCTACGGTTTGGAAGTCCTCTTCAGCAGAGGCGTCCGCGAGTCGTTGCTGCGCGGCTACGACCTGACGGTGCACCCGGTCCCACGGTGTGCCTGTGGCCGTTACCGTCGGGAGATCCACGACCGACGGTCCTGGACCTGTCTTCGGATCGAGCGGCCGCGGGGTGGTAGTGAGTTGCAACGCCAACGGCCATGGCGAGCCGGATGCGACTAAGCCCTCGAACCAACCGTTGGGCACGCTCACCTTTGGCATTCCTCGTGCGACCGTTTGAGAGAATCCATCGAAAACGTTCTTGATCGATGCACTCAAGGACAATAAGGCGGGCTTGAACACATCGGAGAACCGGGCGAGTTGTTCGGAGGAAAACCGGCTGGCGCCAGCCCGACAGTCCTCGAAGGTCCGTAGCGATTCGTAGCTGTCGAACCCTGCACCTTTCGAGGCGGACGCACTGAGCACCGCGCGGGTGAGTTCTAGCAGTGTTCCGTCCTCGAGCAACGCCAATTCGGCGTTGGCCGGTTCAAGGAGTTGATGCTCAAGTGTTTTGAGGACGAAAGCTTTGTCGGCAAGGTCTTGATTTGCGGCTAACTCTTCGAGAAAAAGGAGATCTCCGAGCGTTGAAATCAGGCGGAAAGAGACATCACCGAATCGATCCGTTCGCAGCGTCACCTCAATGAGTTCGTCGATTTCGAGCATCTTCTGTTGCTGTTTCCGCATCTCAAACCCCCGCTCAAGCGAGTTAATTCGTCGCGTTAAAAGACTATCACTATCCCGCTGGTTCTCCACGGCCGGTCGTTGACAAGACATTGCGAGCGACGAAATGCACTCCGCAGGCCTACCCCAGCTTCGCCCCCGGCCCCAGCCCAACCTCTCTCGCCCACTCACCCGCGCCGACCTTTTTCGCGCCCTTCGGCTGCACGCGCAGCACGCGCAACACCCCGCCGTTCAGGCGGATGTCGAAGCCTTCATCGTCCACGCGGAGGACGCGGCCCGGCATGCCGGGCTCCTGTTCGCCCGTCAGGCGGCAATCGAAAATCTTGAACTCCGTGTCCTTGAACGTGCCCCAGGCGCCCGGCGCCGGGTTGCAGCCGCGCACCAGGTTGTAAATCTCTCGCGCCGGGCGGTACCAGCGAATGCGCGCATGGCCTTCGCCGCAGGGCGGCTCATAGGTCGAGAGCCGGTGGTCCTGCTCGATTCGCGGAGCCTTCCCGGCCGCCACCAGCGCCACCGACTCGGCCAGCGCATCCACGCCCATGCCGAAGAGGTGGTTGAAGTAGAGGTCACCCATCGTCTGGTCCGGGCCAATCGGCGCGGTCTTCTGCAACAGGATGCGGCCGGTATCGATGCCCTGGTCGGGCCAGAAAATGCTCAGGCCGGTCTCGGTTTCGCCATTGATGATGGGCCAGTTCATGGCACTCGAACCGCGATGCAGCGGCAGCAGGCTCGGGTGGTACTGGATGGTGCCCTTCGGCGGCATCTGCAGCACCGCGTTCGGGATGATGTCGGTCACGAACGCCATCACGCACAATTCGGCCTTCAGCGCGGCCCACTCCGCCTGCCCCTCCGGTGACTTCAGTGCCGGCGTCGCGACCAGCGGAAGGTTCGCCGCTTCGGCCGCCGCCCAGAGCGCATCCTTGCGGTCGCCGGCCGGCGCGGGCGCGCTCACCCCGGCGATTTCGACACCATCATCAAGCAGCTTCTTGAGGACAGCCTCGCCGAACGCTGCCTGGCCCATGAGAGAAACTCGCATCGCCAAAGGGTAACCCGCCGGGGAGGAGCGTGTGTGGCCGAGGGGACGTAATGGACCGGAAAGTACAAAGGACTGAGGACCGAGGGATTTTCGATTGACGATTTTCGATTGACGGTGGGGAACCGCCAGGGCGCGGAGGTCGTTAAGGTGTTCGAATGGACCTTCGCGTGATTGGCGGTTCGACCCCCTAGCGTTTCTAAGGTTCACAACCGCAAATCGCAAATCGTCAATCGAAAATTCCTCTCTCTTCCGCCTTCGCCCTCCCCTCCCCTACACTGTTCATAATGCACGCGCTTCCATCTCACGAGGTTTCCCCGGGCGACGACACGCACGTCGCCCCTGTTCGCGCACGCTAAGCAGACTTTCGACTTTCCACTTTCAACTTTCTGCTCACTCCTAAGGAGTCCTGCGTGCTCTGTATCGAACCGGCGAAACTCTCCGACGCCGAAGGCATCCACAAACTCGTGACCTACTGGGCCGATAAAGGCGACATGTTGCATCGGCCCATCGGCGAAATCTACGAAGCCATCCGCGACTTCAAGGTCGCCCGCATCGAGGGCGAAGTCGTCGGCGCCGGCTCGCTCCACATCATGGGATCCGACCTCGCCGAGGTGCGTTCGCTGGCGGTGGCAGAACAGTCGCAGATCAAGGGAATTGGCGCGGCTATCGTCGCCGCCTGCATCGAAGACGCGCGAGCCTTTGGCCTCGACCGCGTGTTCGCGCTGACCTACAAGCCGGGGTTCTTCGAGAAGCAGGGCTTCCGGCTTGCGAACGTGATGGAGTTCCCGCAAAAGGTCTGGAATGAATGCGTGCGCTGCCCGTTTTTCACGAACTGCAAGGAAGTGGCTGTGGTCCTGGACCTGAAGGACGACCTCAGCGTCCCGCTGGCGTGAGGCGAAGCACCTCATAGATCCGACCATAAGGGAGGCACGCTCCGGGCGTGCGAGACCTGCTTCGCTTCGAGCCAACCCGTCCGGCGTGCCAAACGCGCACCTCCCTGACAGTCGGATCTACGAAGAATCGGGCAGTATCGGGCCACGGGCTAAATCTCCAAAGGCTCGCCGTATTGCTGCAGCAGGGTTCTGAAGGAACGCGGAGCCTCATAGGTGAGACCTGCTTCGCTTCGAGCCAACCAGTCCGGCGTGCCAAACGCGCGCCTCCCTGACGGTCGGATCTAGAAATGTCCGGATGCACAAGCCAACGGCCAAACGCGCCGGAGGCTCACCCGCAGCAGGGCTCGCAGGTATCCATCGCCGCCAGCGGCAACGTCTCGGCGTTCACGCCGGTGCCCGTTGCGGCTGACACCGTGATGCAAATCGAAGGGCTCAGTTCGGCCATCCGGTTCAGGTGGTGGGTGAGCCGAGCGGCGACGGCCCCGGCGGCGGTGTAGCCCGCGCCCTGGAGCGCAATGCCGAAGCTCGTGCCGGTCAGCCGCCCAACGATGTCGACGCCGCGCGTGAGCTCGTTGATCCGCGAGGCGATCAGGCGGAGCTGATCTTCTCCATCGACGCCCTTCGCGCCGGCGACCTTCACCACCAGGAACGAGAGCGGCGCGTTCGGCGCGAGTTCGCCCATGGCTTCGGTGCGGTTAAGCAGCGTCTGGCGAGTGGCGACTCCGGTCGCCGGATCGATGTCGAAGTTGCGGATAGGAGTCGGTTCGCGGTGTTCTCGCTCGAAGGCAGCGCCTGCCCCGATGAGCCGAAGATAGTTTGGAAATTGTGCGACCGACATAGCTGATACCACCCCTTGAACTGAGGCGAATTGTCCTCTCGATCATGTCTTACGCGGATAGGCGCTTCCCTGATGACCGGGAGGGGTTTATCCCAATTCGGCCTCGGGGTTTGCCCGCGAATCCGGCCGGGCGGCCTTCTCGCGCGAGGCGTTCTTCCGCCTTCGCCAAAAGTAAAAAGCAGTCCCGATGATCGCCAACACCCAGATGCCACCGAGCGCGATCGAGATGAGCGGATTGCGACCTAATTGGTCCCCCATCGCCACGGTGATCGCCGTGGGCGGGATCATCCCCAGGAAGCTGAAGACGATGAACGTGCGGAACGGCACCGAAGTCATGCCCGCAACGAAACTGATCCAGTCGAAATTCAGCCCCGGCATGATGCGCGTCCAGAAAACCACGCCCGCTCCCATGTTGTCGGCGAGGTTATCCAGGTGCGCCGCCGCGCGGTGCCCGATGAGCCTGGGGAGGTGCTGGCGGCCGAAGCGGCGGCTAACGCCGAACGCCGCAGCCGAACCAATTGTCAGGCCGGCCATGCAATACGCGGTCCCGAGAATCGGGCCCCACGCGAGCCCGGCGGCGATGAAGATTGGCGCGTTGGGTATGGGCGCGAAGAGTACGCTCGCCGCCATCGCCAGGATGAAGACGACAACGCCCAGCGGCCCGCGATCTTCGACCCAGTTCTTGAACGGCTTGGCATCGATTTTCAGCGAGACATCGAACACGACCGTGATCAGCGCGTAGATGGCCACCAGTGCCAGGAACCCGGCGACGATCCCGATGAGCACCGACTTTCGCAGCAGCAACGGCGTTTCGTTGCCTTCGAAAAACAGCTCTTCGATATCGGACGAGGTGTGGTGTTCCATGTCTCCCCAACCCATTACAGCACACGGGACTCGAGGAACACGTACAGCACGGGAAATACGAAGAGCAGCGAATCGAGGCGATCCATGAATCCGCCGTGGCCGGGAAGCAGCCCCGAGGCATCTTTCACGCCCATCCGGCGCTTCATCCAGCTTTCCAGTAAATCTCCGAGGATCGCCGCAGGCGGCACCGCGATGGCCAGGTGCGCGATGGTGCTATTCGCTACCCCTGTGTCGAACAACGCGTTGAGCGCAAAGACCGCGGCGATGCCCGCAACCGTCCCCCCGACCGCGCCCTCCCAGGTCTTTTTCGGACTGATCTTCGGCGCCATCTTGTGCCGTCCGATGAGGCGGCCGACCGCGTAAGCGCCGGTGTCGACCGAGAAGGTCGCCAGCAGCCCGAGGAAGAACCATTTGCGCCCGTCCTCGGCTTCCCGAACGAGGACGAACGTGGCCAGCAGCATGCCGAGGTAGATGACGGCCCACGCGTAGACGCGGTATGGCTTGCGCGGGCCGATGGCGCTGGACGCCGGGAGGTAGCCCAGCAGTGCGAACAGGGCGGCGAACGCCAACCCACCCCAGACCAACTTCGGTTCGACCGCGGCGGCGACCACTACGACGGGCCCGATGATGAATGTCGGGATCTGTGGGATGACCTGCCGGATCGGCATCGAGGGAATGAGCCAGCCGTGCACGAACTCCATCGTCGCGAGCAGGCTGATGGCGCCAGCCACCAGCGCGAACGGCCAGCCGCCTATCCAGGCGACGCCGATCACGATCGGCAGGCCGACGGCCGCGGTGACTAATCGAAGTTGAAGATTTGACACGCTCGGCTAGCGTAAAGGAGAACTGGGCGACGGTCTGTTCCTCACCGTCATCCCGTCACCATGAAGTCGAGCGGATTGGCGATGTACTCCCAGCCTTGCGGGAATCCCGGGTGCGCGCTGACCTGCCAGTGAAGGTGCGCGCCGCCAGGACCCGGCGGGTCAACCATGCCGGTGAACCCGACTTCGCCGATCACGTCGCCGGCTGCGACCACTTCCCCGGTGGAGCGCGAAGTTGCGTTCATGTGCGCATAGATCGACCACCATGGCGTGCCGGGGTGGTCGATGACCACGTTGTTTCCGAAGCTCCCATCGCCCCAGCCGTCCCCCGGCCGGTGCACGGTGAGCGTGCCTCCCGCCGGGGCGAAAATCGGCGTGCCGACCGGCACGTGCCCGATGTCGATGCCGCGGTGAAGGTAGTTGCCATAATCCTGGCGGTATCCGCCCGTAACCACGCCGGGCGGCATATCGAGCGGCCACCGCGCGAAGGTCAGACGGCCGGGGACGATCGGGATCGCCTCGGCTGATTCGGTGGTCGCGGCGACGGCGCCGGTGTCGATCGCCGCTTCTTCCGAGGTCCCCGGCTTGCGGATTCTCTGCCCCACGAAGATGAGGGCGGGATTCACGATCCCGTTCAGGCTGGCGATTGCCGCGACAGTGGTGCCCCATCGCGCCGCCAGGGCCCCGAGCGTATCGCCGGCTTCGATCGTGTAGCTCGTGACACCGTCGCCGGTGGGTGGGGCGCTCCGCCGGCTCCCGGTGAGTGCGCCGGGGATCACAAGTTCCCAGCCGACCTGGATCATCGAAGCATCGCTGATGAGTCCCGAATTCGCGGCCAGGAGCAGATCGAGCGGGCAATCGTTCGCGGCCGCGATGCCGGAAAGGGTGTCACCCGGTTGGACGGTATAGATAACGCTGTCGGCGAACTCTCGTGGCATCCTCCACCTCCTCTTCGAGATGGGATTAGACGCGCGACGATTCGCGATCACAAGTGGCATTTGTCACGCAGGAACGAAACTGAGCGTGTGCTAAGCCTTCGTGAACGCTTCCAGGTCTTCCGGCAGGAGCGCGCCAAACTTGCGCTTGCGGCGGCCGTACTCCGCCAGCGCGATATCCGTGTCTTCACGCCCGAAGTCCGGCCAGTAGGTATCCGTGAAATACAACTCGGCGTAGGCGGCCTGCCAGAGCAGGAAGTTCGAGATGCGCATATCGCCGCCGGTGCGGATAAGCAGGTCCGGGTCCGGGGCTCCGGCTGTCGACAGGTGGGCCGAGATGGCTTCTTCCGTGACGTCGGAGGCGGTCATCTCTTCGCGCATCATCGCCTGCACGGCCATGAGAATGTCGTCTCGGCCGCCGTAGCTGAAGCAGATGTTCAGCGTCATCCGGTCGTTGTCGGCGGTCAGCTTGATGGCGTCGTCGACCTGTTTCTGCAGCCATTCGGGCAGCGTTTCGATGTGACCGAGCATCTGCAAGCGGATGCCATTCTTATGCAGGTTGTTCAGTTCGCGCTTGATGAAGTAGCGCAGCAGGCGGATGAGCATCCGCACTTCTCGCTGAGGGCGGTTCCAGTTCTCGGTGCTGAATGCGTAAAGCGTCAGGTACTGGACGCCATGGTCCGCGAATCGCTCGATCACGCGGCGGATGTTCTCGGTGCCGGCGCGATGACCCGCCGCGCGGGGTAGACCGCGCTGCGTCGCCCAGCGCCCGTTGCCATCCATGATGACGGCGACGTGGCGAGGCACGCGGCCACCCGAGATCGGAGAGATCAGGTCGCCGAGGAAGTTGGCCGCTTCGGTGGCCGGGGCAGAAGCCTGCTCAGACTTCAAGCAGGTCCGCCTCCTTTCGCTTTGCTTCGACATCGATGTTCGCGACGTGGCGGTCGGTGATCTTCTGAAGTTCTTCCTCGCTCCGCTTCAGGTCATCCTGGGAAACGTCGCCGTCTTTTTCAGCCTTCCGCAGCTCGTCGTGCGAATGCCGGCGGACGTTGCGGACGGCGACGCGGGCCTCCTCCGTCTTGTGGTGGAGCAGTTTCACCAGGTCCTTGCGGCGCTGCTCCGTCAATGCGGGGATCGGGAGTCGCATCGTCTGTCCATCGATGTTGGGGTTGAGCCCGAGGTCCGAGGCCTGGATGGCCTTCTGGATCGCCGAGACGGCGCCACGGTCCCACACCTGGATGGTGAGGAGGCGTGCCTCCGGGGCGTTGATTGTCCCCAGTTGTTTCAGTGGCGTGATGGCGCCGTAGTAGTCCACGGGCAGAGTCTCGATAAGACTAGGATGCGCTCTCCCGGTTCGAATACCGTTAAGTTCGCGTTTGAACGCCTCGATTGCCGAGTCCATTTTGTCGTCTGCATTCAGGAGAATCTCGTCTGGGTCGGCCATGGAAGTCCCTCCTTGAATTGGGCCGTGCCCGGAGCGCTAGGACTCCGGTGTTGAAGAAACCAGTGTTCCGATTCTATCTCCCCTGAGCGCGTGGAACACCGCGTCGGGCGCCGCAACATCGAAAACCAGGATTGGAAGGTTGTGTTCCATGCACATCGAGAGGGCTGTGATATCCATAACGGCGAGGCGCTTCTGGATGGCCTCGATGTGAGTCAGGTGCTCGTATTTCACGGCGCCGGGGACCTTCGCAGGGTCGGCGTCGTAGACGCCGTCCACGCCGTTCTTCGCCATCAGGAGGACTTCGCAGTCCGTTTCGATGGCCCGGAGCGCGCCTGCGGTATCGGTCGTCATGAACGGGTTGCCGGTGCCGGCCGCGAAGATCACAACGCGCCCCTTCTCCAGGTGGCGGATGGCCCGGCGGCGGATGTACGGCTCGGCCACCTGGGCGATTGGGAGCGCCGTCTGTGTCCGCACGTCGGCGCCTGCCTTCTCGAGTGCATCCTGGAGTGCCAGGGCATTCATGATCGTGCCAAGCATGCCGGCGTAGTCCGCGGTCGCGCGGTCCATGCCGGTTTCGGCCTGGGTAGCGCCGCGCCAGAAGTTCCCGCCGCCGATGGAGACGGCGACTTCGATGCCGGCATCGGTTGCGAGCTTGATCTGCCGCGCGATGTCCCGGAGCGTGTCCGGGTCGATACCAAAATGGCGAGACCCGATGAGGGCCTCGCCACTTAGCTTTACGAGAGCGCGTTTATGGGGCGGCAGCTCGGGGGTCGCCACGGGCCGTTATCGGCCCAACTCGAAGCGGGAAAAGCGGCGAACCCGGATGTTTTCGCCTGTCTTCGCCACTGCATCCTGCACCAGGCTCTCGATCGTCCGCGAGGAATCGCGGATGAACGGCTGGCTCATCAGGCACACCTCTTCGTCGCTGCCCTCATGCTTGTCGCGGTCCGGGTCGTCCTTGGAGACGAGCGCGGGGCTCATCGCAGCGATCTGCATGGCGATGTTCCGGGCGAGCGTCTTGAAATCGTCGGTCTTCGCGACGAAGTCGGTCTCGCAGTTCACTTCAACGAGCACACCGATGCGGCCTGCCGCATGGATATAGCTCTCGATGATGCCTTCGGATGTGCCTCGTTCGGCGCGCTTGGCGGCGGCAGCCATGCCCTGCTCGCGCAGGATTGCCTTGGCCTTCGCCACGTCGCCGGCGGAGGCATCGAGCGCGCGCTTCGCGTCCATGACGCCAGCGCCTGTCTCCTCCCGGAGGGCTTTGATCATCTCAGTGGTAACAGCCACGTTCTTTCTACTCCTGGGCCGGTTCTTCCGCGGGCCTTGCGCCAGCGGCAATGGTGGTCACGGTGGGGCCAGAATCGTCGGCGCCCACATCTTCCGGGCTGGCCGAATAGGTCCCGGCTTCGACGCCGGCCTGGGCGGCCTTCTCGAAATCTTCGGCGGCGACGCCTGTGCCGGCGCCCGCTCCCGATTCTTTCGCGGCCCGGCCTTCGATCGCTGCATCGGCGACTTTGCCGAGGATCAGCTTGATGGCGCGGATCGCGTCGTCGTTGCTGGGGATCGGGTAGGCCACCGGGTCGGGGTCACAGTTCGTATCGACGAGAGAAACGATCGGGATGTTGAGGCGCTTGCACTCGGAGACCGCGATCGCTTCCTTCACGGTATCGATGATGAACACGGCTGCGGGCAGCCGGTCCATCTGCTTGATACCTCCAAAGTAGCGATTCATGCGTTCGATCTCGTTCGAGATGTCGAGCTGTTCCTTCTTCGTCAGGCGCGAGTAGTCGCCGCGCTCCATCGAAGTCTCCAGCGTCTGGAGATGCTTGATCCGGCTCTGGATGGTGCGGAAGTTGGTGAGCGTGCCACCGAGCCAGCGGTTGTTCACGTAGGGCAGGCCGGCGCGGACCGCTTCCATCTCGACGGTTTCACGAGCCTGCTTCTTGGTGCCGATGATGAGCACGTCGGAGCCGGTGGCGACGACATCGCGGATAAAGTTGATGGCAGCGTCGAGCCGGGTAACGGTCTGCTGCAGATCGATGATGTGGATGCCGTTCCGCTCGGTGAAGATGAAGTGCTTCATCTTCGGGTTCCAACGCCGGGTCTGGTGGCCGAAGTGGACGCCAGCCTCGAGCAACTGCTTCATGCTTACAGGGGTAACCAGGGAGTCCTCCAACGTGCGACGTCATAGATTTGATCCTCCAGGGAAGGACCACGGCGCCGCCTTAGAAACACAACCGATTCAGAATAAGTTACGTTCGGGCTTTACGGAAGTAAGGGCACGCCCCGATATGGATCACGTTCGTAATCGTTCCCTCTTGACATGCCTTTGGGGGAGTTGCATATTCCATCTCAAGGAAGGAGGTGATGTGCATGGACTTACACAGTCGTAGTTACGGCCGAACCCTGGCACAGGAGGTGACCTCCTCCTAGAACTTCGTTCTAGCAGGTGTCATCCAATCCTCCTAAGACTATTTCGGTCTTAGCTACGAAGGGGCCCTCGGGAAACGAACCGAGGGCCCTTTTTCATTGCCCTGAAATGTAACCTCATTCGAAAGTGTGAGGCACACGCCGCACTCCCCCGGTATGGTCGACAGGCATGGATTTGGCCCATCCCCTCGACCTCGAGGCGTTCGACCAGCTGCTTACTACCTCCGAAATCGGCAGGCACACCGACTACCACGATTCGATTCCATCGACGATGGACGAGGCGCGGGAGCTTGCGGGCGATGGCGCTCCGCATGGGACCCTGGTGATCGCCGAAGAGCAAACCGCGGGCCGCGGCCGGCGGGGCAGGGCCTTCTTCAGCCCCCCGCGCGAAAACCTCTACTTCACGCTCGTCTTGCGCCTGCCCCTGGCCGTCCATCGCCGTCTACCCATCATCTTGCCGCTGGCGGTCGTTCGGGCGCTGCGGTCCGAAGGTGTTGATGCCCGCATCAAGTGGCCGAACGACATCTGGATCAACGATCGCAAAGTCTGCGGGATGCTCATCGACGGCGAACTCACCTACAACGGCGGCCTCGCCTTTCCCGGTATCGGCGTCAACGTGAACGGCGACCCGACCGACAACCCGGAGCTGACCGAAATCGCCACCAGCCTTGCCCGCGAACTGGGCCACGAACTCCCGCGCGAGCGCGTTCTCGCGGCAATCTGCAACGAGCTCGAGAGCCTGCTCGCGGCGCCGATGCCTTCGCTCGTCGGGGAGTATCGCGCGCTGAGTTGTACGCTTGGCCGCCCGGTGACCGTCAGCCCCGTTTCCGGCGAGAAGTTCGCCGCCAACGCGATCAGCATCAGCGACGACGGAGAGTTGATGGTCCGCCGCGAGAACGGCCTGGTTGTCGCCATCAACGCCGCGGATGTGAGCGTCCGCCCCGCCTGATCTTCTCGTCGTCGATTCGTTCTCAATATTGGGCTATCGTTCGAGTGTGACCTTCGAAGAGATGTTCGCACTCGCCGTCAGCCGCAAGCGAGAAATGCCCCCCGATTCGTCCACGGCCGAACTTTTCCGGGGCGGCCCCCACGCGATCGGGAAGAAGCTGGTGGAGGAAGCGGCCGAAAGCTGGATGGCCGCACGATTCGAAAGCGAGCAGGAACTTTCGGGCGAACTGGCGCAGGTCCTCTACTACGTTGCCTGCATGATGGCCGAGAAAGACATCTCCCTCGAAGATGTGTACCGGCAGCTATGATCAAAATCGCTCTCCCCAACAAAGGCGTCCTGTTCGAGCCGACGCTCGAAATCATCTCCTCCTGCGGCTACCGCGTCGCCAGGGCGGGCAGTTCGCTGTCTTCGATCGACACGGAAAACAACGTCGAGTTCTACTTTCTCCGCCCGGGTGATATCCCCGTGTACGTCGCGACCGGCATCCTCGATGGCGGCATCACCGGGAAGGACTTCGCGGCGGAAAAAGGCGTACGCTCGAACCCGGTCATCGACCTGAATTACGGCCACTCCCAACTTCGCGCCGCCGTGCCGATCGATTCGCCGATTACCACTCTCGAAGAGTTCGCGAAGCTGCGGATAGCAACATCGCTGCCCGGCATTGTCCGGTCGTTCTTCGCGCCACGCGAACTCGACATCGTGGAGCTGGAGGGCGCGGTCGAAATTTCGGTCCAGCTAGGCATTGCAGAAGGCGTGGTCGACGTCGTCGATACCGGCACCACGCTTCGCCAGGCTGGCATGCGCGTGGTGGGTGAATCGCTCTTTGCTTCGAATGCGGGCCTATTCGCGAGCCCCGGCCACGAAGAAGCTCCGGAGATGACGATCCTTCGCCAGCGCCTCGAAGGGAAGCTGGTTGCCTACGAATACATGATGGTCGAGTACGACGTGCCCGGGGACATCCTTCAGCGCGCGTGCGAAATCACCCCGGGCCTGGAATCGCCGACGATCACGAAACTCCAGCGCGAGGGCTGGTACGCCGTCAAGGCGATGGTGAAGAAGCGGAACGCACACCGGATCATGGACGAGCTCTCAAGCATCGGCTGCCGGGGCATCCTCCTCACCAGTATCGAAAGCGCGCGCATTTAACAGCGCATTCGGAAGGGCCAGAACGTCGCAGATCGCTCTAGAATGAGTCGATGCCCCCGATCACGCTTCACATGGTGCTTGCCCGCCGGATCGCCGAGCAGCTTCAGCTCGCCGATGTCCGCCCGGACTCGGGCCACTACCTGTTGGGAGCGACTTCGCCGGATATCCGCGTGATCACGAAGCAGGACCGGCTGAGTACTCACTTCTTCGACCTGAACGAGCACAACCACCAGGACTCAGTGGCGGCGTTCCTGAAGACCTACGGGCATCTTTCCGCGCCAGAGAACCTGAATGCCGAGACCCGCGCCTGGGCCAGCGGATACGTCACGCATCTGGTCATGGACGAACAGTACATAACGGGAATCTACCGTCCGTTCTTCGCGCGCCACGACGAGCTGGGCGGGACGATGCGCGCGAACGTGATGGATCGGCTCCTGCAATTCGATCTCGATCGCGCCTACGGCAACGAGCCCGAATTAAAAGCCAACCTGACGGCCGCGCTCGCGGAAACCGTCGAGGGCATCGAGTGTGGCTTCCTCGACGCGGAGACCCTTGATCGCTGGCGCCAGGTCACCCTCGATGTCGCGGGCCGCCAGATGGACTGGGAGCGCATGCGCGGCATGATTTCGAACCATCTACGCTTCTCGGGTTTGCAGGAGGGAGAGACGCTGGGCGAGTTTCTCGATTCGCTCCCGGAACTCCTCGATGCGACAATCGCCCATATCACCAGCGATGAAATAGACGCATTCGTCGAGCGGGCTACGGAGTCGGCTCGCAGCGCAGTAGAGAGGTACCTGGGATGCGGATAATCCGCAACGCCGAAGAGGGCAAGGAGCTGCTGCTCACGCGCCGGCCACTTGAAAACGACGAACTCCCGATGGATATCCGGGAGACGACGTTCAAGACGTTCGGCCAGGAATTGAGCCCGGAGGAAGTCGTCCGCCGCATCATTCGCGACGTGCGTGACGACGGCGACAACGCCGTGCGCTACTACAATTCCAAGCTCGATGGCGCGACGGTCGGCGACCTCAAGGTCAGCCGGGACGAAATTGCGGCCGCCTACAACACGCTCGACAACGACCTCATCGAGGCGCTCAAGTTCGCCGCCGAACGCGTCCGCCGCTACCACGAGACACAGCTCCGCGGCGCAATGTTCGACTTTCAGCAGAACGGCCTCGGCCAGATGACTCGACCGCTGCTGAAGGCGGCGATTTATGTGCCCGGCACGCGCGCACCGCTGCCGAGCACGGTGCTCATGTGCGCTATCCCGGCGCGCGTTGCTGGAGTCGAAGAGGTCTTTCTTGCGAGCCCGGTTCTTCCGGACGGGACTGTGCCGCCGGTGAAGCTCGTCGCCGCGGATATTGCGGGCGTCGACGGCATTTACAAAGCCGGAGGCGCCCAGGGCGTTGCCGCCTTCGCCTACGGCACCGAAACCATCCCGCGAGTGGACAAAATCGCCGGCCCTGGTGGGCTGTTCGTCACCATCGCCAAGCGCCAGGTCTTCGGCGATGTCGGCATCGACAGCATCTATGGCCCCACCGAAACGGTGATCATCGCCGACGAAAGCGCGAACCCGGACTTCGTCGCTGCCGACCTCATCGCCCAGGCCGAACACGACGCTCTCGCAAGCCCGATCCTGTTGACGCCGTCTCACTATCTCGCCGACAACGTCGCGGCCGCGATCGAGCGCCAGTTGCGCGACCTGGAACGCGCAAAGATCGCCCGCGCCGCAATCGACAATCGAGGTGGCTGCATTCTCGTCAACGACATCGACCACGCGATCGACCTGGCGAACTACTACGCGCCCGAACACCTCTGCCTCTGCGTCGAGAATCCGAGCGCCTACGCCCACAAGGTCCGGAACTGTGGCGGCCTCTTCCTGGGCGAAGCGTCGCCGGAGGCCGTTGGCGACTACACGGCCGGCCCCAGCCACACCATGCCCACCGGCGGCAGTGCCCGCTGGAGCGGACCGCTCGGTGTCCACGATTTCCTCAAGAAGATGGCGGTGGTGAACCTCCCGGAAGACGACATGGAAGAGTTGAACCATTACGCCGCCATCATTGCGCGTGCCGAGGGCCTCACCGGCCACGCCCACGCCGTCGAACGCCGGCTCCAGGGCCGCTGAATTCACGGTTCACGATTTGCGATTCGCGGTCGTGAAGCACGGCCGCTAATGCCTGATACGCTGATCGAGGAATTGGTGAAATGGACCTTCGCAAACTGCTTCGATCCGACCTCGAAGACCTCGAGGAATACGTGCCGGTCAAGCCTCTCGATGTCCTTGCGGCCGAGATTGGAGTGCCTGTCAGCCAGCTGGTAAAGCTGGATGCCAACGAGAACCTCTACGGCCCGCACGAAGCTGTCCTCGAGGCAATCCGGACGGCGCCCTTCCACATCTACCCGGACCCGGGCCAGACGGCCCTTCGCATTGCCATCGCCGGTTACGTTGGCGTCGAACCGGAGCAGGTAGTCGCGGGGACCGGGGCTGATGACCTTCTGGATATCCTCATCCGGCTGACCATGCCGAAAGCGATCGCCATCCCGACTCCCACCTTCGGGATGTATCGCTTCCTCGCCAAAATTTCGCGGGCCGAACCGGTCGAGATTCCGCGCAGGCCGAATTTCGACCTGGATGTCGTCGCTATCAAGCACGCGGTCGAGGGTGGAGCCGGCATCGTCTTCCTTACCTCACCCAACAACCCCACGGGCAACACGGTGAATCGAGCCGAACTCGAAGCCATCTGTGCGCTCGAAACTCTGGTCGTCGTGGACGAGGCCTATATCGAGTTCGGTGGCGAATCAGTTATTCCCATGATCGCCGAACACCCGAACCTCGTGGTCCTCCGGACATTCAGCAAGTGGGCCGGGCTCGCCGGCCTGCGGGTCGGCTATGCGATCAGCTCTCCCGAATTGGCCGCGCACATGATGGCGTTGAAGCAGCCCTACAACGTGAACGTCGCCGCGGATGCCGGCGCGCGTGCGGCGATCGCCCACTTCGGTGAAATCAAGGAGACGATCGCTTCGATCGCTGCTGAACGCGACCGCATGTCCGCGCTCTGTGGCGAACTTGGCTGGCTTTCGCCGCTGCCCTCACAGGCAAACTTCGTGCTCTTCGCGGTTCAAGGCCGCAAGGCGGTGGAAGTTGCGGCGGCGCTTCGTGCGAAGGGCGTGCTCGTCCGTTACTACGACCGCCCGGACCTGGCCAATTACATCCGCATCAGTGCCGGCCGGCCGGAAGATACGCACCGGCTTATGGAGGCTCTGCGACAGTTGTAGGCGCCGCGACGAGCCGCGAGAGCATTCGACTCTTCACAAACTCATTGGCAAGGATGTACACGGCCGTGAGTGCCACGAGCGCGATGGTTACCTCGAGTGGCAAATGCACCATGCCGAGCGCATCGTTGAGCGGCGAGAACGGAACGGCGAAGGTCAGCATCGCGACGCCGATGCTTGTCCAGAGCAAGGCCTTCGCCGGCGAGCTGCGATAGAACGGGCGGTGTGTTCTGAGTACCAGGAGCACCGCCAGCTCGGTCAACGTCGATTCCACGAACCAGGAACTGCGAAACAGAGGAGCGTCAGCGTCGAGGACGATGCGCAAGAATCCGAAGGTCGCCAGGTCGAAGGTCGAGCTCACGAGCCCGAAGACGATCATGAAGTTCCGGATTGCCCTGACGTCCCACGCCGAGGGCCGCTGGAGTTGTTCCTCATCCACGGAATCGTTCGAAAGTGTCACCGCAGGTATATCCGAGAGGAAATTGAGGAGGAGGATCTGCCGGGGGAGGAGCGGCAGGAATGGCAGAAACGCCGTGGCTGCGGCCATGCTCAGCACGTTCCCGAAGTTCGCGCTGACGGTTACGCGGATGTATTTCAAGGTGTTCGCGAAGGTGCGGCGCCCGAGCGCCACCCCATCGGCGATCACCGAGAGGCTCTTGTCGAGAAGAACAATGGCCGCGGCTTGCTTCGCCACATCGACCGCGGTGTCTACCGAGATGCCGACGTCTGCAACATGAAGTGCCGGCGCATCGTTAATGCCGTCTCCAAGGAACCCGACGACCGCTCCGTGCGCCCGCAATGCCCGCACGATGCGCTGTTTGTGCAGTGGCTCCACCTCGGCGAACACGTGACATTCCCGTGCCCGCGTCGCCAGCTCAGCGTCGCTCATCGACGAAATCTCCGGCCCCCGGATAACCGTCCGTGTGGATATCCCGACGTCTCCCGCGATCTTGGCTGCTGCCAGCCGGTTGTCGCCGGTTACGACGCGCACCGAAATCCCGAGCGCCCTGAGCTGGTCGATTGCCGCCCTGGCGCCTTCCTTCGGGGGATCACGGAAGAGGAGTAGCCCGCGCAGCGTCATCTGCTGCTCATCGCTGGCGGAACACTGGCGGCGGCCCGGCAATGCACGAGTCGCCAGGGCGAGCACGCGGAATCCTTCCGCGCTGGCCCGCTCGAACTGTGCCTGTATTCGGTCCGCCATCTCTGAGAGAGGCGTCACCCGCCCGTCGATGTCAGCGAATCCGCATGTTCCGAGCACCTGATCGAATGCCCCTTTGGTTATCAGCGTGGGTTCGCCGTTGTCCGAAACCAGCACTGAGATCCGCTTGCGCTGGAAGTCGTATGGCACTTCATCGAGGCGTTCGCCGAGTGAGTCGCGCTCTGTGTCCCCCAGGATGGCCTGATCGAGCGCGTTGATGAAGCCCTGCTGGAGGCCGGCGTTCACTCTCGCCAGCCGCAACACCTCGTCCGACTCAACGCCCGCGAGTGACACAGCCGCATCGAGCCGCACGACACCGGCGGTTATCGTCCCGGTCTTATCGACGCAGAGGATGGTCATGCTCCCGAAGTCCTCAATCGCATCCAGGCGCTTCACGATGACTTGCTCCCGCACCATCAGACGGGCGCCCGATGCGAGGCTGATGGCCACGATGGCCGGAAGCATTTGGGGCGTCAGCCCAACCGCTAACGCCAGGGAAAACAGCATGGAATCGATGATGGGACGCGCGAGGACGACGTTTACCACGAATACCACGGTGACGAGCACGATCATCGCGCGAACGAGGAGCAGGCCGAACGCGGTCACACCCCGCTCGAACCCGGTCACGTTTCGCGCCGCGGTCAGTTGGTCTGCGATGTGCCCGAACTCCGTGTCGCGGCCGGTCCTGGCCACCAGCGCCTTGCCGGTGCCGCTCACCACATGAGTTCCCCTGAAGACAGCGTTCGAGCGCCTCCCGGGGGAAACATTCGCCTCAACGACTCCGGCAGACTTTTCTGCCGGCTCCGACTCCCCGGTCAGTGCGGACTCGTCGATGAGGAGATCATTCGCTTCGAGCAGCCGGCAATCCGCCGGGATAATGTCGCCGGCGCGCAGCACAACCACGTCTCCACGCACCAGTTCTTCGGGACGAACGCTTTGCTCCTTGCCATCCCGCAATACTTCGACACGCACCTGGACCCGAAGGAGCAAAGCGGCGACCGACCGGTCGGCCGAGTGCTCTTGCCAGGCCCCGAGCACCGCGCCCGCGACGATGATGACGAGGATGATCGTGCCGTCGACCACTTCGCCAAGCACCATCGAGAGGACCGTGGCGGCCGCGAGGATGAGCACGATCGGGCTCAGTACCTGGTCGGCCAGTACCTTCAGCCGTCCGCGTAGTTCGTGTTCTTCGATCTGGTTCGGCCCATCCCGGGCGAGCCGTTCGGCAGCCTGGGCGGAGGTTAAGCCCGCAGGTCCCGCGCCCAGGTCGCCAAGCAGCGATTCTTCCGTCTGAGCCCAGAACGGTGAGGACACCCTGATCTCCGGTCTTCGATCCACCGGGCCCATGATCGCACAAGGATGGGACAGTCTCCCCGGCTGGTCGACCTCCGTCGAGAATTCGACACAACGTGCTTTGATGCCCGATAACTGCTGCATGACTGCACGCATCGCCACAGTTTCGCGCCGGACTGCCGAGACCAGCATCGATATCACGCTGAACCTCGACGGCACCGGGAAGTTCGTCACCGAAACCGGGGTGGGCTTCCTGGATCACATGCTCAGTCACATCGCGAAGCACGGCGTATTCGACCTTGAGGTGCGCTGCAAGGGGGACCTCTGGATCGACCAACACCACAGCGTCGAGGACATCGGCATCGCTCTCGGCGAAGCGCTCGCGCAGGCACTTGGCGACAAAGCCGGCCTCGTGCGCGCCGGTTCTGCCTACATGCCACTGGATGAGGTGTTGGCGTTCGCTGCCATCGACCTAAGCGGCCGACCATACGCCGCACTCGATCTCAAACTTTATGGCGCCGAAATCGGTGGCCTTCCGCCGGACCTCTTCAACCACTTCCTCGAATCATTCGCCTTTGCCGCGAAGATGAATCTGCATGTCCGCGTCATCGAAGGCGTGAACGACCACCACAAGATCGAGGCGGCCTTCAAGGCGATGGCGCGCGCCCTCGACGCCGCCGTCCGCATCGATCCCCGCCGCGGCGGCGACATCCCGAGCACGAAGGGCACGATCTAGTCGGTTTCGGATTTCGGATTGGAGAAGAAATGCCCTTCGCCGTCGACTGATCTGATCCAGGATCTTTTGAAGTTCCTCGATGTCCGTTGCCAGAAGATGCGGCCCGAGATCGGAGAGCGCCCTCTGCCCGTCCGCTTCTGAGCCCGCGAGCAGGCCGGCACGGCTTCGGCGTCGCGCAGGATTTCGCCGATGGAACGTGATTCGGGGACAACTCACTTTACTCGTTGGCGAACCCACAGGCCCGCGGCAAGGGCTGCCGCAATCAGTACCCCGGCAACCGCAAGGATCTGGGTTTTAGGAATGCCTTCATCATCGTTGAACGGAATCGATTCAACATGGGCCACTGGCTGACCAGGACCCGTGACTGACTCGAGCAATTTGACTGAGTCTGCGTCATACAGCCTTGTCGGGCTACAGAGGTTGACCTGACCGTCCCTCGCGAAAACGAGGTAGCGTTCTCCGACGGCGAACGTGTAGCCGCAAGAAGCGCCGGACGCCGCCGTACCAGTGCGCATCACTGCGTTGGCTTCGCCTAACCACACGTAGTCGACGTTGAAGACGACCTCGATGGGCGTTGCACTCGAGGTGCGAGGGTCCCATTCGCCTACTTTCGAAACCGTCCCGGCGAACACAGTGTCGACATAGGTCAGGTCTGTTGGTGTCGGCCGGATGGCGCAACTGCAGGCGTAGGCTGCACCTCCGGATGAGAGCAACGGCGCGAGGGCAGCCGGCAGCATCGCGAGCAACAGCAACCAGCGTCTCATACCCGTCCAGACGTTCAGTCGAACGCGAATGTTCCCATCCGGCGAGTCAGCTCCCCGCGAGTGCCAGCTCTTCCACCTGGGGCCGGCTCACATTTCCGCTGGCCAGGTCCCGGCAGACGCCCGCGCGGCACTTCTTCTCGAAGATGTGTTCGCGCCATTCTTCGGGGAAGGCGTTCATCGCGGTCTTGATCGTGGTCATCGCGAACTGCCCGTGAAAGCAGTTCGACCAGATCATCGTGCCGATGAGCAACTTCAGGCTTTCGAGGTCGTGTTCGCGCCCGCCACCTGCCTGGATGCGCCGCATCGTTTCGACGGCGCGCTGCGTGCCGCCGTGACAGGTGGTGCAGCGGCCGCAGCTCTCGTCCTCGCAGAAAGCGAGGAAGAACTTGCAGAAGTCGAGCACACAGGTGTTCTGATCAAAGAACACGATGCCGCCGCCGCCGAGGAAGAGCCCGAGGCTGCGATACGGGTCGAGCGTGAGCGAGAGGCTCCGGTCGGGGCCGCAAAGGCCGGAGAGCGGCCCTCCGGGCTGGAATCCCTTGAAGGTGCTGCCATCGCGCATGCCGCCGCACCACTTATCGATGACCTCGCCGATGCTTGGCCCGAACGGCACTTCGACGCAGCCGGCCCACTTGATGGCGCCGGAGAAGGTGAACATCTTGGTCCCCTTCTCCTTGGCATCCGAAACCCCGCTCCACCAGGCCGCACCGTTGCGCATGATCATCGGGGCATTCGCATACGACTCGACGTTATTCACGTTGGTTGGCTTGTTCCAGAGGCCCGCCTGCGCCGGGAACGGCGGTTTGATTCGCGGCATGCCGCGGTAACCATCGATCGAGTTGATGAGCCCCGTCTCGTCGCCGCAGACGTAGGAGCCGGCGCCGAAGAACACGACGATGTCGAAGTCTTTGCCCGTGCCGAGAATGTTCTTCCCGAGCAGGCCCTTTTCACGCGCCTGCTCGACCGCCTTCTTCATGCGGGCGAAGGCCAGCGGGTATTCGTAGCGGATGTAGATATAGCCTTCGTCGGCGATGCCCGCGAGGGCCGCGATAAGCATGCCCTCGACGATGAGGTGAGGGTCACCTTCGAGCAGCACACGGTTCACCCAGGCGCCGGGGTCGCCTTCGTCGGCGTTGCAGACGAGGTAACGCGGCGAGGTCGTCGCGCTACGGAGGAAGTCCCACTTCCTGCCGGTGGGGAAGCCCGCGCCGGCGCGGCCGCCGAGGCCGCTGTCCAGCATCTCCTTGACGATCGCTTCCGCGTCCATTTCGAGAGCCTTGCCGAAGCCTGCATAGCCATCGTTGGCGATGTAGTGGTCGATATTCTCGGGGTCGATCGTGCCGATGTTGGCCATCAGTCGCCGGACCTGGCCCTGCATGAACGGGTGGTCGCTGAGAAGCGGGATCTCGGCAGTAGGGTTGCCCTCGACCACGCCCAGCGCCCATTCGGGCATGTCTTTCCCGGCGGCCACGTTCTCGATGAACTCATCCACCCGGTCCGGCGTGATGTTCCCGTAGAGGACGGTCTGCGTGCCAGCTGCGGAGCGCACGGTCACGCACGGTTCCATCCAGCAGAAGCCCCACGAACCGGTGATGCCCACATCCGCGACGAGCTTCTTCGATTCGACCGCGGCGTTCAGCTTCGCGATCGTCTCATCGGCGCCGCGTGCCAGCGACGAAGTATCGAGCGTAACCCGGATGCGAATGCGCCCGGAGGCCTGCTCTTCGGCCCATGCGGCTTTCGAAGCGGAGATGATAGATTCGAGCCTGGTGTTCATTCGGTCGCCCCCTTCAGGCTGCGCGCCAGTTCGCGGGCCGATTCCGGCGTGAGGCAACCCTTCACTTTGCCGTTCACCCACACCTGCGGCGCTTCGGAACAGGTGCCGACGCACTGCCCGACATGCAGTCCGATCGCGTGGTCCTCGGTTTGCTCGTGGAAGCCGATGCCGAGCTCTTCCTGGATGGATTCGAGGATGCGTTCGCCGCCGAGGACCCGGCAGGCGGGCCCACAACACCAGGCGACTTCGGTCCTGGCTGGCGGATGCAGGCGGAAGTCGGTGTAGAACGTGGCTGCGCCATAAATGAGGGCCGGGGTGCTGTTCAACTGCCGCGCGATAACTTCGAAAGCGCGCTTGGGGATATAGCCGTAGGTGTTCTGCATCTTGTGCAGAGCAGGCATCACATGCCCGCGGTTGGGTTCGAATTCGGCTACAAGTTCGCGTAGCTCGCGCAGTTCTGGTTCAGCGGTCATCGACCGGGCCTCGCTTGTGAAATCGAGCACACTATAGCCCAACCGGCCGGTTGAAGCAGGCTCCCGCGCACCACTTGTCTTTGACGTTCCGGCTGCGCCACCATCTCTCGGATGGAGGTGTGGATTGGCGACTGAGACCGAAGGGGTGAAGGAACACTATCGTGCCGAGAACCTGGCCGAGCGGGTGCTCGCCGCAGCGGCGGCGGCCGGTATCACGACGATCACACCGGAAGCGTTCGCGCCCGTCGACCAATTCCATAGCGGCGGGATCCTCTCCACCCGGGCCCTGGCCGAGTTCGCCGGGCTGCAAGCCGGCGAGAAGGTCATTGACCTGGGCAGCGGGCTCGGCGGACCAACCCGCGTCCTCGCTTCCGAGTTCGGCTGCGACGTCACCGGCATCGACCTCTCCCCGGAGTTTATCGAAGCTGCGCGCACACTTACTGAGCGTTGCGGTCTTTCCGGCGAAGCTCACTTCCAACAGGGCGATGCCCTCGCGCTCCCCTTTGCCGATGGTTCGTTCGACGTTGCCTGGACTCAGCACGTCGTCATGAACATCAACGACCGGCAGACGTTCTATAGCGAAGCGGCCCGTGTTCTGAAGCCGGGTGGACGCCTCGCGTTCTTCGATATCCTCTTCCGCACGCCGGATGCCCGGCTCGACTTTCCCCAGCCCTGGGCGCGAACCCCAGACATCAGCTTTGTCTACGACGAGCCGGCCACGAAGGCGTTTCTGTCGAACGCAGGACTCGTCGAAGAGAGCTGGCTCGATGTCACCCAGGAATCCGTGATGCAAATGCAGCAACAACCGCCAACCGGCGCCTACTCCCTCGAGGTTGTGCTCGGCGAGGACCTCGCTCCACGAATCGCGAACGTCGCGAAGGCGATGATGAGTGGCCAGCTGATGATCATTCGGGCGCTCTTTCGAAAGCCCGGGTAGTCCGCGCGCTCGTCGCCTACCTGTCCTTTAATAAGGAAGCGATGCTGCCGCGCGCGACAATGGCGGCGCTCCAGGGCAGCAATGCCAGCGTGACCAGCGCGGCCGAACCGCTGGTCAGTGCCGCATGCCAGAGAACGTCTCCCGTCGGGTCGGTGTCGCGCCAGGTCTGGATCGCGACCGCGTACGAGAACCCGAGCGACCAGCCGGCGAGAACGAGCGGCCAGTACTCTGCTGCCGCCATCATCGCGAGTTGCGCACGGCGCGTGCCCATCGAAAGGTAGAGCCCGGCTTCGGCGCGGCGGAACCAACCTGCCACGAGCGCAAGACCGAACAACGCCAGCGGCGCGGCGATCCAGCCCCGTTTCTGTGGCCGCGAATCCCATTCCGCCGCGGGGTCTCGCGTGAACTCGTCGCTGCGGCGGTACGGCCGTACGGCCGGGTCCGCGGAGCCTTCCGCGAAACGAGCCGCCAGCGAATCACGGCCGGCCTCGTAGGCGCCGGGCTCGAATTCCACCCAGCACTCGTCGAACGTCCCGGCCGGCGAGACCGGGCTGAGGGCCCAGCGCGCCGCCTGCGGGTTGCGCCGGGCGAAATCCCCGACTGCCGACACCCGCACGGGTTCGCCATCATCGAACGTTGCGATGAGCCCCGCCCGCAATCCCAGTTCGCTCGCCATCGCAGGGCCAACGACGAGCCCCACGCCCGTGCCGAGCAGATGGCGCGTGTCCCATACCCGTAGCAGGCCGCCGGTCACGTCGGCCGCCTGGAACAAGACGCCCGGCGCCATCGGGAAGGTGTCCTGGCCGGTGCCCCGCCACGCTCCCGCCGCCACGACGCCCGCCGTGTTGTTCAGCGATTCGCAACGCGACCCGGAAACTCCGCCGCCGGGTACCGAAGCGATGGCCACGTATGCCCCGCCTTCGCGGTAGTCGCGCACGAACTGCGTCAGCTCCATCCCCTGCCGCAGCTCCAGGAACGCCAACCCACCGAAAGAGGCCGCGCAGAGGCCGAGCATGGCGAGGGACCGGAAGAGGTTCGCCTCCAGGTTCGCGAGACCTTCGTGGAGGAGCGAAGCAATCCGCCAGCTCACGTCGCCGCCACCGTTCCGTCCACCACCCGGATGGTCCGTTCGCATCGCGCCGCGACCTCAGGGTCGTGCGTGGCGATGATGACGGCCGTCCCGATTGGCCGTTGCTCAATCAGCGCCTGCGAGACTTCCAGCGTGGTGGCGTGGTCGAGTTGGCCGGTTGGTTCGTCGGCGAGAATCCAGCGGGGCGCAGCGGCCAACGCCCGCGCGATGCAGACCCGTTGAAGTTCGCCGCCGGAGAGCAGCCGCGCCGGGCGCTGGGCAAGATGGCCGACACCGACACGGTCCAGTTCGACGATGGCTGTGCGGCGCGCGACCTCCGGCCGGCTGCCCCGCGCCAGCAATTGCAACGCGGCGTTCTCCAGCGCCGTGCGCCGGAGCAACGCGTTCGCCGTCTGGAAGACCCAGCTGAATTGCGTGGTCCGCAAGTCGTTCGCCGCTCGTCCACCGATGTGGGCGCCATCGAGCAACACCTCGCCCTCGGCGGGCTGGGTGAGCAGTCCGAGGATTGAGAGCAGCGTCGTCTTGCCCGAACCGGACGGCCCCATGAGCGCAACGGATTCCCCATCGCCGACTTCGATGTCCACGTCCCGCACCACCCAGGGCAGGTCGCTACGGTAGCGATGCGAGACGTTGCGCAGCGTCAGGGGCACTGGGGGTCATCCAGCACCTGGGCCGGGTTCGCGAGGACCTGTTGCGAGGCATCGAGGCCGCTTGCGATATTGGTCACGCCTCCTCGCGCGCCGGCTACCGTGACCGTGGTCGAGCGATAGCCATTGCCCTCGGGGAGCCAGAGACAGAGCGTCCCCGCAGGGTTCGTCATGACCGAAGAGGACGGCGCGGCGAGCGCTTGCAGCGGCACCTTGCGGCGGGTGAGCGCAGGGATGCCGTCTCGTTCCGTCTCCTTGGGGGCGCGAAGACGGGGAAGGTCGGCTTCGGCGATCGATTGGGTTGCGGTGTCGATTGCAAACTCTTCGCCATCCACGACCGCTACGTACTCCACACCGGGGGAGAAGGTCAGAGGCTCCTGGTTCCCGGAGGCGAGGCGTGCGCTCGTGACCGTGCCGGGGGTGGTGATGATGACCTGGCCCTGTCCCGGCGCCGGTTGTCCCACTTTCAAGTTCACGGAATCCGCAACGAGGCCCTCAGCAGGGAGGAAGATAACCCATCCGGGATCGAAGGTCGTTGTTCGGGGCGCGCCCAACTGGTCCGCCAGGTCTGCCACGGCCTGCCCGGTGGCGAAGGTCGCGACTTCGGGTTCGGATGGCGGGGAGTCCAACAATTCCAGCGACACGAGGAGCCGGTGCAATTCCGCAACATCTTCGCCCTCGGCGCCAGACGATAGGGCGCGGTAGAAAGGTACGGAAGACGCGAATCCAATGCGGTCGATGCCATCGATCTGGAAGAGGACGACTCCATCTACGAGCCGATCGCCAGGTTCCACGGTGACCGATGTGACGGTGCCGTGTGCCGCCCCGGCGTTCACGTCCGGGCCAGGGATGGCGGTTGCGACGATGCGTAACTGGCGTTCGTCGGTGACGGTGCGAGGGGTCGGGGCGGTGAGGAACGACCGCGTGTCCTTCGAACCAAGCCTGTCGGGCGCGGTCGAACTCCTCGCGATCAGGAGAGCGGCGAACAGGGGAGAGACGACAATTACCGCGACAGCCAATGCTGACCTGGTCATCCAGAGGTTCAGCCCGCAAACCCTGGTAGCTGGTACTTGCGTTCGACGTCCTTCGCGCATGGCCAAAAGGCGTCTTGCGCACTCAGATTCGCTAATTCGCCCGAAGTTGCGCCTTCCGAAACGGCAACGCCGGCAGCGCGCAAGCACTGTTCGAATTCCGCTCGTGCCTGTTGCAACGTGCGTTCCGATGGAAGGTCCTGGAGAATCCAAACTTGCTCAACAATCGCCGAATGTTGAGTTCTGCAACTGTCGTAAATCGCGTCGGCTGCAAGGGCGTCTTCCCGCGTACTTCCTCCTTTATACGAGAACTTGAGCCTGCTACGGGTGGCCTCGTCCCAATGGGGCGACTCATAAAACGTTATGCCGTTTTCGGTCATGCATTTTGCGGTTGCCAGCACTGCGGACTCATACTCGGCGGCGGTGACTTTCCCATCCGCGAGGGCAGGTTTCTCTTCGTCGGTCGCCTGACTAATCATCGAGGCGATCGGATCGTTAGCAACCTTAGACAGCTTTTCTGAAGAGGCTTGTTCCGATGGATTCCTACCGATTTCATTGCTCCTAGATTCACCTGTGCAAGACATGGCGGCCATGCCTACTAGCGCTGCCGCCAAGACCATCAATCGAAGATGAATCTCCAACATTTCCTTCCTTTCAATCAGCACGAGATGGCGGTGCGCCATACTGTCATAGATCGCACACCGCCGTCCGAGAGAAAAGCGACTACATCCAGCTGCTCGTTTCCTTATATTGGTATCCGGACGGACCGCTTCCGAGGCGATGGCTGCTCCAACCAAAAGATGCGTTCGCTCCTACAGCAGCGTTCTGGGAGTACTGCTCATCAAGTGACGTTGCTATATACTCAGAACCGTTCCACCAATGAAGCTGTACGGCGCGGTACGTACAACCTGATGAACCTTCGGTTCGGACGGTAATACCAGTTACAGTGGACGGTGAACCTGTGGTCTGACCGTATCCATGTGTGTCATATGTTGGGCTGCCACACTCCAAGGCACTGGAGTAGGACATCAACGCAGTTCCAGCACTCGCCGGTAGTATGTTAATTAACACGGACGCCATCGCTATTAATGCGACGACTGAGCCGCGCATCATGATCTTCGGTTTCACATCTCTACCTCCGTTGTGGTTCGCGGGACCGCGGTTGTTCGCCTGCCAGGGCTGCAGTCCCTCCTATTTCGACAGGCGAAGGTAAGGTGCTCCTGCTGGCCCGCGTTTCATAGATTGTTTTGGCTAAACTTTTGGTTAGACTTTTCGTTAACTTTTTGGCTAACCGGGTCCTATGCGAGTGTCCTGGAAGAATCATGCGGAGCCTCGCATCAGGTCTGTGAGCGCGTCTGCGAGGCAGCATTCCAGGTGGGCCTGCACCCATCCGCCTCGCATCTCACCGGTCAGCCGTTGCCCTGTGGAAAGACACATGGCGATTTCGGCCGATGCGACGTTCAGGCGTAGCTTCATCGTCCCCACGCTGACGCCTTCGGTTTGGGCTGCTTCGTGTTCGGTCTTTCCGCTTGCGCGGAGCAACAGGCATCGCTTGTGGAACAGGTCCATCGCAGGGAGATGGTGAGACGCCAACGTACCCAAGGTATCGAGCCCCTGTACCGCCATCGCCACAACCTCCGCCTCCTCCGTCTCGGGGGGGGGGCGCGACCATACTGAACCGCCCTTAAATTCTTTGCAAGCCAGAAATCGTAAAAGCGTGGAGCGGCTCTAAATACCGGCACCCCGAGCAGCCGCGACCTTTTTCGCGTCGTCGTCCATCAGGGCCGCAACCTTTTCGCCCAGCAACAGGCTGTAGTTCTGGCCGCGGTCTTCGGGGTACACCTGCGTCGTGTTCGAGAGATAGAGACCGTCGATGCCCGTCCGCATTTCCGGGATAGACTTCGAGTAGTGGGTCGTGATCACGGGCTGGCCGCCCGGGTCCTTAAAGAACCATTTGTCGCGCACCCATGATTCGTCGAACTGCGGGTTGAGTGCTTTGATCCCCGAGAGGTACGACTGGAAGGCCTGCTCGGCATCCATCTCCAGCACGGGGTGGCCAGGCGAAACGTAGTTCGAGAGATACACGATGTGATTGCCGCCATAGCGTTCCGGCGGCAGGAAGTTCGTGTGTTCGATGCACGCGACAAAGGGCAGGTCGTCTCCGATGGAGAGCCAGTAGTACGGGGTGAGCGGACGGTCGAGCGCGAGGATGAGGCACGTCGCCCACTGGTACTTCACGCGGTCGAGCACTGCCTTGTAGTCGGCGGGCAATTCCGGGCAGATGCGGCTGGTGATGATGTTCGGCGTGGTCATCAACACCTGGTCGAACTCGTGTAGTTCGCCGCCAACGCGAATGCCACGCACGCCGTTCTCAACGATTTCGATGCCGTCGACGTTTGTGTTCAGGCGAATGTCTACGCCCCGCTCGGTCAGGTTATCGGCGAGGGCCATGTAGTACCGCCGGAACGAACCGTGCAGGTAGCCGAGTGACTCGGAGTTGCCGGAGCCCTTCCGGCTGGCGAAGCGCAGGTAGATCTTGTTCCACAGCCAGACCATGCCGACGTTATCCGCTTCGTCGGCGAACTTCCCTTTTAATAGAGGGCCCCAGAAGGCGGCAAAGGCTTTCTTGCCGACGGCGCGTTCCATCCACTTGCGGGCGGTGACGCCTTCGTAGCGTTTCACGCCGTCTTTCTGCCGCCGTAGCCAGACTGCGGCCAAACCCAGCCGGATGCGGCTGATGAACGGGATAGCGGTGAACTTCAGCAGGTCCATCGGCGTCACGAACGGATACATGCGGCGCTTCACAAAGTGCGCGTTCTTCGGCTGGATCCACTCCAGGTGTTCGCCAAGCCCGAGCTCTTCGATGTAACGCACGACCGTCGTGTCGTTCGTGTAGATGTGGTGGTAGAAGCACTCGAGCGGTTCGCCGCCGACGGGGAACGTCACCACCTGCCCGCCGACTTCATGCCGGCCCTCGAAGATGGTGACTTCGTGGCCGCGTTCGCTCAGGACATTCGCCGCTGCCAGCCCGGCAACGCCCGCTCCAACAATTCCAACCTTCATTGCAAGGGCACCTGCTCCACTTCGACGGTCGTGATCCGCTTGAACGAAACGCCAAAGCTCCAGAGGAATATCAATCCCAGGACCGTCGTCGGCACGAGGATCACGCCGTGCGCCACGATTGAGTACGCCCCGGCGACGTTATCCGATACGCCCGCGCCGACGAGCACCAGCTTCGCTGCCCACTCGAACGGCCCGGTGCCCCCGAAGAACGTTGGGATGATGATGGCGAGGTTCGCCGCCGAGAGCAGCAGGCAGTAGTGCGCGAACGAAACGCCCATATCGAACCCCTGTCCGATGGTCGCGTACGCGCCGGCTTCGATGAGCCAGGCGAGAGCGCTGAAGAAGGCCACCAGGAACAGCGACTTCGGGTCGTGGACGGAGCGGAGGCTGCCGACGAGGTTGTCGGCGAGGTCCGTGGCGATGTGCTCGAAGCGCTCCGGCAGGATGCGAAGGAAGTAGTGCGTCACGCGCTTGGCGCGCTCTTCGTTCAGCGTGAGCACGTAGAACGCGATAACCGCCGCCAGGAAGAAGAAGGTGGAAACCCAGGCGATCGCCTGCAACCGCGAATCCTCGAACCCAACGATTGAACCAGCGATGAGGAGCATGAGCACGAGCGTGCAGCCATCGAACAGTCGCTCGACGGCGATGGTCCCGAAGGTTCCCATCCGTGACACATGCTCGCGGTCGCCGAGGACGAAGGCGCGCACCACCTCGCCGGCCCGCGCCGGCAGGAGGTTGTTCGCCATGTAGCCGATGATCGCGTACGGGAAGAGCCGTCGCGGGCCGAGTGGCGCCACCGGGCGCATCAGCACCGACCAGCGGATGCAGCGCGCGCTGATTGCGACGAACAGCACCGCCGTGCCAGGAATCAGCCAGCGATAGTCCGCTTCGCCGAGGGCATCGCCGAGCTCGCGCGGGTGCGTCGCACGCAAAAACAGCCCAATGAGGACCGCACTAATGGCGAAGCTTGCCCAGAATCGGACGGAACGGAGCAAATGCAGACCGCCTGACGTTACGGAATCGGGAGCTTTCGGATTTTGGCGTTGCCGCCATCGACTATCCAGAGCTTAGCATCGGCCGTTTGCACGATCCCATAAGGGCGAACCAGAGGATCGGTGCCCGCGTTCACTACAGCCACCTGGCCCCCACTCGGGCTGTACACCCGCACCTCGCCCTTCGAAGGCACCGAAACGGCGATGCGGCCGTCGAGCAGCACCCGCAGGTACGGCTTGTCGTTCACTTCCTGGCCGCCCCAGCCATCGACCTTGAACTGGGACCGGAAGCTGCCATCTGGATTCAGGACCTCGACGCGCGCGTTGTACATGTCGGCCACGTAGACGGCGCCATCTTTGCCGATGTCGATGCCGACGGGCTCATCGAACTGCCCTTCGCCGTTGCCGCTGCTGCCAACGGTCTTCACGAACTCGCCTGTAAGCGTGAACACCTGGATGCGGTCGTTACCGGTGTCGGTGACCCAGATGTGGCCCTCGTCATCCACCGCGGCATCGCGCGGGCCGAAGAGGTCGAACGGCCCGGGCTGTTTCGTGGTGTCCGGCGCCTGTCCGAACGAGGCTATCGAGTTCAGGTCCTTATCGAACACGCGGATGCGCCAGCCGAAGGTGTCGGCCACGATGACTTCGCCCGTCGGCGCGATTGCGAGGCCCCACGGCTGCGACTGCTCGTTCTGGTTGGCGCGGTCGACACGGATATCAACCGACGCGAGGAAGTTGCCGTCCTTGTCGAACTTCTGCAGCTTCTTCGTGCCGGAATCGATCACGTAGAGGTTCCCGGCATCGTCGGATTCGATGTCGACCGGCGTGAAGAACTGACCCGGTTGCGAGCCCTGCCCGCCGAACATGGGCCGGCCGTCGGAATCGACTGTTGGCTTCGGCGGTTCGAGACGGGTCGCCGAGAGCTCTCCGGTTTCGCGGTTAAAGTTCGCCGGGAAGAACGCGAACCCGTCGACGCTGCCGTTTGTCCGGCCCGGGTCGTGGTCGCGCCAGTACTTCAGCCAGGTCGTCGTCCAGCCTTCGTGGACAAAGCCATTCCAGATGTGCTTCCAGGTTGCCAGCCGGTGTGGGCCGCAATCGCCGCTCAGCCCGGTGCAGATGCCCGCCGGAGGGATCGCCATTGCGTACTTGTAGGTTTCGTCGAACCACCAGCGGTGCGGATACTGTTCCTGGGGCCCGTACTGGATGGGTGAATTGGCGAGATAGTCCTGGACGTTGCCGATGTTCGATTGGTTGACCAGGAGCACGTCGTATTCGCCTGCGGGCACGCCGTTCCCGAATTCAACATACGTGACGCCGCGGTAGTCCCGCAGGTACCACGCCCAGGGCCACGCGAACGAATCGGTCGAATCCACCGCGATTCGCAGGTCATAGCCGCGGCCGGAGGCTTCCGCCAGCGCATCGATCTGGCGTGCGATCTGCGCGAGCTCTCCGGAGCTCTGCGTATAAATAAGGAGGTCGCGAGGGTTGTCTCCGCGCTCGAACGAGGCCATCACCATCGTGCGCACCGAGAAGAAGGCGAGCGCGCCGATGACCGCGGTCACCGCCACTAACCCCACGGCTTTTCTCCCGGATGGAGCCGCAGCAAACCAGATGGCGCCGACCGCTCCGACCACGATGGCCGCCCGGATGAGGTTGTACGTCGTCCCGCCGGGCATGAACGCGATGAGTGCCAGCGCTCCCGCCGAGACCATTGCGACGCTGATAAGCATCGGCGCCAATTTCGAAACGGGGGGACGATCGTGCCAGGCGCTCCACGCTTGCTGCACCGAATAGGCTGCCAGCACGCAGGCGGGCAGCGCGAGGTGCGTGTTCAGCCACGGCATCTTTTCGGCGCCGAGCGAGAGCGCCGCGAACATCCCGACGAACCAGAACGCCAGGAAGCGCGAGAACGCGTTCCCGCGGATCACCGTCCACCATGCCCCGCCGATGCAGAGCGCCAGCGGCAGGAACTCGTAGGCGGGCATCAGCATGTAGTAGTAGAACCAGGGCTGGTCGCCGCGCGAGACGTGTTGCTGCGTCTTCCAGTAGTCGAGCGATCCCCACGGTCCCGAAATCAGACCATCGAGATTCGTCCAGAACGAGGTCATCAGTGTCAGATAAACAAGAGTCGAACTCACGAACGCGATGGCCCAGAGTTTCGGCTTCCATTGCAGCCCCGCGAACGCGGCGATGCTGGTGCTGACCGAGAAGAGGCCGAGGATCGCGATCTGGTCTCGGGCTGCGACTGAGCCCTGCAGGTGAAGCTCCCAGCTCAGGCGATCCTTCTCGACGATGCCGAGCGGTTCGAGGATGAAGAAGCGGCTCAGTGGCGTGAGGAGCGGCAGGGTGAACGTCCCCAAGAGGATGAGCAGGTCGCCGGGGCGCGGCAGTTCGTCGTCCCAGTCGTAGGTTCGCTTCAGCGGACCGAGGAACGGCCAGAGAGCCGCGACTGCCCAGGCCACGGGCGCAAGCCCGAGCGTCAGCGCCGTGCGCCGCCACGTCACATCCATATTGGTGGCTGCAAAGGCCTCAGTTCGCAGTTCCTCGTCGGGGCCTTCCATTTCTCGCTGTGTCATCCGCGACGCGAGGTAGCGGTTGTAGGCCTGCTTCGAGCGCTTCCGGAGCGTTTGCGTAGCGAGCTCGGCCGCGAGATGGACGTCGATATAAACGAGGAAGACGGCTATCGCGAGGAACGCGCCCTCTTTCGTGAGCACGTTGCCGGTGAACGCGGCCGCGAGGAGATAGAGCCAGCGTGCGCGACCGTCCTCGATGTACCGCCAGATGGCAACCACCATCAACAGGGTGAAGAACGCCATATAGATGTCTTCGCGGAAGAACCGGCTGTAGTAGACGAGCGTGGGCGAGAACGCGATGAAGGCGACTGCCGCGATCGTCCCCGCCGGCCCGAGCTTCCGCCGGATCATCACCGGGAGCATGACGATTGCCGTCCCGAAGATGGCCGCCGAAACCCGGCTTGTGTAGTCGTTCGCCCCGAAGATAAGGAACACCAATGCCTGGACGTGGTAGTAGAACGGCCCGTGGAAGACCGGGCTGTGGTGATAGCTCCCCTGCAGGAGGCTCCACGACCACTGCGCATGGATGCTTTCATCGTGGTGCAGTGCGCGCGTTCCGAGGTCGGCGAAACGCAGCGCAATTGCCAACCCGAGGATCACTGCGTAGGCAACGAACTCCCAGCGCAGCGAAATTTTCGTTGCGAACACGCGCTGCAGCGCTCGTGGTTCTCGCGAGAGGGTTGCCTGGCTCGTCGTCATTGTGTCGTCCTCAGGTATACGGCGACGGGGAGGGTACTGTTCTTCAGAGAGTTGCGGTTGGTCAACCATCGCAGATAGTCGAGAAAGTCACCGTCAGGGCCCTTCCGGATTTCCTCGAACGACCACTGTCCCTCGACCACGGCGAACCTGTCTGGTGCTGGAAGCGTCACCGGCCAAACGACCACCGTGGCGTCCGGCGGAACGCGCGACGCGTAAACGATCGTGCCGGAGTCGCGCATCGCCCATGTGCTCTCGTCTTTGAAGTCCGAATGGATGACGATCAGCCCGCCCTGTTCAGTGCGGGTGTTGAGCGCGATATCACGGATCTCACGCCCCTGGACATCGCTGATAGGTGACGGCAACGGTTCCGTGGGGCCGCCAAAAGCAACATTTGCCGACCCCGAAATGGCCAGCAAAAGCCCGGCAGCGATGAACGGCGCAATAAGCGCTGGCGCGGTCCGGCGGGCACTCAAGAGCAGCCCTGCGAACGCGAGCATCGCGATGCTGAGCCCGATCACGATGAGCTTCTCCTGGTCATCGCCCACGCGGCCGACTCTCGACCAGTCGATCACGAATGCCCCGGCCACGAGCGCCAGGAACGTGAATCCACCGACTGCGGGTCCCGCGTGCAACCAGGCGACATCGCCGAAGGCCCTCGCTACGGCGGGGGCGACCCTGCCGATGAGCAGCGCCGAAGGAATGGAGACGGCCGCGAACGGCACCGGGCTGTTCGTTCCCCACGAGAGCGCGAGCCATGCCGCCGAAAGGCCCCAGATTGCGAAGACGAACACAGATTCCGGCGGCCACGTCTCGTCGCGCCAGCATTCGTAGGCGTGGTAAAGGGCGGCCAGCAGGCCGAGCGCGAGCATCGGATAGCCATAGAAAGCGAAGAGCGATCCGGACGATGCCGAGGACCAATCGGCGTCGAAGCCGCGCGTGAACGCGAGGATCGGCGGCAGTACGGGGTCCTGGAATCCGGTCCCGAAGCCGGTGGCGGCGATGAGCCCGCCGAGGACTGCGCCACCCGCTGCCCAGAGCAATCGCGTTCCAGGTGGGTAATCCTGTTGCACAAGCCGCACTGCGGCGACACCGATGACAGCGGGCAGAACAATCGGCCCTGCCGTGGCGGTGACGAATCCCGCGATGGCGTAGGACCAGGCCGGGAGCCCCTCTTCGCGCGCCATCACAATCAGCCAGAGAACGATCGCCATATCGAAAGCGCCCGTCCAGGCTGTCGCGCCGAGAATCACCGCGAACGGATCGATCGCGAGCGCGAGCAAGGCCGCCATCGCACCCATTTCCCCAAGCGCGGGCCGCAGCCGCCAGAGGGCGAATGGAATTGAGCACGACGCCGCGAAGGCCAGGATGCGGGCCGGGAACTCAGACGTTGTCGCAACGAACGTCCACGAGGTCAGTGCCTGGAAGAGTGTCGGGATGAACCGGTCATCGGCGTTACCGGCATTTGCCTGCCAGGCTCCGGCGAGGCTGTCGAGTTCGACGCCGCCCACCGGCAGGCTGAGCAACCCCGCCAGGCGAATCCCGGCGAAGATCGCCACCAACAGCCCCCAGATGAGTTGGCCCGCGGTTACTTCGAACTCCCGCGGCCGCCCGCCAAAAATTGGTGAGGCTGTCACGAGGTCTGGACCTCTTCGTATCGGGGCAGCCGGTAGATACGGTAGGTGCCGGTCTCGAAGGCGACATCGAGGAACGTCGAAAAGTCCGGGAGGAGCCCCGGATAGCGGACCAGTTCCACCTGCCCGACGACCAGGTAGTCGGTACCAAATTCGCGCATCACGCTGAGCACGGTGTCAGGATCGCCTGAGATGTACGCAGAGTCGACCATGCCCTGTCTGCGCTGGAATTCTGCCTGGTTGCCAGGTGTGTCTCCGCGCCACTGGACCTCGTGGAAATACCAGCCGATCACGGTCGCCCTTCCTGTCCGTTCGGAAATGCGCCCGGAGTCGGTGTAGTCGGAACCGGCATCCACGACGGTCGGGCCTCCGGTGCCCGGAGCCCAACGCCGACCGCTCGCTTCGATCACCACGGCGTCGCGGGGAGTGTGTTCATCGAGCCATTGCACCAGCTGGTACTCGCCGGGGTCGTCTCGCTGTATCGCGGCCAGCCCGTCGATGCTCGTCTCGAGCCCGAAGCTGTCGGTCCGGTTGAATGAAGCGAGGAGCGGGTAAACAAGCCCAAGTGTCGCCAGCAACAGCGCAGGTGCAACCAGCGCAGCGAAGGCCTTGTGGCGGCGCAGCTGGCTCAGGGCCGCAACGGTTGCGGCTCCGCCACCAAGGGCCAGCAGCATCCACGCCTGGTACGAGAGCTTGAAGATGGTGTTCAACCGGGGCGAGCCGGCAGAGAACACGTCCTTAATGTAGAAGAGTTCGGACCCGTAGAGCAGCAGTACGCCCACAGCTGCAAAGGCCGCAGCCACGGCCGCTGCCTTCCGTCTGAGCGTCAGGGCGATGGCGGCGTAAGTCAGGGCCCAGGTCGCAAGGCCATAGAGCACCAGCGTCCACCAGCCGCTTTGCGTGCGGGCGTCCACGGCGTCGGAAAGGTTTCCCTGCCCCCACGCGAACGCAATCCAGAGGATGAAGGGCAGCACTGGCAGCCACGCCGCCCCAAGGAGCACGTTGACCGCGTCCTGGCGAGGAAGCGCCCGCGCGCTCCAAACCGCAGCAACCAGACCGGCAACAACAATCGGCCCGAACTGGAGCAGAACGTGCGCCGGCCTGGTTCCCGCGCCGATATACGGCTGGATGCCCTGCGCCTGCGACGAGAAGTTCGCCACCCACGGCAAGTACAGCACGATCGCAGCAATTCCGAGCGGAACAACGAATCCGGCCGTGTTCACCAACGCCGGCGCCAGTGGCACGCGCCGGTAATTCCTCACGAAGACGGCGAGCGCGAACACGAGCGTGAACGTCAGCACGTCCCAGGCGTTCTGGAAGGCAAGGGCGCCGAGGAGCACGGCGATGGCGGCACTTCGGAACGGCGCGTGCCGATGCGTCCGGATATCGAGAATGCTTCGTTCGCGCCAGGTCGCCAGCGACAGTCCAAGCACCAGCAGCACCAGCGGGATCGACATGACGTGCGGATGCAGGTCGCCGAGGAGGAAGCTGAAGAAGGGTGACTCCGTGATCGTCTTCGGAATGATCCGAGTGTCGCGGAACCAGAACCAGAATTCGGTCGGGTACCAGGCCTGCGTCCGGTTCGTCAGCGATCCGCTGTAGCAATACTCCGATGTCGCTGTCTGGCACTGCACGATCTCCTTCGCGCCGAAGAACGAGTAGAGATCGACGCCGGCCACGCTGAGGTCGTATTCCTCGTGCGCCGCGGTCCATTCGAATACCGCGGCGAGCGAACCAACCAGGAGCAACAGCCCCATTGCCATAGCACCGGCGCCCATCGCCCACGAACGGCCTCGAGCCCCCAGGATCCAGCGGGCCACCGCGTAGCCAAGCGACGAGATTGCGGCCGCGGCGGCGGCGAAGGTGTACGCCAGCGAAAGGTTGTACCCCGTCGAGGCGTTCACGCCGGACACCGAAGTCAGTACTCCCGCCTGGAGGTAGCCGAAGTAGTAGTAACTCGCGCGTTCTCCCGCCAGCCAGGGGTCCTTCGGCGGGTACTCCTCGGAGTTCATGGTCGCGTTGAGATACATCAGGTCCATCGGCTGTTCAGTGCCGCCGATTTCGGCGTTGTACGAACGAAACGCCACGTACGCGAAGAAGGCGAAAGTGAATACGCAAACCGCGATCACCACCGACGGCCACGCCCGGTTCCAGGTCACCACGCTCCAGCGGTCGCGGCCCGCCACCGCCGCGCCAATAAGTCCGACGAGGATTACCGCGGCGACATAGCCACCACGGCCCGGCGGCAGCAAATCCAGCACGCGCAGGATGAAGTAGCCATATCCGGTCAGGACCAACCCGAGAGGAAAGCTCAGCCCGGCGCCGGCATCGGGGAGGCGTCTCAAAAGCACCGCCGCGATGGGATAGCCACAGCAGGCGACGACGAGTGCGGTCAGCCAGAAGGCCAGGACATCCGCCATTGGCCCTCCCTAGGCGAGAAGCGAATCCACGAAGTCTTCCGCGTCGAAGGGCGCGAGGTCGCCCATCTTTTCGCCAGTGCCGATGAAGCGCACCGGGATGCCGAGTTCGTGGGCGATGGCGAAGGCGATGCCGCCCTTCGCCGTGCCATCGAGCTTGGCCAGGATGATCCCGGTGACGCCGACCGCTTCGGCAAAGGTCTTCGCCTGCATCAGGCCATTCTGGCCCGTCGTGGCATCGAGCACGAGGAACGTCTCGTGCGGCCCGTCGGGGTGGTTGCGCTGGATGATGCGGTGCATCTTCTTCAGCTCTTCCATCAGGTTCGCCTTCGTATGCAGGCGCCCGGCCGTGTCGACGATGACGAAATCGGCTTTCGCGCTCTCGGCCGCCGAGAGTGTGTCGAACACGACGGCCCCGGGGTCGGCGCCCGGCTGGTGAGCTATCACGCGCACCCCGATGCGGTCGCCCCAGACCTTGAGCTGATCTGTCGCGGCGGCGCGAAAGGTATCGGCAGCCCCGAGAATCACGTTGGCGCCGTCGTTCTTGAATGCATGGGACATCTTGGCGATGGAGGTGGTCTTCCCAGCCCCATTTACCCCGACCACGAGGATGATCGTCATGTCCGGCGCGTCTTCCATCAGCCACGAAAGTGGTTCATCCGCCGGTTCCAGCAGCACATCCACCAGCTCTTCGCGCAGGATTTCGCGGACGCGCGCGCTTTGCTTGACGCCTTCGTCCTTCACGCGCTTTTTCACGGCATCGACGATCACCGTGGTGGTTTCGAGGCCGGCATCCGCACCGATGAGGATCTCCTCAAGCTCATCCCAGAGGTCCTCGGTGTAGTCCGCCCGCTCGAAGATGCCGCCCAACCGGCTGAAGAAGCCCCGCCGCGTCCGCTCGACCGCTCGCTCGGTCTGCTCGTGGACCTCCGCGATCTCTTCAGGTGTCGGTTCGAAGGCCTCTTCGACCTCGGCAGTCGCGACTGCTTCTTCGCCTTCTTCGGGTGCCTGTTCCGCTGGCTTCTTGCGCCAGAATCTCACGCGCGATTCCCCTGTCGTGTTGATTTCATGCTACGGGCGCGAGCGGTAAGGGTCAGTTTTGGTGTTGTACGATGTAGGACATGACGACCGCACCCATCTCCGAGCAGCTGATGACCGCAGAGGAGTTCTATCAGCTCCCGCCACCGCCCGAGGGCGGAAAAATGGAACTCGTGTGTGGAAAGGTGGTCACCCACATGCCCGTGAGCGGAAAGCATGGTGAACGACAGGGCATCATCTGGCAGGCACTTCGTAGCTTTGCCCTCGCCCACAACGAAGGGCGTGTAACCGTCGAGGCCGGGTTCGTGCTGCAGCAAGACCCGGACCTGGTCCGCGCGCCAGATGTTGCGCTCGTAGCCAGTTCGAGCCTTCCGGATGGCGAACTTCCCGAAGACGGGTTCATTTCCGGGCCACCCATGCTTGCCGTTGAAGTCGTCTCGAAAGGCGATACGGAGAAGGATGTCCTCGAAAAGGTGGCGGACTACCTTGACTACGGTGTCACGCGCGTTTGGGCTGTACGCGCGAAGACCCGGAGCGTCGTCATTTATTACCCGAACGGAGAAGTGAAATTGGTGCCGTTCGGAGGATCGCTGAGCAGCGACGACGCAGGGTTCTCGAACGAGGGCTTCGACCTGCCCCTGGCGTCGATATTCGACTAGCTTCGTCTCTAGTTCTGCGGGATATCCGCCAGTCGGAGCGAAAGCACCTTCGAGACGCCATCCCGACCCATGGACACGCCGTAGATCTCGTCCGCAACCTCGATGGTCCGCCGGTTGTGCGTGACGACGAGGAACTGCGTCTTTTCCGCCAGCTGCCGCAGTGCGGCGGTGAAGCGGCCGACGTTGGCTTCGTCGAGTGCGGCATCGACTTCGTCGAGCACACAGAAGGGTGAGGGGTTGGCCGCCAGCAGCGCGAAGAGCAACGCTACCGCAGTCAGCGAACGCTCGCCGCCGGAGAGCAAGCTGAGGCTCTTGATTCGCTTGCCCGGAGGCTGTGCTTCGATTTCGATTCCGGCCTCGGCGAGGTTCGCCGGGTCGGTCAACGAGAGGCTCGCCACCCCTCCGCCGAAGAACGCCGAAAAGTATTCGGCGAACTTCTTGTTCACCGTCTCGAAGGTGGCCGTGAAGCGTGTCCGAATTTCTTCGTTCAGGTCGGCGATCGCCGTCCTCAGTTGGTCCGAAGAATCGGTCAGGTCGGCGAGCTGCGTGGCGAGGAATTCGTGGCGTTCCTTGAACTCGGCGAAGTCCTCGGGCGCCTCCTCATTAATCGTCCCGAGCCGACGGATCTGGCGGCGCAACTCTTCGATTCGCGTTCGCATTGCCTCGATGTCAATCTCCGCGCCGCCCTGGATGCGCGGTCCGCCAACGTCGGCTGTCTCGAACATCGAATCGGCTGCCATTGCCTCTTCGAACGCCACGATCTTCCCGGAGCGATTGGGGGCCAGTCCCTCGCGTTCCATTTCCAGCCGCAGGTGTTCGATGTGCTCCGTGGTGCGCGACAGTTCGGCTTCCTGGTCCAATCGTTTGCGGTCGATCGCGAGGAGCGCAGTCTGCGCTTCGTTGAACTCGTCCTGGATCGTCCGTTCGTGGTTCTCCAGGCGATCCAGTTCGTCCCGGTCGGGGGCCGCGTCTTCAGCGAATTTCGTCTGCTCCGCGCGGATCGTTTCGAGTTCGTGCGCCAGCTTGGCCAGGCGCTCGTTGATCACGCTGGCTTCGAGTTCGAAGTTGCGAGCCTGCAGGCGCTTCGCCTGGATCTGACCGTCGAGCCGCTCGATCGATTTCTCGTGCTGTTCCCGCAGCGCCGTTAGCGTGCGCCGTTCCCCCTCCACCGTCGCCAGTTTCGCGCTCGCTTCGGAGACAGCGCGCAGGGCGGCTTCGCGGCGTTCGGTCGCAAGCTTCAGGTCGGCCTCCATCGCTTCCATCGCGGCCCGGCGTTCGTCGCGCCGCGCCTGGAGCTGCACGGCGGATGCCTGCGCCTGTTTGATCTGCGCCTCGCGGCTCGCGCGTTCGCGCTCGATATCCGTCCGCTTCGAATACACGGCGTCCATATCGCGGCGCAGGCGATGGAGGCGTTCGCGCTCGCGTTCGAGGTCGAAGCGCGAGCTCTCGAGCGAGCGGCGCGTCATTTCGAACTCGGCATCGGTTTCGTGCGAGCGCTGTGCGACGTGCTCGATCGCGGCACGGGCGTTGGCGACGCGTTCCTGGCTGATTTCGGTGCGTTTGCGCAGTTCCTCGATTCGCTGGGGCAATTCTTCCAGTTCGCGCTGACGGATGAATTCACCTTCGTCCGCGCCAGTTGAGCCGCCGGCGATTACGCCTGTCTGCTCGATATAGATGCCGTCCAGAGTGACCACCGAACCGAGCCCGCGCTTCACCATCCTCAGGCCCGCCTGCACGTCCTCGACGATGATGATCCGGCCGAGCAACGTGTCGACGAGCTGCTTCACCCGGTTTTCGCAGCGGATCAGCTTTGATGCGACCCCGACCACGCCGCGTTCCTTCTGCAGGTTCAGCGGGTACACGTGCCGTACCGAATCGAGCGGCATGAACTGGGCGCGCCCATGCTTTCGGCGTTGCAACGCGGCAATCGCCTCAAGGGCCACGGCCTCGTTTTCCACGACGACCGCATGGAGCCGTTGCTCCAGCGCCGCGTTGATCGCGACTTCCAGTCCCGCGGGCACCCGGATCTGCCGTGACAGCAGGCCGATCACCCCGGGAACCTCGGGCGGCTCGCCGAGGCTGCCCGGCTCGAAGCCGTCCATGAGCGCCTGGCCCATGATCAGGACGTTGCGCGTGCCGGCCGCGACTCCGTCGTGCTCGGCCTGGACGCGCATGAGCGCATCGAGCCGGCCTTCGAGGTGGTCGAGTTCGCGCAGGTCGTGGTTCCCGCCGGACTCGAATTCGCGGACTTCTTCCTGCACGAGGAGCAGCTGTTCGCGCGCCGCTTCGGCGGCTTTGCGCGCCTCTTCCAGGTTGATTTCGCCCTCGGCGACCGCGGTCCTCGCCTCGGCGAAGCGGCGTCCGTAGCCAATGAGCTCGACCACGACCTGCTTCCTGCGTGCGACCAGCTGCTCGAGTTCCCGGTCGAGGTCTGCGATCCGCCGTTCGGCGGTCTCGATGTCGACGTCCATGGCGTTCGCGCGGCGGTCATCGCCGTCGGCGCCGTCGCGGAGTTCCTGCGCTCTGCTCCGCAATGTCGAGTATTCACGTTCGGCGGCATCCAGTTCGCCCCGGGTGCGCTGAGCGGCTTCTTTCGCCGTCTCGGCCTCCTCGACCACTTCGATTCCGCGACGGCCTTCATCTACGTCGGTCGAAGCCAGCGAAAGGCGTTCCGCCTCGATCGCTTCGAGTTCCAGTCGCACCTCTTCGCTGCGCGCGGAAATCATGTTGTGACGCTCGCGGTCGAGCGCTATCGCCTGTTCGGTTGCCGCCATCCGGTGGTCGATTTCGGAATTGCGCGTGTCTCGCCGGCCAATGGCCTCCCGGCGTTTGCGGATCTCCTCGGAAAGCGTCCGCAGCTGTTCGCGTAGCTGGGTGACGCGCTGAGCGGCAGCAGCATTCTCTGCTGTGCCCTGGTCCAGGGCCGCTCGCACCCGGACGAGCGCATTCTGGGCCTCGCTCCACTGGTGCCCGTAGTAGGTCTTGAGCAGCTCGATCAGCTCGGCGGAAAGCCGCTTGTGCTCGCTCGCCCGTTCGGCCTGCCTGCTCAGTTGCGCCAGGCGCGGCTCGATCTCGTCGACAATGAGTGTCACGCGATCGATGTTGTCCTGGGTGGCGCTGAGCCGATCCTGCGCTTCCTTGATCTTCATCCGGAACCGCTTCACATCGGCCGCTTCATCCAGGAAGGAGCGGCGCTCATCCGGCGACATGCTCAAGACTTCGTCGACGAGGCCCTGGCCCATGATCGAGTAGCTGTTCTGGCCCACGTCTCCCTTCATCAGGAGGTCGATGACGTCGCGCAGGCGCACCCGCGAACCGTTCAGCAAGTACTCGGAATCGCCGTTCCGATAGACGCGCCGGGCGATTTCTACTTCGGCGAACTCCACCGGGAGCCAGCGCTCTTCGTTGTCGAGCGTGAGCGCGACCTCGGCCATGCCCACGGCGGCGCGGTCCTTCGTGCCAGAGAAGATCACGTCTTCCTGCTTTTTCGCACGGAGCAGCCTCGAGCTCTGCTCGCCGAGCACCCAGCGGATGGCATCCGATACGTTGCTCTTGCCCGAGCCGTTCGGCCCGACGACCGCGGTGATGCCCCGCCCGTATTCGAACGACGTGCGGTTCGCGAAACTCTTGAAGCCCTGGATGGAGAGCCGCTTCAGATACACGGGGCTATTCCTCCGCCTTCTCTTGCGAAGTGAGCGCCTGGACTGCCTCGCGGGCAGCAGCCTGTTGCGCCTCGCGCTTGCTCCGGCCCTCGCCCCGTCCGAGAGTCGAGCCCGCAACGCGAACTTCGACGATGAACCGGTGCTGCGCACCGGCGGCTTCCTGCACCGTCACATATCCTGGCGGTTCGTGCCAGCGCGCCTGTACCAGGTGTTGCAGCGAGCTTTTCGCGTCGACACGTGCACCGACGCGACGGATCTGCTCGAGCTCGGGCTTGAGAAGGCGCCGCGTGAAGGCCTTGGCGGCCCGGTAGCCGTGCGCTTCGTAGACCGCCCCGATGAGCGCTTCGAGTCCACCGGCAAGGTTGCGATCGCGGGTCCTCCCGCCGGCGCTCTCTTCGCCCCGCCCGAGAATAATGTGGTCCCCGAGGCCCACGCGGGCGGCAACTCGCGCGAGACTCGTTCCCCGCACGATATCCGCCCGCATGCGTGTCAGGTCGCCTTCGCCCGCATCCGGAAACTGGTCGAACAGTACGGAAGCGATGACCATGCCGAGGACGGAGTCACCGAGGAACTCGAGCCGCTCGTTCGAAGTTGCGGATGAGTCGGCTTCGTTGAGATAGGAGGCGTGCGTGAGGGCCTGGCCGAGGAGGGCATCGGGCAGCGGCTTTACGCCAAGCCGTTCGACAAAACGGGCATAATCCGCAGTAGTGGCCAGAGCCACGCACCCTCCCGTCCTTCATGGAAGGACTGGCGGCCGCCGGGGAGCCGCCGTTGGAATTGCTAAAGCGCTATGATCATAGGGATCGCGTTCCCCGCGAGTCAAGGTTCTTGTACGCTTCGGAAAGGTTCCCCAGATGACGTCCTCAATCGATTCTGAACTCTGCGTAGTGTGCTCGCTGATCGTCGAGCCCTACATGGTCGCCCACTGCGGGGTCTGCGGGAGCCTCTACCACCTCAACTCGCGAGCCGACTTGCCCGGCGACGATTGCGGCCAGGTCTGGATAAACGAAGAACATCTCGGCCTCGAATTCGCCTGCAACACCTGTCTGAATCCTCCGGAAGAACAGGAAGCCTCAGGCCTCGACGATGTCCTCGACCTCGCCGAAGCGGCCTCCGTGGCCGGTCTGAGCGAGGCCGAGCTCAGCCGCTATGCCGAACTGGGCCATGTGAAGCATCGCAAGACCGGTTCCGGGGTGCTGTTGTTCGTCCGCGCCGACGTGCTCGCCTTTGGCGCCACCCATTGATCGACATTCGGCGAGCATCATTCGACAATCTGGCCGATGCTCTCGACCTGTGTTGAGTGCAAAGAGGAGATCGGCGCACACAGCGCGCTCATCTGTGCGGACTGCGCCGGACTGTTTCATTTCCCCGATTCACGAATTAACGAAGTGGGCCGGGCTTGTGGGGTTCATGTGATCGGATTCAGAAACTTGCTCGGCCGGGACGTTGTCCCCCTCTGCCTTCGCTGCGATATGGCCTTTCGCCTGCGTTTTGGGATCCCTTCGTGAGCACCCGCAGCCGCCGAAAGAAGCCGGCTACCGCGCACCCGGCCGTTTCCCCGGGCACATCACCGGCAGCCGCCTCCCAACAGGCCATCCCAATGCCGAAATGGGAGTGGCGGACCTTCCCCGTCTACTTCGCATTCTCGCTCGGAGGCTTTATCGGCCTCTACATGGGGCTCGTCGCCGGAGCGACCTCCAACAACACGGTCAGCCTGATTGTATTCACCGTCTGGGCGATCCTCCTCGGCTTCGGTTTCTCGCGGATCACCTCGCGCTGGATGATGAGCCACAACTGGGGACGCCGCGCGACGAAGAAGCGCTAGCGTCAAAAACCCTGGCACGACAAAAGGGGCCCCGTTCTCAGGGGCCCCCTTGTTTATTGGGCACGCGGACGATTCAGCTCACTGCTGAACTACCACCCCGGAAATGCGAAACCGATGCGTTCAACTCATGGGCGAGTCGGCGCATGCGTGTTGCCGTATTCGCGAGGTCGCCGGATTGGGCGGTCAACTCCTGCGTCGAGGCCGAGACCTCTTCCGCGGAAGCCGATGTCTGCTCGCTGGTCGCGGAGACCTGCATGATCGCGTCGCTCACGGTCGAGGTGCCGCTGTTGAGTCGCGCGGCCCCTTCGACGGTCTCGTTCGTTCGAACCGCGACCTGCTCCGATGCTTCGACGATGCGCAACGCCCCCGATGCAAGGTCCTGGACGTCGACGGCGATCGCCTGCATGCGGGCGGCGGACTGTTCCACGGAAGCGATGATGGCCTCGAGCGCTTCGCCCGCTTCGGTGGTGATGGCCTGGCCGGCCTGGACGTCCTCAACACCGGCGGCCATCGCCCGCACAGCCTCTTCGGTTCCGGATTGGACGGCCGCGATGAGCTCCGCGATTTCCCGCGTCGACTGGCTCGATCGTTCGGCCAGCGAGCGCACGTTCTCGGCGACCACCGCGAAGCCGCGTCCCTGTTCGCCGGCGCGGGCCGCTTCGATCGCCGCATTGAGCGCGAGGAGGTTCGTCTGAGCTGCAATCTCGTCGATAGCCTGGACGATGTTGCCGATTTGCTGGCCGTATTCGCCGAGTTGGTCGACGGTCTTCGAGGCCCGCTGGACCGCGACGGCAATTGCCTCCATCGAGGCGACTGCCTGGCCAACGGCCTGCTGGCCTTGCTGGGCCGCTCGCCGGGATTCGTCGGCCGCGGATGCGACTTCACTCGAGGCGGCCGCCACCGAATTGATTCGTTCGCCCATGGCGGTAGCCTCGGACTTGGACTCTCCGACGGAACGGAGGCTGTCCTGCGCCGCAGTCGAAACGCCGTTCGAGACGTCGGCGAGCTGGGTCACTTCGTGCGCCGATTCCTGGGAGAGGCCGCTCAGCGAGACGGCCGAACGCGTGACATCTTCCATGGCGAGCGAAATCTGGCCGGTCGCCTGGGCCAACTGCGAGGACGACTCCTGGAGCTGGTCGGCCGAAGCGAGGATGGCCGCGCCGTGCGCCTTCACACCCGAGACCACCTGCTCCACATGTTCGAACAGCGAGTTGAGGGCGTTGCCGAGCTGGTCATCGGCGCCGCGGGGCTGGACCTTCGCCGAGAGGTCTCCGTTGGCGAGCGCTTCGGTTGCCGAAACCATTTCCGCGAAATAGGCCTGCATGTCGCGGAACGACGAAGCGACGGCGCCGATCTCGTCCTTCGAAACGTCACTCGCATCGGCGGCGGCAAGGTTGCCCGTCGCCAGCGTCTGCGCGGCGACGGCAAGGCGCCTGGACCGCTTACCGACCGACCATGCCACCGCTGCCGAAAGGCAGGCGACGACGAGCGCCGCCACGATGACGATCATGATCGTGCGGAAAAGGGCGCTGTTGCGGGAGGCGTTCGCCTCGTCGGGAGTCATGCGGGAGACGAGCACCCAGCCCAGCTGATCGCCGATTTCACCGGTGGCCGGGGTAAGAACCGCCTTCCACTCCGAACCGTCGGGATCGGTGAAGTTCAATTTCGTGGTGGTACCTGCCGCGGCAGCGGCGGTGACCGCATCGCTGATGGGCTTGCCGAACAGTTCTTCATCCGGGTGGTAGAGCACGTTGCCGGCGGTATCCAGCAGCACGACATTCCCGGTCTCGCCGAAGTGCACGGCTTTCAGCTTGTCGAAGACCGAGGTCACGTCGATGGTCGTCCGCACGATGCCGGTGACTTCGTCGCCCTTGTAAATGGGTGAGGCAACGTTCATGCCCCACTTGCCGCTGCTTTCGTCGTATTCGGCGGGCTGAACGGCCACGGCGCCCTTGCCACCGGCGTAGGCGGCGGTCCACCAGCCCTCATCGGCCTGGTAAAAGTCCGAAGTCGTATCGGTCTGGGCGATATTCCGTCCCCACTTGTCGGTGACGAACATCTCGACATGCTGCGGATACCGGGCAATGAAATCGCTGATCGTCTTCGCGGCCGGAGTTTCCGTGTTGCGCTTGTAGAGCGTCTCGGCTGTCCCGCCGGGACCGCCCTTCCGCCACGCGATCCATTCGTCGTCGATGGCCTTGATTTCGGCTTCGCTCGGGTTTTGTGCGCTGCTCGCGGCGGCGAGGTCCCGGAACTGGGTTCCAAGAGCGAGTGTTCCGGCGCGCGCTTCTTCCCCGGCGATGTAGGCCAGGGCATCTTCGATGGCGATTTCGCCTTCGCCAGTGAGGACACTGTTCGTGTTTCCTTCGGCCTCATTCGAGATCACAAAGCCGACCCCAATGACGATGGCAAGCGACATAAGCGCGAGCGAACCGACAGAAACAACAACGAATTTCGTGACCATCGATCGGTCGTTCCAAAATGACATGCGAAAGTACTTCCCCGCGGAATTCCGCTCCCTTTGAGGTTCGCCCGGATTCTCCCTGGGCTCGATGGGGGACAACCCTTGCATGCGTGGATTCCTCCCTTATGGTTCACGCCGGCCGGCGTCGGTGGGCGGGCATGCGAGCTTCTTCACTTCGTGTCCGATTGACACGAACTCCCCCACGTGGCATTCTGGACGCAGACTTAGTGTCCAAGTGACACTAAGTGGAGGTCCAGATGGCAATACTCACTCCCAAAGCTCCGAACTACGCCGAGCGGCTGGTGATGTATACCGATCCGGATACCTGCCCCACCGACGCGCTCGTGCCGGTGCCGCTGGTGGAGGAGCCAGCCTTCGTCAGCTGGCAGCAAGACATCCCGCGGGAATACCTCGCGATGTCTCCCGAAGAGCTCGACCGCCGTATCGCCTCCGCCCGGGCAAAGCTTGGCACGCGGATGACCATTCTCGGCCATCACTACCAGCGCGACGAAGTCATCAAGTACGCCGACTTTACAGGCGATAGCTTCAAGCTCGCGCGCCACGCCGCCGAACAGAAGGACCTGGAATTCGTCCTCTTCTGCGGCGTCCACTTCATGGCCGAATCGGCAGACATCCTCACCAGTGAGGACGTCCGTGTCATTCTCCCGAACATGGCGGCCGGCTGCTCCATGGCCGATATGGCCGATCCCGACGACGTCTACCAGGCATGGGACGAGATCCACGAAATGCTCGGCGCCGATGCGAGCGTGATTCCTGTTACCTATATGAACAGTGCTGCCAGCCTGAAGGCGTTCGTCGGCGAGCGCGAAGGGCTCGTTTGCACCTCGAGCAACGCCGAGAAGGCGCTCGCCTATGCCTTCGAACGCGGCGAAAAGGTGCTCTTCTTCCCGGACCAGCACCTCGGCCGCAACACGGGTTATGCCATGGGTATCCCGCTCGATGAGATGGTGCTCTGGAACTGGCGGATGCCACACGGCGGGACCACTGCCGAGCAGCTGAGAAAGGCGAAAATCATCCTCTGGCAGGGACATTGCAGTACCCACCAGCGCTTCACCGTCGACCAGATCGAGAAGGCCCGCCGCGAGCATCCCGGTGTCCGCGTCATCGTCCACCCGGAATGCCGCTGGGAGACAGTCCAGGCCGCCGACGAGAACGGTTCGACCGAGAAGATCGTCAAGGCCATCGCCGAATCACCGGCCGGTACCGTGTGGGCTGTCGGCACTGAGATCAATCTCGTCAATCGGCTCGCGCAAGAGCACCCGGACAAGACCGTGTTCTGCCTCGACCCGGTTGTCTGCCCCTGCAGCACCATGTACCGGATCCACCCGGCGTACATCGCATGGGTGCTCGAATCGCTCATCCAGGGCCGCGTGGTCAACGAGGTGAAGGTCGATCCCGAGACGCGAAAGTGGTCGCTTGTCGCGCTCGAACGCATGCTCGCGCTTCCCTGAGTGTCGGAGTTCTCCCTAGCTAGTCTCTGAAACATCGCATTTGTATGCTTGGCTGCGCAGCGTCGCTCCCTAGCCGCGCGCCCGAAAGAGATTTGCATGGATTTTGGAACGCTTCGGGTTGCAACACCCGATGGGCAGATTCGCGAGTACCCGATCACAGCAGCCACGGTGGTTATCGGGCGCGCCGATGGCAACCAGGTTGTCATCGACCACGTCTCGGTCTCTCGGCGCCACGCCCAGATGGTCATCGAAACCGGCAAGGTCATGATCCAGGATCTTGGTTCGGGAACGGGCACCTTCGTCGGCTCGCAGCGCGTCCCCGGAAACGAACCGGTGGTCGTCGAGAGTGGCCAGACGATTCGCTTCGGTGATGTCGAAGCCCGTTTCGTATTCTCGGAAGCGCTTGCTCCATCGGACCCCAACGCCGCTCCTTCCGATGGGAAGGAAACCGAACAGACGATCGGCGTGGCACTGACTTCGCCGAGCCAGCCGGTCGCAGCCGGTTCACCGACGACCGCCACCGTCAATGTGCAGAACCGCGGGACCGTCACCGATGAACTGACTATCGCCATCGTCGACCTCCCCGAAGGTTGGGCGAAAGTCAGCCGTCCGACGCTCTCGCTCGTCCCCGGAGCTCGCGACGAGATCACGGTCGTGATCCAGCCGCCGAAGGACTCAACAGCGGCTGCCGGCGAATACCCGTTTTCGGTCGCCGTCACCTCGAAGGTCCACGGGCGAGAGGTCCGTTCCCTCGGCAAGCTGACCGTCCGGGCCTTCGAAGGCTTCCGGATCACGCTCGATCCGCAACGCTCCAGCCGCGACTTCAAGGTCTCGGCCACCAATAGCGGCAACGTCACTCTCCAGGTGGCGCTTTCCGCGACGGATGAGGCCCGTGAATTCGGCTACCAGTTCGATGCCGACAGTCTCGAACTCGCGCCGGGGGAACAGAAGACCGTTGGCCTCGCGGTTACGCCGAAGGCGACCAAGAAGTTCGGGCCTACGCTCTATCGGCCGTTCCGCGTTGAAGCGCGCCAGGGCGCCAGCACTACTCCCGTCACTGCCGATGGCCAGCTGCAGATCAAACCGCCGTTCGAGCCGTACAAGTGGCCCCTGATCGGCCTCCTCGCGATTCTCGTCCTCGGCGGCATCGCCGTGGCGATCCTGAGCCTGGGTGGAGGCGGCAGCAAGAAGGCCGATGACACCCCGACTCCAACGGCTGCCGTCTCGGCCGTCGCGACGACGGTGCCCGCGACGCCGACACCCACCGGGCTGTACAAGGGCGGCAACGGGGTCATCGCGAACTCGGACCCGAACCCGCCGGCCAATGACAACTGCCTGGCCGTGCGCTCCAAGGCGAGTCGCGACGGATCCGAAATCCTCGGCCGGCTCTGCACCGGCGAAAAAGTGGCGATCAAGGACGGGCCCGTCAACGACGGCGGCTTCGTCTGGTGGCAGGTTCAGAGTTCCGCCGGACTGCTCGGCTGGGCCGCCGAGAAGGACGCCGCGGGCACCACGCCCTTCATCCTTCCTTCGCCCTGATCGGACTCAGGCGTTGACGATTTCGAGGTTATAGCCGGCGAATGCCGGCTTCTCGGCTTCGATGATGGTTTCGAGGTAGGCGCGGGCGGGCGGCGTCTGTCCCGCCGGGACGGGGACGCGCACGGTGAACCGGTACGCGCGGTTTGGGTTCGAAGCAATTTCGCTCAGCGTCGGTTCGATGATCTCGGGCTCGATGCCCGTGCTCAGGCGGAGGAATTCGCGCAGTCCGCGCTTTGTCCCGCGCCAGCGAAACAATTCGGGCGCGGCGCGCACCATCTCGCGCCGGTTCTCTTCCGGTACGCGGACATCGACAACCAGCCCGATCCATGAACCGAGCCACGGCAAAAACTCGGTGGGCGTGAGCGAAGCGTCGAAGTATTCGGCCAGCGCCCCAACTGTCTGGTCGATGGGCGAAAGGATGTGTTCGAAGATGAGCAAGAACCGGCCGAGAAAGTCGCTTTCCTGGTAAATGCCGGGCAGGTGGCCCAGGTACGAACTGCGCGCTTCGGGAACGCCGATCGGTGCGGGCCCGAACGGACCCCGTCCGTACATGGCGACGCCGTTCTGGCTGCCCCCACCTGGAGGGCCCTGGGTCGCGACAGCGGTGGGGGTCGTCATCGCGCCGAAACCGTCACCACGTGCTCGTAGCTCAGGAGGAGGACGTCGTCCGCAACCGTGATCTTCTGTCCGGCGGCGCGTGACTGTCCGGTCTGGATATCGACCTGGTAGAGCGTCACGTCCTGCGCATACTCCACGCCGGGCACCGCCTGCACCACGGATTGCATCTCCGAGAGGTAGAGGTCTCGGCCGAAGGGCCAGCCCTCCCCATCGGGCCCGCCGAACAGCGGATCGAGGTATTCGCGGATCTTCGCTGCCACCGCCGCCCGCACCTCATCGCCGTTGCGGTGCCGCTGGACCAGGATCGTTGCTTCGATGCTCACGCCAACATACGCGGGACCGTCGACGACCAGCTGAGTGCCCAGCAGTCGCCGCTCATCGAGGAACTCTCGGACCTCTTCCAGCAGGTCCGGCGATGGCTGGAGCGATTCGATCGTGCGGGCGTGGTCGGGCGGGACCAGGGGGACGATGAGGAGCTCGACTGTGCCTGGCGGCACCGAGCTGCCCGCGCCATCGGCGTGGACCTGGATGCAGCGGGCTCGCGCCACGCGCCGGGATGCCTCTTTCGCAAGGAATTCGAAGTCGCCGGCCGTGATGGCCCGGTCTCGTGTCTGGATGGCCCGCGGCGCCCGGAAACGCGCGGCGTCCAGCGTCTCGGGGTCCAGCCCGCCTGCTGCCGGCCGCCGGTTCGTGACGGTCGAAATGTACGGGATGCTCGACTTCAGGATGGTGATGGTGTTCGCGCCAACATTGCCGACAATTCCCCCGCCGTAGCGGTAGCGCGTGAACCGCATCGCAGATCCCCGCGCCGGAGTCTTGCCGTAGGCGTGCTCAAGCCCATCGGGCTCGCGGATCACCGGCCCGAACGAAAGGTGCCCGGTAACCCCGTCGATCACGTAGTGCTTGTCGTCGGGCAGCGAATCGCGGAAGTCTTTCACTTCCGTCCAGGCTTCCCATTGGCCCTCGGGTTCGAAAACCTCCAGGTACTCGCCCTCGTCGCGGGGCAGGAGTGGCGAGTGGATAAACGGGATCATCTCGCCCGGAACGCCGCTCGTCTGGCCGAGGAGCTCGTTGGAGACGATGGTCGACTGCGTGGCGGGGATCGTCCCGCCGACGGACGTCGGCACGATAGTATTGATCCGCGGCGATGCCGAGTAGGTCGGCTGTCGGGGCCGCGGCTGGATAACACGAAGGCGCAGCCAGTGAAGCTGCAGCCGTGAAAGGACCCGCGCTTCCATCCCCGCGGGTAAGTCGATGACGATCGCGCCATCCGTGTTCAGGCCGCCGGTCTCGTCTCGCTCGACACCGCAACGCACCCAGCCACGCGTATCGCCGCACCATGCCTCCCAGGCGAGCGGAGGGTCCTTCGGGTCAACGCCGATGCCTTCGATGTTGGAATCGACTTCGAGGCTAAGGACGTGATTGCTCAGATTCTCGGTGAATCCGAAGTGCAACGTGTCGCCCGGGAGCGGCGGCGATTGGAACGCATCGAAGAACTCTCCATCGAGGGTCGTCCGGCTCGTGTAGTCCTGGAAGTTCACATCGTCCGAGGAGAACAGCACCTGGCGCATGGTCGGCGGAACGATCGTGAGCTCGTGGTCGGTCGTGAACGAAATCGCTTCGTCCTCGCTCGTCCGCACCGTTGCCACGCCCGTGCCGCGGGGAATCGCGACTGGCCCGGGCTGTGGCGCCGAGAGCATGAGCGTGACCGGAGTCCGCGCCGGGACGGCGTCCTTCAGCCGCATGCCGATGAGGTCCATGAACCGCAGGTAGTTCTTCTCCGGCACGCGGTTCATCCGGTAGAGGATCATGTCGGTCATCCAGGCGAACAGCTCGATCAACGTGACACCGGGGTCCGACACGTTGTGGTCGGTCCACTCCGGGCAGTAGCGAGGAATCAGGCCCTTGGCCTCGTTCACAATGTCCTGAAAGCGACGGTCGTCGAGCTGCGGATCGGGCAGCGGCATGGGCAGGCTCCTGAGTGCGCCATTGTAGACGCATCGTGCCTGCCGGGGCACTTCGTCCCTTACGACGATTCGTTGAGTTATTCGTTCTCGATGAGATAGAAGGGGAAGACGAGCGAGCGAGCGTCTTTGGTGGACCGGACAACGTAGGTGACTTCGATGTTCAACCGGCCGCGATCTGCTTCCGCTGCGTCCGCGGTGACGTCGATCGACCGGACTTCGATGCGCGGCTCCCACATTCCAAGTGCCTCCTGGACATAACGCCGCGCGAGGCCGAACGTCTCGGAATTGTTCGGTGCGAACACCAGCTCATGGATCCGGCAGCCGAAGGTGGGGCGCATCGCGCGCTCGCCGGGGCTGGTGCCGATGATGACCGCGATGGCTTCCTCGATCTCCCGGTGTCCGCTCGAAAGCGCGATCCCACCGGTGCTGTCAACACCTACCGGGAATCCCCAACCGCGTCCGATCAGCATGTTGTCGGCCATCGCTAGTTAATGTTTACCATGCTTCCTGAGACCTTGGTAATTCCGGATGCCGAGAGCTCGGCGAGTGCGCCCTTGAGCGTGGCGTTGCCGCTTGCCTCGGCCTTGAATATCGACCCCTTGATATCGATGTTGGCGCTGCCCTCGAGCTTGATATTCGTGGCCTTGAGTTTAATGTCGCCCTTGGCCTCGAGGATGATGTGCTGGTCGGCAAGGATTGTGACCGTCTTGTTTGCCGTGTCGATGGTGAGCGAGTTGCCGGCGGTCTTATCGATGATCTCGATCTTTTCCTGGCCCGATTTGTCGGTGAAGCGGAGGATGTGGCCCTCCCGCGTCTTGAGCTCTCGGAATTCGACCTTCCCTCCGTCAACTGCTGTCTCCGGCGGCCCGTCTACGCCGTTCCAGAGGCCCCCAAGCACGAGCGGGTAGTTCACATCGCCGCCCACGAAGCCAACTATCACCTCATCGTTGACTTCCGGCAGCACCATGAACCCGCGTTCTTTGCCCGCCCCGGCGGAAATAACGGGCGCCCACGAGGATTCGAGCTGGTCGTCGACAGTGGGAAACTTCACCTTCACCCGGGCCATGTTTTCCGGATCGTCGTTGTTCGTGACGATCCCCCGGATCAGGCCCCGGGGTTGATTCGTAAAGGATGTCGTCGCATGCGGCTCGTCGGTGATGAGGCTCGCGAATGTGCCGCTGCCGAAGTCGCCGCACCAGAACTCGGTGTAGTAGCCATCCATGGAATATCGATGGCGAACGCGCGTGAGAAAATACGTGCCGTTAAGCGTCGTCGTGAGGTTCGAGGTCTTGACCTTGCCGCCCGGCATCAGGCCCGCGTTTCCGAAGGCTGTCCCTTCGGCGGTCAATCCGGTGCTGGCTATCCTGTCGAGCGCGGCCTGGGCGATGCCGTCTGCGAGGGACTGTTGTGACGCGCCATCGGCCGTATGCGCCTCGCCTTCCTGGCTCCACACGGTCTGTGACTTGGCGGGCGCATTTCCGAACCCAACCGCCGCGAGGGCCGCGGTCGTGATGGAGGTGGCCTGGCCCGCAACCGCCTCCTTCTTCTTTGGATCCCAGCCGCTGACCTTCACCTTGTTGATCGACCCGCCCACGCTGAACCGGGGACGAAATTCTCGCAGGGTCGAACCCCATTTCAGTTCGACTTCTCCCTCACTAAAGCTCCCTGGGGCTTTGAAGAGGAACGAATCTCCTTTCATCCTGAACAGGAAGCCCGTACGCCGGGCAATGGCAGTGATGAACTCAAAGTCGGACTGATCCTGTCGCATGAGGTGTTCGTGCACGATGCTGGTCGAATCGATGGTGCAACTCAATCCGGCGCTGCCTGCGACCGTGTTCACAGCATCCGAGTCGGTCGCATTCAGAAACACCTGGGACATCCGGTTTCGGTGGAGTTTGAGCAATTTGTCGTGACAGCGGACCACGAAGATGGAGCGAAGATCTTCACCAAATTCCGGCTCAAGCGTTGTAATTAAGCCTTTGAAGACAGAAACAAAACTGCTGTCGGGTTTCGGGAAAGAAATTTCGACTTGCTTCCCAACAGCAAACGTCTGGGCCCCGAGCAGTTCCAACTGGTCATCGTGGAAACGAAGCACCGCCGTGGCGGGCATGTTGAAGCCCGAATCGACCTCTACCTCGATGAGCTGATTGAGAGCCGGGTCGGCCAGGTCTGTGCCGTCGATCTTGATATGAACCTGCTGGATCCGTGTCTGGGCCTGGGTCATTCGCTTTCACCCGATGAAAGCGGCGGCAGCGCGAGGACTGTCCCGGCGCGAACCCGCATCGGATCATCGATGCCGTTTGCCTCGGCGATGTGGCGCCAGTGGGAGGCCTGGCCATATTCGCGAGCCGCTATCGCATCGAGCGTCTCGCTCTGCTCGACGATGTGGCGCCGATGACCGGCGATTCCGCCCGAGGTGGGGTTCTGTGCGGGAAACCGCCCCGGATCCTTGGCTTGCTTCAGGCTCAGGTCGACGGTCGCTCGCACCGGTGTGCCGTCGCCCAGGAACATGGTGAAAGAGGTATTGATCGAAGTGACGACGGCCTCGAAGGACCACGCGTTGCCCCATTCGAACGTGCAGGAAGGCGGCTTGCCGCGCTGGGTCACAGGGTCGATCTTGTCCTGGTTCACCATTGCGAGGTCCCAGAGGTCGTTCGTGTACTTCGTCCGGACGTCTTCGCCAGTGGCGGTTGTATCGAAGAACAGCTTCAACGTGAGGACCGCGGCTTCGCCGCCCGCGAACTCCAGCGTTGGCACATTGGCGCCCTTGTCCGAAGACTGCGACCAGTTCACGGATTTCGCGAACGTGTAGTCCGTCGGGTTGAACATGCACGTTATCCGCTTTTCGGTGTCGAGGTTTCGAATTACGGCCTTAACGAGCGCCATGGGAACTCACCTTATACCAGAATCGGCACGTGCAAGTGATCATCCGAGGCCCCGTTCGCGTTCGCGTTCGGCCCGGATCTTGCGCTGGAAATAGGGCCACACTTTTTCTGCCATTATTCGATAGTCCGTCGTCTCGACCGACGAGTCCTCCTGCACGCCCGTGATTTGCCCGGTAGCTTCCGGGGTGTCCGAGGTCCGTTGGATCGCGGCGGGAACTGCGTGGACCGCGATCGGCGCGGGCAGGGGTGGCGGCGGCATCGCGGCCGCGGTGACGCGCTGGATGGCGGGGGCGCCTGAAGCTGCCAGCCGCTGAGCGGGTTGCGATGCAGTCGCCGCTGGAGCTCGTTGGGCAGGTGCCGCCGACGGCGAAGTGCTCGCAGCAACGGGGCCGGTCCCGGTCGGAGTCGAATTCGGCAGGGTCGGGGCCAACCGTTGCGCGCTGGGCTCGGTGGCCTCCGAGGTTTCCACCGCGGCCGAACGGCGAATCTCGCCGGGCTGGCTTGCCTGGTCACCCGCTGATGCCCCGGTGGCCGCTGCTGGCGGTTCGCTCGGGATTGCGGAGGCTGCCGTCGGTTCGAACACTCGCGGGGCCGCTTCCGGCACTGCGACCGTCCGCTGAACGTGAGCGGTACCCCTTGCGGCGGGTGCGGCCGAAGCTGCTGCTGGGGGCACAGCGGGCCGGGCTCCGGAGCCGCTTCCGGCGGGAATGTTCGTTGATGTCGGGCCAGTTTGAGGGTTCGCTTCTCCTGGAGCTGATGCAGCGGCGGGGTGCGCTGCCGATGCGGGAGTTGCCGGATGGGGCGCTGGCTGTCCCGCCACTGAGCCGACCTGGGTTTCCTCGACGCTTGCTTCTACGGGCCTGCCCACTTCCGGGGCGGTCGTTCTGGGCTCCGCCGCGTCCGGTGTGCCCTCTGCGAGCGGCATCGCGGCGGGGCTGGCATCTTCCCTCGGAGCAGGGGGCGCTGCGCTCGCCGTTCGGCGGACCAGGTTCTCGCCCGGCGCCGAGACATAACTATCGACGGGTGGCGCGGCCGGGGGTTCCGGCGCGACGCTCTCGTTCGCGACGTCAGACACCGGCTCAGCCTGGGGCACCGCGCGTTGGAGGGATCCTGCGGCCCCGGACGGGCCAACCGCGGGACTCGAAACCTCCGTGGCCGCCGTGGGGCTCGGGGCTGATTGCCCTGGTGTCGCCGGGGGTTCGGGGGCACCCGTCTCGGTCCTCGCGGGCGCAGGTGGTTCAACGCTGACTTCGCGCCGGACCTCAGCAGCACGAGCATCGCTCACGGCAGCGGCCGGCGGTGGGGTTGCGACGGGCTCTGTGCGATTTCCGGCGGTTGCCTCGGTGCCACCGACAACCGCATTCGCGGCGCCCTCGAGATTGGGCGGGGTTATCTCAGTAGTTTCCGCGGGCGTGCGGCCGCTCGCCGTCGGAGAAGCCGGTGAGACCGGGCGGGCCACGGATCTGGAAGGTGCCGAAGGAGGAGCGGCGGATTCGGCGCTCCGCTGGGCCGGTGCTCCGGTTCCAGTGCTCTCCGGCCGCGCTGGTTCGCTTGCCGCTTCGGGCGGGGCATCGAACCGCGGGGAAGGCGCCGGTTCGGCCTCAATCGCGCGCCGCTGCACCGGTGGAGCGGCCCCCTGCGCGCCGACATCGAGAGGCGTCGCATCAACGGACGATTCTTGCGCAGCGACCCGGGATGCAAGCGGGGCTTGCCCGTCATCGACCGTATCGGCGGGCCCTTCGCGGTGCGAGGCCCGAAGTGGTTGACCCGGCGAGGTCCCTTCAGTGCTGGCGGCGGGCTGGCTGCGAGGTTCCGGGACCACGTCTGGGCGGCGCTGGACGGGCGCCGGGGTCGCCTCGGCTGTTGGACGAGCCACGGGCTGCTCTGCTCTACGAGCCTCGCCTGACGACGATGGAGCGGCTGGACCGGAGCGGGGACTCGACTGCGCCTGGTTCGGCTGCTCTACGGCACGCTGGACGGGCACGCCAGCCGTTTCGGGCGACTCGCTCGCGGGGCCGGGCACCGCAGACGTTCCTGGCAGCGCCGTTCCCTCGTCGGTCTCGCCAGCGCCGGCGGGCGTTCGCTGGGCGGCGTTGACGTTGCCATCGGCAAGAATCATCCCTGCCGGGGAAGCGCCTGCCTCAGGGGGTTCGGCGCTTGCGCTCCTCCGGACCTCGCCGGGTTGCGCGGGTCGGGTGAATGCGGGTTCGGCGTCCGGCGAGACCGCCGCACGTAGGACGGAAGCCGGCGGGCCTGCGGCTGGTGCGTCGGTTGGTCTTGCCACGGACGTCTCGGGCGCGGCCGCCTGGCTCGATCGATCAGCCGAAGTTCGGGCGGCGGGTGGAACTGGTACTTCAGGTACGGGCGCTGCAGGCGCAGGTGCGTCGCTTGCGGGGGCAGGCTGCATGGCCGGTGGCACCACCGGCGAGGTTGTGTCGGTGCCTCGCGGTGCCTCCTCGCGCGCCCGTGAGGCCGCAGGAACTGCCGGAGTTTCTGAGCTGGCCGGCATGGCAGGCGGTTCAATTGTGGCAGCCCGGCGCTGAACGGCGGCGGGTTCGACTGGGGCTGACGAACTCGCAGTCGGGGTCTCGGCCGTGCCGGCGGTGGCATTCTCCGTCGGAGCCGGAGCTGTGTTTGTCGTCGCCGCTTCCGCCGGCCGGAGTTCATCGATCGCGTCCCGCTGCAACGGCGGAGTCGTCTGCCGCACGGGACCGGGCGTGCTGCTTTCCGAGGATCCGTCAGGCCCGAGCGAGGTCGTTTGGCCAGGGCTAGTGAAAGGGCGGCGTTCCGAGCCCGGCTCCTCCCGCGATTCGGTGGCCGCGATGACACTCGCCGTCTCAATCGCAGGGGGCGTGGCCTGCCCGGCGTGTTCCTCTGGCACGGGCGCGGGTGGCACAGCGGCCGGGGCGAAAGCCAAGGGCGCTGGTTCTTCCCGACGAGGCACGTCGACCGCGATTACGCGGCGAGCTTGCGGACGTCCGGTCGGTTGCGTCGTGGCTGCCGGGGTCGGCGCGACAAGCCTTCGCACAACGTTCGGGCGGTCCGCCGGCTCGCTGGCGCTTACCGGTTCGCTCCGCGTTCGACCGGGCTCATTTGTGGCAACCGTCGCTTCCGGCGGTTCCGCTTGCTCGGACACCCGTGGTGGCTCGTTTCGTGCCCTGCGGCCCGGCCGGCGTTGCACGATCGGTGGGGCCGTCCGTGGTTGCGGCCTGGCGCCGGCGCTGGGGCCCGCCTGCGGAGGAGGTATCGGCTCTTCGACCTGGTGCGTGTCCTCGACCGTTGGAGTGGCATCGTTCGCTGGTTTAGTGTCACGCGGCACCGTTGGCGGAGAGAATGACGTCGCTCCGATCTCCTGGACGGATGACCGGCGGCGAATGGGCGGTGAGTCGGTTGCTGGTGGCGAAGGCGTCCGCGGCGCAGGCGAACCCGGCAGGACGCCACCGGAGCTTTGCGCCGAGAGGATGTCGCTCATCGAAGGGCCTGCCGGCACGCTCGCTTCCTGGACGCGGTTCATGCGTTCGCCAATCAGCGCGAAGAACTCCGGCGTCCCGAATGCAGGCAACGCATCGGATTGACCAGCGGGTTCGGTCTCGGATTCGACCAGCGAAGGCGCCGGTTCGGTGGCGTCCGAAGCTACCGGAGCGGCCGGGGTCCGCTGAACGGTACCGCCTTGTTGATTCTCCCGAAACGAAAGCAGGCTTTGCAGTCCATCGGCGAATGCAACCGCCCGGCCGATGATGCCCGAACTGCGCGCCGTTGCCATGCGCGGCCCCGCGGCTTCGGCGATGGTGGCTTCGCCGCCGCTGATCGTTTTGCCGTAGGCATGGAGGCGCCTGCTGAGCGTGGCGCTCAGTGATTCCTCGGCGGGCTCAATGCTTTCGCTCGCGGCGTCCGGATCTGCCATGGTCTAACTCGCCGCCATCGTGAATTCCTGGTAGGTCAACTCGAGCGTTTCGAGTGATACCGACGAATCGGATGTCTGGAACCCGGCCGCATTCCACTTCACGGGAAATGCGCCGATGAGATTCCAGCGCATGTACTCGTTGCCCTCCAGGTCATAGAGGACGATCGAGAAGTTCTTGATCTGGTCGTTCTTCGCATCGACCGTGGCAGTCCGGTTCAGCCAATCCCAGAGTTGTGCCGAGGCGTAGAGCCCACGCTTCAAGGTTATCGTTCCGAAGCTTCGACGGCCCGGCAGGCGATGAACGAAGTCGTTGACGCCGCCCTCCTTGTATTCTTCGACGTCGATTTTCGCTTCGAGCCCCGAACATTCGGTGAAACGGCCTTCGGTGATCCCGTCAATCTCTACGGAAAAGCGGTAGCCAATTGCCGGATTGTTGGTTGCCCTTGGCATGGCTAAACCTCGCTGACCTGTGTCTCGGCCCTACGATGAATATCGGCTACTTCGGCCACCCACAACCGTCGATCCGCGTGTTCCATCGAAAGAATTGAGTCTGGCTGCCAGTGGAGGTAGTAGGCAAGGTAGGCTACCTCCTCGTGCAGTTGTTCGAGGGGGTAGCCTACGATCCCCCCAGGCGGGAAATGTCCACGTCGATTGGTGTTGAGCACTCGGGGCAGGTGACGGGAACGATTGCCGAACCCTGCTCGTTCACCTGCCGGTAGAGCCGTTGGAGATAGGCAAGGTCGCCGCTGAAGAGGTGTTCGATCTCGTACGGAGAGATCGTCTTGAGCGTCCCCAGCCTGGTGATCACTCGCGAAAGCAGGATGATGACCAGGTACGCCTGGTTCTCGCGGACTCGCGGGTCCCGAAGCGGTGCGATCTCGTCCAATGCCGTCGCGAGGCGCATGGTCCCCTCGCGATGGAGATTGCCCTCGGGGTCCACATAGCCCTGGGGGAGTACGAAATCGAACTCAGTCTGTAGTGCAGCCATGATTGAGAAGACAAAGGGAAGGGTGTAACCCCTTCCCCCTTTGTCAGATTATCCCCCAAAAGGACGATTACACCTGTTCGCGCACCATCGTCTCGAACGTGACCGAAAGTTCTTCGACGCCAACGCTGCTGCCATCCGAGGAGAGCGACGGCCCTGAGACTTTGGAAGGCCAGGCGTTTTCGAGGTTCCACTTCGCCACCGCAGTGAGCGCCTGGTCGTAGACGGTGATGGTTGCGTTCTTGCGGGCGCCTACGATGTCGCCGTCCTCAACCTTCTTTCGCCACTGCCAGATTTCCATGTCCTTGGTCACGCCTCGCTTGAGGGTGACATCCGTGTACTTGGTGCGTCCGGGAATCTTCTGGATCAGGTCACGGCCCTTGGGGTCGGTGACCTTGTGTTCAACGATCTCGGTCTCGGAACCGAGGCCGGAGATTTCCGTGAAGAACCCGCTCAGGACACCTTGGACATCGAGTGCGAATGAAAACCCAATAATCGGATCGGAAGCGCGTGTTGCCATTGACTAACTCCTCAGTCGAGATTGGTGACTACTGCTCGGGCGCGTACTGGCCGATGCGGAAGATGACGAATTCGGCGGGCTTCACGGGAGCGATCCCGATATCCACGTACAGCTGGCCAAGGTCGCGGGTTTCCTGCGGGTTGTTCTCTTCGTCGCACTTCACGAAGAACGCCTGGTCGGGCGTCGTGCCGAAGAGTGCACCGGAACGCCAGACGACCCGGAGGAACGCGCCGATGTCTCGTCGCATCTTGCCCCAGAGGTCCTGGTCGTTCGGTTCGAAAACCGCCCACTGGGTGCCCTGCTCGATGGACTTCTCGACGAAGTTGAAGAGCCGGCGCACGTTGAGGTAGCGCCACGAAGGATCACTGCTGAGCGTCCGGGCGCCCCAGACGCGGATGCCGCGCCCGGCGAACACGCGAAGGCAGTTCACGCCGTTCGGGTTCAGGACACCCTGTTCTGCGTTGGTCAGGTTGATCGGCAGCGAGATGACGCCGCGGATGACTTCGTTCGCGGGGGCCTTGTGCACGCCGCGCTCGTTATCGCTTCGCGCCCAAACGCCGGCCATGTGCCCGGAGGGCGGGACCGTGATGGTCGTGGTCGGCGCATTGGGGGTCGGGTCCGCCACGGTGACCCACGGGTAGTAGAGCGCCGCGTACTTCGAATCGTAGCCGGCCGTGTTCATCCGCCATTCCTGGGCTTCCTGTGCGTTGAGGTCCGGCGGTGTATCGAGAATAGCGACCCGGTCGCCCATGCGCTCGGCGTGGGCAATCATCGCGAGCTGGATGGCCTTCACGCCGTCCATGTCGAGGATGCCTGCCTGGTAGGCAGCCATTACATCGGGCGCCAGCACCATCGTCACTTCGCTGACGGCTTCGAGGCCGCCGAGCCCGCTGCGGTCGGTGACATCGCCCTGGTAATCCGAAGGAGTGACCGGTACGAACGCCGTGGTGGCCGAAGGAAGGGCAAGGGGGTAGGTGCCCGGTGCGGGAGCCCGCTCCGTGAGGCTGAGGCCGGTGACTTTGAGTTCTTCGAGCTGAACGAGCGTGGATTGCTTGTTCACGACATCGAAGGCGTTCTTCGCGCCCTTGCCGAGGGTGAGGCCTTCGAACTTCTCTTCGGCGCCGCCACCCTTCACCGTGATGGTGAAGCTGTCGTCATCGCCGCTGACTTCGACGCTCAGGCCGTCGGGCGAAACGCCCGGCTTCGGGAGAGCCTTGATGGTTGCGGTACCACTCTTTGCCGGCAGCTCGGCGACTGGCTGAGCTGCTTCAGCGCTCGCATCGCCGATGCGGACGACGTAGCAGAGGCCGCCGCCATTGTTGAAGTACCCAAACACCGCGTGCGCGAGGTACGCGCCCGGGACATAGCCACCGAAGATATTGGTGAACTGCGTCCAGTTGGCGATCATTGTCGCCTTGCCGATGGGTCCCTTTTCGGCGATTCCAAGGAATGCCGCGACGGCGGTGCCAACGCCTTCGATGGGCTTCGTCCCTCTATCGACTTCTTCTACATAAACGCCTGGCGTCAGGTAAGCGGTGGCCATCAGGGCTCCTTTGAGTTTGGTACGGCGATAAACCGAAGCGGCGGTATCTTAGCATCCGCCGTAGCGCCAAGCGCAAACGTAAGGAGACAATTCTGGTGGTTCGCCCGGTTATTGTTCGATTACGTCTCGGTTACAGTTCAATGTCGTAATCCGCACCCGGTACCGAGATGGCCTGCGACCCCGTGGAACCATCTTCCGACTCGTAGCGGATCACGTGTTCGCCCGGTGCAATCCCGGGAAATGAGAACCGTCCGTCGGGGCCTGTCACCGCCCGAAGCGCCGTCCCTTCGACCGATACGCGCACGCCGGGCAGCGCCTCGTTCGGGGAGCCCTTCTTCCTCGCGGTCCCCGCGATCTGCACGAAGGTTTCGCGCCAATCCTGGGACGCATCGCCGACGCGAAGCTCGCGCGTGCGAACCAGCGGTCCCTCGGAGGGGGTAAACGCGTCCAGCGGGGCAGTAACCACCCAGACGAGCGATGTCCGTAGCTCGTTATCGAGCACTCCCCACATGTCGGCGGGCTTGGCTACGTGGTCCGACGGGACAATCCGGGCGAGCAATGGGTAGTCGCTGTTGACGAGCTCGCCCTGGAAGAACCGCGGGTCGATTTCGCCCGCGCGGAACATCGCCGCGAGTGTTCGGCTGAGGATGCGGTGCTCGTCGTCGGCTTCACGGGCCCAGGCAGTGACCATGTAGCTCAGGTCGATCCGCCGCGGGGGGCGCTGGCGGCGGAACCGGCCGCCGGCTTCGTATTTCATCTCCGGCGTGTCATCGCGAAAGCCCGTCCGCTCACGGATGTCATAGAGAAAAAGGTTCAACGTCGGGCGCGAAAGCCGTCCGCTCCACTCGCGCGTCGGGCGCTCGAACGAGACATCCATTTCACCGCCGGCGATCGGGATCTCCGCGGTGAAGAACTGCTTCAGGGTGTCGTCGACATCGTTGAACACGGATCGATGCTACGCCGGGGATTCTTCGGCGTGGCGCTGAGCCGTGCCCGAAAGGACCGCGTGGGCGAGGTTATCGGCCTCGGCTTCGAGCGGGTCGTTCGCCGCGCCGGCCGTCATGCCGCCACCGCCCGATGCCACCCGGCCCGAACTTTGCTGCACCACGTGCGCGAGTTCGTGCGCCATCAGCTGGCTATCGGAAGGCTTCGAGTCGTTACGCAGGAAGATATCGGAGCCGGTCGTGAACGCCTTGGCGGTAAGCTGGCGGTTCAGCGTGTCTGCTTCCGCACCCTGGTGCACGCGAACGCCGCTGAGGTCGGCGCCGGTCGCAGCTTCCATCTGCGAGCGAATGCTACCCGGTACACCCGAGCCCTGCCCGCGCATCGAGTTCACCTGGGACTCGATGACATCGCCGACAGCCCCGCCCTCCAGGCCAACCTGCGGCGAAGCATCGTGCTTCATCTGGAGCTCTTCCTCTTCGGTTTCGGCCCCTTCGGAACGCTGAAGGGAAGTGTCGTGCTTCATCTGGAGCTCTTCCTCTTCGGCCTCGGCCCCCTCGGAACGCTGAAGGGAAGTGTCGTGCTTCATCTGGAGCTCTTCCTCTTCGGCCTCGGCCCCTTCGGAACGCTGGAGGGAAGCGTCGTGCTTCATCTGGAGCTCTTCCTCTTCGGCCTCAGCGCCTTCGGAACGCTGGAGCGCAGCGTCATGCTTCATCTGGAGCTCTTCTTCTTCGAGCTCGGGGCCTTCGGATTCGCGCTGGATCATTCGCGCGATAGCCTGGTTGCCAGCGCGCGCCTGGAGGCCGAGGAGTGGGTGCGTCATCGGGGCCGGTGTTTTCCGCTGCTGGCCCTCCACCGTCGGGGTGGATTTGCGGATGTGTTCGAGCTGAGCGGGCAGGTACTCGGCCATGGGTTACTCCTCCGCGCATCATCATAGCCCCGGTCGCCCGGTTCTGCGCACCATTTCGCCGGAGTTTGCCTACTCCAGGTGCACCATGTGTTCGCCGAAATCCGCTTCTGTAACCATTCGGCCCAGCTTTTGAAACTCGCGCCGGGTCGCCTGGATCAGATGGCGCATGGCCAACGCGTCACCGTCCTGGGCGGCAAGAAAAGCCGAGGCGAGGACGATATTGCGAATGTTTCCGCCGCTGATGCGGAACTGGCGCGCGAGGAAAGCGAAGTCCACGTCGTCGGCGAGCGGGACTTCCTGCGGCATGGTCTGGCGCCAGATCTTCAGGCGGTACGGCTCTTCTGGCATGGGGAAGTCGATCACGAAGTGCATGCGCCGCAAGAACGCTTCGTCCAGGTTCATTTTCAGGTTGGTCGAAAGGATGACCGGCCCGCCGTAGTCCTCGATCTGCTGCAGCAGGTAGGCAGTCTCGATATTGGCGTAGCGATCGTGCGCATCGCGCACCTCGGAGCGTTTGCCGAAGAGCGCGTCGGCTTCGTCGAAGAACAGAATGGCATTGGAAAGCGACGCGTCGCGGAATATCGCCCCGAGGTTCTTCTCGGTCTCTCCGATGTATTTGCTGACCACGCCGGAGAGGTCGATCTTGTAGAGGTCGAGGCCGAGCGCCCCCGCGATGACCCCGGCCGCCATGGTCTTTCCAGTGCCGGATTGCCCGCCGAAGAGAGCGACCACCCCCTTGCCGCTGGAAAGCTTCTCGCCGAACCCCCACTCGTCGTAGACCTTGTGCTTGTGCTCTACCATCGCGCAGAGCTCTCGGAGTTGCATGATCGGGTCGGGTTCGAGGATCAGGTCCTCCCATTGCTTGTGCCGTGTCACCTTGCTCGCGAGCGAACTGAGGATCGGCGCCGAGCGCGCCCTGGCGGCGCTGTAGAGGTCCTCCAGGCTGATCTGGGCGTTCTCCGGGGACCGCGCGGTTGCGAGGCCCTTCGCGGTCTGGGCGCCGTCCAGGATCGCCCCGGTGTTCAGTTCGAACTTCGCCGCCAGCGCCGGGAGTGCCTCGACCGCGGAAGGCTCGAGCGCGAGGCCTTCGAGGGCAGTCTTCCACTCCGCCAGCCGTTCATCGGCCGTTGGCCGCTCAACCGTAATCGAAGGCCCGTGCCAGGTCGGCTCGGCCTCGCTCACGATGAACACGAACGGGGCCAGGGCTGAGCTGAGGGTTGCCGCCAGGCTTTCTCGCACCGGGGCCTCGAGCTCGTCGTAACCGCGGAGAAGTAAGGCGGCATTTGAAAACGCGGCCTCTCTCGCCGCCCGTTCCGTCGCTTCGCGGTGGGTGCCCTCGCGGGCGAGTCCCAGGTTGAAGTCGAGCACCTGCTCGATTCCTTTCACCCGGGCGATGCTGCCCGCGACCCGCCGAATCTTTTCGAGGTCGGCGCCACGAAGTACCAGCACCGGGGGATCGAAAAAACTGGGATCGAGGGGCGCCTCGACCGTTGCCTCGGGAGTCGCAATCTGCTCGATATACGGGAACACGGCCTCATCGATAGCGTCGCCGCCGAGCAGGAAGCGCGCGACCCGCGCATCGAGCGCGACAGACCGCCCGAGCAATGGGCTGGCTGGCTGCCCGACCTCGTCGTGCAGGGCGATGAGGTGCAAGGCGCGAAGGTTGGCATCACCGTCGAAGGCGGACTGGCCTGCGATGGCGTCCTCCCAGAACAGCCGCAAAAGGAGCTCAACTCGCGGGCGCTTCTTCGAAACGTCGTCCTGGACGTACGCAACAAGGCGTTCGAGTTCCGGGTTCGTCTCTGCCACCAGGCACAGTGCGAGGGCAGCCGATTCCTCCGTCGTTAGCCCTGCGATCTCCTTCAGCCGGCACATGCGCGGGCCAACGGCGTCGATAAGCGCGCTCGATGCCTCGTGGTCGTGCGATTTCGAAGCAGGCGCCGCCCGGAGGATGCGGTCGGCTTCCTGATCGGAGACGTAGAGGCCGCGCAGGTCGTCTTCGCCGACCGGTACGCCGCGCTGGCGCATCCGCGCGACTTCGGCGCCGAGAAGTTCGGCTGCCAATCGCGAAGCCTGTGCGAGGTCGATGACCATGGCTACGGCGCCATCATCGAAGCAGAACAGGAGTGGCCGGCGCTCGTCCAGGTGGAATCGCCGCTGTACTGCATGAAGAACTGCCACTCCGGTGCGTCCGGCAGGCTGATGCTGAACACTGCCTGCTTCGCACTCGAATTGACCGTGGCGATGCCCTGGGACACGCCGTCGAGACTGAGGGATACCGTTCCTGTTGGAGGCGGGTCCGAGGAAGACCCTCCGAGGATGTAGACGACGAACTGGTTCGGACCCGGCGACAGGAAATTCTGGTCGCAGAGGCTCCCGTCGAGCGATGAGATAACTTGCACGGATTGCGGAGCAGGGCTCGTCAGCACGTAGGCGACGTTCGAATTCGTGCACGACCCGTTGTAGCAAACCGTCGCTTGAACGGTGATGCTCGCTGAAAGCGGAGCGTAGGTGGTGAAGTGCTTCGCGCCCCCAGCAGCGCTGGCCGGGAGCGCGCCTCCCGTGGTGGTCCAGGCGATCGTGTTGTAGGCCTCGAGGAAGCTCGTTTCGCAATCGATCTGCGCCTGGCCCCCGATGTCCTGGTAGTCGCAGTTCACGGCCACCACCGGTGGCGGCCCGACAGCCGGCACCGTCGGGCTGGGTGTCGGCGTCCCGGGCAGCGGCGTCGCGGATGGCGAAGGCGTAGGCGTCGTGAACTTCACCACCACGGGAGCCGACCCGCTCACGCAGTTCGTAATGTTGCAGGCGGTCATTTCCACTGTCGCTGTGGTGTCCTTGGTGAAACTTGTGGAGAAGGCGGTCGAGCCCGGCGGCACCGGCGCCGGAAGGTTGTTAATCGTCCACCGCGTTGTCGTGTAGGTGCCCGATACCGTGCCCGTGCAGGTGACTCCCGCCATCTGGGGCGACGGAGTGTAGGCGATGTCGCACTTCACCGTGACGGCGCTTGGAGGTACAGGCGTCGGTGTTGGCGCCGGCGTCTTGGTTGCTGTCGGCGCTGCTGTCGGCGCCGGCGTCGGCGTGTCGGCCGGGATGTCAGTGCCGCCACCGCCAGTGTTGCCGCCGCTCGGAAGCGTTGGCGTGCCGCCAACGGTCGGAGTTTCGGAGCCGGGCGCCGTTCCCTGGACGACTTCGACGCCAACCGCAGCCTTCGTCGGGTCGGCGGAGAGCGCCAGTACCATCGCGCCGGTCGAATCCTGGGTCGTCAGCGCCGAGTTCCCGTCCTGGTCGTAGCTATGAATTGCGACCGAGGTCCCGCCCGATCCGGGATTCAGCACCTCAACGCGATAATCGGCCGCCTTGCCAGGCAGGAAGATGCTCGTGGTCCCCGCGCCGGCTGGGGGCGGGCTTTCGACGCAGGTCGGGTCGCGCCAGGCGTCGCGGCTGGAAAGATACGCGCCTTCGATGCCGGACGGCACAGGAGTACCGCCCTCGTCCGCGGTGAGCGAACCCACCACGTGCTCGTTGTTGTTCTTGTCCAGCACCCGGACGCGGAGGTCTTTCGGCACGGTGATCACCACGCCGCTCAGGTCGTTCGAGGGCTCGAACTTCACCGAACTGAGCACCTTGCCCTTATAAGCGTCGAGGGTGAGCCGATCGGCGTAGTAGGGGTCGTTGATCAGGATCTTGCCGGCGCTGTTCACACCGATCGCCGCGATGTAATGCCCCGGCACCTCGAGGATCACGGGGCGGTTGGCCTTCAGTTCCGCCAGGATCTCATCTTCGGAGCCGGTGCCGAAGCCGGCGAACCGCACCGTCGGGCTGCCGGGATGTTCTTTGGCGATCTGGCCCGAAAGCTGGTTCGCGGCCGTCCAGATGACATCGCCGTACACGTACCCGTCGCTCACCCAGCCACGCGGCGTTTTCCGCGCCTCGTTGTTGAACCAGGCGTTCACCGTTTGCGGCGTCAGTTCCGAACCGTCCGGCATCGTGACGATGTTGAAAATCGCCATGATGGTCGCGACCGAAGTCATCGCGCAGCCGCACTGCTCAATCGTGGTGCCGCACCAATCGGGCCCGAATTCCGGGTCGGCCGCCTTCGCGTACTCGACTTTCGCCCAGGTTGGGTTGTTCTGTGCAAACAGCGGGCTGCCCGTCGTTCCCGCGGGCGGGAGCGTGACCTTCGCCAGGGCCGCGTCGCGCTCCTCCTGGGTCTTGTCGCACATGTGCACGCCGGCGTAGGCCGCCTCGGCGTTGTTCGCTGCCTGTTCGGTCTCGCCCTTGGTGGACCATGGGATCCACGTTGGAATCTGGTCGCGATAGATCCACGAGAGCCAGAACGCCAGGGCGAGCAGCCCGATCAGCAGGGCGAGCAACACCGGCGTCTTCCACGGCTCCAGCGCCGGCTTCACCAGGATCTGGCCAAGCGCTTCGACCGCCTTGCCGTCCTCCGCCGTCGGCGTTGCGATGATGCGAATCTGGGCGTACGTCGTTTGCCCGAAGAACTGGCGCCGCCGCCGCCGCACGCGCAGGGGGACCCGCTTCTCCTCTCCTGGCTGCAGCTCCACTGAGGGAGTTGCGAACTCGAACAGGTACTGGCCTTCGTCGTCCACACCGCTCAGGCCGAAGGTGGCCAGGGCATTCCCGGTGTTTTTGGCGATGACGGTGAAATTGCGCTTGCTCCGCACCGGCGAAAGCGAAAGCTGCATGGCGTCGAAGGCGGTAACCGTCAGCTTGCCGAAGGCGATGCCTTCGCGCTCGTGTTCGCCCGAGGTGACGACGACGCCGAAGTCGTACTCCCCGGCGAGTGATTCCCAGGCGAGCGGCGGCTGGATGACAATCGTCACTGTTTCGCGGCCGCCGGGCACAAGCGCCAAGGTCGGCTGGCTGAAATTCACCCACGCCGTGGGAATCCCGGTGACCCCGAGCGTGACGAGGTCGACCACGCGGCCGCGGTTCTGGATGACGGCGGTGGCGAAAACGGCGCCCCCGGGTTCCACCGGTGTCGGCGGAGAGGTGAGCGTCACGCTGATTGCGCGCGATGGAGCCTCTTCGACTGCCTCGAACGTGCCATCGGCGAGGGCATTCATCCCCGCGTCGGCTTCCGAGGCGGCCGCAGGCGGAGCCGGAACGAACTGCGCGGCGACATCGCCGAAGCGGATGTCCTGGTCGAGTTCAACGAGGTTGCTGGTGCCGGGGTCGATGCGGTGGCCGCCCACGAACGTCCCGGCGGCCGAGCCCAGGTCTTCGATAAGCAGGCGACCGGACTCGATGATTATCCGCGCGTGGCGCCGGGATATCGAAAGGTCGTCGATGACAATCCCATTGCCATCGGCGCGCCCGATGACGAGCGACGGCAGGTCGATCGGGAAATCGTGCGCGACTCCATCGGGCGTGCGGACCTGGAGCGAACCAAACTTCACCCGGAAAAACTCCCCCGCACCAACAGTACGCAGGAGGATACCGGGGCTACGGCGCGGGCGCGAGCGGGGTTAAGAGCTACGTGACGTCCAGGTCGTCGTCCGTGGTATCGGCATCGCCGGCGTAATTCCCCGCGCCCGAGTAGCTCCCGGTCACGTTGTAGTTGTTCGCCACCGGGCAGGTGACATCGGTGAGGCTGGCGGTACCGTTCACGACAGACGCAGTCAGCGGGGCGCTGCCCGGGCGAGTGCAGGCGGCTACCGCGCCGCCGGCTGTCTTTATGACCCATGTAACCGTGCCGCCATCGATATCGCTTTGTGTTAAGAACCCTGACGTTATTGAAGCCGAAAGCGTAACCGGCGTTCCGGCGCCACCCGGCTGGTCGCCCGTGGCGGTCAGCGTCGTTACCGCTGCGTTGATGGTGACGTTGACCGAGTTCGAGTTCGACTGGCTCGAGTACTTCGTGTCGCTCGAGACGTAGGTTGCGGTGATCGTGGCGGTGCCATCGCCGACCGACGTTGGCGTCCACGAATACGTGGTGACCCCGTCAGATGTGTCGGCAGTCACCGCGCCCGAGACATCGACGCCGTCGGCGAAGAATCTGATCGTCCCTGGTGCCGCTATCGGAGAGAGTGTGGCAGTCAGAGTGACCGATCCGCCGCCTAACGCTATCGAAGAAGGGGAGCGACTGACTGTTACGGTCACTGCGTGCGGGTTCACTATCACGTCGTCGTTGGTCGAACTGGCCTGGCTCGTGTAGTTCGTGCTCGTTGACGTGTATTGCGCCGAAATCGTCACGGTGCCTACCGCCGTTGGCGTCCAGCTGAACGTGGCAACCCCGTTGGTAACCGTGCGCGAGCCTGCACCAGTGATCGCGGCACCGTCCGCGAAGAACGCGATCGTGCCGGGGGCTGTGTTCGGGTTCAGCGTGGCGGTCAGAGTTATGGCGTTGTCCACCGTCACCGAGGAGTTCGCGCTCACGACGATCGAGACGGTGTCCGGCGTCACCGTGAAATTGGCGCCGGTTCCGCTGGTCGCCGCGTTCAGCACGCCAGACTTCCCGTTGTAGCGGGCCCACATCGTGTAGTCACCGGCGTTGGCTATCGGCGTTGAGCCGGTCCCGAAATTGATTGAGGCACGGTATTCGGTCAAGACCAGGGCCACGCTGCCGGACCCGACGAATGTGCCGGCGGCAAAACTGGTGCCCACCCTGAATTCCACGCAGGAGCTACAGCTCGGGTCTTCACCCGAAGGCGGGGTGATCACGGCAACCGCGTTCCCGCTCGAGTTGAATTCCACGTCCGCCGTCGTGACCGTCACCGTCGGGACCGGTTCGGTGACCGAGGCGTTCGTCGGAGACGAGGTAGCGGTGTTGTAGCCGGCGTTGCCGGCATAGACCGCCCGGATCGAATAGGTTTGAACGTTCGGGAACTCGGGCGCCCCTGTTCCCGTCGCCCTCGTGATAGATGCCGTCCCGTCGGTGGCCACGTCGACCGCGGATCCAACGTTCTGCCAGTTCGGAGTGGTCGTTCCGACGTTTACCTGGAATTGCAGGCAGCCGCTGCAAGAAATGTCCACCGCCGTGGCGGGAGCGGTCGAAGCGCTGACCGTGGCGTTCAGGGTGATATCGGTGCCCTTGACCGCCGTTGCGCCGCTGGTGACGGCGACATTCGCATTCCGCTTGGTGAGCGTCACCGTCCCGGCTGAACTGGTGACCGTGTTCAGGTTCGTGTTGCCCGAGAAGTTCGCCACGATCGAGTATGCCGTGCCGGCCGCATTGAGCAGGCCCGTACCGCCGGTGGGGACCGTAATCGATGCCGATCCGCCGGCTGAAATGGTGCTGTCGGTGCCCAGCAAGTTACCCGGCGCGACACTGTCTTTGTAGAACGAAACCGAGGCGCCGGTGGTCGCGAGGACGCCGCTACAGGCCGAGCCGCCACATGTGACCGATGCTGAGACCGTCAGGTCGCTACCGACTGCCACAGCAGTGATTGAGCCCATGGAAACCGCCGGGCTGACCTTGTTGATGGTGAATGTCTGCGCGCTCGAAGTCGTACCCGTGAAATACGCATTGCCCACGTACTGCACGGTGATGCTGTAGGTACCGGCGTCCAGCGTCGCGACGCTGAAATCGGCGCCTTGCAGGTTGCCGCCGAGGTTGCTCACCGCGAGATCCGCCAGTTGCGTGGCGCCGTTGAAGAACTTCAGACGCGCCGGACTGTCGTCCAGCCTGTTCGCGGGAGAGCCTGAGACCACCGCCCGGATGTTTCCGGCGGTTCCCACCGTGATCGTCCCGCTGTTCGGCAGCGTCACCGTCAGCGTTGCGGGCGCGAGCGAGAAGGTCAGCGAGTAATCCGCCGAAGTGCTTGGCGCCAGCTGCGCGCTCCCGCCGAACGTCGCGGTCAGGATGTACGTCCCCGCCGTGTCGATGACGTCGTTGTCGCCACCGGTGGTAACCCCGGTCAGCGTTGCGGTGCACGTGTGGAGCGTCCCCGCGACGGTGCAATCCGAATCGGCGAGGGTGTGGGTCCCGAACGTCGTGGTGCCCGCCTTGAACGTGACGACGCCGGGGACCGGATTGAACCCGGTCGCCGTCACGGTCGCCGTGATGTCGAACGAGTCGCCGAGGTTCGGCGCGGTGACGCTCACGTTGCTGATGGTCGTATTCGAGGGCGCGGGGTCGATGTCGACATCGATGTCTGCCGAGGTTGCAGACTTCAGGTCCGAGGTTCCGGGCGCAAACACCGCGTGGACATCGTCGTAGAGCGACCGATTGGTGTCGTCCCGCGAATCGAACGGATAGCCCTGGTTCGCCGCATCGCAGGTGCCGCCAGGCGGCGCGCCGTTGCAGACGGTCGGTGTCCAGGTCAACGAGACGGTGCCATCGGCGTTCACGATGGTCTGCGGCGAGCCGATCGGATTGGTTCCCTGCATGAACTGGACTGTTCCACCGACAGATGTCGGGGTCGGCCCGGAAGTTGGCGGCGTGGTCACCACCACCGTCGCGGTCAGGGTGAACGGCTGGCCCATTTCGCCGGGATTGGGGCTTGCAACGACAGTGGCGGTCGCGGCCACCAGGGCCTTGATGTTATAGGCCGCCGACGGCGAGCCAGCCTGGTACACCGGGTAATCCACGACCTGGACCGGCGGCGAGAATCCGCCGGCAGGGTTCATCAACCGCAACGGCTGGTCGTTTCGGAACTGGGCCGTGAGGCTCAGCGAAGGGAAGTTGTCCAACAACGTCGGCGAGATCGCGCGCGCCTCTCCCGGCGTGCAGGCCGAGCCCTTGAACGAGGTGCTGGGTACGATCCCATCGGGCGGGCAGACTGGCGCGACGCGCGCCACGGGGTTGCCGTTCGCGTCCTGGAAGCCGACGAAGTCGACCGAGCCAGTTGCACCGGGAGGGACCTTCGCCACAAGCAATAGGGTCTTGCCGGCTTCGGCCTTTGTGACCTGGGTGGTCAACACGTTGTCCCACGGGCTAGCAGGGATGGGGTCGGGGTCGACTGCGTACACCTCAAGCGTGGGCGTAACGCTTGCCTGGACCACGATTCGCCCAACCGAACGGTCTGGCGGCCCCACCGCCGCCCCGATACAGAAGTAATCCAGCGTGGTGGTGGCTCGCACGTAGTACACACCGGGTGCGGAAGGGGCGGTAATCACCAGGGGGGCGAACGGCGAGCCCGGCCCGGCGCTCGAGCCGTCGTCGTTCATGACCAGCGCTGTGCCTCCGCTGTACACACAGGTCGGTCCCATGGCAGCGGTACTGGTCGTGTCGTTCCTTCCGAGTCCGATGTACACCTGCCGGATGCACCCCGGGCAATACGTCGTGCGGCCGACGTTACCGGAAACGGTCACGGGTGCGCCGGGCCCGACCTTTATCGCGTTCGGAAGTCCGTCCTGGGTTCCACCCGGGCTGGAAAGGACGATCGAACTCGCGACCGTCCCCGCGCCCAGGTTTCTCGGCACCCTGAAATCGCAGGTCTCGTCGGTGTCGCCATTGTCGTCCTCGTCAACCGAATCGCAGTCGTCCGGTAGCGGCGGGTCGACGTTGAAGTCGATCACCACGCTCTCGCTGCCGAACGCGTTGATGCCGCCGCTGTAGATGGCCTGGAGGGTGTGCACACCGACCGTGGTTAAGCCCGCCGAGCCGCCCGTCTGGATGGTTCCCTGCGCGATGGAAAGGCTGCCCACCGTGAGGAGCGCCGAACTGGGCGTAATCGGAATGTCATCGGCGACGAACTGGACGCTGCCGCCCTGGGGGACGATGCCGTTGAGCCCGGTGACCACCGCGAAGAAGGTCACCGAGTGGCGCTGCGGCACGCTATTGGCCGGGTCTGTCGTGATGATGGTCTTCGTCTGGCCGACGCCGACGGTTTTCGGTTCGGACGAGCGGCAGGTGCCGAAGTTGCAGACCGTGGCGGTGATCTTCACCGTGGTCGGTGCGCCGATCTCGTTAACGAGTTGCGTCTCGAACGTCTTGCTCGGGCCGCTGGCGCTCGATGGTTTCCCGCCCGGCGCCGACCACGAGACGCTCGTGAAGTCGCCAGCGAAGTTCGCCTCGCAGGTAATGTTCGCCACGGCGGGGGAGACGTTCTGGTCGAAGGCGGTGCCGCAGGTGATGGTCACCGTGCCCGCCGGCGGCGGCGTTGCGGTGGGGGTCGCCCCCGTGCCGTTGGCGTTCGGGCCGACCTGCGTGCCGGGGCCCAGGTTCGGTGGGAACTCCACTGGCTCGCTGTGCGAAGTCGAACGGCAGAGAGTCTGGTTGCACACGGTCGCCGCGACGTTCGCGGGGGAATCGCCGGGGAACGTCACGATCATCGAAGGCGCCCCGGAGAACTCCGAGACGACCTGACCGTTCAACGTCCAGCGCGTGGTGGTGTAGTCGCCGACCACCTGGAGGTCGCAGATGAGTGTCGCGAGCTTCGGTGAGCCCTGGTAGAGCGTGCTGCAGGCCATCGTCACCTGGTCCGGGGGTTGAATCGGCCCCGTATCCGGTGGCGGTGTGACGCCTGGCGGCAATCCGGGCCCCTGGCCGGGTGGACGAGGCAATCGCTGGATCGGTTCGCCCGGGCTGTGCGCGTACTTCAACGGCGTCGCGAGGATGAACGAGCCGAAGCCAACGATGACGTTGTCCTCTTCGTTCGGAAGGCCGGGCGCGAACCGGATGGGGTCGCCGAGCTCGAACCCGGAGTTCGTCGCGACTTCGACGCGCGTCTGGCCGGGCTCCGCGGGCAGCGTCATTGCCGTGCGCTGCTCGACGAACGGCGTAGCCGTGGGCGAAGCCGGCGGAAGCGTCGGTTCAGGCGTCGGGGTCTCGTTGTCGCCGCCGGCGCCGCCTCCCCCGTTCGATGGTGTGACCGTCGCCTCGGGCGTCCCGTTCTTGCTCACGTTGATAACTGGCTTGTCGGCGTTCGGGTCGTAGGCGACCTCCGCCTTCGTACCTTCGAGGCCCTCAATCGTCGCGACCGAGCCGGAACCATCTTTGCCATAGGAATGGATCGCCACACTCCCGGCATTCCCGCCTGTACCGAGGATCTCGATGGTGTAGTCGTCGGGCGAGCCCGGGAGCACGATCTGGTTCGTTCCTGTCCCGGCGGGCGGCGCCTTCTCGATGCAAGTCGGGTCGCGCCAGGCCGACCGGCTCGCCACTGAAGCGCCCGGAATCTGGTTGATGACGTCGGCCGGCTGCTCGATGGTGCCGTCGCCGGTATTGACCACGCGGCCCTGCTTGTCGGTCACGCGGAAGCGAACGTCGGCTGGCGCCGTGATCACCACGGAACTGAGGTCCTTGCTCGGCTCGTAGTGGACGGAACTCCGGACCTTGCCCTTGTAGACATCGAGGGTCTTGCGGTCGCGATAGAACGGGTCGTTGATGAGGATCTGGTCGGTGTCGGCGTCGATGCCGACGGCCGCAATCCAGTGGCCGGGCACTTCGACGATGACCGGTCGGCCGAGTTTCAGCTGGCCGCGGATGTCTTCGTCGGAGCCATCACCGGTGCCGGCGAACCGAACCGTCGTGGCGTTCGGGTTGGTCTTCGCCACATCGCCCGAAAGCTCGTTCGCCGCGGTCCAGATCACGTCGCCGTAGATGTAGCCGCGGCTGACGAATCCCCGGTCCGTCTTCGTCGCATTCCCGTTGAACCAGTCGTTCAACGTTTTCGGCGTGAGGGGCTGGCCGTCGGGGGTCTCCACGATGTTGTAGAGCGCGAGCATCACTGAGACCGAGGTCATCGCGCAGCCGCATTGCTCGATGGTCGTGCCGCACCAGTCCTTCCCGTTCGGCAGTTCGAGCGATTTCGCGTACTCCTGGCCGCCCCAGCGGGGGTCGTTCTGCGCGAAGAATGGCGCGCCGGTGCTGTCGACCTGGCCGAATACCACCTTTCCGGGGTCTATTGTCCCTGCGACATCCGCGCTTTCGAGTGGTTTGTCGGTGGCCGCCTCGGCATTCTTCTTGTCCTGATCGGCCTTGGCGTTCGTGTCTTCGCAGAGGTGGACCCCGGCGTACGGGTCCTCTGCGCTCGCCGTTTTGGTGCCGTTGCCGTCGGTGAGGATGAGGACGCCGATGGCGGTGGCGGCAAGCAGGAGCGCGACGAGCGCGAACATCACCGGCATCTTGAATTTCTGGAGCGGCGGCCGGATAGCCAGCTGGCCGCGGGTACTGATTTCGACGCCATCGGCCGACTTGCCGATGATTTCGAACGGCGCCTGCTGGGCCGGGCCGAACAGTTTCCGCGGCCTCCGCACGGAGAGCCCAACCACTCGCCGTTCGCCAGGTTGGAGCTCGACTGCCGGCGTTTCGAAGTCATACCGGAAGACCTGTTCGTCATCGACGCCGAACAGCTCGTACCGGGCGACGGCGTTGCCGTGGTTCTCAGCGACCAGGCGGAACTTCCGTTTGCTGCGGATGGCCGCCAACGAGATTTCGGCCGAGTCGAAGGGCAGCACTTCGAAGCGGCCTTCGGCATCGGCGTCTTCGCCGTATTCCTGTGTGTGGACCACCGCGCGGAACTCGTATTCGCCCGAAAGCGCGACGTGCCGCCGGGGCGGGTGGATGCTGATTGAAACCTGTTCGTGGTCGCCCGGCAGGATTGGGAACGCCGGGTTTTCGACGGTGTACCAGTCGTCGGGCAATTCCGGGATATCGATGCGAACGTTGTCGACCACATGCCCGCGGTTCGTAACGACGATGGTTGCGGTGCCAGCCCTGCCGGCTTCGATCGGTTGGGTCGGCGAGATCAGGACTGCGCTCAGGCCAGCGGTTTCAGCCAGCTCGGCATCCTCAGGCTCTTCGATCGCCACCCGCTGGGGTTCGGCTTCCGGCGGTGCGAGGTACCGGGCTTCGATCTCGCCGAACCTGAGCTCGGCGTTGGGCTCCACCAGGTGCCGATCGCCGGGCTCGAGGCGCTCACCGTTTACAAACGTGCCGGCGACGCTGCCGAGGTCTTCTACAAGCAGCCGGCCCGAATCCACGGTGAGGCGCGCGTGGCGGCGGGCAACGGAGAAGTCGTCGATGAGGATGTTGGCGCCTTCGCCACGCCCGATGACGGACGAAGGAAGATCGAGGCCATGCTCCTGGAGCAGGCCCCGGCGTGGGTACACCTGGAGTGTCCCGAACTTCAAACGGCAATCCCTTCCGTTTTACGCCTTACAGTCTTCATCCAGCCCAGAGGATAGCCGGGCCGACCATGCCGGGCCATGCTCAAAGGTTGGCAAGGCCGAAATTCTATTGCGGCCTTTACGGTGAATGTCGGCTGCTATGGCGTTTTGACCACCCAGGGAACCTGCCCGGTCCCCAGGATCGCCACCCAATAGACCGCGCCCGCCGTGAAGCTGGTGAAATCATTTGCGCCGGGAATCGCTTCGGCGCCGGTGAAATACGCCTTGTACGAACTCGTCTGGGCATCCCACAGGTAGAGCGCGGAGATCCTGCCCGAAAGGTCGCTCCCGCCCGGTACTCCCGTGCCGTGAACGGCATCGGAGACGGACATGTCGCCCATCCCGGTCCAGGTCAGGAGCGTCCACCGCGCGGCCAGCGTGTACGTTGTGACGCCGGGTGTCGATGGAGCCGGCTCGGAAGTGCCTCCTCCCGGTCCCGTGGGGCTCACGTAGGTGTAGTTCGGGACGATCTGGCTGGTCCCGTTAGCGGTTTGCACCACGACAACCGTCGGGCCCGCCACATTTGGCGGGGCTTTGGTGGTCAGGGTTGTGTCGTTGACCACCGAACAGGTGGCAGCATCGACCGCCCCGAACTTGACCGACCCGGGACAGGCGGCGCCGGTGAAGCCGACGCCGGTGATCGTGATTTCGGTGCCTCCGAACGTCGAGCCGGTATTCGGCGCAATCGCGGTGACCACCGGCACTGCCGAAAGGTAAGTGAACTTGGTGTTGGGGCCCACGGGGCTTACATCAGTGCCTTTGGTTACGACCACGTCGACCGGGGCCGCAACCGGATTCGAGGGCGAAAGCACTGTGATCTGGGTGGCGCTGTTGACGTTGAACGAGGTCGCTGGCACGCCGCCGAAGGTGATCGAGAGCGGGGCCGCGAAATTCTTCCCGGTGAGGACGACGATCGAAGCACCCGTGGTTGGCCCGTTGTCCGGGTTGATGGAGTCGATGATCGGCCCGTTGGTGTAGGTGAACACGTCGGCCGGCGACTCCGCGCTCTGTCCGGAACCGGTGGTCACGCGCACGTGGGCAGCCATCGGCGAGACGACCGGCGGCGTACTCGCCGTGAGCGTGGTCGGATCCATGAAGACGGACGGCACGACGATGCCGCCGATACTGACCACCGAAGCTGTAGTGAAGTTATTCCCGCGGATCACGATGGCCGTGCCGCCCGCCGGCGGGCCCGCGATCGGGTTGATGGAGGTCACGGCCGGGCCGTCGTAGGAGAACAGGCTCTCAGGCCCGGGCGCGCTCACCGTCCCGTTGAGCGTCACCGTAATCTGCACGATCCCGGCGCCCGGCGGCGCCGTCGCGGTCATTTCCGTCGCGCTAACAACTGAGGAGAACGCGGGGATATCCCCGAACTTCACCGATGCACCCGCCGCGAATCCCGTGCCGCGAATCGTGACAACCGACCCACCGGTCGATGGTCCGTGTGCCGGGTCGATGGAGTTGATGAGCGGACCGGAGCTGTAGCTGTAGTTCGCCTCGGTGCGGAATTCGCTGGTGCCGGAAACCGGGTGGACGATCGACACCTGCTGCACGCCGGACCCGGCCGGTGCGGTCGCGATGATCTTGTTGTCGTTCACGACTAGGAACGTTGCCTCGTTACCGCCGAACAGTACCTTCGTGGGCAGAGTGTTATTGGTGAGGAAGTTTGAGCCGAAGATCTCCACCGTATTGCCGCCGGATTGGGGCCCGAAACTCGGGTTGAGACCGGTGATCACCGGGAGCCCCTGGTAGGTGAATGCGGCATCGGGCACCGGTGGCGAATAGCCGCAATGCGTCGTGCAGGTGTTCGCCACGTTGTTCACCACCACGAAGACCGGCCCCGAAGACCGAGGCGGCGAGGTGACCAGGATCGAATCCGCGGTCACGTATTTACACGATGTGACGTTGAACCCGCCAAACGTAACGGTCGTGAGCGGACAAACCGCATTGGGCGTGCCAAAGAACTGCGTGCCGGTTACCAGCAGCTGCGTCCCGCCCGTCGGCGGTCCCTGGCGAACCGAGACATCTGTCACCGTCGGACCCGATGTATGCACGAACTTGTCGGCCACCGTGATTGGGCTGGTATCCGTTGGCGGCGTCTGGGCCGGGTCCGGTGTCACCACGATGCGGACGTCATACGTCGCGGCAGCCAGATTGAGGCTGGGCACGTAGTTCGCCCCCAGCGGAGGCACCTTCACGTGCAGTTCGGTCGGCGAGATGACCTCGAAGTTCGGCGCCGTGACCTCGGCTTCGGCGGAGTTCGCGAATGGCAGCCAGAACTGGACCGCCGTTACCGTCGAGTTGATCGTCGCTCCGTCAACAATGAAGTTTTCGCCGGTGACGGTGAGGATGGTCCCCTCGGTAAGGAACCCGCCTCCGCTGTCCGGGCTGATCCCGAAGACCCGTGGTGTCCCGGAACCAAGGAGTGTGATCGGCGCCGTGGACCGTGCCCCGATTAAGCCCCCGTTGTCGACACTCAGGATCGTCACCTGGATGTTGCGGTCGACGAATTGCTCTTTGTTGAGCGTCTGGATGAATACGGGCAGCGACGACAGGTTCGAGCCCTTTGGGAACGTCAGCAACTTCGTTGCTTCGGCCGAGGGGATGTCGAACTCGGTCGTGCCATCAACCGCGAGGATGACCTTCACGTCGTTCGTCAGCGTCCCGCCATCTGTACGCTGGATCGTGACCAGCACGGCGGTGCCTTCCGGGGTCGAGTAGGCGGTCTTATCAAGCTGGAATACGCCCTCGCCGACGGCGTTTACATTCTCCGCGCCCCGCCCCAATGCGAGCAGGGCAACAACCACGCCAAGTACCAAAATTGCGGCACGCATCCGCCACCCGTCTCCCATTTCACTCCGCTTTGCGCGTAGCCCCAATTACGTAACCCCGCCTTTTCGCCAATGCGCGGCACCCTGCCGGGCAGGGCTCCATAACTTCGAACAACACCGTGGCGGGCGGCGGGGCACCGAACAGGCCAACCAGTTCAGTTCGAGCAGCGCGGATGATAGCTAACGCGTGTTTCGCACACACAGCCCACCCTGTGATATTTCCCTTCGCAACCTGCACTGAACGTGACAATTACGGACACGTTCAGATTCGTGAACCGGGCCCGGGCCGGCTTCTGTGAAGATTTGGAACTGGCCGGAATGCACGCTACCGGGCCGCCGTCGCTATACTCGCGGAGACCCACCGGACGGTGCCTCCCGATGCTTTTTCTCGATTCTCCCGAACACGCGGCCTTCCGCGCCGAACTCCGCCGCTTTCTCGCCACCGAATTGCCCGCTGAAGACTGGAACATGCGCAACGACCGCGACCACGTCAACGCCGAACAGGCCCGGTTTACCCAGGAGTTCCGGAAGAAGCTCGCGGCCCAGGGCTGGCTGACGATGGGCTGGCCGAAGGAATACGGCGGAGCCGGCGCCAGTTACATGACGCAGACCGTCTATATGGAAGAGATGAGCTCGGCCGGTGCACCCGGCGCCTACGACCAGGGCGTCTGGCTCGCGGGGCCGGCAATCATGATGCACGGCGACGACGCGCAGAAGGAGCGCTGGCTGCCCGGCATGCGCTCGGCCGACGTGCACTGGTGCCAGCTGTTCTCGGAACCCGGCGCAGGCTCGGACCTCGCCTCGCTCCAGACCCGGGCGGTCCGCGATGGCGACGAGTACGTCATCAACGGCCAGAAGATCTGGACGAGCGGCGCCCAGGACGCCGACTGGGGGATCCTCCTCGCGAGGACCGACCCCGATGCGCCCAAGCACCGGGGCATCAGCTATTTCATGCTCGACCTGAAGACGCCCGGAGTCACGGTCCGGCCGCTCATCAACATGATGGGCAGCGAACACTTCACCGAGGTCTTCCTCGAGGATGTCCGCATTCCGCGCGATTGCCTCATCGGCGAGGAGAACCGCGGCTGGTACATCGCCACTACCACGCTCGACCAGGAGCGCAGCTCCATCAACCGCGTCGTCATGACCCGGAGTACGCTGATGGCCCTGATCGACTACGCCCGCGCCAATCCCGCCATCGGGGGCCGGGCCGAAATCCGCCACGAGTTGGCCGAGCGCTACCTCCAGTTCGAAATCGGCCGCTGGCTGTGCTACCGCGTCGCCCAGATGCAGAGCGAGGGCAAAGTGCCGAACTCCGAGGCCTCGGTCTCAAAGATCTTCGGGACCGAGCTCCAGCGCCAGATGGGCATCACCGGCATACGCGTGCTCGGGATGCCGGGCCTCTTCGAGCCCGGAACCGGGTACGCGCCACTCCAGGGCCGGGTCGAACGTTGGGCGATGGCCGCCCCGAGCTACACCATCGCCGGCGGCACGAGCGAGGTGAACCGCAATATCGTCGCGACGCGGGGGCTGGGCCTGCCGCGCGCCTGACACTTGCACCTGCCAAGGCCGAGTCGCACTCTCGAATCTATGTCTGAAAACACTTTCCGCACCGATGGCACGATCGATTCGTTCGAGAATCGATTCCCGGAGCGCGATTACGAAATCGAGTTCACCGCCACCGAGTTCACCAGCGTCTGCCCCATGACCGGGCAACCGGACTTCGGCACCATCGGGATCACGTACATCCCCGACCAGAAGTGCATCGAACTTCGCAGCTTCAAGTTTTATCTGCAGTCGTTCCGGAACCAGGGCATTTTCTACGAGAACGTGGTCAACACCATCCTCGATGACATCGTCGAGGCGATTGCTCCGCGATACCTCGAAGTGACCGGCGAGTTCAATTCTCGCGGCGGCATCTCGGCCCGGATCACGGCCACCTTTGGCGACCAGCTTGATGACTGATGGTGCAGGCTTTCACAAACAGCGGTGGCGAATCAGAATGAGCTTCGGTTCCTTGCGAGGTATGGCGCCATGTCGGTGAAAGCAGACCCGGGCGGTTTTCCCCAGCGAAAGACTTCTGAAGTCCCCTGGGTGACATCCCAGCAGATGCGCGACATCCAGCGTCTCGCCCAGGAAGAGTTCGCTATCGATATTCTCCAGCTCACCGAGAACGCCGGCCGCGCCTGCGGGCTGCTCTCGCTGGTGATGCTCGGAGGCAAGGCCCGGAGCCAACGCATCGTCATCCTGTGTGGGGGTGGGAACACCGGGGCGGCCGGGCTTGCGGCTGCCAGGCATCTCACCAACTGGGGATTCCGGGTCGATGCTATCGTCTCCGGGGTGGAAGAAGAGGCCTCGTTCACGACTCGCCGCCAGATCCAGATCCTTCGGGCTGCGGGCATCCTTCGGCCCGCGGACCGCGAGTCCAACGAGATCACGCTCGAAGACAAGCTCGCCAATGCCGACCTCGTCATCGATGCGATCGTTGGCTACGGCGCGTCAGGCCCACCCCAGGGAATGGCCAGTGCGGTGACACATCTCGCGGTCGAAGCCAACCGGCCGACCCTTTCGCTCGATGTCCCCAGTGGAGTCAACGCTACGACCGGGGAAGTCAGCCACCCGGCCATCACCGCCTGCACCACGCTCATGCTCGACCTCCCAAAACGCGGAGTCCTCGAACCGGTCTCGCGCTCGAAGACGGGCGAGCTCTACCTCACAGACCTCGGCATCCCCTCGAGCGTGCCAGAACGCCTGGGCGTCTCGGTCGCCGGCGTGTTCAGTGAAGGGCCCCTCGTCCGTTTGCGGCGCTAGCGTTCCGGGACCGAACGACCAACCCACGGCCATTTCGTCCCCTCGATTTCGGTCTGAGCGGACTAACAATGACCCTCGTCGCCGGCGCGAGTGGCCGTTCAACCCCAACTCTGTTGGCTGCATTGCCGTTAGGGAGGCACTCGATCGTATGCGCCAGAGCCGCAGGTCGAAGTGGCCTCTGGTTCCCTGCTACGCAAATAGCGCTTCTCCCTGACCTGGGGGTCAGGGGCTTTCGCTTGCGACCTGGCGCTCCGCGTGAATCGCTCGGTTGGACTTTGGCGCGGGCTTGTGGCCGGCGATTCGTAGCGTGAGGAGGGCGACAACGGCACCAGCCGAAACGATGTACTCCCAGTACACGAACGGCGGCTGCGTATCTGTACCCGCGGTGATCCCGTGGCCCAGCGCCGCGATGTAGGCGAGGAATGTGACATAGTGCAGCGTCCGCCACCGCCTCTGGCCGATGCGCGATCGCATCCAGAAGCTGGCGGTGGTGACAGCCGTCAGCCATGCAGCGATGACACCCGCGCTCACTGCCAGCGGCCGGTACGGCGAAATGAACGGCACCACCAGCGATAGCGACGTGAAGTGCAAGAACCCATCAAACAGCAGGCTGCCAACGTGCACCGCGATCAGCACCAGCGAGGCAACGGCCAGGAACTGGTGCATATCGAAGATGAACGGCCTGCTCATGATGCCGTCGCCCGCCTTCGTACTGATCAGCAGTCCCATAACCATGGACGCCGTCAGCACCGCGAATGCGGCGAGTCCCGAAGCCCGGCTGACCGCCCACGGCACCTGGCCGAGGTTGGCGCTCTGCAGGGCAAAGGCGCCGAAGAACGATGCGGCGAAGAACGAGAGGAAGGCGCTTCGAGAGAGCAGCATCTACGAACCTCGGGATTTCTTCGCCTTCGTAGTGGTGACAATCGGCTGCTTCACCGTCGTCGCCGGCGAGTTGGCCTGGATGGCTTGCGAAGGTGTGCTGGCGGTTGTGGCGGAGGAGCCGGCGGCCGTTTGCGGCTGCGCGAAGTAGGCGGTGCCGATGATCACTGCTGCCGCGACCGACCCTGCGATGAGCCCGCGCGCCTTTTGGTAGCGGACAGCCATCAGTCGTCGTCCTCTTCGTGGTCATCGTTGTGCTCGCGGTCATCATGGCCGTGGCCACCGCTCCGTGCAGTGACCTCAGAAACCGAAACGACGGTGGTCGGATCGGCCACGCTCACAGTTGGGACGCCGGTAGTGGGATTCCCGCCGGGGTTGCCGCCGCCGCCACGCGGGGCCGCTACGGCCCCTGCAACCAGCACACCAGCGAACACCGTGCCGGTTATCAATGCAGTCTTCACGTCCATGGATGGACACCTCGGTTCAAGATGTCCCTATCGTCCCGCGGTTCCCTAAGACCGCCCTTTGCCGAAAATAAGAAGTCTCACAGGTGCGCTTCCCGGCCATCTGGTGAAATCGAGGGGCTATGCACCTGTTGTTGGTTGAAGACGACGAGCGCCTGGCGAAGGCGGTGCAACGCATTGTCACTGCCGAAGGCCATGTCATCGATTGGGTCGCGGACGGCGATGAAGCCCTCGTCCAGGCAGACCTCGAACCTTACGATGTGCTTGTCCTCGATGTGATGCTGCCATCGGTCGACGGCTTTGAATTGACCCGGCGGCTGCGCGCGGGCGGTAGCTCCACGCCGATCCTCATGCTTACCGCCCGCGACTCAGTCCGAGACCGCGTGGCCGGTCTCGATGCCGGCGCCGATGACTACCTGGTCAAGCCGTTCGCGCCCGAAGAGCTCCTCGCCCGCGTCCGCGCCCTTGGACGCCGCCAGGCGCCGGTCAGCGCCGAATCCGATGTCCTCCGCGTCGCGGACCTGGAACTGAATGTTCGTACTCGTGAAGCTGCCCGGGCCGGGCGACGCATCGACCTCACGGCCAAGGAGTTCGTCCTCCTCGAAGCGCTCATGCGCCATGCCGGCCATGTGATGACCCGCTCCCGCCTGCTCGATACGGTCTGGAACTACGAAGTGCTCACCGACTCCAACGTCGTTGAGATGTACATCCACTACCTCCGCAGCAAGATCGACAAAGACTTCGATGTGAAGCTCATTCGAACTGTCCGCGGCGTCGGTTACGCGATCCGGGATTCATAATGTTTCAGCGCGCCCGGTTCACGCTCGCTGTTTCGTATGCCGCTGCCCTTGCCCTTACTCTCGCCGGCATCGGCGCGGCGTCTTATTTCCTCATCCGCGATGACCTCAACTCCGAAGTCGATCGCAGTCTCCGCAGCGCGACGGACCAGCTCCGGTCGTTGAACGTCGCCGCCCTCCCCACTTCCACCCCCACGCCAAAGGATGGCGGCGACGAGGATGAGGACGACGAACATCACGAATCCGGTAGCGACGACGCCGCCGTTCTCGCAGTCATTTCAACCGACGTTTTCTACTTCACCTTCGATTCTTCCGGCGCCGTCACGTCGAACCCGCGCGGCGCCAACCTTGAAGGCATTAATGTCTCCGATCTCGCCCTGGGTAGCTCCGGCGATGGCATTTCGCAGGTTCACGGCGAGGCTGGCGACTACCGCCTCCTGGTGTCGAAGTCAGAGGATGGCGCCTACCTCGGCGTCGGCCGCTCGCTTCGCCTGGTCAACCACCAGCTCGCTACGCTGCGTTGGGTTTTCTTTGGGGGCGGGCTCGTTGGCCTCATCATCGCCCTCGGTACCGGCTTCTGGCTGGCTGGCCGGACGCTTCGCCCAATTCGACGCTCGCTCGAATCCCAGCGCCAGTTCGTATCCGATGCCTCCCACGAACTGCGCACTCCCCTTGCGATCGCCAAAGCCAACAATTCCATGCTCCTCGATGACCCGGAGCTCACGATTGAATCCCGCCTGGATCAGGCCGAAGCCGTCGCCGCGGAGCTTGACCACTTGTCCGTTCTCGTCAGTGACCTGACGACGCTCGCCCGCGCAGACGAGGGCCGCGCCAACCTCATGCTCGAACCGCTCGACCTTTCTGCAATCACCGAGGAGGTCGTTCGTGACATGGGTGCCCTTGCCGAGGTTACCGGCCGACGCCTCAGCTCTGAAGTGCACCCGGTCAACGTCCATGGAGACCGGGCACGCCTGCGCCAGCTGCTCGTCATCCTCATAGATAACAGCCTGAAGTACGCCCCCGAAGGTGGCTCCGTCGTTGTCCGCTGCGGCGCCGAGGCGGGCCGCGCCGAAGTCACCGTCACCGATGACGGTCCGGGCATCCCTGTCGAAGATCAGAGGCGCATTTTCGAGCGCTTCTACCGCGTCGATAGCGAACGAACTCGCGGGAAGGGCGGCACCGGTCTGGGCCTCGCCATCGGCAAGTGGATCTGCGAGGCCCACGGCGGCCGGATCGCGGTGGAATCGCAGACTGGCCACGGAACGACTTTCCGAGTGCGGCTACCATTGGCATAGCTATTCAGAATGGGGTCGCTGGGACCACCGATCCGGCCAGCCCCGACACAAGGAACGAACAATCGCTACCCTCGTGCTTTGTGGTGGCGGGCATCTCGCGAAAAGAAGAAGATCCCTGGACCCGTCAGGGATCGACCCTGGTGATAACGACCGAGCCTGCCTGAGCGATGACCAGGCCGCCCGCGGCCGCAACCGCCGCCATCGCGGCCATTCGCAGGGATGGAACGGCCAGATCGAGCGCGGGCTGAATCCCAGGAAGTACCACGCCCGCGAGCATCACTCCCAACGAGACCACCACCGCAATCCAGAGCGTTCGATCGCGGAAGCGCCGTACCTGCTCCAGCGTGCTCGACACTCCGGTCAGGAAGGCCTGGCCGATGAGTACTGAAGCGATTGTGAGATAGACGACCGTTTGTTCCCGCGCGATCTCGTCGAACTCGCGGCCGGCCAGTACCAGGGCAACGAACGCTGCCAGCGCCGATGCTGTCGCCCGCCAGCCGATCTCGATCCATGTCGAGCGGAGAAAGAGCGAGCGGGTGGGCGCTCCTGAGTGATCCAGGGCCTCTGCGCTCGTCGCCAGGGCGAGAGCCGGAAAGACATGAACCGCGATGTTGAGCCAGAGAATCTGCAGCGCCCCAAGGGGGAGCGGCTGGTTGGCAATCATGCCGAGGGTGATCAATCCGATTGTCCCGAAGCTGGCGGTCAGGAGGTAGACGATCGCCCTTCGCAGGCTTTCGGTAACCTGGCGCCCTTCGCGGATGCCAAGTACGAGCGACTCCATACGGCCGTCGGCCAGGACGACATCGGAGGCCTCCACGGCGACGTCGGTCGCTCCGGGTCCAACGGCCACGCCGACATGGGAAGCGCGGAGCGCGGCCGCGTCGTTCACACCGTCCCCGGTCATCGCTACGACCTCGCCCTGCCTCTGCAGCTGGCGGATGATTTCCTCCTTCTGTGCGTAGGTGGCCCGGGCGACGACCGCTACCCGGTCCAAGTGATCGAGGTCGAGCTCGTGCCCGGACACAACGCTCGAACCGTCCACGAGGATGCCCGTCTGCTGAGCGACGTTGGTCGCCGTCGTCACCTGGTCGCCTGTCACGAGGACGAGCCTGAGCCCCGAGGCGCGGGCTGCGGCTGTCGCCTGCCGGGTGTCCCCGCGGAGTGGGTCTTCGAGGACAACAGCCCCGACGAGCACTGGTTGTGCTTCCCCAGTCTGCTCCGCCACGGCCAGGACTCGATACCCCGCCGCTCCCAGGTCCCCAATGCACTCGACGAGTCCAGTCTCCGCGCCCGGGTCGAGTTGAATCACAGGTTCGAGCGCGCCTTTGATCGCGCGGAGCGTCCCACCTTCCGCTTCATGAACTGTCGTCATCATCCGCGCCGCGGAGCTGAAGGGCTCCGTGCGGATGCGGGGATATCGCACGGCGAGATCGCCGGCCTGGAACCCCAGGCCGCGCGCTGCGAGCGCTAACGCGCCCTCCATCGGATCGCCGTGAGCGTGCCACAGGCTTTCGTCGTCGTATTCGACGACTGCGTCGTTGCAAAGGGCGGTCAACTGCAGGATCCGGGCCGCGGCGGCCCTCTGCTCGTCGGTAAGGGCCTCGCCGCCCACCCCGTCCAGGGTCGTCGTCAGAAGGCCTCCATCCTCCGATACGTCGACCGCTACCTGCGTGCCGTCGCGGAGGAGCACTGAACGGAGCACCATCCGGTTTTCGGTAAGCGTCCCCGTCTTATCGAAGACGATCGTCGTGGTTGAACCCAGCGTCTCCACGGCATCGAGACGCCTGACGAGGACCCGGTTGGCTGCCAGCCGCCGAACGGCGACCGCCAGCGAGATGGTCGCAACCGCTGGCAAGCCTTCTGGCACGGCACCGATTGCGAGCGAAACGGCAGTCTCGACGACGAGCCGAAGCTCTCGTCCCTGGACGGCTCCGAGGACACCGATCAGGACCGTGACAGCCAGGAAAGCCAGGATCAGGCGATTGCCAAGCGCATCGAGCCGTGCTTCGAGAGGAGTTTCGGGCCGGCTCGCCGAGGCTACGCCCTGGAAGATGCGTCCGAGGGCAGTCGATCTGCCAGTCCCGACGACCAGGCAACGGCCGCTCCCCGCCACGACTGTCGTACCAGCGAACACCAGCGTCGCCGGGGTGGGGTCATCCGCAGACTCTTCCAGGGTCTCAGCGGATTTCGGCATGGCAACAGGCTCGCCGGTGAGGATCGATTCATTGACGAGCAGGCCACGGGACTCGGCCACGCGGGCATCGGCCGGAACGACATCGCCTTCGTTCAGGAAAACGAGGTCGCCCGCGACGAGGTCCCGCGCCGGGACCTCGGTGACAAGCCCGTCTCGGATGACTTCGGCTCTGCGGGCGGTCAGGTCGCGAAGGGCCGAAATTGACCGCTCAGAGCGGAGCTCGTTGATGAAACCGATCAAAGTCGTGAACACGACGGTGACGCCGATTGCAGCGGAATTTAGCCAGTCGCCGAGCGTTAGAGAGATGACGGTAGCGAGCGCGAGAATCCAGATGAGTTTGCTGACGAACTGGTGCCGAAGGATGGCGGTCCAATGCGCCGACACAACGGGTGCCGGTTCGTTTGGGCCGTCGGCCCGCAGTCTTTGCGCGGCGACAGGCGCGGTCAGGCCGAGGCTTGAATCCGACTCCAGCTGCTCACTCAGGACGGAGAGCGGCGGTAGTCGGTCTGGCTCGCCGAGGTTGGGCGGAAGATACTCGAAACTCACGCCGGAACCCTGCCTCCTCGGCGAATCCGCGGCCCGGTCGGTGATGGCGCCGACGAGCCTGCCGTTCTGATCCCGGTGTGTTCCTGGGCCGGTGGCCGGCGCGCAACCACGGCCTAGCTCGCCGCCGCGAACCGCCAGCGCCGACACGTCGGATGGCCATCGTCCCTGCCTGTCATCGCCATCGAGTGTGCCCGGCGAGGGCAGCGGTCGAGGAGGCCCATGCGGTCCCGAATTTCGGGGCGGTAGGGCCTTCGACGATGGCGACGGCTCTCGTCCAGCGGCCCTGACCTGGCGCGGCGCACACCGTCCTCCCGCCCGGCCGCCAGCCTGATAGACTCGCGTCCCAACGAAACCACGAGGAACTCGATGACGATTGGTTCGGGTGACGCAAGCGGGAGAGTGACATGCCAACGCCATTGGACGGCCTGAGAGTCCTTGATCTGAGCCTAGGGCCCGTCGGTGGGATGGCGACGATGGTGCTCGCTGATTTCGGGGCGGAGGTCGTCAAGGTAGAGCCGCCCGGCGGCGATCCATTCCGGTCGCTCGCCAACGCCCCCCTGTGGCTCCGCGGCAAGCGTTCCATCGAGCTGGACCTTCGCGCTCCCGACCAGCAAGCACAGGTGTCTCGTCTCGCCCGCGCCTCCGATCTCCTGATAACTACGCTGCCGGAGGAACAGGCACAGGGCTTCAATCTCGGCTATGAGACGCTCGCAGCCGAGAATCCGTCGCTCATTTATTGCCGAATCAGCGGCTTCGGTCCGAGAGGACCCTACGCGAACTACCCCGGCTACGACGGGGTGGTCGCCGCGAAGTCCGGGCGAATGCAGGCGTTCGCCGGGCTTGCCAACCGGGAAGGCCCTTCCTACGCCGCCGTCCAGGTTGGCATGCACGCGTGTTCCCAGTCGGCCGCCGCCGCGATGCTCGCGGCGCTGATGCATCGTGAGGTGACCGGGAAGGGCCAGCTCGTGGAGGCGAGCATGCTCCAGGCGCTCACCGCGTACGACCTGCTTGGCCTTGTGCGAATGGACCTGGGAGAGCGCCATCCGGAGGCTTTCGCCAACGAGCCACCCCTTGGCGCTGCTCGCGTGCCAACGCTGAACTACCATCCCCTGCCCACCGCCGACGGCCGCTGGCTCCAGATGGGAAACCTTCTCCAGCACCTGTTCGACAATTATCTCGTCGCCGCCGGGCTCAGCGACGTGTTCTCCGACCCGCGCTACGAGCTGCCGTCGGCAACCTGGGCCGAGGAGGATCGTGAAGCCTTCCGGGACCGCATGCTCCTGCACATGAAAGAACACACCGCTGCTGAGTGGATGGAGACGTTCGTCGAGCACGGCGGTGTGGCGGCGACGGAGTACCGCACCACCCAGGAGGCGATGGACGACCCGGACCTCATCCTGAACGGCCACGTAGTGGAACAGGAACATCCGAAGCTGGGCAAGGTTCGCCAGCTTGGTCTTGTCGCGCGCATGACCGAAACGCCCGGCGACCCGGGATTCCCATCCCATGCCGCAGGCGAAGACAATGCGGCGCTCGGGTCCTTGTGGGTCAGCGGCCGAAACTCGACCCGTGCGCACGCCACTGAGCCAGCGCCGTCGGGCGGTCCGCTCGCCGGGGTGACAATCCTCGAATTCGCCACCATCATCGCCGCACCGCTCGGCGTTTCGGCCCTTGCCGACCTTGGCGCGCGGGTGATCAAGGTCGAACCGATCGGCGGCGATCCGTACCGCCAGATGGGTCCTGTGGGCATCATGGCCTCGAAGACCAACGCGACCAAGCAGAGCATCGGCATCGAGCTCAAACACCCCGACGGCCGCAGAATCGTCGACTCCCTGATCTCCCGGGCCAACGCCATCGTCCATAACTACCGGCCCGGCGTGCCCGAGCGGCTGGGAATCGGCTACGAGCACTGCCGAACGCTCCAGCCGAACATCGTGCATGTCTCGATGAACGGCTATGGCCCTCTCGGGCCGGGTGCCCACAGGCCGTCGACACATCCGGTGCCGGGCGCGGCGGTAGGCGGCGCAACGCTCCAGGCCGGCGGCGCACACATGTGGACCGGCGATTCGACCGAAGAACTCCGGGCGATCGCCTGGCGCCTCTTCCGCGCGAACGAAGCGAACCCGGACCCGAACACGTCGGTCGTGGTCGCCACCTCGACTCTGCTCGCCCTCCTCGCCCAAAGACGCTATGGGGTCGGCCAGCAGGTTTTCGTCGATATGCTCGGCGCCAACGCCTACGCCAATGCCGATGACTTCATCCAGTACGAGGGGAAGCCGCAACGGCCCACGCCCGACGCCAACCTGATGGGACTCTGCGCGACCTACAGGCTGTACCAGGCCCGCGACGGATGGGTATTCCTTGCAGTGCCGACCGACCGCGAGTTTCTACGCTTCTGCGAATTGGCCGGCGTACCGGACCTTGCCCGCGACCCACGTTTTGCCACCGCCGTGGCACGCAAAGGTCACGATGGCGACCTCGCTGCCGCCCTCTCCGCGCTCTTTGCCGAACGCACCGCTGACGACTGGGAGCAGATGCTCGCTCCCCAAGGCATCGGGTGTGTCCGCGCCGATGCTCGCCCACCGGCGGATTTCTGGCTCAACGATGCCCACACGCGGGAGAACGGCTACGTCACCGAAGTCGAGCACCCCCGCTACGGCAGGCACCTCCGTTGGGGTCCGCTGGCATCCCTCCACGGAACTCCCGCGGTGCCCGGACCTGGGTCACTTGGCGGCGACCACACCGAGGCTATCCTGCGCGAGATTGGCTACGACGAAGACGAAGTCGCGCGCTTATATTCCGAAGGCGTGGTGTGGTCCGAGGAGTTCCAGCCCCTGACGTCATGAGCCAGGCGAACGGACGGCTCATCGGGCGGCGCCGAGGGCGAGGCGCCGGGAACAGAACGGCGAGTCCGAACTGGGTTCGCCGAAGTGATTGCGATGGCTCATGGCTGCCCGCGAAGTGGCCGGTCAATACGTTGTGCCCGCGTCGAGTCAGTTGTTGACACCGGAATTACACTTCTAGTATTCTGATTCAAGTCAAGGGGGAGTAACCAAGGCGCCGCTCCCCGGCGCAAACGCATGGTCGTCAGTACGCGCTGGCGCGCCGGCCATGCGGGCGAGAAGCCTCTCGCCTGGTGAGACCCTGGCTCATCCCAAGTGGATGCGGCCAGGCGTGCTCGATGCCAGGACCGCACAGGAGGTTCTCGTTGTTGGATCTTTTCGAGCTCTTTGAAACCGATAGGGAACGGCGCGGGCGTCGTTCAACCACCGTCGCGGCGCGGTCGAACGGCTCGCGCGGCTTCTTTCGCCGCTGGTTGGCCATGCCCGAGGACGACGAACACGACGACGAACGGAGCGCACAGCGGCGGGTTGGCGGGTCCCGGCGATACAGCCGGGACTAGCCGGCTTCGTCCCTCCCGTCAGCCTTCCCTCCCGAAGACGGGGGCCGCGCGCTCCCGTTCCGCAGGGGGCCCTCGGGCCGAAGGCGGGCAGTAAGCGCGAGCTCGTTTCGGCTTCGACGAACCGTGGGCACCGGCCCTCCTCGCGTATCCGCCACGAACCCAGAAAGGACCAAAACGTGCTTAAGCGAATCTCAGCCATCTTCCAGGCGAAAGCCAACAAAGCCCTTGACCACATCGAGGATCCGCGCGAAATGCTCGACCTCAGTTACGAGAAACAGGTCTCGATGCTTCGCGACGTGAAGCGCGGCATCGTTGAAGTCACCGCTGCTCGCAAGCGGCTCGAATTGCAGGCGGTTGACCTGAAAGAAGGACTCCCCCGCTTCGAGGCGCAGGCCCTTCAGGCTATGAAGTCGGGCCGCGAAGACCTTGCCCGTGTCGCGCTCGAACGCAAGGCGCAGACCGAGGCCCAAATCGCGAATTTCGAAGGCCAGGTCGCCAGGCTCAAAACAGAACAAGACCAACTCATCGCCGCGGAAGCCCGCCTCTCGGCAAAAGTTGATGCCTTCCGCACGCGCAAGGAGGTCATGAAAGCGGAGTACACCGCCGCCAAAGCCACTGTCCGGATCGGTGAAGCCGTCACTGGCCTTTCCGAAGAGATGACGGATGTGGGCCTCGCCATTCAGCGGGCGGAGGATCGGACCGCCCAGCTGAAGAGCAAGGGCGCGGCGATCCACGAACTGGTCGAGAGCGGGGTCCTCGACGATCAAGCCGGAGAGAGCACACTCGACCGGGAACTCGATGCGCTGGGACGCGCTGCTTCGGTCGAAGCCGACCTTGCGCGCCTCCGCGCCCAGGTCGGCGCCGGCCGCCAGTCTGAGGAGGTGAACGCGTGATCGTCCGCATCATGGGGGAAGGCCAGTGGCACGTCGATGAGGCGTTGATCACGGAGTTGAACCAGATTGACGCCTTGCTCGACGCCGACCTGGAATCTGGCGCCGAGGATCGCCTGGCATCGCACATTCTGGCGATGCATGGATCCATCAAGGCGCGTGGGACCCAGGTGGCCGTCGAGGAGTTCGTACCCTCGGATGCCGTCGTCCCGCCCGCTGGCATCGCAGTCGCGGAGCTTCGCCGGCTCATCGGCCAGGAAGGATTGATACCGGGCTAATGGTTGAAGAACTCTTCGAGGTGTTCGAGGACCTCTTCGAGCGCCGAGGCAAGCACAAGAAGACGAAAGGGAAGCGGATCGAGGGGGAGGTCGCTCCCGGGCTCCCTCCCCCTCGCCCGGCTCCGCCAATCCATTGCATCGCCTGCGGCGCCCGGAACGAAGCGACCGCCAGGTTCTGCCTTGAATGTGGCGATATCCTCCCATCGCCTGGCGAAGAGTTTCGCTGCCTCAAATGTGATTCGCCGCTGCCGCTTAAGGCGAAGTTCTGTCCTCGATGTGGGGCCCGCGCCAGTTAAGGCGCGGGCTCTGCTCGGCACATGCGAGCGGGACTTCAGCACACCACCGATAGGGCAGCTCCACGGATGTCACGTGGCCCGCACCAGGTGCACATCGAGGTGGGGGTGGCGGTCGAGAAGGCGGTCGGCCAACGTGGGGCGCGCGAAGGGCATCAGGCGACCACGCGGCTCGGCGACGAGCGTCACGTGTGTGATGCCCTCTGACGCGATCACGCCTGAGAGCTCTGCGAGGAGATCCGCTCCGGGGATCTCGCGAGTAGCGGCGTTCAGGTCGAGGGCGACGGTGAGGATATGCGTCATGCCCTGTTCTTTGAGGAGCGGAGCCGGGTAGGCGGCGAAGAGCTCGCCGTTGAAGGCGTGCGCGAGGCGCCAGGCGCGCCGAATCGCCACCTCGGAAGCAGGCGTGTTGTCGAGGAGGACAAGTACGCGTTCGGCGGCCTGCCAGCCTTCGAGCCGATGCTCATGCATGTACTCATGCAATTGCTGTTCGACTTCCAGGGCGACACGCTTCAGCACGAGTTCGCGAAGCGCTGCCAGGTTGCCCTTGCGGAAAAAGCCTTCGAGCGCCCGCTGTGCCTGCTCGGGGGGGTAGATGTTGCCGTGGCGCATGCGCGATTGGAGCGCTTCCGGAGAGATGTCCACCACTTCGATCTCGTCTGCTGAATCGACGACCCGATCGGGCACCGTCTCTCGCACGTGGACGCCAGTGATGCCTGCGACCACGTCGTTCAGGCTCTCGAGGTGCTGGATGTTGAGGGTGCTGATCACCGTGATGCCGGCGTCGCGGATCTCCTCCACATCTTCCCAGCGTTTTTCGTGCGCCGAACCCGGTGCATTCGTGTGCGCCATCTCGTCGACGAGGGCAACCTGGGGGCGACGGCCGATAAGCGCCGCGGTATCCATTTCTTCGAGCACGACGCCCTGGTATTCGATGCGCTTGCGTGGAATGACCTCCAGGCCTTCGAGCGCCTCAACGGTCAGCGGCCGGTTGTACGTCTCGGCGAAGCCGACGACTACATCCGTCCCGCGGGCTTTACGCCGCCTCCCCTCCTGGAGCATCGCGTAGGTCTTTCCTACTCCAGGGGCGGCGCCCAGGTAGATGCGCAAACGACCGCGGCGCTCCTCCGCTGATTGCAGCTTGCGAAGCAACGTATCGGGATCTGGCCGAGGATCGTCTGTCGGTCGCATGGTTACTTCTCGAGAGGGAATGCTTTATCCAAAGCAATGTTGAGTTTGAGGACGTTGACTCGTGGCTCACCAATGAACCCGAGGAACGCGTCTTCAACATGCCGTTCGACAAGCTTGCGAATGGCTTCGGGATCGGCGTGCCGGGCCGCCGCCACGCGTTCTACCTGTAGTCGCGCGGTGGCCGGGCTCACGTGCGGATCGAGGCCGCTGGCGGACGCGGTGACGGCGTCGGCGGGGACTTCCGCATCGCTCGGCAACCCGTTCTCCTCGCGGAAAGCCTGCACTCGCTGGGCTATCCCGTCGAACGAGTCCTCGCCTTCAATCCCATTGAGCAGCTTGTCGCTCGTGGGACCGAGGTTGGACCCGCTCGACGAGGCGGCGTCGTAGCCATCGCCGGCGGCGGATGGGCGGCCATGGAAGTAGTACGCCTCGGTGAACCGCTGGCCGATGAGGCTCGAGCCGACGGCCTCCCCGTTGACCTTCAAGAGACTGCCATTGGCCTGTCGTGGGAACACCACCTGCGCGACGCCCGTGACCGCGAGCGGATAAACCACGGCTGTTATGAGAAAGAGTGCGAACGTCACGACAATCAACGGACGGAGTTCGGGGACCCAGGAACGAAACGTTGAATTCACGGCGCACCTCCTAAGCGAGCCGCAGCAGGTTGACGACGATATCGATGAGCTTGATGCCGATGAATGGGGCGACGATGCCGCCAAGGCCATAGATCCCAGCGTTGCGGACCAGCAGCGGCCCGGCGCCAATCGGGCGGTAGGCGATGCCGCGCAGAGCGAGCGGTACGAGCGCCATGATGATGATCGCATTGAAGATGACCGCCGAAAGGATGGCGCTCTCGGGGCTCTCCAGTTTCATCAGGTTGAGCGAATCGAGCTGGGGGTAGGCAACCACGAACGCCGCTGGAAGGATGGCGAAGTATTTCGCGACATCGTTGGCGATGCTGAAGGTGGTGAGCGCGCCGCGCGTCATCAGCAGCTGTTTGCCAATGCCCACGATTTCGATCAGCTTCGTCGGATCGCTGTCGAGGTCCACCATGTTCCCGGCCTCCTTTGCGGCCTGGGTGCCCGTGTTCATGGCTACGCCGACATCGGCCTGGGCCAGGGCGGGGGCGTCGTTGGTGCCGTCGCCGGTCATCGCAACGAGCCGCCCGGCTGCCTGTTCCTCGCGGATGCGCCGGATTTTGTCCTCCGGCTTCGCCTCGGCGATGTAATCGTCGACGCCGGCCTCGCGGGCGATGGTGGCCGCGGTGAGCGGATTGTCGCCCGTGACCATCACCGTCTTGATGCCCATCTTGCGAAGTTCCTCGAAGCGGGCGCGCATCCCCGGTTTCACCGTGTCCTTGAGATAGATCAGGCCGAGGATTTCACCGTTTTCGAGGACCGCCAGTGGCGTTCCACCTTCGCCCGAGATGCGCTCGACATGCGAGGCAAGGTCGTTTGGTGCCGGCTTGCCCGATGCGGCCAGCACCGAGTCCACCGCGCCCTTGAAGGTTCCGGAGCCATTCATTCGCAGGCCGCTCATGCGGGTGTCGGCGGCGAAGGGCACGAACTCGGCCCCGGCCGAAGCGGCCGAGGTGGATTCGATTAGGCTTCCGAACCCCTGTGAGCGGGCAAGGTCGAGCACTGATCGCCCCTCTGGCGTTTCGTCGAGGATCGAGCTCGTGACCGCCGCGGCCACCAGCTTCGCCGGTTCCACACCGGCGATGGGGATGAACTCGGCGGCCATGCGGTTCCCAAAGGTGATTGTCCCGGTCTTGTCGAGCAGAAGCGTATCGACGTCCCCGGCGGCCTCCACCGCGCGCCCCGACATGGCGAGCACATTGCGCTGCACCAGCCGGTCCATCCCGGCGATGCCAATCGCTGAAAGCAGGCCGCCGATGGTGGTAGGGATGAGAGTGACCAGCAGCGCCACCAGCACGATCACCGAGATCTCCTGCCCGGCGTATTTCGCGAAGGGCTGCAGGGTCACGGTGACCATGAGGAAGATGAACGTGAGCCCCGCGAGGAGGATGTTCAGGGCGATTTCGTTCGGCGTCCTCTGCCGCTCGGCGCCTTCAACGAGCTTGATCATGCGGTCGAGGAAGGTCTCGCCCGGGTTTGCCGTTATGCGGATGCGGAGCGTATCGCTCACGACCGTGGTGCCGCCCGTAACCGAACTCCGAATGTCGGTACCCGGCTCTTTGAGCACCGGGGCCGATTCGCCCGTGATGGCTGCTTCGTTCACGTAGGCGACGCCCTCGATGACGTCGCCGTCACCTGGGATGAGCTCGCCTGCCTTCACGAACACGATGTCGCCGCGGCGCAGTTCGCCGCCACTGACCGACTCGAGCGAGCCATCGGGCTTAACGCGGTTGGCGTGGCTTTCCACGCGAGTTCGCCGGAGCGTATCGGCCTGGGCCTTGCCTCGTCCTTCGGCAATGGCCTCGGCGAAGTTCGCGAAGAGAACGGTGAACCAGAGCCAGAGCGAGATCTGCAACTCGAACCGGAGCAGGTCGAACGCATCGCCCTGCGCGAGATCGCGCACATAGAGGATGGAGGTGAGGAGCGCCCCGATCTCAACGATGAAGATGACGGGGTTCCTGTAGAGCGACCGCGGATCCAGCTTCTTCAGTGAATCTACGAGCGCTGTGCGGACGATTTCGGGCGTCCAAACGTTGACCTTCTTCGGCCGCTTTTCGACCGGGATTTTGGCTGTGGGACTGGGTGCGGGTGCGATAGCCATCGAAGATGACTCCTAAAAAGTCAGTGCGTCGTTCAGCAGGAGCTGTTCGACGATTGGGCCAAGGGCGAGCACCGGGAAGAAGGTGAGCAGCCCAACGATGCCGATGGTCCCCGTGAGGAGGCCGCCGAACGTGAATCCGTCGGTTGGGAATGTGCCGGGACCAGGTTCGGTGCGCTTCTTTGCGGCCATGGTCCCGGCGATGAGCAGGACAGCGACGATGATGACGAACCGCCCGAAGAGCATGTTCACGCCGATTCCCAGGTTGTAGAACGTGCTGTTCGCGTTCAGGCCGGCGAAGGCCGAGCCGTTGTTCGCCGCGCCCGAGGTGAAGGCATAAAGCATCTCCGAGAAGCCATGGGCGCCCAGGTTGTTCACGTTGTCGGTGCCGTAGGCATTGACCGATGCAAAGGCCAGCCAGACGAGGATGAGCAACGGGAAGATGAGGATCGCCGCCATCACGGCCTTCATCTCGCGCGCTTCAATCTTCTTGCCCAGGTACTCCGGTGTGCGCCCAACCATGAGCCCGGCGATGAACACCGCGAGGATGATGAAGATGAACATGCCGTACATGCCCGCGCCCACGCCGCCGAAGATGACTTCGCCGGTGAGCATGTTGATCAGCGGCACCAGCCCGCCGATAGGCGTGTAGCTGTCGTGCATGCTGTTGACGGAGCCGTTGGAGGCGCCACTGGTAGCCGTCGCCCAGATGGTCGAGGTGCCGATGCCGAAGCGAACGTCCTTGCCCTCCATGTTCCCGCCGGGCTGGCCGTTGCCGGCATCCACCATCACGCCGCGGTCGGCGAGCGCATCGGTGCCGTGCTGTTCGGCGATGCCGGCGGTGATGGCGCCGGCGAGAAACAGAACGGACATCACGCCCAGGATCACCCACCCGTGGCGGGTGCTGCCGACCATCTTGCCGTACATATAAACGAGGCCGGCCGGGATCAAGAGGATCGAAAGCATCTCCACCCAGTTGGACCACTCAGTCGGGTTTTCGAGTGGGTGTGCGGAGTTCACATTGAAGAATCCGCCGCCGTTCGTGCCGAGTTGCTTAATCGCGACCTGCGAGGCGGCCGGGCCAACTGCTATCACCTGGTCGACGCCTTCGATGCCGGTCACGGATTTGTAGGAATCGAACGTCTGCACCACGCCCTGGGAAACCAGGAAGATGGCCACGATGATGGACATCGGGAGCAGGATGTAGAGCGTCGATCGCGTGAGATCGACCCAGAAATTACCGAGGGTTGAAGCGGAGTGCCGTGCGAGCCCCCGGATGAGCGCAACCAGCACAGCCATACCTACAGCCGCGGAAACGAAGTTCTGGAATGTGAGCCCCAGCATCTGGGAGAGGTAGCTCATCGTCGTTTCGCCGCCGTATGCCTGCCAGTTCGTGTTCGACATGAAGCTGGCGGCGGTGTTGAAAGCGAGGCTTGGCTTCAGCCCCGGGAGGTTCGCTGGATTGAGCGGAAGGTGTCCCTGCGCCCGGAGCAGCGCATAGAGAAGCAGGAATCCCATCAGGTTGAATGCCAACAACGCGACCAGGTACTGCTTCCAACCCTGTTCCTTCGTCTCATCCACGCCCGAGACCGCATAGACGAACCGCTCGATTGGCCGGATGACCGGATGTGCGAACGTCCGGCGGCCTTCATACACGGCGGCCATGTACGAGCCGAGGGGCTTTGCCGCCGCGAGCAGGATGCCGATGTAGATTGCGATCTGGACCATGTGGGCGGTTGTCATCACAGGTCCTCCGGGCGAAACAGGCAGTAGAGGACATAGATCCCGCCGAGGATGGCGAGAATGAGTCCAACAAGGCTTTCGGTTTCCATGATCAAACCTTTCTCAGGAACTCGATGAGCAGCAAGAAGCTGATGAACGAGCCGATTGCGACGGCGAGAAACGCGATATCTGGCATCAAAATCACTCCCTATCGCTTGGATTCGAGGTGAAGTCCGGCGCCGGGCCGCCGCTTCGAACCGGAACGTGTGGGTGCGTCATCGCGACCGCGATTCCTGTTCCGAGCGGCTGGTGACCTCGTCGAGCAACCGGATGAGCGCGTCCATCGGGAAGGGTTTGGTCAGAACGCCGGCAGGCTTGAACTCTTCCACCCGTGAAGGCGCGAGCGGCGAGGCCGAGAACACGACCACTGGTACGCGCTGGCGGTCGACGGGCGAGAGCCGCCGCAGCATCTCCCAACCGGTGAGGTCGGGGAGATTGATGTCCAGCAGCATGACATCCGGGATCTCTTCGGTGAGTGCGAGCATCGCATCTTGAGCCGTGCTTGCGGTGCGTACCTCATACCCGTGGGCACGCAGGGTTGTGGCGAGCACCATCACGATCGGCGGTTCGTCGTCCACGAGGAGGACGCGTGTATTCATCGTTCGTCGTCCTTTCGCCAGAGCGCGAGGAATGGGCCGTCGGCCGGACCTCGCAGTTCCACCAGGGTCCACCCGAGTACCAGCAGCTCCCGGATCCCGCGAAGGCAGGTGCGAGCGGTGGAGTAGTGCTCCTCGCGGTACGCCACATGCTGAATCATTGCGGGTATCCTCCTGTGTCGTAGGAGCCCCTCGAATGCCCAATCGGGCAGTGGTAGGCGCCTACCAGGCCCGCAAACTTCTGCGCACGGGCCCACGGATCAGGATGCCTCCGGCGCCATTCGGAATGCGTGTGGCGAGGGGCCGAGGAATATCCGGAAAATGTCAGGAATTCTCGAGCACGAGGCGGTATCCCACCGCCGGGTCGGTCACGATCATTGCGCCAGTTCCCGCGAGGGCGGCATCGAGCTTCGAACGCAGTTGATACACAAAGGTCCGGAGGATGTGAGCGTCGTCGACATACTCGGGCCCCCATACCTGGGCGAGCAGCATCCTTTGCGTAAGCACGCGGCCCACATTGAGCGCGAGGATGCGCAGAAGCTCGAATTCCTTGGGCGTGAGCCGCACGGGCTCATCGGAGACGGTTACGAGCCGGCTAGCGAGGTCCAGGCGGATGCGGCCCAGTGCGAGAACTGGTTCGACTTCGGCGTGCGCCTGGTGGCGCAGGGCCACGCGAACGCGCGCGAGCAACTCCTCAACGCTGAACGGCTTGGTAAGGTAGTCGTCGGCGCCCGCGTCAAGCGCTTCTACCTTCTTCCGGTCATCCCCAACGGCGCTGAGGACGATAATGCTTGCACGGCCGTTGCGAAGGCCGGGGATAAGGTCGATCCCGCTTCCATCCGGGAGGACCAGGTCGAGGAGGATTACGTCGGGGTTCCAGGCGGCAGCCCGCTCGACGACGCCGAACGCTCGATCATGCGCCTCGATGTCGTACCCGGATGCCTCGAGTGCACGTCGCACCACGCGAAGGATGGCCGGGTCGTCGTCCACCAGGAGAACGCGGGCGCCTTTCATTTTAAGGGCCTCGCGGGCGGAAGGCTGACGGAGAAAATGCTCCCGGCCGCTGAGGATTCGACGTTCACGCGCCCCCCGCAGAGTTCGATCATGGCCCGGACGATGGCGAGCCCGAGGCCAGTCCCGTGGACTCGCTTCCCTTCCGCGCCACGGTAAAACCGCTCGAAGATATGCGGCAGGTCCACCTCCGAGATGCCCGGCCCCTCATCGGCGACTTCCAGCCTCACCCGGCCGGGAAGCGAACGCGCTCTTAATTGGATCGCCCCGCCTGGCGTGGAGTATTTGGCCGCATTCTCCACGAGGTTGGCCATGGCACGCAGCAACAGACCGTAGTCCGCGCGCACCCACAGATCCTCCGGCGCCTCGACACACACCTCTCGTCCGCCCGTGGCTGCCTGCGTGGCGAGCTGCACGTCCTGGAAGAGTGCGGGCACTTCAACAGGCTCCAGGTTGGGCCGAACCGCGCCGCCATCGAGCCGGCTCATGTCGAGGAGGTCCGTCACCGTATGCGTCAGGCGGTCTGTTTGCGATTCGATAGTCGCGAGCAGTTGCTTCCGGTCCATGTCACTGAACTCAACGACGTCTGACCTCAGGCTGCCAACGGCGGCCTTAATCGCTGTCAAAGGTGACCGCAGGTCGTGAGACACGCTCGACAGGAGAGCGGACTTGAACTCATCGGACTGCCGGAGAGCGTCCGCTTGCCGAGCCTCCTCTGCCAGCCGGGCGCGGTGAATCGCAACGCCGGCCTCGTCCGCGAACGCGTGGAGTAGCGCATCGAGGTCACCCCCCGCCGGGACTGTCAGAGCGCCGATGATGTGGATAACACCCGGCTCGCCCGCAGGAGGGCGGAACGGCACGAACGTATCAGTAGCGGCTCCCCGGTCGACGCGGATACCTGCGTGACCAAGGCGCCTGTCTGAAAGCCGACGTGACACCTGGCCCGACTCCACTGCCGCGGTCGCCAGCGCGGCGTCGTCACGGCTGACTTCGCGCAGATCTCCGGTCGATCCGACAAAGTGCCACTCCCGTCCCCGCATCTGCAATATCTCGCACTGCTGGGCTTGCACCGCACGCGCGACTGCCTGGGCGATAACGTCCAGCGCTCGCTGAGGGTTGGGCGCCGCCGCCAGCTCGCGGGAGAGCGCGAGCATTATGGTCAGCTCGTCCCGGCGCTCCTGGGCCACCCCCAACTGCCGGCGAAGCAACGACAGCATGGAGGCCCCGACAACCGCCACGGCGAGGAACAGCGCGAGGGCAACAACGTTCCGCGGTTCCTGAACGGTGACCGTATGCAATGGCGGCACGAAAAAGACGTTGAGGAGTAGATCCGCGAATATGGCGCTGAAGAGACCCACCCCGTAGCCCCAGGTCGCGGACACAAGGAGGACGACCAGCAGGAACAGCATCGTGACGGCGACGATTTCATCCTCGCCGAGTAGCGGAGCGAGGCCAGCCGTGAGCAACCCGAACGCCATGATTACGACGGTTATGCCGAGCCGGGTGTCGAAAACCCACTGAGGGACCGCAAAGCGAGGCAGCCGTGACATGCGGCAATCGTACGACGGCGCGAACCAAGACTGGCCGTGGTACCGGCTGCCATGGATCCCGCGAAGAACCGTTTGGGTTGGCTCCCCGACCTGGATTCGAACCAGGAACACCGCGGTTAACAGCCGCGTGCTCTACCGTTGAGCTATCGGGGATCGATCAAAGTTTCGGTTGGCCCTGAGGAAGACGCAACCGGATCGGCGCACCTCCAACCACAATTCCCGGCTGCTCGAACCCTTATTTCCCGCTGGCTGCGCACCGGCAGGTTCGCCTACAACTCGCGCGCCGCCCCGGCGCCTGTGACGAACTGGCGAATTTGCGCTGCGTGCTCCGTGGTGTGCACCACCAGCCCCACGATGTTCGACGCGTAAGGTTGCCCACCGTAGCGGTGGCTGCGCGGTAGCGGGGTCGCCGCCTTCTCCTCCGTCATGCCGGCCAGGATGGTTCGCGCCTGCTCGCGGCAGTAGTCCACGTATCCGAGAAGTTCGGCGCGCGACCAGGGCTGCGCCAGGCTCGGTAGATCTCGCCAATGCGGATGCCCTGCGAATGGAGGGGGTGGCATCCACGGGCTGAGTTCCCCGTTCAGGTCGTAGTCGAGGACTTCGAGCGCGTGCCAGGCGACGCTCCACGGCGTCGACCAGCGTTCGGCCCAGCGCTCCGCCAGAATGGCGCGTTCCGCAGGGTCGGTGACCGGCTTCCAGTCTGCCCCAAGGAATGGCTGCTCAGGCTTCGGCGCCGGGACCGGCCACATGCTCGCTTCCCAGAGGCTGTCCGGGCAGTCCCGGAGGGAAGACGCCAGCATCTCGATAGCCTGATCAAGGCTGCGGCCCACGCTCTCCACCCAGACTGACGTCATGCCCGGCGACGATACTCAAGCGGGGTGAGTTCCTCAAGCTGAACGGCTGGCTCCGCCACTGTGCGAGAATGCGCAGCCAATGGAGCCTTCTGAAGTCCGCATCGAATCGACCAGCGCGGCCACTCCGGACCGCCCAACCTTGCTGTACGACGACGGCTGCCGCTTCTGCCGGGCGATGGCCGAACTGCTCTTTCGGCTCGCTCGAAGCCGGGAGTTAAGCGTCCTTCCCTGGTCTTCGCCGTTCGCGCAGGAATGGATCAAATACCTCACGCCCCAGGTCCGCGATGCGAGCATGCACCTCAAATTGCCGGATGGGACGCTTCTGAGTGGCGCCGGCGTGCTCGCGCTGACGCTGGCCCACGTGCGCGGGCTGAAGTGGATCGCCTGGCTCTCCGCCCGGATCCCGGTGTTCCGCCGCTACATCGCCTGGCAGTACGCCTTCGTCGCGGGCCGCCGGGAGTTCTTCTCAAAGATCGTCCCGAATCGCGCGCCAGTCCGTCGCGATCCGGCAGTGCGTTGAGCGAGCGACTCGGGAGGTAGTCGGTGAGCGAACTCTCTCGCGTCCGCCTTCGCCGTGTGGTTTTCGTTGGCGTAATCCTGTTCCAGGTCTTTTTCGTCATCAGGGCCTATTCCGCCCCCCACAAAGAGTTCGGCTTCCAGATGTTCCCGGAAGCCAGCTCCTGGCAGGCCGACATCGTCCGGGTGACCGACGACGGTGGCCGGGTGCCCATTACCGAGCCATGGTTCGGCTACCAGTGGGGACAGCTCGTGCCCAACCGCGGGCTCTCCTCGCCATGGCGGCGTCGGCATGCCGATGCAGGGCTCGATAACCAGATGGCGTTTCTCAGCGAGGCCCTCGACTACGTTGCGAAGAACACTCCGCGCGACACCGAAACGCGCTATTACGAGGCCACGGTGACGACCTGGTACAACATGGGCGGCCCGCAGACCCGCGTTCTGCGCAGCCCGGAGCGGACACCGTGATCGAGCGCCTCGACCGGCTGCTTGCCCGGCCCGTGAGCATGCGCTCGCTGGGCCTGGTCCGCATCCTCGTCGGCGCCATCGCGTTCGTGCACCTGCGCCCGTTTATCGAAGATGCCCTCGACGGTCGGACGTACCAGGATTATTTCCACCACTCCTACATCAGCTTCTATCCGGAGCTCCCGGAGAAATGGTTCACCGCCCTCCTCGTGGTCGGCGGCATTGCGGCCGTCGCCATGAGCATCGGGTTGTTCTCGCACATCGCCACGAAGGTCACCTTCGGCGTCATCGGCTACAACCTGTTCGTCTCCACCACCGAAATGCACAACAACCGGGCTTACCTCTTCATTGTCCTCGGGCTGCTCGCGCTCGCCCCGTGTGGCCGAGCGCTCTCAGTGGATGCCCTGATTCGAAGGCTGCGAGGCAAGGCGCCATTTGAGCCGACGTCGCCAGGTTGGCCGCTCTGGCTGCTGCGATTTGAGTGCGCATCGATTTATGCAGCATCGGGGACGAGCAAGCTCCTCGATCCCGACTGGTTCAGCGGAACGGTCACGTGGGGACGGCTCATCGAAAAAGAAGCGAACGTCCGCGCGAACCTTCCCGGGGGTCTCGCTGACCTGGTGCTGGATCGCGATTTTCACACGTTTGCCGCGAAAGCCATCATCGCCACCGAGCTGTTCATCGCTACGGGGTTGTGGTGGCGCCGTACCCGATGGCTGGCCGTTTTTGTCGCGGTCTGCTTCCACATCGGCATCGAATTCACGGCCCGCGTGCAGGTCTTCTCCTACCTCGGGATCGCCGTGCTCTTCATCTGGGCCGACCCAAAGCTCCCATGGCTGAAGCTGCCGAGGTCGCCGTTCCGCAGGCCTCCGGAGGCGCGTGCGGGAAGCGAGCCTGCGGCAACTGATGCGGTGCCTTAGTCGAGACGGCGCATCGATGGAACGAACGTCGCCGTCAAGCCCATCGCGATTACGAGCATCGTCGCGAGCCCGCCGATTGCCCATTGCGGGCCGACGAGCTCCGCGAGGATCGACACCAGGAACGTGCCGAACTGCACCAGGCTGAACTGCATGAACCAGACAGCCTGGACCCGACCCCGGTATTCCTCGTCGGAGTACGTTTGGACCAGCACCTGGCCAATCGCCATGCGCCCGGCCTGGGCCGTACCGATAAACACCATGATCGGCAACGTGATCCAGAAGCTTGTGGAGATGGCGAAGGCCACGATGCCGCAGCCCAGCAGAGCGCCCCAGAACATCATCATCTTGCCGCGGCCCTTCGCCGCCGCCGAGGCAACGAAGATCGAACCGCCGACCGCGCCCACACCCTGGATGCTTTGCAGGATGCCCTGTTCGAACGCTCCCTTGTGGAGGACATCCTTCACGAATCCGGCGAGCAGCATCGTGTAGGGCATCGCCACAACCACGATGAGGAAGTTGACCCCGATGAGCATGCGGATGGTCGGGTCTGTTGCGACATAACGAATGCCATCCTTCAGGTCCTTGAATCCGCCGGCGCCGCGACCGCGGCCGCCTCGCGCTGCGCCCGCCGACCGCCCGGCGGCGCTCTGGGCGAACGCATACAGCGGCTTCGTCGGGAGCCGCATCGTGAAGGTCACCGCGAAGAAGTACATCCCTGCCATGACCGTGTAGGCGGCCGCCGGGCTGACGGCGGCCAGCAACAGGCCGGCAAGGCCCGGTCCAACGAGTTGCATAAACGTCTGGCCGGAGGAGTTGATGCCGATGGCGTTCATCAGCCGCTCGCGCGGCACCAGGTCCGAAATCATCGCCTGGCGCGAGGGCATCATGATCGAGTTCACTCCACCCTGCATAAACGACGAAACGAACAGGTGCCAGAACGCGAGTTCCAGCCCGAAGACGCCGGCGGCGATCACCGCAATTACCGCTGCGTTGACCATGTTGAACAGCTGGGCCGACTGGATCACCGTCTTTTTCGGCGCCCGGTCCGCGATGATCCCGCCGACAGGCGAAAGAATCAGCCCTGGCACCGCGTTTGCCAGCGCGATGGTGCCCAGCGCGGCGAATGAGCCGGTGATGTGGAACACGAGCCAGCCGCGCGTGACCAGCAACATCTGCTGTGCGCCGAATTGCAGCACGTTGCCCAGGAACAGCAGGCGGAAGTTCGAATCGTAGGTGAGAGCGCCGAACGTCCGGCGCGCCCAGCCCCCGGGCATGGCCGCCGGCGTTTCGATAACCGTGGCGGCCACGGCGCCTTCCGCAGGGCCGGGTGCAGTGGGTAGGGCCATTCACCTCACCGAAAGGCGTTCTGAAACACCGGCCCCGTTCGAGACAGGTCCGGCGGGATTCTGCAATACGTCGTTATACGCCGAGGAGCGCTTTCCGCCACGACCGCGACCGATAACATTCTGAAAACCTGATTACAGTTTCGGATCGGCAGCTGTTCCTCTGTAACGTTTGCCGCGATGGCATGGCCGGGCGGTCAGTTTCCCGGCATACTTCCGTGCGCGAGAAACGCGGACATCGGAAGTCACGCTTACTGGGGAGCCCGTCTTGAGAAGTCCACGCTACGGCCCCGACAATCCCGACATCACCTACGTACCCCACGCCTACGAAGAGCGGCTCTGCGACCTCGGCGAAGTGCAGATGAACTACGCCACCACGGGTGATCCTTCGAACCCACCGCTGCTGCTGATCCCCGGCCAGACCGAATCCTGGTGGGGTTACGAAGCGGCGATGCCGCTCCTCGCCGAGCGGTTCCAGGTCTTCGCCGTCGACGTTCGCGGCCAGGGCCGCTCCACCCGCACGCCGGGACGCTACACCTGGGACAACTTCGGCAACGACCTCGTCCGCTTCATGTCCATCGCTATCGGGCGCCCGGCCTTCGTGAGCGGGCTCTCTTCAGGCGGGGTCCTTTCCGCGTGGCTCTCCGCCTACGCGATGCCCGGCCAGGTTCGCGCCGCGGTCTACGAAGACCCTCCGCTCTTCGCATCGGAGATTAATCCCGCAGTCGGCCCGGGCATTCGCCAGGGAATCGGGGCCAACCTACAGCTCTTCAGCAAATATCTGGGTGATCAGTGGTCGGTCGGAGATTTCGAGGGACTGGTCAAAGCTGCACCTGAGGAGCTGCCCCCGCACCTCGCAGCATTTGTCGGAAATGCAAAGGAGCCACCACAAAACATTCGTGAATACGATCCGGAATGGGCCACCGCCTTCGCCACCGGTTCGGTTAGCGCCGGCTGCGACCACGCACGCATGCTTTCGAGAGTGAAGTGCCCCGTCCTGTTCACGCACCATTTCCGGGTCGTCAATGACGACGGCTGGATGATCGGCGCGACCACCGACCAACAGGCAGAACGTGTTCGTGCTCTGGTTGAAGGCGCAGGCGCGTCATTCACTTACAAGTCGTTCCCGCAAATGGGTCATGCCATGCATCGGCTAGACCCGAAACTCTTCGCCGATACAGTCATCGAATGGATCGATTCGCTGCCATGAGCGACCTCAGGAGCCCCGGGTCTGCCGCCTATCTCGATGCCGTTCGCTCGACTCTCCCGGGAATTCGTGCGCGGGCGGCAACCGTCGACCGGGTTGGCCGTATCCCGGACGAAACCATTCGCGACCTGGACGAAGTCGGCATCTTCCGCGGCCTGCAGCCCCGCCAATGGGGCGGCCTCGAACTCGACCCGATGACCTTCTTCGAGAGCGTCGCCCTGCTCGCGTCGGCCTGCGGTTCCACGGGATGGGTCGGCGGTGTGGTGGCCGTGCACCCCTGGGAAGTCGGCCTGCTCTCCAACCAGGCCCAGGAGGACGTTTGGGGCGCCGATCCCAAAGTCCGGCTGTCGTCCTCATACGCCCCGACTGGCAAAGCTTTCGCCGTTGATGGTGGCTACGAATTGTCCGGGCAGTGGCGCTTCTCAAGCGGCGTGGACTTGAGCGATTGGGCTATCCTTGGCGCCATCCCGGAGGGCGAAACCGAAGCCGACATCCGCGCCTGCCTCGTCCGGCGCGCCGATTTCTCCGTCGATCCCGACAGCTGGAAGGTGGCCGGCCTCGCCGGGACCGGCAGCAAGACGATCAACATCGTCCGCGCGTTCGTGCCCGCCTACCTGAGTCACAAGATCGCCGATGTGAACCGTGGTCTCGTCCCCGGCTGGGAGGTCAACGACCGGCCTCTCTACCACCTGCCGTTCATGGCGGGCATCTTCAGCTATGCGATTGCCGCTCCCGCCATCGGTGCGGCCACGGGCGCGCTCGAAGCGTTCGTCGAACAGACTCGTACCCGGATCGGCGCCTACGGCGGCCCGCCCGTGGCCACCACGCCCGCGGTCCAGCTGCGGCTCTCGAACGCCCGGCTCGAAGTGGACGACGCCCGCATGCGAATGCAGCGCACGTGGGAGGAGTTCTACAGCCTCGCATGCCAGGGCAAACCCATTGGCCCGGACCTCCAGGCCCGGGGCCGTTACGAGGCGGCGCGGAGCATCTCCCGCTGTCTCCACGCCGTAATTGACGTCTTCGAGGTGGCCGGCGGCGGCGTCATGAACCTTTCCAATCCCATCCAGCGCTACCTCCGCGATCTTCTCGCGATGAGAAACCACCCGATGGGCGCCATTGAATCTTCGGCTGCCACCTTCGCGCGCAGCCAGCTCACGGTCGAAGGGCGACCCGCAACGTACGCTCCAGGAGGACAGCAATGACCGCAATAACGCAGCTCGGCTACCTTGGCGTCGGGGTGAAGGACCTCGGTGAGTGGCGCACCTACGCCGAAGGCACCCTCGGCCTCGAAACCGTCGCGTCGGAGCCGGATGGCACGATGCTCCTGCGCATGGACGGCCACCACCACCGCTTCGCCCTCCACGAGGACGCACACGACGACATCCTCTACAGCGGCTGGCAGGTCGACAAGGCGGAGGATGTCTCCGCCATCGGCGCCCGCCTCGAAGCAGCCGGCGTTGAGGTCGTCTGGGGCACCGCCGAAGAGGCCGAGAAGCGCCACGTCAAGAGCCTGATCAAGTTCCAGGACCCTGACGGACATAACGTGGAAATCTTCTACGGGCCGCAGATGGCGCCGGCTCCGTTCCGCTCGCTGAAGGGCGACACCCGCTTCGTTGCCGGCCCCCAGGGCCTCGGCCACTTCGTGGTCGCCGCATCGAACCTGGAAACGACGATGGAGTTCTACACGAACATGCTCGGCATGAAGGTGTCCGACTTCGTCACGCAGGGGCGGTTGAAGCTCGGCTTCCTCCACTGCAACCCGCGCCACCACAGCATCGCCTTCGTGGAGTACCCGAACGCGCCGAAGCGGGCGAACCACTTCATGCTCCAGCTCGATGACTTCGATGCCGTCGGACGCACGTGGGACACGGTGCAGGAGGGCTCGGCGCCGATCATCATGACCCTCGGCCGCCACAGCAACGACGAGATGGTTTCGTTCTATATGCGAAACCCATCGGGGTTCGGCGTGGAATACGGCTGGGGCGCCCGCGAAGTCGACGATAGTTGCTGGCAGGTCGCGGAATACAGCACCACCAGCTGGTGGGGTCACAAGCGTCCGCCGCGTCCTGAAGCAACAAAGTAGCGCGGCCTAGCCCGGCCCCGGCGTTTGATTCCGGCTCAACCCAAGCCGGTTCAGCAGGGGGCCGTACGTGAGGCCCTGCCCGAGCAACGAGATCAGTACGACCGAAAATACCATCGGGACGACTTCGACGCCGCCGATTTCGCGTTCGTCCATCCTCAGTCCGAGCACGAGTGCGATAGGAATCGTGCCGCGCAAACCGCCCCAGAAAATGGCCGCGATCCACGAGCGGGGCAACGGTTTTCCGATGCGACGGGAGTACGGCGCAAGGATACCGCCCACCACGATGGCCCGCCCCGCAAGGATCGCTGTGGCGATGACCACCACGGCCCAGATTAATGCCCCGTCTTTCAGCGAACCGAAGTCGAACGCCAACCCGATGAGGACGAAGGCGGCCGAGTTCACCAGGAACGCGATGACCTCCCAGAACTCGTTCAGGCGCTGCCGCGATGCCTCGGACATGGCGACTTCGAGGCCGAAATTCCCCAGCAACAGCCCGGCGAACACAACCGCCATCACGCCGCTCCCATGGAGCCGGTCCGCCAGGACATACGAACCGTAGGCGCAGACGATCGAGAGCGTATCTCGATCAGGTGGTCGTTCACGGTCGCCATCAGCCTGTGGACCACGAACCCGGTGATCACCCCGATAATGACGCCGATCACGACCTCGCCGATGAGGTCCCCGCCCATTCGGATCGCTCCCTCGTTGTGGTGTGCTTGGGGAAAGGCCCAGACCAGCGCAATCGAGAACAGCAGGATCGCGGCCACATCGTTGAAAATGCTCTCGCCTTCCAACAGGGCTCGCAGACCGCCGGAAATCCCGTGTTCCTTCATGGTCGCGAGGACGCTGACCGGGTCGGTGGGGGCGAGGATGACGCCGATGAGTGCCGCATGGGACCAGCTGAAGCCGGCGAACAGGTGCAACGCCATGGCTATCGTCCCGGCCGCCACCAGCGTGCCCGGGATCGCGAGCAAGACCAGCTGCCTCCAGCGGCTGGTGAACTCGCGAAACTCCACGTTCAGTGCGCCTTCGAACAGCAACGGCGGCAGAAACGCAAGGAGGATGAGGTCGCGGCTCAGTTCCGGGTGGACAATGCCGAATGCGCCAATAGCAACGCCCGCGAGGGCCAGCGCAGAGGTATCGGGGATGCGCAGGCGACGGGCCGCGATCGCCACCACGGCGCACAGCAACAACAACTCGGGCAGGACTTCCTGGAGGTCGTTAACGTCGGTCACGAACCACTCTTCCCGGTGCGTTCCGACGTTTTCAGCGGGCCATCCAGCATGCACCCGAGTATACGGTGCGGGCCGACCGCATCCGGGTGCCGGGATGTGAGGTGACCGCGAGGCTGGTATGTTGGCGCGAATATCCGCGCCCAGTGCGCGCTGGAGTTGCCCATGGCCGCCGCACCCGAATCCGGGCTTCAACTTCGCTCTCTCATCAAGCCGGAAGGCATCCTCGAGCTTTCGCTTGCGAAGGTTCCTGTTTCTCCACCAGCCGAAGATGAAGTGGTGGTCCGGATTGAGGCGTCGCCCATCAACCCTTCGGACCAGGGTTTGCTTTTCGGTGGCGCCGACATGACGGTGGCGCGCGCCGCGGGCTCCCCGGAGCTTCCAATAGTCGTTGCCCCGGTCACCCCGGCAGTGATGCACGCCATGGCGGGCCGCGTGGGCCAGTCGCTTCCAGTGGGGAACGAAGGCGCCGGGGTGGTCGTGGCGGCCGGTTCGTCGCCGGCGGCGCAGTCGCTCATTGGCAAAACTGTCGCCGTTCTTGGCGGCGCTATGTACGCCCAGTACCGAACGCTGCCCGCGAACCAGTGCCTCCTCCTCCCCGAAGGCACGACGCCGAAAGATGGCGCCTCGTGCTTTGTGAACCCGCTCACCGCGCTCGGGATGGTCGAAACGATGAAGCTCGAAGGCCACACGGGCCTCGTGCACACAGCTGCGGCATCGAACCTGGGACAGATGCTGAACAAGCTCTGCATTGCCGACGGCATCCCGCTCGTAAACATCGTCCGCAAGGACGAACAGGCCGACCTGCTGCGGTCACAGGGCGCTCGCTACGTCTGCAACTCGTCTTCGCCCGAATTCAGCAGCGAATTGACCAACGCCCTCGAGGCCACTGGCGCGACGCTGGCCTTCGACGCCACGGGTGGCGGACGGTTGGCGGGGCAGATCCTCGCGGCTATGGAGGCCGCGGCGGTGCGCAAGATGACCGAATTCAGCCGCTACGGCTCGACCACCTACAAGCAGGTGTATATCTACGGCGGCCTCGATCGCGGGCCGACGGAGTTCGTCCGCAACTTCGGCATGGCCTGGGGAATCGGCGGCTGGCTGCTCACGCCGTTCATGCAAAAGATTGGCCCGGTCGCGTCGCAAAAGCTCCGCGAACGCGTTGCGCGGGAGGTGAAGACCACCTTTGCGAGCACGTACACGGCCGAAGTTACGCTGCAGGAGGCGCTCAGCCTCGAGGCCATCGCCGTTTACAGCCGCCAGGCAACCGGTGAGAAGTACCTCATCACTCCGAACCGCGCCTAGCGGTTCGGGCCTCGCAACAGAGCGTTGGTGACATTTGCGTCCCCGATCGACTTCACCGGTACACTGCTAACAGATGGAGCTTGAGTCTTCGCTACAGGCAGTAGCTGTGGTTGCTGCCGGTGCTGGTATCTCCCAGATCGTGGCGAAGCGGATACCCATCCCCGTCCCGGTCATCCTTCTCGCGCTCGGTGTGCTCTGCGGCCCGGATGGCCTCGGGATCATCAAGCCTGACGAAGTCGGCGGCCTCATCGAGGTCACAGTCGTCCTCTCGGTGGCCCTGATCGTGTTCGAGGGCGGGACCGCTCTGAACTGGCGACTGTTGCGGGTGATGGGCCCGGTCGTCCGCAACCTGGTCGTCCTCGGCCTCATCATCACGCCGGCGGCGGGCATGTTCACTGCCCATTACCTCCTCGATTTTCCGTGGCGCGTATCCGCCCTGTTTGGGGCGATCGTCTGTGTGACCGGACCCAGCGTGATCAGCCCGCTCCTCCGCGCCGTGAAGGTGAACGACAAGATTCGCGTCGCGCTCATGGGCGAAGGGATCATCATCGACCCGTTAGGCGCCCTGTTGACGCTTTTCCTGCTCCAGCTCGCCGTTTCGGAATCGGCCGACCCGTCCGGGCCCACGGCCTGGGTGGTCCAGCGCGTGGCCGTTGGAGTGGTGATCGGCGCCGCCGGTTCCGCTGTCGTCGCGCTGGTGCCGCGCTTCGTCCGGCGCCTCTCGTCGCATGAAGTCTCGCTTCTCGTGGTTGGCGCCGCCGTCGTGACCTTCTCCATCGCGGAATCGTCCGCGCATGAAGCCGGGCTGACCGCCATGGTCGTGATGGGCATCGCCATCGGGAACCTGTCCATCCCCCACCGCGAGGCCGTCGACCACTTCCAGGAGCAGATCGTTGCCTTCCTCGTCTCGGCGGTGTACGTGCTGCTCGCCGCCGGGATCAAACTCGACGAGCTGTCGGACCTCGCAATCAAGGGGCTCATCCTGACGGCGATCCTCGCTTTCGTGGCGCGCCCGCTGCTGATAGCGGTTTCCACGATTCGCTCCAACCTTTCCTATCGGGAGCGCGTCTTTCTCGCGCTCGTCGGGCCTCGCGGTGTGGTCGCGGCTTCACTGGCCGGCGTCGTTGCCGTCGAGGCGGGGGGCCAACTTGGCGTGGAGGAGGCTCAGTTCATCGCCGCGGTCTTCGTCGTCATTGCCGCGACCATCTCAGTACAATCGGCCTACGCGGGTCCCCTCGCCCGGCTTTTGAAGGTGTATCCATTGACAACAGTGATTGCCGGAGCAGGAGAAACTGGCCGCCGGCTGGCAGCGAAGCTGGTCGCCAACGGCGAGCGCGTCGTGATGATCGAGGGCGACGAAGAGGTCGCCGTGAAGGCGCGCGAGGAAGGCTTCGAAGTCATCCTCGGTGATGCCGGCTCGATCGACACCCTGAAGCGCGCGGGTTTGGCCGAAGCGAATGTCTTCGTCGTCGCCCTTCCGGATGACGACCGCTCGCTGCTCGCGGCGCAGCTCGCGCGCACCAACTTCGGCTGCGAACGCATCATTGCGCGCGTGGATAAGCCGGCGAACTTCGGGGTTTTCGAGGCCGCGGGCGTGATGGTGGTCAACCCGAACGAGGCGGTCGCGACCGAATTGGTCAGCGTCCTCAACGGCGCTCCCAGCCTGCAGGCGCTCTCGCTCCCCGAGGACAACCTCGAGGCAGTGCGCATCACCGTCACCAATCCGGAGGCGCAAACCACGCTCGAACGCCAGGAAGCGCTGCGCGGGACGCTGGTAATGCTCGTCCGGCGCGGCGGCCACGGCTTCCTGCCGACCGGCAAGACCCGGATCCAGCTCGGCGACCAGGTCACTGTCTTCGGGCCTTCGGACTCGTTGTTGAGGGCCCGCCAGGGCCTGACCCTCGGCGGGGAGCCCGGCCGCGAATAGCGGGCGGTTGGCAGACGGCCCGAACTAGGCTTCAATTCCGCCCATGGCGAACGACCCCGGGCTTTTCCAGACCATTTACACCACGCGCGCACTGCGCCGCTTCAAGCCGGACCCGGTGCCGGATGAGGTGCTCTTTCAACTGTTCGATGCGGCGATCCGCGCTTCGTCGGGTCAGAACGCCCAGGACTGGCGATGGATCATCATTCGCGACTCGGCGATCAAGACGCAGATGCGGGAATGGGCCGTCGAAGGCTGGAGCCGCTACTCCGCTCGCTACGGCACGGAAGAAGAGATAGCCACCCTCCCGCGTAACCAGCGGCTTTCGCTCCTCAGTGTCCGCGACCTCGCCCTCAGCCTCGATAAGGTGCCCGTCATCGTCGCCGTGCTTGGTATGAAGAACCGCCATTCGACGCCGGGTGGGAGCACGTTTCCGGCCGTCCAGAACTTCCAGCTCGCCGCGCGGGCGATGGGTCTCGGCAGCTCGATATTCAACCTGCCGATGCGCGAGCAGCTCTACGAAATGCTCGGCATCCCGGAGAACAACCAGCTCTATGCGCTCCTGCCAATTGGCTATCCGACCGACAACCAGGGGCCGCTGAACCGGAAGCCCGTGAAGTCGGTGGTGTACAACGAGCGTTTCGGCGAGCCGTGGGAATTCGCGGCGCAACAGCCGGACACTGGCTGGGGCGACCGCTGGCTCGACGGCTGAAGACAAATTTCGCCACGAAGAAGGCCCGCACGTGCGGGCCTTCTTTGTTTGTTTGTCCTCCCCTTCGCGGGCGGAGAGCTAAGCCCGGCTCGGGCCTTTTCCTGCCGCGGCGAGCTGCTCGTTGTGCTGCTCGCGGGTAGCCGCGAACGTCCACGGCGCGTAGGCGCCGGTCATGTCGGTGATCTTCTCGAAGTTGTCCGAGAACCAGTCCGCGTCCTTGAACTCGTGCGGGTCATACGTCACGCCCTTGGTCAGGACGATGGCGCTGCGGCCGTAGCGGCCGCCCGAGGCATTGATGCAGATGCCGCTTTCATTGCACTGCGGCGAAGCAAGGTAGGTCACCGCCGGTGCGACGTGCTCGGGAGCCATGACCTGCGCGCGCTCCGGGTCGTTGGGGTCACGGCCGCCGAGGTTTTCGGTCATGCGCGTCTGGGCGCCGGGAGAGATGAGGTTGACGTTGATGTTGTACTTCTCTCCCTCGATCTTGGCGACATTCATCAGGCCGTACATAGCAGCCTTCGCGGCGCCGTAGTTCGCCTGGCCGAAGTTGCCGACGAGGCCCGAGGACGAGGTCGCCATCACCACGCGGCCGTAGGCCTGCTGGCGGAAGACCGGCCACGCGTGATGCAGCAGGTTGTAGCACTGCTTCAGGTGCACGCGGATGACCAGGTCCCAGTCGTTCTCGCTCATGTTGTGAAGGGCGAGGTCGCGCAGGATGCCGGCATTCGCTACGACAGCGTCGAGGCGGCCCCAGGTGTCCATCGCCTGCTTCACCATGTTGTAGCAGTCTTCGTAGCTGCCGACGTCGCCCGGGTTGGCGACAGCGTCGCCGCCCATGGCCTTGATTTCGTTGACGACCTGCTGGGCAGGGGTATCGTCGGCGCCTTCGCCGGAAACGCTCCCTCCGAAGTCGTTCACGACGACCTTTGCGCCGTGCTTCGCGAGGTCGAGCGCATAGGCACGGCCGAGGCCGCGGCCCGCGCCTGTGACCAGGGCAACCTGGCCATCGAGTCGAACTGCCATCTAAATGTCCTCCAAGACAATGAATGTGCGCGCGCATCGTAAATGATCCGCGCGTTTTATTCCGAGAAGTTTTGGAGCGCTACCGTCCGGGAGTCGTGACTGCCTCGACTGCGTTCGGCGCAACGACTGTTTTGCCCGATAAGGTCCGCATGGAAAGCACGCCCAGGCTGATGACCGTGAAGCATGCTCCGGAAAGGCACGCCAGCGTGGTCCGCTCGCCGAGCGCGTCGGCCACGAGGCCGATGGGGTAGGCCGCGATGGAGTTGAAGCCGAACGCCATCATGGTCAGCGCCATCACCCGGCCGAGATAGGCGCCGTCGGTCCGCTCCATCAGGTTTACGTTGTTGAGCATCTGGAAGCCGCTCGAAGAAGCGCCCAGCATCGCCGCCACAAGCAGCGCGGCCCCAAAGCCCGGCGCCACCGACAACAGGCCAAGGGAAACGGCCAGCCCGCTTCCGAAGAAGAGCATGAGGCCGAGGGAGTTCTTCGGCGGCCACGTCGCGAGGGCGAGGTTCACGACGATCCCGCCGATGGCGGCCATGCTGAAGATGAACCCGAGGTGCGAAGACGGGTGCCCGAGGACATTCACGAGGTAGCCCGGCATCAGGGTCGTGTAGCCGAACCCGCTCAGCACCACGCCCACGAATATCAGGCCAACCATCCGCACATCGGGAGTGCGGCGGATGTAGTTGAAGCCCTCCAGCAGGTCCACGCGCACCGAAGTTTTGTTCGCGCGGGGCCGTGGCGGTGTGGCATCCATCAGGCCAAGTACGAGGACAACCAGGCCGAACAGGCAGGCCATCACGAAGTACGTCCCGGACGTGTGCACCGGCTCCCACGCGATGAGCGCGCCCGCGACCAGCGGCCCTACGATCCGGGTGGTGTTCATCATCAGCTGCGAGAGCGCCACGCCGCTCGAGAGGTCCTCTCCCGTGAGCAGGTCGCCAATCCACGCCTGCCGTGTGGGGCCCATCATCGAATACATGCAGCCGAGGATGAGCGCGGCGCCCGCCAGCAAGAGGATGGTTATCAATCCCGTCGCAATCATGACCGCGATCAGACCGAACATCGATCCGATGACGAACTGCGCGAAGGTGAGCATGCGCTTCTTCGAGATGCGGTCCGAGAGGGTGCCACCGACCGGGCTGAGGAAGAGCATGGCCAGATCCTGGCCGAGGTACACGAACCCCACGGCACCGTTTCGCCCTGTGAGGTCGAACGCCACCACGCCCTGGACGACCTGCATCATCCCGAAGGCAAGCTGCGACATCGTGGTTCCGATGAACAGCAGCCGGTACTGCTTGTGGCTGAGCACACTGAACGGGTTCTTGCGTGCGGACGAAGGACGATTCAATGGTTCCAGGCCTTCCGCCGGAGAGCCGGTGGTTCACCAGTATCACATCACCCGGGGCTCGACTCCAAGGCTTCGAGGAAGGCGGCGCCCCGCGGCGAGAGCTCGTAGCCCACGCCGAGGCTGATCGTCAGCCCGAGATTCTTGAGCTTCCGTACGTTGAGCTTGAAGGCGAGCAGTTCCTGACCCATCCGCGGCGCCAGGTCCCCCGCGCGGACCTTCGAGTTATCTGCCACCAGCTTCAGCGTTGCCAGTGTCCACGGCCCGCTCGGGCTAGCTTTGTCGAGACGCTCGAGCCGCTTCGCGATGTCGGAGACCTCCGCCGGGGAAAGGGAGCCTTCGGCGGCGAGCTCGTCGCGCGGGTCGGCGCCGGAAGCCAGGTGGAACACCACGCGATAGATTGGCAGCCCCGCATCGCCGCGAAGGTCCGCCACCAGCGCCGCTTGGTCAGGGTAGCCCGCACGCCGCGCCGAAACGTTGTCGATCGCGCCGACTTCGACCACCGAGATCGAATCGACCACCAACCGGCCGGCCGCAGTCCGGTAGGTGTTCCCGGCGATGACCTGCGGCCGCTTCCAGCGGCGGAAGGTCAGCGTGATGCTGCCATCGGCGATGCCAGCGCGGTACTTCGTCTCGAACTGCATCTCAGTACGACCGCGGGAGCCCCAGCTCGTGCTGCCCGATGAAGTTCAGCACCATCTCGTTCGTCACGGGCGCGATCTTCATCACGCGCACCTCGCGCCAGTAGCGCTCGACGTTGAACTCCTTCGCGTAGCCGAACCCGCCGAACACCTGCAGCGCGCGATCGGCGGCTTCGAATCCCCACTCCGAGGCGAGGTACTTCGCCATGTTCGCCTCGGCGCCGCATGGTTGGCCGGTGTCGTACAGCCAGGAGGCCTTGCGGATGAGCAGTTCGACCGTTTTGAGCTTTGCGTAGCTATCGGCGAGCGGGAACTGGATGCCCTGGTTCTGCCCGATGGCGCGCCCGAAGACCACCCTGTCCTTCGCGTACTGGGTCGCCTTCGCGAGCGCCACCCGTCCCGTGCCCAGCGCCTCCGAAGCGACGAGGATCCGCTCCGGGTTCAACCCGTCGAGCAGGTGGCTGAACCCTCGGCCCACTTCGCCCACGACGTCGCGGGCGTCGACCGGCAGGTCGTCATAAAACACCTCGTTCGAATCGACCGCGTGCCGCCCGAGCTTCTCGATCTCGCGGATGGTGACGTGCGCCGGGTCGAGGTTCGCGAGGAACAGAGTCATGCCCTCGGTCCGCTTCGGCGCATCCTCGGCCTTCGTGGTGCGCGCGAGGAGGAGCACCTTCGAGGACTCTTTCGCCTTCGAAGTCCAGACCTTCTGGCCGGAGATGATGAACTGGTCGCCATCGCGGCGAGCGAAGGTGGTGATGCTCGGCGTATCACTCCCGGCGGTCGGTTCGGTCACACCGAAGGCGACATGCAATTCGCCGCGAGCCGCCGCCGGCAGGATGCGCTGCTTCAGGTCTTCCGTGCCGTGCTTCACGACCGGGTTGAGGCCGAAGATGGTCAGGTGGAGCGCCGTCGCGCCGTTCATCGCCGCCCCGGAAGCCGAAACTTCCTCGAGGAGGATCGAAGCCTCGGTGATGCCGAGGCCCGCCCCGCCGTACGCCTCCGGGATGGCAATCCCCAGCCAGCCGGCATCCGCGAAGGCCTGGTAGAACTCCCACGGAAACTCGTGCTCGCCATCGCAGCGGCGCCAGTAAGCATCGTCGAACTTTGCGCCAAGCGCTTTGGCCTGAGCGCGAATCTGTTGTTGGGCCTCGGTCGGCTGGAAATCCATGCGCGCATTCTAGCCGGGCCGCACCCGCGCACCACGCCTCCAACTGAGCCGCGACTGCAAGGGAGCGGCTACGCCCGCGCCCCGGCGTGGAAGTCCACCCCACGCGCACGCGATCATGAGAAACAGAGCCGCTATGATGATTCGGCTGGCCGAAGTGGCGGAATGGCAGACGCGGTGGTCTCAAACACCATTGGGCTAAAACCCGTGTGGGTTCGAATCCCACCTTCGGCACCAGCTCCGACGGCTAATGGCGAACTGCCAACGGCCATTTTGCCGAGTGGTGTAACGGTAGCACACGGGTCTTTGGAGCCTATGGTCGGGGTTCGAATCCCTGCTCGGCAACCAGCGTTTTCGGGATTGGTGGGCTGGAACGGGGGGCGGGTGTCGAGGCTACGCCATTCCTTCTGGGGCGGGTTCTTCGATGAGCGTGCGAATGACTGTGCTGATCATTTCCCTGGCCGCGGCTTGTTGTTCGCAATTGGCGGCGGCATCGACTTCGGCCTGGAGCCTGTGGTTGGCGGCGAGGGCGGCGCTGGAGGCCGCCGCGAACGCGCCCGCGGTGAAAGGCTTCCTGGAGGTCGCCACGATGGAAGGAGCAGAATTCGTATCCGGCGGAGGCGCGGGTCCGGCAGCGATCGCCGTTCGCCCGGATGCCTGCACAGGTGCGCTGGTTTTTGCTTGTTAACAAGGACGAACAAAGAGGTCCAGATTCAACTGGCCGTGCTTGTTCGGTGCCTGTTGGGGAAAGGTCCGGCTAATGAGGCGGCGTTTGGACAAAGGTTCCATGTTGGGAGGCTGACCGACGCCGGCTGGACGTGGAAGCGTGGACTGTGGCTGCGGGGAGGTACGAATCCCTGCTCGGCAACCAGCAGATTCTACGGTCGCCATAACGGCGAATGTGTCTTAGCAGCCAAACAGAAGCCCCGTGCCGTGCCGGCAGCGAACTCGCTCCGTCTGTCGCGCAGTACCACGACCATCCCTTGCTGCGACAGACGGAGCGTGGCAACTCCGGTGTCTGCGCTGCCAGATCGCTCGAGTGCGTCAAAAGGATCGAAAGGGTCGCCACCGCGGGACTAAGAGGCCGTGGGCGTGGCCTCCCTCGTGTCGCACAGTGTCAAGGGCCATAACCGGAGCGGGCAGCAACCCAGCATGGGCGGAGGTGAGGCAATAGGCGAGATAGAGGCCGGAATCGGCGCAACGAGTGGCGCAAACGGGACCTTCTGGCGACTGCCTGATTCGCGATAACCGGCGCGCACTCGAACCAGACAGCTAAAGCGAGCACAAACAGACCTCGGACTGGCGAAGGAGGCCACTGCATGAGTTCTGCAATTCACAGAAAACCATCGAAACGGAGGTTCGGGATGAACGTACGCAGAGGCGCTGGCGGCATGGTCGTCAGTGCTCTGATCGCGATGCTCGCGCTTTCTTCACCGGCGTGGGCAGCCGGCGGACCGGGAAACGGCGGCGGAAACCAGGGCGGCGGCGGTGACACCACCGGTTCGGTCTACTCCGACCTCGTGATCGCCCTGCGCGACGAGAACGGGGCGCCCATTCTCAAAAAGTACGTCGTTCCCGCCACCACCGAGGCGGACGCGACGACCGAGTACTGCGTGCAGCCGGTGTCCTACGTCGCCGTGCCCGGGGTGCTGCCAGTCACGAATCCGGTCGATGGCCGGACCGTGTGGGCCATCCCGCTGCAGGGCGAGTGGATAGCGGACCCGCTGCCGGCCGAATTCACCGGCGCATGCGACTCCCAGCCGCAGTACGCCGCGTTCGTCGCCGAAGTCGAGCTGGAGCGACTGAACCTCGCCCGCACGGCCGACGAGGTCATCGCCCGCAAGGTCGCGGATGTGGCGTTGAAGCTGGGCTTCGCTGATACGATCGCGCTCGAGTCGACCGGTCGCATCAGCTACGACGGCTTGACCATCGACGCCTCACCCGAGAACGCGGCGATCTACCAGTCGTTGATGAAGACCGGCACCATTCCCGGGCTGCCAGCCGGCATGGCCGGTCCGCCCGCCGTGATTCCAGGAGCGCCCGTCGGCGACGGCAACAGCCAGTTCACCGCCTGGGAGCTGGCCGCGATGAATATCGGTGCGGCGGCGAGCAAGAGCACGCCGCTTACCATCGACGCAGTCGAATACTACAACCGCATCATCGGGTTCCCGCCGGATAACTACGTGTCTCCCTGGGGCGTGAGCTTCGTCAGGTCCGAGGACCCCGACAACACCGGCGTCCAGATGACGAGTGGCGAGCAGTTCGTCGACTACAGCGGCTTCACCTACAACCGGTCGGAGACTTTCAAGGGCAGCGTCACCTGGCTCGACGTGCCATCGCTGACGTGGAAGGTCAGCAAGATCACCGACATTGTGCCGTTCACCAACCTTTCCGACAGTCCCATCGGGACCCGCACGTTGACTGGTGTCACCGCGTTCGCGCAGCTTGCCGACGACGTGCGCACCCTGTGCAACTTCATCCCGGACAACACGTTCATCCCCGGGTTCTACATGGACGTCCCTGGTGTCGACACCTACGACGCGCAAGTAAGTGCGATCCATGATCCGGCGGTCGACCTTAACACTCTGCCGGCGGACGTGTTCCAGACCTACCCGTTCCAGATGACGGCGTCGCTCCTGAACCCGTGGGGCGGGTCGCTCATCCCCACGGCGCAGCTGCGCGTCAGGATCCACGCCGACACTCCGTTCGGAGCAGCGAGCGACGTGACCGCGACCGCCATCACTGGTGACGGGGCCGGGCAAGCCGTCCCGTTCACCGTGGACAACGGGGACCTGGTTGGCAAATGGGGACCCGACAGCGGATTCCCCGTGGCCGCCGGCTACAACGTCTCCACGACGTTCGAGGCCACGGTCGCTGACGGGGCACCCGTCGGGATTTACACCGTCACGCTCGAACTGATCGATGTCGCTGACCCCGCCACGGTCCTTGCCGACGAGAGCGGCACGATCAACGTGCACGCCAATGTGGCGACGGTCCTTTGGGGCGACTCCCTGCCAAAGCTCGCCACCCAGGGTGTGGCGATGACGATCCCGCTGCGGGTCTACTCGCCCACGGCAGGCGCGGGACAGCTGGCGCTGACCGTGACCGGCCCCGGCGATGACCCCAACACGACGGAGATCGAAGTAAGCAAGGCCGGCGACGTCAAGATCTACGCGAGCAACGGGACCGACATGGTGGCTATGCCGCTGACCCTGAACGCCGGCGGCCAGTTCGTCGGCACCTGGGATTCAGCGCTCGTGGCCGGCTACACCCCGGTGGACTGGTACGTCACCGTTGCCGTGGGAGCGCTGGCGGGCAACTACGCCTTCGACGTCAGCCTGGTGGGCGGCAATACGCTCATTCCGCTCGTCGTTGCGGTCTCGGCCCCGGAGTCCCATGGCCAGCAGCCGCCGGACGCCGGCGAGGACACCACTGCTCCGGTTGTCACGGTCACTCCCGTCCTTCCTCTCGGCGCCACGGCGACCTTCGTCATCACTGCGGTCGATGAGAACCCTGTGACGTTCGAGTGCATGCTGACCACGAACGGCGTGGCCGGGTCCTGGGCGGCCTGCGCGTCCCCCAAGACGTACACCGGCCTGCAGCCGGATACCTATGTGTTCTCGGCGCGCGCCACCGACAGCGCCGCGAACGTCTCGGAGGTTGTCGTCAGCCAGAGCTGGACCGGCGTGACTGGTCCTGTTCCGACCCAACAGGTGTTCGCCCCTGACGGTAACACGCACCTGTACTGCTTCATCTATGACGGACCGACTGTGCTGGCATCGACCGGGTTCGGCACGTTATTCACGGGCGGCATCAACGCCGTGAGCGAGCTCCAGCTGCCCGCCGGCAACTGGCTGAGCTGGTTCCGGCCCGCACCGGCTCCGGCGGTCGACTTTGACATCGAGGATGGAGACGTCATCTGTGTCAGCGGTTCCGGCGCCAGCGGGTCCAACGTCTTCAACTAGACGCTCACTCAGCGGAGGGGCTCTGGCGAGCCCCTCCACTCCAGTCACCTGAAAGAGGACACCGACATGAATAGACCAGATCGTCGTACTTTCCCGCTCTCGGCTGCGGCTGTCGCCCTGATGGTGCCCGTGGCTCTGCTTTACGCTGCTGCGACCGCGTCAGCACTCGTCGCAGACGGCTTTGTCATGGGCACGATTACCCCGGCCCAAGCCGGCCATGCAATCACCGTGGCGATGAACGGTTCAGCGTGTGACACCATCGTGCCAGGAACGACATCTGCGCAAGGGACCTACCAGGTCCAAGTGAACTGCCCCAGCACGGGTACTGCGACCTTGGTTGTCGATGGAACCCCGACGACCACGACGTTCGCCTACTTCCCGGGCACTGTGCACTCCAACATAAACGCGACGTTGGCCCCAAGCCCTACGGCGACGCCGGTCACGCCTACAGCGACGCCGGTCACGCCTACGGCGACGCCCGTTACGCCTACGGCCACGGCGAGCATTCCTGGCGGGGTTGGTGCGACCGCGACTGCCACTTCAGCGGCTGCGACCGCAACGCCCACCGGGACGCCGGCCACCGCCACCGCAACGCCCACCAGGATCCCGGCCACCGCCACCGCGGCGCCAGCTACGGCAATCCCGATAACGGGCGGATCCGGGACCGTTTCGCCAGCGACGCCTTTTGTCACGCCAAAACCTCCCAGGACCGGAAACGGCGGGGCGGCGAGCGACTCGTCGGATGTCTGGCTGTTCGCGGTGCTCGGGCTTGCTGTAGCGGGCGCTGCGGGTGTGGCCGCGGTACGCGTGCGCAAGTAGCTCCCTTCTCTTGCGCAACCGCACATGACGAGGCCCCGCACTGCGGGGCCTCGTCATGTGCTCTTCGACCGGCGCTCCGGACAACTCGTGTGGATAGAGACAGGCAGGGGCGAAGGTGGACGGTGGATGCTTCTGACGAGGGCGGCCTGCTGGCCGCCGGTACGTTCGGTGCGGACGCACTCATCGAGCCGCGGACGTTGGAGCATGTCTCGGTGATTCCCGACGGCCCGGACATCTCCTGGTCGGAAGACTATCGGTACGCGAGTCATGGGCCGTACGGCGGCCATGGCGGACTGTGCGGGCCGGGGTAAGGTCTTTGGACCAGCTATAGTCTCATGGTTGCCCAAAACGAGGCGACAAAAGGACTCGTCGCATGCGTCGCGAAGGCGACTTGCCGGGCGGAGTTGACCGGAGCAACAGAGGCTTCTGAACGCAGAAGGCGGCCTTGGGAGCCTGTGGTCGGGGTTCGAATCCCTGCTCGGCAACCACGAATCTGGGCGTTCCATAACGAGCGGGTGAGGGCGACCATAGGACTGGGCGGTGGCCAAAGAACCGGGTCGTCCGACGCCAGTGCTCCACTCAGTCCTTTGATTGGGTGGGACATTCAACTGGCTTGCGACCTGCAAGTCGGAGCGAGCGGGCCATATGGGCTGGCTGAAATGGCCGCCAGGACCCTTTGATGCGTTCCTGCCCGGTGTACCTTGGTACAGATGGGCTCAGTCAACCTGGCTTTCAGCAACATGCGCCTGGCCGTTGTCGTCACTTTCGGTCTCGTGTTGCCACTTTCGCTAGTAGCAGCATGCAGCGACGACGACCCGGCAACGCCAACAACTCAAACAACTGCCGCCGCACCGCCGACTGAGACAACGACCGCGACGGCGACGGCCGGCACGGGCTACACGGTGAAGCCGGGGGACACCGTGTACAGCATCGCGCGCGGCTTGGGAGTCGCCGTTACGGCGCTCCGCGCGGCTAATCCACAGCGCGACCTCGATGCCCTGCAGGTCGGAGACGAACTCAAGGTGCCGCTGACAGGCACCCGGGTGACGCAGTGCGATCCGACCGCGCTCGCCCTGACCATGCGGCAGGAGCGGACGCTCGGCTATTTGCTCTTCCAGGTCGATGCAACGGGGACGGCGCCCTGCCTGCTCGAACACCCGTTGGACCTCCGGGTCGTGGACACTACCGGGCAGCCCCTGGCACTGATCACCAACCCGGTGCGGGTCGGTACGGACTTGCAGCTGCCAGACAACCCGGTCGTCCGCTTGGAATGGTCTTTCTGGTGCGGTCCCGTCGCCAGCTACCGGCTCGACGTTTTGGTTGGGGGCGCGAAGGCCTCGTTCCCAATCGACGGGACACCGGCCTGCGAGGCAGACGTCTCGATCTCCAAGCTCACGGTCCTCAGCCGGGCGGACAACCCGCCCTCCCGTACGCCGACCCCTACCCCGGTGCCAGGCGCACTGGAGCGGCTCTATAGCGTCGGCGATACCGTCGATGTGCAGGTCTATGCGGGGACGAGCGTTTCGGGTACCCCGCTCTGCTTCGACATCGTCCGGGACATGATTCCTTCCTCGCTGGCGGCCACGGGAGTCGGTGCGGCCACAGTGCGGTGTTCAATGGTGCCCGGCGAACGCCTGCACTTTGTTCGGGACAGTAAGGGCCGTGTCTACCTTGATGGCATCGAGCTGCTGCTGATCGCGAAGTACACGCTGCCCCAGAATCGCGCCTCTGCCTCATGCAATGCCATTCGCTCGCAGTTGATTCCCGCCAATGAAGCGCCAGACGCTGCGGCTTACGTGCTCGTTTGCGACGTCCCGGTCTTGCCAGGGGGCCAATCGGGTGCGCCCCTCCGCATATGGGCGCGCGTCCGCCCCGACCTCTTGGGCGATGCCACTGTGAGTGCTGACGCCCGATGTTGGGAGCTGTCGCGGTATCTCGGCGCAGCGGGCGGCCACGAGACCACGCTCGTTCAATGTTGGATTGACTGACAAGCCAACCACTCTTGGACTGTCGGTAGCCCTGATATCGTCCCATGGTTGCCCCGAAATGAGGACAAAAGGACTCGCCACAAGCGTCGCGACAGCGACTTGCCGAGCCGAATGGACCGGGGCAAGCGGGGGTTCTGAACGCAGAACGCCGCCTTTGGAGCCTATGGTCGGGGTACAGACTTCCTGGCGGAATGTTCGAATCCCTGCTCGGCGACCAGCGATTCTGGGCAGTCCATAACGGGTTGGCGGGGCCGACCATGAGCCTGCCGGACTCCCTGCTGCCGCACTTGAGTGGGTGTTCGCGCTCCTGCACACTCCAACCCCAATGGCGGAATGGACGTTTCTCACGAACCACTCGCATGTGCTCATTTGCATCATGCAAAACCCGAACATCCGCCTCAGCGAGATCGCGGAGCGGGTCGGCATAACGCAGCGCACCGCTTTCGCCATCGTTACCGACCTCGTAGATGGTGGATACGTCTCGAAGGTCAAGCAGGGGCGGCGGAACGCGTACGAGGTGCATCCGGAACTGCCGTTCCGCCATCCGATCGAAGGACATTCGGCGATCCGGGCGCTCTTCGATATTCTTGAGCCCGCATCGGCGCCAGCGGATTAGGGCGGGGCTCCGCGGAGCCCGCGCTTGAAACTAGAAACCGTTTACAGGTAATATGTTGCTACCTAGGGGGAGTAACCAGCGCACCGCTCCCCGGTGCTTTCGCATGGTCGTCAGTACGCGCTTCGGCGCCGGCCGTGCGGGCGAGTTTCTCGCCTGGTGAGACCCTGGCCATCCCATTTGTGGATGCGGCCAGGCGTTCTCGTTGCCAGGACCGCAGAGGAAAGACTCGCAGTGAATCCTTTCGCGCATTCCGTTACCGATTTCCATAGCCAATGGCTCCTGCACATGGACGGGCCGAGGGATGTTTGTCCATAGCACCTGGCCGGCAAGCGCGGCGCAGCTTCATAGCGCACGCGTTCCAGCCGCGCATGGCCTCATTCGTCTCGCTCGCCCTGCATCTCGCGTCTTCGCGCGGGCTCTGCTTTTTTACGGAGTGATCGGTGATTCTCGACCTTCTTCCCTGGGTACTTTTCCTCTTATTTGTCGGCGGCATGCTCGCCCTCGACCTCGGCGTGTTCCACAAGAACGCGCATCAGACGAGCCGGAAAGAGGCACTCGTTTGGAGTGGCGTCTGGATAGGTCTCGCAATTGTTTTCAACCTCGGTGTCTTCGCCGTCCGCGGTTCCGATTCGGGTATTGAGTGGACCACCGGGTACCTCGTCGAAAAGTCGTTGAGCGTCGACAACATCTTCGTCATCCTGCTGCTCTTTTCCGCGTTTGGCGTACCCGCCGCCTATCAGCATCGAGTGCTGTTCTGGGGAATCGTCGGTGCGCTGGTGATGCGTGGCGTGCTGATCGCCGCAGCGGGGTTCCTGCTCGGGACGCTGCACTTTGTGATTTACATCTTTGGTGCGTTTCTCATCTTCACCGGTATCCGGTTCCTTCGCGACCAGGAGCATGAGCCGGACCTCGAACAGAACCGTGTTGTGTCCATAGCGCGACGGCTGTTCAGAACCACGGAGGGCTACGAAGGGCAGAAATTCTTCGTCCGACGGAACGGGGTCCTCTTCGCTACTCCACTGTTCATCGTGTTGCTGCTGATCGAGAGCACCGACCTGGTATTCGCGGTGGATTCAATCCCGGCCATCTACGCGATCACCGATGACCCGTTCATCGTCTTCACCTCGAATATTTTCGCGCTCCTCGGGCTTCGATCGCTCTACTTTGTCCTCAGCGGATATCTCGCGGGTCTGGCGTATCTGAAGCCGGCGCTCGCGGCCATCCTTGTCTTCGTCGGCACCAAGATGCTGGTAATCGACTTCTACAAGATTCCGGCGTTGGTCAGCCTCGCCGTTATCGTCTCGATTCTCACCGTCGCAATCGGCGCGTCGCTGCTCGTGGCTCGCAGACGCCAAAGTGTGGAAGCGGCGATCGGCCCGGCCATGCCGGAAGTCACGTAAGCAAGGATTCAGGTCGCCGGGGCCGGCCGCGGCCCCTGACTGCCCTGGCCTCGTTTCTCGCGGTCTGTCAGGCCCGAACCCGGCAACCACAGCGCTCCGAGGCCGCAATCCGGCCACCGGCGCCTGTGGCGGGCCTGCGCCGGGGTTCGGTCCCGGCCGGGCAACTGGCGCATGAACCTGCAGTGGTAGCCACCTATGATGTACCGATGAATAACGACCTCTTGCCCGAAGCCCAGGCCCTGGAGCTCGTCTACAACTACATGACGAGCGAAGGAAAAGTCAGCACCACACAGGAAATCCTCGATTCGGGAGCTATTCCCGCGTTGAAAGGGTTCACCGTGCGTCCGGGGAAAGTGTCGGACTCGATCTACGGTGGAAGGATCGCATTCACAGCGAAAGACGGCACTGCCGTCGAAACAGAAAACCCGCCGCTTGTCGCCCGGGACGGGACGCCGCTTCGGCTCATGGTCCGCACACAGCGAATCTCGACCCACGACATCAACCGCGGCGAGATCCCCTTCAAAGACCAGATCCTCGCGGCTAACCACAACTACATGAGGCGGTTGGTGGAGCCGGCGATCGGCACATCGCAGTTCGATGTTCCCGGCCTCGCGGACAACGATGTCGTCATCGCCGCCGAGAACCTGCAGCTCATCCCCGTGGAGAACATCTTCCGGGCATACAACGCGGCGAGTTCGACTTCGACTTCGCTCTACCAGGCGTGGAAGCGAGGAGACAAGACGTTTGCCGGGCACCCCATCCCCGAAGGCCTGATTGCGAACGGCCCCTTGCCCTACGTCATGGATACTCCTTCGACGAAGTCCGATGACCACGACGTGACGCTGTCTCCCGATGAAATGATCCGGCAGGGAGACATCACCCCGGTGCAGTACACAGCGATCCGGAACAGCGGCCTCGTCGCCTTCGGCATGGCATCGCAGTTCCTGCGCAGCAAGGGCATCATCCTCGTCGATACCAAGTTCGAACACGGCATCAACAGGGATGGGAAGATCGTAGGCCAGGACGAGATCCTGACGATGGATTCGTCCCGGTTCTGGCTGGCATCGGACTACGACGCCCAGATGGAGCGGTTCAACCTGGGTGAGCTCGAAGAGCTGAACCCGACGTCGTACTCCAAGGAATTCGCGCGCGGGTTCTCGGAGGGAGAGAGCGGATACACCGACGAGCAGCGCGTCGCCATCGCGGTCCGGTACGTTATCGGCATCCAGGAGTTGCTCGGCAAGCGCTTCGAACCGGACATGCGGCCGCGTGATGAACGGGTGGTGAGCGGTCTGCGGACGATAGTCGAGAACCTGGCCGGGCGATGACGGTGGCGGCCTGGCAGCCCAGGGGCCGGCTCACGCGATGGCCAGTGCATCCGCGATGGAAAGGTACAACGCGCCCTCTTCGTGGCCGAGCTTCATTAGCAGCAAGCCGGAAGAGACGCGTTCGACGAATCCCCACTCCCAGATCGCCTGTGCGTCGGTGCTGGTTCGCTTCGCGAGTTGTCCCGCCGCCTCGCGGGCCAGCTTCGCGATCGACCGTTCGTTCGGGTGCGGCGGCCTCCATCCCCGGAGCCAGCAGGCGAGGTCGTACTCAGGCTCGATGAAGCCGGCTTCCGGGTCGATGAACTTGTAGGCTCCGCCCGGTTCAAGCGGGGCCAGCAGGTTGCCCGGGTGGGCATCGCCGTGGCAGACGACTGCGCGCGCCGGGTCGAAGGCTTCGCGGCGCCGGGCAGCGAAGTCGAGCGCGACCCCCACTGTTCGTTCGCTACATGGGCGATCGAGGGCTTCCCACGTTCGCGGAATGAAGTCTTCGAGCCAGGCAGCTTTGCCACGGCCATCGATGAGCCCGCGCGGCTCGAACGTGATCTTCCAGGCTTCCTGGATCGCGCCGCAGTAGAGCGATAGCTGCCGGTCTTGCGGCCAGTTTTGCTCCCACATTGGCGGGCCGAGGCGCTCGACAACCATCGCTCGTCTCTCCGGGTCGTGGTGATAGAGGCGGGCGTATCCACGGCCCTCGGCCGCGCGCAGGAGGTCTGCTTCGACGGTGCTGACGTCGGGGTCGGGTACGGCGACTTTGAGGATCGCCGCGATGCCGCCCGGCAGAATGACTTCCGCGACGAGCGCGCTGCTGCCGCCATGCAGTACCCGGCCGACCTTCAGGTCCCAATCGGCGGCAACATCCGCGACGGTGGCGTCGAGTTCTTCGAGCCAGGCAACGCCCATTTCGCCCATCGCGAGGGCACGCCTGCGAACCAGGGACGGGACTTCAAACTGCACCAGAACACATTGTCCTGAACGCATCGATTTGGCGCGACAGAGCGGGGAGCCATTTTCTTGTCGCCCTCGAGTTCAGGCCTCCGCCTGATGCCCGACTCGAGTTTCGCCCCGGTTCATCCGATTTCTTGGGCCAGGCCGATGACGATGCCTTCCGGACCGCGAATGTAGCAAAGCCGGTAGATGTCCTCGAATTCGGCGACTTCTCCGAGTACTTCGGTGCCGAACCTCCGTAAGCGGTTCAGGACATCATCGAGGTCGTCGACCGCAAACATAACGCGATGCAGGCCGAGCGTGTTGGGCGGTGGCACCGCTGGCACAGCCGCGTGCGCAGCCGGGGCGTGGTATTTGGCAAGCTCCAGGCGGCTGTGCCCGTCGGGTGTCCGCATCATGGCGATTTCGGACCGCACACCTTTCAACCCCACGGTCTGGTCTACCCAGGGCCCTTCAACCGTTTGTCCGCCTTCAAGTTCGAGTCCAAGTTCAGAGAAGAACGCGACGGCACCTTGCAGGTCCTCGAAGACGATGCCTACGTTGTCGATGCGTTTAACTGTCATGCTTCGAGCGTACACCGAGGCTGCGAGCAGCCGGGATTATCTCCATCGGAACCTGTCCCGGGTCAGGGTCCCCGCCGGGCTCTGGCGATCCCTTATGCCATCGAGCCGGAGTCATTGGCGGGAGGCAATCCACTCGGGCCATCCGCCTTCCAGCCGATGCGCATCGAATCCGCGTTCGCGGAGCAGGGCAACGGCATCGTCGGCGAACAGGCAGTACTCCCCCCGGCAATACGCGACGATCATCCGATCGCGTGACAGTTCCGCCGTGCGCGCTTCCAGCTCATCGGGCGGCACCGAAATCGCGCCGGGAATATGTCCGGCCTCGAACTCCTCGGCTGGCCGCACATCCAGTAGGACGACCCTGGATTCCTCAAGAAATCTCTCCAATTGTTCCCGGCTCACGGGCTCGCCCTCGGCGCCCTCGACCGCGAACGCGTTCCTGATCTCGGCGATTTCCGGTAAGCGCCGCTCGGCCACCGCGCGGAGCCGGAGCCAGAGCTGCAAAACGTCGTCGCCAGCCAGGCTGTAGATGACCTTGTTCCCGCTTCGATCGGATTCGACGAGGTGGGCCGCTCGGAGCACCTGGAGGTGCTGCGAGACGTTTGCGAGAGACATCTCGGTTTCTTGCGCGAGAGCTTCGACGTGGCGAGAGCCCTGGGCGAGCAAGTCCAGGAGTTCCAGCCGCTTGTCGCTGGCCATCGCCTGGGCAATGCGCGCGAATTCGGGATAGACGCGTTTTTTGAAGGCTCGGTGGCCCATGCGCTTAGACTACGTGTCGCCCTTCGCGTTGTAAATTATTCAAGATATCTATTGACAAGTTCTGAACTTGAGTGGAATCTTCCGTCCGAGTCGGCCGTCAAGGACGACGTGGACAACCGGAGGCACAGCATGACAGCACCGATTGGCATCGCGGCGGTAGACCGCGAAGAACTGCGCGCTCGCATCTCGGATAAATACCGTGATGTGGCGACCGATCCCGAACTCGGGTTCCACTTCCACACGGGCGCGCCGCTCGCGCGCATGCTCGGCTATCCGGACGAGGTGGTGGCCGCGTTACCCCGGGGGACCGTCGACTCTTTCGCGGGCACCGGAAACCCGTTTCTCTTCGGCGATTTGCACCCGGGTGAGGTCGTCGTCGATGTCGGCTGCGGCGCAGGTTTCGACTCGCTCATCGCGGCCGGCCAGGTAGGCCCGGCGGGTCAGGTCCTGTCCGTCGACATGACTGCCGAAATGCGGGCGAAAACCGCGGCCGGCGCGTCTGCTCTCCGCCTCGCGAATGTCCAAGTTCTCGAGGGCTTCGCCGAAGAGCTGCCGGTCGAGCCAGGCATTGCCGATGTCGTCATCAGCAATGGCGTGGTCAACCTCTGTCCGGACAAGCAGGCCGTTTTCCGCGAGATGTTTCGCGTCCTGAAACCCGGTGGCCGAATCCAGGTGGGCGACATCCTCGTGCACAAGGAGGTTCCCCAGGAGGCGAAAGACGATATCGAGCTCTGGAGTGGCTGAATTGCCGGTGCTCTGCTGGATGCAGAGTGGCGCCAGGTCCTGGCGCTGACTGGCTTCATCGATGTCGTCATGTCGAACGAGGTGGATGTTTTCTCGGGCAGCCGCCACGAGTCCGACGCCGCCGAGTTCGAGACGCGCGGCGTAACGGTCTTCGCCCGCAAGCCTCTCGAATGATGCCGCGGCGTAACGGGGCGCCGCCAAATCAATAGTCACGCGATGGGCGCCGCGGGTGCTCAGGGTATAGTCGGGAACACGGGTGCAACCACGGCGACCCACTACCCCCACTGGGCCACGGAGTTCCAACATGCGGAAGCTCATCGCCACGGTATTCAATTGCTCGGTCGATGGCTTTCTCGCCGACGAAGGGACCGACTTCTGGAAGTTCTGCTTCGACAATCCCGACAACGCGGAGCCCAACGACCCCGTGCAGCACGAATTTCTACGGAGCGCGTACGCCCACGTGTTCGGCCGGAACGCCTACGAGGGCATTTCGGCGGCCATGATGGCCGCCACCGACCACCCGTTCTCCGCCATCCTGACCGCCGCGCCTAAGTTCGTTTTCTCGCGAACGCTCAAAACGGCCGAGTGGGCGAACACCACCATTGCCGCCGGGGACACGGCTGAGGAAGTCGACAAACTCCGGCAGGGCGGCGATGGGCACATCATCGTTTGGGGTGGTGTCGGTCTCTGGCGCTCGCTCATGCAGCTGGACCTGCTCGATGAGATCCACATTTCGCTGTATCCGTACATCGCCGGCGAAGGCACCCGGCTGTTCGAGGGGGTCCCAAGGTCGTACGCACTCGACCTGGTCTCGAGCACGGCTTCGGGCCGCGGAGTGCTGGAACTGCGGTACCAACGCCACCGGTAGGCGCGGAAAGTTCCCGAAAAGGCGCGGTTGTCCCGCTCTGGCTACCATCCCGAGTCGAGGAAATCACTGTCTTCCAGGGAGGAATCGCATTGGGCACCGAAGAGGTCGCGCCACCCACGCAAGGCGTCACGTCGGAGTTGCTGGCAACCATTGATCTCGGCCCCGAGATCGAAGGTATGGCCGGGCACCAGCTGCGAATGCGGAAGTTCACGTTCGCACCGGGTGCTGTGTTTGGCCCGCTCCACGACCACAAGGGCCGTCCTGGTACCGTCTACATCCTCCAGGGGATCATCACCGATCACCGCGATGGCATCGCCACTGACTACGGCCCCGGGGTCGGCTGGCCCGAGGACCACAACACACTCCATTGGCTCGAAAACCGGGGAACCGACATGGCGGTCGAAATCTCGGTGGACATCGTGAGGGCGGACTAGCTCGCACCCCGAGGCGCGGCGAAGGATTTCCCATCGGGAACTCGCCAAAATTCACGGTTGACCTTGCAGTTACTGCAAAGTGTACAGTCCCTCGCATGAACGTCTCAGAGCTTGCCCGAAGGACCGGTCTCTCGCCATCGGGAGTGCGCTGGTACGAAAACGTCGGTGTGTTGCCCGCAGCTCCGCGAAAGGAGAACGGCTATCGCGAGTACTCCGAAGGTGATCTGCGCCTGCTCCGCCTGGTCACCACTCTGCGGCGCGTGGGCCTTTCACCGGCCGAAGCCGGCAGGCTCGCGCGGCTCTGCATCGAACGCGGCTCCGCCGATCCGGAAGTCCCGGCAGCCCTCGCGCGCCATCATCACGCCCTCCGCAGCCAGCGCGCCGAGCTCGAGCGCCTGGACTGGGAGCTGACCGACCTCGAAGCGACCATCGAGAGCACCGGCACCGGTGTTTTGGCCGGCCCGCCTTCGAGTTCGGCGCCTATCTCCGTTCTCTTTCTCTGCAATGGCAACTCCGGCCGCAGCCAGATCGCGGAAGCCCTGTTGAAGCACCACGGTGGCGGCACTTTCGATGCCCAATCGGCGGGCTTCGCCCCCAAGCCGGTGAGCGACCTGACGAAACAGGTCCTCGCCGAAGACGGCATCGACTGGTCTCAGGGGCGGGAGAAATCCGTCACCGAACTGTCCGACCGCCGGTTCGAATACGTCATCACGCTGGCCGATTCGGCGCGCGAGCAATGCCCCACTTTCCCCGGCCCGCACAATGCCCTGCACTGGCGCCTCGACGATCCGGCGGACATAACCGGCCCCGCAGAAGAGCGGCTCGCGGCGTACCGGGCGACCCGCGACCAGGTGATGCTTCGCCTGCGTCCATTCATCGAACTGGCGGCGTTGGCCGCCAATCGCACCCCACCCCGTTCCCAACGTCAAAAGGAGGTTTCTCTTGGATAACGATGTCTTCGTCCGTTACATGGTCAACGATGTGGCCGAGTCGGTGGCGTTCTATACCACCCACCTTGGGTTCACGGCCGATGTGAACTACCCGCCTGCATTCGCCTCGGTACGGCGCGGCAACCTGGTGTTGCACCTGAGCGGGGCCACCAGCTCGGCCGGCCGGCCCATGCCCGATGGCCGCCAGCCAGTGCCCGGCGGGTGGAACCGCATCCACCTGATCGTCCAGGACGTGGAAGCCGAGGCGGCGAAACTCCGCGCCGCGGGCGTTCCATTCCGCAACGAAGTCATCCGCGGCCCCGGCGGCGCCCAGACGCTCCTCGACGATCCGTCCGGCAACCCGATCGAACTCTTTCAGCCCGCCACGAACCCGACCGGTTAAGGCGGAAAGGCGCGGAGGGCCAGAATGCTCGAACGATTGCTGCTCGACGCCCACAAGCTCGACCTTGCCCGCACGTACCGGCAACGCGAACAACGTCGCATCTGGCACGAGCTGGAAACCATCGAACGACTCGGCCACGCCCTGCGCGCGGCCCGGGCCCGACTGGCCATCGGCGGGCATGCGTCCGCCGAAGGCTAGAAGGTCGCGCGTGCGAATCAGGTCGTCGCGACCAGCAGTTCTTCCCCTCGCAGCACACGCAGGCCGTCTGAGCGGTGCGCGAAGTACCGGTCGTTCAATTCACCTGCCGATACGTGCTCGGCCCGCCGGAATCCCGCCTGGCGCGCCATGCCGATGATTTCGTCTGGTCTGTAGAAGCTGATGAACGGGGTCCCGGCGGCCTTCGCACCCTGTGCCGACCGCTCGAAGCCGGGCCGAAGCTCGGGATCCACCATGTCTATCGGCAGCAGAAACGACATTGCGAGTGTCGACCCGGGCGCCAGCCCGGCAGCCTGCCGAAACGTCGCGGCGTTCGCTTCATGCGTGAGATACATGCTCACGCCCGTTGACGCGACGACCGCGCGGCGGCCGGCCACGAAGCCCGCGGCTTCGAGCTTCTGGCCCCAGTCGTCGCCAGCCTCGAAGTCGACCGGCACGAACCGCAGCCATTGGGGAATCCCAAACCCAAGCTGCACCAGGCGGTCCTTCTTCCACGCCTGCGTCGCTGGCTCGTCGATTTCGAACACAAGCAGGCGTGCGGCAACGTCTGGTTTCCGCTGGGCGAAGGTGTCGAGCCCAGCGCCGAGAATCACGTATTGAGTGACGCCGCGGCTTGCCTGCTCGGCCACCAGGTCCTCAATGAACCGCGCCCGGGCGACAATCGACGCGCGAAACAGGCTCGTGCCCTCCGGGTCCATGTCTGGACGTTCGCGCCAGCCCGGATCGGGTGCCGCAAGTTGCAGACCGACTTCGTCCTCAAGGACGTGCGGAGGCGCATCGTGCTGGACGTGGATGGCTCGCCAGAGCGCGACTCGCTCCGCGGTGTTGTCCGGCCGCCGTTTCGGTTCGTCAGGCATTGGCTCTCCTGCGGGCCGCGAAGTGAAAGTCCCTACTCCGGCGCTCGCTCGAACCACTGTAGGACGCGCAGTGCCCGGAGTGTGTTCCACCGGCTGGGGCGACCGTCGCCATCCTCAAGTTCGAACGGCACCTTGCCCGCGTGCGTGTTTTCCAGCAGCCAGGTTCCGTCGGGCTGACGCTTTGTTCGGAGGAGGTCGATCGCCGTTGAAAGCCGGCGATCCGGCGGGTCGCCCACGGACCGGAAGTAGTCGAGCGCCCGCAACACGTCGTAGTACCAGCGGACCGGGAAGGAGAACTTCAGCCAACTCGGCTCGACGATTTCGCCGGTGCTGCGGCGTTTCATCAGTTCGCGGTCGAGCAGATACTCCTCGCCCTTTCGGCGGGACGCCGCAACCTCGGCACTTCCGCCGACCGCGCGCTCGTACGAAAGGAACCCCTCGAGCACGTTGATGGTGGTGTGGAACGAGGATCTCACCGAGCCGTTCTCGGCCTCGCAGTTCCATCCGCCATCGTCGAGTTGTTCACCGAGCAAGCGTTCAACGATGCCGCTGACGTCGACGCCGAAGTAGGCGCCCAGCCCCACCGTCCGTCCGTTGATGCAGGGTTCGACTTCGCCTTCGAAGAACGACTGCCCCGCGTGTTCCCAGCGACAACCCGCCACCACTCCGGCGATTGCCTTCTGCGCCCGATCAGAAGCCGGGTCGATGCCGAATTCCTGCAGTAACTGCAGCGTTGGCAGGGTTGAGGTCCAGGGCTGCTCTTCGCCCCACCGGTAATCTCCCGGGAAGCAGGCGCCGCCCGCCCACTGGCCATCGGCGCCCTGCAGTGCCAGCAACCGGGCTCCCCAGCCTTCGGTGGCGACGCGCGCACGCTCGCCGGCGACTTCGCTCGCGCTCGCGCCGGCCAGGTCTCGAAGTACTTGCCAGCGAATCGCCGGGTCCGAATCGAGCAGCCACGCCATCACGTCCACGGGCGCGAGTCTAGCAGAGCCTCAACCCACGTCCGCCGGGCGCGTGACACACAGGCGTTCAGACTCGCCCTTGCGCCAGCATCGCCTGCTCTTCCGAAGCGAACGCGAACGCGACCTCTTCGTCCGTTTTCCACAGCTCGCCGTCTTCTCTCACGCTCTGCGGCACGTCCGCACCGGTGGGGTAGCGCAGCACGGCCCTGCGCGCCCGGCTGTCTGTGCGGTGGTCGCTTTCGAGCGTCGCCTCCACGTGCACGGCCACCTCCTCGTCCTCGACGACAAGGAGGAACCGACGTGGGGGACGGCGAGATTCGAGGATGATCTCGCCCAGGTGCTCTCCATTGGCATCGAGGTAGTGCCCATCGAGCAGGTCGCTATCGTCGTCGGCCACGGGCCGATTCAGTTCGACCACAAAGCCGAGATGCGCGCGCCGGAATACGTGTGTCATGGAAATCCCCCTGATCCTCGCGTGGCGGAAGCTCGTGCTCAGTCGCTGTGACCGAGTGCCGAAATCGGCATGAGCAGGGCGATCAGCTGGTCGTCGGTAAGCCTGGACACCCTGTCGCCGATGGTTTCCATGCTCACGTGGTCGGGCGTTTCCTTGCCCACCAGCTCGCAGGCCAGCATGTGGCTTTCAAGGTACGCAATGGCGAGCGAGATCATCTCGCCGCGCCCCTGGGCGCGAAGGGTTGAAGTTCCTTTTTGGATCGGTGTCAGGCTGTTCACGAGCAACCTCCTTACCGTTCCAGCATAAGCAGGGTTGGCCAGTCGGTGATTGCCCGGCAGCACGTGGAAATCCGGGCCGTTCGGCCCAATTCGCCAGGCCGGCCGCGTTGGGCTGAGGTCAGCTCTCGCGCCGTCTCGTCGCCCCGGCGGCGGCACGTTTCCGCGTCTTGTTCGCTTCCGGTTCGCTCTCCGCGAACGGATCGAGCTCGATCCGTACCGAGTGCCCCAATTCGCGCGCGATGGCGACGATGGTTTCGATGTGGGGGCTCATCCGCCCGGATTCGATGGCGCTAATGAGGCTCTGCGGCCGGCCCAGGCGTTCGGCGAGCTGCGTCTGCGTGAGACCCTGCTCTTTGCGCAGCGCCGAGAGCTTGCTGATCACTCCATAGAGCGCCCGCATCTCCTCGTACCGTTCGATCAGGTCGGGGAAGTCGTCCGCCAGCAACCGGCTCAGTCGCGGGTCGAGGTCGATATCGTGCGAGTGCTGATCGGGGCGCTTGTGTCGGTCGGTGGACCCGGGCAATTGCTTCCTCCGCTGGCTGGCAGTAACGCGTCCCGAGTATAGCCCTTACAACTCTTGACACCGCCCAGTGCGATATCTAAATTTCCGATAATTTCCCAGGTCGATACGCTGGAGGGTCTCGTCAATGGTGGAAATTGGCGTGTTCGATCACATCGAACACCTGCCTGGCGTGGACCTCGGCGAACTGTACGCCAACCGGCTCACCCAGCTCGAGGCGCTCGACCGCGCGGGATTCTTCGCCTATCACCTCGCCGAACATCACACGCCGGCCGTGCACAGCATGGCCCCCTCGCAGAACGTGTTCCTGGCGGCCGTGAGTCAGCGGACCGAACGGCTGCGTTTCGGGCCGGGCGTCTATGTGCTCCCGCTCCACCACCCCCTTCGCCTGATCGAAGAGATCAGCATGCTCGACCATCTCTCTGGTGGGCGAATGGAGATTGGCGTAGGCCGGGGCGGTGTACTCGAAGCCTACTTTTGGGGCCAGGATTCGGACCCGGAGAGCAACGCAAAGCGTTACGAAGAGACGCTGAACGTCATCCATCTCGGTCTCGCCAACGAAACGCTCGATTTCCACGGCAGCTACTACGACTTCGACGAGGTCCCGATGCGGCTTCGCCCGAAGCAGTCGCCTTTCCCTCCGTTCTGGTACATGCGGAACCCGGAGACGGCTGCCCGCCATGGCATGAACTGCATCATTGTCGGCTCGCTCGACACCCTCGAAGCGAACGTCCTCCGCTACCGCCGCATCTGGAAGGAGAGCCGGCCCGACGGCGAACCGTCCCTCCAGGGGCGAGAGCCGAAGATTGGCCTCGTTGTCCATATCGTGCTCGCGTCAACAGTCGAAGCCGCGGTGGAACGAGGACAGGCCGCGTGGGAACAATATCGCTGGAATCTTGGGACGCCGCGAAGGCTGGAAGCCGAGCGCCGCCGACTCACGCAGTTCATCGAGGCCGAAGGGACGGGTGGCAATGCTGCCCTGGGCGCCCCGACGCGACACCTCGCACTCGAAGAGCGGCGCGACCTGGATGCATCGCTGGAGAACCTGAATGAGGAGGAGCGGGCCGCGCGCGACCGCCGGCGCCACGTTCCCGGACCAATTCCTGGAGTCCTTGTTGGTACGCCCGAAACGGTGACCGAATACCTCGACGAATACATGACGACGGGCGCGAACTACCTGGTCTGCTCCTTCCAGTTCGGCAACCTCTCGCACAAGCACGCCATGGAATCGATCGACCTCTGGACGAAAGAACTCATGCCACGCTACGGCCCGGGCGCATCCTGACGATGCCAGCGGCAATGCCTGAACAGGAAGGTTGACCTTGGAACCACGAATGGACGTGCCTTTCGGCAGCGGTAGCGGGCATGACCTGCTGCTCGATATCTACCCGCCCGACGCTTCGGACAACCTTCGCACGGCCGCGCTGATGTTTCATGGCGGCGGCTGGCGTCGTGGCGACCGAAAGAACATCGCACCTCGTGCGAAGGCGTTGCAGGCGCTCGGATTCACCGCGATCCCAACGCAATACCGGCTGATCGACGAGGCTCCCTGGCCGTCGGCGGTTCACGATGTGAAGGCCGCCATCCGCTGGGTGCGCGCCAACGCCGCTGACCTCGGCATTGATCCGGACAAGATCGTGCTCCAGGGCCACAGCGCCGGCGCACATCTCTCATTGGTGGCTGCCGGGACGACCGGGATGCCGGAATGGGAGGGCGACGGCGGAAACGCCGGCGTCGATAGCTCTGTCGCGGCGGTGGCGGCCTTCTACCCTCCGACAGTCTTCCGCGTGGGCGATTCGAAAGTGCGCGGCGCCGTGCCGCCGATCAACCTCCTCGGAGAATCCCCCGACCCCGAGGTTGTCCGGGCCGCCAGCCCGCTGACCTACGTTTCGCCACAGTCCCCACCCACGTTCTTCCTCCACGGCGGCGCCGACCACGTTGTCCCGACTGCCTCGTCAGTAGTAATGCACGAGGCGCTCCGCGCAGCCGGCGTGGAGACGGACCTGCACGTTTTCGCCGGCCAGAATCACGAATTCGACAGCGTCGACGTTTTCCGCGACGCGGTCGCCGCCGAAGTTGGTCTCTTTTTCCGCCGCATGGTCACGGAAAAGGAGACAATCGCGAACCGCATTCTCGAACAGAGCATGTTTGCCCGGGCGCGCGCCCAGCAGGCAGTTGGAGGTACGTCATGAAAGTCTGTCTTCTCGGGCCCGCCGCCTACGCCGGCAAAGTCGATATGGCCGGAGGCTGGCCGATCCCGTCCGAACGATGCGACCGCGAAACTGCCTCGAAGAGCTACCAGATCCAGCTCGACCAGTTCCAGCTTGTCGATGAACTCGGGTTCGATTGGGTGAGCCTCTCGGAGCACCACTTCGCGCCAGGTCTCATGACGCCGAACCCGATCGTCCTCGCGGGTGCCGTCAGTCAGCGGACGAAGCGCGTGAAGATCGCGCTGCTGGGGCCGCTGATGCCATTGACCAACCCGGTCCGCGTCGCGGAAGAGCTCGCGATGCTCGATTCCATCAGTGAAGGCCGAGTTGTCGTCCTTTTCCTGCGGGGCACGCCGAACGAGCACCGCACCTACTCCGAAGACGGCCAGCCGGTGCCCGACACGCGGACGGTCACGCAGGAGGCAACGAAGCTCATCATGAAGGCGTGGCAGGAACCGCAGCCCTTCAGCTGGAAGTCGGAGCACTTCACCTTCGACTCAGTCTCTGTCTGGCCTCGGCCGGTGCAGGAACCTCATCCGCCGGTGTTCTTCTCAGGGAACAGCACCGAGTCGATCGAATTCGCCGCCGCGAACCATCTGAACCTGGCGATCGGCTTCGCTCCGGTGCCGGTGGTGAAGGAGCACATCGACCACTACAAGGAGTGCGCAGCGGCTGCCGGCTGGACCCCAACGAACGAGAACGTGCTCTACCGCGCCCGCGCACTTGTCGCGCCGGACGACGAAATGGCAAACGAAATCGTCGACAAGGCCCGCACCGCGATGCGCGAGCGCATGGCGCGAATGTCGGGTACATCGTACGGGCCGTCAGCCCAGTCCGAAGCGCCTCGACAGGTCGCCGGCGAAGGTGGCGGAGCGCCCGGCGTCGCTGGCTTCCAGTTCTTCGGCACACCCAAGACCATCGTGAACCAGGTCCGCGCCTATCACGATGCCGGCGTCGGCATCATCGATGTCGCCTTCGCGGGAGACGCTTACGGCCGAGGCGGTACGCAGAAGGCGCTGCACGCCTTCGCGGACGTGCTGCCGGAAATCCAGGCGATGTAGCTCGGAAGGCGAGTCTAGGCAGATATGCTTGCTGGCCTGGAGGCTCGTTCTGCATCCAGCCTGAACTCGACCGCCCAGCGGACGAGTGGATGAAGTTCTTCGTCGCGAAGCGCCCGCAATCGCGTGACGCCGACTTTTTCGTGCAGAACTGCCAGCGTGGCAACGAGAGGGTCCGAGTCGCGAAGGGCGGCGTGCGGATTCATGTGGATCAGGCGCCAGCAGGCTTCGTTGAAGTCGAAACGAGAGAACTCCCGTGGCACTGAAATTGGGTATTTTCGACGTTCATCGTCGCGAATCGGCGGGACGATCTTTTTCGCCCAACCAGGGCGATCCTCATCTGACACCCAAGTCACGTCGTGATAGTGCAGCCTCGTGTCGAAGGTCGTCACTTCAGTTCCATCGGCCACAATGCTCCCGTAGCCGCAGCTACATGAATAGTGCGTGCTGAACAGCCGGACGCGTCCACGAACACTTGGCGCGAACGAATCCTCTACGAGTTTGCGAACCTTGCTCCAACGCATCGAACCATGATGCCCTGTTGTTTCGTGGTTTGCCAGTAAATCGTCACGAAGGTCGGCTCAGGCCACGTTCGCGGCTTCGCCGGCGAACTGCGCATTGTAGAGGTTCGCGTAGGCGCCTTCGCGCGCCAGCAACTCCAGGTGGTTGCCCTGCTCGACGATCCGGCCGCCATCCATCACCAGGATGGTGTCGGCGTCGCGGATGGTGGAAAGCCGGTGGGCGATAACAAAGCTCGTCCGCTGTGACCGCAGCGCCGCCATCGCGTGCTGGATGAGCACCTCGGTGCGCGTGTCCACCGAGCTCGTGGCCTCATCGAGGATCAGGATCGGCCGGTCCGCGAGGAATGCGCGCGCGATGGTGATGAGCTGGCGCTCGCCCGCGCTCACCGAGCTTCCGTCGTCGTCGAGCACCGTGTCGTAGCCTTCCGGCAGCGAATGCACGAATCGGTCGACGTACGTTGCGCGTGCCGCCTCGAGGATCTGATCCTCGGTTGCGTCCAGGTTCCCGTAGGCGATGTTCTCGCGGATGGTGCCACCGAACAGCCAGGTGTCCTGGAGCACCATGCCGATCTGCGAGCGAAGTTCGCGGCGTGGCATCTTCGAGATGTCCCGGCCGTCGATTGTGATCTTGCCGCCGTCCAGTTCGTAGAACCGCATGATCAGGTTCACGAGTGTTGTTTTGCCCGCGCCGGTCTGACCCACGATCGCAACGGTCCGTCCGGGTTCCGCGACGAGCGAAAGGTCGGTGATGAGCGGCTTGGCGGGGTTGTAGGAGAAGTTCACGTGGCTGAATTCCACGCGGCCGGCGGTCTTCGTGATCGGTTCGTACTCCGAAACGTCCGCCGATTGCTCTTCGGCGTCGAGCAATTCGAAAACGCGCTCCGCTGACGCGATCCCGGACTGGAACATGTTCACCATGCCGGCCATCCACGAGAGCGGCTGGGTGAAGCTCCGGGAGTACTGGATGAACGCCTGGATGCCGCCGATGGTCATCGCGCCATTCGCGACACGCACGCCGCCGAGAACCGCGATGGCCACGAAGTTCAGGTTCCCGATCATCATCGTCGAAGGCTGGATGATGCCCGAGACGAACTGCGCGCCGAAGCTGGCTTCGTAGAGTTCGTCGTTGGTCTCGCGGAAGCGCTCTTCAACTTCGTGCTGGCGCCCGAACGCCTTGACGATGGCGTGGCCGGTGAAGGTCTCTTCGACCTGGCCGTTCAGTTCCCCCGTGCTTCGCCACTGCGCGATGAACCGCGTGCGTGAGCGCTTCGCAATCGCTCGCATCATCACCATCGAAAGGGGGATGGTGACGAGCGCAACGAGCGAAAGCACCCACGAGATCCAGATCATTATCGCGATGGTGCCGATGAGCGTGAGCGCCTGCATCAGCAGCTGCGAGAGCGTCTGCTGGAGGCTCTGGGCGATATTGTCGATGTCGTTGGTCACGCGACTGAGGAGGTCGCCGCGCTGGGCGCGGTCGACGTAACTCAGCGGGAGCCGGTTCAGCTTGTCCTCGACGTCGGCGCGAAGCCGGTACATGGTTCGCTGGACCACCCCGGCGAGCATGTACGACATGCTGTACTGCAGCACCCACGAACCGAAGAGTGCGCCCGCCGCCAGGAGCAGGATGCGTTCGAGGTGGTCGAAATCGATCGACGACTGCGTGAACGTGGCGCGGACGATGACATCGGTCGCGTTACCGAGAATCTTTGGCAGGGAAACGCTTAGCGAGACGCTGACAATGGTCATGCAAATCGCGAGGGCGACAAGCTTGAGTTCGGGGCGAAGACGTGCGAGCAGCCGCCGGGTAGTGGCACCGAAGTCCTTCGATTTCTCGGTCGGCATGCCGAAAGAGCCCATGCGCATACCGTGCTGCCCGCCGGGTGGCGGAGCGCCGGGTGGGCGGCCTTGCCCGCCGCCTGCTGGAGGACCACCTGCTGGTCGCATCATGCTGCGCTCCCCTGCCCGACCTGGGACTCAACGATTTCCGCATAGGTGGGGCACGTCGCGAGCAACTGCTCGTGCGTGCCAAGGCCGACCGCTTCGCCGTCTTCCAGCACCAGGATCTGGTTGGCGTGCATGATCGACGAGAACCGCTGGGCGACGATCACGACGGATGCGTTGCGCGTGTATGGCACGAGTGCTGCCCGCAGGCGCGCATCGGTCGCGAGGTCAAGCGCCGAGAACGAGTCGTCGAACAGGTACACCTCGGGCCGTCGGACGAGTGCACGCGCCATCGCGAGGCGCTGACGTTGACCGCCAGAGACGTTCGCGCCGCCCTGGACGATCTCCGCGTCGAGACCGCCCGGCATGGCGCGGACGAAGTCGGCGGCTTGCGCCACTTCGAGAGCCGTCCAGATCTCCTCGTCGGTGGCATCGGGTTTGCCGTAGCGAAGGTTGCTCGCGACCGTGCCGGCGAACAAGTACGGCTTCTGCGGGACCACGCCGACGCGTTGCCAGAGGATCTGGGGGTCGAGCTCGCGGATATCGACGCCGTCGAAGAGCACCGCGCCTGACGTGACATCGAAGAGTCGCGCGGCGAGGTTCACCAGGCTGGTCTTTCCCGATCCCGTGCTGCCGATAATCGCCGTGGTCTGGCCGGGGAGCGCGGTGAACGAGATCCCATCGAGCACGGAGTGTTCGGCGCCGGGGTAGCGGAAGCCGACGTTGCGGAACTCCAGCTGCCCGCGAGCCCGAAGCTCCGTCACCGGCGAGGCGGGCGGCGTGACGGAGGAATAGGTATCCAGCACTTCCTGGATGCGTTCGGCCGAGACGGCCGCGCGCGGAGCCATCATGGCGACCATCGTCGCCATCATCACCGCCATCATGATCAGCGAGAGGTAGGTCAGGAACGCCACGAGCGAGCCGATGGTCATATCGCCGTTGTTGATCCGGTGCCCGCCGAACCAGATGACGGCGATGCTGGAGGCGTTCACCACGAGCATCATGGTCGGGAACATCAGCGCCATCAGGCGGCCCGCCCGAAGCGAGGTCTGGGTGAGCTGGTCGTTCACGGTGTGGAACCGCTGCTTCTCGACGGGCTCGCGCACGAACGCCCGCACCACGCGCATCCCGACGATCTGGCCGCGCAGGACTGCATTGATGTTGTCGAGCCGCTCCTGCATCAGGCGGAACTGCGGGACCATCTGGGAGATGATGATCGAAAGGATCACCATCAGGAGGGGCAGGCTCACGGCCAGCAGCCACGACATCCCGAGGTCCTGGCGCATGGCCATGAACACGCCAAACACGACCGTCATCGGGGCCGCCACTACCATCGTGCAGGTCATCACCACGAGCATCTGGACCTGCTGGACATCGTTCGTGATGCGCGTGATGAGCGACGGCGCCCCGAAGAGGTTCACTTCGCGGGCGGAGAAGTCGGTTACGCGGTGGAAGAGCGCCGCGCGCACGTCGCGTCCGAAGCCCATGGCCGCCTTCGAGCCGCAATAGACCGCGGCCACCGAGAACACGGCCTGGATGGCGGTTATCACGAGCATTTCGATACCGATCGACCAGATGTGACCCGTATCGCCGCGGAGGACGCCCTTATCGATGATGTCGGCGTTCAGCGATGGGAGCATCAGTGATGCCGTCGCCTGGATGGCCTGGAAGATAAGCACGGCCAACAGCCATTTGCGGTATGGCTTGAGATGCGTGATCAGTAACCGAACCATCATGGGCGTCCGCCTCCTTCACCCGCGTTGTCGCGCAGTCGAATGCCATCGAGCAGCAGGCTCACGATCTCTTTCGCGGGCATCGGTTCGCCCGCGAAAAGCACCGGATGGCTCAGCGCCATGGTGAGTGCGCGCAGCTGGCGCGCGGCCAATGCCGGGTCGGTCCGGAGCTGGCAGTGGCCCGCGCGCAACAGGTCGGCCAGGGCCGCTGAATCGTTGGGCGGCGACGGCTTGTCGCTGGGCTCGCCGAAACTGGTGATCAGCCGCCAAATGTCCGCCAGGCGCCGCTGGAGGATCTGTACGGCCTCCTCGAGCTGGGCCTCGAACGCCTTCGAACGATCGATCTTGCGCAGCTGCCGTTCTGTGGGCTCCGGATCGAAGGCAGCCTGCAACGCGGCCTGCACGACAGCCTGTTTGTCCGGGAACACGCCGAAGATGGTGCCCTCGGCGATGCCGGCCGCCTCGGCGATCTGTTTCGTGGTCACGCTCGCGCCACGCTCCAGCATCAGCGGCAGGGTCGCGGCGATGATCGCCGCCCGCCGGTCTTCCGCGGGCAATGCCGGGGCTCGAGTCGTCATGACCAGCCAGTCTACATGAGTGAGTACTCACTCATCCAGTGATCCGGGTGTCATGGTTTCTGGCGGCGAATGCCATTTTCACGGTGCTTCCCGGGCCTTCAGCGGGCGCTCGGGCGCTCCCGGGTGTCAGGCCTTCGCCCAGAATTTCCACCAGGGCCGAGATTGCGGCTGCGCCGGCGCTGCTGTCGCTGTTACCTTCGGGGTGTCCCCGAGCACGCGCGGTACGATGTGCTGCAGGTGCTCCAGTTCGTCGGCTTTAAGCTTAAACGCCACCGATTGCACGACCGTCACTCGCCGCATCGCGATTTCCGCCGGCATCGTATCCATTACCGATTCAAAGGAGTTGCCAACGACGGCAGCTTTGTCTTCTGGTAGCGCGAGCCACGCGCGCAGGCGGGCTTCAGTCATCGACCGGAGTTGGTCGTCCGGCATCCGGTAGACGGATTCGATCGCCCTGGAAAGGCTCTCTCTTCTCGTGGCTTCGTCCTGGTCGGCGATGGCGGCATAGGCCGCGGTCACCGCTCCGTTCTGCCCGTCCTGGTCCATTGTGGCGATAGTTGCCCAATCGAACTTCTGGTCGGCGCTGTTGGTTGTCACTGCTGTCTCCTTCCGAGTGAATGGTGTGCTGGCGTTTTCCTCACTTGTTGTGACGATGTTGGTCACCGAATTACGCGGTACTTACTGAATATATCACTGCTCAAAGGGTGTCAGGGGATTGCTGCCGATCCGGGATGCGCCGGGTAAACTTTCGCCCATCGAAATCACGGAGCAGGCAATGGAAATCGGCGAGATCCTCAAAGGCCAGTACGAACAGGGCCACGCCATCCTTCAGGGCGTGATGGCGGATATCGACCAGGGACTGGTGAACGAGACCTCGGGTCTCGGCACGCTCGGGTCGGTTGGGTCCATTTTCGCCCACATGGTCTTCACTGAAGACGCGATCATCTCCAGTGCCCGTGGTGCGAAGCCCATCTTCGAGGCCGGGGGTTGGAACAAGCGCATCGGCATCCAATCGCCGGGCCTCCGCCAGTCCGCTGAGTGGGCAGCAACCGCGAAACTCGACCTGCCTGTGTTCCAGGAGTTCGCGAAGGAGGTCTTCGAGTCCACGGAGCAGTTCGTGTCAACGCTGACGGCTGCCGACATGGACCGCGAAATCGAAGGCCTGGGCGGGAACAAGGTGAAGCTCGCCCTCATGGTCGCGACCGTCGGGACTATCCACATCTGTGAACACACTGGCGAAATCGCGGCGATCAAGGGCGTACGGGGCCTGAAGGGCCTGCCCTTCTAGCGATCGGAATCGCCTGGAATCCACGCAAAAGGCCCGCCAATTGGCGGGCCCTTGATTGTTCTGGAGCGGAAGACGAGGGTCGAACTCGCGACCTCCTCCTTGGCAAGGAGGCGCTCTGCCACTGAGCTACTTCCGCGCTCTCGAGAGAGTATACCAGCCTGCCCGTTTCGGGGAATCGGACAGGCTATTCGCCGAGGAGCGTGGTGTAGCCCAGCTCGATGACTTCTTCGACGTACGTCGACCGCCAGCCCGGGTCCGGGATCCGGACGTGCCGTTCCCTGAACCAGCGATGCAGCTGCAGATACTCCTCTTCCAGCCGGGCGCGCCAGGAGTCTTCCTCTTTGAAGAGCTCCGGGTCCACCTGGTCGAGGCCTTTCGACATGTCGTCAAACTCGACCTCGATCTCCTCTTTCCAGTACATGGCGAGGTAATCGATCGAGTCCTCGAGGTTGCGGCGGCACTCGTCCATGAGCACGCCCATCATGCCGGCCTCGTCCATCATTTCGCCGTTCACGCGGAACTGGCGCGCGCAACTCTCGCAGACGACCACCAGCTTCCGGGCATCGCAATCGGACTTGTCGGTGCAATCCTTGCAGCGGGTAGCGAATTCAGCAGCGGCGGCCTCGCGCGTATAGCCCACGATCATTTGATCGCCCATGGCGCCGCACGCCTGGCACGTCATCTTCTCGGCGAGGATGTCGTTAATCGCCTTGTCCCAGTCGAGTTGCATGGCTACCTCCACTGCCGAAGAAACCGCCTCAATTTCGAGGCGGCCTCACATCTCCACAGTATACCAGCCCGCTTGCCCGGGCATTTCCTCGATCCCAACGGAAACTTTCGTCAGATGCGTGGCTCCCTGTGCCTTCAGGGAGGCTATCAATTTCCCTGCGAACCACTCGCTGATGCACTCGGCCGTTGTGTTCTCGATCGGCAGCACAAAGACGTCGGATTTCGGGAAGCTGTAGCGGCGTTGGGCGAAGCTCACAACCCAAGAATCGGCCGATTCCTCGATGGCCAGGTGTTTGCTGTTTCGCTGCAGGAGAAAGTGGTGATCCAACTCCTCGGTCAGCGCTCGAGCTGCCCGTTTCACCGCGCCGAAATCCCAGACCCACGAGTCCTCAGTCAGTTCGCCTTCGAGTTCGATCATGACGTCGTAGTTGTGGCCGTGCAGCGGTTCGCAACCTCCCCCGAAGGTGGCCATATGGGCGGCGGCGAAGCGAAGCCGGTTCCGTTCAACAGTGACTTTGCGGGTAACAGCCATGCCCAACATCGTAGCGGAGCCATGCCGTGAGAGGTGTGCGTTGTCTCAATCCGTGCCTTTCGTCACAATTGCCGGGCGCCTCGGCGCCGAGGACAGGCCATGGCAGTGATTTACGTAGGTTCGGAAAAGCCCGGCGAAGGGAAGACCGGCGTGGCCGCGGCCATCGCCCGCCACCTCGCCTATTCCGGAACGCCCGTGCGTCTCGTGCGCCTCGCCGAGGATGGCGGAAACGCGTCCGCCGACGCGGCCTGGTTTGGCTCGCTCGACTTCGCGCCCGGCACGTCCGCCGAAACAGCGACCGCCGTACCGTCTGCCTCGGCGGGCGAAACCCTGGTCGTCGAAGGTCCGCTGACCGCCTACCCTGGCGGCGACGCGAAGCTCGTGGTCGTCGCGGCCGAAAAGGCGCCGAAAGTTGCCGACGCCGCGGCTGTAGTTGTTACCGGCGTCGATGGCCTCGCCGGAACGCGAGTCACCGAAGGCTCCCCGCTCGTCGTCGAGATCGGCGAAGACCGCGCCCTGGCGGGCTTCAGCGTCGCCGAAGCGCGCGCGGCTCTGAACGCCGAAGTCCTGGTCGAAGGCGATGTCGACCGGACCAGCGATCACCTGGTTATTGCCCCAATCGGCTCCGATGCCGGCCAGCCCTACCTGCGCCGCTTCCCGTCGAAGGCCGTTGTCGTTCGGTTCGACAAGACCGACCAGCACCTCGCGGCACTCAAGGCCGAACCCAACGTGCTGATTCTCACGGGTGGCCGACGCCCATCGGACTATCTCTTCGATGCGGCCGGCGCCAGTGGAATCCCTGTTTTGCTCAGCCGGACGGACACCGAGAACACCGTGATCGCGCTCGAGGGCATCTTCGACCGCACCCGCTTCCAGGGTGACCGCAAGCTCGATCGAATGACCGAACTGCTCGAGGCGAGCCCGCTCTTAAAACTCCTGGCCTGACCCGCGCCAGGCGTGAAGATCCTGGTCCTCGGACATAGCGACAGCGACGGCTCGATGCTGTCCGACCCGTCCAACGGCTGGCCGTGGGTGCTCCAACGCCAGTTGAATGCGCTCGGACACGAGGTAGAGATCACCCACCGGATGCTGTATGCAGCGCCGTCGGCGGCCCAGTTCGTCGAACGGGAACTCGCTCACCACTCTCCCGATGTTGTTGTTGTCGCAACCTCCACGCATGGGGTGCTGTTCCAGTTGGCGTCGATTCGCATTCGCGAAGTTTTCGGCGAGCGCGCCGGTTCCATGGTCGCTCGCCTGGAGCGATTCGTCTCGACGCACAACGGCGACCCGGAATCGTTTCGCGGAAAGGCGACGCTCAGAGCACGTCGAGTGGCACGGAAGATGCTGCGTGCGAAGTCCGACCTCTCGGTCGAAGAGCTCGTTCGCATCTACAGCGAGTGCTTCGATGTGCTGGCGCGCGCTGAGAACACGCAGACCATCATCCTCGCGGGCGTCGGATACACACCGTGGGTCGAGGCCCAGAGCCCGGGGTTTAGCGGCCTCCAGGGGAAGATCGCCGCGCGCCTGAAAGCATTGGCGCTGGAACACCACTTCGATTGGCTGGTGCACGAAGAACTGCTCGGCGGCCCGGGCGCCAAGATGCCGTACTACCTGGACGATGGCGTGCACACGAACGAGCAATCACAGCGGATTGTCGCGAACGCGGTGCTCCCGCTGGTGGTGGCGCGAATCTGAGTCGCTATTCGCCGATAACTGGGCCCTCAGATTCGCCCGAGGCCGGCGCCGAGCGGCTGCGTGCGCCAAATGGGTCGCTTCGCGCTGGCTGAGATGCAGGAGTAGGCGCCGGCTGAGGGCGCGGCGCCGTGCGCTGCGGCATAGCGACCGGTTGTTCGGCCATCGCCGCTCTCGGCGCTGGCGCCGGCTGTGTGCGTGGCCCGCCTGAATTCTGGCGCACCGGTCGCGGACCGTGGCCTTCGCGCGGCGGCTTCTCCAGCCCGCAATACGGGCAGGCCACCCAGGCATAACTCAATGGCTTGGCGCACTGGCGGCAGCCTTCCTTCAACTGCGTCCGGCAGGAAGGGCACACGAGGAACTCGTCCTTCACGCGGCGTTTGCACGTCGGGCAGGCCTTCTGGTCTTCCAGTTCCTGGAGGAGCGCCTCTTCTTCGAGCGAGCGTTCGTAGAGCTCCGTGAGCGTTTGCCGCGGGCGGACGATCAGGTAAATCCAGTGGCCCGGGAAGTTGAAAATCAGGACGAGGAGGACGGCAGCGGTCTGCAGGATCGGGTCACGTGTGCGCTGGCGGATGTCGCGGTACGTCCAGAACACGATCGCAATCCAGAACGCGCTCAGGAAGAGCAGAGTGAATACGATGCCGTACTTCGCGGTTGCTTCCCACGATCCGCCCGGCCATGAAATCAAGAACATATGCAGTCGATCCCCTCGGTCGGCGCGCCGCCCTGCGTTTCTACATTAGCGCACGTATCCCCTGCGGGCGAAAGGCAAATGGATAGGGCGAATGAGCCAATGTTAGACTGGTTCCAGTGGAATCGATCGCCACGCAGGCCGAACTTCTCGAAGGACTGAACGAACCCCAGCGCATGGCCGTAACTCACGGCGATGGCGCGGTTCTCATCCTCGCCGGGCCCGGCAGCGGCAAAACACGTGTCATAACGCACAGAATCGCGCACCTCGTCATCGAGCACCGTATCGCGCCCTGGCGAATCCTCGCCGTTACCTTTACGAACAAGGCCGCCCGCGAGATGCGCGAACGCACGGCGAAGCTCCTCGGCGAGGATGCGGCCAGCCTTCATATGGGCACGTTCCACAGCATGTGCGCGCGCTGGCTGCGCATCGATGGCCAGGCAATCGGCCTCTCCCCCGACTTCGTGATCTACGACGACGCCGACCAGGTCGCCCTCATGAAGCGCGTGCTCGAAGAGTTGCATGTCGATCCCCGCCGGTTCCCGCCCCGTGCCGTGCTTTCTGGAATCTCCAACGCTAAGAGCGAGCTCCTTGTTCCCGAACAGTTGCTCTCCACGGTCCGCGGTTACGCCGATGAGGTAGTTGCCCGTGCCTACGCCGCTTACGAACGCTCGCTCAAGAACGCCTCGGCGGTCGACTTCGACGATCTGCTCCTCTACGCCGTGAAGCTGTTTGAAGTGCCCGAAATGCTGGAGAAGTACTCGGGACGGTACCAGCACGTGCTCGTGGACGAGTTCCAGGACACGAACCCGGTGCAATACCAGCTCGCGCGCAAGCTCGCTTCGGCTCACGGCAACATCACCGTCGTCGGCGACCCGGACCAGAGCATCTACTCCTGGCGCTCGGCAGATGTCCGTAACGTCCAGTACTTCGAGCGCGACTTCCCGGGCTGCACCATCTATCTGCTCGAACAGAACTACCGCTCCACCCAGGCCATCCTCGAAGCTGCGGACGCCGTCATCGGCAAGAACCCGGGGCGCCACGAGCGCAAGCTCTGGACGGAACGCGCCGGCGGCGACCTGATCACGACCTACGACGCCTACAGCGACGAGGAAGAAGGCGAGTTCGTCGCGAAGGAGACCACCCGGCTGCTCACCGAGGGCCGAAACTACGGCGATATCGCCGTGATGTACCGGACGAACGCTCAATCCCGCGCGGTTGAAGAAGCGCTCGTGCGGCACCGCATCCCTTACCGGCTGATCGGCGGTGTGCGCTTTTACCAGCGGCGCGAAATCAAGGACCTCATCGCCTATTTCCGCCTCGCGCAGAACCCGCGCGACGAGGCCAGCCTTCTCCGCGTCATGAACGTGCCCGGACGCGGTATCGGCGATAAGACGGTCGAACGGCTGGAGGAGTTCGCGCGGGACAACAACGTCACCCTCTGGGATGCGTGCGAAGGCGTCGCGGGCGGGCTCGGCGCTGCGATTGCCGGGCGGTCGGCCGCGGCCGTCGGCGGATTCGTCCACATCATCAATCGCCTGCAAGCCGACTCCGGCCGCTCGCTCCCGGAACTCCTCGACCAGGTGCTGACGCTCACCGGTTACGCGAAATACCTCCAGGATGGCGGCGAAGATGCCGAGGACCGCATCGAAAACATCCTCGAACTCCGCTCCCTGATGAGTGAGTACGAAGAAGTCGGCGGCGAGGAAGGCGACCTGGCTGCCTTCCTTCAGGACGTCGCACTCGTCGCTGACGTGGATGAACTGCGAGAGGGAACCCCAGCGGTCACGCTGATCACGCTCCACGCGGCGAAGGGCCTGGAGTACCCGGTGGTCTTCCTCATCGGCCTCGAAGAGGGCGTCCTGCCCCACATTCGTTCGTTCGATGACCCGCGCCAGATGGAGGAGGAGCGCCGCCTCTGCTATGTCGGCATTACGCGCGCGATGGACCTGCTCTATCTCTCGCGCTCTTACCGTCGCTTCTCGTTTGGTCAGCAGGCGGCCAACCCACCATCGCGGTTCCTCGCCGATATCCCCGAACACACAAAGCGCCCCTACGGGAGCACGCCTCGCTCTTACGCGGAGGCTGTTGTCGCTCCTCCGCTTTTCGAAAACATCGAACCCGCGGAGGATTCCATGTGGTCCTCTGGCGACAGGGTTGCACACCCGAAATTCGGCCAGGGCGTCATCGTCAGCGCCCAGAAAAACGGCAGCGACATCGAATACGTCGTCGACTTCGATACGGCCGGCACGCGCCGGCTCCTGCAAAGCTACGCAAAGCTGGTACCCGCATGATTCTTGCTCAGATCTTCCTCATCCCGAGTACCGGCGAGGAATGGCAAGACTGGCTGGGAGCGAATGGCGTCAACATCATCGGCATCCTCATTGGGCTGATCATCGTCCGGATCCTGGTGACACGGATCATTGGCAGGGTCATCCGGACCGCTGCGATGCGCGCTGGCCGCGCCCGCCTCGATGACGAGGCGCTGGTGAAGCGCCGGGTGGACACGCTTATTTCTACGCTTACGTGGATGTTCACCATCTTCCTGCTGCTGGTGGGCAGCGCGCTCATCCTCGATCAGTTCGATGTCCAGATATCGGCCCTTATCGCCGGTGTCGGCGTCATCGGCATCGCGGTTGGCCTCGGCGCTCAAACGCTGATCAAGGACGTGATCAACGGGATGTTCATCCTCGTCGAGGGGCAGTATGCGGTCGGGGATGTCGTGCGCGTCGCTGACGTCAGCGGCTCGGTTATTGAGATAACCCCGCGGCGCACCGTGCTGCGCGACCTCGATGGCAACGTCCACGTCATCCCCAACAGCTCCATCACCATTGCGACGAACATGACCCAGGGGTTCAGCCGCATCAACCTCAACATCGGCATCGCCTACGAGGAGAACATCGACAAGGTCCTGCGGGTGATCCGGGAGGTCTGCGACCAACTCGCCGAGGACCGCCCCAACGACATCATCTCGGCGCCCGCGCCAATTCGAGTCGACGCCCTCGGTGGCGACTCTGTCGACATAAAAATAGTGGGCGACGTTAAGGTGTTCACTCAGTGGGAACTCACGGGCGAACTGCGCAAGCGCCTGAAGGACCGCTTCGACGCCGAAGGCATCGAGATCCCGTATCACCGCGAGGTCCAGGTGCCGTATCGAGGCGGCGCGCTGCCAACCACGGGAGTGGAGGCGCTTCAGTCAGTGCGGCCCGAGGACGAGACCTCGTCCTGAGCCCTCGATCGGCGCGCTAGATCCGCAGCTCCACCTGGTCGATGCACACTTTGTCGCCCTCGCCGCCATCGATCCTGGCGGCTGCCGGGACCACAAGCCGACCGAGCACGCGGTCGCCTTGATTCCAGAAGCGGGTTTCGGTGGGCTCCGGCGGGTAGTGCGGCGCGGGCAGGCTGCCGATGGTGACTTCTTTCAGCTTCGAGGCATCCCCGTTCGCGAACGTGCGGGCAGCATCCGAGATCACCAATCCCATGTTCCGCGGGCCGTGCGTCAGCGGCGCCGGGTTGCCTTCCTGCAGGATGAAGTGGGTGGTGTTCCAGTCGGCGGAGGGCACGGCCCAATCGAAGGTGGTGTTCACCGGGGTGTCGTGCTCCACGACGTGGTCGGCCGCCCGGTCGGGAACCGTGATTCGCGGGGCCGCGAGGCTGCCGACACCTTCGGGGGCGCAACCAAGGAGGAACAGGAGCATCCAGCCTTCGAGGAGGGCGCTGCCATCACTCGCGTCGCTGACTTCGAAGTTGAACCGCACCAGCGCGTGACCCTTCGATGTCCCACCCAGCTCCGAAATCCGAGAAGCCACCTTCGCCCTCCCGGAGACCGGGACTGGCTTGAACCACTTCGCCCCACCAGAGCCCCAGCGCCCAACCTGTTGCCAGGTCGCATACCCGCCGATGAGCTGGTCCATCACCTCGTCGCGGTTGCGTGCGAGGAGGGCGCCGTTGAACGGGATCATTGGGTGCCCGGCCGTGCCGGGAGTGCTGAACATTCGCGGAAAGTCGCGCTCATCCCGCACCGAACCTCCGGTGGCCCGCGCCAGGAGCTGGGATGTCTGCCAGTCCCAGCCGAACTCGTACGGAGAGAACTCCGTGCCAACAATCCCCAACGGGACCTTCGCATCAACCATTGCTCACACCTCACCAGGGCTGAACGCAGATGCGCAGAGCGGCAGAGCAAAATGAGACCTCTGCGTCTCCGCGCCGCCGCGATCAGATGGGATATTCCTTGACGATCTGTCGCGCGATTACCGTCTTCTGAATGTCGCTCGTTCCTTCGGCGATGATCATCAGCGGCGCGTCGCGATAGTAGCGCTCGAGCGGCAATTCCTTGCTGTAGCCCACGCCGCCGTGGATGCGCATCGCATCGAGGGCGCACTCGTTGGCAATCTCGGTCGAATAGAGCTTCGCGATGCCCGCATCGAGGTCGCTGCGCGCGCCGGAGTCCTTCTTGCGGGCCGCATCGAGCGTGAGTAGCCGCGCGGCCCGGATCTTCACCAGCATCTCCGCCAGCCGCAGTTGCTGCGCCTGGTGTTCGAAAATCGGCTTGCCGAAGGCTTCGCGCTTCTGGGCGTAGCGGATGGCGTCGTCGAACGCTGCCTGGGCCACCCCCACGCCGCGCGCCGCCACATTGATCCGGCCGACTTCGAGCGCGCTCATGATGTGCTGGAAGCCGCGCCCCTCGCTCCCGCCGAGTACTTGCGTGGCAGGCACGCGGCAATCGTCGAAGGTCAGTTCGGTGGTTTCGACGCCCTTGTAGCCCAGCTTCTCCAGGCGCCGGCCCGGAGTGAATCCCGGGGTGCCAGCGTCCACCAGGAAAGCGGTGATTCCCTTGTGCCGGGGGTTGGCGGTGGGGTCGGTCTTGGTCATTGCGAGGTAGACGCCGGCGCGATGGCCGTTGGTCACCCACATCTTCTGGCCGTTGATGATGTAGTCATCGCCATCGCGTTTGGCGGTCGTCTTGATGGCCTGTGCGTCCGAGCCGGCGTCCGGCTCGGTGATCGTCAGCGCGCAGCGAATTTCCGGTTCTACCAGCTTTGGCAGGTATTTCTGCTTCTGGTCCTCGGTGCCGTATTCGCTGATTGCATAGCCCACGAGCACATGGGTGTTGATGATGCCGGCGAGGCTCATCCACCCGCGTGAGAGCTCCATGCAGACGCCCGCATAGCATTCGAAGGAAAGGTCGAGGCCCCCATAGGCTTCGGGAATCTTGATCCCAAACAGGCCCATTTCGGACATTCCCTTGAGCAGCGGCTCCGGGAATTCGTCTGCGTGTTCGAATTCGCTGGCGACGGGCTTGACCTCGCGGTCCACCCAGACGCCGACGTTGTTCACGATCTGCTGGGCCACCGGTTCGGTGATATCGGCTGCGTAATCTCGGGCCATTTGGCGTTCCTACGTTTGAAGTGTGCCAGCCAGTATGCCCGAGCCCCCGAGTACGAACGAAGGAGCGGGCTTTCACCCGAGGCGGCCGGGATCGGATGCCTCGCCTATACTTGGGCCATGCGCCGCAAGCCCGGGACCGTCTTGCCGATCGAGCGCGAACTGCTCGAAGGAGCCGTTGCGCTTCGTGGGCGCGGCATCGAAGAATTCCACGGATTTCTCATCGCCCACGAAGTCCGCGACCGCAGCGGAGCGAAGGACCTGATCGCCTACGGCAACCTCTACCGCATCCTCGAGCGGATGGAGAAGGCCGGCTGGCTGCGGAGCGCGTGGGAGTCCCCCGAAGTGGCAACCACTGAGAAACGCCCGCGCCGCCGCCTTTACCAGCTCACTGCGCTCGGTCTTTCGGCGCTCCAGGCCCCGGCCGCGTCTGTCCCCTCGCGGCAGCTGGCGGCGGACTGAGATGCCAGGCCTCGCTGTCCAGCGGCTGAATTGGCTCTGGGTGCTGGCCTACACGGCGGGGCTCCTCGAAGCCCAAAAACGCGAGCGGCGCGACCTCATCCAGAGTGACATGTTCGAAGAGGCGGCCTTTGCAGCCGCGAATGGAGCGGCAACGATCGCCCACCAGAGGCAGGTAGCCTCACGCATGCTGCGCGGCATCGCCGGTGATATCGCGTGGCGCTGGGAAGCCGGGCGCGAGGCAGAACTCGCCGTGCGGGAAGGGGTTGCGCCGCCGTTGCCGTGGTTTTCGTCGGTATTCCTCGGTTCGGTCATCGCACTGGGCGCTGTCAGTTCCACGCAGGTGCCGTGGTTAGGCGACTTCCGCGTTTCGCTCGCCATGCTGGCCATGATCAGTGCGGGGTTCGCGTGGCTGGGCCTCCACCTGGTGACGCACAGGTACTGGGGCCCGCTGCTGGTGGCGGCGGGGACGGCCGGAATCGCCTGGAGCCTGTGGTGGACGTTCATCGTCCCGGTGTTTGCGGTCTTGGTGGCGATTTCTGGGGTCCGGCGCACCCAGCGGATCGAGCGGCTGATCGATGGTTGACATGAATACATGTACATGTAAATAATCTGCCACTCGCTCCACCGCAGGAGGCCACAGATGAAGGACGATTGGCCGATCACGGCAGGAGGCATCGGCTTCGCCGGCCTCACTCTCCTTGGCCTGTTCTTGCTCATGCCAGGGGTTGCCGGAGGCGACACCACCAACGCCGAAGCGGTCGCATGGGTGAAGGAGAGCGGACACCAGTACCGGGGCATAGCGGGCGCGTATCTCATGTGCGCCGGGGCTATCGCAATGGTTGTCTTCATGGCCGGCGTTCTCCGAAGGCTCCGCGCGGCAGGCGCCGGGCCTCTTCTGGTCGACGTCGCGCGCCTGAGTGGGCTTGCATTCGTGGTCTGCCAGGTGGTTGCGGCGATGGCCATGGCAAGCGCGGTTTATGCTGTTTCGGCGGGGAATGAGCCGACGCCAATCGATCCTGGTGTCGCGAGGATCACGACGTTCGGCCTCGCGCTGTGGCTCGTCCCGGGAATGCTCTCGGCAGCGTTGTTTGCTGCCCTGGTCGGAGCCGCCGTGCTTTCCACGAAGGCTTTTCCAACGTGGGTTGGGCTGTCCGGGCTCCTTTTGGCGGCAGTCTTGTTGGCGGCGATCCTGTTCCTTCCCGCCCTGCTGCTAATGCTGTGGGCCATAGCGGTGGCGTTGGTCGCAACCGTCTCCAGGAACCCCGCGCCGGCGCTCGACCCGCTAACCGCATCGCCCTGAGCTAACCGCGCCCACTTTCACGCCCCGGCACGTGACACGCCGCGCCGAAGTTTCGGCGGGCCGGGCTTCGCCATGGCCCAACGCTCGCCGGAATTGGTATCCAGGAGGTACCGCTGTGAACCGCCCCTACTACACACGCGTAGCGCTGCTCGGTCTGTGCCTATACCTCTCATTCGTTGTGTTCCTTTTGGGGCTCTCCCTCGCCCTGCAGCCAGACGAATGGGAATACCCCTGCATCGTCGGGAGCATCGCGATCGCGGTCATCGCGGTTGTGTACTTCTGGCGTCCATGGGGACTCGTCGTGGGCTTGATCGCCGGGCTGGTCGGTATCCCGTTCTCTCTCGATGGCGTCCGGGACAACCTGTCGTCTCCGAATTCCTTCATCGATTTCGCCTACCGGCCCGTTGTGACCCTGGCCGGCGTGATCCTGCTCCTCACCGGCTGCAGCTTCGGCCTCGTGCAGCACTTTCGGAAGCGCACGAGCAACCAGGGCCCGAAGTCCGTTTCGTGGGCGATAGCCGGGTTGCTCAGCCTTGTCGCCGTCATTTGCGTTTACTCGGTGGTGATGACGTTCACCAGCGTGGAGACTGTCTCGGCCGCAGACCGGGAGGGCGCAACGTTGGTCAAGGCCAAGAACTTCAAGTTCGACACGGACGCCCTGACTGCCAGTGCCGGCGGCGAAACGAAGTTCGTGGTCAGCAACAGGGACTACATCGTCCACACTTTCACCATCGATGGTCTTGATGTGGATGCGAAGGTCGGCCCAAAGGGCGAGGCGCTCGTGGTGCTGCGCTCGCCGAAACCGGGCACGTACGTCTTTCACTGCACGGTGCCTGGCCACGAGTCCATGCGCGGGACGCTGACCGTTCAGTAGGTTCCGTTCACCGCCGATGGGGTCCGCCCCTTATTGCAACTTGCCATGACAAGACTTTCACCTTAACGCTCGCGTAAAGGGCAGCAAATGCTTAATATCGCATGAACTGTTTGTCCCGGGATGTTCCGGGCGACGTTCAGGAGTTGCGTGTGGCGCAGCGACGGCAATTGCCCGGGTCCGCAGAGGGCTTTAGCGGCGGCTCCCGCCAGAAGCCTTCGTTGCGCGCGGCAATGGTGGTCTTCGAGAACCGGAACTACCGGTTCCTCTGGACCTCCTCGTTGTTCTCGTTCCTCGGCATGCAGATGCAGCAGGTGGCCCGGGCGTTACTCGCCTGGGAACTGACCCACTCGTTCGGTTCGGTGGGGCTGATCTCGCTCTCATTCGGCCTGCCGATGTTGTGCTTCTCGCTCATTGGCGGATCACTGGCCGACCGGTTCGAAAAACGAAACCTGACGATGGCTTCGCAGGGCGCGACGGCTCTCTTCGCGCTCACCACGGCCGTCATGCTGATCACCGGGACCATCACCATCCAGTGGCTGTTCGTGCTCGGTCTCGGTGGCGGGACCGCCATGGCGCTCGGGATGCCGGCACGCAGCCCGCTCATGGCCCAGGTGGTGGGGCCGGAGAACGTGATGAGCGCGATGGCCATGTCCAACTCTGCCATGAACATGACCAGGCTCATCGGCCCCGCGATTGCAGGCGTGATGGTTGGCATCTGGAACCTCGAATCGGTCTACCTGCTGCAATGCGCGATGTACCTCGTCTCGGTTTCGCTGTTGCTCTTCGTGCCGACCGGCATCGGTCATGTCGCGGGGGTGAAGCGCGGCAGCATGTTCCGCGAAATCGCGAACGGCCTCAGCTACGTGGCCCACGATGCGCGCCTGCGACAACTGAACCTCTCCATGCTCGTGGTCAGCTTCTTCGCCATGCCGTATGTCATGCTCCTTGCCGGCTTCGTCCAGGAAGACCTCGGCCGCGACAAATCCGCCTTCGGGTTCTTGACCTCGATCTCCGGCATCGGCGCGCTCGTAGGCTCGCTCGGAGTCGCCACACTCACCACATTCGACCGCAAGACCCTGATCCAGTGGATTGCCGGCATCGTGGGCGGAATCGGATTAATCATCCTCTCGCTGGCCTCCCGGTCGTTCGGCTTCTCCGGCGCGATCGCTTCCGTGCTGCTCCTCGGCCTCGCCCTCACGGCCTACCAGACATTGAACAGCACACTGATCATGGATTCGGCGAAACCGGAGTTCTATGGCCGCGTGATGAGCATCAACATGCTGAGCTTCAGTGCGATGCCGCTCATGGCCTTCCCCCTGGGCGCAGTCGCCGACTCCGTTGGGGTCACGAACCTTTTCATCGCCCAGGGCGCCATTGTTGTCGGTTTCATGGCGCTGATTGCCGTCCTGAACCCCGGCCACACCTTTGGCCGTTCGGCGCCAATCGGCATCCCGGAGTTGTCTCCGCGATCTCTGGGGGTGACTCAATCAGGTTCGGAAGAGCCAGTCCCCGTGGGCGGCCGCTAGCCAGCGAACCAGCCGGCAAGCAAATAAACAAAGAAGCCAGTCGTTCGACTGGCTTCTGCTGGTCTTACGGGGCTGTCGCGCCCTCAGTTAATGGTTGTCATGCCTTCTTCGCGGGCGCCCACGAGGATGGCCATGTTGCCTTCGGGGTTACGGTTTTCGTACATCAGTTGATGGCAATCGCCGGTCTCGCTGAACTTGAAGGTCCGCGAGAGGCACGGGTCGATCTTCCCGGCGACGACGAGGTCGTTGAAGGCCTTCGCCTGCTCGTCGTTCGCGAAGTGCGAGCCCTGGAGCCGCTTCTGGCGCATCCAGAGGTAGCGCAGGTCCACGTCGGCGTTATACCCGGTTGTGCCCGCGCAGATCACGACCATCCCGCCTGTATCGCAGACGAACTGCGAGGTCGGAACAGTGTCCTGGCCCGGGTGTTCGAAGACGATGCGCGGGTTGCGGCGCTCGCCGAGGATGTCCCAGATCGCCTTGCCGAAGTCGCGTGCGCCCGCGGTGAAGCGCTGCGTCGCCTCGGCATCCTCCCAGTCGGGCAGACGTCCCCAGTGGTCGAAAACCTTGCGGTTGATGCAGCCGACAGCACCAAGCTCACGGCAGAACTGGTACTTGCGTTCGTTCGAAACCACCGCGATGGGCTTGGCGCCCACGTTGGCTGCGAGCTGGATCGCCATCGAACCGAGCCCGCCGGCGCCGCCCCAGACGAGGACGACGTCGTTTTCGCGGACGGTGTGCGGCTCCCAGCCGAAGAGCATGCGGTAGGCGGTCGCTCCTACGAGGGTGGGCGCCGCTGCGGCTTCCCAGCTCAGGTGCTTCGCCTTGGGGAGGCACTGGTGCGCCTGGACCTTGGTGAACTGGGCGAACGAGCCCCAGGTGGTCTCGTAGCCCCAGATCTTGAAGCTGGGGCTGTACATCGGGTCTTCGCCCGCGATGACTTCCGGCGCGTGGATGTCCCAGCTGCCACAGTGGACAACCACTTCATCGCCGACCTTCCAGGTCGTAACACGGTCGCCAACCTGCCAGATGATGCCGGAGGCGTCGGAGCCGCCGATGTGGTGGTCCCACGGCTGGCCCATCTTCTGGCGCGCGGCAATCACATCCACCGGCGAACCCAGGCCTGCCCAGACGTTGTTGTAGTTCACACCGGCGGCCATTACGTAGACGAGGACATCGTCAGGCCCAATTTCCGGAACCTCGATTACTTCTTCCCGGAACGCCTCGGTCGGCTCGCCGAACCGAGACTGGCGGATGACCTGCGCATACATCCGCGACGGCACATGGCCCAACGGCGGCGCCTCTCCAAGAGCGTAGAGGTCTTTCAGGGTGTCGGTTACCAATGGTCGGCTCCTCGGGCGCAGGCGCGTCCCTTCGCAAATCGCAGCTTAGGTCGTGGTGACCACCGCATAATACCGGCAGTTATCGGCGCGGGGAAGCAAGCTGCGGTTGAGTCATAGGCGAATGCTATGGCTTTGTTACACTAACCTCGGAAGCCCCCCGTGCGCTTCTATAGCACGCGTCCACCACGCGGTGAGCCTGCAGGGCGGTCCGGAAATCTGGAAACGCCGGCCGGCCCTCCTCCACGCATCGGAGGAAACTGAGGTCTTCCCACATCCCAAGGCGGGCGAGCTCAACCTCCGGCCCTTGAAGCCCGGCGATCTCGCAGTAACGCGCGAACACGTCGTCCGCGCTCATCTCCACAACGGGGCCGCTCCGCCCCTGGTAACGAATCGAGCCGATGAAATCGAAATCGGTCGCGAAGTAGCCGCCCTCGAAGAACACCTCCAGGTGGCGTGTCGATGGCCGGTCATCGAGTGAATGCCAGATCGACGAGAGGGATGTCTGCACGCCGCCCTCGTGCTGGAAGGTGGCAATGGCGACGTCTTCGATGCCCGGGTGGCCTGTGGTCTCGCGCGTATGGCAGCGAACGGCCTCGATTTCGCCGAACAGCCAGCGAAAGAGGTCGACATCGTGGATCGAATGCTCGATGAGCGTTCCTCCGCCGGCCCGCTCGAAGCTTCCTCGCCAACTGCTCCCATAGTGGCCGCGAATCGGGAAGAATTGGTCGTCGCGTAGATGTGCCGTCAGCAGCGGGCCCAGGTCTGCCGCGGACATCATGTCCTTGATGACCGTGAAGACTGGCGAATAGCGCAGCACCAGCCCCACCTGGTTGACCACGCCGGCCGATTCCACGGCTTCGACCATTCGCTCGACTTCCCCGAGCGTCTTGGCGAGGGGCTTTTCGCAAAAGACGTTGAACCCCCGGCGCGCCGCCTCCACCACGAGGTCCGGGTGCTCGGCCGTCTCGGTACAGATATAAACGGAGTTCAGGCCCGGCCGGTCGAAGACCGTGGCGGCATCTTCCGAAACCGTACTGGCGCCAGTGATGGCGGCGAATGACTGAGCGCGATCGAGTTCCCGGTCGCAGACCGCGACGTATTCGCCGGGCACGAGTTCGGAGCGGATGGAACCGCGCAAATTGCGGGAATGAAAGCGGCCGATATGGCCGCAACCGATGAGTCCGACGACGGGATGAGGCAAGTGTGGCTCGCAATCAGGCGGAATTTGCCCGCATTTTACTGCCCGCTTGCCCGCTGATGGCGAACCCTCGGGCGGCCCGCCGCATACTCGTTTTCGAGGCCGCCCGCGGAAGAGATCACCTGGGGGCGCAAGTGAGTCTTCCGCAGACGGTCTCACAAGAAACGGACTTCCGCCCCCCGCGGAAGTCCGTTTTGTTATCCCCGCCGTTGGCTTTTGTCCCCCCAACAACCCCGTGCTATAGTCAGCGCCGTCCTTAGGGACGAATTTCACAAACGGTCTCGGCGTGCTTTACGAATACGGCCACATCGGCATCCTCGTCATCATCGCGCTGATCTTCCCGCTCGGCGCCCTTGTCACGTCGTGGGCCTTTCAGTACTTAAAAATCCGTCCGACCAGCAAGCCGGACGCAGTGCGCGACGACATCTACGAGTGCGGCCTTCGCACCGAAGGCCCCAGCCTCGTCCAGTTCAACTTCCGCTATTACTACCTCGCTCTCCTGTTCGTCCTCCTCGATGTCGAGATCGTGTTCCTCTTCCCCTGGGGCCTGGTCTTCGACCAGGTGGGCTGGGCTGGCTACGGCAAGGGCATCCTCTTTATTGGCACGTTTGTCGTCGGCGGCGTGTATGCGTGGCGAAAGCGCGCCCTGGAGTGGACGCTGTGACCCGCGAGCTCACCGGCGCCGAAGCCGCCGCCTTCGCCGAAGCCGCCGTTCCCGGTTCGGTGGCGAGGACGACCGCGACCGCCTGCTATTTGAAGCCGGAGCACCTGGTCGAGACGCTCGAGGCGCTGAAGAACTCGCCGGAAGCCGACCTGGTCCATCTCACCAACACCTGCGGCGTCGACTTCTGGGACCACATGGAAGTCGTCTACCACATCCAGTCCTTCGAAAAGAACCACATGGCGCTCTTCAAGGTAGACGTCATGGACCGCGAGAAGCCGGAAGTGCCCAGCGTGGTGCCCGTCTTCCATGGCGCGTGGATGCAGGAGAACGAGACCTACGACCTCTACGGCATCAAGGCCGTCGGCCACCCGAACCTCTACCGGATCCTCCTCTGGGAGGGTTACCCGGGTTGGCCGCTGCGGAAGGACTTCCTCTCGATGCCCGGTGGTCTTCAGCCGGGCCTCGGCGAATTCGCCGGCGTGGCTCGCCGCCAGGAACCACCTGTGAAGGTGATTGAATGACACAGGTTGTGAAAGCCGAGCCCTTCATCCTCAACATCGGGCCCCAGCACCCCTCGACCCACGGTGTGTTCCGCATCCGCGCCACCGTCGATGGCGAAAAGGTCATCGATGCCGAAATGGTGATGGGCTACCTCCATCGCTCCATGGAGAAACTCGCCGAAGAACGCACCTACACGCAGAACATCCCCTTCACCGACCGCACCGACTACCTCAGCAGCATGTCGAACAACCTCGGCTACTGCCTCGCGGTGGAGAAGCTGGCCGGAATCGATGTCCCCGCTCGCGGGAACGCCATCCGCGTGATCATGGCCGAACTTCAGCGTCTCGCCAGTCACTGCATGGCCATTGGAGCGTTTTCGAACGATACCGGTGCATGGCAGACCCCCGTCATGTGGTGCTTCCGCGAGCGCGAAAAGATCCTCGATATCTTCGAAGTCACGAGCGGTGCTCGCCTCACCTGCAATTACATGCGCATCGGCGGCGTCGCTTTCGACCTGCGGCCCCAGTTCGAGCCAATGGTCCGCAAGATCCTGAAGGATTTCCCGCCGTTCCTGCAGGAGATGGAAGACCTCCTCTCCGGGAACGAGATTTTCATCACGCGCACCCGCGGCATCGGGGTGCTCACGCCCGAAATGGCGACCAACGCCAGCCTCTCCGGCCCCATGCTGCGCGGCAGCGGCATCGCCTGGGACCTCCGCAAAGCGGACCCCTACTGCGGCTACGAGCAGTACGACTTCGATATCCCTATCGGCTACCAGGGTGATTCCTTCGACCGGTTCATCGTCCGCCTCGAAGAGATGCGCCAGAGCCTGAAGATTATCCAGCAGGCGCTCGATGGGCTGCCGTCAGGTCCCCACTCCACGCAGGTGCCGCTCGCGCTGCGGCCGCCGAAGGGCGAAGCCTATGCGCGCATCGAAAGCCCCCGCGGCGAACTCGGCTATTACCTGGTCAGCGACGAGGGACCGGCGCCTTACCGCTTCCACATTCGGCCGCCATCCTTTATCAATCTCTCCGCGCTCCGTGAAATGACGGTCGGTGGCACTGTCGCCGACGCAATCGTCGTTCTCGGTTCGATCGACATCGTCGTGGGGGAGATTGACCGCTGATGGCCGCAAGCTTCTTCCTCACTCCCAGCTATTCGAACCACTGGTACGACATCCGCGACCTCTCGAATATATCGAGCGCGATCCTCGATGGCGCCGACAAGATCTTGCCGTTCCCGGTGGTCTATGTCCTGGCGGCGCTCATCGGCTTCGTTGCGAGCTTCCTCATCTTCGTCCTGCCGTCGCAGCTCTACCTGGGCGTCTACGGCGAACGGAAGATCATCGGCCGGATGCAGTCGCGCTATGGGCCGAACCGCGTCGGCCCGCTGGGGTTGCTCCAGCCCATCGCCGACGCGATCAAGCTGCTGACGAAAGAAGCGCTCACTCCGACACAGTCCGACCGGCTGATCATGTACGTCGCGCCGATCCTTTTCGTGATGCCGGCGGTGCTTCTGTTCGCGGTCATCCCGTTCGGGCCTACCGATAAAGACGGTAACGGGATGGTCTTCGCGAACATCCCCGTCAGCCTGCTCTACTTCATGGCCATCTCGTCGCTTCCCGTTATTGCCGCGTTCATGGCGGGCTGGAGCGGGAACAACAAGTACAGCCTGTACGGCGCCATGCGCATCGTTGCCATGGCCATCAGCTACGAAGTTCCCCTTGTCACCGCGCTCCTTGCTGCCGTGGTCATCACCAGCAACCCGGCCTCGAACGGCCTTGCCCTGCAGGGCATGGTCGAGTGGGCCGACACCTACAAGATCTGGGTGGTCTTCGTCTCGCCGCTCGCGTTCATCATCTACTTCATCTGCGTGAGCGCCGAATTGAACCGCACCCCATTCGACATCGCCGAAGCGGAATCCGAGATTGTCGCCGGCTACCTCACCGAGTACTCGGGCATGAAGTGGGGGCTGTTCTACGGAATGGACATCGGCTACGCGCTGGGCGCCTCGGCCTTTGCGGCCACCGTGTTCCTTGGTGGCTGGACCCTCTTCGGGCTCGAAAAATGGGTTCCGCCCTGGATGATCTTCATCGGCAAGACGCACCTCTTCTACTTCATCTTCATCTGGACGCGCGGCACGCTCCCGCGACTGCGTTCGGACCAACTGATGAGCTTCGGCTGGAAGTTCCTGCTGCCCCTCGCCATCGTGAACCTGCTCGTCCTCACCACCGAACGCATGTGGTGGAGCGACCAGGACTACGAAAAGGGCCTCGTGTACGTCTTTGCTGTGATCAACATCATCGGCTCGGTGGCAGTGATCTGGGCCTGGGCGCGGTTCATGGGCTACAAGGGCGGACAGACGCCCGTGCGCCCGCGCCTGGTCAAGAATGCCGGCGGCTTCATCCCCGTTGGGAGCGAGGCCGGCAAATGATGGACAACGGTGGCGTCGTCTTCGCCTTCTATGTGCTTTCCGCGCTCACCCTGGTCTCGGCCGGCGGTGTGATGGTTTCGCGCAACCTGCTCCACGCCGTGCTCTTCCTGATCCTCACGTTCATCGGCATGGCCGGCTTCTTCGTCTTGCTCTCCGCAGATTTCATCGCCATGGCGCAGGTCATCATTTACGTCGGCGCGATTGCCGTCCTCGTGCTTTTCGCCGTACTCCTCACGCCGCGCGCCGGCCGCGATAACGGCGAAACAAAGTTCGCCGCTCCCGCCGCGCTGCTCGTCGTTTGCGTCGCGGCCATCTTCCTCTTCGTCATCCACGACACCGCCTGGCAGACAAACGATGTCGCCCCGGCCCTGAGCGTTCACGAACTCGGCATCGCTCTGCTCAACACGTGGGTCCTGCCGTTCGAGCTCGCCAGCGTGCTCCTCACCGCCGCTCTCGTCGGCGCGATTATGCTGGCCCGCTCGCCCGAGGAAGAAGCGGAGGATGCGCTCGCATGACGATCGAACTGGAACACTTCCTCACCGTTAGCGCGCTGGTCTTTGCCATTGGTCTCGCCGTTTCGCTCAGCAAGCGCAACGCGATCGGCGTCCTCATGGGTGTCGAGCTGATGCTCAACGCGGTCAACCTCACGCTGATTGCTTTCTCGCGATTCACCGTCAGCGACCGGCCGATCACCGGCCAGACGTTCGCGGTCTTCATCATCACGGTCGCGGCAGCGGAAGCTGCCGTCGCCCTCGCGCTCGCCGTTTCGGTCTACCGCAACCGCGAGACGGTGGACGTCGACCAGATCAACTTGCTGAGGTCGTGACTGTCGATGTGGGTTGAATTCATGACCGTGCGCAACGCCTACGTGGCCGAAACCTGGCGCGAGCTCTTCGCCGCCGAGGGTCTTTCGGTGCGAGTCGTGCCGCCCATCGGCTACGGCGAAAAGGCCTCCATGCGAGACGAACGGACTCTCTACGTGCCAACCGGGAAGGCTCATGTCGCCCGTGAAATCCTGAGGAAGATCTAGCCGATGCCGTTCCTCCAGGCCGCCGAACACGCAGGAAGCGTCCCTTCCATCTCCGAGCCCGTGCTCTGGGCGATCCTGGTCGCGCCACTCGTGGCGTGGGGCCTCATCGCCGTCTATGCGCGCAAATATCCGACTGTCGCCGGGTGGCTCGCGATCGCCGGCGTCGGCGCCGCTTTCGTCCTCAGCACCATCGTCCTCTTCAACGTGATGGATGCCGACGGCGGCGTGCGCCAGTACACCCACGAGTGGTTCACCGCCGACTCGCTGACGGTGAACCTTGGAGTCCGCGTCGATGGCCTCACGGCCGTGATGCTCATGGTCGTCACGGGCGTCTCGGTGCTGGTTCAGCTCTATTCCACCGGCTACATGGATGGCGACCATGGCGAGGGCCGCTACTTCGCCCACATGTGCTTGTTCACTTTCTCGATGCTTGGCCTCGTGCTGGCCGACAACCTCTTCCAGATTTTCATCTTCTGGGAGCTCGTCGGTCTCTGCTCCTACCTGCTGATCGGCTTCTGGTTCCATAAGCCGAGCGCAGCCGCCGCTGCCAAGAAGGCGTTCATCGTCACGCGCATCGGCGACCTTGGATTGCTCGCGGCGCTTCTGCTCATCTTCCGCGAGACCGGCAATTTCGATGTCGCCGCCATCCAGGAGTGGGCCACCAGCGGCGATGTCGAAGGCAAGATCGTGACGCTCTTCGCGCTCGGGATCTTCGCCGGCGCCGCCGGCAAGTCGGCGCAGTTCCCGCTCCACGTCTGGCTCCCCGACGCCATGGAGGGCCCGACGCCGGTTTCCGCGCTCATCCACGCCGCCACGATGGTTGCGGCCGGTGTCTACCTCGTAGCCCGCTTCTTCCCGGTCTTCGAAGCCTCAAGCGATGCCCAGGATGTGGTCGCATGGATCGGCGCCATCACCGCTCTCATCGCCGCCTGTATCGCACTCGTCCAGACCGACTTCAAGCGCGTGCTGGCCTATTCCACCATCAGCCAGCTCGGCTACATGATGCTCGCGCTTGGCTCGCTCGGATATGTCGCCGCCATCTTCCACCTGTTCACGCACGCCTTCTTCAAGGCGCTCCTCTTCCTCGGAAGCGGCTCGGTGAACCACAGCACCAATACCTTCGACATGCGAAAGATGGGCGGCCTGAAGTCATACATGCCCATCACCTACTGGACCTTCATGATCGGCTCTCTCAGCCTCGCCGGGATCTTCCCGCTCGCCGGGTTCTGGTCGAAGGACGAAATCCTGCTCGACGCCTGGCGCAACAACCGGGGCCTCTGGGTCATCGGTGTGAGCGTGGCATTTATGACGGCGTTCTACATGTTCCGGGCCATCTTCCTCACCTTCCACGGCGAGTACAAAGGCGGCGAACCGGTCGACCACCACGATGAAGATTCTCACTTCCACGGCGACCCGGCTCACCCCCACGAGTCTCCATGGGTGATGACGCTGCCGCTGCTCATCCTCTCAGTCCCGGCAATCGCCGCCGGCTGGCTTGCCTTCGGCCACGTCTTCAAGGACTTCATCGAAGCCGCCCTCCCTGAAGTGGGCGAAGAAGGCAGCACGTTCGAAATTGGCGTGGCTATCAGTTCGACCATCGTTGCACTCGCGGGCATCGGCGCTGCCTACGCCATCTACATGAAGCAGTGGGTCACCTCCGAGTCGATCCGCTCCACCTTCGCCCCGCTCGCGATCATGTTCGAAAACAAGTTCTACCTCGATCGCCTCTACGAAGACGTCTTCGTCACCCGCATCATGCAGCAGGGCTGGAACCGTCTCCTCCAGGCGAACGACCGCTATGTCGTCGATGGCCTCGTCAACGGCAGCGGCCGCGTCGCTCGCGAGGCGAGCGCCCGTCTCCGACTCATCCAAACCGGCCAGGTCCAGGGCTACGGCCTCGGAATCGTCGCCGGAATCCTTGTCATTGTCGTCGCGGTTTACGCGGCGAACCCGTTGTAGGAGGGCAGCCATGGAACTTTCCGTCCTCGTCTTCCTCCCAGCGGTTGCCGCCGTTCTAATTCTCCTCCTGCCGAAATCGCAGGAGCAGAATGCGAAGTGGATCGCGCTCGCGACGGCCGTCGGCATGCTCGCGCTCTCGATCCAGATGTTCTTCGCCTTCGACCTGCACAAGGATGGCTACCAGTTCACCGAGCGCCACGAGTGGGTGGATATCGGCCAGTTCAACCTCCAGTACTTCCTCGGTGTCGATGGCCTGAGCATGCCGCTCCTGGTCCTCACCACCGTCCTGACCGTTGCCTCGGTGCTCGTCTCATTCAGCGTCACGAACCGCCCGCGGGCGTATTTCGCCTGCCTGATGATCCTCACCAGTTCGGTCGTCGGCGTCTTCGTCTCGCTCGACTTCCTCCTCTTCTTTCTCTTCTGGGAGCTCGAACTGTTCCCGATGTTCTTGCTCATCGCGGTCTGGGGTTCCGGTCGCAAGGAGTACTCGGCGACCAAGTTCGTTCTGTACACGATTGCCGGCTCGGCCTTCATGCTCGTTGGCATCCTCGTGCTGGCGTTCAACGCGAACACGTTCGACATCGAAGTCCTGGGCCGCACGGAGTTCAACGACACGCTGATACCGCTTGGGTGGGTGTTCTTCTTCCTCTTCATCGGGTTCGCCGTGAAGCTGCCGATCGTGCCGCTCCACACCTGGCTCCCCGACGCTCACGGCGACGCGCCGACGGCCGTCTCGGTGATGCTGGCCGGTGTCCTCCTGAAGATGGGCGGCTACGGCCTCATCCGCATGTGCGTCACGATGATGCCGGATGTCGCCCACGATTGGGACATCTGGTTCGCCGGCATCGGCGCAGTGAGCGTGCTCTACGGCGCGTTCATCACCCTCCGCCAGACGGATCTGAAGCGGCTCATCGCCTACTCATCCGTGAGCCACATGGGCCTCGTGCTCCTCGGCATCGGCGCCCTCGGCGATACCGGCCTCACGGGCGCGACCTACCAGATGCTCGCCCACGGCCTCATCACGGGCCTGATGTTCGTGATGGTCGGCCTCATGTACGAGCGCACCCACACCCGCGAAATTTCACGGCTCGGCGGCCTCGCCCGCCAGATGCCCCTGATCACCACGGGCATGGTGTTCGCCGGCTTCGGCAGCCTCGGTCTCCCCGCGATGGCCGGGTTCATCGGTGAGGTCACGGTCTTCCTGGGCACCTTCGAAGCCTTCGAGTGGGCGGTCCTGGCGTCCATCTTTGGCGTTGTGCTTTCCGCCGGTTACATCCTCTGGACCATGCAGCGCGTGGTCTTCGGCCCGGTGAAGCATGAATGGGATGGTCTCACCGACCAGCGCCACTGGTGGGAACACGCGGTCGTCGCCGGGCTGGCATCGCTAGTGATTCTCCTCGGGATCTATCCCGCAATCATGATGGACATGATCGAGCCAGCCATCGATTCGATCATGGTGAGGGTGGAGTCGTGAACGGCATCGACCTCGTAGGCCCGCAGTTCGCCGTCCTCGCCACCGCCGGCATCGTCCTCCTCGCCGATGGCCTTGTGCCGCAGCAGCGCCGCTACCTGCCTTTCATAGCGCTCCTGGGTCTGGCCGTTTCGGCCCTCTGGACCACGTCCTGGGTCGGCCGCGACGACTACCAGTCGGCCTTCGGCGGCACCCTCGCCCTCGATCAGTACGCTGTTTTCTTCTACTACCTGTTCGCCGGCATCACAGCGACGGTCGTGCTCGCTTCGATCGACTGGGTGAACCGCGAGGGCCGAGGCCAGGGTGAGTACTACGCCCTCGTCCTCACTACCTGCGGCGGCCTGATGTTCCTCGCCTCGGCGCGCGACCTGATAACGATCTTCCTGGCGCTCGAACTCTCCTCCATCCCGCAGTACATCCTCGCCGGCTGGGGCAAAGACCAGAAGTCGAGCGAAGCCGGCCTGAAATACCTCCTCCTTGGTGCGATTGCGTCCGCGCTGCTGCTCTACGGCATGGCGCTGCTCTACGGCGTCACCGGCTCGACGATGCTCCCCGAAATCGCCGACAGCATCCAGGCGAACGGCGAGCAGTACCGCTCGCTGCTGGTGCTTTCGATGGTCCTGCTCATCGCCGGATTCGGCTTCAAGATGGCAGTCGTCCCGTTCCAAATGTGGGTGCCCGACGTCTACCAGGGCGCGCCCACGCCGGTGGCCGCGTTCCTCTCGGTTGGGTCGAAAGCGGCGGCATTCGCCGTCGTTACGCGCATCTTCTTCGAAGCTCTCGGCGAACAGTTCCTCAGCGACGACTGGTCGGTGATCTTCGCGATCATCGCGGCCGTCTCGATGACGCTGGGCAACCTGATGGCGATCGTCCAGTCCGATATAAAGCGGATGCTCGGGTACTCGTCGGTCGCCCAGGCCGGTACGTTCATGATTGGCCTTGCCGCTATCTCGGTGAAGGGCGATGAGTTCACGCTCGGCGCCAGCGGCATCCTGCTCTTCACTGCCACCTATGCCTTCACCAACCTCGGAGCCTTCGTGGCCATCATCGCCATCTCGCAGAAGATCGGTAGCGACCAGATCAAGGACTACGCCGGCATGTGGAAGCGCTCGCCGTTCCTTTCGCTCGCGCTTGCGTTCTGCCTGGTCTCCCTCACCGGCATCCCGCCCACTGCCGGTTTCTGGGCCAAGCTCTACATCTTCAACGCCGGCGTCCGCGCCGACCTCCTGTGGCTCGTCATCGTGGGTGTCCTCAACAGTGTCATCTCCGGCTACTACTACCTTTCGGTCGTGCGCCAGATGTTCCTGGGCGATGCAGAAGACGAAAAGGCCATCGGCACGTCTCCGTCCATCGGCATGGCTGTCAGCGTCGCGACCCTCGGCGTCCTGGTCTTCGGCATCCTCCCCATGCCGCTGATCTCAGCGGCCGAAAACGCAGTCGAGATCTTCGCGCGATAGACTGAACTCGTGTACGACGACCTCCCTTACGACATATCGATCGAAGTCGCCGTAGATGCCCCCGGCCTCGATGTCGAAGCCCTTCACCACCTCTCCGTCCGCGTGATGGCCGGCGAAAACGTCGAAGCGAGCGCTGCGCTCGCCATTCTCATCACCGACGACGATGAGATTCGCCAGATGAATTACCAGTTCCTCGGGATCGACGAGCCTACCGACGTGCTCTCGTTTCCGGATGAGGCCGACGACTTCGTGCAGGGGCTTTCCGAAGAGATCCTGCTCGGCGATATCGCGATTTCGCTCCCGACCGCCATCAAGCAGGCGAAACAGGCGGGCCACACGCTCGATGCGGAGATGGCCCACTTGCTGACCCACGGGATCCTCCATCTCTGCGGATACGACCACGTCACGAGCCCGGAAGATGAAGCACGCATGCGCGCCCGCGAAGAGCACTACCTCGGCGACCTCAAACTGGTCCACCAGCACTAGAGACAGGTCGTTCGACCGGCACATCTGTTCTATACTGGCCTCAGTTCAAATAGCTCTCCGGGGTGTGTGTGCTTTACGGGAAATGGCGGCCTCGTGGCTTCGATGAAGTCGCCGGACAGGATCATGTGGTGCGGACGCTGCGAAATGCCCTGGCGACCGGCCAGGTTGCGCACGCCTACCTCTTCAGCGGCCCCCGGGGCACGGGCAAGACGACGACCGCCCGCATTCTCGCGCGCGCCCTCAACTGCGAACACCTGGACAACGGAGAGCCCTGCAACGAATGCGGACCGTGCAAAGCAATCCTCAACGGATCGGCGCTCGACCTGATCGAGATGGACGCTGCCAGCAACCGCGGGATTGAGGACATCCGCGAACTGCGCGAGAAGATCGCCTTCGCTCCTTCGGACCTGAAGCGGAAGGTCTACCTCCTCGACGAAGTGCACATGCTCACCGAAGGCGCGTTTAACGCGCTGCTGAAGACGCTCGAGGAGCCGCCGCCCCACGCGTTCTTCATTCTCGCGACCACCGAACTCCACAAGATGCCCGCGACGATCATCTCGCGTTGCCAGCGCCACGACTTCCACCGCATCAACAGCGAGGCGAGCATCGGCCGTCTCGAATTTATCGCCAACCAGGAAGGCTTCAACATCCCGCACGAAGGCCTCGCGGCCATCGCCGTGCAGTCCCGTGGGGGCCTCCGCGATGCCATCACGCTGATGGAGCAGGTGGCGGCGCGCTTCGGTGCGAACCCGACCGTCGATGATGTGCTTGCGGCCATGGGCCAGGTGCACGATGCCCGTGTCGCGGGCCTCGTCCGCGCGATCCTGGACGAGGACCTCGCGGCGGCACTCGAAATTGCCCGCTCGGTCGCAGATGACGGCATCGATATCGCGCGATTCACCCGGGCGGTTATCGACCTGATCCGCGACATCCTCCCGGATGTGATCCGTGGCGAAGCCCGCCCGGAGCACCCGTTCGCGGACCTGATCGCCGCCGCCACTGGCGGCGCAGGCGTTCGCCAGCTCACTTCGGCAGTGGCCGAACTGGCTCGCGCCGACTTCCGGCTGGACCCGTCCAGCCCGATCCCGCTCGAAGTGGCCTGCGCTACCGCGATTCTCGGCGGAGGGCTCGCACCGGCCACCCCCGCGATGCCCGCAGCCGCTGGCGCGAAGCCTCCGGCGGGAGCGCGCCCGGCGCGCCAGGCAGCTCAGCCCGCGACCATTCCCGGGAACGCCCCCCTTTCGCCACAGGAGCGGTTTAGCCGGGACCTTTACGAGAACTGCAAGATGATTAATCCGTCGCTCGCGATGTGGCTCAACGGCTCATTCGAAGTCTTGCAGATGGATGCCGACGTGCTCGAACTCGGCTTCCAGCGCAAGATGCCGATGGAGAAGGTGGACAGCGCCTGCCGCCCGATGGTGGAGGAACAGGCTGCCGCCATCCTTGGCAGGCCCATCACGCTCAAAGTTACATTGACCGATGGCTCCGCTCAGCCAAAACGGGAGACGCCGAAGGGCCACCTCGCCGAGGCTGCACGGGCCATGGGCGCGACACCGATTGGGAAGGACCAGTAAATGGCAAAAAGCAGCGGTAATAACCGATACCTCCGCCGCGGCGGCGGTGGTTTGCCCGGCCGTAGTTCCATGGGCGGCGGCGGAAACCAGAATGCGCTCGCCCAGGCCCAGGAAATGCTCGCGAAGGCCCAGGCGGAGCTCGCCGCGACCAGCATCGAAGGCACTGCCGGCGGGGGCGCCGTGAAGGTTGCCATGTCCGGCGAACAGAAGATCACCGGCATCACGCTCTCCCCAGATGTCGTCGATCCCGACGACGTCGAAATGCTCCAGGACCTCATCATGGCCGCGATCGCCGACGCCTCCGAAAAGGCGTCAGCACTGCAGAACGAATCATTCGGGGCGATCACCGGCGGCCTTGGGCTGCCTGGCCTCGGGCTCGGCTAAACACTCGATGGCCGAAGTCCCCTCCACTCCCGAGCCCATCCAGCGGCTCATCGAGGCATTCCACCGCCTCCCGGGAATCGGCCCAAAGTCCGCGCAGCGCCTCGCCTACCACATCCTCCGCACGAGCGAGCAGGAAGCCCTCGCGCTCGCTGATTCGGTGCTGGATGTAAAGCGCCGCATCCGTCTCTGCTCAGTCTGCCTGAACATCACGGAGAAGGATCCCTGCGGCTATTGCGATGACGACCGGCGCGATAAGACCATCGTCTGCGTCGTCGAACAGCCGCTAGATGTGCTCGCCATCGAACGCTCGGGCGGCTACCGGGGCCAGTACCACGTGCTCCACGGCGTCCTCAACCCGATCGACGGCGTCGGACCGGAGGATATCCATGTCCGGGAACTCGTCGTTCGGCTCCAGGCCGGCGAGATCCAGGAAGTCATCATGGCGACCAACGCCAACCTCGAAGGCGAAGCGACCGCCATGTACGTCCAGCGGCTCGTGAGCCCGGCGGGTGTCCGCGTGACGCGTCTCGCCCGCGGCTTGCCAAGCGGCGCCGATCTTGAATATACAGACGATGTGACCCTCGCACGCGCGCTCGAAGGCCGCCGGGAAGTTTAGCCATGGCCACCCGCGCCCGGAGCTACAACACCGAGGGCGTTGTTCTGCGGCGCCGGAACCTCGGCGAAGCAGACTCGATCTTCACCATCTTCAGCCCGACCATGGGCAAATTCGATGCAGTGGCCCGGAGCGTCCGGAAGGCGAAGAGCCGCATGCGCGGTCACCTCGAACCCCTCACTCGCAGCCAATTTCACCTCGCCGCCGGCCGGAACCTGGACATCCTCACGCAGGCCGAGACGATCGCTGCGTATCTCGCCGTCCGCGACGACCTCGACCGCCTCACCCTCGCCGTTTATTGCTGCGAGCTCGTCGACCGCTTCACGGTCGACCACGCCGTCCAGGTTGAGCTGTACGACCTGCTCGTGGAGCTCCTCGAAGCCCTCGCCGACAATTCGCCCCTCACCGTCGGCCGTTACTTCGAGATGCACATCCTCGCCCTCACCGGATACGAACTTCAGCTGGTCCAGTGCGCCATATGCGGTTCCCGCCTGCCCGAAGCGGAGACGCTCTTCTCGGTCGAATCTGGAGGGCTCGTCTGCGAGTCGTGCCGGGGCCGCGCGGGTTCGGGCCGGCTCATCAGTATTCGCGCGGTGAAGGTGTTGCGGTTTGCTTCGACCGCCGCCATGGGTTCGTTCGCCGGCCTTCGCCTCGATTCGGAGCTCGAGGCTGAGCTCAGCCGCTGTCTCGGCGATGCGATTCGATCTGTGCTGGACCGCGAAACCAACTCCGGCCGCTACCTGGATTCGTTGGCCGGCTCTTTACTCCGCCCCGGCCACGAACCGCGGGGACATGTACAATCATCACCACAACTGGAAACCAATCGGGACTGATCCATGCCTTTGTACGAATATTTCTGCGAACCCTGCAACGGAATCTTCGAGGAGTTGCGCCCCATTCGCGAGGCCACCGAACCGGTGCCTTGCCCTCAGTGCTACAAGGATGCGGGCCGCATCATGCCGACTTCGTTCGCAGCGTTCACCTTCCGTGACGGCTATCCGCGCCGCATCCCGGACGATGGAAAGTTCTACCACCTTGGTCACAAGGTGAGCTCGCTCGTCACCAAGGGCCGCCCCAATGAGCACCCGGAGGTCAACAAGCCGACTCCGAAGCCGCGCAAGACGAAGGGCGAAAAGGAAGACATCAAGGAGATGAAGCGGCTCGCGGCCAAGGGTGACCTTGTGGACCTCTACAAGAACCCCGTCGAGCCAAAAGATGTGCCCGCGATGCTCGATCAGGGTCGCGTCGTCCGGAAGGGCACGCCGCGCCACGCCCCGAATAACCTGGGAACGTAGGAAGCGGGTTAACTCCGCCGGTTGAGGACGTACTCGCCGAGTTCCATCAGGCAGTCCTTCGCCTCGGAACTCGGCAGGAAGTCGATCGCCTCGTTTGCCCGCCGGACATAGTCGCGGGCGATGTTCATCGAGGCCGGGATCGCATCCGAAGCCAGGATCGCGTCGATCGCCTCCTGCAGGCGCAGGTGGCGTTCTCGCCGAGCCGTAAAGAATCGCTTGATCGGGTTGTCGCGCGGGTACTTATCGATGAAGAGCAGGCCGGGAAGCGTCACGGTGCCTTCGAGCAGGTCGCTGCCGACCGGCTTGCCCATCAGTTCTTCGTCGCCGGTGAAATCGAGGATGTCATCCACGATCTGGAAGGCCATCCCAAGGCTGTAGCCGTAGGTCCGCATGGCTTCCACCGTGCGCTCATCGCTGTGTCCGAGGACGGCGCCGCCTTCGGTGGCGTTGGCGATCAGTGCCGCAGTCTTGCCACCGATGCGCCAGAGGTACTGGTGGACGTCCTTGCCGACATCGAACGCCGCCGCGTCCTGGTCCAGTTCGCCGCTCGTCATCTTCATCAGGGCGAGAGCGAAGAGCCGCGTCACCTGCAGGCTGCCGGTCCGCGTCACCATCTCCGCGGCGTTCGCGAACATGTAGTCGCCGAGCAGGACGGTGATGGCGTTATCGAACACTGCATTCGTGGTCGGCCGTCCGCGACGGCTCGTCGCACCATCGACCACGTCGTCGTGGACGAGGCTCGCGGTGTGCAGCAATTCGATGGCAGCGCCCAGCGGCACCAGCCGGTTCAGGTCGTAGTCGCCGAGGTTTCCGGCGAGCAACACCAGCGCGGGGCGCAGGCGCTTTCCGCGCGCCTCCAGGGCGTGGTCCAGCATGCGCTTCAGGGGGCCAAGTTCCACCTGCTTCGTCGATTCGAGCAGGTCCTCGACAAGGATCATGTCTTCCTGGACGGGGCCGTAAAGCGGTTTTGCGTGGGTCTGCGTCATGCGGCGCCCACCGCGCTCGCCACGCGCACGCGGAACAACCGCTCGGCGTTGCGGGTCGTCACTTCGAGGACGCGTTCCAGGGTCTCTCCGCGAACTTCGGCGATTGCCCTGGCGGCTTCGACCACATACGCGGGCTCGTTCAGCTTGCCCCTCCTCATTTGTGGCGGAAGGTACGGGCTATCGGTCTCGATTACCAGCGCTTCGAGCGGCACGAGCCGGGCCAACCGTGCTGTCGTTTCGTTTTTCGGGTAGGTGATCGTGCAGGCGATGGAAATCACAAAGCTCGCGTCCAGGTACGGGCGCGCCTGCTCGTAAGTCCCTCCGAAGCAGTGCATCACTCCCGGTATGTCCATTCCGTTGGCCCGGGCTCGCTCGGCGTACGGTCCCAGGTGCTCGAATATTGCATCCTCGGCCGACCGCGAATGCACGCAGACGGGCTTGTTCACGCGGAGGGCGATTTCGAGTTGTGCATCGATCAGCGTCCGCTGGTTGGCTTCGCTCGAGAGGTTGCGGTAGGAGTCCAGCCCGATTTCGCCGATGGCGACAACCTCATCCAGGCGAGCCTGGGCTTCGAGGTCCGCCAGCATCGCCGGCGTCACATCGTCAGCCTCGTGTGGATGGAAGCCGACGGCAGGGAACAGCAACGGCGACCGCCGGGAAAGTCCTAGAGCGAGCTCGTTCGAAGGGGCGTCGTAACCGCAAAGCGCCATGCCAACGATCCCGGCCTGCCGCGCCCGTTCAACGACCCCATCGAAGTCGGCGAGCAGTTTCGGGTCCTGGATGTGGCAGTGGGTGTCGAACGCACCGGTCATGCGCCGGCCCCGACGGGTTCTGTGTCGATCTTCGTGTAGAGCGGCCGCGCCGGATGTAACCTCGTGCCCGCCGGGATCTCCCGGTAGGCCCAGCCGTGATCGAGCAGGCCGCCTTCGAGGCTAAGGTCCTCATGCAGCTGTGCCGTCGAGAACGGCAACACCGGGTGCAGGAGGACCTTCAGCGCGTTGATGACGTTCAGCGCGGTCGCCAGCGTCTCCGCGGCGTGGGCCTGGTCGGTCTTCACGGCCTTCCATGGCGCGCGTTCATCGAGGTACTTGTTCGCCGCCTGGGCGAGCTTCATCCCTTCCTGGAGCGCCGAACGGAAGTGGCAGGCGTCAATCTCGGCGCCGATGGTGTCGAACGCAGCCTGGGCTTCGCCAAGAATCGCGGCGGATTCCGGCGAGAGCGTGCCAGTCTCGGGGACGATGCCTTCGAAATTCCGGTGGATCATCGAAATCACCCGGTTGGCAAGGTTGCCCCAGGTGGCGATGAGAATGTCGTTGTTCGCGCGGACGAGGTCTTCTTCGCGGAATTCCGTGTCGTTCGTCTCCGGGAGCACCATGGTCAGGTAGAAGCGCACAACGTCGGCCGCGTACGAATCGAGCAGGTCGAGCATCCAGTTGCCGGTGCCCTTGGACTTGCTCTGCTTCTGGTTCGCGGAGAAGTTCACGTACTGGTTCGCGGGCACGTCCGAGGGCAGATTCAGCCCGCCGTAGCCCATCAGCATCATCGGCCAGATCACCGTGTGGAACGGGATGTTGTCCTTCCCGATGAAGTAGTACGAACGTACGCTCGGATCCTCCCAGTAGAGCCGCCAGGCCTCCGGGTCGCCGCTGCGTTGCGCCCATTCCTTGCTTGCCGAGAGGTATCCAATCACGGCATCGAACCAGACATAGATGCGCTTGTTTTCGTAGCCCTCGACCGGGACAGGGACTCCCCAGGAGATGTCCCGAGTGATCGCCCGATCCTTGAGGCCTTCATTCAACATACCGAGCGTAAAGTTGAGGACGTTACGTCTCCAGTGCGCCTGCTTACCCACCCACTCCTTGAGCCGGTCCTCCATCGCCGAGAGCTTCAAGAAGAAGTGTTCCGAGGGCTTCAATACCGGTGTCGCACCCGAGATCTTGCTCCGGGGGTTGATCAACTCCACGGCGTCGAGCGTCTTGCCGCAGTTGTCGCACTGGTCGCCGCGGGCATCGCCGTAGCCGCAGTTCGGGCAGGTTCCTTCGACATAACGGTCAGGGAGGAAGCGCTCAGCTTCGGGATCGTAAAGATATTCTTCGGTCTTTGGATACAGGAGCCCGTGTTCCATCAGCTTCAGAAACACGTCCTGCGTGACGTCGTAGTGGTTCTTCGTCAGCGTGGTCGTGTAGAGGTCGAACGAAATGCCGAACCGGTCCCACACCTCGAGGATCTTGGCGTGGTACCGGTCGACGATGACCTGGGGTTCGACGCCTTCCTTATCGGCCGCGACGGTGATCGGCGTGCCGTGGGAGTCCGAGCCCGAAACCATCAGGACGTCGTTGCCCTTCAAGCGCTGGTAACGCGCGAAAATGTCCGACGGCAGGTACGCCCCGGCAGCCTGACCGACATGCAACAAATAGTTCGCGTAGGGCCACGCTACGCAGACGAGGATCCGTTCGGACACGAAGCAACCCGGAGGAGAAGAGTGAGTTTGAGTCTAGCACAGCACCCGGCCCCAGACTTAGAGCGAATCCCATTCGGCATAGAGCTCATCGCGCTTCCGGCCGGTCAGTTTCGCTGTCTCTGCCGCGGCGCTCGAGCGGCGAGCGCCGGCGCGCTTCATCGCCGCCAGCAACTCCATGGCATCCACCCCCGCTCCCGAGGACGCCGTAGTGCCGCTGCGTACGACCACAGTACATTCGCCACGCGTGCCTTCGAATCTCGTCGCCAGCGCTGATGCTCGTCCTCGCACGACTTCTTCGTGGACCTTCGTGAGCTCACGGCAGACGACAACCTCCGGATTGGCGAGCTCACCCGCCAGTTCGGCCAGGGTTTTCGCGAGCCGATTCGGGCTTTCGAAGAAGACGAACACACTCGCGTTGGTCGCGGCACGCTTCAGCCGGGCCACGCGCTCGGCGTGAGCCTTCGGAAGGAACCCGAGGAAGAGCACGTCTGTTCCTTCGAAGCCTGACACCGAAATGGCCGCGGCCAGCGCCGACGGACCTGGAATCGGGACAACCAGCACCCCGGCTGCATGGGCCGCTTCCACGAGCCGCCCGCCAGGGTCCGCGATGACAGGAGTCCCGGCATCGGAAACAAGCGCGACCACCTCTGTCCGCGCCGCTTCGAGCAGGCCTGGCGCTCGAGACTCTACGTTGTGCTCGGTGAGGCTCACCATCTTTCCCGTTCCGCCCGCGCGCTTTACCAGGAACCCGCTGGTGCGCGTGTCTTCTGCGGCGACCACATCGGCGGCTTTCAGCACCGAATTTGCATGTTCGGAGAGGTCGCCCAGATTCCCGATGGGAGTGGCGACGACATAAAGTCCCGGTGCGAGGTTCTGGGTCATTGACGCAATCCATAATCGGCATTGCACATAACCGAATGATCGACACGATTTTGTGTTGACCCCCCGGTGGCATGTTTCCTACACTCGATAGAACTCCAACCCCGGGATTGCGCTGACTTGAGTACTGCTCTCAACTTCTCCTCCGCCGCCTCCGACTCACCGGAGAGCGGCCTTGCGCCGTTTGCCGAAAACGACTTTGCCGCGCCAGTGTTCAAGCAACTCCGTCGTGCCTATGGCTTCGATGAGGTCGCCATCGTACCCGGTGACGTCACGATTAACCCTGAACTGACGCAACTGGGGCTCGACATCGGGCCCCATCATTTTGACGTTCCGTTCCTCGCTTCCGCCATGGACGCGGTCGTCGATCCGAACTTCGCCATCGCGATGCACAAGGCGGGCGGCCTCGCCGTCCTCAACCTCGAAGGCGTCTGGACCAAGTACGATGACCCGAGCAGCATCCTCGAAGAAGTCGCGTCCGCCAGCCGGGATGAGGCCACGCGCCTCCTCCAGGAAGCCTACCAGCAGCCCATTCGCGACGAATACATCGCCAAGCGCATTCACGAAATCAAGGCCGGTGGCGCCGTCGCCGCCGTCTCGCTCACCCCGATGAACACCAAGAAGTACGCCGCCCTCATCCAGGAAAGCGGCGCCGACATCCTCGTTGTTCAGAGCACAGTGACCACCGCCCGCCACGAATCGAACAGCACCGAGGGCCTCCGCTTCGACAAGCTCTTCAATGACATCCACATTCCCGTGGTCGTCGGTAATACTGTCGGCTTCAAGGCTACCCTCGAAATCATGCGCACCGGCGTCGCCGGTGTCCTCGTCGGCGTCGGGCCGGGCGCTGCCTGCACCAGCCGAGAAGTCCTCGGCATGGGCGTCCCGCAGGTCACCGCAACCATCGATTGCGCCGCCGCCCGCGACTTCTACTTCAAAGAAAGCGGCCGCTACGTCCCGATCATCACCGATGGCGGCATCCGCACCGGCGGCGATGTCTGCAAGTGCTTCGCCAGCGGCGCCGACGGGATCATGATGGGCTCGCCCTTCGCGGCTACCGTCGAAGCCCCGGGCCGCGGCTACCACTGGGGCATGGCCACCCCGCACGCCAACCTCCCTCGCGGCACCCGCGTCGCCGTCGGCGTCTCGACCACCATCCAGAAGGCGCTCTTCGGCCCCACCAGCCGCACGGATGGCACCGAAAACCTCGTCGGCGCCCTTCGCACCGCGATGGGCATGTGCGGCGCCCACACCATCCGCGAATTCCAGCAGGCCGAAATGGTCGTCGCCCCGGCCATCAAGACCGAAGGGAAGATCTACCAGTTTGCGCAGTCGCAGGCTTAGTTCTCTCGCCCTGGTAATCCTGATGACAGCGGCCCTCCTCGCGGGGGCCGCTGTTTCTTCGTCTGCTTCGGCGGCGACGACCTGCCTGGACGTGGATCCGGACGCCCTGGTCGAAGCTGTCGAAGCCTCGAACGTCATCGTCGCCGGAGTGGTCCATGAAGAAGACGGCGGCGGCACGGTGCGCATCGAACCTGACGTATTTCTCCTTGGAGCCGCCTCGAATGAGCCGATTCGCCCAAGGTACCCAGACCCGCTGCCGGAGTGCGCTCTCGCCCGGCTGAGCGAAGGTCAGCGAGTCCTCGCATTTCTCGATTCAACGGATGGCGTCTTGAACTGGCCCTCCGCCGGACGGGTCTTTTGGCTATCGAACGGGGAGGCCGTCAGCGGGGGAGGTTCCCCGACGACCATCTCTGAGGTCGCACTCGTTCAGAAAGTCCGTGGTATTACCGGCCAGTACGCGGTGCCCGCTTCGAACAAGGATGACGGCGCGGGAATCGACTGGGGCAACACCGTGCTGCCGCTCGGCGTGGTCCTGTTGATCATTTTCGGCATCGGGTTGGTCTTGATGCGCGTCTGGCACCGCATCGACCCAAGCTAACCGGGCTGCCTCCAACGCGCTGGCGAAGTCTTCAGAACGGGCGCCGGGCGAGTTCCTCAAGAAATTCAGCGAGCGCTTCCGGCTCATCCGGCAACAGCTCGTCGGCTGCGTCCACCGCGTAGGCATCGCTATGCGACATGCCGATGCCTCGGCCGGCCCAGACGAGCATCGATGCGTCGTTCACGCTGTCACCCACCGCCAGTACTTCCGACCGGTCGATGCCCAGGTCGTCGCAGAGTAGCGAGAGGGCGTGCCCCTTGTTCGCGTCCTGGGCGACCGCGACGGTGACTTCCGGGAAGTCCAGAACGTGGAGTTCGTGCCCGTGCCGAGCCACGATCTCGCGATGGATGGCATTTGCTTCGGCGGCCGAGGAAATGATCCCGACGCCGGTGGGCCTCACGCCCGAATTTTCCGGCGCGAGGTGGTACTCCGGCACGATGCCGGAGACCTGTCCGTACTGTTCCGTGGCGAGCGAACGTGCCGAAGCGATGTACCGCAGGGGGTTGAACCACTCGTAGGCCCGGTCAATCTCGCGTGCGAACTGGCATATCTCGAGCGCCACGGCCCGTTCGATGAGGAATTCGTGGGTCATCGTGCCGTCGGGCAGGTGGACCGAGCAGCCCTGCTGGCAAATCAGCGGCGAGCTAAGTCCGAGGTGCCGAGAGATGTGCGACGTGCCCGGGAACATCCTCCCCGAAGCGAGGATCACCTCGATGCCAGCGGCCACGCAATTTTGAATCGCCGCGGTTAGACGTCGCGAAGGTTCGTGCGAGTGTCCATAACGATCGGGCGGGATCAATGTGCCGTCGATATCGAGGGCGAGCAGCTTCACACCCACCGGCCGCACACGATCCGGTCGATCCCCGCCAGGTCCTTCACGAACCACGGTTCGACCCCTTCAGCCCGCAGGATGCCCGCGACGTCTTCGGCCTGCCCGTAGCCAACCTCGAGCCCGACAAACGTCGGACGCAGCCGCGACGCGCAATCCGCGACGAGTTCGCGAATCAGCGCATAGCCATCGGCGCCGCCGTCGAGCGCGACGCGCGGTTCCCAGCGACTAACCTCTGGTTCAAGCGCCTCGATCTCCCATGTCGGGATGTAGGGCAGGTTTGCGAGCACGACATCCGCGTGGCGAATCGTCGAGGCGAGGCTGCCCAGCACGAGATTGAGTCGAGCGCCGTGCCGCGTTGCGTTTGCCGCGGCGAAACTCATCGCCGCCGGGCTGACCTCGGTTGCAACGACCGTCGCAGCCGGCCGTTCGGCCGCAATCGCAACTGCGACCGCCCCACTCCCGGTGCCGACTTCCAACACCACGGCGGCCGGGTTCGCATCGAGTTCTTTCAATCCCAGCTCGACAAGCAACTCGGTCTCGGGTCGGGGTACGAGCACGCCTGTGCCGACGCCGAAGTCTCGTCCGTAAAACTCGCGATGGCCCGTGATATACGGCGCTGGTTCGCGCCGCGAACGGCGCTCTACCCACTGTGAGAGCACCTCGGATTCTTCCTGGCTCAGGTCCACGCCGCTGAAGTATTGGGCCCGGCTGACGCCTGCAGCCTCACGCGTGAGCAACTCCGCTTCGAACTGAGCATCTGTGACACCTGCGGCTTTCAATCGTGCCGCGGCCTCCGAGGCTACGGCGCGGGCGTTCACCCAAGGCCCTCGAGGCGTTCGGCCTCATCCGCGGTGGCCACCGCATCGATGATGTCATCCAGGTTGCCATCGAGGCGGTCGGGGATGTTGTGCACGGTCAGCCCAATGCGATGGTCGGTGATCCGGTCCTGCGGGAAGTTGTAGGTTCGGATCTTCTCGCTTCGGTCGCCGCTGCCTACCTGCGATTTCCGCGCCTCGCTCATCTCGGCATCGGCCTTGCTCTGTTCCATGTCGTAAAGCCGCGAGCGAAGGACCGTCATCGCCTTGATCCGGTTCTTCAACTGCGACCGCTCATCCTGGCATACGACGACGATTCCGGTGGGGATGTGCGTCAGGCGCACGGCCGTCGCCACCTTGTTTACGTTCTGGCCGCCCGCGCCCGACGAATGGAAGATGTCGACGCGAAGGTCTTTCTCTTCGATGTTGACGTCGACTTCCTCGGCTTCGGGAAGCACTGCCACCGTTGCCGTGGAGGTATGAATCCGGCCCTGCGCCTCGGTTTCCGGTACGCGCTGCACGCGATGCACGCCGCTTTCGTACTTCATGCGCGAGTACGCGCCGTCGCCGCGCACCTCGAAGACCACTTCCTTGAATCCGCCCTTCTCCGATTCGGAGGCGCTCAGGATGTCGGTCTGCCAGCGCTTGCGCTCGGCGTAACGGGCGTAGGCCCGGTAGAGCTCGAAGGCGAACAGCGCGGCCTCTTCGCCGCCGGCCCCGGCCCGGATCTCCACGATGACGTTGCGCGAATCTCGCGGGTCCTTCGGCAGCAGCCCGCGGCGAATTTTCCGTTCGAGCGTCTCCATCGACGCCGTGGCCTCGGCCAGTTCGGCCTCCGCCAGTTCCTTCATCTCTGCATCGCCGTCCGCGATGAGCAACTGGGCGTCGTCGGCGGCTTTGTTCGCCTCTTCGTACTGGTTGAACATCTCCACGATGCCCTGCAGTTCGGCGCGCTCGATGGCGAGCTTGTTCGCCTGCTCGTAATCGGCGGCGACTTCGGGGCGCGCCATCTCGTCTGTCAGTTCATTGAACCGACCGCGAAGGCGTTCCAGCTGCGTGAGAATTGCACTGTCCATGGTGAGAAACCGGCGTCCCGCGCGCAGCGGGACAATCCCAGCATAGCATCCGGATTCGCTAGGCTCTGAGCTTGGCCTGGATGTTCGCCGGAATCCGGTCGAACGGCACGGCTGTCTGCTCCGCCTCGCCGGCGAGGTCCTTCACCATCCCGATGCCTTTTGCGAGCTCGTCATCGCCCACGATCACAGCGAACTTCGCGCCCGAGTGGTTCGCGCCGCGCATTTGCGCCTTCATCGACTTGTTGGCCTCGCCGCAAATGGCCGGGATGCCGGCGCTGCGCAAGCGTGATGCCAGCGCGAACACGGCTGAGGATCCTCCGGCAGCCCGGTTGACGATGTAAACGTCGGCCGCAGCGCGCTCATCGAAGGTTACTCCGTTGCGCTGCATCTCGATGATCATCCGTTCGATGCCGCTCCCGAAGCCCATGCCGGGCGTTGGTGGGCCGCCGAGCAGTTCGACCAGCCCGTCATAGCGTCCGCCGCCGCCAATTGTGCCCTGCGCCCGCTCGTCGTCGGTCGGCACAATCTCGAAGACCGTGCGGTTGTAGTAGTCCAGGCCGCGGACAAGCAACGGATCGACTTCCACCGGAATCTCGGTGGCTTCGAGCGCGCCCATAACGGTCTCGTGGTGCTCCCGTGCCTCATCGCTCAGCGAGTCGACGAGCTTGGGCGCGGCCTCCTTGAACGGCAGGTCGCGTTCGTCCTTGCTGTCGAGCAGTCGCAGCGGGTTTCGTTCGAAGCGGCGCTGGCTGTCCTCGGAGAGCTTGTCCAGGTGTGGCCTGTAGTAGTCCTTGAGGCGCTCAACATAGGCCCTTCGCGGTTGTAGGTCGTCGAGCGATCCAAGCCGCACGCCAGCGTTGCGGATGCCCAGCATGGTGTACAGACGCCAGAGCACAGCGATGACTTCGGCATCGATGAGCGGGTCCGTTGAACCGAGAATCTCGACGTCGAACTGGGTGTGCTGGCGGTACCGGCCTTTCTGTGGACGGTCGTACCGGAACATTTGGTGGGTCGTGAAAAGCCGCACCGGCTGTGGCCAGCTGCCCATTCCGTGTTCGAGGTACGAGCGGCAGATGGCCGGAGTCGCTTCCGGGGTGAGGGCTAGCTTTTCGCCGCCGCGGTCTTCGAACGTGTACATCTCTTTTTCGATGATGTCTGTCGTGTCGCCGCTGCCCTTTTCGAAGACCCCGGCGTATTCGAATACCGGAGTATCGATCCTGCGGAACCCATGGAGCTGAGTGACCACCCGAATCGCGTCATAGACTGCCTCCCAGTAGGGCTGCATTTCGGGGAGCACGTCTTGCGTGCCGCGCGGTGCCTGGAATCGCGTGGTCATAACCGTGGTTCTTTCGACAAGGGGATGCATGGTAGGATAGGCGTCCAACCCTCCGGGGCAAAGAGGTTCGCCGTTGGTACTGCGGGTCAAGGAGCCGGTCACCGACGAGGTCGACATAGACGCCGTCCTCAAGCGTGCTGGTGAGTATCTTCCCGCAGACCGGCTCGATGGCATCCGCGAGGCGTACGAATTCGCCGCCAAAGCCCATGAAGGTCAGTTTCGCAAGACCGGCGACCCCTACATCACCCACCCGCTCGCCGTAACGCTGCTCTCCGCCAACCTCGAACTCGACCACCAGGCGCTGATGGCCGCCCTCCTCCACGACGTGCAGGAGGATTGCGGAATTGCCAACGAGACGCTCGTGGAGCTCTTCGGCGCCCGCGTCGGCCGCCTCGTCGATGGCCTTACCAAGCTGGACAAGCTGCCGATGAACATCGGCGGCGTGGACCCGTCCCGCGGCACGGCGCAGTCCCAGAACCTTCGCAAGATGTTCCTGGCCATGGCCGAGGACATCAATGTAGTCCTCATCAAGCTCTGCGATCGCCTCCACAACATGCGCACGCTCTGGGCCTTCCCGGTCGAAAAGCAGCGCCGCATCGCGCTCGAAACCCAGGAGATCTTCGCGCCGCTCGCGAACCGCCTGGGCGTCTGGCAGGTGAAGTGGGAGCTTGAAGACCTGTCGTTCCGCTACCTCGAACCAGAGAAGTACCGAGAAATCGCCGACCTGCTGTCATCGAAGCGCGTGACGCGAGAGCGCTTCATCCGCGAAGCCTCGGAGATCCTGAGCTCGCACCTGGCGGCGGCCGGCATCAAGGCCGAAGTGAGCGGCCGGGCAAAGCACATCGCCAGCATCTACCACAAGATGATGCGTTACTCCGAGCAATCGAAGACCTTCGACCAGATTTACGACCTCCTGGCCGTCCGCATCTTCGTCGATACCGTTTCCGAGTGTTACCACGCCCTGGGCGTGATTCATGCTCTCTGGCGGCCTATCCCCGGCCAGTTTGATGACTACATCGGCAACCCCAAGGATTCGATGTACCAGTCGCTTCACACGACGGTCGTCGGGCCGAGCGGGAGGCCGCTCGAAATCCAGATTCGCACCTACGAGATGCACCGCGTCGCCGAATACGGCGTGGCGGCGCACTGGCAATACAAGGAAGGCAATAAGAACACCGGCAAGGATGAAGAGCGCATCGCCTGGCTGCGCCAGCTTCTCGATTGGCAACGCGACCTCGCCGGTGATGACGACTTCGTCGAGAGCGTGAAGACCGACATCTTCCACGACCAGGTGTTCGTCTACTCGCCGAAGGGCGATGTGCTCGACCTGCCCGCCGGCGCCACACCACTCGATTTCGCCTACCGCATCCATACGGACCTTGGCCATCAGACGGTCGGCGCCAAGGTGAATGGGCGCATGGTCTCGCTCAACTCCACGCTCAAGAACGGTGACGTGATCGATATCATGCGCAGCCGGGCGAGCAAGGGTCCGTCGCGTGACTGGCTGAACGGCCACCTGGGCTACGTCCGCACGGCGCACAGCAAGGAAAAGATTCGCCAGTGGTTCCGCAAGCAGGAACGCGCCGAGAACATCGAGCGTGGCCGCGAACTGATCGAGAAAGAGATGCGACGGCTGGGGCTCGACCTCAGCGAACGCCAGGAGCAGATCCTGCAGTTCTTCCCGTATCCGTCGTGGGAGGACTTCCTCGCCGCGCTCGGCTATGGCGGTGTGAGTACGAACTCCATCGCGCGCAAATTCCAGGCCATCATCGCCGAAGAGGAAGAAGCCAACGCGGAACCGGCCCCGCCGGCGCCGGAGAAGCTCGCCCCAGCCGCGCTCGGCAGCCCGGGCATGCGCGTCCTCGGTGTGGGCAACCTGCTAACGACGATGGCTCGCTGCTGCAATCCCGTCCCCGGCGACCAGATCGTCGGCTACGTGACCCGCACTCGCGGCGTCACCGTGCACCGGGCCGACTGCCACAACATCCTCAACGAGGAGGAGCGAGAGCGGATCGTGGGGGTCGAATGGGGCACTGTCACGAAGCTCTATCCCGTGCAGATCCTGATCGAGGCCTGGGACCGCGTGGGTCTGCTCCGCGACATCACGACCGTTGTCACGGAAGACAAGGTCAACATGGTCGGCGTCCGTACAACAGAAATTGGCGACGGCTCTGTATCCATCCAGGCGACTCTCGAAACCACCGGCATCGAACAACTCTCCCGGCTTCTCTCGCGCCTCGAGATCATCCGAGGCGTCCGCTCTGTCGATCGTGTACAGGACCGGAAGCGAAAGGGCGGGCTCCAGGAGCCCATCCCCATCCGCCGCGCCGCCAAATCCTAGGCAGCTCGCCGCCGAGTCGACGGCATTCGATGAATGGTCGCCCGCGTTGCGCGCCGCTCGTGTGTTCGTGAGTGGGCTGGCCGCGCCCGGCGCATCGCGCCCACGTGTGGCTCCCTGGTGATGAAGTATTCAGCCGCCATGCTCGCTGCCACTGTCAGCGCCGAGCCGATGAGGAACAGGTCAAAAACGATGGTGAGGAAGGGATTTACCATTGGAGTCGCACATCCGTTCGAAAGTGCTGTGAGACTAGGCGAACGCCTGTTCGGGTGTCAAGACATATGTTCTAAACTCGTCACTACGTGTCGCGTTTGGCCACGGCGTATAGTCGGGAAGCCGGGAGGGCAGAATTGTGGCGCGTTCGAGAGGATTGTTCGGCCCAACGGAGCGGGCACTGGAATTCGGCAAACAGTACACCGTAGTGCTGGAGGCATGGGCCGAGTTCTTCGCAGTCAGCGCAAAACTGACCGGCGCCAACGTCAAACTCGGCGAACTCGCCCAGGATGCCGCCAAGGACTGGGAGAAGTGGGTCAACGCGACGGCCACAGCTCCGTGGAACTGGATGAACCCCGAGGTCATGGCCCGCATGATGGGCGGCGTCACTCCGAAGTCTGACGGTTCTTAAACGCAGAGGAACAAAGGAACGAAGGGTTCTCACGGTCGCGACAGCGGTCGTGTGACCGAGCGCGGATTCTTAACTCGAATCCTTTGTGTCCTTTGTTCCTTTGCGTTTCACCGTGGCTAAAAGACGTCGAACAGGTTGAAGCGCGGCCCATCCTTGCAGCACAGCTTCACGCCGTGGTGCTTCGTGAAAATGGCGCAGCCGTAGCACATGCCCCAGCCGCAGGGCATGTTTTCTTCCATCAGGATTTCCGGGAACTGCCGCCGCCCGTTGTTTCTCAGGACGTCCGCAAGCGACTGGAACATCGGGTTCGGGCCGCACGCGTAGATGCGGTTCGCCCACTCCTGGTACTTGCCCAGGTGTTGCGTCACGAATCCCTTAGCCCCCAGTGAGCCATCTTCTGTCGCGACAACATATTCGACTTCCTTCGGCCACTCTGAAGCTGCGAGGAGGTGGCGCGAAGTCCGTCCGCCCATCATCGCGACCACGTGATGCCCGGCCTTGAGTGCGCGCTCCGCCGTGTCGACAAGTGGGGCCACACCAACGCCGCCGCCGATGAGCAGCAGATTTGCGGGGGTATCCGGAAAGGTGAACCCGTTCCCTAGCGGCCCATACATCCGCACCGGCGCGCCGGCGGGCTGTTCGCTCAGCCAGCGCGTCCCGCGGCCAACGACGGCATAGAGGAGCGCGAACCGGTCGCCATCGATGCGGTAGTAGCTAAACGCCCGCGCGAACATCGGGTCGGCCCCTTCGGGCGCGCAGTGCACCATCACGAACTGTCCCGCCTCGACGCCATTGGTCAGCGCGGGTGCGTGGAACCAGGTGATGAACGCGCCATCCCACGCCGGCTGCGTCGAGATGATGCGGGCCTCTTCGATGTTCAACCCACGTACTCGGCAAGTGTCGCGATTTCGTACTCGGAAGCGCTGGCAAGCGCCTCGACCGCCGCGCGCATCGTATCGATCGATGTGAAGCAGGGGATCCGCTGTTCCGCCGCCGCCCTCCGGATATGGAACCCGTCGCGCAACGACCCCGTGAACCGGTTCTCCGAAGTGTTGAGCACGCACTTCACCGTCCCGTCCCGGATCACATCGACGACGTTCGGGTGCTCTCCGCTCAACACCTTCGTGACCGAAGTCACCGGTAGGTCGAGCGCCTCGATCATCTTGCTTGTGCCTTCGGTCGCGTAGAGCTGGTATCCGGTATCGACCAGTGTTCGAATCAGAGGCAGCGCCGTCGGCTTGGTCCGGTCGCTGATGCTGAGGAGGATGCTGCTCCCCGGTTTCAAGGAAAGGTCCGAAGCCAGTAACGCCTTGGCGAGTGCGGCTTCGAACGTGCGGTCGATGCCCATCACCTCGCCGGTGCTCTTCATTTCCGGCCCCAGGTACGTATCGACCCCCGTGAGCTTCGACATCGAGAACACCGGCGCCTTGATCGCCACCAGGTCCCGTTCCGGCCAGAGCCCGTCGGGATAGCCCTGAGCGGCCAGCTTCTTGCCCAGCATCGCGCCCACCGCCAGCTGTACCATCGGGACTCCCGTTACCTTCGAGAGGAACGGCACCGTCCGGCTCGCGCGGGGGTTCACCTCGAGCACGAATACGCGCGGCCCTTCGTTCGGCACCCGCGGCAGCACGACGTACTGGATGTTCGTGACGCCAATCGCGCCGAGCCCGAGGACAATCCGCCGCGTGTAATCGACGATTGTGTCGCGTTCTTCCTCGTCAAGGTGCCGCGGAGGGTAGACCGCCATCGAATCGCCGGAGTGCACGCCGGCCTTCTCGATGTGCTCCATGATCCCCGGGATAAGCACGGTCTCGCCATCGCAAATCGCGTCGACTTCCACTTCGGCGCCATCGAGGAACTTATCGATGAGGATCGGCCGCCCCTGCGCCACTTCCGCCGCCTGGGCTACGAACGTCACCAGTTCGGTTGCGTTTTGGACGATCTCCATGGCCCGCCCGCCGAGAACGTACGAGGGCCGCACCAGCACCGGGTAGCCGATGGCCTGTGCGGTCTTCATGGCCTCTTCCAGCGTCAGGATGGCCGCCCCGGGAGGCTGCGGGATGCCGAGCTCTTGCAAGAAGCGCTCGAACTGGCGCCGGTCTTCGGCCATGTCGATGGTGTCCGCGCTCGAACCGATGATCGGCAGGCCTGCCCGCCCCAGCGGCCCTGCCAGGTTGATCGCCGTCTGGCCACCGAACTGGACGATTGCCGCAGGCGGTTCATCGCCGCCTCCGGTCTCGTTGTCGATGATGTCACGGACGCCTTCTTCGTCGAGCGGCTCGAAGTACAGGCGGTCGGATGTGTCGAAGTCGGTCGAAACCGTCTCGGGATTCGAGTTCGCCATGATCGAACGGATGCCCGCGTCCTGGAGCGCCCAGGCTGCGTGCACGCTCGCGTAGTCGAATTCGACGCCCTGCCCGATGCGGATCGGGCCGCTGCCTACCACGATCGCGGTCGCCCCCTCCGGCGGCTCGGCTTCGTTTTCCTGTTCGTAGGTGCTGTAGAAGTACGGCGTCACCGCTTCGAATTCGGCGGCGCATGTATCGACCATCTTGTAGACCGGCCGGATGCCCCATTCCTGCCGTTGCGTCCGGATCTGTTCCGGCAGCCGGTCCGCCAGTTGGCCCACCATCTCGTCGCTGAAGCCGATGCGCTTCGCCTCCCGGAGCAGGTCGGGCGTCAGCGGTTCGTTCAGGAGCCGCTTCTCCATCGTGACGATGTTCTCGAGCCGTTCGGTGAACCACGGGTCGATGGCAGTCTGGCGCGAAAGGTCGAAGGCGCTCACCCCTCGGCGCAGCGCCGCCATCAGTGCCCAAAGCCGCTCATCCGTCGCGTCCAGAGGGAATTCGCCGCCGTTGCGCCACTCGGGGCGTTCCCAGAGGAGGCTGTGGCCACCGATTTCCAGCGACCGCACAGCTTTGTTCAGGGCGGCTTCGAACGAACGGTCGATTGCCATCACTTCGCCGGTCGCCTTCATCTGCGTGCCGAGTTGGCGCGCCCCGAGAGCGAACTTGTCGAACGGCCATCGCGGGATTTTGACCACGCAGTAGTCCAGGGCCGGCTCGAAGGCGGCGCTCGTCTTCTTCGTGACCGCGTTCGGAATCTCGTGGAGCGCTTTCCCACAGGCGATCTTCGCGGCGACTCGAGCGATTGGATAACCCGTGGCCTTCGAGGCCAGCGCGGAAGACCGAGACACGCGGGGGTTCACTTCGATGACGTGATAGGGCAACGGATCGTACGGGTCGCCCTGCCAGTCGGTGATGTCCTTGCGTGGGGCGAGCGAGAACTGGACGTTGCAGCCGCCTTCGATACCAAGCTCATCGATGATTCGCAGCGCCGCCGAGCGCAGCATCTGGTAGTCCTTATCGCTCAGCGTCTGCGAAGGCGCGACCACGATGGAGTCCCCCGTATGGACGCCCATCGGGTCGAAGTTCTCCATGTTGCAGATGGTGATGCAGGTGCCGGTGGCATCCCGCATTACCTCGTATTCGATCTCTTTCCAGCCGAGCAGGTTCTTTTCGACGAGCACCTGGGTAATCGGGCTGGCCGCCAGGCCGCTCGCGCCGACCGTCCGGAGCTGCTCCATGGTGAATGCCAGGCCGCCGCCAGTGCCGCCAAGCGTGAACGCAGGCCGGATAACCACCGGCAGGCCAATCTGCTCGGCGGCCGCGACGCACTCATCGACGGTGTGACAGACCACGCTCTCTAGCACCGGCTCGCCGAGCTTCTCGAGGAGTTCGCGGAAAAGCTCCCGGTCTTCGGCTCGCCGGATGGCCTCCAACGGTGTCCCCAGCAGACGGACGTTGTACTTCTCGAGGATGCCGGCCTTCGCCAGCTCAACCGCGAGGTTCAGCCCGGTTTGGCCGCCGAGTGTCGGGAGAAGGCCGTCCGGCCGCTCCTTCGCGATGATTCGCTCCAGCACCGGCACCGTCAGCGGCTCGATGTAAACCGCGTCCGCGATGTCGAGGTCGGTCATGATCGTCGCCGGGTTGGAATTCACGAGGATGCTGCGCACGCCCTCTTCACGGACGGCCTTGCAGGCCTGGGTGCCCGCGTAGTCGAATTCCGCGGCCTGCCCGATGACGATTGGCCCCGAGCCGATGATGAGGACGCTAGATGGCTTCAATCATTACCTCCGCAGCAGTTGTGTACGTCGTTTCGGAGAGGGCTCCCGCCATTAGCCGCCTCCTCGCTGGGCGAGCCCCGCCAGGCCGCGCCGTATTGGTCGCAAGACGAAGACCAGGAGCAACAGCGGGATCACGAGGAGCACCGGGCTCCGCGGGTTGAGAAAGAACGACGATTCGATCCCGCCGATGATCGCGCCCACGATCAGCGGCACCACGTAGTGGTCTGCGCGCCGCCGGTCGTCCCTCAGGAGAAGGATGCCCATCAGGAAGGTCAGCAGCGCTGAGATCGCGAGCAAACCGGCGAACAGGCGCGCCAACACGGTTCCCGCATCGCCGGCCGAAAGGTCGTCGTCGAAGAACGACGACATGAAGAACACGAACCCCATCGTCAGCATGATCATGCCGATCGCGAAGAGCAGGTCTGGTACTCCCGTCGCCGGACGGCGAGGCCTCACCGGCGCGTTGTTCCGCCGCCTTCGGGCGTTCGTCATATACGGTGTCCGTGCAACGCGTTCTCCACGTCAGAGCGGCAGCTCGAACGTCATGTTTGGATTGCGAAGGGGCACCATTGCCCCGATTGCCGAAAGAAAGCTCAGGGCCGGCTCATTGCCCTCGGGCAGCCGCCCCCGAATCCGGCGATACCCGTGTTCGCGCGCGAACTCGACGAGCGCATCGGCGAGGTCGGTCGCGAGGCCGCGCCGGCGGTAGTCCTTCGAAACCCACACGCCGAGCAAGCCCGTCTCGGGCGCGGCCGTATCAAAGTCCAGCGACCCGAAGGCCACCGGGATGCTGCCGTCCGTCGCCACGAAGATCACGCCCTCGGTTCCGAGGCGGTTGAGCCAGTTCTTCACGCGGTCGGCATCGAACGTGCCTTCGAGGCCCACATTTTCGGAGCCGAGGCTACGCAGGATTGCGGCGATACCCTCCGCATCGTTCTCGGTCGCTCTGCGAATGTCTGTCGTTCGAGTCATCGAACCCCTCCACGGACGGATACCATCATGTCGACGAACCGGTCGAAAATGTACTGGTTATCGAGCGGTCCGGGACAGGCCTCGGAATGATACTGGATAGTCATCAGCGGCTCGTGGCGGAGGGCGATGCCTTCCACCGTCCGGTCGTTCAGGTTCACATGGCTGACATAGGCCGCCGAGTTCAGGTGATCCGCATCCACCGCATAGCCGTGGTTCTGTGCGGTGATCGTCACCTTGCCCGTCTGCGTGTCCTGCACCGGATGATTGCCGCCACGATGGCCGAAGGGCAGCTTGAAGGTGCCCGCCCCGAGCGCCCGCGCCGCGACCTGGTGGCCGAGGCAGATACCCAGGATGGGCGCCTTGCCAATGAGCTTGCCCACTTCGCCGACCATCGCATCCAGCAGCCGCGGGTCGCCTGGCCCCGGTGAAAGCACGATTCCGTCGGGTTTGTGCGCGAGAAGGTCTTCGGCGGCGGTGTTCTCCGGAAACACGCGCACCGAGCATCCCCGTGCCTCGAGCGATCGCATGATGTTCCGCTTCACGCCGCCGTCGAGCAGCGCGATCCGGTATCTGCCTTCGCCCGCCGGGATGTTCCAGTCGAACACGTGGTCGGTCGTCACCGAGCGCACCCAGTTGACGTTGTCGTACCCGGGAAGGGCTCGAACGCGTTCGAGGGCCGCTTGCGGTGATTCGCGCGTGGTGATCGTGCCCGGCATCACGCCGGATTCGCGGATGCGCCGCGTCACCGCACGCGTATCGACGCCTTCGATGGCGACGACATCGCGGTCACGGAGGAACTCGCCGATCTTGTGGTGCGAGCGCAGGTGGCTCGCGTGGAGACTGGCTTCGCGAACGATCAGGCCCGTCGGCTGGATCTTCGAGGACTCTTCGACCGTCTCGTCGATCCCGTAGTTTCCGATGAGCGGATAGGTAAGAGTCAGCAGCTGCCCGGCATACGAGGGGTCGGTCAGCATCTCCTGGTAGCCGGTCATCGAGGTGTTGAACACCACCTCGCCGTCGGCTGTGCCTTCGGCGCCGACGCTGCGGCCCTGGAACACCGAACCATCTGCCAGGACGAGCAGAGCATCAGGCATTGGCGGTCTCCATTTCGAAAGCCACCGCTCCATTGAAGATGGTGGCTCGAACCGCCCCTGTCAGTTCATGGCTCGCGAGGGGCGTATTTTTGCCCTTCGACGCGAAGCGCGAAGGCTCGACGCGCCAGTGGTGCCCCGGATCGATCACCGTGACGTCCGAGGCGCCCACCGCGAGGGAGCCGATGCCTTCTCCGAACCTGAAGACTGTCGCCGGTCCAGATGTGAGCGCACGGATAGCTGCGGAAAGGTCCAGTTCGCCGCGGTTAACCAGCGTCATGATGGTCCCCAGGGCAGTCTCGATGCAGCTGATTCCGAAGGCGGCGTCGTCGAATTCGCAAAGTTTGTCCTCGATTGCGTGTGGTGCATGGTCGGTGGCGATGGCGTCGATGCTCCCGGTGTTCACGCCCGCCACGAGCGCCCTGCGGTCTGCTTCGGTACGAAGTGGCGGGTTGATCTTCGCGTTCGTGTCGTAAGCCGGTTCAGTCCCCGAACCGATGACCGCATCTTCCGTGAGGAAGAGATGGCTTGGCGTGACTTCGCAGGTAATCGGCAATCCCCGGCTCTTTGCACTGGCTACCAATTCCAGGCCGCGCGCGGTGGTCACGTGCGCGATGTGCAGCCGCACTCCTGTGGCTTCACAGAGCGCGATGTTGCGGGCGATGGCGGCGGTTTCGGCCGCTTCCGGCTGACCCGGCAGCCCGAGGCGTTCGCTCACCCGGCCCTCGTTCATGGATCCGCCATGGCTGAGGTCCGGGGCGTCGCAATGTTCCGAAATCGGCAGATCCATTGCCCGCGCGAGTTCCATCGCATTTCGCATCAGCCGGGCGTTGGCGACCGGATTGCCATCGTCGCTGAGGGCGACGCAACCGCCGTCGCGCAGTTCGGCGAGCTCGGCCAGCTCTTTGCCGGCGCGGCCGCGTGTAATGCAGCCAATCGGCAGCACCCGGACGCACGCGTCCCGTTCGATGCGTTCGCGCAGCGCGCGCAACACGTCCGCGCCGTCCGGCGGAGGTGAGGTGTTCGGCATCGCACAGATAGTCGTGAATCCGCCACGCAGCGCTGCCAGCGTCTCCGTGGCGATGGTCCCCTTCTGTTCGAATCCCGGCTCACGCAGGTGCGTATGCAGGTCGACGAATCCCGGCGTTACGATGCAACCGGTGACGTCGATCGTTCGGCCACCCTCGTCGATGCTCGGCCCGATTCTGGCGATGCGTCCATCGACGAGAAGCACATCCTGCACCGCGTCGATACCCTGGCCGGGGTCGAGGACGCGTCCGTTCTTCAGGAGCAGGCGTTCGCTCATGCGTTCCTCCCCGTCGCCATCAGGTAGAGGACGGCCATGCGGACCGCCACTCCGTTGGCGACCTGTTCCTCGATGACTGAAGCCATCCCGTGAGCCACTTCCGGCGAGATTTCAATGCCTTCGTTCATTGGCCCGGGATGCATGACGAGTGCGCCCGGTTTCGCCAGCTGTAATCTCTTCGCGTTTATCTGGTACAGGGCGATGTATTCCCGCAGCGACGGGATCAGGCCTTTGTCCTGGCGCTCTTTTTGCATGCGCAAGGCCATCACGATGTCCGCGCCTTCGAGTGCCTCTTCGATGCGAGAGGTGACGATGCAGTTTGCGGTCTCGGCACTGCCCGCGAGTGTCCTGGGCAGCAGCGTTGCCGGCCCGCAGAGTGTGACATCGGCGCCGGCGGCCAGCAGCGTCCAGAGGTTCGAGCGGGCGACCCGGCTGTGGAGCACATCCCCGATGATCGCGACCTTCTTCCCCTGCACCTCGCCCACGTGCCGGCGCATGGTGAACAGATCGAGCAGCGCCTGGGTGGGGTGCGCGTGGGTGCCATCGCCACCGTTGATGATCCCGGCGGACGTGTTCCGTGCCGCGAGGTAAGGCGCCCCGGATTTGCCGTGCCGCATGACCACCAGGTCGGCGCCGATAGCTTCCAGCGTCCGCACGGTATCGATGAGGGTTTCGCCCTTCTCCACCGAGCTACCGGAAGCAGTCAGGTTCACGACATCCGCCCCGAGCGCCTTGCCGGCGACTTCGAAGCTGGCGCGCGTGCGTGTGCTCTGCTCGTAAAAGAGCGTCACCACGGTCGCGCCTCGCAAGGTCGCCACCTTTCCCACAGGCCGGGAGCGAATCTCTCGCATTGCCTCCGCAGTTTCCATAATCATGGCGACCTCTTCGGCCGTCAGCGTGTCCGTATCGAGGAGGTCTTTGCGCTTCCAGGCGGGCGCCTCGCTGGCAACAACGGGCGCATCGGGATTGCGAAGCTCAAGCATGGATGGCCTCCTCTCCGAACACGTACACAGCGTCCTGGCCGTCTACTTCCAGGAGTCGCACCTGGACCTTTTGGATCAGTGCCGTCGGGATGTTCTTCCCGACGAAATCAGGGCGTATCGGCAGCTCGCGGTGGCCCCGGTCGATCAGGACGGCCAGCCGCACCCTCGCCGGACGTCCGTAATCCTGAAGCGCGTCGAGCGCCGCCCGGATGCTTCGGCCCGTGAACAGCACATCGTCGACGAGGACCACGGTTTTCCCATCGATGGAGACAGGGATTTCGCTTGGCCGAACCGGCGGCGGGGTGGATCGCCGCGTGACGTCGTCGCGGTAGAGGCCGATGTCCAGCCCGCCGACCGGCACCATGACGCCTTCGAACTCCTGGATTGCAGCCGCCAGGCGCCGCGCCAGGGGGTAGCCGCGGGAAAGGAGCCCGACGAGCACGAGGCCATCAGTGCCACGATTACTCTCGACGATTTCGTGGCCGAGCCTGCGCAATGTCCGCGAAATTTCATCGGGACCTAGATACGGAGAAGAGGGGCTGGTCATGAAAAACGCCTCCCCCGGCAATCGGGAAAGGCGCACAGGCACACACACACTCCGGCCATGCCGGACCTCCTCCCTTCGCAGCCTCACGGGACCGCCTTAAAGGGCTTCGCCTACGGTATCGCAGCGCGGCCCGCCGAGCAACGCGGTTAACCGTAACGATTTCCGGCTTATACTCCCCGGTAAGTCGAACGCCCCGCCCTGGGCCGTGGCATCTTTCCGGAGACCTTCTGTGACGTCACCGTCTGCCAATTCCGGTGGCCGCGAGGCCGAGGTTCGCGAACGCATCTTCGCGAGCGCGCTTCGCCATTTCTCGCAGAAAGGCTTCGCCGCCACCTCCCTTCGCGAAGTCTCCGAAGACGCCCAGACGACGAAGCCGATGATTTACTACTACTTCGGCTCGAAGGAGGGGCTCTACGCGAGCATCGTCCGCCAGATCCTCGAGGAGATGGCCGAAGGCATCCGCAGCGGCCTCCCGGCCGAAGCGCCCGTCACCGAACAATTGATGGCCTTTTGCCAGCGTTACCTGGATCACTTCCTCCAGCAGGAAGAAATCATCGCGCTCGTCCTCCGCGAAGTGTTCGGTCTCGGTGGAGTGCCGATGGCCGAGTTCTCACAGGCGCTCGGTGCGCGCGTCCGCCAGCCGCTCGATGCGATCATCGCCCGCGGCATGGAGACTGGCGTCTTCCAGCGCGACAATGTGACCACCTGCGCGACCGCCGTCACCGGCATCCTGAACATGTTCATCCTCGCCCACGTTTTCGGCGGCGCGGAAATCGACCACGAATCGCCCCTCCAGCAGGTCCGCTATTACCTGGCCGGCCTCCGCCAGAACTGAATTTCGTTCTAACGCCCCTCATCTTTTCGCCGTCGCTGCCGTTTCTTATCTGTAGGGAGGCACGCAGTGGCCGAAGCGAAGCTATTGGATTACTACGCGGTGTTGAGTCTGCCGCCGCGCGCCGATCTCGCTGGAATCGAGAACGCGTACGCGCGTCTTTCAGACGACATGATGAAGCAGTCGGACGACGACGATACCTATCGCGAGGGCATGCAGAAGCTGAACGAAGCCTATGCCGTGCTTTCGAAGCCGGAACTGCGCCGCGAATACGACCGCGCATTCTTCAAAGGCGAACTCGAACGCATCGAACGCGAAGAGCGCGCCGCCCGTCGCCGCCGCAACCTTGCAGGAAACCTCATGGTGGGGGCGCTCGCCCTGGTGGTCGCGGTCCAGGCCGGCGCCCTTATCTATCTCGGCGGCGATGCGGTCACGGGCCTGCCGGGCGCGATTTTCGGCAAGCTCTTCTAGTTCGACTTAGCTCCACCGGACCGGTTGTCTTTCCCGGCGCACTTCACCAGAATCGAATGGCACCGATTCGTGCCGCGAGCGCCGTGATGGTCAGCTTTTCCAATGTGATCTCAACCGCCGATGCCCTGCGCGAGGTCATCCCCGAACCGCGCGGGTCCGGCGCCTGGGATAAGTCCCTGGCGTTCATCGATCCCCACTCCGCCGCATTCATCGCGAAAAGCCCGTTCATCATGGTTGCGACAACGAACGCCTCGGGCCACATGGATATTTCTCCGAAGGGCGATCCCCCGGGTTTCGTCCGCGTCCTCGATGAGCACACCATCGCGATCCCTGATCGTCCCGGGAACGGGCGCGCCGATACCTTCAGGAATCTCCTCGAAACTCCACGCATCTCGATTTACTTCCTCGTGCCTGGCCGTTCCGAGACGCTGCGCATCAACGGGTCCGCCCGGCTCGTCACGGACGCCTGGCTGCTGCAGGACCTCGCCGTGAAGGGCAAGCCGGCCCAGCTCGCCATCGCTGTTACGGCCGAGGAAGTGTTCTTCCACTGCTCGAAGTGCGTGATTCGCTCGAACCTGTGGGACGCGCAGTCCTGGGACGATGCCTCCGAACTCGCGTCTCTCGGCGCCATCATGCGCGATCAGCTCAAGCTCCAGGTACCGGCCGAGTCGATCGAAGCCGGACTCCAGAAAGACATCGAGACCCGGCTCTACTAACCGCTGGTGTCGCCCACCACCGTCAGCACCCCGTGCATTTGGTCGGGGTGTACATCGCACCGGTAGTAGTACTTCCCGGGTTTGAGCTGGATCGTCAGCGTTGCCTGCCCCGGACCGGTCTTTATCGGGGTCTTGGCGAGTGAGTTACCGCTGGCGTCCGGTCCATCGAAGACATCTACGTTGTGGGGGATCGAGTCCTGGTTGTCGAACTTCAGGGACACCGATCCCGCCTTCGCGGTCAATGTCGTCTTGTCGAAAGAGGTGTTTTTCGCCGTGAGTTGCAGCCCGCCCGAGGTTTGCGCGGGCTGAGTGGGTTGGGCCGTCGGGGCGGGGGTGGCTTCTTCATCCTGGTTGGATGAGAAGTCCCCGAGCCCTCCGGCGGCGAGGACCGAGAGGTACGCCGTGAAGCCGATGCCTATGGCGGCTACCAGGGCGACCATCTTCGAAAGTGTCATCGCCGGACTCCTTCTCGATTTACTTCACCGTGAAATCGATTCGCATACCCTGCTGGTAGTGTGCGGGGATGTTGCAGAAGATCACGTAATGTCCGGGCTCGAGGTTCACCTTGAGGCTTTCGGTGTCGCCCGGGGTTATCTCTTCTTGTTCGTCGATGTTGGTAAGGTCGGGTGAGTCTTCCTTCACCGTGGCATCGGCTTCGTCGTACGGCAGGTTGTCGGCCTTGAGGTCGGTCCGGTCCACGACGAACTCGTGTTGCGATGGCCCGTTGTTCTTGATCTTGAAAGTGATTTCGCCAGAACTCACCGACGACTTGTTGAGGGAGATCTGGAAGTCTTTCAAGCTGGCATCAACTGTGTTGCCAGAGTCGGAATTGTCATCGTCGTCTCCGCAGGCCAGGCAAAGCGGCACGACGGCCAACGCGAAGAACAGGAGAAGGAACTTGAACAAACCACGGCCCTATCTGCCGCCCTCGGAACCATGGGGATTCCTGGCGGCACAGTAAGTCCGAGCGTGGTCCGCAGGCTGAGTTCTCGAATGTCGGGTGGGGGCAATCGGGTCCGCAGGGCCAGACCACAGGTCTCGGCCGTCGCCATTGTGGCACCGGTCCAGCGTCGAACTTCTTAATCCAGCGCTAATTTTGCTTGCGTTTTTATAACAAAATCGGTCAACGCTTGAACTGTTTGCTCAGCCCAAGTCCCTGGTCCTGGTACGAAGACCCGGCGTTCACGCCATAGAGCCGTTGGGGCACAGCGAGCATTCGCTCGTACATCAACCTGCCGATCCGCTGACCGTCCTTCAGGGCATACGGGATCTCGTGGGAGCGAACCTCGAGGATGGCGCGCGTGCCCTGGAGTTCGCCGGTCCCATACCCGAAGCCGGGATCGAAAAAGCCGGCGTAATGCACCCGGAATTCGCCCATCGCCTGGTCGTAGGGCAGCATTTCGGCCGCGTAGGTGGGTGGCACTCGTACTCGTTCCTTCGAACCGAGAATGTAGAACGCGTCGGGGGTCAGAATGAGCTGCCGCGCGGGCTTCACCCCCTCCCAGAAATCCGCCGGGTCGTAGTAGCCAATCCGGTCGAGGTCGATCACGGGCGATTCGCTCCGTGCCTTCCAGCCGACGGTGATGTCTCCGGCCCGTCCCGAAAGGTCGACCGAGAACCAGATGCCCTCGTCGACGGTGGCCTTCATCGGCTCGCCGCGCTCATCGAAGACCAGCATCTCATCCTCGCTCGCCCGCCGGCTTGCGTGCGAAGACGCCGACCGCCCCCGCAGGAACCTGATCTGGTTGAGCGGAGTTCCGGTCTTCACCCGAACGTTGAACGTCTTCGGCGAAACCTCAGCGAAGAGCGGGCCCTGGTACCCCCGTTCGATAATGTCGAACTGGTCGGCCCGGTCGGTAATCAGGCGGGCGAACACGTCCAGTCGCCCGGTGGTACTCTTCGGATTTGCTTTGGCCAAAAGCCCCGGATTCCCCGAAAGGTCGAGGCTCTCCAGCAGGGGGATGATGTAGACCGCGCCCTTCTGCAGAACGGCGCCATCGGCGATGTCGATGCGCTGCACGAGCAGGTCCTCGGCTGCTTCCAGCACCGTTGTGCCTCGGCCCGGGAGGAAGCTCGCGCGCACCTGCAGCGCATAGTCCCCGAGCCTGAGATCGATGCTCGCCGGCTGGATCTGCCCCTCGTCGATCCGCACCGGGGAACTGATGACACCCTCGTCAATCAGCGCGCGCAGGTGTTCGAACGGCAGCACGCCGCGGTCGTGCGCGCGAATCTCCCGCCCTGCTTCCGGAAACAGCCGTGGTCCGGCCCCGGAACTCATCGAGCATGGAGCCGGTCGAAGTGACGACGAGAATTCATCCGCAGCGAAGTCTAGCGGGGGAACGTTTCGCGGGCATCACCACGTTCCGGCGAGTGCGGCTCAGCCTGCCGCGTCGCCCGCGGCCTGCTCGGCGAGCTGGCGGGCCTGCTCCTCCGCGTACGGCGTAATCGTGCCCACCACATCCACCCGGCTGTCGAGCCGCTTCTGCAGCCCACTCATCAGGCCGAGCACGCGGAAAATCAGGAGGATATCGCCCGGGATCTCGGTCACCGGGTTCGCCTGCAAGATGCGCGAGAGCCGTTCGTTCACCTCGGGCATCACATCGGCATCGACGTACGGCTTGTTATCAGCGCCGCCGTAGTCGAAGAACGATTGCCCAAGCGCTACCAGCGACTCCGGGTCCTCGCTCTTCGTCTTGAACCCGATGGCCCGGAAGGCTTTCACCATCCCGTCGTTGTCCTGGGCGATGAGCGCCATGATCAGCTTCGCGTAGTTCCGCCGAAATTCTTCAGGCAGCTCTTTCGAGAGCCCGAAGTCGAGGAACACCACCACCGGCCCGGGCAGCACGAACAGGTTCCCGGGGTGTGGGTCGGCGTGGAAGTAGCCGTGCACGAGGATCTGTTCGCAGTAGGCCTCGGTCATGATCAGCGCGACCTGGTTCGGGTCGATCCCTTCGGCGAGCAGTGCCTCGGTATCCGAGATCTTGGTCGCTTCGATGAACTCGGTGGTGAGCACGCGTCGCCGCGTGGTCTCCCAGTGGACCTTCGGGATGCGGATGTCTTTCCGGTGGGCGAGGTCGCGGGCCACCCGCTCCGAACTGCGCCCTTCCAGTTCGAAGTCGAGCTCCCGCGGCATGTCCTTGTTCAGTTCGTTCACGAGGATGCGGAAGTCGAAGTTCTTCTCCAGCTTCGCGAGGATCCGCACGAGGATGGCGATGTTTCGCAGGTCCGTCTCGAGGATGCGATCGATGCCGGGGTACTGGATCTTCACGGCGACGTCGTCGCCCGCCTTCGTACGCGCCCGGTGCACCTGCGCCAGCGAGGCCGAGGCGATAGGCGCCCGCGTGAAGCTGTCGAACAGCTCGTCGGGGTGTACGCCGAACTCGCCGCGCACCACCCTCACCACCTGGGAGAACGGCCGGGCGGGCACGCTGTCCTGCAGGCGGCTGAGCACGGCGACGTACTCCGTTGGCGCCACATCGGCGCGCGAGCTGATGAACTGGCAGGTCTTAATCATCATTCCTTCGAGCCGCACCGCGAGCCCGTAGATGCGCTCGGCGTTCTTCGTGTGGGCGCGTGAAAGCCGCCGCTCGCGCTGCTTCGGGGTCAGCTTCTTGTTCCGCTGAATGCGCTTGTAGCTCAGGTAGATGATGAGGAACGTCCACCCGACGTCCAGGAACCGTTTCGCGCGCTTGTGAATGGGGAGGGGCTGGGTGCCCGTGAGCGAGTGTGCCATCGCAGTGAGCGTAGCCCGAACGAGGTTCAGATGTGAAGAAGCCGGGCTTACTGCCCGGCTTCCGAATCTGCGTCGCGAACGGTGACGAGAGTTAGGCCTTGAGGCCGATGGCATCCACCTTCCAGGCGCCGGCGACGTCCTTCCAGCGGGTGGCGATCGTGGTCGAGGTGGTGTCCGACGACATCACGATGTCGACCAGGGTGTCTTCGCCTTCGGTCGCGCCGACTACGACGTTCACGGTTGGGGTGCCGCTGGGCTGGGGCTGCGAAGCCATCTGGCCCTGGAGCGCCATGGCCTGGCCCATGCCGTTCGGCGTGAAGGCCATCATGAGGCCGGCGATGTTCTGGTTGATGAGGTCCTTCGCGAACTGGTCCGCGGTGTCCTTGAGTTCCGCCATTTCTTGTTCTCCTTGGGATTCCGCCACGGATTTGGGCTGGCGGCGAGCATTAGGGTATGGACGGCGCCAAAGGTGTCAAGTTCTTAGCTTCCGAGCACCGGACACGTATCCCGGTTGATCCAGAGCTTCAGTACGCCGCGGTTAGCTTCGGAGTACAGGCAAATGACATCTGAGGCCCGGACCGCCTTCAGGTGGTCGCGGACATCGTCCAGGCAGTTCGTCCGGCAGTCGAAAACGGCGATATTGGCAATGTCGAGCGCCAGGACGGCATGCTCGGGAAGAACTTCAACGGACAGCACCGGGCCTTCGCGACCGCGGTAGATGGCCTCGTTCCAGCCGGCGAGCAGCACCGTACTGGTCGCGCTCGCAGCTGGACTGTCCGATGCCGCTGCTCCATTAGGTTGGGATTTGTGTCCACCGCCACTGCATCCGGCGGCGGCCAGGCCCAACAGCACGATTCCAGCCACAACCACGACGCGCATTCGCAACTTTTAGCTCCCGGGAGGGTGCTCCGCTGTATAGAGCGTTTCGCCCGCGATGAAGGCGCGACTCGTGTCGCACGCTTCATCCGGTGCAGTTTCCCAGTCCATATGCTCCAGCGTGCCGGGGAATCCGCCGCCGAAACCAACCTGGTCGCCGGGCTTGGCCGATCGATCTCCCATGACGAGCGTGCCGGCCTCCGAGTCCCACTTGGCTGCAACCTCGGGCAAGGCAACGAACGAGCGCGAAGTGTCACTCGCTTCGACGTAGAGGCACCGGCCATCGAGGACCAGCCTGCCCGAAAGGAGCGCGTCGTCTCCGTTCGGTTTTCCGCGATAGAGCGCCAGCGGAGTACTGGCACCGGAATCGGTGTCGTCGTCAGAGCATGCACCGAAAAGGACTCCAACCAGGAGGAACAGCCCAAGCGATGTCGCCGCGGATCTCACGTGGTCAGGATAGCAATTCGGCAGTCACGGACGCCGCATCGAGGCGGGCGATCGACGCCTTCTCTCCTCGGGCGATCTGCTCCGCCCTGCCGGCGGTCAGCCGGTACGGCGTGAAGCGCAGCGCGGCGAAATCCTCCGATGCCGGTCCGTCCTTCCAGATTGTCGAAGGGTCATAGCGGACCGGCTCTGGCGCCTCGAGGAAGGTGTCCCAGCAGAGCTGCCGTCCGGCTTCGTCATCGGCCCACTCGGCGACGCAATCGAAGTACGCGAAGTCCGTGTTCGCGGCGATGTAGGCGATCGAGACGTGGGGGTTCGTTGCAAGGTGGCGCGTCTTCAGGGGCGTTTTGCGCGTGGTCAGCCAGCCGACCGGCTCGCCAAATCCCATCGTCCACACCGGATGGACAAGACGGCTCCGGGGCCGGCCCCGGCTGTCGACCGTGGTCATGACACCCCAAACCACGTGGTGGGCGATATCAATGGCGTCTTCGATTGTTGCGGTTCGCGCAGGAGTCGTGGTGTTCATGGCGACTAGTCAACCTTAGTTGAGTAGATTAGTCAACTGTAGTTGAGTAACATCTGCCTATGACCCACTCCGAACCTGCCATCGCCGCCGAAGATGACATCGGCCTGCTCTGCCTCGTCGTGTCCAGCGGCGTTACCGAATTCGTCCTCCAACGGCTTGCGGCATCGGGCTTCGCGGACACGAAGTTCAGCCACGGTTTCATCGTCCAGGGTTTGCTTGCCGGCGATACCACGGTCACCGAACTGGCGGAACGCCTTGGTGTCTCCGTCCAGGCCGTTTCGAAGACGGTCCAGGAGGTGGAATCGCTTGGCTACCTTGAAAAGCGCCCCGACCCGAACGATCGGCGCTCGTCGAACCTCCTCCTCACCGAACGCGCCCACGCCAACATTGCGGCCGCCCGCGCCGCGCGATTCGAGATTCAGACGGAGCTTTCGCAGCGTCTTGGCGATGGCGGCGACCGGTTCCTCGCGCAACTGCGTTCGCTCGCGGACCGCTTCGGCGGGCTCTCCGCCTTGGCCGAACGCCGCCTCCGCCCCCCGGTCTAGCGTTCCTCGGGCACGAACTGGCTGAACTGTTCGAGCAGGTTGGGGCCCTGCCGCAGGTGGTGGCCTCCGTCGGCCGGCAACACGAGGCCGGTCACCCACGAGGCTTCGTCGCTCAACAGGTAGCTGACCGCGTTTGCGATGTCTTCAGTCGTCCCCAGCCGCGAAACCGGCATCCGCCGAAGATATTCGTCGACGGTCGCGGGATTGTTCGCCAGCCCGGCCGAGAGGTCGGTGGGCACCAGTCCCGGCGCCACGGCATTCACGCGGATGTTGTGCGTGCCAAGGTCATCGGCGGCGCATCTCGTGAGCATGTTCAGGCCAGCCTTCGAAACGCAGTACGCCGTCATCCAGTGGTGCGTATGCGAACCGGCGATCGAGCTGATACTTACAATGCTTCCCCCGCCCGAGCTTTTCATCAGCTGCGCTTCTGCCCGGATGCAGCGATACGCCCCGGTCAGGTTGGTCTGGAGAATGCGCTCGAAATCGCCGACCGGCCCGTTCAGCACGCTGCCGACGCCGCCGGTCCCCGCTGCGTTGACCGCCAGGTGCAGAGCGCCGTGTCGCTCTCGCACAACCTCAATGGCGCGCTCGACATCATGGTCAACCGCCACATCACAGGTGACGTAGGTCGCAGATGCGCCGAGTCGTTCAACAGCCCTCTGCAGAGGCGCTTCCCGCCTGCCTGCAATGACCACCGTGCCTCCGCCATCAACAATCGCTTTCGCTGAAGCGAAGCCAATCCCGGTCCCGCCTCCGGTTACGAATCCAACCTTGTCGCTAAACCGTCCCATGGCACTCCCGCCGTCAATCGAAAATCGTCAATCGAAAATCGCGAATCAGTACCCGCGGCTATCCCAGAGCAGGTCGCCTTTGCCCGCGAGCTTCGCCTGGTAGCGCGAAGCCACGAAGAGCAGGTCGCTCAGGCGGTTGAGGTACGGGATGCAGTACTTGCCGACCGGCTCTTCGCGCGAGAGCGCGATGGTCGCGCGCTCGGCCCTCCGGCAAACGGTCCGCGCGACGTGCAATTGCGCCGCCGCCATGTCTCCGCCAGGCAGAATGAAGCTTCTCAGGGGTTCGAGCTCCTCGTTCCACCCGTCCATCCACGTCTCGAGGTCCGTGACGTGACGCTCTTCGATGCCGGGGACCTTAAAACGGAGTTTGTCCTCTTCAAGGATGCAAAGGTCCGATCCAAGGTTGAACAGCACCTGCTGGATGACGAAGAACTGCGGCTGCATCGAAGCATCAAGACCCGCCGCCACCGCCACGCCAATGACGGAGTTCAGCTCGTCGACGGTGCCGTAGGCCTCGATCCGCAGGCTGTCCTTCGCGATGCGCTGGCCCCCGCCGAGGGCGGTGGTGCCGTCGTCGCCGGCTCTTGTGTAGACGCGGTTGATATGGACCATGCGGCTATCGTGCCTGAGTAGCGTCGATCATGCGATACGCTTCCATCTGGCGGGCATCGCCCACACAATGGCACCACTCACCGAAACGCCCGCGAGGAACCCGATGCCGAACGAGCCACAGCGCTGCATTCGCTGCCACTCCGTCTACACGACGCCGCCGTACCTGATGGCCAACCGGAAGTTCTGCTGCCAGAGCTGTTCGGTCGGTTCGGCCTGCGAGCACCAGGGCATCCATCGTGCCGCCACCGTCCGCCGCTACGACGCCATGTTCGATCGCTTCCGCCAGGTGGCCCGCGAAAACACCCCCTACGAGACGGATATCGCCCCCCAGGGGAAGTGACGAAAAGTTTACGAACCGCCGCGTCATAAGAATCCCAGCTCTCGCGGCGCGCTGGCTATAGTCCGTGCCGAGGGCTCGGCGCCTTTCCCAGGACAGGTGCTCGACCCGCCGGCCTTACTACTGGGTGGAAGAGGCGCGCCCGCCCGCGTCTACCGCACACCCGGCGCCGACCCTCATCTCTCCCCTGGTTGGCTTGCCTGCGACGTTTCCTCCGGTACGATTCGATGGTGACCGCTGACGCCCGCTACGAAGTCAACAAACCCGATGTCGTCGACGAAAGTGTCGATGGCGAAGTGCTGATAGTTCACCTGGGTACCGGCGCCTATTACAGCTCGCGGGGAGCCGGCGATGTTGCCTGGCGATTGCTCGCCGCCGGCAAGACCGTCACCGAAGTGTCGGATTCCCACGGTATTCATCCCGAAGCGCTCAGCCTATTCGTAGACCAACTCGTCGCCGAGGAGCTGGTGCGCCCTCGAACGACCGCTCCAGGCGACGTCAATGGCCTTGCCCCTGTGCCGGGCGAGCCCACCCTTGAGAAGTACACGGACATGCAGGAGCTCCTCCTGCTCGATCCCATTCATGACGTGGAAGAGGCCGGCTGGCCGATGGCGAAACCCGCCGTCGAAGGCTAACCCGATGCCAGGCCCCTCGGCCGCGTTCTCCCGCACCTCCTACGACGTGTTCCTCGATGCATTCGCTCGGGCTGCCGAGGCCGCCGGCGGCATTGCGAGGATGCCCATCGCCCTCGGGCCCGTACGGGTGATGTTCGAATTCGCCGGACCGGGCCTGCTCCCGCGGCTCGGAGCGCCCTTCGCCCACCTGCGCACCCCGGAAGGTCCGGCCGACCTGACCATCCGGGCCTGGGATTCGGAATCGACCGGCATCGAGCTCCCCAAAGAGTTGCCCACGCCCGGTACCGTCTACGCCCAGAGCCTGCCGGCGATGAGCGACGAAGGCGATCAGCGCTGGACGTACTTTCGGCCCGACCCCGGTCTGACGGTTTTCGATTCGCCGAGCCAATCCGCCACCTACTGGGTTCCTGCGGCTTCTGCCCTGACCTACGGCGACATCGCCGGAGGCTTTCGTGCGGTCATCGCCTGGTCCATGGCCGAGCGAAGCATCCAGTTTCTCCATTCCGCCGCGGTCTCGGCCGGAGGGCGGGCAGCCCTCATCGTGGGCGCCAGCGGCTCGGGCAAATCCAGCACGGCTCTCGCATGTCTCTTGAACGGCCTGGAGTACCTCGGCGACGACCACTGCCTCCTCGAACTCAATGCGAACCCGCCGGCCGTGCACTCCGTCTATGCCGCCGCGAAGCTCCACGACTCGCAGCTCGCCCGCTTTCCCGAACTCCATCCGTTCGTGGTGAACCCCGACCGCGTATTGCCCGACAAAGGCGTCGCCATTCTTCATCCGCACTTCGCAGAACTTCTCCCGGCCTCACGACCTCTCGTGGCGGTACTGGTCCCGCACATCGCCAATGCCGAAACGACCACCATCGGGCCGATAGGGCCGGCCGCCGCACTCGCGGCGCTGGCTCCGAGTACGCTCCTGCAGATGGCATCCGCCGACCGCCAAGGTCTCGCGGCGATGGCGCGGCTCGTCCGCCAGGTCCCTTGTTACAGCCTTCGCCTCGGGACGGAGCAGGCCGAGATCGCATCAGTTATCGAAGACTTCCTCCGCAATCAGCCTCCCGGTGGAACTGTCGAATGAACCCGCTGGTTTCGGTCATCATCCCGGTCCACAACGGCGCCCACTTCCTCCGGGAGTCCATACCGTCGGTACTCGCGCAGGACTACGAGCCGATCGAGGTCTTCGTCGCCGATGACGGCTCAACCGACAATTCGGCGGATGTCGCGGAATCTTATCCGGGGGTCAGGTGCCTTCGCCTGCCGAAAGGTGGCGTGTCACGCGCTCGCAACCTCGCCGTCGACCAATCCAGCGGCGAGTGGCTGGCTTTTCTCGATGCGGATGACACCTGGCACCCAGCGAAACTGTCTGAGCAGGTGAGGCTCGGTTCGGAACAGCCGGAGGCCGCGTTCATCCTCTGCCACCAGGTTTGCACGTTCGAGGGGGAAGTCCCGTCGTGGTTCCGCGGCAACGTCGATGGCTCGCCGGCGCCCGCCTACGAACCGAGCGCCTGGCTTGTTCGGCGCTCCACATTCGACCAGGTCGGCCCGTTCGATGAGTCGCGCAACCTCGGGGAGGACACCGACTGGCTCGCCCGTGCCTGGGAACTTGGGTTCACGCATACCACTTCCCCGGAAACGCTCGTTACGCGGAGAATCCATTCGGCGAACGCCACCGGCACGATTGAGGACAACCGGTCCGCCATATTCCAGATCCTGCGGCAGTCAGTCGAAAGAAAGCGAAGGCGCCAGGAACAACAATGACTTCGCGTCCCCTCGTCTCGGTGATCATCCCCGTCTACAACGGCGCGCAATACCTCACCGAGGCGTTGGAGTCCGTTCGCTCCCAGGACTACGAACCTCTTGAGATCATCGTGGCCGACGATGGGTCGACCGATGACTCCGCGGTTATTGCCGAGTCGTTCCCGGGGGTCAGATGCCTTCGTCTCCCAAAGTGTGGGGTCTCGCGCGCCCGGAACCTTGCGATTGAACAGGCGTCTGGCGAGTGGCTCGCGTTCCTCGACGCCGACGATATCTGGCTTCCCGGGAAGCTTGCAGCGCAAGTCGCCGCAGGAAGGGATTCCGACGGGCCGGAGTTGATTCTCACTCACCAGACGCATCGCTTCGAGATTGCGGTTCCGGAGTGGTTCCGAGGGCCGCGCGACGGCAGCCCTTCGCTTGGCTTTGAGCCAAGTTCCTGGCTCGTGCGGCGTTCCGCCTTCCTCGCCGTTGGTCCGTTCGATGAGACGCGTACGCTCGGAGAAGACACAGATTGGTACCTCCGTGCCATGGATTCCGGGGTCAGAAACGTTCACCTTGCGGAATCGTTTGTCATACGCCGGGTTCACGGCCAGAGCACCACCGTCCTCAACACGGCTCACCGTCGCGCGCTCTTCCAGGCGCTTCGGGAATCCGCCGCCCGGAAGTCCGCTCGGAACCGTGAACTGTGACGGCCACCGCTTCCATTTCGGTCGTCATCCCCGTTTTCAACAACGCCGCGCTCGTGGGGCAGGCCATCGAAAGCGTCCTCACACAGAAGTCGGCTCCCCCAACCGAAATCATTGTGGTGGATGACGGCTCGGACGATAGCAGTGCCGAAGCGGCGGCGCGGTATGCCGGCGTTCGTGTCATCAAGCGCTCGAATGGCGGGATTGGGGCAGCTCGAAACACGGGAATCGAGCTGGCATCCGGCGAGTGGTTGGCTCTCCTCGATTCCGATGACATCTTCCCCGAGTCCCGGCAGGCGGCAATGCTCGCCGCCATCGGCGAGATCGATGCCGTCTTTGGCACTGTCGTCCAGTTCCGGGACGACGGTTGGGAGTCCGGGCCGGCGCCTGCCAAACTGGCGGGCACCATGCTCATCCGCCGGACTGCATTCGATCGCGTCGGGCCGTTCGATGAATCCGTCCATGTCGGCGAATTCATCGATTGGTGGTCCCGAGCCGAGGAGGCCGCAGTCACGTCCACCTCTATCGGTGACACGGTCCTTCGCAGGCGCATCCACGCCAGCAACACCGGCATCGTCCACGCCGATTCGCGTGTCGATTACACACGCGTCCTTCGGGCCGCGCTCGAAAGGCGGCGACGGCGATGAAGCTTCGCAGGCTCAGTGACATTCAGGCCGCGGCGCTCGGGGCGGCACTTCTCCCGAGGGACGGCGCCGTGGAGGCGTTCGGAGAACTCAGAGCGCTCACCGGCGACCTCGACCAAACGGATGCCGCCACGTTCCGCATGCTGCCCATGGTTTATCGCAACCTGAAACAGGCCGGCCTCGAAGACCATCACCTCCTGACTCTGAAAGGGATTTACCGGCAGTCGTGGTATCGCAACAGGCTCTCCGTCGGATCGGCCATGCGAGCTGTGGCGGTCCTCCGCGCGAACGGCGTTGAGCCGATTGCCCTGAAGGGCCTCGGTTTGATAGCCAGCGCCTACCACGAAGCCGCCTTGCGCCCGATGCACGACATCGACTTGCTTATCACGCCGGGTTCCTACCGCGTGGCTGTCGATGCACTGCTGGAGGCTGGCTGGAAGCCGCTTCGAGGCGACCGGTCGGACTTCTTTCGACGCGTGCGAGTGTTTCATGCACTGCCGCTCGTCGGTCCGGACGGGATCGAAGTGGACCTACACCGGAAAATGCTCGAGGAGAATTGCTTTCCCAAAGCCGACGACAGTGCTCTGGCGCGGACTCGAACGTTCCAAATGGGTGATGAGACCGTGACTACGCTCTCGCCCGAAGACCACGTTATCAACGCCTGTGTTCACGGTGCCCGCTGGGATCCCGTGCCGGCCCTCCGCTGGGCGCTGGATGTGGCGGTAACGGTTCGGTCGGCGGGCGCGTCGTTCGATTGGGAGTACCTCGTCCGCGAAGCTGCTCGCCGGCGAGTGTCACTTGCGATGTGCAGTGCGCTCGCGTTTCTGCGCGACTACGAATCTTCGATTCCCGCCGGGGTGGTCGAGGAGCTCGAAGCACTCCCGGTACGCCGCCTCGAACGCGTCGATTTTCGAATGCAGCAGGGTGGCGCCGGCATTGGCTCACAGGTCGGCCGCTACATCACGCGCTACGGTCGGCTCTCGTCCGGCCGGAGCCTGCTCAGGAAGTTCAGCGACTTCCCGACCTACCTTGAATGTATGTGGGAGCTTGATAGCCCGGCCGCCGTCCCTCGCGATGGCGTGAGCCGTGTCTGGCGCCGGTTGCGCCAGGGCTGAGAGTTTAAGTGGTACCGGGGGCGGGATTCGAACCCACATGCCTTGCGGCCGCCGGGTTTAAGCCAGCTGCGTCTGCCATTCCGCCACCCCGGCACGCGTAAAAGCCTACCCCACGCCCGGCTACCGCAGCAGCATCCGGGTCTCAGCGGCAGTGCTTGCAGAGTCCATAGAGTTCCAGGCTGTGGCCCTGTAGTGCGAACTCGTGGGCGTTCGCCTGTTCCTGGATACGGGCATCAATCTCCAGGTCGCTGAATTCGGTGAACGACCCGCAGTTGCGGCACACCAGGTGATGGTGGTGCCCACCCTCCGAAAGCTGGTAGCGCACGCTCCCATCTTCGAGCGGCACCCGGCAGACCAGGTCGAGTTCCTGGAGCAGCTTGATCGTCCGGAAGACCGTCGCCCGTCCCACGGATGGAGTCTCAGAGAGCAGATCCTCCACAGTGAACGGCCCGGAAGACTCCTGGATCGCATCAAGCACGGCCCGCCGCGGAGCCGTCGATCGGAAGCCGATCGTTTCAAGTCGTCGCCGCGCGGTATCTGCGAATGCCACTTGATCCCATGGTAACAAAGTAGTGGCCGGCCACTGTGACCACCGGATGCGACATCCGATGATCAGGCATCACACCCGGGGCCTGGACAAATGTCGAACGTCGCTCTCCTGCAAACACCGCACCAACTCGTGATGTTCGGGGTCGGGCAAACCTATTACGGCATCGATATCGCGCTCGTCGACGAGATTCTACCGGTCCTGCCCATCACCGCGACGCCCGGCGCTCCTGCCGGCGTCCTCGGTATCGTCGATGTTCGAAAGCGAATCGTCCCGGTCTTCGACCTGCACGTCCGCTTCGGCGTCCCGGCGCCGGCCACTAACTCCGAAGCGCGCCTGATCCTCGTTTCGGTCGGGCATGAGTCTGTCGCGCTCCTCGTCGATTCTGTGGAAGAGGTGCTCACCGTCAGCCGAGACGAGTTCCAGTCCATCTCCACTCCCGGTGGCCGCAACGACATTGGCTATCTCCGCGGCGTCCTGCGGCGAGACGACCTCCTGCTCCTCTGGGTCGATCCGGAGTCGCTCGTCCCGGCACAGGCGCTCGCCCTGGCCGCCTGATTCAAGGCTATACGGACCAGAGTCCGCGGTCGCAGCGGACCTCGCCCGCCTCGTGCAGCACGTCGAGCTGTCCCTGGATGGTGGCGATGATCGGCCAGAAGCGCCGCCGAAGCGCTCGCGGATACTCCCGCATCGCGATTTCGTAGGTTCTCCCCGGCCCGAGCGTCCGGAGCGACTCCATCAGGCGTTCGGAGCGCTGGCCGGCCACATCGAGGTTCGCCTTGATCTCCTCCCCCGGGTTGGCGAACGGTTCACCGTGTCCCGGGAAGCACTCGCGGAGGTCCGGCCACTGGTCCGCGAGCGTCCGTAGCGATTCCAGGAAGCGGGGCAGGCTCAGAAAGCGCCTGTCGCCTTCGAACTGGATGGCCGGCGTGGGGGTGATTTCGGGAAGCAGCTGGTCGCCGGAGAACAACCAGCCCTCTTCAGGCTGAACCACAACGATGTTGCCCGGCGTGTGCCCCGGGCTCGGCAAAACCGTTAGCCCGCATGCCACCTCTGTGTTGGAGTCGATGAGCTCTTGCGGCGTAAAGGGCTCGTACCGGAGCGCGGTCGGCCAGCGGCCGTCGCCTCCCTCGGCCCAGGTGTCGCTTGTGCGCATCAATCGCGAGGCGTCCCTCCGCCGCCGAAGCCCCGCCTCCACTTCGTCCACCACCTCGTCCGGCGCGCCGATCGTTCGGATGTAGTGCTCCATCTGTTCGAAGTTGGTGCGGTCCTCGCCTGTCGTCATGTGCAGGTCATGAATACCGGCCATCACGGGCACACCGAGCGACTGCCACCAGGCGCCAAGGCTGGCGTGGTCCAGGTGTCCATGAGTCGCGACCACGAGGCACGGCTTCCGCCCACGCAGGGCTTCGGAAATCAACTCTCTCGCGCCGCGAAAATCCGGACCGGTATCGATGACCACAACATCGTCCGCGTGTTCCACGATGTAGACGTTGTTATAGGCGAGCGGGACGCGTTCGACGGTGACCATTCCGCGGAGTCTAAAGATGTCACCGCGTTCACCGAAGTTAGCGCGCCCAACCGCTCCCGCGTACCATCCGCGAGGTGACAACAGTCGATCGCCTTTCGCAGCAAGATGTGGACCTCATCAGGACGACCGCCGACCGCCTCCAGGCGAGCGTCGAGCAGGTCATCGTGGGCAAACCGGAAGTGGTTCGCCTCGCGCTAGTAGCGCTCCTCTGCGAGGGCCACATCCTTCTCGAAGATGTGCCGGGACTGGGAAAGACCACGCTCGCGAAGTCCATCGCCCGCTCGCTTGGTTGCTCGTTCCGCCGCATCCAGTTCACGCCGGACCTGATGCCATCGGACATTACTGGCATCAATTTCTACAACCAGAAGATCGGCGAATTCGTCTTCCGAGAAGGCCCGCTCATCGCCCAGGTCGTCCTCGCGGACGAAATCAACCGCGCGACGCCGCGGACGCAGGCCGCGCTCCTCGAAGCGATGGAAGAGCGCCAGCTCACGGTCGAAGGCGTGACAACGACCCTCCCCAGCCCGTTCCTCGTGGTCGCCACCCAGAACCCGGTGGAACTCGAAGGGACATTCCCCCTCCCGGAAGCCCAGCTCGACCGGTTCCTCGTCCGCCTGAAGCTCGGCTACCCGGACGAGGAAGAGGAAGATGAGATCCTCCGGCGTTTCGAGGGCGCCAATCCCATCGACTCGATCCAGCCCGTGATCACCGGCGCCGAACTGGTGCGCCTCGCCGGCGCCCTGCGCAACCTGCACGTCGAACCGGCGGTGCGCCGCTACGCCGTGAAAATCGTTCAGGCCACCCGCGAAGACCCTGCCTTCGAACTCGGCGCGAGCCCGCGCGGCAGCCTCGGGCTCTTCCGCACCGCCCGCGCGCTCGCCGCAATCTCCGGCCGCGATTACGTCCTCCCCGACGACGTGAAGGAGATGGCGCCCTACGTGCTGCCGCACCGGTTGATCCTCTCGACGCAGGCCCGCCTGCGCGGCCGCAACGCCGACGACGTGCTCGCTGAAGTGCTCGAACGCGTCCCCGTCCCAATCGAGGGATAGCGATGCCGTTCCGCGAAGCCTGGCTGGCCGTCGGTGTCTTCCTCATCTTCGTCGGCTTCGCGGCCGCCGAGCCGGCGATCGGCCTCGTAGGAGTCGTCATCGTCGTCCTCGGGGCCGTGGCACGCTATTGGAGCAAACACCTCTTCGACCGCGTGAAGCTCACACGCGTCCCGAGCGAGCGCCGGGCCTTCATCGGCGAAGAGATCGGCGTCGATGTCGAACTGACAAACCAGAAGCCGCTGCCGCTCCCCTGGTACGAATGGCGGCTCGCTCTGGGTGAACCGCTTCCAGTCGAAGGCGAACACCTTTCCGCGGCGGCCGTGCCAGGCCTGAAGTGGCTCCTCCGTCGCGGCTCGCTCGGCTGGTACCAGAAGCACCAGTGGCATTTCACCTTGGTCCCCAAAGAACGCGGCTATCACGCGTTCGGGCCGGCCACAATCAAATCCGCGGACCTGTTGGGCGCCTTCCCGAAAACGCTCGACGACGGGCTCCGCGAAGCTATTACCGTCTTCCCGAAAGTGCTCCCCATGGCCGAACTCGGGCTCCCCTCCGACCGGCCGTTTGGCGAGCGGAAGGGCGGCAACCGGGTCTTCGAAGACCCCCTGCGCATCGCCGGCCTGCGCGAGTTTCGGCCCGGCGACCCCATGCGCCGGATCGATTGGAAAGCGACAGCACGTTCGGGGGATCTTCGCTCGCGCGTGTACGAGCCCTCCGCCACGCAGCAGATCTACCTGCTCGTCAACATCGATACGATGGAGCACTCCTGGGAGGGCTACCTCAAGGAGGAACTCGAGCGCATCGTTTCGGTGGCGGCTTCGGTTGCGGCCTGGGCGGCGGGCGCACGTTACTCCGTGGGTATCCTCGCCAATGGCGCCTTCCCCGATGCGGACCGCCCGATCCGCCTCCCTCCATCCCGCTCGCGTGACCAGGTGACGAAAATCCTCGAGGCACTCGCGGTCATCCAGCCGCTGACGATGGGCGACCTCGCGGGCGCGATCCAGCGCGAGAGCGGAAAGCTCCCGGCCGGCTCGACCCTGGTCGTCATTGCTTCCCTGATGCCTCCCGCCCTCGCGGGCGTGCTCGCTCGCCTGCGCGACGAAGGCCACCACATCTTCGTCGTTGCCACTTCCAAACGTGTGCGCGACAACTTGCCCGAGGGCATTCCGATGCGAGAGGTGAGCGGCGCCTTCGAACGCGAAGGAGTGTTGGTTTGATTGCCGCCGTCGCCATCGGGGCCTCGTTGTTGGCCGACGGCTTCATGTTCGCAGTGGTCGCGGAACTGATCGCCGCGGGTTACGACAGCCCCGAACAGCACGCGTTCGGTATCTGGACGTTCGCCGTGGTGGCCCTGGCTGGATACGCCTTGCCTCGTGCGATCGAGGGATTCGACATCGAGCCGCGGAAAGGCCATGCGATCACGGTCGGCATCGGCCTGTTCCTCATTTACCTCCTGGTACGCATCGAAGGGTCCGGCGACATCGCCGTCTGGGACTTCTCCTGGATCGGAGACTTCCTCGGCAGCGCCGAACAGACCACTCAACGCGGCGGGCATTCGCTCACGGGCGCCGTCCTGCTCCTTGCAACCTGGGCGCGTTCAACGCTGCGCTCTGGCGACGAAGTGGAGATGGAATCCATCCCGAGGTCGTTCGCCATCCCCTTCGCGGTCGTGACCTCGCTGATTATCATCGGCGCGGCCACCGACCGTTCGGGAGAAGTCGGACGTGCAGGCGCGGCGTTCTACACGGTCGCCATTCTTTCCCTCGTCTCGTCGCAGCTGGCCATGAGCGGGGCAACCTTCGGTGAGGTCCGTGCGGGGAGCACCGCCGGGGTCCTGCTCGCCGGGACCGCCGCCGTCGCGGTCGTCGGGCTGCTCATCATCGGGCTTGTCACCACCGTACTTAGCCCGATCGTTGGGCCGGTACTGAGCACCGTCACCGAGTGGACGCTGACTATCATCCTGACGCCGTTCGCGTGGATCCTGGAGAAGATCTTCTCGGCGCTCTTCGGCGGGAAAAATCCGTTCCCCGAACTGACTGATGCTGCAGTGCAGCGGAGCAACGATGCCGCCAACCCGGATCAGAAAGACCAGTCCGCCGCTGGAGCGGCTGGGCTGTTTGTGATGCGGGCCTTCGCTCTGCTCGCCTTCTTCGCCATGGTTGGGCTCGCGGTCGGGATCTTCGTGCGGCTCCGAAAATCTCGCGTCGGCGAACTCGGAGACACGCGCCACGGCGCAGCCGCCGGGAGCCTCCGCGAAGACCTTGGGTCCATGTTCCGTTCGCTGTTCCGACGCGGCCCATCGAAGCCGGAGGGCTACGCGTCCACCGAAGCGACGCGGCTCTACCTCGAGGTGCTCGGCCGGGCGGACAAGGCCGGGCACGCCCGCCCGGGCGGCGATACCGCGCGAGAGTTCGCCCCGGAACTCAAGGCCACCTTCACCTCCACGGTGACAGACGACATAACGTTAGCGTTCGAAAGCGCCCGCTACGCAGGCCGAGAACCGGATGCCCGCGCCCTTGCCGAACTCCGGCGGCGCTGGCAGGCCGAGGCGCGCGAGCCGGATTAACCGATAGCCCGATTCTCCAGTAACGCCCAGCCTTCGCCGATCTCCATGACGAACGGGAGCGATGGACACCGGTCCCGTTCCATGGCGAAATCCACGTCGGCCCCGAGCCCGAGCCTGCGAATCACATCCGCATGCTCGGCCACGCCAATCAGTGCGGCGGGCCGTTCGATCCCCAGGGCCAGTTTGGCTGCGTCTCCCAGGGTCGCCTGCGGGGACCCGCCGACGAGCCGTTGGACGATTGCCGCCGCGACGGCGAAGTCCTCCAGCGAGAACTGGCGCGCTCCATGGTTGCCGGCACAAACAATGACCACCCGCTCGGCATTGGTCGCCCACGCCGCCACGGCCGAGACGTTTACCAGCGCGCCCGTGACGGCCGGCCCGAGGCCAGCGACCGCGCAGAGCGCTTTCGTCCCATTCGAGGTCATCAGGATTGCGTCGCGGCCTTGGACTTCTACGCCTTCGGCCTCGACGGGCGAGTTGCCGAAGTCGAAACCCGGGGGTGGCAGCCCGCCTACCTCGCCGAAGAGCAACGCTCCCGACTCGGCCTTCGCGGCGAAGGCCGCTTCGACGTCCGTCACAGCGCGCATGCGCGTGAGGCCGCGGGCGAACAGCGTGGCGATCGTTGTGGTCGCCCGGAGCGTATCGATGACTACGTACGCGTCCGCCGGTGCGAAAAGCCTGGCTTCAGCGGGAATCGTTGCGATGTCGATTCGGTTCACCATTTCGCGAAAAGCGTCCGCGATCCGGGCGTTTGGCGCATGGCTCGTGCTATGGTTTGGTCTGATGAATGACCGCCCGGTAGGGATGTTCGATTCAGGGGTCGGTGGTCTGAGCGTTCTCAAGTCGTTCCAGGCCCTCGCCCCGAACGAAGATGTCATCTACTTCGCCGATACCGATTGGTTTCCCTACGGCCCTCGGCCCGCCGCCGAACTGCGCAAGCGCGCCTTCGCGATCACTCAGCGCCTTCTTCAGAGCGGCGCCAAGCTCATCGTCGTCGCCTGCAACACGGCATCGGCGGCAGCCATCGCCGACCTCCGCGCGGCCTTCGATGTCCAGTTTGTCGGCACCGTGCCGGGGGTGAAGCCGGCGGCATCGCAATCGAAATCCGGGCGCGTAGTCATCCTCGCCACGGAAGGCACCTTCGATGGCGACCTCTACTCCCGAGTGGTCGACGATTTCGCACGCGGGACGCAGGTCGTGGCACTGCCCGGCACCGGCCTCGCGGAAATCGTCGAAAGCGGCCTCGCGGGAAGCGAACGCGCGCGTCACGCCCTGCAGGCCATGCTGGACCACGAAGTCCGCTCGGGCGCCGACACCATCGTCCTCGGGTGCACCCACTACCACTTCCTCGCGAGTGACATCGCGGCCCTCTACCCGGGCCTGCAAATCGTCGATACAACCGAAGCTGTCGCTCGACGCGCGGTCCAACTGCTGGACGAATCGGACCAGCGAAATGCGGCCGGCCACAAGGGAGAGCTCAGCCTGATAGTCTCGGGCGACCGGGAACAGTTCAATGCGGCCATGGAGCGGCTCGGATTCGAACACAAACCCCAGGAGGCGATGGCATGACATTCTTCGAACAACTGGAAGCGCGCAGCCGCGCGGCCGACTCGCTCGTCTGCGTTGGCCTCGACCCAGACTTCCGCAAGCACAGGGCCTCCGAGCTCGCCGATTTTAACCGCGCCATTATCGAATCCACCGCCGAATACGCCGCCTGCTACAAGCCAAACATCGCCTTCTACGAACAGTTCGGAATCCCCGGGCTCCAGGCCCTCGAAACCACGCTGAAGTACATCCCGGCCGAGATCCCGGTCATCTGCGACGCCAAGCGCGGGGACATGGGAAACACGGCCGAAGCGTACGCGCGGGCGCTCTTCGAAACCTGGGGTTTCGCCGCGGCGACCGTGAACGGCTACCAGGGGAGCGATGCCGTCGCTCCATTCCTCGCCTACCCGGATAAGGCCATCTTCGTCCTCTGCCGGACCTCGAACCCCGGTTCGCGGGAGTTCCAGGAGCAGCGTCTCGAAAACGGCCGCCTTCTCTACCAGCACGTCGCCCTCACGGCCACCAGCTGGTCGCCGAACGTCGGGCTCGTCGTCGGCGCCACAGCACCGCAGGAGCTCGCCGATGTCCGCCGGCTCGTGCCGGAAACGCCGTTGCTCGTGCCAGGCGTAGGCGCCCAGGGCGGCAAGCCCAACGATGTCGTCGGCGCCGCGGGCTACCAGCCCGGCAAGATGGTGGTCAACGCCAGCCGGAGCATCATGTATGCGGGCGAGGGCGCGGGCTTCGCCGCCGCGGCCGGGAACGCGGCCCGCCAACTCCGCGATGAGCTGCGCGCGGCCGCTGCGCTACCTGCTTGATCACTGAAATTTCCGAGGGCGCCGTTTACCGTATGCGGCGTGAACACCCCTGCGGCGGATGGGAATGGCGGGTCTTTCGCACCGGAGCCGATGTCGGCATCGAATGCCTGACCTGCAAGCGCAGGGTCACCCTCGAACGTCGAAAGTTCGAATCTCGCATGAAGGAGCTCGTCCGGCGTGAGCTTTGAGCCGTCGATCTCCGCTGCCGGTTCCCTCCCCCTCCTCCAACGGCGCCCATTCCGCATGCTCAGCTACACGCGCTTCTTTTCGCGTGTGGCGCAGAATGCGACTGGATTCGCTCTCGTGCTCCTCATCGTGGACGAAACGGGGAAGGCGATCTTCAGTTCCTTGCTCGTCCTCGCGCTCGTCGTCCCCTCGACGGTCGCCGGCATCGTGGCGGGCACGGCAGCCGACATCCTGCCGAAGCGCCTACTCGTGTCCCTCGGAGACCTCGCACGGGCCGCTATCTGCATCTATTTCCTACGCAATGGCGGCGGCGTCGCCTCCTACTACATCGTGGCCATCCTCATCGCCACCGCGACACAGTTCGCGACCAGCGCCGAAGGCGCCATCCTGCCCGCCATCGTCGATCGCACCGAATTGGCGAAGGCGCATGCTATCTCCCAGGCCGTCGGCGGCGCCGCCCAGCTCATCGGCCTCGGCATCCTCACCCCGGTTGTCCTCCGCGTTTTCGATAGCTCTCGATCGCTGTTTGGCATTTGCGCCGTGCTGTTCCTTCTCGCCGGTCTCCAGGTGTGGTGGATCGGCAAAACCAAGACACCGCTCCGCCGCGAGGTTGGTGGCGAGATGACCGGGAGATGGTGGCTTACCGGCTGGCGCGCGATGCGCGCCGACGCGCTCGTTCTCAACGCCTGCATCGAACTCACACTCATCTCCGCGGTCATCATCATCCTCGGCGGCATTATCCCGACGTACATCAGCGACGTTCTGGACCTGCCGGTCGATATTGGCGCGCTGATACTCACGCCGGCGGCGATTGGAGTCGTCCTCGGCCTGAAGTTCGCCAGCTTCCTCGCACACCGTATTCCCCATGCCCTGCTCAGTACGGTGGGCTTCTTCTGGTTTGTCGTCGTCCTGGCGCTCCTCGCGTTCGTGAACAAGGAGGCAGACTTTCTCGGCGGCTTCGGCGCCTTCTCATGGTTGAACAGCGTGAGTATCGGCAGCTTTGACGGTGGCGGTGTCATTGCCATGGTCCTGATGCTTCCGCTCGGGTTTTCCTATGCCACGGTCACTGTCGCCAGCAATACCGTGATCGACGACCGTGTCCCGCTCCACCTGAGAGGCCGCGTCGGCGCCACCCAGTCCGCGCTGTCAGCGATCGCCTCATCGATCCCCGTGCTCGCCGCCGGCGGTCTTACCGACCTTATCGGTGTCGCGCCCGTAATCGCCATGGTCGCTGGCGTAACCGGTGCGTTCGCGATCGTGAACCTGCGCCAGCCCCGGGAAGATCGTCTTTCCCGTCGAGGGGTGGCCGTTCAGGACCTTCATTGACTGCCCGATCCGGGCGAACCTATCATCGCATGAAGGGGCCAGTGCCCCGGGGAGATGCCGACGTGAAAGAGCTGAGCATCGAAAGCATCCGGCTCAGCCTGATGAACTACCAGCGCGTGGTCATCCTTCGCGAGAAGGATACGGACCGCTATCTCCCCATCTGGATTGGTCCGGCCGAAGCTGACGCCATCGCCGTCCGCCTCCAGGATGTCTCGGTCGCCCGCCCCCTCACGCACGATCTGCTCCGGAACCTGATCGAACAGCTCGGAGGCAAGGTCGCCTACATCATCGTCAGTGATCTTTCGAACGACACCTTCTATGCGCGCATCGTTCTCGATGTGAACGGGGAGACCGTCGAGGTCGATTCGCGGCCCTCCGATGCTATCGCCCTGGCCGTGCGCACGGAGGTGCCGATCTACGTCGAAGACTCCGTCCTCGACCGTGCCGGAGTGGTCATGGAAGAAGATAATCAACCGGCCGAAGTGGGCGGTGTGCGACCCGAAAAGACCCGGCCCGTCGATCCCGCCGAACTGGAACGGCTCGGCGCATTCAAGGATTTCATAGAAGGATTAGACCTTGACGATTTCGACCAGCCTAAGGGCCGGGGCTAATCACAAAAAAGTGTAGAATTCGGGCCAGACCGGGCACAATTCCCGCTTGCGCATTCCGTCACAATCGCCCTATGATGCGCGGGGTCTGGAGTCCGGGCGCCCGGGGAGGCGAAGGTGGGCAGCTGGGTTGTACCAACTGCATCACTGCTCGGCGCGGGGTGGTTCTTCGCTACCGCGCTTATCCTGGGAGTCGTCATTGGCCATTGGGCCGATGGGAAAACCGGTCTTGAGCCCATATTCACGCTGATTGGGATTCTTCTGGGACTGGCCGTCGCGGCGGTTGGTGGCTACCGAATGCTGCTGCCGTTCGTCCGCAAGATCAGTTACTCGGATCCGGAGCAGGGCTGATTTGAAGTCTGTCAAAATTGCTGGTGGCGCCATCGCGGTCCTCGCGTTTATCGCGGTGGGCCTGTTCATCGCACAAGGTCCTCAGCCTGAAATCCTCGTCCCCGCTGAAAAACTCACGGCCATCGGCCCCCTCGAAATCAGCAACACCCTGCTGACGTCCTGGGTCGTGATGATCGTAATCATCGTCATCGCCTGGGCCACCACGCGCTCGATGACGCTGATTCCCGGCGGCGCCCAGAACTTCATCGAAGCCGTCATTTCCTTCCTCGTCGGCCAAATCGAAGAGATTGCAGGCGAAAAGAACGGCCGCAAGTTCTTCATGGTGGTCGCCACGATCTTCCTCTGGATCATCGTGAACAACTGGTTCGGGCTCCTCCCCTTCTTCAATGCCATCGGTAAGGCCGAAGACATCAACCACCACATCATGGAAACCATTGCCGACCAGGAGAAGGACGGGAAGCCGTTCGAAGAGCGCGACAAGATCGGCGCCTGGTTCATGGAGAACACCGGCGGTGTCACGCTCGCGAAGCCGCGCGCCAAGTCCGCTGAATTCGAAATCGAAGCCGGCGACACTGCCGGCGTGGTCACTGACCGTTACATCGTCTTCCTCGCCAAGGAATTCACGGACTTCGAACCTCCAGCCGAGGAAGGCGCCGAAAGCACCGCTCCGTCGAAGGAAACCGTGGAAGCCGCTCTGGCCGCGCTCGAAGCCGAGCCGAAGGCCCCGAAGGTGCACCTGGCCGCGGGCGAAGGCGAACACGCCGCTGAAGGCGATTCGGCGCACGAAGCCATTCCCAGTGCGGCCCTCGGCGCCAGCGTCGAAAGCATCGACTTCCCCGGGAAGAAGCTCGCCCTGGTCATCCCCTACTTCCGCGGGACCTTCAGCGACGTCAATAACACGCTCGCGATGGGCATCATTGCCTTCATCGTCGTCGAGTTCTGGGGCTTCCAGGCCCTCGGAATCGGCTATCTCAAGAAGTTCTTCAACCTCAACGGCATCATGTCGTTCGTCGGAATCCTCGAACTCCTCTCGGAGTTCATCCGCATCATCAGCTTCGCCTTCCGTCTTTTTGGAAACATCTTCGCGGGCGAAGTGCTGGTGCTTATGCTCACCTTCCTGATGCCGTTCCTGTTCGTGGACGTCATTTACGGATTGGAACTCTTCGTCGGGTTCATCCAGGCCGCGGTCTTCGCCTTGCTCACGCTCGTGTTCGCGACGATGGCGGTGGAGCATCACGGTGACGAAGAACACCACGACGACCACCACGGGGAAGACGCCACGGCCGACGCCCACCACCACCCTGAAACTGCACAGGCTCACTAGCCTGTTAACAGTCAAAACCAAAAGCGCCAAATGGATTTGAGCGCAAACCAGAGGAGAGTCACCGGGTCATGGACATCACTTCGTTTCTAGTCATTCTGCCGTTCCTCGATGCGCTCGGCCCCGATGCCGCCAAGGCAATGGGCGCCGGTCTCGCGATGGGCCTCGGCGGTCTTGGGCCAGCCCTCGCCATCGGCATGCTCGTTGGTAAGGCCATGGAAGCGCTGGGCCGCAACCCCGAAGCCCGCGCCGCCATCCAGACCAACATGATTCTCGGCGTTGCGTTCGCGGAAGCCATCGGCATTTACGCGCTCCTCTCCGCCCTCATCATCGCCTTCGTCATTTAGTCCCGGCTCCAGCCGGTCGAGGTTCCTTATGGGTCAGGCAGTTGAGGCACTCGGCATCAACCTTCCGCAGTTGATCGCTCAGATTGTCAACTTCTTCGTTCTGCTCCTCGTGCTCAGGCTCGTGGCCTACAAGCCAATCCTGAAAATGCTCGATGAGCGCAAGCAGAAGATCGCCGAAGGCTTGAACGCGGCGGAAATCGCTCGCGCCGAGGCCGCGGCAGCGCAGGCGAACATCCAGGAACAGCTGGATGTCGCCCGCAAGGAAGGCCAGGAGATCGTCGCTAACGCCCAAAACGTGGCGACGCGCATCCAGACCGATGCCCGCGAACAATCGGCCAAGGACCGCGAGGTCGCTCTCGAGCGTGCCCGCGCCGAGATCCAGCAGGAGCGCGACCGCGCGATCGCCGATCTCCGCGGCGAATTCGCCGATATCACCGTCAGCGCGGCCGAGAAGGTTATCAACCAGTCCCTCGATCGCCAGTCCCATCAGCGTGTCATCGATGAGACGCTGGCCGAATCGAACTTCGGCGGGAACTAACGATGGCAGAAGTCGCCGCCGCCAGGCGCTACGCTCAGGCCGCCTTCGATATTGCGAAAGATTCGGGGACGATCGCGACGTGGCGCACCGAACTCAACGATGTTGCTTCCGTCCTGGCTGAATCCGGGCTGGCCCCGATCCTCGCCGATGGCAAGCTCACCATTGAGTCTCGCCTGAAGATGGTGGAACGCGCGTTGAACGTCTCGCCCATGGTGATGAACCTGGCGAAACTGCTCGTCCAGAAGGGCCGCTCGCTCGATGCCCGCTGGGTGGCGAACGCGTTTGCGCGGATGGCCGATGAGCACGAGGGCATCGCCCACGCGCAAATCACCACCGCGATCGAACTCTCGTCCGAGCAACTCGACGGCATCACCAAGCAGTTGAGCACCTCGCTCGGGAAGGAAGTCCGGGCCACGAGCTCGGTCGATCCTTCCATCGTTGGCGGCGTCGTTATCAAGGTCGGCGACAAGCTCGTCGATGGCAGTGTCAAAACCCGGCTCCGGCGCCTTCGCCGCGAACTGGAAGGTGTCCGCTAAGGCGGGCAAACGAGTTGGAAGTAGAGGTAGGCCGTTATGGCAGTACGCGCTGAAGAGATCGCGTCGATCCTGCGAGAGCAGATCGAAGGTTTTGGTACCAGTGTCACCGCGACCGACGTCGGTTCGGTTATTGAAGCCGGCGACGGCGTTTCGCGCGTCCACGGCCTGTCTGGCGCCATGCTCTCCGAGCTTCTCGAGTTCTCCAACGGTTCCATGGGCATCGCCCTGAACCTCGAAGAGGAATCGGTCAGCGCCGTGGTCCTCGGTGAATACGCCGACATCAAGGAAGGCGATGAAGTGCGCTCCACGGGCCGCATCATCGAAGTCCCGGTTGGCGATGCCCTCATCGGCCGAGTCGTCGATCCGCTCGGCAACCCGCTCGATGGCAAGGGCCCGATTAACACCACTTCCACTCGCCCGATCGAGCGCATCGCCCCCGGCGTAACCCTCCGCAAGAGCGTGAGCGAGCCGGTGCAGACCGGCATCAAGTCGATCGACGCCATGTTCCCGATCGGCCGCGGCCAGCGCCAGCTCATCATCGGCGACCGCTCCACCGGCAAGACAGCCATCGCCCTCGACACGATCATCAACCAGAAGGGCGGCAACCTGACCTGCATCTATGTGGCCATCGGACAGAAGGCCGCCAAGGTCGCCCAGGTTGTTGGCATGCTCGAGGAAAACGGCGCGATGGAGCACACCATCGTCGTTGCGGCGAACGCGTCTGACTCCGCTGCTCTCCAGTACCTGGCCCCATACGCCGGCTGCACCATGGGCGAAGAAATCATGGAGTCCGGCCGCGATGCGCTCATCGTTTACGACGACCTGAGCAAGCACGCCTGGGCCTACCGCCAGATGTCTCTCCTCCTCCGCCGCCCTCCGGGACGCGAAGCCTATCCTGGTGACGTTTTCTACCTCCACAGCCGCCTTCTCGAACGCGCCGCGCGCCTCGAAGCCGGTGGCTCGCTCAGTGCTCTCCCCATCATCGAGACGCAGGCGAACGACGTTTCGGCCTACATCCCGACGAACGTTATCTCCATCACCGACGGCCAGATCTACCTGGAGTCGGACCTCTTCAACAGCGGTATCCGCCCGGCCATCAACACCGGCCTCTCCGTGAGCCGCGTGGGCTCCTCGGCCCAGACAAAGGCGATGAAGACCGTCTCCGGCGGCCTCAAGGGCGACATGTCCCAGTACCGCGAACTCGCGGCCTTCGCCCAGTTCGGCGCGAGCGACCTCGATGCCGCCACCCGGCGCCAGCTCGAACGCGGGCAGCGCGCCACCGAAGTCCTGAAGCAGGGCCAGTTCGTCCCGCTCAGCCTTTCGGAAGAGGTGTTCGTCATCTACGCGCTCACGAGCGGCATGCTCGATGACGTGCCAGTCGCGAAGGTCCGCGCCTTCGAGAACGAGCTTCGCCGCTTCATCGGAAGCAACGAACGCGACCTCCTCGCCGAAATCCAGGCGTCCCCGGTCATGACTCCGGAACTCCAGGAACGCGTGAAGAAGGCCATCCAGACCTTCAAGGACACCGTTCCTTACTAGGACGCAGTTATCTGTCCTGCCTGGCAGGGCGCAACGACCCGGCGGCTCCGCCGTCGCCATCTCCGGGACGGGAATAGGCAATGCCAACCATCCGCCAGCTCAAGCGCCGCATCCAGAGCGTGAAAAACACGGCGAAAATCACGAACGCGCTGCAGCTCGTCGCTGCATCGAAGATGCGCCGCGCCCAGGATCGCGCCAGCCAGGCTCAGCCCTACGCGGAGAAGCTCCGGACAGTGCTCGCCGGGCTCGCTTCCAGCGCCCCGGAAGAAGGCGAAGAACAGGGAGAAATGGCTCTCCTCGCCAGCCGCCCCGTGCGCAATATCGCCGTCCTCCACATCACCCCCGATCGCGGTCTCTGCGGCGGCCTGAATTCGAATATCAACCGCAGCGGCGGTTCGTTCGTGGCCATGCAGCACGAGCCTGTGCAGGTGGTGGCTGTCGGCAAGAAAGGCCGCGATTTCTTCACCCGCGCCCACGTCCATCTCGCAGCCGAGTTCGTCGACCTCGGTGACTATCCGTCCCAGGCCGACACCCTCGGCATCTCGCGCCTCATCATCGATGACTACCTGAACGGCGTGGTCGACCGCGTCTATATCAGCTTCTCGGAGTTCGTCTCGACGGCGACGCAGCGCCCGGCGATCCGCCAGCTGCTCCCAATCGAGCCGCCCTCAGATGAAGGCGGCGAATCCGCAGCGCTCCAGGACTACATCTTCGAGCCCTCGCCGGAAGTTGTGCTCAAGCGGCTGCTCCCGCGGTACATCGAAATGCAGATCTACGAGGCTGTCCTCCAGAACGCCGCGAGCTTCCAGTCGGCGCAGATGGTTGCCATGAAGAACGCGACTGATAACGCCAACGAGATCACGCGCGAACTGACGCTGACGTACAACAAGACGCGCCAGGAACAGATCACCAAGGAACTGCTCGACATCGTCGGCGGCGCGGCTGCGCTGGAGGAATAGTGACCGGGTTCGACGCGGTTATCTTCGATATGGATGGCGTCCTCGTCGACGGCGAGCCGCTGCATTTCGAAACCGTGAACGAACTTCTCGGCCGCGAAGGCAAATCCATCTCGCTCGAGTTGTACAAGCCGTACATGGGCACGAAGACCGGCTGGCAGGACATGATCACCGACTTCAAGCTCCAGCATCCGCGGGACTATTACTCGCCCATCTACCGCGAACTCGTCCTGGCGCGCTATCGCGAACGCGCCGAGGCGCTCCCGGGCGCTCTCTCGCTGGTCACTGCGCTTCGGATGGACAGGCTGCCTCTTGCCGTGGCCTCATCGTCGATTCGCCCGTGGGTCGAAGCCTGCCTGGGCAGAATCGGCCTGGGGAAAGCCTTCGACGCACTGGTGACAGGTTCGGAAGTCACCAACGGCAAGCCCGACCCGGAGATCTACCTCCTGGCCGCGGAAAAGCTCGGCATCGACCCGACGCGCTGCCTGGCCTTCGAAGATGCCCCGGCCGGCATCGAATCCGCCAAGCGGGCCGGAATGACTGTGTGGGCCGTCCGCACCGAATACACGCAGGGCCTCGCTTTGCCGGACCCCGACCGGGAGTTCGAATCCCTCGCTGAAGTCGACATCCGCGACATCGTGGGGGTGGCCGCATGAGCGACCTCGTCCTCCGTTCCGACAACAACGGCGTGGCGACCCTCACGCTCAACCGGCCCGAGGCGCTCAACGCCCTCAGCCCGTCGCTCTTCGTCGACCTGCGCGCTCAGGTCGATGCGCTGGCCGGCCAGGCTGACACCATCGGCTGCGTCATCCTTCGCGGCGCTGGACGCTCGTTCTCTGCCGGGAATGACATCAAGGCGATCCAGAGCGGTGACCGCGCTCCTTCCGCGCACTTCCAGGCCGAGACCATTACCGCGCTGCAGGCGCTGCCGCAGCCGGTCATCGCGCAAGTGCAGGGACACTGCTACACCGGCGCGCTCGAACTCGCGCTCGGATGCGATTTCATCATCGCCGGCGAATCGGCCCGCTTTGCCGATACGCACGGCAAGTGGTCCATGACTCCCACGTGGGGCATGAGCCAGCGCCTGCCCCGCCGCATCGGTGCGGCGCGCGCGAAGCAACTCATGTTCACCGGCACCCCTCTTTCGGGCCGCGAGGCCGTCGAATTCGGGCTCGCGAACCTCTGCGTGGCGGATGAAGAGCTGGAACAAACCGTAACCGCCATGGCCGCGACAATCGTCGCGAACTCGTGGCACACCCTGCGAGCTGATAAACAGCTCGTGAATGAAGGCCAGGAATTCGCCCTCAGCGAAGCCCTCGCCTACGAACGACGAACGAGCCCGGGCGCAGGCCCGGACATGGCCGAACGCTTGAAAGCGTTCGGATCTCGGTAAACCCGGAGGTTCTCCAAAAATGGTCACTGCAGCTACAAACACCGGACGCGTCGTCCAGATTATCGGTACCGTTCTCGATATCGAGTTCCCTCCGGGACACCTTCCAGCCATCAACAACGCGGTGAACGTCATCCGCGAGGACGGCACCCCTCTCGTTACGGAGGTGCAGCAGCACCTGGGCAACAACTGGGTGCGCTGCCTGGCGATGGACAGCACCGACGGCCTGCGCCGCAACACCACGGCCGTTGATACCGGTCGCGCAATCTCGGTGCCGGTCGGCGAGCTCTCGCTCGGCCGCATGTTCAACGTGCTCGGCAATCCGATCGACAACCTGCCTGCGCCAGAGGGTGGCCCCACCTGGGAAATCCACCGCAACCCGCCGGCTTTCGAAGAGCAGGAGACCGCTCCTTCGGTGCTTGAAACGGGCATCAAGGTTATCGACCTGATCGCTCCCCTCGTTCGCGGCGGTAAGGTCGGCCTCTACGGCGGCGCCGGCGTCGGCAAGACGGTCGTTATCCAGGAACTGATTTCGAACATCGCCCGCGAGCACGGCGGTTACTCCGTGTTCGCCGGCGTGGGCGAGCGCTCCCGCGAAGGCAACGACCTCTGGCATGAAATGAAGGATTCGGGCGTGCTCCCGAAGATGGCCATGGTCTTCGGCCAGATGAACGAACCGCCTGGAGTGCGCCTCCGCGTCGCGCTCACCGGTCTCACCATGGCCGAGTACTTCCGCGATGAAGAAGGCCGCGACGTCCTCTTCTTCGTGGACAACATTTATCGCTACACCCTCGCCGGCATGGAAGTTTCCGCGCTCCTCGGCCGCATGCCTTCGGCCGTGGGTTACCAGCCCACGCTCTCCACCGAGATGGGCGACCTCGAAGAGCGCATCACCTCCACCAAGAAGGGTTCGATCACCTCGTTCCAGGCAATCTATGTGCCCGCCGACGACTACACAGACCCTGGCGTCGCGACCACGTTCGGTCACCTCGACGCCGTCGTAGCCCTCGAACGTTCCCTCGCCGAGCAGGCGCTCTTCCCTGCCATGGACCCGCTCACGTCGTACTCGCGCGCTCTCGAGCCCCGCATCGTGGGCGAGGAGCACTATGAGGTCGCTCGCGGCGTCCAGAGCGTTCTGCAGCGCTACAAGGACCTCCAGGACATCATCGCCATTCTCGGCATCGATGAACTCTCCGACGAGGACAAGCTCACCGTGGCACGCGCCCGGAAGATTCAGCGCTTCCTCACCCAGCCGATGTTCGTCGCCGAACAGTTCACCGGTACGCCCGGCGCCTACGTCGCCGTCCGCGAAACCATTCGCGGGTTCAAGGAGATCCTTGAAGGCATGCACGACGGGCTGCCGGAACAGGCCTTCTACATGGTCGGCAACATCGATGCCGCCATCGAAAAAGGCCGGACGCTGGCGGAGGGCTAAACCATGCCCCTCACCGTCGAAGTGGTGACCGCGGAGCGAATCGTTCGCGTCGAACAGGGCGTGGACGTTCTCGTTGCGCCCGGCAGCGAAGGCCAGCTGGCCATCCTGCCCAAGCACGCCGCCCTCATGACCACCCTCGATGCCGGCGAGCTGATTATCCGGCGGGCGCAGCAGGAAGACGCCTTCGCCGTCAGCGGCGGCTTCATGGAGGTCAGTCACGACCACGTGACCATCCTCGCGGATGCCGCCGAAGCTGTAGAGGAAATCGACCTCGCCCGCGCCGAAGCCGCCCGCGCCCGTGCCGAGGAGCGCATCCGCCGCTACCGCGAGCAGAACGCCCGCGACGTCGATATGGCCCGCGCTTCGGCCGCGCTCCAGCGCTCGCTTATGCGGCTCCGCATCGTGCAGCGGCGACGAAGGACCACCGGCCGCCCGCAGGTCTAAGAGACCACACACCGAGAGCCCGCCAACCTGGCGGGCTCTTTCCTTGTCAGCGTTTCGCGAGGCCCTCGAGTTCGGACAAATGATCCAGGTAGTGTGAACCGAGTCCTTCGTAGTACTCCCGCTGCAGGTGGAATTCGTCCTCGGTAACCGTTGCCACCGCATCGAGCATCGTGTGGTGCGCCGCTGAAAGCCTGGTTCGGACCGTCTCTGCTGACTGTTCGCGTGCCCACTCGGCCTCCCTCGCGTTGTGGACATCGAAGTGTGGCCACGTGCCGTCCGCGGCCGGCCGGTAGCCACTCCCGAAGCTCCAATCGGGAGGCAATGGCAACTGTCGCAGCACTGAAGTCATGAACCCGAATACCGCCTCATCCCAGAAGGCGACGTGCCCCAGCATCTCTTTCACGGTCCAGCCTGCGGACGTGGTCGCATCGAAAGCTTCGGGCGGTAGCTGACCTACAACCGCGTGGAAACGTTCGTGCCGGGATTCGATTTGCGCCCCGAGCCGAGCCGCCGTGTCCGAAACCATGCCTTTGTCACCTTTCGCCGCGCGCCCGCAGTCTAACGGCCGCGCCCCGAACTTCCGAGCACCCCCTGTCACCTGTTCGCCCCATTGCAGTCCACGCCATAGACTGAGTCCAGAGATGACAACGCGTGTCCGCGGTGGAAAGTACGTAGTTCAGGGCGGCGCGACGCTTCGGGGATCCGTCGACATTTCCGGGGCAAAGAATCACGCGCTCGCTGCGATGTGTGCCGCGCTCCTCACGGACGAGGACCTCATCCTCGAAAATGTGCCCGATATCAGCGATGTCGAGTCGCTTGGCGCCCTCCTTTCCAGCCTCGGTGCAATCGTCGATCGCCTGCCCAACGGCGCGCTGCGATTGAACTGCCGGAACGTGAACACGTTTGAAGCCCCGTCGGACCTCATTAGCGAGAACCGCGCCTCCTTCCAGGTGATGGGGCCGCTCGTCGGGCGCCATGGCTATGCGTCGTCCGCGCCGCCGGGCGGCGATGTCATCGGCCAGCGCCCGATCGATGTCCACCTTTCCGGCTTCGAAGCCATGGGCGCGAAGGTTACCCGCGAAGGGGAGCGCTTCGTCACCTCCGCCCCGGAAGGCCTCCGCGGCGCACGCGTCTTCATGGACTACCCCTCCGTTTCGGGAACGCAGAACGTGATGATGGCCGCTGCCCTCGCTCGCGGGCACACCACCATCGTGAACGCGGCCACCGAACCCGAAGTCCAGGGCCTGGCCCTGTTGCTCAACCAGATGGGTGCTCGCATCTCCGGTATCGGCAGCCAGATCCTCGAGCTCGACGGCGTGGAACGGCTCCACGGCACTACCAGCCGCATAATGCCCGACCGCATAGAGACCGGGACGTTCGCCATCGCGGCGGTGATGACCGGCGGCGACGTCGAATTACGCGATGTCCCGACGGGCGTGCTCGATGCCCTGCTCACGAAGCTTCGTGCGGCCAGCGCCGACATAGAAGAGAACGAGTCCTCAATCCGCGTCCGTTGCGATGGGCCGATCCGCGCGATCAGTTTCCAGGCTTTGCCCTATCCCGGCCTCGCCACCGACCTTCACGCACCGATGGCCGCGTTGCTTACGCAGGCAAATGGTGTTTCCATAATTCACGAACGTGTCTTCGATAACCGCATGCTCTACGTGAGCGAACTCCGAAAGATGGGTGCGGAAATCGTGAGTACGGGTTCATCCGCAATCGTTTCGGGACCTACACCGCTCCACGGAACCCGCGTCAGGGCGCTCGATGTCCGCGCGGGCGCCGCCGTCCTGCTTGCCGCATTGGTCGCCCAGGGCACTACGGTCATCGACGACATCTACCATCTCGATCGGGGGTACGAACGTCTCACGGAGAAACTCCGGGGACTTGGTGTGGAAGTGGAACGCAACTGATATGGCGATGGAATTTCTGACCCCGAAGCGCGCCGGCATCGACCTCGGCACGGCAAACATCCTCGTGTACGTGAAGGGCCACGGCATCGTAGTGAACGAGCCCTCAGTGGTTGCGCGACATAATCGTGACAACGCCATCGTGGCCGTGGGCAACGAAGCCCGCGCCATGCAGGGCCGCACGCCGGGCTCAATTAGCGTCATCCGCCCCATGCGCGACGGCGTGATCGCCGATTACCTCACCACCGAGGCCATGCTGCGCTACTTCATCGGCGTCATCACCGGCCGCTTCAACCTTATCCGGCCCGAAGTGATGGTCACCGTTCCGGCTGGCGTCACCAGCGTGGAACAGCGCGCCGTCCGCGATGCCTCGGAACAGGCGGGCGCCCGCAAGCCCGCGCACCTCGTGCCCGAGCCGCTTGCCGCAGCCATCGGCGCCCGCATCCCCATCGGCACAGCGCGCGGGAATATGGTCGTCAACATCGGCGGAGGCCGCGCGGAAGCCGCCGTGATTTCGCTCTACGGCATCGTCGTCAGCGAGTCAGTCCGTATGGCCGGCGACCGCATCGACGAGGCCATCATGGCGTACGTCCGCCGCCGCCATAACCTCATCATCGGCGAGAAGACCGCGGAGGAGATCAAGATCGCGGTTGGCAGTGCCCTCCCCGTGGATGAGGGCCTCGCCACCCAGGTGCGCGGCCGCGACCAGCTCAGCGGCCTGCCGAAGACCATCTCCCTGAACAGCGTTGAAGTCGCCCAGGCCATCCAGGACTGCCTCGGGACCATCGTCCAGACCGTCCGCGCCGTCCTCGAAAAAACCCCGCCCGAACTGGCCTCTGACGTCATCGACCGCGGAATAGTCCTGACGGGCGGCGGCGCACTCCTTCGCCACATGGATGAACTGCTGACGCAGGAGACTGGAGTCCCCTGCTACGTGGCCGACAACCCACTCGAGTGTGTTGCCATCGGCGCCGGCATTGCGCTGGACCACCTCGACGTCATTAAGCGCTCCCTGCCAACGGAAGAAGAGAACCTGGTTGGGCTCTTCCCCGGCCCCGAACTCCGCTAACCTGCCGCTCGCTTCCCCTTGCGCCCGCCGTTGAGCGTCAGCAGCGCCTCGCGTTTCGAAAGCCCGGAAAGTTCGGCTTCGTGCGCCGCGACGAACGCACGGACGGCCTCAGGGTCGGTCCTGGAATACTGTCGCAATGCCCAGCCGATGGCCTTGCGGATAAAGAAGTTGGTGTCGGCCGCCCGCAGCGCGCAGTAGCGAAGGAGACGCTCGGAGTCGGTCCGATCCTTGAATTTCAGCTGGTGCAGGATTGCCGTCCTCGCGACCCAGAGGTTCTCGTCGGCCACCCATTGGTCCATTTCCACGGCGAGTTCGGGATAGGCCCTGACCAGGCCGCCAACAGTGTTCGAAGCCAGCGTATCGACGGTGTCCCACCACGACTTCGTCTCGATCAAACGGCGCGCGACCGGGAGGAAGGATTCGTTGAGCACCCGCAAATTGCGCCCGAGGATGTCGCAGGCTGCGTACTGGTACTCGCGCTCGGGCAACTCCCATAGCGCGGTCACCGTAGCGGTAACCTCGGCCGGATTGGGCTTGCGCAGGGCTTCGAGCGCGTTCCGCTGCAAGGCGCTCCGCCGCGGACTCGGGATTCCGAGGTACGGGAATTTTCCGCGCATGTAGGCGGACATCGCCATGGCCCGCTCTGCGTCGCGCTCTGGTTCGAACGCATCCTGCAGCCGTGCGAGTACCTGCGTCGCGTAGTCGTTCATGCGGCCCACTCTACGCAATCGGCTGCCGTATAGTGCCGCGAATGCGCCTAACCCTCCTCGGCACCGGCACGCCGATCCCGATGCTGGAGCGTCGCGGCCCGGCGACCCTGGTCGAAGCCGGCGATGCGCGCATCCTCGTCGATGCCGGCAGCGGAGTCGTCCACCGCCTGCTCGAAGCCGGGCAGCCCACCCGCCGCCCACCGGGTGCCCCTCCCGCCCTCACCCATATCTTCCTTACCCATCTCCACTCCGACCACATCATGGGCCTGCCCGACTTGCTCTGGACTGGCTGGATCATGGACTGGTGGGATGCGCCTCCACAGGTCTTCGGTCCTCCCGGCACGGCCGAGATGCTCCGCCGCCTCGTCCACACCTTCGAATACGACATCCGCGTCCGGAACTCTCTCGACCGCCTGAACCACCACTGGCAATTGCCGGGCATTCATGAGTTCACTGAGAACGCGCCTGTTGAAGACGCCGACTTCCGCATCACGCCGTTCCGCGTCGACCACAACCCGGTGGACCAGGCCTTCGGCGTTCGCCTCGACACTGAATCCGGCTCCGTCGCCTTTTCGGGCGACACACGCCCGCTCGAATCTCTCGCCAAGGCGTCTCACGGCGTCGACCTGCTCCTGCACGAGGTCTACGACTCGACCATGGCCCGCACCCAGCTCCGCACGGTCTCCGAACGATTTGGTACGGACTCGCCGCTGTACCGCGCTCGCACCGGCGTCATCGGGTACCACACCCTCTCCGAGGACCTTGGACCGATCGCAGCCCTCGCCGATACGCCCCACCTGGTCCTGAATCACGTCATCGGCCCGCCCGACACCACCAACATGGAACGCGACATCGCCCAGAACTACCGCGGCAAGATCACCGTCGGCGCCGACCTCCAGCGGTTCGCCCTCCCGGCCCGCTGACCTACTTCGCGCCCGGCTCCCCGCGCTTGATGTAGAAGGTCATGCTTTGCATTGCCAGCACAGGGTCGATGTGGCGGATCGAGATGTCTCGCGGAACGTGGGCAGTGATTGGCGCATAGTTGAGGATCGCCCGGATGCCCGCCGCCACCAGCTTGTCGACTACCGACTGCGCATCGGCGGCCGGCACAGCGACGATGCCGATATCGACCCGCGTGGTCCCGAGAAAGGGCTCGAGCTCGTCGATCTGCTTGACCTGCACTCCGCCGATCTCCCGCCCAACCACGCTCTCGCTCGCATCGAACGCCGCCACGATTTCGAACCCCTGGGGACCGAACCCGCCATATTCAGCGATGGCCTGGCCGAGTCGTCCCACGCCAACCAGGATCAGTCTCCACTGCCGGTCGATTCCGAGAATTTCGCGGAGTTTCGTGAGCAAGCTGTTAACGTTGTAGCCGCGCCCCTGCTTTCCAAATCGTCCGAAATAGCTGAGGTCTTTTCTGATTTGAGCGGGTGTTACGTCCAGTAATTCGCCAAGTGCCTGGGAACTAACCACCGTCTCTCCGCGCATCGATAGTTCGGTCAATGCTCGCGCATAAACCGGGAGACGGTTGATAACGACTTCAGGGATTTCCAGGCTCATAGCGGGGTTGTGAAATCCGTAACTTTCGACGGACTATAGCCCTCGACGAGTGATGGGGTCAATCTGATGGCGTGATGAATCGCACGGCGTTTGACGATTCCAGCTACGCTCTTAACGCACTCGTAATTGCCCGAGTCACCAGTTCATCGTCCCGCGGAGCGACAGTTCGCGGATCCAGCAACACAGCGTCCCGCTCGATTCGACCAACCACTGGCACGGTTGCTTCTCGCAGCCGTTTCGCCAGTTCTTCGGCGCCCGCCGGGGACCGCAGCTCGGCACACCACGTGGCTACGCCCTGCCCCGGCAGCGAACCGCCACCGACCATCGTCGTCGCCTGCCTCACGGAGGCCGCTTCTCCGGCGGCGCCGGCCCATTTGCGGGCGCGCCGGCGTATTGCCGCCGATTCGAGCCGTAACATTCTCCAGATCGGAATCTCGGCGTCTTCACGGCCCAGGACGTACGAGAGCAACGTGGCGTTCAGCCCGGCGATCGCAAACTTGTCCAGCCGCAGCGCCCTCGCCAGCGGATGCCGCCGCAGCGTCTCGATGAGGTCCGCTCGGCCACAGATAATCCCTGCCTGCGGGCCCCCAATGAGCTTGTCTCCGCTGAACATCGCCAGGTCGGCGCCGTCGCCGACGCTCTCCTGAACCGTGGGTTCGTGCGCGAGCCCGTAGTCTTCCGTGTTCACCAGGCAGCCGCTGCCGAGATCATCGAAAAGCAGCACGTCGTGCCGCTTCGCCACTCCCGAAAGCTCGTTGAGCGTCGGTTCCGTGGTGAACCCCACCACCTGGAAGTTCGACGTATGCACTCGCAGGATAGCGGCGGTCTCAGGCGTGATCGCTGCCTCGTAATCGCGTGCGTAGGTCCGGTTGGTGGTCCCCACCTCAACCAGCCGTGCGCCGCTCTGGCGAAGGACGTCGGGAATGCGGAAGCCGCCGCCAATTTCCACGGCCTGGCCTCGCGAGACGATAACCTCGCGCCCGGCGGCGAACGTCTGCAGCACCATCAACAACGCTGCCGCGTTGTTGTTCACGGCGATGCCGTCCGCTGCTCCGGTGGTCCGCCGGATGAGTTCCCGGACGTGGTCGTGGCGGCTTCCGCGTGCGCCCGCGTCGAGGTCGTACTCGAGGTTCGAAGCGGCGGCAATGCTCGCCATCGCCGCCAACGCCGGTTCGCTCAGAGGTGCGCGGCCGAGGTTCGTCTGCAGAATTACTCCCGAGGCGTTGATGACCCGCCTGAGGGAAGGCGCTCGCAACGCCGCCAGCTCGGCACGCACCAGGTCGGCGATCGCATCGACATGCGCAGGCGTGCCGGGTCCGCCTGACCTGAGCCGCTGAAGCACCGCTCTCACCGCGCCAGTCACGAGTTCGGCGGGCTCGTCTTGCGGGCCGAGCGCCCGCAGGACCGCGTCCACGGAAGGGAGGCTGCGGCGGGCGTCTTCAGTCATGGAGTGGAGTGTACCCGCTGTCCCCTTATCGACGCGCCGAATCCGGCTATCGATTGTTCATACATAACCTCGGGGCCATGTCTGATTGACCACGCTTGAATAACCACCCACGATAAGTTCACCCACTATTCGGAGCTTACTGTGAACCTGCGGATCCCCGGCCCCACGCCGTGCCCGGAAGATGTACTTATGGCGGGTGCCGCCCAGATGATGAACCATCGCGGCCCCGAGTTCGCCCAGGTCCTGCGCCGTGTCACCGACGGCCTCAACTGGGTTTTCGGCAGCTCGACTGATGTCCTGTCCTTCACCACCTCGGGCACCGGTGGCCTCGAAGTCGCCGTCGTGAACACGCTCAGCCCCGGCGACCGCGTCCTCTCGGTCTCGATTGGCTCGTTCGGCGACCGCCTCAAGAGCATCGCGAAGACCTACGGCGCGGATGTCGTGAGCTATGCCCTCGAATGGGGCGAAGCCGCCGACGCCACCGTCATCGGCAAGATGCTCGACGACGACGCGACCATCAAGGCGGTGTTGGTCACCCACAACGAGACCTCGACCGGCGTGACCAACCCGCTCGAAGCCATCGCCAAGGAAGTTCGCAAGCGCGACCGCCTCATCATCGTGGACGCGGTGAGCAGCATGAGCTCGATTCCCTGCCCCGTGGAGCGCTGGGACCTCGACGTGGTGGTGAGCGGCAGCCAGAAGGGCTGGATGGTCCCGCCCGGTCTCGCCTTCGTGTACTTCAGCGAGCGCGCCTGGGCCGCGAACGCCGAAGCGAAGATGCCCCGCTTCTACTTCGATGCCGCCAAGACTCGCGATTCGCTCGCGAAGCTCCAGAACCCGTGGACCCCGGCCATGTCGATTTACTTCTCCATGGACAAGGCGTTCGAACTCCTCCGCGCCGAGGGCCTCGAAGGGATCTTCACCCGCCACGAGGACGTCGCCCAGTACACCCGCGATCGCGTGAAGAGCATGGGCCTGAAGCTTGTGCCGGTGAACGAGCAGTTCGCCTCGAACACCGTCACTGCCGTCTGGTGGCCCGAAGGCGTGGATGCCAAGGCGCTCAGCAAGCGCGCCCGCGAAGAGTTCGGCGTCGTCCTTGGCGGTGGCCAGGGCAAGCTCGAAGGCAAGATCTTCCGGGTCGGCCATCTCGGCTGGTTCCAGAAGTCCGATGTCGCCGAAGCGCTCGATGTCGTCGAGAAAGTGCTCGCCGAGGCGAAGATCACCGCCTGAGCACTTTCCAGCTCCCTTGACACTTGTGAGAGCCATGCATATTGCATGGCTCTCTTCGTTCATGCATACTGCATGGCACATGGACGCCACTCAGTTCAGTGCCGCCCGCACGTCACTCGGCCTCTCACAATCGGCAATCGCGTCCGTCCTCGGTGTCGATCAGGCCACGATTAGCCGCTGGGAAGCCGGGCGCGTCCGCATCCCCGCGACCGTTGAACTCGCGCTCGCCACCCTCCAGGAGAACAAGCCCGCCATGCCCGAAACTCGCCGTCCCCGCATCCTCATCGCCGACCCTGTCGCCCCCGAAGGCATCGAACTCCTTCGCGCCATCGGCGATGTCGACGTCAAGACCGGGCAGGCTCAGGACTCTCTGATCGCTTCTATCGATAACTACGACGCCCTCGTGGTCCGAAGCGAAACCAAGGTCACCCGACCCATCATCGAGGCTGCCTCACGCCTCCAGGTCATCGGCCGCGCCGGCGTCGGCGTCGACAACATCGACCTTCAGGCTGCCACGGAGCGCGGCGTCATCGTTGTCAATGCTCCCCAGGGCAACACCATCGCGGCCGCGGAACACACCGTCGCCCTCCTCCTTGCGCTGGCTCGCCACATTCCCCAGGCCGATGCCTCCATGCGCGCCGGCAAATGGGATCGGAAGACCTACGTCGGCACCGAAGTTCGCGGGAAGACGCTCGGCGTCATCGGGCTTGGTCCCATTGGCTCCGAAGTGGCGCGCCGCGGGCTCGGTCTCGACATGCGCGTCCTCGCCCACGACCCGTACGTTGCCGAAGAGCGCACGCGCAGTCTCGGCGCCGAACCGGTCGATTTCGAGACGCTCATCTCCATCTCCGATTTCATCACGGTCCATGTCCCGATGACCGCCGCGACAAAGGGGATGATTTCGACCGAGCAATTCGCCCGCATGAAGGACGGCGTCCGGCTCCTGAACGTCGCGCGCGGCGGCATCATCGACGAAGCAGCGCTCGCGGCGGCGGTCCAATCGGGAAAAGTCATCGGCGCCGCCGTCGATGTTTACACCGCCGAGCCTATCGACCCGAACAATCCGCTCCTCGGAGACCCGCGCATCATCACCACTCCCCACCTCGGCGCCTCCACCGCCGAGGCGCAGGAACGCGTCGCCGTCGACGTGGCGGAACAGATCGTCGATATCCTCGCTGGCCGTCCGGCTCGCTACGCGGTCAATGCGCCAATGCTCGCCCCCGAAACCCTGAAGGTCGTTGGCCCGTACATGGCGGCCGCCGAGGCCATCGGCACCGTCGCCACCCAGCTGGTCACTGGCAAGCTCATGTCGATCGAACTCGAGTACCTCGGCGAGATCGCCGAGTACGACACGACGCCGCTCAAAGCCTCGGTCATTCGCGGCCTGCTCAAGCCAATTAGCGACGAGACCGTGAACATCGTGAATGCCAATCTCATCGCCCAGTCCCGGGGTTGGGACATTGCCGAGAGCAAGCGCACGTCGCACGAAGTCTTCAACAACCTGATCCACCTCAAGCTCGTCACCAGCGACGAGGAAGTCACCGTTGGAGCCACGATCGAGCACGGCCAGTCCCACATCGTCATCCTCAAGGACCTGGATATCGACCTGGCTCCCGAACCCGGAACGTTCTTGCTCGCCTGCGATAACGAAGACCGCCCGGGCATGATTGGCCGCGTTGGCTCGCTCCTCGGCGAGTTCGATATCAACATCCAGTCGATGCAGGTGGGTCGTCGCGGACGCCGTGGCCGTGCGATCATGCTCATCTCTGTGGATGAAGGCCCGACCGAAGAACAGCTCGCCGCCATCGAAGCGATCGACGGCATCTACCACGTGAAGCTGGTGCGCTTCTAAGCCCTGGGCAGTTGCCGCTCGTAGTAATCCTGATGCGACGGATAGTAGTCATCAAAATTCGGTAGCTCGTCCCCCTCGCGCGAGGCCACGAGCATGTCCAGGTAGTACTCCCAGCCAGGGCCTACCGCACCCGCCTGGTCCGCAGGGAGCTGGTGCTGCACGAACCGCAGCTCGGTCACGCCCTGGTTGTGCGTGAGGGTCACCTCGAGGCTCCACTCCTGGCCGCCGCTCAGTTGGGTGATCGCGAGATGCTTCGGAGGTTCGCAGGCGTCGATGCGGGCTTCGAACCACGGCTGGCCCTCTTCGAACGCCATCTGCAGCTCGATGGTCGCTCCCGGCCGGGCCGTCCCGCGCCATGCCCCGAACCAGCGAGCCGACCGCTCCGGCTCGGTGATACTTGCCCAGACGTCTTCAATCGGCGCCACGATTTGGCGAGTGATCACGAGGTCGAGCCCCTCGGTGGTTCGGAGGATGACGCCATTTGGACGTGGTTTCATGCGGTGTGCTCCTTGCGCGTGGCGCGTCGGTCTCTACTGGTGCGCCAGACTTCTGTTTCGAGGGCATCCAGGCGGGTTTCCCAACTGACGCCGCTGAGGAACTGCTGGAGCCAGGCTGCGAGTTCGCGCAGCGGCGCCGTTTCCAACCGGTAATACCGCTCCCGGCCAGCACGCTCGTCGAGCACGAGACCAGCATCGCGCAGCACGCGGAGATGGCGGCTGATCGCGGGCCGGGAGATCGAGAAATGCCCGGCGATTCCTCCCGCGGTTAATGGGCCCGTTCGGAGGAGCGACAGGATCTCGACGCGTACGGGGTCCGCGAGAGCTGCGGCAGTCGACATGCAAGAAGCGTAACGTACTCGTTACGCTTTCGCCAATACCGCGCTGCATTTCGCATCGATCATGTGAAGCTGGTGCGGTTCAGGCCGAGAGGAGCCACTCGCGGGCGGCGTCAATCGCGGTGAACACGCTGGCGGCCGAACCCTCTTCTACATTTCCAAGCTGGAGCGCCTGGCGGCTCACCCCGAACAGCGCCGGCCGCGGTGCGTAGAACGCCAGCCGGAAGCCCTTCAGGACGATCTCCTGGAGGTGCCCCGCGAGCGCATAGGTATCGCCGTTCACCGAGGTCACATGCTCCAGGTTCAAGAGCACGTTCTTGCTTTTCGCCCGCGTCGAAAGCTCGCGGATGCACTGGCTGACCGAATCGAGCACGCCGTCGACTTCAACCTCGACGTAGTCCCGTCGCTCATGCAACTGGTACGGCAATCACTCCCCCACTTCTGCGTCATGCGCCGTCGGCTGATGCTAACACGCCACTCAAGTGACGTGTTTGCCCGATTCACCTCTTCGGCCGGCCATAGCCGAACATCACCTGGGCCACGCGCCGAATCTGGATCTCCTCGGACCCTTCCGTGATCCGGTAGCGCCGGTGATGGCGGTAGATGTGTTCGAAGGGCATGTGCCGCGTGTAGCCGATGCCACCGTGCACCTGGATCGCCTGGTCGGCTGCATCGCACACCAGCCGGTTGGCCCGGTAGTTGCACATCGCGACTTTGTCGCTGATCTCCATGTGGTGCTTCGAATCCAGTTCCCACGCCGTCTTGTAGACGAGGTTGCGGACCATCTCGCACTCCGTCTGCAGTTCCGCCAGCGGCCACTGGATTGCCTGGCGCGTGGAGAGCGGCTGCCCGAAGGTCACGCGCTGGTTCGCATATTTCACCGATTCGTTGATGCAGTACTGCGCCGCGCCAACGCCGGAAGCCGCCTGGCGGATGCGATTCTCGTGCGTGAACGTGTTCGCCAGGGCGAGCCCGTCGCCCTCTTCGCCGAGCATCGCATCGGCCGGCACGCGCACATCCTTGAGCGTGACCTCCGCGTGGTCCGTCGGCATGTTGAAGGTCCACCACATGAAGTCCACCGAAAAGCCTTCCGACTTCACCGGCACAACAAAACAACTGATGCCTTTGGGCTTCCCTTCTTCGCCCGAAGTCCGCGCGAAGATAAGGTCGTGGGTGGCGTTATGCAGGCCGCTGTTGAAGCGCTTCTGCCCGTTAATCACCCAGTCGTCGCCATCACGGATGGCGCGCGTTTCGAGCCAACTGGCGTCGCTCCCGTGGTCCGGCTCCGTCAGTCCGAAGGCAACGCGTGTCTCGCCAGTGAACATGCCGGCGAGGAACTGTTTCTTCTGCGCCTCGCTGCCGTAGTCCTCCCACATTTTCACCGTCGGGAAGTTGCCGACTATTGAGGATTCGTTCTGCAGATCGTTGTGCAGCCCGAGGCCCTTCGCTGCCAGGTGCTCCCGGATGATCGCCATCGCCAGGTTCGAACCGCCCTTGCCGCCGTACCGCTCTGGCAGCGCATAGCGCAGGAATCCCGCACGGTCGGCGCGGCGCCGCATCTCGGCGAGCAGTTCCTCCCAGTCTTTCCTTGGGACGCCACCGTTCTCGTAGTCGGTCCGCGCATATTCGCGCCGGTGGTCGAAGAACCGGATGTTGTCGTCCTGCTGTTCGAGCGGCTTGATTTCGTCCTCGATGAACTGGTCGAGCTGCTTGAGTAGAGCCGTGATGTCGTCGGGAATGCTGAAGTCCACGCGTCCACCTCAAAGGTGCTGAGTGCTGCTTTCGTACGCGGATCGACCCCCGAACGCAACCCTCTAGACCGGCACTTCGAACGACGATCCGGTGAGGTACTCGGCCGAAAGCCTGCCGTTGGCACTCGCAGCGAGCTCCTCCACCAGCGTCTCCACCTTCTTCATGTGGGCCGCTCCTTCGCTGCGTTCCGCAACCGAATGATGGCAGTTGAACCAGAACCTGAACGGCTTCGTATCTCCCCCGGCAAGCCGCCGCTCGACGATCAGGCGGACCACCGCGAGGTCCGGGTTCTCGTGCTGGCCGTTGCCGCAGAAGATGTACTGGTTGGCCGTAATCGCATCGCAGAACCCCTGGTCGATGTTGTTCTCCGATCCGTGGTGCTGGACCTTCAAGACCTCGACGTGCAGCTTGCCGTCCGCATCAAGCGCCCCGCGCTTCTCCAGCCCTTTGATGATGTCGTCGCAGTGGCCATCGCCGGTTAGCAGCACCCGTTTCTTGCCCTCGGTTGCGAGCAACATGATCGAGGCCAGATTGGGCGTCGTTACTTTCGAACGCATCCCGAGCGCGTTCCCAAGCGCCACGAAGTGGCTCGCAGGCCACGCCAGCTCACTCGTCCCCAGCGTCGCCTCGTCTTCCTGGGCCCGTGCCTCGATGCCGGCGATTGCCGCTCCATGCGAATCCAGCCAGGCGTTCCACTCCGTGCGGAGTTTCGTCAGGTCGGCGCCGAACGGTCCGATCACCTCAAGCTTTGTCGAGCCGAGTGACACTGCCTTGTCCACACCCTCGACTGTGACGAGCTTGCCGCCGACCTGCTTGTTGAGGGGGATGTTCAACTGCCTGTCGCCGACTCGACGCGACACCTTGATCGCTTCCGGGATGCTCTGCGTCAGTTCTGCCTGGGCCGCTCCCAGTGCCTGCAACTCCGGAGCATCTGCCGAACTAAGCAACGACGCCGACGCCGCGAGCGCGCTCTCTATCGCGCCCGAATTCTTCCCGACTTGCTCATGAAACGCGTTGTGCCAGATGCCACCAACCTGCGGCGGGCGGGGATTTTCCGGTGCTGGATGGTTCGGGTTGCCGTTGGCCAGCTGGAATTCGTGGACTCGCCACGCGGCCTCGTCGTCCAGGAGTTGCAGCACGCCTGAGATATGGTCCTGGTCGATGTGTGAAACGTAAACGAGGTCCAGCTTCTTCCCGGCCGCCTGGAGGGCGCCGAGTTCGGGTGCGACATGCTTCGAATACGAAGTGCTCATACCCCCATCGATGAGCATCCGCCGGTTGGTCCGGCTTGTGAGCAGCAGGCAATCGCCCTTCTCCGAGCGGAACACCTTGAGCTTCATCCGGTTCGGTCCTTCCGCTTGAACAGCATGTCGACCTCATCGAGGCAGGCCTTCGGGTCAATCTGTCCGTAGCCAGCATCGTTCACCCAGTTGAAGTCGGCGCCGGGCAACGGCCGCGCCGTCCGCCGGATGATGCCTTCAATCTGGGCCGCGGTCAGCCGCGGCTGCTGACCGAGCATCAATCCGACCACACCGGTGACATGTGGGCTCGCCATGCTCGTGCCGCTCATCGAAACCCATTGCTTATCCGGCTCCCGGCTGAATCCGCGCGCCGCAACGATATTCGTCCCGGGCGCAGCCACGTCGGGCTTCGAACGACCATCGCGGGTCGGGCCCTGGCTGCTCGTGATGTTGATTCGGGCGCGTTCCGAATCGAGGTTGCCGACTGAGATGATGCGCTGCCCGCACGCCAGCGACGTCACGGAAGACGAGTCGACATTCGAACGCTCGGAGAAGAAAGAAGGAAAGCGCCATGCCTCGCGGTTTCCCGTGACGCCCATGCGCACCGGGTCATCGCGCTCGATCCACGCGTGGAATCTACCGTCGCGAACCTCCACGCCGTGAAGTCGCACGGTCCACTGACCCGACCTCACGCCGACAATGCCCTGCGTGCTCAGCAGCGGGCTCAGGAAGATGGAGATGTAATTGGAGCCGTTGGCGGGGTGGTAGAGCTCGTTGTAGATACTCAGGAATGACCCGTCCTTGAGTTGCCGGTTCTCGATGAACTCGCGCGGATGGATGATCTCCGTCCATTCCTCGCCCGGTGGTCTCACCGATACGGCGAAGCGGTCCTGCGGCCCGTACCAGAGCTCTAGCTCGTTTTCGGAGATGTCCATGAGGCCGTTCCCGGCGACCACCCAGTCGATGTCCGTTACGAGATCGCGAGCCGGGATCCTCCCGCTGGTGTGAATCCTCCCGACGATGAACCCGATGTCGTCCGGTGTCTCGGCACGTTCCTGCCCGGCATTCCCCGCGGCGACGCAGATGGCCCGGCCCGGAGTCGTCATGGCCGCGTCTATCCACCGCGAAACCGGGGCGCTGCCATCATGCGCATGGCCGTTCGTACCGAGACTGACGTTGATTGCGACCGGGAGCTTCATGCTCTGGCCAAGTTCCAGCAGGTAGTCAACTGCGTGCGCCAGCCGCGTCGAGTCGTAGAAACTTTTGCGGCGGTCCTCGTCGCCTGGGGCGAGCCCAATGAGCACCCCCGCAAGCACGGCGTTGCGGCACACTCCCAGGTTCCCGGCCGCAATGCTCGCGACGTGGGTTCCGTGTGAGCCTTCCGCCGTCTGGGACTGCTTTTCGACCTCCCATGCGCTCACGCCCAGCCCCGGCGCCGCCTTGATTGCCGCGTTCAGGTGTTCGCGTGTGAACTCGGCGCCGTAGCGGTGCGCCGGGTTCCGGTTGGGAGCGGGACGAGCGTCGCCGGCCTGGTCCCAGATCGCCGCCCAGCGCGTGTTGCCATCCGCATCGAGGAAATCCCGGTGAGAAAAATCGAAACCTTCGACATCGATGATCCCGATCAGGACATTCGGGGTCGCCGAAACGGTCCCGAACCGCCGCTCGGTCACTGACGGTGCGCGCACGCTCGCACTGCCCACCTTCGGCGTCGGTTGCTTGAGTGATTCGCCGACCTCCACCCAGGAAACGTCGGGGTGGTCCAGCAGCCGCGGGATCTCGCGCGGGTTAACGGTCGCGATGATGAGGTCCCGGCGTTGTGCGTCCTCATCCGAAACGAAATCGCCCGGGCGGGCCGCCGGGTCCTCCAACTGTACGAACACATTGACCGAGACCTGGTGCGGCAGTTCCGGCAGCGAACCCCGCTTCACCGACTTCGGCATCTGCTTTCGCTCGATCGGGACGGCGCCCGCGCCCCGGCATTGCCCGGTCTCTTTCAGCAGTTCTTCGCTCTCAACCCGCAGCGCTGCCGAAAGCTCCGCGCGGACGGCATTCACCTGGTCGCTGCCGTTCGCGATCATCCGCAGCTTGGGCTGCAGCTTGTCGAGGTTCCCGCGGAACAGTTCTTCGCTTTTCGAAGCCATCGCATCCTCCGCCTCGGGATATCAATCACGTTGCTTGCCGGCATTATCGCCGCACGCGTCAACGGCCACGGAGTTGGCTCGCGGGGCGTGGCTTGAGCGTAGAATCCAGCCGGTGACTCACCGCCGAAATCCTTCCGCCCGCGACAGCATCCGCCAATGAGCGCACCCGCCGCCGCTTCGTCGCCGGCTGCGGAAGCGCGCGACTACGACAGTTCCCACAAGTGGCTCGCCTTCAGCGCCATCGGCATCTCCTTCGTGACGATGGTCATGAGCCAGTCGATGGTCTTCGTCGCGCTCTCCGCCATCGCTGATGATTTCGGGATCACGCTCCGGGCGGTCTCGTGGGTCGTCATCGCGCAGGCGCTCACCATCAGCGCCCTCATGATGCCGATGGGCCGGCTCGCCGACATGGTCGGCTGGAAGCGGATCCACCTGGTCGGCCTGGCGCTCTTCGCCATCGGCTGCATCTTCATCGCCGTTTCGCCGGTCTTCTGGATTCTGATTGCGGCACGCGTGGTGATGGCCGCGGGCAACGCGATGGGTCAGTCGGTCGGGACGGCGATGGTTGTCTCGGTCTTCCCGCCGGAGGAGCGCGGAATGGCCATCGGCAGCCAGACCAGTGCTGTTGCCATCGGCGGCGTCTCCGGCCCGATTGTCGGCGGATTAGTGCTGCAGATCCTTCCGTGGGAGGCGCTCTTCCTTATCCTCGTCGTGCCGATCGTCATCGCCTTCATCGCCGGTTACATCATCCTCGACGAGCACAAGATGCGGATGGACCGGGGCAAGCAGCGCCTCCCATTCGACTGGGGCGGGGCCATCATCTCGTCGATTGCCATCAGCTTGCTCGTCATAACCATCAACAACCCGCTGCGATTTGGTTGGACCTCGTCCGCCCAGGCGGGCAGCCTGCTGGCCGTCGTCGTTCTCGGCGCGGTTTTCGTCTACTGGGAACTCCGTTACGCGAACCCCATGCTCGAGCTCCGCCTCTTTCGCGACCGCGTCTTCAGCCTGGCGGTCGTCACGCGAATGTTCGGGTTCATGGGCACCACCGCCACTCTTTTTATGATGCCCATCTATCTGATCAGCTTTCGCGGCATCGCGGAGGGCGCCGCCGGCGGCGTCCTCTTCCTGACCTCGCTCGGGATGGGCATCTCAGCCCAGGCGGCCGGCCGCCTGTCAGACCGCTTCGGCCCAAGACGGTTCACAATCCTCGGCCTGACGATGGTCCTCATCACTGCGGTGCCGATGTCGTTCCTCGGGCGCAACACGCCAATTCCACTCGTCATGGCACTGCTGCTCGTGGCGGGCCTCGGCTCGGGGTTCTTCAACGTGCCGAACAACAGCATGATTCTCGGCGCGTCACCGGCGTCGGCTCTCGGTGTGGTTGCCGCCCTCACCAATCTCGTTCGAAACGTGGGCAACGTCTTCGGCCAGGCCATCGCCTCCGGAGTGGTCGTCGCTGTGATGGTGGCCAAGGGCTTCGACATCCCTCTCGGGGATGTGGGCGACAATCCCGAGGCCGGCGGCGCCTTCCTCGATGGCTGGCGCATCGCGTTCACGCTGGTTTCGGCCTACGCCGCGATCGGCCTCGCCTGCACGTTCGGTACGAAAGACCCGAAACCCGTTGCCGCGTAGGGGCCGCTCTCTTACGCGAGGACGTTGCCCGCTGCCCGGTGGGCCCGTGTCTCCGCGTCCAGTGTCGGGTCTTCGCTCACGGCCACGATGGTCTTGCCGAAGTTACCCCCGGCCAACATCGCCTTGAACGCTTCCGGCGCCCGCTCGAGACCGTCCCAGATGTCCTCGCGGTACTTCACCAGGCCGTCGCGAATCCATCCGGCCATCAGCTCCAGGAACCGCTCCTGGTAATCCGCTACGAACTGCCCGACGGCGAGATCCTTGTGCTGGACCCCCTGTCTTTCGAAGACCGGCTGGCCTGTCTCCCGCCAGGCCGCGCGGATATCCACACCGTCTGTTCGCCCCATTTGCGAGACCAGCCCGCAGACCGTGATCCGAGACTTTCGATTCAGCAGAGGCAGGACGGCCTCGAACACTGCCCCGCCGACATTTTCGTAATACACGTCGATGCCGTCCGGGCAGGCAGTCCGTAAGTCCTCTGCGAAGGTCGGAGACAGGTGTGAAACGCAGGCCTCGAACCCGAGGTCTTGCGTGACGAAGTCACACTTTTCCTGCCTTCCGGCAATTCCAACCACGCGGCAACCGAGGATTTTCGCGATCTGTCCCGCAATCTGTCCCACGCCGCCGGAGGCGGCGGAAACCACCACCGTTTCGCCCGGTTTCGGGTCGCACTGCACTACCAGCCCGGAATAGGCCGTCAGCCCCAGCATCCCCAGGACACCGACCGCGGTCGAGATCGGCGCTTTTGCGGGGTCCAGTCGCCGCGTAAACATGTACCCGAACTCTGAAATGCCTTCGCCGGCAAGGCCGTAGCGCTGCCAGCCGTTGGTGTTGAAAACGAAGTCGCCCGCCTTGTAGCCCTCGAGATTGCTCTCTATTACCTGGGAGACCGTCCGCCCGTGACAAACGTCGCCGACAGCCTCCACCCCACTTCGCCGCCGGCCCCACTGGTACGGATCGAGCGACAGGTAGATCGTCCGCGTGAGCATCTGGTTCTTGCCCGGAACAGGTATCGGCGATTCGCCCCAGGCGAAGTCACCGTCCGTCGGCCAGCCCTCCGGAGGCCGCCGGGCGAGCGTCCAGTGCTGATTTACTTCATCGTTCATTTTTCCCACCAGGTGTGCCGCCTCCGCGTTTATTGTTCGCCGGCGGTCAGTCTAACGGTGGTTCGTTCGCATAGCCGAAATTTCCGGAGGGCTCCCACGAAGACTCCGTCTGTCAGACGCGGATTCGCTCTGATATGTTCGATGCTACTTTTCGCCCGAGGAACCCTTGTGACCCAACCTCATGATCGCCTGCTCGCCGGCCTTCGCATCATCGATGCCGGGCAGGTCCTGGCCGGCCCGTTCGTCAGCTCACTCCTGGCCGACATGGGCGCCGATGTCATTCGGGTCGAGATGCCTTCGCTGAAAGGCAATGTCGCCGCGCACACGAATTCGAGCCGTGCCGGCGAACAGCGAAACAAGAAGTCCGTCACGCTCGACCTCCACCGCCCCGAGGCTGTCCCGGTGATGAAGCGCCTCGTGGCCGCGGCCGATGCCATTGTTGAGAACTTCTCCCCGGGGACGGTCGAACGCTGGGGCATTGGCCCCGATGACCTGAACGAAGCCAACCCTCGGCTCATCTATGTCCGCATCTCCGGGTTCGGGCAGACCGGACCTTACCGCGACCGGACTTCCTACGACCGCATCGGGCAGGCGATTGGCGGCCTCATCTATGTCACCGGCGAACCGGACCAGCCGCCAGTCCACCCCGGCTACATGCTCGGCGATTACGTCAGCGGCACGTTCGGCGCGCTGGCGATCCTTGCCGCCGTCTACCACCGCGACAACGCGGATTGCGACGAACCGCAGGTCGTCGACCTCTCGCTTTACGAATCCATCTTCCGCTACTCAGGGCCGATGGCCGCCGAGTACAGCCGCGAGGGCATCATCCGAGAAAGGCGCGGCAACGTCCGTTCGTGGTCGATACCGGGCGAACAATTTCTCACGAAGGACGGCCACTGGGTCCTCATCCTCGCGCTCAACCCCCAAATCTTTCAGCGTCTCTGCGATGCAATGGGCGTGCCGGCGCTCCCCCAGGATCCGAAGTTCTGTGACCACGAGGCCAGGCTCGCAAACGAGGCCGAGCTCCACGAGATGATCCGCCAGTGGGTCAAGGGGTTCGAAGCGAAGCCGCTCTATGCGCTCCTCGACCAGTACCGCGTGCCGTACGGGCCCGTGAACAGCATCGCCGACATTTTCGCCGACCCTCACTTCGAGGCCCGCGAGGACCTCGTCACCATCGACGACCCGCACGTCGGGCCTGTCATCACGCCGGCGCCGTACCCGCGCCTCTCGCATGCCCCGGGCCGGGTCTATAACCCGGCCCCGGCCATCGGCCAACATAACGCTGAGATCTATCGCGGACTCCTTGGCATGTCCGCAGCGGAACTCGAAGGGCTCGAGGCGGCCGGCGTCATCTAGCCCGGCCGCCCCGAAATTAGCAGCGTTCGAACGCCGGCAGGTGGTTCTCCTGCGAAACCGTCCGCTGCTGCTGCATCACTGCCAGGATGTCCGCCTCGGATACCGTCTTCATCAGCCGGTCGTAGAGGGCCACGTCTTCCTTTTCCGCCGACACACCAGCGGTGCAGGCCTCCGCCTTAGTCGCCGGGGCGGTCACCTTGCCGAGGTAAGGATCGGCGGGGATCGCTATCCCATACCTCGTGAGCAGGGTTTTCCATGCGTCGATATGACTCTGTTCCGCAGTAACGATGTTCGAGAACGGAGCGATGTTCCCGAGTTTGTCGATCACCGCCTGGTAGGTCGCGTGGGCTTTGTACTCTTCGTCGATGCTTTCGAGCAGTGCGTCCTTCGCGGCATTGGACGCCGTAGTGCTGGCGGCCGGGGTAACGGCGGTGGTGGCGGTTGCAGTTGCCTGTGCGTTGTCACCGCCGTCGTCATCGTCGCCGCACGCAACCAACCCGAACATCAACGCGACCGCCCCGCCGGCGAGCAGGGCCATGTTTCGAACTTTCACAGCCGGGGACTCCTTTGATGAGTGGTGCCGGCGAACTCCAGGAAGCTCGACCGGCGCGTATCGACCGGAGCGACGAAGTGCTCGTCTGCGGCGGGACTCGCCCTTGAGGCTCCGTTTCTACCGTAGAAGCCAGGTCGGCCTCGATCGCCGTCCGGATGGCCATCGAACGGGTGACCACACGGGCCAGATTCGGCCTTCAACGGGAAGGTTTATCGGGCGTCCGACTGCTTCCTTTACGGATTCCGCACGTTCGGTCCTCCCCGCGGGATCGGGTGGCCGTATTTGGCTCTTCGCAGGGGGTATAGCCTTGATATGCAATTCGAAGGCTGCCCCAAGGAGGAACCACCATGGCCGTCTACAAGCTCACCGCCTATCCCAGGCAGATCGCCCTGTCATCGGGGACGAGCGTCTCAGTTCGGCCCATGGTTCGCGAAGACGCGGGACCCTTGCGCGCGTTCTTCCTCACCATCCCCGACAACGAGCGGTACTTCCTCAAGGACGATGTCGTTTCCGAAACCGTCATCAACCGCTGGGCCGAAGACCTGGACTACGACCGGGCGCTGCCGCTACTTGCCTTCGACGGCGACCGCATCTGCGCCGACGGCCTGCTCATTCGCCACCGCGGCGATGCGCGCAGCCACTACGCCGAGATCCGCATCGTTGTTGACCCGGCGTACCGTGAACGCGGTCTCGGCACCGCCTTGATGCGCGAACTCATCGATATCGCCTGGGACGCCGAAATCGAATCGGTCCAGGGTGAATTCATCCGCGGCATCCAGGACGAGGCACTCGAAGCGGTCAAGGCCCTGGGCGGGCTCGAATGCGCCACGATCACCGACGCCGTCCGGGATCAGCAAAACACTCCGCACGACATCGTCATCCTGCGCATTCCGCTCGGCCGTTACTGGCAGTGGAGCCGCTTCTAAGGCGAGGGATCATGTCGCGCGGTCCGACGCTTGCAGGCCCGTTGCGAACGAACAACTGGCGCAGCGACGGACGTTTGTGGCAGCTGCCCGTCTGCCTCCCGCATGCACTCGGCGCCTGTTCGCTGGACCGGAGATTCGTAGACGAATGGACCTGCCCGGCACCCGGTCGCTCTAAGTACCTTGACGCTCAGGAGAGGCTTCGGATGATCAACCTCGAGCACGTCACGCGAGCGTACGGCGAAGGCCATGCCCAGGTGAAGGCCCTGGACGATGCGTCGCTTTCCATAAGTGAGGGCGAGTTCGTGGTAGTCCTTGGACCTTCCGGGAGTGGAAAGACCACGCTGCTCAATATCATCGGCGCCCTGGACACCCCGACAAGTGGGACGGTGAAGGTCGCTGGCCGCGATATCACGAGAGCGAGTCGAGGCGAACTCTCCACGATCCGACGGCATACCGTGAGCTTCATCTTCCAGGGGTTCAACCTGTTTCCCGGACTGACGGCACGAGAAAACGTGCAGTTCGCCATCGACGCTTCAGAGCGAAAAGATGGACCCGCCGCCGACGAGGTGCTTGAGAGCGTGGGGCTCGGGGAGCGCAAGGGACAGTTTCCTTCGGAGCTCTCTGGGGGCGAGCAGCAACGCGTCGCCATCGCACGCGCCCTTGCAACCGGCAATCCAGTCCTGCTGGCCGACGAACCGACGGGCGAACTCGATTTTCACACCGGAGTCCGAATTCTGGAGCTGCTTCAGCACCAGGCGGGGCCGGGCCGCGTGGTGGTAGTGGTTACCCACAACCGCGAGATTGCACGCATTGCCGACCGGGTGGTCGAACTGAGCAGCGGCCGGATCGTTGGCGACGGGCCGCCGAAGGGTGGGAAGGCCAGTGTTTCGGATCTCTACTGGTAGGCCGCATCCACTCTGGCTGGTATTCCGCTGGTCGCGGCGCGACCTTCGTTCGCGATGGCTCCAGGTAGTGGCGATATCGCTGGTCATCGGCCTTGGTACCGGGAGCTACGCTGGCCTTTCGAGTGTCACACGCTGGCGCCGGATCTCCACAGATGACGCCTACCAGGCACTGAACATGTATGACCTTCGGGTGAAACTACCGGACGGGGGAGTGGCTCCCCAAGGCACGCTCCTTGCGGCCGTGCAGGCTTCCGGCGTTCTGGATATTTCGAACGCTGAAGAACGTTTGATCCTTGATATCCAGGTGGACGCTTCGACGGAGGCTAAGTCGATCCTCGTGCCCGGCATTCTCTATGGCGTGTCCGTGGGCACGGGACAGCCGGCGATTGCCGGTCTATATGCGGCCGAGGGACGCACACTCGAGGCAGGAGACGCTGGCCAGCCGGTGGCCATGCTCGAGCGCAGCTTTTCGAAGTATTACGACCTCCCGCCGCGGGGAACGTTCCGGATCGCGGGAGGCACGGAATTGGCGTACGTGGGACAGGCGCTCACCCCTGAGATGTTCATTGTGACGAGCGAGCGGGGAGGCCTCTTGAGCGAGGCAAACTACGCCGGTGTGTTCACATCGCTTGAGACCGCGCAACAGCTGTCCGGGCGGAGTGGCGAGGTGAACGACCTGGTGCTGACCCTGGCCCACGCGAACTCCCGCGAGTCGGCGGCGACGGCGCTGGAGTCAGCACTCGACGAATCGTATCCGCAGCTCGGTGCAACCGTGACGACCCGGGAGGAAGACCCGGCCTACCGTTTAAACAATGCCGATATCGACGGCGACCAGCAGGTGTACGACATCTTCGCTTTTCTGATGTTCGCGGGGGCGGTCGTCGCGGCATTCAATCTCATTGCGCGGTTAGTAGAGGCACAGCGCCGCGAAATCGGTCTATCCATGGTGTTGGGCGTTCGGCCCCGGCGGATCGCCCTGCGCCCAATGCTGGTGGCCGCGGAGATCGCGCTGCTCGGCGTTGTCTTCGGCGTCGTCGTGGGCCTGATCATCGGGGGGCTGATGGCCTCGGTGTTGCGAGACCTTCAACCGCTGCCGCACTGGGACACCGGGTTCCAGCCAGGTGTCTTCGCGTCGGTGGCAGTGGCAGGGTTCATTGTCCCCTTCGTGGCAACTGCCTGGCCGGTGTGGAGGGCGGTCTCCGTCCCGCCCATCCGGGCGATCCAGTCGGGCTATCGCGCGGCGCGCGGCGGAGGGCTGGCTCCGAGGCTCCGGTGGCTGCGTGTCCCCGGCGACACGTTTACGCGGATGCCATTCCGCAACCTTCTGCGTGCGCCGCGAAGGGCGCTGCTTACGATTATCGGCATCGCCGCAGCGCTTGCCGCGCTGGTCGCGTTCACCGGTCTAATCGATTCGTTCGATGCGGCCATCGGACGGGGCAACACGGAGTTGCTTTCGCGGAATAGGGACCGCATCGAGGTCATGCTCGATCGTTTCTATCCGGTTGCGGGACCTGAAGTTGCGAACATCATCGGCGGCTCCACGGTAGCCGCGAGCGAACCCCATATTCGATTCGGCGGGACCGTCCTCAGCGGAGATGAGGAAGTTGCGGTCCAGGTGGAATTGCTCCCTCTCGACAGCGAACTCTGGAAACCCACCCTCAGTTCCGGGGACCTGGACCGCTCGACTCCTGGGATTTACCTGGCCGAACTCGCCGGTCGCAACCTGGGGGTTGGTGTAGGCGATACGGTCACCCTCGAACATCCGCGGGTCAACACGGATGGAACAGTGACGCAAATGACAACGGAAGTTCGGGTTCTTGGTTTGCATCCCCACCCGTACCGGTTCGTTGCCTACATGGATATCAATCAGGCCGAAGTCTTCGGGATGGCCGGCCTGACAAATCTTGTTGTCGTGAAGCCATCGGCAGATGTTTCGCGAGACGCCGTGAAACGGGAGCTGTTCGGAATGGCCGGAGTCGCTTCGGTACAGGGAGTCTCGGAGGTCGCGGAGGTGTTGGACAAACTACTCAGCTCGTTCGTCGTCGTCCTGCGCGTCATCGAAGGCGCAATGCTCTTCCTGGCGCTCCTCATCGCCTTCAACTCGGCCAGCATCAATATGGACGAGCGGTTTCGAGAGCACGCGACGATGTTCGCTTTCGGCGTTCCACTGACGAAAGTTGTGAGGATGGCGGTCGTGGAGAACTTGCTCCTTGGAATCGTCGCGACGGCCGCCGGCATCACCGGTGGGTGGTTCTTATTGCGGCTGATTATTGCGATTCGAATCCCTGAAACACTGCCCGATATCGACATACCACCGGCCCTGAGTACGACCACCATCGTGACGACGCTCGTGTTAGGAGTGATTGCGGTTGGCGTGTCGCCTTTGCTCATCGTTCGAAGGCTCCGACGGATGGACATTCCGTCTGCGTTGAAAGTTTTCGAATAGCGGCCTCGACGTCCGCCATCCCCGCGTGGTGTTCGCCAACCCGATAGCTCCTCAACCGGGGGCACGTTGTCAGTGACTTCCGGGTATTCTCCGCCAGCCGAGCCTCGGAGCCTCTCCAGCGGACAGACTCAACCGACGGGGTTCGTGTCGTCGAATGCGAGGAGCCGCGGCACCTGCGGAGCGCGTTACCGAACATCCCCGGACTGTTTACGGTCGGGCAACAGTCGCCCGTATCGTTTCGCTCGCCTCGTACGCTGTTATAAGCGTGATGAGTGAATCCACTTCTGAGTTGGCCCGTGCTGGCCTCTTCTCTCCCTTCGTCCACGCCGATGCCGATTCAGAGAGGATTCACGCCCTTCGGGCTCGAGAATCGGCTGCCTGGACTGCGCTCTTCGAACAGCAGAAGGATGTGGTCTTCCGGTCCGCGCTTTCTCTGGTCGGCGAGCGCGAACTTGCCGAGGACATCACCGGACAGGTCTTCCTCGAAGCGATCGAGGGTATCGGCCGTTTTCGCGACCGCGGCGTCCCGCTGACGGCCTGGCTCCTTGCCATCGCCCGCCATCGCAGCATCGATGCTATGCGAAAGCGGCGGAGGGAGCGCAATACCGGCGTCCCACCGGCGGAGAGCGGCGCGTTTACCGCCAACCCGGCTCTCTCGGCGCTCGGTCAACTCACGCCCGAACAGCGTGAGATTATCCACCTCCGCTTCGTGGAAGACCTTCCGATCGAAGAAGTCGCACGGCTCACAAGGCGCAGCCCCGGAGCGGTCAAGTCTCTCCAGCATCGGGCGCTACGCCAGCTTCGATCTCAACTCGCGCACAGAGGTCCCGAACATGCATAACCCTTTCCCCTCCAACACCGATTCCCTCGAAGATGAATCCGCCGCTTCGGACCTGTTCGGCGGCCTCGCGGAAGAAGAACTTTCGGCGCGTGCCGCGCATTCAATTCGCGCGAGCATGATGGCCGCCGTGGTGGCAAGGGGAGCAACCATGGCGACTCCGCGCCGATTCGCCCTCACTGGTACTGCCCTGGTCGCTCCACTGCTCGTCGTGGGTGCGGCCGCCGCCGCGTCCGGCACCGCACCACTAGAGGCCCCGGGGGCGGTTTTGGAGGTTGCTTCCTCCGCGGTAGGCATTGGCGGCAATAGCGGAGATGCCCGGCAGGATTTCGAGGTTCGGAATCTTGCCGCGAGCGATAACGGACAGCCTGGTTCTCAGCCGGGCGAAACGGAAAACGCCCCGGGCTTGAGTGGCACCATTGTCAACCACGCGCCTGACGTCGCTGCTACTCCGGATGCGGCCGTAACTCCCGATTCCAGCGAGCCGGCCGAGGATTCTCCGGAGGTCGCTCCCGAGGACCAGCTTCCCCCGCACGAGAACGGCAAGGGATGCGACGACGTGCTCTTTACAGATAGAGAGCCTCCGTTTGCTTCACCGGGCGGCCCCGTGGGCTGCGAGGTCGGTAACAGTGCCGGCCACCGTCAGAACGGCGCGAACCAGGATGATTCGGGCGCCGAAGAGCCCACTCCCTCCACCTCGGATTCAGCGATTCCCGACGCAGAAGACTCACCGGGTGGCGTTTCGCATGGGCTGGGCAAGGGCCACGACGAAGATCCGCCGGGCAACGGCAATGGCTATGGTCACGACAAGCACGAACACGAGCCGAACCCGAACGGGAAAGGCCCTGGCGGGCCAACGGCCGAAGCCACGCCAGCGCCTGAAACTACGTCGTCGCCGGATGCGAACTCTGCCCCATCGGAACCCACTTCGGGAGATTCGGCTGCCCCTGGGAAGTCGGGCTCGGCGCCCGGCAAGTCCCAGAGAAAATAGGTCGCTTCGGCTTTCCCCCCATCACCTCAGCCGGGCCTCCCGTCGCACCAGGCGGGTGGCCCCGCTCAGTTCCACGCGACTGACGCAACTTCGGTTTTGGCGAACAGAATAGATTCGGGATCACGATAATCTAGTCGGGTCCGAGGGGTCCGAAAATCTAGATGCGGGGAGCAAATTCATACCGTAAAGGTGGATACGGAAATGAAAGACGTTGCCGGACTCATGCACCTGGCATTCAAGCTCGCCCACGAGGTTTCTGAAGCTGGCCTCGACCTCGGTCAGGCTCCTGGCCTCCGCGACAGACCGTTTTACACGATTCAGATCGCGGACAATGGCCTCTCCGCGCTTGCCCAGGTCGCGGCCGCTTCATCGACCTTTCCGACGGGCGACTACCGGAAACGGATGGAAGCAGCTACGGCCCTGAGGGGCGCACGCCAGGACCTCCTGAAGCTGCGAGACTCTCTCAAGCGAGCTGCGACAAAAGGCCACCTCGGCGAAGACGGCACTGCCCTGATCCGGAAAATCGACGAACTGACGGTGGTCCTCATGGCGCTCACCATGGAAGTACGCGGGAACTGCCTGGCTGCATAGGTTTCGTTTCGAAATCTCTCTCGCGCGTAGACAGTCAGGCCTGCGCGCTCGCATAACGGCTTTCATCCCACCGAGGTCGTTCCCGAGTGCGTGCTTGAAGAATTCGGGTCTCGTGAAGAACACCTTCGAAACCATTGAGCAGAGCCCCATCCGCGGAGGACGGGGTCACAGAGTCCCGGGCCAATGACGCCGATGGTTTCTGGATGACGTTTCGCGACCCGATGAGGTATCAGATTGGTACCCCCGGCAGGAATCGAACCTGCGCACATGGTTTAGGAAACCACTGCTCTATCCGCTGAGCTACGGGGGCCCTGAAAAAACGCTACACTGAATCTAGATACAGCAGAGTACTGTTACGCCACGGACTTTGAACGGTCCGCACAGCGTTCATACAGCTGATAACTACAACGGGAGTTTTCACCCTGGCAACCGCGGCTTCGACCAAGAATTCGTCTCTCGCAAACACGTGGACAGTCTACCAGACCCTGTTCACGGACCACCTCGAGTCCATAAACGCGGCGCCCTCGACGATCCGGACGTACCGTTACGCCGTCGAACAGCTCGGCGCCTATCTGCATGAACAAAACCTTCCCACCGACCCTCGTAAAGTGAAGCGCGAACACATCTCCTCATGGATGCTTCACCTGCAGCGTCCACCGGAAGAATCGGGTCGGGGCCTTGCGGCACAGACGGCCCTCCAGCGATTTCAGAGTACGCGCCAGTTCTTCAAATTCCTCGAGGAGGCCGGCGACATTAAGGAGTCGCCGATGCTCCGGCTCAAACCGCCACGTGTCCCCGAAAAGTTGGTGCCGGTCATTGCCGACGACGACCTCAAGAAACTCTTCAAAGTGGTGTCGGGCACGGACTTCGAATCTCGCCGCGACAAGGCCATCATCTCCATTTTCGTCGACACCGGGATCCGCGTGTCGGAAATGGCCGGGCTCATGCTCAACGACATCGACCTGGAGCAACGCGAGATCGAGGTCCTCGGAAAGGGGCGCCGTCCCCGGATCCTCCGCATCGTCAGGGAGACGCGCACGGACCTCTTGCGCTACCTCCAAGCGCGGAGCCTGCATCCGCACGCCGATTCACCGGTTCTCTGGCTGGGAAAGCGTGAGCGGCTGACCGACAACGGCATCCGCCAGATGGTCCGCCGACGGCAGGAGGAGGCGGGCATACCGCGGATTCATCCCCACGTCTTCCGACACACATTCGCCCACAACTACCTCAAGGGTGGAGGGTCCGAGGGCGACCTTGTGCGCATCACCGGCTGGAAAGACCGGCAGATGCTGGACCGGTACGGCGCAAGTGTCGCCGCTGAACGAGCCCGGGACGCGCACGACACGTTCTCCCCACGCAGAGGATTTTAGAGACGAGGCTTGCCGGGAAGGGTAGTTTCGGAGGTTCGCCTGAGGTAGGACGTCCGCAGCTGTTGCAAGTCGCCGCCCACGAGGGTCACCGAAGGGGGCTGTGTCGGCAGGGAGCATCGGTCACTCCAAGTTGTGTACGGTCTTTTGGTTCGCCGCAGAAGGACGCCTGCGACTGGAAACCAACACAGTGCGCTCCCTCATCCCGCGACCACAGGTTTCGCACGTTATGGCGAGTCAGTTGAAATTCGCTGTGGACTCGACAAACTGGTCATTGCCCGAGCGCTCAGCCAGTGAAGAACTCCAGTCGAACGGCTGGAACCACTCCTCCAAGGATTCAAGTCTTCGGCCTTGTAGCCTGCAAGTTTCGACCATGGCGACGCGATCTGTCGCTGCACGTGGGCATCCTCGATCAGTCCCATCGCGTTTCATTGAACCGGAGTACGGCATGACAGAAGAACAAGGAACGGACAGTTGTGGCCCTACGTGGTCCGACTGGGTCTCCGCGAGCGCGACCCGTAACTGGTGTCTCCGGAACACTCTCCAGGACTGGCTCGACCTCTACGGCGAATCATCCGGTTTCGAACGTGATCAAGAGCCCATCCCGGGGACCGACTTCCGTAGATTCATCCTGGAGAAGGGACGCGAATTCGAGGCGCGAGTCATAGAACTGCTCTCGCGTCAGGTAGAGATTTGGCGACCTAAAGGCCTCGCTGGTGGTTCGCGCTCTCGGGAGTCGCGGGACGCAACCTTCGAGGCGATGCGACGGGGCGAGCAGGCCATCGCTCAAGGTGTGCTCTGGGATTGGGAATCGAAACGCTATGGCACGGCGGACCTGCTCATTCGCGGCGACGTTCTTGCCGGGCTATTCCCCGATGCGATTTCCGCAGAGGAAGCCAAAGTTGGCTCACCAACTCTCGGCCACGCCAGCTGGCACTACCGCGTCATCGACATCAAGTTCACCACCCTCAGACTCGACCGCCTTTGGAACGCCGCGCGGGAGCACTTGCCCTATCTCGCCCAGACGTACATCTACAACGCAGCACTCGGGGCGACCCAGGGCTACGTACCACCGAGTTCGTACCTTCTTGGCCGCAGCTGGACCGGGCCGGGCGGTCTCGAAGGGCATGGATGCCTCGACCGGCTCGCTCCTGTACCAACGGATCTCGGGTGGCAAGACGGAACCCTGGCCGAATTCGTGGACGAAGCATGCGCCTGGCTGCGAAGGGTCCGGCAGGACGGGTCCTCGTGGCACCCGTGCCGCGGTCCGATCGTCGCCGAACTACGGCCGAACCCGGCGAAGGCCGATTATCCATGGAAGAAAGCGACGAAACGCATCTCCGAAGAACGCCGAGATCCGATACTTGCCTGGCAGGTGGGTTGCACGGGGCGGGACCTCGCACGAGACCGCGACATCACGGATTGGGCGGACCCGCGTTTCAACGCCGCCGCGGTGGGATTGGCCGGGGACAAAGCGCGCCGGCTCGACATAATCCTCAATCGCAACCGGAGTGTAGAAGGTCCGGTCGTGGTCCCAGCCAGAATTGAGACGGAGCGCCAGAAGTGGGCGCAACCGGGTCCGGTGGAGTTCTACGTGGACTTTGAAACGGTGTCCGACGTAAACGACGACTTCGAAAGCCTCCCGTCACGAGGCGGACGGGCGATGATCTTTATGATCGGATGTGGGCATATCGAGTCCGGTGAGTGGAGGTACTCCTGCTTCACAGCCAAGAGGCTCGATTTGGAAGGGGAAGCGGAGGTCATCGAAACCTGCCTCGCTCACATGGAAGCCGTCCGTCAGCGACTTGCCCCGGATCTCGCCCGGCCGCTCGTGTTCCACTGGTCTCCTGCCGAGTCGAGCGGAATGTCGACAGGCCTGAAATCTGCCCGGATCAGGCATCCGGGACGATCGCCCGAATGGCAGGAGCCACATTGGTATGACTTCTTGAGTCGAGTCGTCCGTGCCGAGCCGGTCGTTGTCCGCGGGCCCATGGGGTTCGGACTCAAGACGTTCGCGGGGTCGCTGCGAAAGCATGGCCTCATCGAATCGGAGTGGCCGGACAATGTTTCGGACGGCCTGGGGGCGATGGTCTGTGCCTGGACCGCCGACGCGGAGAGCGCCCAAGGTGGCCATCCAGTCTCGGAGCACCAACTCATGAAGTCGGTGCAGCAGTACAACGAGGTCGACTGCCGGGTGATTATGGAGGCAATCGGCTACTTACGAAGTCGGCATTAGGGGTAAGCAGGCCGCGCATCCCAAGCTAGCCGACATAAGAAGTTTCTGGGGCTGCCTCTAACTGCTGCCTCCCGGCCAACGAAGAAGCCGTTCGGTCCCGCCGCAAATTCGTTGCGCAGGTCAGTGCGCCCGTCACACGGCCTTTAGATGCTGCTCGTGCTCATGGCCTGTGCGAAACCCCGAAGGATGCCCAATCATGACACATCGTCCCCCTTCAGCAGGTAGCTCGGGTAACCATGCCCCCATCCACTACAAGGTCGTGAGCATTGATATAACCAGCCTCGTCGCTGGCCAGATAGAGCACGGCCTGGGCGCAATCTTCGACGGTTCCGGCACGGCCGACCGGCGTGGCGTTTATGTGTTACCGCTGCCTTCGCCGCCCCGTATAGCCAGTCCCCGCCCGAGACGCGGATGCCGTTGACGCTCGAATTGTTGATGATCCTCCCCCACTTCTGTTCGCGCATGATGGGTACAACGTGTCTTGTTCCAAAGAGAACGCTTCCGAGGAGGAGGTCCATTCCGTAGTGGAACTGTTCGGGAGTCAGAGACTCCATAGAGCCTGGCGTGCTCCCGCCGGCGTTGTTGAAAAGGATATCGGCTCGCCCAAAATTGCTCCGGGCATCGGCGACCGTTCGCGCGATGTCTTCTTCCCCGGTCACATCCGCCGTGACGAATCGAACGTTGGAATCAAGCGAGTCCGCGATGGCAGTTCCAGCGTCGGTTCCGCGACCACAAAAGACGACGCGCGCACCCTCACGTGCGAACAGGCGCACGGTTGCCCTCTCCGATGTCGCTCGTCCCTCCGGTGACCACGGCAACTTTGCCTTCGAGCTTGCTCATTGAGATTCTCCTTCCAAATTCAAGACCTGCTCAAGGACGGCGTGAGGTTCACTACCCAGGTGTCCACCCAGCTGTGCTTCTTGCCTTCGCGGGGTACTCGGGGCGTTACCGAATTGAGACCCGACGAGCCACCCTCGAGTTTCTGCCGGGTCAATCACGTCATCCACTTCCATCACGGTTGCGGCGTTCAGGGCCCTCGACCACGCGTAAGCCTCGGCGACGTACTTGTCGTAGAGAGCTTTGCGTTCGGGAATGTTAGTGATGGCGGCGAGTTCCGCACGTCGTCCGAGCTTCACCGAACCTTCTAGACCCATGCCCGCGAACTCCCCTGTTGGCCAGGAGATGGCGAAGAACGTTTCGTCGAAACTCCCGGTAGACATCGCAAGCGCGCCGATGCCATACGACTTACGACGAACGACAATGAAGTACGGCACGGTAAGGTTCGCTCGGGCCACGTACATCCGGCCGCAATGCCGGATGAGTGCCGTCTTCTCAGCTTCTGGGCCAACCATATGCCCGGAAGTGTCGATGAGCGAAAGGATGGGAATATCGAAGGCGTCGCAGAGTTGCATGAATCGGGAGGCTTTGTCGGCACCGTCCGAGTCGATTGCACCTCATGTGGGCGAATTGGAATTGTTTGCGATGACACCAACGGCGTGACCTTCGACTCGTATGAAGGGTGTGACCATCGAGACGCCGAACTTCGGACGTAGCTCCAGCATCGAGTCGACGTCGGCTAGTGTTTCAATGAGCTTGCGAATGTCGTAACGGCTCGCCGGTTCCCTGGCACGATGTGACGCAGCGGTCGCGGATCGTGCGCTTGTCAAGCGTTGACGCGGCCCTGAAAGAACGACAGGTACTTCTTCGCCGCCGCCGTGGCCGCCGCGTCGTCGTCCACAAGAATATCGATGACGCCGTTCGGCTGCTGAATGCTGACCGATCCAACTTCGGCGGGGGCCTATGCGCCGAGGCTGCCACCCTCGATGACGGCCGCTTCTTCGCGGCTGGAGACTTCGAGCTTGGCGAGGATCTCGCTGACGTGGAACTTGGCGCCGTCCAGTGAGATGCCCAACTGGGTGGCTATCTCGGAGTTGGAATAGCCGAGTTCGATCAACCGGATCACTTCGATTTGGCGCTCCGTCAGATCGAAAGGCGTCTTCGAGAATCTGCGAGTGCCGGCTCGTTCCATGGTGAGAGAGACTAATTAGCGGGCAGTTCTTGTCACCACCCGATGTATCGACATCACCTACGGTGCCACGTCAAGGGTCTTCGTTGGGCCTATTCGGCCTTATGTCCGCTGCGCCACGGTGCTCAGTCAGGACGGAAGTCCCTCAGGCCAACGTCGAGGCGGGGCCATCAGTCAGTAGTGCGACGCCATCGATAGGTTGCTTTGGCCAATCCGGCTCACAATCAGGCTCGTACCACTCTGTATCGACGGTTCTCTGTCCGAAGCGCAAGATTGCAGACGCTGCCGCGAATTGGAGGTTTCATGCAGACCGAGTGGCTTCGAACGTTTGTCGCAATTGTTGACACTGGCAGCCTGACCCTCGCCGCGGAGCAATTGGAAATCTCGCAGCCGGCTGTCTCGAAGCAAATGAAACACCTGGAGTCGTACTTTGGAGCGGAGCTCAAGTACTGGAATGGGCGTGAGTTGCGGCTTACGGAAACGGGCTACGACGTGTTGGCGTTTGCTCGCCAGTTCCTTCGTGAGTTGGAACGCCTCACGAGGGATGTTGAGTCCCGTTCGACGAATCGCAAAAAGTCCGTGATCATCACCGCCGGGCCGACTCTCGTCTTGCATTATCTGCCGCTGCTTGTTGAGTCCGCCCGACTAGAAGCCCCAGACATCCGCCTTTCAACCCTCACCATCGTTGACCAACGAGATCTAACGGAAGCGGTGCGCGAAGGAAGGGCGGACATCGCACTGCATTCTGGATTTTTCTCTCATCCTCTTCTCGAATGTCACCCCGTAATCAATGATCGTCTGGTGCTCGTGGCGAATCCGGGACATCCCTTCGTCGGTCGTCCGAAGAACTCTGCGCGCGAACTCGCAGAACAGCAGCTTTGTGTGCTCGCTCGAAGCACTGAAGCACGAAGGCTTGTCGACGACTGGTTCGAAACGAGGGGACTCAACGTCAGCCAGCGCTTGGAATTCGGCTCCCATGCCGAGGTAAGGGCCCAACTCCTTGCGAACAGAACGTACATAGGAGTCGCCTCCCGCATAACGGTAATTGAAGACATCAAAGCCGGCGCGCTTGTCGAAGTAGGGGTTGAAGGTTTCGAACTCCCGCGATTTCTTTATGCGAGTCACCGAGCGGAACCAAGCGAAAGTATCCAGATCGTGCTCAGGCTCATGACGGCCGCCTTCGCGGCCAGTGGCCCCCGCGCTTCGAGGGACTCGGTCCCGCTGCGGCCGAGCGTTTAGCCAGCAATCTAGATATTCCAAACGGTTATAGACCTATTCCGTTCGCTCTATTGTTGCGGTCTCGCCTGAAGCCTAGGTTTTGCTCGCGAGCGTAGCCCCGGCGGTAGGGGAGTTGATTCGCGAAAGAGGATCGCAAGTGAAACCCGACTGGTCGCAACCGCTTTCCAGCATTCAGGTGCTCGATTTAAGTGAGGGTGTAGCTGCGGGATTCACCGCTCGTCTCTTCGCCCAGCTCGGGGCGAAAGTGAGGCGGGGGCGTGGCGCGACGCTTCACGACGTTCCCTATGAGACGCAGGGCGCACCAGAGGACCTACAGATTCGAGTCAATCGGTATCTCCATCGGGGGAAAGTCTCGTTTGACTTGGACGACCTTTCGTTGAGCGACCCAGCCAACCTGGCACCCTTGGCTAAAGACGTGGATGTTGTGATTCACGATCGCGGCGAGACGTTCGGCAAAGCCTTGCTAAATCTCCCAGCTGAGCGCCCACTTCGGGTGATCTCGCTTTCGCCTCTTGGATGGAGCGGTCCGTACAAAGATTGGGCGGCTGATGGTCTCTTGGTACAAGCGCTAGCGGGGATAGCTACGCTGGTGGGTTCTCCTAAAAGAGAGCCTCTCATGTTGCCCGGATTCACGATCCAGTACGCCGCCGGGAGCATCGCATTTATCGCAGGGATGGCCATGTTGCTCGGCCGCAACAAGCTTGAACGGCACGTCCACGTCACTGAGTTCGAAACCGGAAGCACGCTCCATCAATTCACGTACCTCGCCTACACCCGACTGGGGTGGGTGCGAAAACGAGGGCAATTCATGCTTCCGACGGCGACGTACATGAAGTGCTCAGACGGACAAATTGTGATTGCCGCCGTAAAGCCGAACCACTGGTCGGCTCTTGCAATTGCCTGCGGCCGAGCTGACTTGCTCGAACGTCCTGGGCTCGGAACCTTCCTCGAACGCCGCCTACAGTCCGAACTAGTGGAGTCAGCCCTAGCACCATGGTTCGAGGCTCGGTCGGCTGAGACTGCGTTCGAGGAACTTTGCAGCGTGGGCGTCCCGGCGGCGATTTTGAAGGGCCCCGGCCACGCAGCAGGAGATCCTCAGTTCAAGTTTCGGCATTTCGTCGGTGGTGACCGCATGGCCGGAGGGGGTCTACCAGTTCCATTCCTGCTGAACGGCGTGCGACCGGGCAAGGTGGCTATTTCATGACCACCAATTCCCAGTCCCTTGCAGGTGCGCCTCTAGAGGGCTTCAAGGTCCTGGATCTCACCATCGCACTTGCAGGGCCTTATGGTACGCGCTTACTAGCGGACCTCGGCGCCGAGGTCATCAAAGTTGATACTCGGACAGAACGAAATTACGCAACCGAATTGGATCTGACAGCTCGGCTGCAGGCTATGTACCCCAACGCTGAACCCGGCAATGAACCCTGGAATAGCGGCGGTTCGCACACGGCCCTAAACAGGAACAAGCACAGTATCGCATTGGATCTCGGTTCGGAAGTCGGCAACGAGCAATTCCTCGAGCTTGTTCGGTCAGCGGACTGCGTCGTCGAAAACTTCACGCCGAAAGTCATGCCGAAGCTTGGACTCGGCCACGAAGTTCTGCGGTCGGTCAATCCCAAACTTGTTTATGTCGCAATGCCAGGATTCGGAAGCGAGGGTCCTCGGAGTGGATTTCCCGCCTTCGCTCCAACCACGGAGGCAGCATCTGGCTTCCTCGCTTTGGTCGGTTATGAGGATGGAGAATCCGTGCCTAATCCGATGTCACTCGCGGACTACGTCGGAGGTCTCAATGCGGTCGTCGGGTTGATGGCTGCGCTGTGGGCTGCTCAGGAGACTGGCGAAGGGGCGTTCGTCGATCTGTCGCAAGTTGAGGCGATGTCTTCATTCATCGGTGAAGAGTTCGAGATCGCCACAACGGGTGAGAGCCTCGAGGAATCAATGGTTGGAAATCAGCAGCCGGGTTCCTTGTTCTCCTGCGTATTGCCTGCACGCGGATACGACGAATGGATCGCCATTTCGGTACGAACCGAAATCCAACTACGGACTCTCTTGGAGTTCGCTGCAATCCAACCCGACCAGCGCCTGTCTCGCGATGGGATCAAACGATCGGAGAACCGAGAAGCGCTGGTGAGTCGTCTCGCAAGTTGGACATCCCAGTTCGGAAAGCCCGAACTCGCCCAATCATTGCAGGCCATTGGCATACCGGCGGCGCCGGTACAAACCGCGCCGGATCTTTTGTCGGATCCACAACTCCATCACCTCGAATTCTTCCTAGAGGTCGAGGAACCAGATCTCCGTACTCAATTCACACATGAAGGCCAGCCGTGGCACTTCGACAGCTGGAAGGGTCGACTCTCAAGGCCAGCCCCACGAATCGGGTCAGATACGGCTCGAATCGTGGGCGACGCACAATAGTTGGGTTTAGGAATCATCGTTCACCGAAAAGCATTCAGTACGAAGGGGAAAACAATGGACAGCGAATCAATCAACTCTACAAGGTCACTTACGAGGAGGTCGTTACTCACCAAAGGGTCCGTGGGGCTCGTTGGTATTGCGGCCGTCTCGGTCGTTGGTTGCGGGGACGATGACGATGACAGCTCGGCGGCACCCACGACGACTGCAGTTCCTGGCTCAACGCCAACAGTTGCCTCTTCGATCAAAAAGGGTGGCTCCGTGTCGGCTGTCGTGCCGGAACCTGCAGATCTCAACCCGCATACCGGAATCGGTGGCAACGAGCACCAAACGCTTTGGTTAATCCACGACAATCTCATCGCATACGATGAGAAGTCCGTGCCCCAGGCTAATCTTTCGCTGAGCGAAAGCTGGGAAATTGCCAGCCCGACCAAGGTCATCCTTCATCTGAGGAAGGGCATCAAGTTCCACGACGGGACGAACCTAACGGCCGCAGTGGTTAAATACAACCTCGAATTGATTCAAGATCCGGCCACGGCCTCCGTCTCTCGCGGACAAATCGCGCCGATCGAAACGATCGACACGCCTGATGATCAGACGGTCGTGCTAAACCTTTCCAATCCCTCAGCGTCTCTCATTCTCGCCCTCGGCGACCGCGGTGGCATGGTGGTGTCGCAAGCAGCGCTCGAAAAAGGACTAAAGGACTACGCCGCAAATCCAATTGGAGGGACCGGAGCCTTCAAGTTTGATTCGTGGACACGCAACAGCAATCTGAAGCTCAAGCAGAACACGGCGTATTGGCGGGAGCGCGATGGTACAAAACTGCCGCATCTCGAAGAACTCGTGGAAAAGTTCATCACCGAGGCAGCTGTAAGTACCGCGGCGCTCCAATCCGGAGAAGTGCAGATTAGTCCGATTTCTCCAGAAGATCTGAAGGCGATTGAAAGCAACAGTAAGCTGGCCATCCAGACGTTCAAGGGCGCAAGCACATCCCAGTTCTTCCTGAACCGTACGCGGCCATTGCTGAGCGATCCGAGAGCCCGTCAGGCGATTTCCTACGCTATCGACCGAGAGGCGCTTGTAAGCGCTATCACCGACGGCCGTTCCGACGCTGCGCTCGGGCCATTGACGCCAGCCCAGTGGGCGTTTAACCCTTCTTTGAAGGCTCCAACATTTGACCTGAAAAAAGCCAAGCAGCTCCTTGATGCGGCCGGGATCACACCTGGGGCAAAGTTGAAAGCAATTACTTACGCGGGTCGTGAGCCCGAGAAACGCCAAGTCGAGTTGACACAAGGTTGGCTAAAAGAGATCGGCATCGAACTTGAAACCGAATTTCTTCAGTCGGGAGCGGCATTCGCGCTCTACAAGGAAGGCAATCACGACGGATTCTTCTCCGGATTTAGTATCAGAGCTGATCCGCACGGCAGTCTCGGCGAAGAGTTCCTGTCCAAAGGGGGATTCGCTTGGACGCAAAATCCAAAGGCACTCGAACTGGATCCCGACATTGACAAGCTCCTGACGGACGCTAATCAGGAATACGACTTGGAGAAGCGCAAGGATCTTTACGACAAGGCCCAAGACCTCATCGTCAACGATCAGGCGATGGCCGCCTTCCTCTATTACAACGACACCTATCTCGGCCAGAGCAAATCGACAGGTTCAACAGGACCGATGTTCGGAGGCGAAGGAAAGCCTCGTCTCGCAGAAGTGTACTTGGAGACTTAGATCCATGGTTCGTTACTTGGTCCGGCGTGCGATCGGGATGGTTGGGGTACTCCTAATTGTCACGGTCCTCTTGTTCATCCTGATGTCGTTCGTTCCGGGAGATCCCATCACGGCGCGTTACGGCTTCGATGGAACATCGTTGTCACCTGAACAGGAGGCCTCACTTCGCAAGGAGTACGGCCTGGACCGGCCACTTTCTCTTCAGTACGTATCTTGGGTTCGCTCAGTCGTCACCGGGGATCTCGGGGACTCCATTCAAGAACGGCGGCCGGTGACGACGATTTTGGCAGATCGCATTCCTGTTACCCTTCAGGTGCAGGGTCTGGCGCTACTAATTTCGCTTCTCATCGCCGTCCCTGCTGGAGTGATAGCGGCAGTAAACCACAATTCGATTCTCGACCGCGTCGTGAGTGGGTTTGCTCTCGCGGGTGTCGCGATGCCGGCATTTTGGCTCGGCTTGCTTTTTCTGATTTTGTTTTCGGTTAAGCTGTCTTGGTTCCCAATCGCTGGCTTCACTACCTTGTCGTCCGATCCGGTTGAAGCATTAAAATCGTCGTTTTTACCGGCTCTTACAGCTGCTTTAGGCGGTACGACAGCAATGATCTTACGTCAGCTGCGCTCAGGTATGGTGGAGGAATTGCGACAGGATTACATTCGTACCGCGCGAGCTAAAGGGGTAACAGAACGCACAGTTGTTTTCGGCCACGCTCTGAAGAACGCAATGCTCCCTACCGTGACTGTGGTCGGTCTGTCCATAGCTCACCTTCTTGGCGGGAGCGTCGTTATCGAAAGGGTTTTTAACATCCCAGGAATGGGTCGACTCATCATTGATGCAATGAATTCGCGAGATTATCCAGTAGTTCAGGGCGTCGTTCTCGTCATCACCCTGTTCGTTGTTGTGATCACGCTTCTTACGGATCTGGCTTACAGCTTCCTTAACCCGAGGATTCGTTTGCGATGACTCAAGCCACAGCCGCTGAACCTCTGGCTGCGTCGGTTCTCGCCGGAAAGCGAGCCGCGCGCGCCCGATGGGCGAAATATTTCTTCAGGTCGCCGGTCGCGCTAGTTAGCTTGGCTTTTGTTGCCTTGATGGTCATTCTTGCCGTCGGTGCACATTGGATTGCGCCATACGATCCACTGGCTCAAAACGTGCGTGAGCGGCTCGAAGGCCCGTCCTGGGCGCATCCCTTTGGAACCGATGCGATAGGGCGCGATGTCTTGAGCCGCATGGTGTATGGAACGCGCGTCTCACTAGTTGCCGCCCTCGGGGCCGTTTCCTTATCTGTTGCCGTTGGGGTTTCGCTCGGGTTGCTCTCCGGGTACGCCGGTGGCTTGCTCGACGAGGTGATTATGCGGCTTGTCGATTCCATAGTCGCGTTTCCCGCCATAATCTTGGCGTTGGCTTTTGTTACGGCGTTTGGTGCTTCTCTGAGTTCCGTAATCATTGCATTGGCCGTTGTAAGCATTCCACTTTACGCAAGGTTGATGCGTGCCCAGGTGATGGCCGTAAAAGAGAGCGACTTCGTACTAGCTGCTCGTTCTTCTGGAGCCAATCCGCTACGGGTAGTGGGTCGGCATATACTCCCAAACGTAATGAGTCCCATAATCGTAGCGGCTACTTTGGGTATGTCTTACGCGATTCTCGCTGAAGCAAGTCTCAGCTTCTTGGGTGCGGGCGTTCAACCACCCACGCCGACCTGGGGCGGAATGCTTAACGACGCAGCGCGTTACATCCACACGAACACATACATGACGATCTTCCCGGGTGCGGCCATCTTCGCTTTGGTCCTCTCGCTCAACTTTCTAGGGGATACGCTTCAAGATGCAGTCGATCCACGTTCCAAGTAATCGGGAATCAATTCCTCCTACCGGCTATGACGAGCCAACCGAGGGGTTCGCCCGGAGTAGTCGGAACTGAAATACGAGGCCACCAAACGCAAGGAGAAAACAGCGATGTCAGTGGTAATCAAGGAAAAGACCGCATACCTCTCGAACGAAGACTCGCCAGACATTCGGAATCCGATCCATTCCACCGAAGTTGCCATGCAATTTGGCTTCGCAGGCGCATTGGTAGGTGGTGTGACGGTATACGGGTGGGCTGCCGAAACCGTCATCGAGACGCTGGGCGAAGAGTGGCTCGATTCAGGTTGGGTGGAAATGAATTTCAAGCGACCGGTTTACCCGGCTGAACAGTTGAAAATCAAGATCGGCGAGGACGATGGCGGCGGTCTCGGACGAACGATGACAGTTGAAGGCAACGACGGGTCGATTCGTATCGACGGCCGTGTTGGTCTAGGAACTGCCCCTTGGTTTTCTGAGTTGGCAACTCCCTACTCACTCAGTCCATCGGTTCCCGTCACTCCGCATTCTCAGCCGCTGACCTTGAAGACGGCGCCCGTCGGCCAATCTTTGATTCCCGTCGCCATGGAGATGGATGTCGATTCAGTCCGTGAGTATGCGTCGGGGAAGCAGCGTTCCACCGACCCGCGATTCATTGGGGACAAACCTCGCTTGCACCCGGCGATGATTGCTGGCTTCGAAACGATGATGATCTACGGGCAGTTTGAGTTCAGTCCAGGCATCCACGTTTTCAGTAGAGTCCAGCACTTGCAGAGAGCTGACGCCGCCCCTGGATACGTGGCCGTCGGCAAATTCATTGAGGCGTTTGAACGCAAGGGTCGACATCACGGAATTGTTGATGGGTCCCTCGTGAGGAACGGAAGTGAATTCGCCCGCTCTCGCCAGGGCTTAATCTTTTCGATCGAGAAATAGTTGTCCCTTAGCTATGGGGTCGGCCCCGACGGGCTACGTTGCTTCCGAACTCACGGACAACACGTCCGAAGGAAGCTGGACCTTGTTTCCCAATCGATTGAGTCGGCGGACCGGCGCGACATTGTCCCTCCTGCATCGCGTCGGCCGCCTTTTAAACTCATCCGTAAGTTGACGTCAATTCAGATCGTTCCGTCCTGCCGATTATCACAAGCGAACACTTATCCCGATGACTGTTTAGCCCTGAGCAGGAAACGGTCCGGCGCGAGTCGTGGCTTGGGCAGACAGCTCCGTCTCAATGGGACCCACACTCACTCTCGTTCCAGATTTCGAGAGGAGGTGTGGGGGGCGAGTACCGGCCCTTGCTCCCGTTGTGCGCACTGTCGGTCTTATGGTGAGCGGTCTGAGTCCGTTGCGCCGAAGTTCATTTCTCCGAATTCTTCGGGGGCGCGATCGTCGCGGGCTGGCTAGTGGGCGCCGCACGTTAGCTAGACGTTGCCTGAGAACATCCGTGCTATTCTTTCGGAGTGAACGTCCCCTGGGAACGAGTGGCCCAAACGACTTTCGACGACCTCGTGTCTGTTCTACTGAGTCGAACTCATCCGGGTTCCCGTCGGATCGATGGAGCTGGCGGCGACGGTGGGCGTGACGTCTACTTCAACGGACCGTCCGGCGAGTGCATTTTCCAGCTCAAATCCTTCGCGGGCCGTTTGTCCGCCAGCCGGAAAGCGCAGATCCGCAAGTCGCTGCAGAAAGCTGAGCAACGTAAGCCTGAGCGCTGGTGGCTGGTCGTGCCAATCGACCCTACTCCAGCCGACACCAGCAACTATCAGAACCGCCTCGCGGAGGCGCGCTGAAGGTCGCTCGCGTCAATCTGCGCTGAAAGCAACACTTCGGCGCCTCCGCCTGGTCCACTTCCTGTCCAGACTTCTGCGCGGTTCCCGAGACGTTTTCTCTGCAGCCATCCAGCACCCTCGAGGTAGCTACGAACCTGCTGCAAAGACAGCTGACCAACGGCGTCAAACATCGGTTTACTCAAATTCACGGCCACCCCCCTTTGCCTACTCGGTTCATCATTGAACTCAGAGTCTGAGGCGTCAGTGCGTTCGCCCTTGGAACGCGCACCGATACGGTATGGCGATTCGAGACGGCGGGCGCACCTCGTAGAGAGAGCCAATAAGCGGAGTGCCGCATAACTACCTCCGGCTCGCCGTGAACAAACCAATCCGAGCACAGTTCGGGGACCCGCAACAGAACCAGTATCTTCGGTGAAGTGAGGCCAGGGTCTCGAAGGTCGTCGTAGTTAGTTCTTGCGTGAAAGCGGAAAGCTGAGCGTGTCGGCGTCAAGCCGCACCGTACTTGAACACTTTAACTGGACACCAATGAGCGGCTGTTTCACACCAAACGAGGCATCGACCGCATGTACGTAGACATCGACGGAGTTGCGGTCCACTTCGTTCCGCATGACGGCGAGGCCCGCGGCGGACGCTACGGCCCGCAGGTAGGCGTGACTGAACTGTTCCTTACGGTCGTTCATGTGCATTGGCACGCCCCCTGCACGCTCATGAGGTGGCCTCAGTGGTTACCGTCGCCCAGGGCCAGTACCGCGGACGCAACTCGTCGTGAACAGCGGTGAGCGACCACGCTCCCGTCAGCCCCTGGCTCTCCTCCACGCCGGACGGGCCGAACCGCCGGGTCGTCCATCCGCCAACAGTGAACCCTTTCTCGCTGAGCGTAAGTGGCGACAAGAAGGTCATGTGGTCTGCCAAATTCTCTGGGTCGCGCGGCGAAAGGAACCCGTAATGCGCCGCAACCTTGTCCCGCCACCTGCAAACGATTGGCAAGACTTGGGCCCGATAGGCGTCTCTCTTCTTCTTGTCCTCGCCGAATGCTACCCAAGCTACAACGCCGGAGTAGTTGCACACGCTTACCGCGTACCAGTGGAAGGCCGACATCACCCGGCCGCGCGGGATTCCCTGTATATCCTGGCCGAGAGTGAACTCCGGGCCGTACTCCGTCCGGGCCCGTTCGATGACAGACTCCTCAACCATCTTCACTTCCTCCGCCAGCCATTGGAGGCCCTCGGCGAGTTCGTTGAGTCGGCGTTCGACACGATGACGCATATCCAAGCGAAGGCTGAGCGTGCTAATGCGGTCGACGTGGTCGAGTATCACGTCACCCCCTCCACCGCCCGCTCGACATCCCGCACCCGCACCTCGCCTGACATCAGCTTCGGCAGCAACGTGTCCCGCAGGTCGGCGAGCGTGCGCGATTCAGCGCCGTTCGCATCCATCTGTTGCCGTAGGGGGCGAACAATCTCTTCGAACACCCCCACCGTTGGCGACGGTGGGACGAGAATCTGACTCATGTATGCAATGTTCCTGTTCAGTCCTGGTACGGCGGAGTCAGCACCGAGAGCAGGCAGATTCGCGCCATGCAAGGCATGGAAGAGGTAATAGAGACTTGAGACTGGATCGATTGGAACCACATAGAAGGTCGTGTCGATGGGAAAGAACGCTTCCGAGGCTCATGTAACGACGCCTGGGTTGCCTTTCCTCCCGACCACGACTCCATGGCCGTTCACAAGGGCTTGGTCGTGCCAGCCAATTTGACCATTCGAACCAAATACCGGGACCTCAGCGGGCCGTCTGTCGGACTCCTTGAGAGCTCGACCATAGGCAAGCTCCACCAAATCGCCGAGTCGCCCCACCCGCCAGCCCTTCGGAATCTCGCCCAATTCGCTGTCCACCAACTCGCTCGGGAATAGCGCGGCCGTCTCGGCGTCCATGCCCCAGGGCTGGCGCCCTTCCGATTTCGCGCGCACCGGGTCGAAGTCCACGAACCACGACTTGAACAGCGCTCGCGCGATTTCCTCCAGCGTCTCGTTCATCCGCCGGTTCAGTTCAATCTTGTCGTCCAGGGCGCCGAGCACCCCGGCGATGGCGCGCTGCTCTGGGAGGGGAGGGATAGAGAGCCGTAGTCCCTGTAAGTCGGTTCCTGTGATTCCAGAGACCGCCACCTGACGCAGGATGGTTCCGAGTGCATACCGCCCCTTCGGCGAATTGAACCAGTAGAACAAGAAGGCCGAGTCGGCCTTCGAAGCGTCAGCCCGCGCGCGTATGAGAGAAGATTCAAATACGGTCGGCTCAGCGACCTCCAGCACGATGCTGCACTTCCCTGCGCCGGACGCGACCAGCGAACGACGAGCGAACAGCAGGTCTCCGACTCGAAGTCCGAATCGGACCTCTTCGTCGGGCGAAACCGCGACACGCTTCATCGGGACCGACCTCAGTCGCGCATGCGCAAACAACTCGCCCATGTTCACGACCTTCACGCCGCGACCATGAAACTCCTTGGACTTATAGATGCCGTTCCGGGTAGGACCACTCAGGAGAGAGTCGAAGCGCACCCCTTGTGCGACGCTGACGCTACTCACCGCGCAACCCTAGCAATGCTTTGCGAATGGTCTGTTCCAGATCCGCGCCGCGCGCGAACTCTTCGTCCAGCCGCGCCGTCAGGCGTGCGATGGTTGTCTCGAAGGGCTCGTCGGTCCCATCGTCGTCCGCGGCACCGACATATCGCCCGGGCGTCAGAACGAAGGAGTGCTCCGCTATGCGAGTAGTCGGGGCACTGGCGCAGAAGCCGGGTGAATCCGCGTAGGTCCCTGCCTCGGGCTCGCCTCTCCAAGCGTGGTACACCGCCGCAATGGCGGAGAGGTCGTCGTCGCTCAGTTCCCGATGAACCCGGTCAACCAACGTTCCTAGCTGGCGGGCGTCGATGAACAGCGTCTCTCCGTGTCGGTCCCGGAACCCGGAGTTCCGCTTGTCACGAGCGATGAACCACAGGCTCACGGGAATCGCAGTAGTGAAGAACAACTGGCCCGGCAACGCGACCACGCAGTCCACCAGGTCGGCCTCGACAATCGCCTTTCGAATCTCGCCCTCACCGCTCTGGTTCGACGAAAGCGAACCGTTCGCCAACACGAAGCCCGCCACGCCGTTGGGCGCCAGGTGGTGGATGAAGTGCTGCACCCAGGCGAAGTTCGCGTTCCCCACCGGCGGGACCCCGTACTTCCAGCGCACGTCTTGCCGCAGGCGCTCGCCGCCCAGTCGCTCACGTTGAACGGCGGGTTCGCCAGGATGTAGTCGGCCTTCAGGTCTGGGAAGGCGTCCCTGTGGAAGCTGCCTTCGGTGTTCCAGGCGATGTTCGCCTCGATGCCGCGGATAGCCAGGTTCATCTGGCAAAGTCGCCAGGTCGTCTGGTTCGTCTCCTGCCCATAGATGGATACATCGCCCAGCCGCCCGCCCTGCTCTTCGACGAACTTCTCGCTCTGCACGAACATCCCTCCAGAACCGCAGCACGGGTCGAAGATGCGGCTGCCGGGCTTCGGTTCCAGCATCTCCACCAGCAACCTGACCACGTGCCGGGGCGTGTAGAACTCGCCGCCCTTCTTGCCCTCGTTCGAAGCAAACTGTCCGAGGAAATACTCGTACACGCGCCCGAGGATGTCCTTCGACTTGCTCTCGGAGTCACCCAGGCCGATACCGCTGACGATGTCGATGAGTCGCCCGAGTCGGTCCTTGTCGAGGTTGGGAAGCGCGTAGACCTTCGGCAGCACGCCTTTCAGTCGCTGGTTGTCGTTCTCGATGGCGGTCATCGCCTCGTCGAGCAGCACACCGATGTTCGGCTGCCGGGCGTTGTCGCGGATGAACGACCAGCGCGCTTCCTTGGGCACCCAGAACACGTTGTCGGCCGTGTACTCGTCGCGGTCTTCGAGCACGTCGTACCGGAACTTCTCCTCGGCGACGTAGAGAGGGCTCTCGGGGTCGCTTGCTTCAGCGAAGAGCGTCCCCTGCCGCTCCTCGAACGCATCGGAGATGTACTTCAGGAAGATGAGCCCGAGGACGATGTGCTTGTACTCCGACGCGTCCATGCTCCCGCGCAGCGCGTCGGCCGCCTGCCAGAGCTTGGCCTCGAAGCCCAGCTCGCCTTTGCCGTTCTTGGCGGACTTCTTCGCCTTCCCCGAATCGGCGCCATACCGCGCCCCGGCGCCCTTCGCTGGACGCCCACGCCGCGTCGGCGCCGGTTCGGTCACATCGCCATCATCAAGAAGCTCGAACTGTGTCACTCACCGCTCCAGGTTGAGATGGTTCGGCATTGTACACGGGTGGCGTTGCGAGTTTTCGTACCGAACCGTAGATTTCTAATTCTCCAGGGAGCGGGCCGCATGCAACGTACCTATCGCCTCAAGCTTTTCTTCCCCATTCTGGCCTCCGTCCTATCGGTGGCGACACTTGTAGTTGCAATCCTTTCGACCGATGGGGAGTCCCGCGCAGCTGCGCCGACGCTCACCTATCGGCTAACGATGCCACTGATCGGAACGGACTCTGTTTCGAGCGCAGCGCCCCAGCCCACGGCGACGGGCACGGCGACGGCAACGCCAAGTCCCACGGCCAGCCCGACTTCGACGTTGACTCCAACTGCGACCGCCACTGCTGCGCCGGCAGGACAGTCTGCCTACCTCCTCGTGCAAAGCTGGTACAACCACGTCAGCGAAACGCTTTACGGCCAGTACAGCGCGATTCTCGCGAACCAATCGGCCGGCTCGATCTCGTTGAACACCGCTGGCAATCAGTTGCTAGCTTTCAAGCCGACCGCCGACGCATACAAGACGTTCCTCGATGGGCAGGGCGGGAAACTAGTGGCAGCAAGCGCGGCGTGCAACCAGGCGCGACAGTCACTGGCGTTGGCGTCCGGTTGGCTCGGGCTCATGGCTGGTTGGGGCGGGCTGATTCTCACCGGTGGTGGCGACTACTTCACGCAGCGCCAGGAGGCGTCGGACAGCTATTTCTCGTTGATGAGCCAGGCGCTCGGTCTCATTGCTAACTGTACGGGGACCGCATCCGGGACATCGACAACCCCTGCACCGCCGACCCAGACAACCGTTCCCGCTCCCACTCCGACTCCGACACTGCCGGGAGGCGGGCTTTCCGGTTGCTTCGGCACGCGGACGACATCCGACTGGCGACTTCAGGTGACCGCACCCCAATTTTCAGGTGACCTCTTCGATGTCGTGGTCACTCCGCTCACCAACGAGGCGACGGATTCTAGTTTCAAGGTACGGCTCTACCAACCGAACCTGTTCAGTGATGACAGCTCGACGAAGTTCTTCTCTTTCGTCGGCCTGGGTACTCGCTTCCATTATGGATTCGACTTCTTCGTTTCGTCCCCGTATCCATCCGGGCTCTACGAAGTCGAACTGCGAGTGGACTTCCTCAAGGAGACCTCCCTGCTAGTCATCTGTCCCTGAGTCATGGGTGCGCTCTTGCTATTGCGCGATTCACATATCGCGAGATGATCAGACGGCGAGGCATCTTCGAAAGACGGGATGGGGAGGAACCTACCACGCATCTTGGTGTCGAATCGAACTTCCCATCGACAAGCGCTTTCCGTATTTCCGGCGGGGCGATGACAACCTCTGGAGACTCCGCCCCCGGCCAGAAATCGCACGATACCTTCACTCGGCCCAGTTAATCGCCAAAGTTGGATTATCCTGCTGTAACTGGAGCGATTTTACAGCAGATAATTCTGCCTTTTTCGTTCATCTCAGATTCGTTCAGGCGAATCTGGCGCACAACGTTGAAGGCCCCTGGACTTAGGAAACCACTGCTCTATCCGCTGAGCTACGGGGGCACGGGATGGTGCGCTACATCAATCTATCGGGAGTGTGCGGCTTACGCCACGGATCTTGAGGGCGTCGGACTTGGTTCCGGTCTTTAGACTCCCGCCCTCCGCCGTAGCGCCGCCAGGAGTTCCGGGTCCGTCGGTTCGATTTCGAATCCCTCCGGGAAGGGCGGGCGCGGGGGTTCGCCGAGTGCGGCGAGCACGGTGGGGTGCTGGTAGTAGGCGAGGTAGACGTGGCGGAGCAGCGCTCGCATCGACGCCGCGTCGAGGGAGGCCCGGGCCTCGACTACTTTCGCTCGCTCGGGCGCCGGGAGGCTTACGAAGGCCGGTGTCTGCTCGCGCAGCGCCTCAAGCGTGGCGACGACGTTGGCGCCGGTGTTTGCATCGCCGACGAGGCTTTCAGCCACCGCCGGTTCGATGCCGATGCCGCCGGCGCCAGGCATGGGCCGGTTCCCGCCAGGCGGGATGAGCGTGTCCAGCAGTGCGCTCAAGAATTCGGCGTCGCGGAGCACGGGTCGCGTCGAGTCGCTCAAGCGAACAACTCCGCCACATTCTCTTTGATCGCGGCAGCGACGTAGAGGGCGAGTGCCTGGATGGTTGATGTCGGATTCACACCGGCCGAAGTCACGAAGATGCTGCCGTCGATGATGAACAGATTCTTCACGTCGTGCGCGCGGCCCCATTCGTTGACAACCGAACGTGTTGGGTCGGTACCCATCCTGGCTGTGCCCATCAGGTGCCAGCCCGCGGTCCGCAACAGCGGTTCTGAGTAAATATCGACCGCGCCCGCGGCTTTGAGGGCCTCCGTGCCCCGGTCGACCGCGTGTGCAAGCTGCCGGCGGCTGTTTTCGCTCAGTGTGTAGGTCACCTTCGGCGCCGGGATGCCGTTTCCGTCCTTGAGGACTGGGTCCAGGGTGACCGTATTTGCTTCGTCCGGGAGGTCTTCCGTGATGGCCACCATGCCGGCAATGTGTCCGTTTAGTCTGGCAAACGCATCGTGATGCGCCTCACCCCAGGGCACTCGGCCGGTCGCCATGCCCCAGAGAGCGGTGGTCGCCGGGCCACTGCCCCGGGTGCCTTCGTAGGAGTAGCCGCGCACGAACCCTCGCGAGCGGTCGGTTTTGTAGAACTCGTGGCTCCAAAAGGTGCAACCTCCCGGCCCGCGTCGCCCGTTCAGGTCTTCTTCGAAGGTGCCACGAATAAGCGCGTATGGGTGGAACATGAGGTTCTTCCCGACAAGCCCGCTGCTGTTCGCCAGGCCATCCGGGTGCCGTTCGCTCTTCGAGTTGAGCAGGAGTCGCGGAGTCCCGATCCCGTTGCAGGCCAGGACGACAACCTCGGCTTTCTGCTCCTGCAGGACACCATCGGCGTCGTAATACAGGACGCCGTCGGCGAGGCCGTCAGGGGAGACGGTGATCTCCTTTACGCGGCAGTTGGTGCGCAGTTGGACACCCTTGCGCTGAGCGAGGGGCCAGTAAGTGATGTCGGTGCTGGCCTTCGCGCCCTGCGTGCAGCCGCTGCCACAGGAGCCAAGGTTGATGCAGGGCGCCCGTCCTTCGTACTCCTGCGAAATGATGGCGCTGTCGGAGGGCCACCAGTGCCAGCCAAGGCGTTCGAAACCGCGGGCGACGGCGTTTCCGGTCGCCCCAAGCGGAAGAGGCGGCAGGGGTGGCTCGTGGTAGGGGTAGGCGGGATCGCCAGCGAGACCGGAAACGCCCATCATGCGGTCGTTGGTGGCGTAATGGGGTTCGAGCGTCTCGTAGGAAATTGGCCAGTCGTCGGCGATTCCGTCTTCGGTCCGCACGCGGAAGTCACCCGGGGTGAAGCGCGGGAAGTGGGCCGCCCAGAGGATGGTGCTGCCTCCAACCGCGTTGAACATCAGGGGCTGAATCGGCGAGTCTGCATCGTTTACCGGGTAGTCCTGGGCGAGGCGCCGGACGTTCGGATTGGTCGCGAATGGCCCGAGCGAGCGGCTCTCCCAGTCGATGAAGTTGGTGGGATAGTCCCGCTGCTGCATCCATGGACCTTGTTCGAGACAGAGGACGCTGGTGCCGAGGTCGGCGATGCTCCAGGCAAACGCACCGCCCGAGGCGCCGGCGCCGATGATGAGGACTCCCACGGGCTCGTTCGGCATGTCGGCGATGATACACGAGGCTCCCGGCTACAGAACGACGGCGCGAAGTTGCCCGCGAACACTGCTATTGGCCCCTTGGCACCTCGCCAGTAGCTCATCGCCCGCGCGGCGTTTATGCTCCCGCGCGTTGAACGCCAGGGTGACACGCCGTCGCGCACTTTTGCTCGGTAGCGGGTTACTCACGGCTGGAGCAGCCGGCGCCCTCAAACTTCTCGGCGAAGAGGGCCAAAGCGAGCCGCCGCCTGCCGAAATGCCCGACCTCCCGGCTCGGGCCGTGCGGTCGGCAGCCATCCGTACAGAGCCGCCAACTCGCACCCCGGAACCGACTGCCACCCTCACCCCGAGTCCAACCCCGTCACCGATCCCGACACCTTCTCCGACTCCGGTGCCGGAATGGTCAATCGATGATTTGCGACAACCGGTCGCATCTGGCCCAACCGACCGGCCGATGGTCGGGTTGACCATCGACGACGGGTGGTCGTCTCGGGACGATGTCCTTTCCGTGCTCCAGGCGCGGAAGGCGCGGCTGACGTTCTTCCTCACGGGCCGCGCCATCGTCGGCGACTATGGTTTCATTGCGCGAGCGCTGAACGCCGGGTGTGAAATCGGCAACCACACCATGGATCACTACGAACTCACCGATAAGTCAAAGGCCTACATCCACAAAGACCTCGAGGACTTCGAAGATCTGGTGAAGTCCGTCGTTGGCCTGGGAAGTACCAAGCCATTTATGCGCCCGAGCGCGGGCAGCCTGAATGCGACCGTAAACGAAGCCTCGGCCGAGGCCGGCTACCGGCCCGTGCTGTGGAGCGTGTCGTCCGGCGATGGTTCGGCCAGCACGACCCCGGAAGGCATGACTCGCAACATCCTTGCCGGCGCTCGACCCGGCTCCATCATCCTCATGCATTTCGGGCCGCGCGCGGTCGAGGCATTGCCCGGGATCATCGATGGTCTGCGCGGCAAGGGACTCGAGCCAGTTTCCCTGAGTCGCCTGTTCGGCCCCAGGTGATCGAAATCGCCCAAGACGGTCGGCCAGTGCGAGGATCAACGCGCTGGCCGGGAAGGCGACGGGTGTTCTTCCCGCAATCGCCTTAGACTTCGCGCACCTGGCGGGCTGCATCCCGCTCCGGATCTCTACGCCGAGGTGCGAAGTTTGCGAAAACAGTCTCCTGTTCCGAATGACCTCGATCGTCCGTTCTACGACGCCTGCAACGAGGACCGGCTCGTCCTGCAGCACTGCGCCGCATGCAACCGGTTCCAGTTTCCTCCCCGCGCGATGTGCCCGAGATGCGGCAACCCTGCACTCACCTGGCAGCAGGTCTCCGGCCGCGGCCGGATCCAGAGCCGGGTGGTCGTCTACGACAGCCCGGTGTCGACGCTGATCCCGGACCAGCCCTTCAACGTGGCAACCATTTCGCTCGAAGAAGAACCCCAGCTGACCATGCTTTCGCACCTGCCGGGCGTCCCCGTGGATAAGGTGCCCATTGGCGCGGCCGTCGAAGTCATCTTCGAAACAACCCCCGCCACCGGGCAGAAAGTGCCCGAATGGAGAGTCGTGGAGCAATAACCTCCGCGGCCCTAATGAGACGAAAGCGAGATTGATGAATGGCTATTCCGATTGCTCCCCACGCGTGGCACCGAAACCGCGAAGGCCTGGGGATCTGGGAGGGGCGTGGCAGAGTGGTCGCCACCGGCGTCGGTACCTCTCCCACCGCGCGCCGCTGGGATGAGAAGCCCGAAACCAGCATGGGCGCACTCACCATCATGGCGATCCGCAGGGCGATTGAAGACGCGGGCATCACGCCCGACGAAATCGATGGGATCGTCCTCACGCCCGAGTCCACTACGGGCGTTTCGAACGATCCCAACACGCCGCCTCCGGCCGGCTGGGACTCGGTCTTCAAGATGGTTGACTACCCGCAGGCAGGCATCACTCGCGGCGATATCGACTGGATCCTGCTCAACATGCCCGAGCTCAAGAACGTCCAGTTCAAGATGAACGGTCCGGTATGCATGTCCGTCTCGTTCACTACCGCGGCCGAAGCGGTGAGCCGTGGTCTTTCGAAAACGTGCCTGGTCGTACGGGGTTGGCATAACCTCGCGGGCAGGTACTACGTCGGGCAGGGGGCCGCGGCGCTCGACACCGCCGCCGGACCGGGGAAGTACGGCAGCATCTGGGGGATGCCGGCCTGTGCGACCACCGCCATGGTCTTTGAGGAATATTGCAACAAGTACGGCAAGAGCCACGACATGATGGCGCCCTTCATCGTCGAAGAACGCCGCAACGGCCTGATGAACCCGGATGGCTACTACACCCAGCACCGTCCCGAGATGATGACCGTGGACGACTATCTTTCAGGCCGCTGGATCGCGAAGCCCGCCAATATCTACGACAACGACCTGCCCATCCAGGCCGCGCTCGCGGTGATCTTCACCACGCCGGAACTCGCGGCGCACCACAAGCAGAAGCCGGTGTACATCCTGAACCACGCACAGACCCGGCCGGAACTCCAGGGCGCCGTGCCGACGTTGAACGAGTGGGAGCGCGCAACCGACCGCATGGGCCGGATGCTCTACGAGGGCGCCGGGATTGGCCCGGAGGATGTCTCCTTCGAGAACATGTACGACGGCTTCACGCTCTTCCACCAGTTCCATCTCGAAGGACTCCGATTCGGCTCGCGTGGGGAGAAGCGCGGCTATGCGCTCGATCTCTATCAGACCGACATCAGCATCGAAGGCCCCAACCCCGTCTCGCCGAGCGGCGGCAACAACGGCAACGGCCGCACGCGCTGGTGGAACCACCGCGACTGCATCCTCCAAATCCAGGGAAGGTCGCCGTCGCAGATCAAGAGGAAGGCCGAAATCGGGATTTCCGGCGCACATGTGCCAAACTTCTGCGACGCCCTCGTCTGGGGCGCATCGGCCGACTAACGAAACTCCAGTTCGTTCGAGGAGGGCGACTTGGCATTTCTGATTAGCTTCGATATCGACGGGACGATGGAATTTGGCGATCCCCCTGGCGGGATCACCGTCGAGATGGTCAGGCGGGCGCAGGAGCTCGGGTTCCTAATTGGGAGCTGTTCCGACCGCTTCCCCTCGGCGCAACGCGCACTATGGGAAGCACGCGAAATCAGGGTGGATTTCGTCGCGGCGAAGCACATGCTCCCGGAGATCCGCTCGCGTTTCGAAGCCACGAAATACCTCCACATCGGCGACCGTGACCTCGACCAGCAACTGGCAGAGCAGGCCGGCTTCGAATTCTTCTGGGACCACGAAGGCGTGACCGAACCGTGGCTCGCCTGGCTCGAAGAACATGCGGGCTAGCCCGATCGCGGTGCAGGCCGGGCTTTGAAGATCGGGGTCATCTCGGATACGCACATTCCGGCGGCCGGCCCGGAACCTCCGGCGGAAGTCGCTCGGGCATTCGAAGGCGTGGACCTTATCCTCCACGCCGGGCATGCAAACGTGGCCTCCTGCATCGAATGGCTGGAGCGCATCGCGCCCGTAAGGAGCACCGAGTCCTGGGTCGAGGGCTCAGGTGAGAGTTGGACGCGCAACATCCGCGTCGAAGTATTCGAACTCGAAGGCCGCACGATCGGCATGGTGCATGAACTGATCCTGCGAAGTCTTGCCGATGACGTCCTTCCGGGCGCAATCGATCGGTACTTCCCGTCCGATGAATCGCTCCCCGAGGCGCTGGCCGAAATCTTCGGCAAGCCAGTCGACATCGTGGTCTTCGGGTATACCCACGAAGCGATGGTCGAGCGGCACTCAGACATCCTCCTGGTTAACCCCGGAAGCCCGAGCCTGGTCGGTCAGCAGGTGAAGCTGGGCACGGTCGCGATACTCGAACTTGACGGCGAGCGAGCGGAAGCGCGGATCGTCGCGCTGAACGGGTTGTAGACTTGGCCAAACCTCGCCGGGTCAAGCGGCAGATCGCCGTACGCCCGATTGCTGTCGCCCTCGTCCTCCAGGCGTCGAAGTGTCGACGCCGAATGCGATGCGAATCTATCTCCAAGAGTCCAAATGCCGGTGCGACCGGGCGCGAAGTCCTACCCGGCGCGATGCGGAATTGTTGCCCGCGACCATCGATGACCCCATCTTGGTAACCGTGAAACAAGTACTGATAGACGGTATTCCGCTTGTTTCGGACCTTCGAGTCGCGAATAACGTGTTCGCGCGAACGCGCGGATTGATGCTGGCCTCGCCATTGCAGCCGGGACAGGGTCTGGAGATTCGCCCCTGCAACTCAATCCACATGATGTTTATGCGCTTTCCAATCGACGCCGTCTTTTTCAACAAGGCTGGGCAGGTTGTGAAGGTGGCCTCGAGTGTGCCGGCATGGCGAGGCCTGTCTTTCGGTGGGCGCAAGGCGGCGGGCGTACTCGAGCTTCCGGCGGGCGCCGCCGCGAACGTTTCGGTCGGGGACCAGCTCACCTGGAAAGACTCCTCGCAGGGGGACGAATAGCCCATGCCTACGGCGGCGGAACGGGCAGCGAAAGCACGAAAGGCGCACACCGGCGGAAGAGCCAGCCGGCGCGTGCCCATTCTGATCGGTGCGTCCGCAGCAGGCATCGTGGCCCTCGGCGTTCTCCTGTTGGCGTTTACATCCGGGGGGAGCCACGCGCCGGATTCGGTCGTATCCCGACTTGGCACGGAGACTTCGCCAACTCCCACGGTTGACCTCGCGCAGCGGCCCGGCGGGTTGTTGGAAGGTGCGATGGTCCTTGCTCCGAACCCACCCGTTCCACCGCCGTCCGAGCTTCGATCGGCCGGCGGAAAGCGATTCAGCCTGCCGGTGAAGGCGCACGCCGGCATCGAAGACTACTTCGGCACTCCGCGGTTGTACGGCATGCGCCACGCCGGCGTGGATTTCTCCCTCGTGGGCCTAAAAGATATCGCGGTCAACGCGGCATGCGCCGGGAGTGTCGAGTCAACCGGCGAATCCCCCGAACTGGGGCTGCACATCATTGTTGATTGCGGCGACGATTGGTCGACGGTCTACGGATTCCTCGAGAGCGTCTCGGCCGAAAAAGGCAGCGTTGTTAAGCCGGGAGAGAGCATCGGGGGAGGCTCGCCCGGCGAACACCTGCACTTCGAGATCCGCTACCAGGGCGAGCCAGTCGATCCGCAGGGTTACATCGACATTCCCCCGAAGGTCCTGCCGACCGCGACCCCGACGCCCACCTCCACGCCCTCGCCTACACCCAGGACGAAACCGACATCGGTGTCCGGCGGGACGGCCGGGCCCGGTGCCCCCGCGACCGCGACTGCCACGCCGAAGTTCACACCGACGCCGACCGACACGCCGACCGTCACACCCACGCCGACGATTACGCCCACGCCAACGTGGACGCCAACACCGACGCGCACGCCGCGGCCCCCAGCAACGCCAACCCCGGCGATTCCGGTTTCAAGGTGAACCGACCGATGACCCTTAGCAATCGTTCTTCACGATTCACCGTTCACCGTGCCATGGCTTCCAGGCTGGCGGTCTCGTTGGCCGGCCTTGTGCTGGCCGGCGTGGTCGCGGGCGCTTCGGCTCAGCAACCGCCAAGCTCGATCGAGGTCAGCGCGACGCGCGTGGAGGGTTCGACGGTGGTTGCGTCGCTGGCGGTGCTCGATGCCGCGAGCAACCCGATTACCGATGCGGTGACGGGGGACTTCAAAGTCCAGATCGATGGCGTCGATGCCCAGGTGGTGCTCGTCGATTCGAATGCCGATGCCGCATTGCCGCTCGGCATCGTACTCACGGTCGATACAAGCGGAAGCATGGATGGCGACGCAATCGCCTCGGCTCGCAGCGCGTTATCGTCGGCGGTCGGCGCGCTTCGCCCCGGCGACGAAGCCACGCTCCTTTCGTTCGCCCAGTCGGTCGTCACGCTCGCTCCACCGGTTGAGGATCATGCTGTCCTCCAGGCTGCGATCGACGGGCTGAAGGCGTCTGGCAACACGGCGCTGTTCGCCGGCGTCGCCGCTGCCGCGCGCGCATCTGGCGAACTCACCCAGCCACGAAAGGCCGTCGTTCTGCTTTCCGATGGCGAAGATTTCGGAGATGCGTCCGGGGGCGTCACCCGGGCCGATGCGCTCGCGGCGGCACGCAGCTCCGGCGCGCCGTTCTTCGTGGTCGGGCTCGGCCGGGAAATCGACCAGCAATTCCTGACCGACCTCGCGGCGGGGACTGGCGGACAGTACTTTGCGGCCGCGACGCCCGCCGAACTTGGCCAACTCTACGCCCGGATCTCGGACCGCTTGCGCCAGCAATACACCGTGGCGGTGGAGTTGCCTGACGGCCTGGCCGCCGGCAGCCACCAGGTCGAGTTCCGCTACGGCGCCGCCAGCGCGAGGTCGACCTTCACAACAACCGCCGAACCCGTGCCCGTGCTCGCGCGATTCGCGGACTTCCCGGAACAGATCGACAAGCCGACGACCCTGTCGCTCGTCGATGTTCCCGTCGGCGCCACGGCGAAGTTCAGCATTAACGGCAAATCGGTGACGGCCGAATCGAACGGCCGATCAGTCCGGCTCGACCCCTACGACTTCCCGCCGGGCAGCCCGCAGACGATCGAAGTGACATTCGTCCCCGCCGATTCCGCTCCGCCGGTCTCGACCACGTTCTCCGTGGCGGCTCTCCAGCCGAAGCTTCTCGAACCCACCGAGCTTCCCGACCTCCAACCCGGCGACCTGGTGCGCCTCACCGTCCAGGCACAACCGGGGACCACCACAGCCTCGTACCTCATCGACGGCGTTCAAGCGGAGCAAGATACCGAGCCTCCGTATGAGTTCCTGCTGCCGAAGTCGGACTACACCCGCGGAGAGCACGAACTGCAGGTAGTGCTCTCCGGTCCCGGAGGCGAATCTTCGGCGACGTTCGGGTTTGCTGGACCGTCCGGCGGCGGTGGGACGAACTGGGCCGCGCTTCTCTTGCTCGCGCTGCTTGGGTTGCTGATCCTCGCCGCAATTGTCCTCGGCCTGCGCCGGCTGCGGAGCTATCTCGCCGACCGCGAGGCCGCGACGCCAGTTGGGTCGCCTCCTCCAGACCTCGCGAGCTGGGTGCAAACTCCCCGCGCCGGGATCGCCCCACGGACCGAATCCCCTTCGCAGGCGCCGGCCCAAACCAGTTCCACCTGGGGAATCCTGCGCGTGCTCGCCGGCCCCGACTCGGGCAAGGTGTTCCAGCTTTCGGCCGAAACCGAGCTCATCGGCCGCGGCAAGTACTGCACCATCCGCCTCACCGATAGCGCCTTGAAGGAGGCCCACTTCATCGTCACCAGCGAATGCCAGCTCGTGCCGTCTGCTCCGGGCAACGAAGTCTTTGTCGACGACACGGCAGCGCGGACCGCCCGCCTCGGCGCACAAGCGACAATCCGCGCCGGCGCAACGACCATGGAATTCGTGAGGCTCGAGGAGCCCAACCCGTAACGGAATCTGGCAAGGCGCGTCGATCCCTTGAAGCCCGGCGGTCCAGCCGGGGCGGGAGTCCTGTGTGTCATTTTGGAATGCCGAACGGCGCAGAGTCTATCCGCGGATAATCGTGGCCCTCGCGGTATTTTGGTCAATTTTGGGATTCGCTTACCTTTGGCGGGATTCGGCAACCCACCACGAGCGATACGGCGGCGACTTCGTGGTCTTCTGGTCAGCGGCGAACATCGCGTCTCGCGGCCACCCCGAAGATGTCTTCGATCTGGAAACCATCCACGCCGAAGAGCGCAAGACGGTGCCAGATTCTGGAGCTTATCCGTGGTATTACCCACCTCCGTTCTTGCTGATCGTTCGTCCGTTTGCCGCGCTCCCCTACTGGCTGGCCTTATTGGCCTGGTCGGCGATCGGGCTTGGTGCCCTCGGGTCCGCGGCCTACTTCTGCGGAGGTCGGACCGTTGGAGCGATCGGCCTGCCGCTGATGGCCATCGTTACCAACCTTGGATTTGGTCAAAACGGCTGGTTAACGGGCGCGATCCTTGGATTTGGTCTCACTCTTGTGAGTTCTCGGCCGTTTACCGCGGGATTGGTGCTCGGACTCCTGAGTTACAAGCCGCACTTCGCGCCACTCGCCGTCCTGGCGCTCCTCGTCATGCGCAATTGGCGAGCACTCGCAGGTGTTGCCACGAGCGGAGTTGCATTCGCGGCTACAAGCGCGGTTGTCTTTGGCGTGGGTGTCTGGCAGGAATTTCTAGCGAACGGAAGTCAGGCCGCCGAGGCCCTGTATTCGCCCGGCGCGTGGGAGAAGATGCCAGGCGTCGTCTCTGCGCTAATGCTTGCCGGTGCGCCAAAGATCGTCGCGCAGGGCGGTCAGGCCGCCTGGACGCTTGGCCTGGCCGCGGCAGTTGTCTGGCTTGTTCGAAGTGAGGCGTCGCCGAGGGTCAGAAACGCAGGTATCGTCGTGGCGTCACTCGCGGCTTCGCCTTATATCTTTGTCTATGACCTTGCGGCACTCGCCGTTGTCTATGCCTGGCTCCTGAGCGACGCGAAAGATCGACCGTTTCGCCCGTGGGAACTTGCGATCCTTGGCGTTTCCTGCGTCTCCCCAATTGGGGTTTGGGTGGTGGCCGACGTCACAGGTATTCAGTTCGGCCCGCTAGTGTTGCTGGTCCTGATGGCAATCGTCGTTGGAAGGGCACTCTCAAGCCGAACCGTCTCATTGCCGTCCAAGGCGTCGGGCCCTACGAAATTGTTAGAACCGCGTATCAATCCCGTTTCTTAGGGTCTTTACCTAGTGACAAACCCGTAACAAACAGGTGGACGCTGCGTCTTACCCCTACACAGCAAGCCGCGAGTCGAGTCGCTGGCGTGTGGTGGCGGGGGATCCAATTGGCAAGTCTTGCGACGCTGAAAGCACCGGTCATCGGGCGGCGGAACACCTCAAGAGATGCAGAGGTCCGCGATGCCACCTGGTTCAGCAACCTCTACGAGGACTCCATCGATAGCGTTTACCGCTACGCTCACGTCCTCGTTAAAGACCCGGACCGGGCCGAAGATGTGGCCGCCGACGTGTTCTTCCGCGCCTGGCGCGGGCGCCACGGTCTCCGGGACGAGTCGACGGCACTCTCCTGGCTCCTGACCATCACCCACAACTCCGCGATGTCCATGCTGCGGGCGAGCCGCGAGACCACCGACATCGATGCCGTCTCGGAGCCCCGCGACGAATCCGCGGATCCGTCCAGGGAGATTTTCACCGCCTACGAGGCGGACCGTGTCCGCGACGCGATTACGAAGCTCACCGCTGAGCAACAGCAGGTGGTGTTTCTCCGGTTTTTCGAAGCGCTGCCGCACGACGAGGTCGCCCGGCGGTTGAACAGCAACTCGAATGCGGTGCGCGCGACCCAGTTCAGGGCTCTCGCTCGCCTTCGCAAGCTACTCCAGGAGGACTCCGTTGCCTACCCAGTCTGAATCCGCCGAACGCGCCCTGGATGTTTGCCTCGATTGCTTGCTCGCCGGCAAGGACTGGAACGAGAACCTGCCCGGAGGAGCTGCCGAACGGGCGGTCGTCGCGAGCCTGATGGAAGTCGCAGTCGAGGTCCTCAGGATCGCGCAGCTTTCAACCCGCACCGAATCCGCCCGCCGGCGTCGCATCTGGCAGCGCGTCGCTAGCCAAACCACGCAAAAGCAGAGCCGGCTCCGCTCGATTGCGTTTTACCGGCTCCCATACCTGCCACCCCTCTGGATTCGTCCGGAGGCCTGCTAACACCGACAACGCGCAGGGTCCGCTGGCGCGTTTGCCGGGGAGGCAAAGTCAGTGCGGACAAAGGCAAGTTCCCGCGGAACAAGCAGCAAACCAAACACCAGTAGGAGAGTCACAAAATGAAAAACCTCATGCTCCAGGCATCCGCCTGGGCCCAGACCCGCCGCCAGCCCCGCGAGGAAGGCCAGACGGTCATCGAATACGCATTGGTGGTTGCAGGCGTTTCCATCGTCCTAATCGCACTGCTCCTGACCTTCGGCAACTCCGTCGTCTCGACGGCGCAGGACCGCGTGGACAACCTCACCTGGCCGTCGCTCCCATAGCAACCAGCTTGCGGTGGCCGGGCCATAGCTCCTTGGCTCGGCCATCGCCACAAATGTCATCAGGAGGAAGTCTGTGCACGAGAAGGGCCAAGCAATCTTGGAATTCGCGCTCGCCATGCCATTTCTGCTGATGTTTATCTTCTTCATCGTCGACTGCGGGTTATTCGCATTCTCGTACGTAAGCGCTACTAACGCAGTGCGTGAGGGTGCGAGGTGTGCCGCAGTTGGTGGCACAAACTCAGCAGTTGCCACAAGAGTTGCGAACACCTCCGGCGGTCTTAATGCAACGACTGAGGTCACCCCGAACGCGTATAGTCCAGGTGCCACGCCGTCAGTTGGCGGGAACGTTACAGTTGCTGCGAGCTACACGTACAACTGGATAACACCGATCGATCTCGTCCCTGGCATCAGTTCAACTTCGACCTTCACCAAGTCGGTTCAGATGCGCATGGAAACTGCCTCTGCAACTAAGTCGAGTTGCTAAATGAGACGTCGATTCCGTTGGCGACCACGTAGGGCCGAGAGCGGTCAGTCCATTGTGACCGTCGCCTTAATGAGTTTCTTTCTGCTTGCGATCCTTGCGGTGGTGGTCGAATCCAGCGCGGTCTATTTCCAACGCCGCAACCTGCAGAACACCGCCGACGCAGCGGCTCTCGCCGGCGCGCAGTCGCTTACTGGCCTCCAGGCGAGCGAGTCCGTGGCGATTGCTGCCGCCCAAGACTACATCGCCAAAAATATTGATGGCGCTACGTACCCCACTCCGGACGTAACAGACAACTACACCCAAATCCGCGTAGTTGTGAAAAAGAAGTCGGCGACGGCGTTCGCTGGATGGCTCAGTTTCGGCCAGCCAGAAGTTGCTGCGTCGGCCACAGCGCGTATCGCGGCGCCACTACTTCCCGGACCAGGTGTGGTTCCACTAGCAATTGATCTCCCAACCTATGATGCCTGCATTGATGGAGGCGAGTGCACGGGAATCACGCTCAAGGAGTTTAGCGGGAACAACGACGTACCCAAACGGAACTATGGCTTCCTCGATCTCGGGGGCCAAGGGGGCGGTAACAACGAAATTTGCAACTACATTAAAGGCGGCGCCACTGTTCCGATTATGGATCCGGACCGAGCCGAGCCAGGCGACAAGAATGGCATGCGCGATTGCCTTGCCGCGCGTCTCGAAGCGGCCGAAAGCAACAACTGTCTGACAATTGGCCAGGTCCTTGATGGCGACGGTTCACTTCTGTGGCGATGCAATCCGCTGGGTGGTGCAGCGCGCGGAGCCAACGGATTCGCCGACATTCAGCCAACTGCAGTAATCATCATCCCAGTTGTCCAGGATTTCGACGAAGGTGGCTGCAACGCGTTCAACAACTGCGTAAACATCATTGGCGAGGGTGACGAGTTGCGAACCTTCGCCTTCTTCCTAATCGACCGGACCACCGTCAACACAGTGAACGGCGTGGGGCCTACCTGCACAAATGGCAACAACGGGAATGGTGGCAAGGGAAAAGGTGGCAACGGCCAGCCGAACGGCCAATGCTGGATAACTGGTCAGTTCCTCCAAACTTGGGCTGCCCCGGTCAGCACCCAATTCGAACTCCCCACGGGCGAGTACGACCCGAACGCATCGCTTCTCAAGATCGTCCAACTCATCGAATGAACTTCCCGTCGTAAGTACTCAAATCACCATCCATCCAACCCACCCCGAGGTACCAATCATGGCGCAGGCAAAGACATTCCAACTTGGCGGCAGTTCTCGGACCGGGCTCCTGCTCGCACTCTTCCTGGCGGTTATTACCGGCCTGCTCGTCTTCGCCGCGTTGAGCGCCAACGACAACGGAGACGGCGGGACGAAGAGCGCGACCGGTGGCCCCGAAACCACGGTCGTCACCGCGAAGCAGAACATCGCCGCCCGCACCGAAATCAAGGCGGACATGATCGAACTGACGAAGGTGCCCGCGAACGCGCTCCTCGGCGGTGCATTCTCGAGTACGGACCTCGTGGTCGGCCGCGTCGCCCGCATCCCCGTTTATAAGGGAGAGCAACTCGTACAGGACAAGCTCGCCGCCGACAAGACCGACCTTGGACTGAGCTACATCGTCCCGGAGGGCTCCCGCGCGATGGCGGTGAAGGTCGATAAGGTCATCGGCGCCGGCGGCCTCATTCGGCCGGGCGACCGCGTCGATGTCATCGCGGTGGTGGATGTGAAGTACACCGACCTCACGACCGACCGCGAATTCACCGAAACCCGCAGCTTCACGCTCGCCCAGAACATCTCGGTGCTGGCCGTCGAACAGAAACTTGAAAACCAGGTGCCTCCGCAGGCGACGACCTCGGCCAGCTCCGATGGCAACGCCGACACCGCGCAGGAAAACGCGCTCGTCGACCAGCCGGATGCTCAGCCGGACGGCACCGTCGTTACGCTCGCGCTGCTCCCGGAGATGACCCAGAAGGTCCTGATCTCCGAGGAGAAGGGCAAGATTCGCCTCACCGTCCGGGCTCCCGGCGACAACGAGATCGTCGAGACCGACGATACGACCTTCCTTTCGCTCGCCGATGCGAACTTCCAGAAGCTCATCATCGACGCGCTGAAGACTGCCAAATAACTCGAGAAGCGGAGAGGAGGCCAGCCATGGGACGCAACCCGCTGGTAATGATCATCGATGAGGACCCCATCTTCCGGCAGGAGCTGCAGGCCATGCTCACGCCGGCGCGCCTGGCGGTGGTCGCCGAATGCGGCTATGGCGTCGAAGCGGCCTCGCTCGCTGAAGAGTTGAAGCCGGACCTCTTCCTGTGCGCAGTCGAGGAGCCGGTCTCACGCGCCGTGCAAACGATCGAAGCAGTCCGCTCGATCCGGCCGGGGGCGCCAGTCATCGCCTACTCGAGCTCGACCGAACTCTCGATTGTGCGCCAGGTGATGCACGCGGGCGCCCGGGATCTGCTCGCGCACCCGTTTAAGGTGGGCGAACTCCTCACCGCCATCGAGATGGCGATGCGCAACGCCGACAAGGAACCCGGCGCCGGCGCCGCCGCCGCTCCGCCCTCGGCGGGGACCATCCTCACGGTGTTCGGTGCGAAGGGCGGCATCGGCAAGACCACCATCACCACGAACATCGCCGCCGCAATCGCGCACAACACCGATAACTCGGTACTGGTGATGGACCTCGATACGCGCTTCGGCGATGTGGCAATCATGCTCGATATCGAGCCCCAGCAGACCGTCGCCGAACTGGCGGCCCAGGTGCAGATGCTGGATAGAGCTACCTTCAAAGAGGCGCTCATCGAGCATTCCTCCGGGGTGTACGTCCTCCCTTCGCCGAAGCACCCGAATCACTGGCGCCAGGTGGAAGCTGAGGACATCAAGGAACTGGCCCGCTTCGCCAGCCGCATCTTCGACTACGTCATCCTCGATACCCCGGGCGCATTCAACGACATCGTGGGCGCTGCGCTGGATGTCGCGACCCAGGTGCTCGTCGTGACCAGTGTCGATATGGCGAGCATCAAGGACACCTCCTTCGTCCTTGATGTCCTCGAAAGCGAGGGCTTCCCGGAAGACAGGCTCTACCTCACGGTGAACCATCCGAACGGCGCGAATGCAATCCGCGCCGCGGATATCGAGCGCGTGCTCCGCAAGAACGTGTACTGGGAGATCCCGCACGACTCGCAGATGACGCTCTCCACGCAGGTGGGTCTTCCCGTCGTTCTCGCGAAGCCGAAATCACGCGCCGGAGTCAATCTTGCCGGCCTCGCCGCAAAGATCACTGGCACCACAGCCACGCAACCGAAGAAGGAGTCCCGGAGTTTGCTGAGACGGCTCATACCGTCCGGCAGCTCGAACTAACGGAACTCGAGACAGGCAGTTAAAACATGAGTGAATTCGGACGGACCGATCAGGAACCAGCCCTCCGGCCCAACGGCATCAGCCGCGAGGGTCTGACGACGTTGATGTCCAACACCCCGCGCAACGTGCTCAAACCATCGTCAGGTCCCGACATGCCGACCATGGTCGCCAGGCTGCACGAGGCGCTGATCAGTTCGATTGACGTCGACAAGCTGGATGCGGTGGCGCCCGGCGAGGCGCGAAAGCTCGTGATGGATGCTGCTCTCGCGACCGTCGCGTCGGGCGACTATCCGGTCTACGGCGAAGTTCGCCAGCGGCTGATCTCGCTCGCCGCGGATGAAGTGCTCGGGCTTGGCCCGGTCCAGTCACTCGTGGACGACGACACGATTACTGAAGTCATGGTGAACGGCGCCAACTCCGTCTACTTCGAGCGTGGCGGTGTTATCCATCCCAGCGACATCACGTTCCGCGACGATGCGCACGTTCGCCGCGTCGCCGAACGAATCCTCTCCCAGATCGGCCGCCGCGTGGATGAAGGCACCCCGATGGTCGATGCGCGCCTGCCGGATGGCTCCCGCGTCAATATCACCGTGCCGCCTGCAACTCCGCAGCACCCGACGATCACCATTCGAAAATTCGCGCGTGACCGTTACCGCATCGAAGACCTCATCGAAGCCCAGACGCTCGATGAGAAGATGGCCGAATTCCTCGGCGCCTGCACCACGTACAAGATGAATATCCTCATCTCGGGCGGCACCGGTAGCGGCAAGACCACCTTCCTGAATGCGCTTTCTGCCTACATCCCGCGCAGCGAACGCATCGTCACAATCGAAGACCCGCTCGAGCTTTCGCTGCAACAGCGGCACGTGATCAAGATGGAGGCGCGGCCACCCGATATGACCGGGGCTCACGCCATCCAGCAGCGCGACCTGCTCCGCAATGCGCTCCGCATGCGCCCCGACCGGATCATCATCGGCGAAATTCGCGGCGCTGAAGCGTTCGAAATGCTCCAGGCGATGAACACGGGTCACGAGGGCTCGCTCAGTACGGTCCACGCCAACAGCCCGCGAGACGCTCTCGCCCGCGTGGAGAACATGGTCCTCATGGCAGGGATCGAACTGCCCGTGACCGCCATCCGCGAACAGGTTGCGGCTGCCCTGCACCTGATCATCCAGCTCCAGCGCTTCCCCGATGGTGTCCGCCGTATCGTCCGCGTCACCGAAGTGACGGGGATGGAAGGTTCAGCCGTCTCGCTCCAGGACCTCTTCGTCTTCCGGGCCGAGGGATTGAACGAGCAGGGCCAGGTCCGCGGCCGCTACCGCCCGACCGGCATCCGCCCCACGTTCTCCGAGCAGCTCTCGCTCATGGGCTGCAACCTCGAGCCCGAACTCTTCCTCGACGGGGTGCTCCGATGATCGCGGCACTGGCCGGCACGTTTGGCGCCCTCGCAGTCTTCGTGGCGGTTGGCGCGCTCACTGGCCAGTTCTCGTTTAACCAGCGGCGGCTGGCCGCCCGTGCCGTTACCCTGCAGCGCACTGGCATCGGTGGCGACGCGTCCCCCACAACAGTGTCCGCGAGCGTCCTGAAGGACGACACGCTCTCGGGAAATGCAACGCTCAGTTCGTTCTTGCGCAAGTACTCCTGGATCTCTTCCCGCGCGGCCATCCTCGAACGAGCGGCGCTGCCTCTCAAGGTCAGTGAATATCTGCTCATCCTCATCGTCGCGTTCTTCGCGGTAACCGCGGTGGTAACGCTGCTCTCGAAATTGCTCATCGGTGGCCTGCTCATGGGGGCGTTGGCCGTCGTGCTCATCGAGTTCTGGATCCGCGCCCGGGCGAAGTCGCGCCTCGCGCTGTTCAACAAGCAACTTCCCGTGGCGCTCCAGGTGATGGCGACCACGTTGCGCAGTGGCTTCGGCGTGATGGAGGCCGTCCAGACGGTCGGCCGCGAGATGGACCAACCACTCGCCGGCGAGTTCGAACTTATCATCGATCAGGCCCGGGTAGGGGGATCGTTCGAAGCCGGAGTCGAAAACATGGTCCGCCGCGTCGATAGCGCCGACCTCAAGATTGTTGCCCGTGCCCTCGAGATTCACCGAAAGGTCGGCGGCGACCTCGCCGCCATCCTGGACAGCGTCGCCGGAACCATGCGCGAGCGAGAAGAGCTTCGCGGTCACATTACCGCCCTCACGGCGCAGCAACGCCTCGGCGGGATGGTGGTCGGGGTCCTCCCTGTCTGGGTCGTCTGCTTCTTCCTCGTGGCCAACCCGGACTTCATCTCTCCGCTATGGGAAGAGAGCGTCGGCCGGGTGTTGCTCGCCGTCGGCGCAGCCATGGAAGTCGTCGCCTTCTTCGCGATGCGCAAGATCATGTCGATAGAGGTCTAGCCCAATGATTGTGCTTCTCGCCGCCCTCGCAGCCGCCGCCGCAATCTTCGTTGGCGTGTACACCCTCGTCACCCCGGAACGCCGAAGTGTCCCGGACCGGCTGAATCGCTACGACCGGGGAGCCCAGCCCGGGCGCGAAGAACTACTCGCCGAACCGTTCTCCGCACGCGTCGGCCTTCCCGTACTCGCGCAGATCCGGAAGGTCTTCGGACGCGCTTTGCCATCGTCGATGGTTCGTTCCATCGAGCAGCGGCTCCTTGTTGCCGGCGAGCCAACCAGCCTGCAGGCGTTTCTTACGCTTCAGCTTTCCGCCATCGCCGCGGGAGTGTTCGTGGTTGTCGTGGGGCTCGCCTCCGCCGGCTCTCCGGTCGAGGCACTCGCTGCTGTCGTTGCGGGCCTCTTCCTGGCAGTCCTGCCGCTCTATTGGCTCCGCCTTCGCGTGGCGGCGCGCAAGAAAGCTATCCTCAAGGCGCTTCCCGATGCGGTCGACCTCGTGGTAACCACCGTCGAAGCCGGTCTCGCGCTGGACGCGGCACTGGCGGAGGTCGGGCACGAAACCGAAGGTCCCCTTGGGGAAGAACTGCGGCTAACAGTTCGCGAAACCACGCTTGGTCGCAGCCGGCGTGATGCCCTAACTCGCCTCATCGAGCGCACCCAGGTCCCGGAACTCAAGACGTTCGTCCAGGCCATCATTCAGGCCGAACAGACCGGCATCCCCATCGGGCAGGTTCTTCGCACGCAGGCCGCCCAGATCCGCCTGAAGAAGCGCCAGCGAGCCGAAGCGGAAGCTCAGCGTGCACCGGTGAAGATGGTTATCGTGCTGGCGCTGCTGGTGCTGCCGGCGATGCTCTTGCTCGTCATCGGTCCGGCCATTATTCGCATGAGCGAACAGATCTAGGCTGCTTTCCTGGCGGTTTTACGCGGCCCGAAGTTCACCGCGCTCGGCGCGGCGGTAGTCTTCGAGCCGGACAATCGTCGCCGGACGCGTCTCGGCAATTTCGGCGGCGCGATAGGAACGAACCGTCATCCTCGCCTGCAGCACGGAGAACGGGACAAGCAGGGGCACGAACAGGATCGGTGCGTGCATGTTGCCAATGAGGTGACCGATGCCAACGGCAAGATACGCTCCCGCGAAGATGCCGCCCACGAGGACCCAGTCGAAGCGCGTCTGTTTATCCAGGGGGACCTCACGCCCGAGGCGAACATTGAGCAACGTCTGCGCAAAAGAAAGGGCCGACCTCAACCCCGCGATCGGCGCGAACAGCCAGCCGAGCGGCCCCATGAACAACAATACAGCCCACAACCCGAGCAGCGAGCCGATCCGGAAGTGCGCCGAAACACGCCAATTCCAGTGCCGTTCGAGCCTGAGTACGCGAGCTGTCACAAGAGAGTCTTCGGCATATGAGAGCCCGATCCACAGGCCGTCCGCGCCCAAACTCTTTCGAGATTCGAATGTTTTTCTGCTGGTTTCTGTCCTATGCCGGCCCTACGATTGCTCCAGGTGGGGCCTAGCGCGATCCGTTTCGCGCGCGGTTTCGGGGAAGCGGGAGAGCGTGCAGGACGCCTTTTCTCTGCGGCAAAAACTCACGCGAGCGTCTGGACAGACCAGGCTAGATATTCTCGCACGCCTCGTCGCATCCGGTGATGAAGCCGCATTCGAAGCCATTTACCTTGAAACAGTCGATGCGGTTTACGGATATCTCCGTGGACAGTGCCGCAACGACGCCACGGCGGAAGACCTGGTGGCCAACGTCTATCTCAAGGCCTGGAAATCCGCTGCCAGCTATCGCCAGGGTTCGAACAACTACCGTCGTTGGCTTTTCACGATCGCCCGCAACGAACTCATCGACTACTGGCGCCGAAACCGCGAACTGAGCCCCTTCGACGACCTGAATTTCCCCGATAATGCGGTCGATCCAGGCGACGCCGCCCTCGAAGAAGATTACTCGGCGGTCTCCGAAGCGCTCGCAAGGTTGAACGCAGAACAACGCGAGGTGATCGTCCTTCGGTTCTTCAACGAACTCTCTCACGCGGAAATTGCACGAATCCTGGGTAAACGAGAAGGCGCCGTCCGCGCTCAACTCTTGCGTGCTCTCCGCCAAATGCGAAAGGCTATCGGTAATGCTGCGACGTAGGCCGGACGATCGCTTTGAGTTGCTCCTTGTGGAGGAAGCCATTCTTGCTTTGGCTCCCCCACCGCTTTCTCCTGCGCGGCGCGAGGCGCTCAGGCAGCGAATCATGAGCAGCCTCGGGTCCCAGGACCCGGCGGCTTCCTGGGGAATCCGGCCCGGAGAACGATGGATTCTCGTGCCGGCTGGTGTCGGGATTGTTGCCGCCATCCTCGCCGCCACGAAGGTTGTCGAGCAGCTGAACCAGCCACCAGATCAGGTGGTGCCTGTCCGGGCACAGTCCGGCTCGACTGTGCCCCCGGCGGACCCACTGTCCCAGACTCGTTGGATCAGCTTTGGTCGCCAGGTTGCGGTGGGCGCGGAACCGGGCACCACGATTCAAAGCGTCGGCAGCGCGGACAATGTCGTGCTCCACTTCCACGCCGGCCGCGCCACGGTCGCCACCGCGGCGCAAGCCCTCTCGGTGCGAGGCAACGGTTTCAATGCCTCGATGCCCACCAACACGGTTGCCATCTTCGAGACCGCCGGCGACTCAACCGTCGTTACGGCGATGTTCGGCCGGGTCGTGCTCGCGCTGAGCGACGGAACGTCTGTGAGCCTCTCGGAGGGCGACTCGCACACGGTGGTGGCCTCGCCCTCACCGGACACTCCACACGAGACGAGTTCCGCACTCCCGCGAGAAATCGGCTCGTCGGCCGGGAAAACAACGGTCGACGTGCCCGCCCCTGCCACCTCGGCGAATTCGCCCCAGGTCAAGCCGGCACCCAGCACAGCCGCGCCCGCCTCCGCTGTCGTCATTGTGCCGTCGGCACCCGCGCCCCCTGCCGCGAAGGCTGCAATCCCGGAGATTCCGGCGGCGGTGCCCGAGGCAGTGGTACCCGAGGTGCCTGCGGTCATCGAGCCCCCGGTTCAGGCCGAGAATCCCGGCTACGACGGAGTTGTGGAAGAGCCCGAAGCCGAAGTAGTGCCTCCCGGAAACGGCGAAGGTGGTTCCAACTCCACCAACGCTGGCAACGGGAATGGGAATGCCAACTCGAACGCCGGCGGCAACGGGAATGCGAACTCGAACGCCGGTGGCAACGGCAACGGCAACGCCAACTCGAACGCCGGTGGCAATGGCAACGGAAATGGGAACGCGAACTCGAACGCCGGTGGCAACGGCAACGGAAATGGGAATGCCAACTCGAACGCCGGTGGCAATGGCAACGGAAATGGGAACGCCAACTCGAACGCCGGTGGCAACGGCAACGGCAACGGGAACGCCAACTCGAGCGCCGGCGGCAACGGGAATGCCAACGGGAATGCCAACTCGAACGCCGACGGCAACGGCAACGGCAACGGGAACGCCAACTCGAACGCCGGTGGCAACGGCAACGGAAACGGCAATGCCAACTCGAACGCCGGCGGCACCGGCAACAGGAATGGGAATGCCAATTCGAACGCCGGCGGCAACGGCAACGGGAACTCAGGCGATCCGAAGGTCAAAGGGCCGAAAAAATAGTGGACGGCCCCGATCGTCCGCCATCAACCCGTAACAAACGGCTCCGGGCTTCGTAGTACCCCACGAACGAACTCGTGACCTGGCCCGGTGTGCTCTCGATGGCCCCGAGTCCAGGACGGTTTGTGTCCATGACTGAGGGCCCGTCCCCCTCTGGTCCTGCGAGGCCCCGGCTCCCCCGGGGCCTCGGTTTATGTGTCAAAGATTCGGATTCGTATTACCTTCGCACCGCCCCGTAACAACACCGGCTTCATTACGTCTTACATGTATGGGAAACCCTGACAGGGGCCCGGTTTTCGTGTGCCTTGTTAAGGGCGGACGGGGGTGTGGAATGGCAAAATCTGGTCGAAAAATTCGACTGCTTTCGTTCGCGCTGTTCGGGGCGCTCGCAATCTCCGGCGCTATCGTCGCGGGCGCCGCGCTCGTGTCTTCGGAAAATGCGATGGCGGCTTCAGTTCCGCCTGTGACCTTCGACGGAGCAAATCCGACCTGTGACGATATCGAGGGCACTCTCGCTGGCGGCCAGAACTGGCTCGGAGTATCCACCAACAACACGCCGTTCGTTGGGCAGCAACTGAACGTTGGTGGCGGCACCGTCACCATTACCGCGATTAGCGGCAATCCGCTTCTCTTTAGCTGGACGTCGACCATCGGCATCGACGCCGTCATCGTTAAGAACGCCGCTTCTGACCACAATGTCTATGTCTACGCACCGAACGCGGCCGCTCCCGAATCGTTCGGCGACACCGGCCTTGGCTCGAACGTGAACCCCGGGTCGATCAGCCACGCCGTCTTCTGCTACGACGTCACCGACCCACCGGGCCAGACTCCGCCAACCAACACGCCAACAAATACGGCGACGAACACTCCCACCGATACGCCGACGAACACTCCAACCAATACGCCGACGCCGAGCGTTACCAACGTGTCACAGACTCAGGTGATCGAAACTCCAACCAACACGCCAACGGCGACCAATACTCCGGTCGCGTCGAACACGCCGACAAACACTCCCGTTGCGACGAATACAGCCACGAACACACCGGTGACTCCCACCGCCGTGGTCACCTCGTCGACCGGGAATTCGGTGGAAAACACTCCGACCACCCCGCCACCAACTCCGACGAACACGGTTGCGCCCGCCACGGCAACGCAGCCAGTCTCCATCGTTGAAGGTGAAAAGACTCCTGGGCCGACTCCACAGGCGCCAAGCACCGGGAACTCCCCGGGTCGAGGCCAGGGTCTGAACCTCCTCGTGGCCATTTTCGGGCTCGCGGCGCTCAGCATTGGGAGCTGGGTCATCGGCGCTTCGAAACGTTCTTAGTATCCTGGCGTGCCGTGCCGCCTCAGCTATGAGGCGGCACGGCACGCCTTCCCTCTCCACCGTTAGCGGCGGCTCCCCTTCGAGAGAAGGTGGACACCCACCGGTCCGCACGCCCCGGTCAGCGAATGCGCGACATCCGTATTGACTTGTCGTCTTCGTCTGGTACATTGGTACCTATGTCCCAAGGGACACAGGAGTGCGACATGCCAACATCAACCCACAAGAACGAAGTCGAACGCGTCCAGCTTGGCGTACGCATGGAAAAGCGCATGGTCCAGGTCCTCAAGGGCCTCGCCGAGTTCAACGGGGTCACCCTCGGCCAACTGCTCGAAAACATCGTCATCCACTCGTTCGAGCCAATCCCCGGGCAAGAAGGTGAGATGGCCGCGAGCCCCCACGGCAAGCGCGCTCTCGCCGCCATCGCCGACCTGAAGCGCGTCTACGGCTTCACCTACGACACGCACGATGCCCGTTCCTTCCCGGGCGACGCGGAGAATTAGGCCAGGGCCGAACCGCCGTCGACCGGGAGGGCCACGCCCGTGATGAACTTCGCTTCGTCCGAGTGAAGGAAGAGCGCCGCGTAGGCGATGTCCCAGCCCGTCCCCATCTTGCCGCCCAGCGGCACCCGGCGGTCCCGGTCGGCCACGACCTGTTCCCGCGGGACGCCCTGGGCGACGCGGGGCTCGATGGCCATGGGCGTGTTCATCAGGCCCGGGAGGATGGTGTTCGCGCGAATGCCGAAGCGCGCATTCGCACCGGCGATGTTCTCGGTGAGCGCGATCACCGCCGCCTTCGTGGTCTTGTAGCCGAGATACGGATAGGCTGAGCGCACGGCCATCGACGAGATGTTGACGATCGACCCGCTTCCCTGCTCCCGCATGATCGGAATGGCGTGCTTGCAGGCGAACCACATCCCGCGGAGGTTGACCGCCACGATGCGGTCGAACGCCGCTTCCTCGAGGTCGGTCGCGGTCGCATCTCCAAGCGCCAGGCTCGCCCCCACGTTGTTGTGCAACAGGTCCACGCGGCCGTAGTGGCTCTTGCACTCCCGGATCGCGGCCGAAACCTGGTCCTCGTGCAGCACGTCGGCCTGGAACGCCGCCGCCTCACCACCCTTCTCCCTGATCATGCCCACCGTCTCGTCGGCCGAGGCCTTTTCCCGGTCGACCACGAAGACTGTGGCGCCCTCGGCCGCGAGTAACAGCGCTGTCGCGCGCCCGTTGCCGATCGTCTCGCCCGGCGTCTGTCCTGCGCCGAAAATCACCGCCACTTTGTCCCGAACCCGGTCTGCCATTCGTCTTCCTCCTGATCTGTGCCCCGCACTCTACGCGAGCGAACAGTCACCACTCCATCTAGAATCCGCGCCACGAAGGCAGGAGTTACTGATGGGACGACTCGAAGGCAAGGTAGCGGTCGTAACGGGCGGCGCGAGCGGCATCGGCGCCGCGACAGTTCGCAAGTTCGTTGGCGAGGGCGCCCGCGTCGTCATCGCCGACCTCCAGGCCGAAGCGGCGAAAGACCTGGCATCGTCCCTCGGGGAAAACGCCGTCGCCGTCGCGTGCAACGTGGTCAATGAGTCCGAAGTCGCATCCGCCGTTGGCGCCGCCGTCGAGCGCTGGGGACGCCTCGACATCCTGTTCAACAATGCCGGCTTCGGTGGCATCTCGGGCCCGCTCGATGAGACCACCCTCGATGAATACGAAATGACCATGAACGTGCTCCTGCGGAGCGTCTTCCTCGGCACCAAGTACGCCTCGCCGCAGATGAAGGCACAAGGCGCGGGCAGCATCATCAACACGGCCAGCGTCTGCGCCTTCGAAGCCGGCATCGGCAACCAGCTCTACAGCGTCGCCAAGGCCGGCGTCGTCATGCTCACGAAGACCGCGGCCCTCGAATTGGCGGAACATAACGTTCGCGTGAACGCCGTCTGCCCCGGATACATCACCACACCGCTGGCCGCCGGCCGGCCCATCAGCGACAACTCGCCCGAGCGCGTCGAAGTCGGCCTTGCCCGCCTTCGAGAAGCCAATCAGCAACTCCAGCCGATCGCGCGCGCGGGAGAGCCCGAGGACATCGCGAACATGGTGGCCTTCCTCGCCAGCGACGAATCTCAATGGGTTACGGGCCAGGCGATGGTCGTTGATGGTGGCCTGCTCGCCGGGCGTCCCTGGCGCAAGCTCCAGCCATGGCTCACCGAACGCCGCGACATCCGCCTCTACCGCCCGCCCGAGTAGCCGACGACTTACGACCGACGACCAACGACTACGTCAGCCGGTACGTCCGCGTCGCCGTGCCGTAGAACATGGCGTCCTTCTCGTCTTCCCTGAAACCCGCCGCCATCTTCTTAAACGCGTTCCAGAGCACCGCGTACGAGCAGCTCACCTTGTCCACCGGGAAGTTGCTCTCGAACATGCAGCGCTCCGGGCCGAACCGGTCGATTGTGTGTTCGTAGTACCGGCCCGTCACGTTGATCAGTTCTTGCGAGGTCGGCGGCTTCGGCCGTTTCTCGAACCCGAAACCGTTAATCGGCATGTTGATACCGCCGAGCTTCGCGACCACGTTCGGGCACTTCGCCAGCTCGTCGATGGACTTCTTCCACTCTGGGAAGACTTCGTCCTGTTTGCCCGCGAACGGCCCGATCCCCAGCGGCCCGCCGAAGTGGTCGAGGACGATTGGTATGTCCGGGAAGGCCCGCGCGAGGTCGGTGAGCTGTGGGATCTGGTGATGGTAGAGCCACGCCTCGTACGAGAGCCCCAGCCGTCCGAGATGGGCGAATCCCTTCCGGAATGTCGGATCCAGCAGGATGTCTTCGGGCGGATTCGTGTGCGAGTTTCGAATGTCGGGACTCGGGTGCCAGCCCGCCGCATAGCGGATGCCGCGAAAGCGGTTCGGGCTCGCCGCGATATGCGCCTCCAGTACCGGCGCGACGGCATCACCAAGCGCCAGGTCGGCATAGCTGATGATCCCGGCGCAGGCCCGCATCGGCCCGTAGCCGCCGCTCGCGCTCATGGCCGCCACACCCTGGACGAACTCCGTCTCACCCACTGGCTTCATCTCAGCCGGGCCGTCCGCGCGATACATGGAAAGGCATTCGATGAACACCGTGCTGACGACGTTGTGCCCACTGCCGGTGTCGGCCAGCAGTTCATCCAGCAGGTAGCGGTTGCCGCCACGGTCCCAGAGGTGGTGATGCGGATCGCAGATGCGCCGTTCCGGCTCGATGATCTCCTCGATCACCTGGTCGTGCCATTCCTTTGAATCGGGCATGCGCGCCACCTCCTGCTGTGCGCGAGGAGCGTACGCATGTTGCCTGCCAAACCTCAACCGGCGTAGCCTCCTCCATCGCCGGATTCGCCGGCCAAGGAGCACCCATGCCGGCACCCGGACTCGAATCCGAACTCGGACTCCGAGGCAAAGTCGCGATCGTAGCCGGTGGTGGCGCCGCGGGTGATGGCATCGGTAACGGCCGGGCCGCCGCGATCCTCCTCGCCCGTGCCGGAGCCAGTGTCTTCGTCGTAGACCGCAAACTCGAACTCGCCCAGCGCACGGTGGAAATGGTCGAGGACGAGGGCGGCGCGGCTGCGGCCCACGCTGCCAACATCACCGACGAGGCCGAATGCCGCGGCCTCGTCGAAGCCGCCGTCGCACGGTTCGGACGCTTGGACCTGCTCGACAACAACGTCGGCATCGGAAGCCGCGGCAGCGTGGTTGATGAGCCGGCCGAATCCTGGCGCCGCGTGATGCAGGTGAACGTCGAAACCATGTTCCTGCTTTCCAAGTACGCCATCCCGGCCATGCTCGCTTCCGACGATGGCGGCGCCATCGTGAACGTCGCCTCCATCTCCGCGCTCCGCCCCCGCGGGTTGACCTCGTACTCGACATCAAAGGGAGCGGTCATCGCGCTGACAAAAGCCATGGCGGTCGATCACGGGCCGCAGGGCATTCGCGTGAACTGCGTCGCGCCGGGCCCGGTGTACACACCGATGGTCGGCGCCGGCACCATGAGCGAAGCAGCGCGCGAGAACCGGCGCAGTGCTTCCATCCTCGGCATCGAAGGTACCGGCTGGGATGTCGGCAACGCCGTCCGCTTCCTACTTTCCGATCAGGCCCGCTACATCACCGGCCAGGTCCTGGTGGTCGACGGCGGCACCACCCTTCGCGGCCCCGAACGCGCGAACTGAGGGCAACCCATGGCTCGAATCCCCTATCTCTCAAAAGCCGACCTCAAACCCGAGGACCAGGCGCTCCTCGCGCGCGAAATCAACCTCAACCGCGCGATGGTGAACAGCCCCGGAGCTTCCCGCGCTTTCGGGCGCCTCGGCGGCTTTATCCGCAACGAAAGCACCCTCGATTCGCGCCTCCGCGAGATGGCCATCCTCCAGGTCGGCTACCTGGCCCGCTCGCGTTACGAATACTCGCACCACATCAAGATTGGCCGCGACTTCGGTGTCAGCGACGATGACATTCGCGCCATCGCTATCGAGACTGCCGGCGGGCAGTCGACTCTCGATACGTTCGCCCGGGCCGTGCTTCGTGCCGCACGGGAGATGGCTGAAGGCCCGGGCGCATCCGCCGAAACCTTCGCGGTCCTCCAGAGTTCGCTTTCGCCCGAACACCTGACCGATCTCTGCGTGACCATCGCCTTCTACTGCGGAGTCGTGCGGCTACTCGCCACCCTCGAGATCGATGTCGAAGACGAATACCTCCACTACCTGGACGAGTTTCCTCTGCCGGAAGCGTGAATGGCCCGTTAGCTCGCCTTCAGGCCTTTCGTGCGGAAGTACCGGCTCAATCCCGTGGGTGCCTGCGCCTCCGCGACCGCCGTCTTGGCCGGCATCCAGCACGTCCCATCGGGCGCAACGTGCCCGTCTTCGTCGAACACCCCGTGGAGCGCCTCGCGCGCGAGCCGGAGATTCCGTGCGATTGAGCCCGCGCTGTCATCGAGCCGCCACGGCGAGTTCTTCGAAAGGTCCGGCCGGATGACCCGCATCGGCAGGTGCTGTGCCAGCACCGCTTCCACCTCTCGTGTGGTTGCCGCGCTCATGATGCTGAACGATTGCTTCAGCACTCCCGCAGCGGTCTTTGGCCGTGCCTGCACCGGCGGTGGCGTCAGGTCGATGGCGAGGATCTCCGTGGCGCCCATCTCGACGGCTGTGGTCAGGTCCACCGAGGCCGTTACGCAGCCATCGACGTACTGCTCGCCGTCGATGACAACTGGCTCGAAAACACCGGGGATGGCCGTGGAGGCGAGGATAGCCCTGCCCAGCGGACCGGACCGGAAAACATGCTTGTGCCCCCGCGTCAGGTTCGTCGAAACAATCGCGAGTTCTAATTCGGCGTCTTCGATGCTTCCGCGTCCCAGGAATCGCTCGACCAGCTGAGGGACGACCTCGTTGGTGGTCACGCTCAGCGGGTGCAGGATTCGCGACGCGATTTTTGCCGGCTGGAACTTCACCAATGCCAACTGATCCAGGCCGAGCCAGATCTTGAGCAGTTCGTCCGGCCGGTCGGGATGCAGCGCGATCCACGCGCCGTTCATCGAGCCGACACTCGTCCCGACCACGACTTTGGGCCGGAAGCCCATCTCGAATGCCGCTTCCACATAGGCCGCCTGCACCACGCCCAGCGCACCCCCGCCGCCGAGGACAAGCGCCGGCTTCGAAGCGCCACCCGAAGTTGCCGGCGTATCGGACATAACGGCCTCCGATACGATCATCGGCCGGATGCTTCCGTAGCGTAGATTCGTGCGACCGGGACTCGTCGTGTCGCTCGGCGGCGCCGATCCCTTAAGACGTGCTCGTTTTTGCCAACCAGGCTTCGAGCACCCTGAAGAACGCATCGGGCGGGCTCGTCCACCCATGGGAAGTGGCCGCTCATTTCGAACGTGTGCAGTTCGGCGTCCGCGATACGGCTTACGATCCGCTCCGCCTGCGGCGGCGAGCAAACAACATCATGCCGTCCCCACAGTGCCAGCGTTGGCGCCCGGATTCCCTTCAGCCGGTCGACGCAACTCCATCCCGCCAGGATCCCCAATCCCGCAACGATCGGGGCTGCCCGGAAGTTGGTGCCTTCGAGTAATTGCAAGCCGTCCGCGGCCGTTGCTGAATGGAGATAGAAAGGCATCAGGCGTTGGAGCACCTCAGCCACTTCTTCATCTGTGGCTGGTGGCCGACTCATCACCGCCAGCATTTCCTCTGGAATTGGAAGGCCCGGTTTTTCCACCTCGTCCGCTCCAAGGTTGCCCGGGGTCGTGTCAACCAGCACCAGCCGCTCCGCCCGAGCCGGGTGCCGAATACAAAACTCCTGCGCGACAAAGCCGCCGTACGAATGCCCGAGAATCGTGGCTTTCTCGATCTCCAGGGCCTCCATGAGACCAGCAACGTCGTCCGCAAGTTGTTCCATGCTCAGCGTCTCGATCGGCGCGAGCGATAGCCCGTTGCATCGAAGGTCGGGGCAAATCAGCGTGTGCCGCTCGGAGAGCCTGGCAAACGACCTTCGCATGTACGTGTGGTCGAACCCAAGCCCGCCGTGTAGAGCAATGAGCGGAGCTCCAGCGCCATCTGACTCGTAGTGAAGATCAATCCCGTTCACCGCAGCTGTCGGCATGGAGCGAACACCTCAGAAGATGTCGAATAGTAACGACAGTTGCTCGAACGTTTCAGAATTGCGAATTTGCGTGGCGAGCCGCCCTCAACGAAGCCGCTTCAGCCCGTGAGGATTCGCGCGAGTACATCCGCATCAACGTTGCCACCCGAAACGATCACCCCAACCCGCTTTCCGGCAATGCCCTCAATGGCGCCCGACATAAGGGCCGCCGCCGGAATAGCCCCGGTCGGCTCCACCACGGTCTTCATGCGAAGCACCATGAAGCGAGTTGCATCTTCGATCGCCGCATCCGGAACGGTCACCACGCGCTCCACGAGTTTGCTCACCACCGCGAACGTGTACACACCGGGCTGACGCGTCCGCACTCCGTCGGCGATAGTCGTCGGCGGGTCGATCATGATGCGCTCGCCCGCGGCGAGGCTCCGTACCCAGTCATCCGCTCCCTCTGGTTCAACACCAATGACTTTCGTTTGCGGTGACCGTCCCTTCACCGCGGTCAGCGTCCCGGAGAGCAGGCCGCCGCCCCCGAGCGGCGTCACCACGAGGTCCAGGTGCGGCACTTCGTCCAGCAACTCCAGGGCCGCAGTCCCCTGTCCCGCCATGATCCTGGGGTCATCGAACGAAGGCACCTCGTACGCGTTCGTCGGCGCGGCAGCTTCGCGGACCACCACCTCCGGCAGGTCGTTCAGCCGGTCGAAGAACCGCACCGTAGCGCCGTAGCCGCGAGTTGCCTCGACTTTCGCCGCCGGCGCGTCTCCCGGCATGAGAATGGTGCAGGGAATTTCCAGAAGCCTGGCCGAAAGTGCCACGCCCTGTGCGTGGTTCCCGGAGGAAGCCGCCACCACGCCACGGGCCTTCGCGTCCGCGGGCAACGTCGAAAGGTGGTTGTAGGCGCCGCGGAACTTGAACGCCCCAACCCGCTGGTAGTTCTCGCATTTGAAAAAGACCGTCGCGCCGGTCATCGCATCGAACGTCCGCGAAGTCAGCACGGGGGTGCGGTTGGCGATGCCGCGAATGCGCTCCGCGGCTGCCAGTACATCTTCGAACGCGATGGGAAGCGCTTCAGTCACGAACCGATCGTAGGCTCACCGTCGATTCAGGGAAAGAATTCGCGACTGCATGCCAATTCGGCGTTAGCATCAACCCCGGTGGGGCTGGAGGACCGATGCGCGAAGCGGCGCGTCCGGCAGCGCGAGGCGTCAGGCGGCACCAGTCGATAACTTCGACCTGGTTCGTCGCTGGTTTCGTCGCCCTTGTTTCAGCCGCCTTCTACCTGGCACTCAGCGTCCAGCAAGCCTTTACCGGCGACTCCGATGGGCCCCTCCCCGCGGTAAGTCCGGCTACCCAATTGACGGTCGCCGAGGCCGTCCCCCGGCCGAATCCCACAGTCGTCCCGCAGCCCGACGATGCGGTGCAGTTGGCGCCGCCACCGAAGCCCGGCCTCGCGCCCGCCGTCGGTGACCCGGCGCTACTTTCGGCCATAGAGACGGCGGCCGGCGAAGACCGGGACCACATCGCCGTCTCGGTGAAGCGAATCTCCGACGGCCGCTCCGCAGCCCTCAACGGCGACTACCAGTTCTACGCAGCTAGCACCTTCAAGCTCGCCATCCTCTACGAGGCAGAAGTCCGCCATGCAAAAGGCGAACTGGAATACACCGACACCCTGCTGATGTCCGAAGAAGACGCGGCGGAAGACCTCGGCACGTCCGGCTACCTCCACTTCGAACCTGATGGAAGCATCACGATTGGCAACCTTCTCGAGGCGATGATCACCGTTTCCGACAACTCCTCGGCGGTCACCCTTCTTCACGAGTTCGGTGGCGGCAACATCGACGACACCCTGCGCTCCATTGGCCTGAAAACCATGACCGTGAACCAGGTGGAGCTCTGGACCACCGCCGATGACCTCGCTCGCCTCATGGAAGCGATCTACACCGGCGAAAGTGTCGGACCCACCGAGCGGGCCCACATGCGCGAACTCTTGCTCGCTCAGAACATTCGCAACGGCATCCCCGGCGCTCTCGCGTCCGAGGTGGATGAAGGTCTGCGCATCGGCAACAAGACGGGCACCTGGCCGGGTGCTCAACACGACGTTGCATTCGTCGAGGCGCAGTCCGGCGCCTTCATCATCGCGATCCTCACCGATGGTTCTTACGAGGGCTGGCAGGCACTTCAACGAGTAACGCAAGCAGTTTACGCTGCGCTTTCGCACGATTAACGAGTGGTAGCGCGCCTTCCACTCGCGTAGGGTAGTGTGACTCCAGCGCCCGGGAGTTGATTCGTTGCCCGATTTCGATGTGCACGAAAGCTCTGGCTTTCGGCGGCTCCTGCTCTCACTCGGCGCACTCTTGCTCTTCGGCCTTCTCATCGCCGTGGGCCTTTCCGCCTCCGGCACCGCCGATATCTTCCCCATGCACGCGAAGGCCTCTGCGTGGCCCCCGGGAACCTGGGATTTCGCCGAGCCCGCCATCGATCAGATGAACGCCTCCGCCATCCAGATTTGCGGGGCCGAAACCGCCGCCCGCGCCGCCGTAGGCACCCCGAACCAGGACATTCGCCAGGCCCAGGTCGCCGTCCTCACCGGCGAGTACCAGGAGGCCGAGCAAAGCTACAACGCCCGTGTCCGGACTATCCTCGCGGCCGGCGGACAGAGACCGTGGGATATTCCCAGCAAGGCCCTCCCGGTTGACCTCGCCAAGAGCCGGAACTGCATCAAGGTCCAGGCCGCGCCGCCGCGTCAGTCGAAGCCGCTCACTGCGCTCAGCCTCACACTCTCACCGGGCGATGACTCCGGCCCGGTCTGGCTGCCGGACCCGGACCGGCGCTTCCTCACCCTCGAACAGCTCGATGCCGCCGCCGCTGCCGCTGGCTGGCCCAACGAGCCCGGGTGGTGGCCGGACATGCGGAAAATCATCCTCTGTGAAACCCGCAGCCTGGACACGATGGCCCACAACACGAGCGACCCGAACGGCGGGAGCTATGGCCTTGCCCAGCTCAACGGCAGCTATCACTTCGCCAATGCCGGCGAAGACTTCGCACGTCGCTACGATCCTGTCGTAAACCTTCGGGTTGCACTGTGGCTACGAACGGCTCGCGGTCACTTTGGGGGCAGCGGAGGGTGGTACAACTGTGCCAAACTCTGGGGCATCGACTGACCACAGGTCATCCTCGGGGAGTTTGCTCATGTTTGTTGCCATGAACCAGTTCACGATCAACGAAGGCCGCGGCGCCGACTTCGAAGAGCAGTGGCGCACGCGCGAGAGTTACCTGAAGGGTTTCGATGGCTTTGTTCACTTCGCTCTCCTTAAGGGCGATGAACCTGGCGACTATGTTTCGCACACCATCTGGCGCTCGCGTGAGGACTTCCTCGCCTGGACCCAGTCCGATGCTTTCCGCAAGGCTCACTCAGCCCGTAGCGCCGAGGGCGTCATTGCCGGACACCCCCGCGCCCGTTTCTACGAAGCCGTCATCACCGAGCCCGGCGTCCTTCCGGAGCTCACGGCTTGAGCCAGCCGGAGCCATCGCCGCTCCGGCCCGAGCACTTCCAGCGCCAGGACGAATCGGACGACTCCCTCTTCTACCGCGAACCGCGGCTGGTGACGCACATCGATGACGCCGCCATCGCCGCGGCCACCCGCTTTTACGGCGACCTCATTTCGCCCGGAGACAACGTACTCGACCTGATGACCAGTTGGGTTTCGCATCTCCCCGCCGACCTACAGCTTTCAGGTGTTTCAGGCCTCGGGATGAACCAGGTGGAACTGGACCAGAACCCGGTCCTCACCGAACGCGTCATCCAGGACCTCAACAAGAATCCAGTGCTTCCCTGGGCCGACGAGACGTTCGACGCCGCCATCGTCACCGTCTCCGTCCAGTACCTGACGAGCCCCGACCGCGTCTTCCGGGAGGTTGGTCGCGTGCTCAAGCCGGGCGCACCGTTCGCGGTCACCTACTCGAACCGCTGCTTCCCCACCAAGGCCGTCGCTGCCTGGCTTTCCCTCAACAGCCGCGACCACGCCGAACTTATCGGGCTCTACTTCCGCCTTTCGGGCGCCTTCGAGCCAGCGCAGGCCTACGACCTCTCGCCCGGACAAAGCTACGACCCGCTCTTTGCCGTTGTCGCGGCGCGAAAGTCTTCACTACCGCCGCATAACCCACAGGTCTGAAGGCGGCAGTTCAAGCAGCCACTCCTGCCCCATCTCAACGCCAAGTACCTCGTATGGACGGGAGGCGATCTCCACCTCCACCTCTGGGCCGGCATCTATTGGTTTGAAGTGCAGGGTGTGGCTCGATCCGAAAGCGAACTCCTCCACCAGTACTGCTCGGAAGGCATTTGGCACCTCGCCCGGGCGCCGAAGGTTCACGCGTTCCGCCCGGATTGCCACGTCGAACATGTCACCTGGGTTCGCTGCAAGCTCCGAGTTCGCGGTGAAACGCGCCCCACGGATATCCAGTTCGAGTTGGCCGCCCTCCCGTGCTTCGCGCACTGCCGCCTCGAAGATATTTGCCGTCCCGGTCAGCTCGGCCACTCGGCGACTGAGCGGTCGGCGAAAGACCTCTTCTCTCGCGCCGAACTGCAGCACCCGCCCCTCGTCGAACACCGCCAGGCGGTCCGCGAGCAGGTGGGCTTCTCGGAGGTCGTGCGTCACGAATACGATCGTCAGCCCGAGTTCCGCGCGCAGCCTCAGGAGTTCGCGCCGCAAGGTCACGCGGAGCGCGTCATCGAGCGCGCTGAACGGCTCATCGAGCAGCAACACGTTCGCGTCGCGGGCCAGCGCCCGCGCCAGGGCCACGCGCTGCCGCTGGCCGCCGCTCAGTGTCGATGGGCGCCGGCCGGCAAGTTCACCAATGTGCAGAAGCTCCAGCAGTTCGCGGCGGCGAGCCGCCTTGTCAGTGCCTCCCGGGATCCCGAACTCGACGTTTTTCGCCACACTCATATGCGGGAAGAGCGCCAGCTCCTGAACGACATAACCGACGTTGCGCTCTTGCGGAGCCAGGTTAATGCCGGCTGCAGAGTCGAAGACCGGCCGGCCGCTGATTTCGACCCGGCCCGCCTGCGGCCGCATCAGCCCCGCGATCACCTGCAACGTGACGCTCTTGCCGGCCCCCGAATGCCCGAACAGCACGACGATTTCGTTCGCGGCCTCGAAAGCTGCCTCGTACTGAAACGCCCCCAGCTTCATCCTGGCGTCGAACGCGATACTCACGCGCGCCACGGCTCCCGCGAACTGGCCAGCCTGAAGAGTACGAGCACGCCCAGCGCAACCACCAGCAGCACCACCGAAAGCGCGATCGCTCCCGCCAGCCCGAGTGAGCTGCCCTCAAACGCCTGGATGATTGCCAGCGGCATGGTCTGTGTCTTTCCTTCGAAGTTCCCCGCGAAGATGAGCGTGGCGCCGAGTTCTCCCATCGAACGCGCCCAGCAGAGGACGATTCCCGCGAACAGGGCGGGCTTAATCTGCGGGAGAACGATGCGAAAGAACGTCCGCGTTTTCGATGCCCCGAGCGTGTATGCCACCGCCTCCGAGCGCCGGTCCACGGAATCGAACCCGCTACGCGCGGCCCTCACGTAGAACGGCGCCGCCACCAGTAGCTGGGCCATGATCACGGCCGTCGTCGTGAACGCGAACGTCTCGCCGGTCCAGGACTCGATGGGTTCGCCGATAAGCCCGCGCCGCCCGAAGGCTGTGAGGAGCGCGACGCCCGCAACAGTCGGCGGAAGCACGATTGGCAGGTCAATCGCCGCGTCGACGATCGACTTGCCCCGGAAATTCGCCCGCGAAAGCACATACGCCACCGGCGTCCCGAAAAGGATCGCAAGGCCCAGCGACACTGTCGATGTCCAGATCGAGAGCCAAAGCGCCTTTCGGGCCGTTTCCGAGCGCGCCAGTTCCCACGTCTGGCCGTCTTCGATCGCCCGCTGGATGAGACCCGCGAATGGCAGCACGAAGAACAACGCGAACGCGCCTGCCAGCACGGCGACGCTGAAGGCTGCGGTCCGGTCGGTCCTCACGCTTGCGAAGTGTACGGCAACGCCCCTCGAGTCACGGTTTCACGAAGCCGTACTTCTCAAGGATCGCCTGGCCCGCGTCCGACTGGATGAAGGCGACGAACGCCGCCGCCGCATCGTGATTCTTGGTCGCCTTCACCACCGCGATGGGGTACGTCGCCACCGCGTTGTACTTCTCCGGGATCTCCACGATCGCCACGTCGTTCGCCGCCGCACCGACATCAGTCTTGTACACGATTCCCGCGTCAGCCTCGCCGAGTTGCACTTTCGTCAGCACCGCGCGGACGTTCGCTTCGTTGCTCTTGAGATTCGCAAGCACCTTGTCGCCGAAATCGATCGAGATCCCGCCCGTTGCCGAGGCTTTCTGCAGGATCTCCCGCGCATACTTCCCGACCGGGACCTCCGCCGCTGCCAGGACGAGCCTGACACCGGGATTGGCAAGGTCATCGAATTTGGAGACCGTTGTATCGCCCTTCGGGACCACGATCACCGGGGTGTTCTTCACGAAGACGCTGGACTCTTCGACGTTGCCCTTGTCCGCGACGTTCTTCATCTGGTTCGTATCGGCCGAGGCGAAGACATCTGCGGGAGCGCCTTCGTTGATCTGCACCGCCAGCGCGGAAGACGCGGCGAAGCTGAAAGTCACTTTCGCGTCCGGGTACTTCGCCTCGAACGCCGTCCCGGCTTCTTTAAACGCATCCGTCAGCGACGAGGCGGCGAACACAGTGATATCGCCCGCTGTCGGTGCCGCCGTTGACGAGCCGGCCCCGGTGGTCGGCGTGGCCGCATCCGGCTTCGTGTCATCGTCGTCGCCACTGCAGGCCACCCCGACGAGCGCCACCAACACCGCCATGCTCAACAACCAGGGCAGCCATCTCCACCGGCTGCGACCCTTAGCCATTCCGTTCCTCCCCGTGTTCGAGCTGCCAGGCGTATTCCCGCAGCCAGTTGAGGGTTGATTCCGCCCCCGAACGCTTCGATGCGGCCACCAGCCGCGCAAAGCCGAGAGATTCCGCCTCTCGGCGTAAGAGGCGCGCGTGGTACTCCTCACAGATCTCGATCTGCCGCGCCAGCAGCACCTGCTCCCGCTCCCGGTCCATCGAATGCAGGAAGTAGAGCTTCAACAGAAACTCAAGGCGAATCTCGCGCAGGCGCTGCACAGGCTCATCAAGCCATGTTTCTATCGCCTCCCGGCCGGAATCCGTCAGTTCGTAGAGCTTCCGGGGCGGCCGAAGCCCCACCCGTACCTCGGTCCACGAGACCAGTTCCCGCTCCTCGATGTTTCGCAAATACGTATAGAGCAGGCTCTGCTCGATGGGGCAGACCTCGCTCAGGTCGTCCCGGTCGAAGTAGCGCGCCATCTCGTACCCGTGCATCGGCTGGCGCTGCAGCAGGCCAAGGACGGCGTATTCGCCAGGCATCAGTTCGCGGGTGCTCATTTGCGCCGGATAGTACTTGGGAACAGACTACTTGGCAATTAAGTAATCGGGGATACCAATGGAGATTTCTGGTCGGAATCAGTTGGAAGCGGAAGTCGTTCGCGTCCGGCTCGGCGAAGTTATGGCCGAGGTCGTGATGCAACTCGCCGGCGGCCAGGAGCTCGTGGCGGCTATCACCCGCTCGAGTGCCGAACGCCTCGAACTTGCGCCGGGCATGAAGGTCTTCGCCCTCGTGAAAGCCACGGAAGTGATGGTCGGGAAGCCCTAGAACGCCATCGGTTCGCGGCTGACGAACTCGAACAGCATCGCCGGCCGGTGCGCGCCCTGCTTCGCGGTCTGGCCGGTTTCCTTCACGATCCCAAGCCCCTCGACTCGCCGGCGGAAATTCCGCTTGTCCAACGGCTCGCCGAGGATCGCCTCGTAAACACGCTGCATCTGCGTCAGCGTGAACCGCTTCGGCAGCAGGCTATAGACCACGTTCGTGTACTCGAGCTTATTTCGCAGCCGCTCCTCCGCGTACGCAATCACTCGTTCGTTATCGAACGCGAGCCGCGGCGCCGGGTGCACCGGCTGCCATGCCGGCCGCCACTCCAGTTCGGAGCGCAGCCGCGTGAGCGCCAGGTCCACAAGCGCGAAGTAAGTCACCACGATGTCGGCGCGGCCTTCGCCCAGCCGGTCGAACGTGTACAGCTGCTCCAGGTACACATCCGAAACGCCGGTCTCATCCGCCAGCTTTCGCTTGGCCGCCGCATCCAGCGACTCGCCCTCGTGCAGGAAACCGCCCGGCAGGGCCCATTCTCCACGCGAAGGCTCGGCCGCGCGTTCGATCATCAGCACCGAAAGGCTGCCTTGCTGCACCGTGAAAATCACCACAACTACCGCAGTCGCCACAACAGAGAGTGTAGGGCGTCAAACGCCAACGCTCAGACGGCGGGAGGTATCCGAGCCATGTTGGCTCCGTCGACCTATCTTCCTATAATCGCCGTCATGAGACGCAAGCCGGGCACGCTCCTCCCCGTTGAAGTCGCCATCCTCGTCGCCGGGTTACAAAACGGCGCCGACTCGGAGTTCTACGGCTACGCCATCGCCCGCCAAATCCAGGCGAACGCATCCGCCAAAATGCTCACCTCGCACGGCACACTCTATAAGGCGCTCGATCGCATGGTGAGGGCAGGTCTCCTGAGCACGCGCTGGGAAGATCCCGCCATTTCCGCTGGGGAAGAGCGGCCCCGCCGCCGCCTCTACCAGGTCACCGCCGCCGGAGAACGCGCGGCGAAGGAGGTCGAACGTGCCGCGCTCTCCGCTGGATCGAACCTCACGGAAGGGCTGCAACCGTCGTGAACGCTTTCACGCGCTTGGGTCCCGTTCTCGCCCGAAGCTGGGTGAAGGCCTACACCGCCGGACTTCCTGATGGCCCGAAGACGTCACGCCGTATCGAGGTTGAGTCGGACCTTTGGGAACACCTCCACGACTCATCGCGCAGAGCCGTCGGCGTCGAGATCCTCCTCCGCGCCCTCTTTGGCATTCCCGCCGACCTGACCTGGCGCCTCGAACAGGCCACCGTTGGCGAACGGGTTGCATCCGTGTTGGCGTCCATCTTTGGACGCATCGAACGGCTTTCTCTCTGGGTCGTCCAGCGCGGACTTCCGGGGCTAACCGCGGTTCTCGCGTGGCTGTTCATCGGTGGCGGAGTGCTGCTGGTCGTTCTCACGCCCTTCCAGGCTCCCGATGGCCGGGGCATCGCGGTCCTCGGCGCCTGGGGCATCTTGGCCGGCCTTCTGATTCGATGGGGCCGCCCGCGCATCCCGCATCGCCCGGTAGCCGGATACGCGGCTGTGTTCGCTGGGGCGGCGCCGCTCGGTGCGGTGCTGGTTGTCACCGTCCTCGTTCCGATTCTCTCGCTGCTCGTAGTTATCAACGAAGGCAACCGAAGCTGGCAGGTATGGCGTTTGCGCCGCCAACGAACGATGGCTTGACGGAATAGGAATATATCTTCCTATAATCTCCAGGCGGACCTTCCCGCCCGGAGTCATACCCGTGCGCAATCGAATTCGCAGTCTCCTCAACTGGCTCTCCCTTCTCCCTACACGAATTACCCCAACTACGGCACCGCGACGGAGGGTGCTGATAGTCGGCGCCGTTGTCGGCTTCTCTCTGGCTGTCCCAGCCCGCATCTGGATGCGCACCATCTCAAAGGACCACGTGTTCACGGTGCCCGGCACGATGCTGATCCTGATTTTCTTCAGCGCGATGGGCGCACTCGTCGGGCTCGTCTCGTGGTGGCGCCGCCGTCCAACTCAGCGGCCGCGTTCGTTCATCGTTCGCGCGGCCGGACTGGCCCCGTTCGCACTCCTCGGGCCCTTCACGCTGCTCTTCATCCCGAGCTTCTTCGCGGCTCTGGCCTCTGGTCACCCTTTCCGACGAAAGCGCTGGCGGCGTCTCACGATCGGCGTCGCGATCGCCTTTTTCGCCTTCACCGAACTCATCCTCCTCACCATGGACGCCCCCGGCGGTGGAGGCGTCCGCATCGCCTCGGGCATCCTCTATCTGCCCCTCGCCTACGCCCTTTTCCTCAGCAATCGAGTCGCTCTCGATCCGCTGCCGCGTCAAGCATCGGGCCATCCCGCCGCGGGATGACCGTACTTACAGCCCCCCGCTACAATGAACCTTCTCCTACGCGCGCGGAGGGGTCGCATAGTGGTCTAGTGCGCCCGCCTGCTAAGCGGGTTCCGGGGTAACTCGGTCGAGGGTTCAAATCCCTCCCCCTCCGCCATTCTTCGCTCCAGGTCGTTACTTCCATGCCAGCCCGCTACTACCTTTGGACCGTCGGCTGCCAGATGAACAAGGCGGATAGCGACAAGCTCGCCGCCGGCTTTGATCGCATGGGACTGAAGACCACCGACCGCATGGAGCGCGCCGACATCGTCGTCATCAACACCTGCAGCGTCCGCCAGCACGCCGAAGACCGCGCCTATTCGAAGCTCGGCCGCGTCGCCGACCTCAAGCGCACCAATCCAGCATTGAAGGTCGCCGTCATGGGTTGCATGGTTGGCCTCAAGACCGACGACCTCGAGAAGCGCTTCCCCCAGGTCGACGTCTTCGCCCGCCCCCAGCAGTTCGAACCCATCGTCGAACTGGTCGAAGGCCCCGCCGAAGACCTCGGTGGCGAGTTTTGGCCCTCCACCTACGCCATCCCGGAAGGCCCGACGGCCTACGTGCCGATCGTCCACGGATGCAACAAGTTCTGCACCTACTGCATCGTTCCCTACCGCCGCGGCCGCGAAAAAAGCCGCCCGATGGACGAAATCATCCGCGAAACCGCCTACCTCGCCCTGCACGGCGTCCGCGAAGTGACCCTCCTCGGCCAGACCGTCGAGGCCTACGGCCATGACCTCGCCGATCAGCCCGACCTCGGCGACCTCATGCGCGAGCTCTCAGCCATCGAACGCCTCGAACGAATCCGCTTCCTCACCTCCTATCCGAAGGACATGACGCACCGCATCCTCCAGTCCGTCGCCGACCTCCCAAAGGTGATGGAGTGCTTCTCACTCCCGGTCCAGGCCGGGAGCAACGCCGTTCTCGAATCGATGCGCCGCGGCTACACCCGCGAGGAGTACGTCGAGAAAATCGCCGAAGTCCGCGAACTCATGCCAAACGCCGGCATCACCACAGACATCATCGTTGGCTATCCCGGCGAAACCGATGCCGACTTCGAGGAAACCTGCTCGATCCTCGAAGAGATGCGGTTCGACAAGGTCCACGTCGCCGCCTACTCGCCCCGCCCCGGCACCATCGCCTTCCGCAAGATGGAAGACGACGTCCCCGCCGACGTGAAGGCGGCCCGCCTCCACCGCGTCGAAGAAACCGAAGCGCGCATCTCCCAGGAAATCAACGACACCTACCTCGGGACCGTCCAGCCGGTGCTGATCGAAGGTGTGCGCAAGGAGCAGCCATTCGGCCGCACGCGCACCGGAAAGCTTGTCCACCTCGATGTCCCGGCTCGCATCGGCAGCATGGTGGATGTCACCATCGAGCACGCCGGGCCGTTCTCCCTTCGCGGCACCCCGGTCGATTCACTGGTCCTCGCCTGAGAATCTCGTGGTCAGACTTGGTGGCGGAAGTTCGACACCCCCGGTCGCCCCATCCACAATCCCCACATGCCCGACCCTCGCCTCATCTCCACCTCCACCGCCTATGCCGGCCGTCTCTTCAACGTCACCCTCGATACCCTCGAGATGGATGGCGGCGTCATCGCCCACCGCGAAATCATCAAGCACCCGGGCGCCGTCTGTATGGTGCCGGTGACCCCGGAAGGCAACCTCCTGCTCGTGACCCAGTACCGGCACGCCGCCGGCCGTCGCCTGCTGGAACTTCCCGCCGGCACGCTCGAACCCGGCGAAGACCCGCTCGCGGCGGCCTCGCGAGAGCTGCAGGAAGAGGTCGGTCGCCTGCCCGGCCGCGTCGAAGCCCTCGGCGGCTTCTACGTCGCGCCCGGCTACACCACCGAGTACATCCACCTGTTTATCTGCTCCGAACTGGTCGAATCCTCGCTCGATGCGGATGACGATGAGGACATCGAAGTCGAGTCCTTGAGCCCGGCGCAGGCTCTCGCAGCAATCGATTCAGGCCACATCAACGATGCCAAGTCCGTCATCGGCATCCTGCGCTGGCGCCGGTCCCTCGAATCATGAAATCAATAGCGTAATTCAACGTTCTATAGCTCTAATGAATGACACTGCATTGCTGGCCCCATAACGCAGGTCTAGGATTCTTTTCGGGACAGCGGAAAAGCCGATTGGGCATATTTTCCGATTCGCCTGGCAAGCGGAAGCCGGGCCGCCCCTAACCGTCTGTTTTGGGACACCTTACGGGAGGGTGGGCATGCTCACAGGTACTCGCGGCGCAAGGCCGTTGCGCCAGCGCAGGGTCCGTCCGCGCTTTTGGCTGCTGGACTTCTACGGTTCGGCCATTGGCAAAAAAGCCGTCATGGCTGTCACCGGCATCATGCTTCTCGGCTTCGTCCTCGCGCACATGCTCGGAAACCTCCACATGTACCAGTCCGCCGACAAGATGAATCACTACGGCGAATACCTGCGGACCATCGGCGAGCCCATCCTGCCGCGCTCCGGCTTCCTCTGGATAATGCGCTCCGGTCTCATACTCGCCTTCATCTTCCACATCCACTCCGCCGCGACGCTCACGCTCCAGAACCGCGAATCCCGCAAGACCGGCTACAAGGGCGGTCGAAGCTATGTCGCCGCCGACTACGCCGCCCGTACCATGCGCTGGAGCGGCGTCATCGTTGGCGCCTACCTCATCTTCCACCTGATGGACCTCACCTGGGGCGTCGGCGGCGCCGACTACACCCGCGGCGAGCCCTACCAGAACCTGGTCGCGAGCTTCCAGCGCGAGCCCGTCGCGATAGTCTACATAATCGCGAACTTGCTCCTCGGCATTCACATCTATCACGGCGCGTGGAGCCTCTTCCAGTCGCTTGGCTGGGCGAACCCGCGCTTCAACCTCTGGCGGCGTTACTTCGCCATCGCCTTCGCCGCCGTCATCGTCATCGGCAACGTTTCTTTCCCGATCGCCGTCATGACTGGCTTTGTGGATTAGGGGGCCGCAATGACATTGAACTCGAACATTCCCGAAGGTCCCCTCGAAGACAAGTGGACCAACCACAAGTTCGATACGAAGCTGGTCGCTCCCCAGAACCGGCGCAAGTTCGAAATCATCATCGTCGGCACTGGACTCGCCGGCGGGGCAGCCGCCGCGACGCTCGGCGAAATGGGCTACAACGTCAAGGTCTTCTGCTTCCAGGATAGCCCGCGCCGAGCGCACTCTATCGCCGCCCAGGGCGGCATCAACGCAGCCAAGAACTACAAGAACGATGGCGACAGCGTCCACCGCCTCTTCTACGACACCATCAAGGGCGGCGACTATCGCTCACGCGAGGCCAACGTCCACCGCCTCGCCGAAATCAGCGTCCAGATCATCGATCAGTGCGTCTCGCAGGGCGTCCCCTTCGCCCGCGAATATGGCGGCCTCCTCGATAACCGCTCCTTCGGCGGCGCCCAGGTTTCCCGAACGTTCTACGCCCGCGGTCAGACTGGCCAGCAGCTCCTCCTCGGCGCCTACCAGGCCCTCGAACGGCAGATCGATGCCGGCACCGTCAAAATGTACGCCCGCCACGAGATGCTTGAACTCGTCACCGAGAACGGCCGCGCGGTTGGCATCATCACGCGAGACCTCGTCGACGGGACGATCGAGCGCCATTCGGCGCACGCGGTCGTTCTCGCCACCGGCGGCTACGGCAACGTCTTCTACCTTTCTACGAACGCCAAGGGTTCGAACGTCACCGCCGCGTGGCGCGCTCACAAGAAGGGCGCCTACTTCGCGAACCCCTGCTACACGCAGATTCACCCGACCTGCATTCCCGTTAGCGGCGAATACCAGTCCAAGCTCACCCTCATGAGCGAATCACTCCGCAACGACGGCCGCATCTGGGTGCCGAAGGACAAGAACGACAAGCGCGCGCCGAACCAGATTCCCGAGGCCGACCGCGACTACTACCTCGAGCGCATCTACCCGTCGTTCGCGAACCTGGTGCCTCGCGATGTCGCTTCTCGCGCCGCCAAGCGCATGGTCGATGACGGCTACGGTGTCGGTCCGCTAAAAAACGGCGTCTACCTCGACTTCAAGACCGCCATCGAGCGCCTCGGGCGCAACGTCATCGAACAGCGATACGGCAACCTCTTCGACATGTACGACAACATCTCGGGCGAGGACCCGTACACGCAGCCGATGCGCATCTACCCGGCCGTTCACTACACCATGGGTGGCCTCTGGGTGGACTACAACCTGATGTCCAACCTCCCCGGTCTGTTCGTCCTCGGCGAAGCCAACTTCAGCGACCACGGCGCGAACCGCCTCGGCGCGAGCGCCCTCATGCAGGGCCTCGCCGATGGCTACTTCGTGATCCCGACCACGCTCGCGGGCGAGCTGGCCAACCATCTGAACGAACCGGTCCCATCGACCGATTCGCCGGCGTTCGCCGAAGCCGAAACCGCCGTCCGCGAACAGATCAACAAGTTCCTGACCATCAAAGGCAAGCGCTCGGTCGATTCGTTCCACCGCGAACTCGGCCACCTCGTTTGGGACTACTGTGGGATGGCTCGCAACAAAGCCGGCCTCGAAACCGCGATCAAAGACATCGGCGCTCTCCGCGATGAGTTCTGGTCCGATGTCCGTGTCCTCGGTGAGGGCGAATCGTTCAACCAGTCGCTCGAAAAGGCCGGCCGAGTCGCCGACTTCATCGAACTCGGCCAGCTCATGTGCCAGGACGCCCTCCACCGGGAGGAATCCTGCGGCGGTCACTTCCGCGAAGAACACCAGACGCCTGACGGCGAAGCGAAGCGCAATGACGACGATTTCGCCTACGTCGCTGCATGGGAGTTCAAGGGCGGCGGAAAGCCCGCAACTCTCCATAAGGAAGACCTTGTCTTCGAAAACGTCCACCTTGCCCAGCGGAGCTACAAATGAGCCTCAATCTCCTCCTCAAGGTCTGGCGCCAGTCTGGGCCGAACGACGAAGGTCGCTTCGAGACCTACACCCCCAACGACATCAACGAGGACATGTCGTTCCTCGAGATGCTCGACGTCGTGAACGAAGACCTCATCTCCCAGGGCAAGGAGCCCATCGCCTTCGACCACGACTGCCGCGAGGGCATCTGTGGCTCCTGCGGCGTGGTCATCAACGGCATCCCGCACGGGCCGAAGAAGATGACCACCACCTGCCAGCTTCACATGCGCAATTTCAAGACCGGTGACACCATCACCGTTGAACCGTGGCGCTCGACCTCGTTCCCGGTGATTAAGGACCTCGTCGTCGATCGCTCGGCCTTCGACGCCATCATCCAGGCCGGCGGCTACATCTCCGCCCCCACCGGCGCCGCCCGCGACGGCAACGAGATTCTGATCGACAAGCCCACCGCCGATCTCGCCTTCGAGGCGGCGGCCTGCATCGGCTGTGGCGCCTGCGTCGCTGCCTGTCCGAACGGCGCCGGCCAGCTCTTCACCGCCGCGAAGCTCGCCCATCTCAACCTGCTCCCCCAGGGGCAGCCCGAACGATGGAGCCGCACCGTCGCGATGGTCGACACCATGGAGGAGTATTTCGGCAGCTGCACCAACTACGCCGAATGCGAGGCAGCCTGCCCCAAGGGCATCAGCATCGACTTCATCGCCAAAATGAACCGCGACTACCTCAAGGCCAAGTTCCGCGACCGACGCAAGACCCACAAGGTCGACACGAGCGAAGCCGGCGGCTAGATGCCTCCTCCAGACACTTGGAACCGCTCAGCAGTAAGCGGATCGTGCCCCAACTCCGCCCTTTCGAACTAACACACCAAGGCCCGGCCTTGACTCCCCTCTCCCAGGCTTGGGAGAGGGGCCGGGGGTGAGGGCCTACCGCGCCCCCACAGGCGCCATTACCTTCGCCAGGAACGCATCCACAACCGCGTTGTACGGCCCCGCGGCCTCGTAATACACGTTGTGCGGCGCACCGGCGATCGCGTGGTACTCCGAGCCCGCGACGGCTTCGTGGAGCGCCTCGCAGCGCGGCACGGCCGGGTCCAGCGCCCCGACAATCACGCACATCGGCGAGGTGATGCGTTTTACCGCCTCGGCCAACCCCTCGCGCTCCGAGAGCGTCTTCGGCGAGGGCTTCCGGAAATACCGCATCGCCTCCAGGCGCGTGGCAGTTGAGCGAATGCGCAGGTAGCGCTCGTGCATGCGCGGATTCGCCTGCTTGAACCCGTCGGTCAGCGAATCGCCAATCGGCAAGAACAGCACGTCCGGGCTCAGCGGTTGCTGCGCCGGCGGGAGCGCTCCCGGCGTGCCCGGTTTCGCCACGCCGGCCCCCGACGGGATGAGCGCGAGCGCATCGCCAGGGTGGCGCGCCGCCCAGCGCGTCAGGGTGTTCCCTCCCATCGAATTCCCGGCCAGGATCGGCCGCGTGATGTTCATGGCGGCGAGGAACCCCTCGAGCTCGTCGGCCCGGTCCGGTTCGTCGGCATCGCGCGGCGAGTTCGATGAATGGCCGTGGTTCACGCTGTCGTACGCGATGCAGCGGAACCGGTCGCGGAAATGCGCGAACTGCTGCCACCACGCCTCGCCGCACGAGGTATTCCCGTGCAGGAACACCAGCGGCTGTCCGCTCCCTTCCTCCTGGTAGTAAATGTCCGTGTCGCCGACTTCAATCCAGGGCATCTTCAGCCTCCTTCAACGTGCGCCTCATCCTACTCCCGTGGCGCTTCGTCGCATCCACAACGAAGAAGGAGGCGCCGCAATGGCGCCTCCTTCTCCGGGGTGGGACCGCTGAGTGGGATGGCTCAGCGTCTGCGAATGACGGTCGTGCCGCTAATCAGGCTCAGCACGAGCGCCACGAGAAGGGCGATGAAGAACACTTTCGCCACGAAGATGCCGAGTCCGCCAAAGAGCAGCACGGCGAGGATCAGGAGCAACAGTAGCCACATAAGCGCTTGCTCCCTAAATTCGCGGCCGGTCGACCGGGTGCTCGACGATTTCGGTCCGCGTGGTGTCGCCCCGGCTGAATGGTGCGAAGCTCGCGAGGAACATCAGGTAAAGCAGGATTCCAACGAATCCCACCGCCATCAAGATCCAGCCAACGGCTGCAATATCCACGCCGCTCGCCGTGTAATTGACGGCGAACGCGAGTACCGCGCCGACCGCCAACAGGAACAGGCTAATTCCGAGTGACATGCAAATCTTCTCCTTCGCCGGAAGGTTCCGGTCCGTGGAGACAGCATCCGATTTACTCGCTCGCGAAGGCGATAGCGCCCCGCATGAAAACCCTTGCGAATGCGTTGCAAAAAGGGATCGACGAGGCCCGGGTTCGGCACGAAAATGCCAAACGGCCGGCTCACATCTGTGGCCGGCCGTCCGGAATGTGTCCTGGAGTACTACGCTCTCACTGGGTCGGAGTGGTCTCCGGGCTGGCTGCGGGTGCCGCCGCTCCACCCGGTGCCGGCGCTCCATCCTGGATGACGAGCGTGCCGCGCATCTGGTCCGGGTGGACCACGCAGTTGAACGCGTACTGGCCCACCGCCGGAGTCGTAAACGTGAAAGACTCGACGTACGGTCCCGCCTTCACCGGCGTGTGCACCTGGTTATCATCGCAGCCCGCGGTGCACCCCGTGAGCAGCGGTCCGCTGTATGAAGAACCGGCGAAGATCTCGACGTTGTGAGGCGGCGAACTGTCCTTGTTGTCGAACTTCAGAGTGATTTCCGTGTTCGGCGGGGCCGTGATGGTTGTGCCCGAGATGAACTTCGTGTTCCGCGCGACGATGGTGTCGCCGGCGGGAGCCGCCGTCGGTTCGCCGCCACCACCGCCGCCGCCCGCGTTGTCATTGCCGAACAGGTTGAGGCCCGCGCCCACCATGAACCCGCCGATAATCAGCGCTCCGAAGGTGCTGACAAGCGCGCCGGTCCCGAAGTTGAACGACGTGTCCTTGGTGTCGCGCACCACTTCCATATCGAAGACCTGGACTGAGCCCGGCACCACTTCGTCCGGATGCTGCGCCAGCAGGTCGATCATCGTGGTCCGAGTCTCTTCGTAGCTCGCGAGGCCCTCCCGGTCCGACCACGTTGTCTCCACCAGCACCTGCGAAGGACCGGATTCAGCCGGCGAAACAATCACACGCATGTCCTGGAAGCCGTCCAGGTCGCGCAAGGTGTTATCGGTCCCCTCGAGCAGGCTGATGATGCCACTCTCGCCGCGGGAGGCCACATACTGGCCCTCTGCGATAGCGAACGTGACCACCTGCGTAAAACGCGCATCGCGGCCCTTCGAGAAATCGCCTGCTTCGGCCTTCCGCTTCATGCGCCCGTCTTCGTACGCCCAGCCGCATCCCGCGATGAGCGCGATCAGCGCCGCTGCGCCGAGCAGTGGCCCCGCGAAGTCCGCATTCCTATCGCGCGAGTAGAAGATGAGCGCCGCGCCGAGGACGAATGCCGCGAGACCGGCGACCAGCGGCCAAATGCTCGGGTCGGGGAGATGCGGAGTCCCACCGTGTTCGCCGTGTTCGTTGCTTGAATGGTCCATCGGGTCTCGTATCTCCTCGAAAGGCCTGTTAGACGATATAAAGGGTCGTGAAGAGCGCGATCCACACGATGTCGACGAAGTGCCAGTAGAACGAGCAGGCTTCGATCGCCTCGTGTCTCGATGCCGAGAACTGTCCCGCCATCGAACGCACCAGCATCACCATCATGAAGATGATTCCGCCCGCCACGTGCGCGCCGTGGAAGCCGGTGAGGGTGTAGAACGTCGTCCCGTAGATCGTGTCTCCGGAATGGAACGGCAGCTGGCTATAGTCGTACATCTGGGCCGTCAGGAAGGTGAGGCCCAGGGCGATCGAGATGAACAGCCAGCGGATGAGCGCCGTCCGGTTGCCCTTCTGGATGGCCCAGACGGCCATCTGCATGGTCACCGAGCTCAGGATCAGCACGCAGGTCGCGATGAACGGCAGCGCGAACTCGAGCTTGAGTTCCACGCCGGCCGCTTCCTGTTCCGGCGAAAGGGCTGGCGGCCACACGGGCGAGTCCGCTCGCGCGATGAAGTAGGCCGCGAAAAGACCACCGAAGAACATGACTTCGGAAGCAAGGAAGAGGATGAACCCGAGCATTCCATTGCTCAGCTCTTCCTTGTGCTGTGTTGCTTGCGCGTGGGCTGCCATTTGTCGTCTCTCCTCAGTGTGAATTTAGGCGTGGCAGCCTAGTGGCCCGCGGCTTTGCCGTGGCGAAGGTCGAACAGCGGGCGCTCCGAGTGGATCTCGGGAGTGTCGTCGAAGTTGTGCTCAGGCGGCGGCGACGTAGTCCACCATTCGAGCGTGTTCGCCTCCCACGGATCGTTGGGCTGATCCTTCGGCTTCATGAACGTCAGGATGCAGTTGATGATGAACGGGAACATCGACACGGCAATCGTGAACGCGCCGATGGTCGAAGCAAAGTTCAGCGCTTCCCAGCCCTGGCTGTCCGGATAGGTCGCGATCCGTCGCGGCATCCCATCGAGTCCGAGCAGGTGCATCGGGAAGAACGTGAGGTTGAAGCCGATGAACATCAGGGCGAAGTGCAACTGGCCCAGTCGCTCGTTCAGCCGCCGCCCCCAGATCTTGGGGAACCAGTAGTAAAGCCCGGCGAACACGGCGAACACTGATCCGCCGAAGAGCACGTAATGGATATGCGCCACCACGAAATAGGTGTCGTGCAATGCGAAGTCCACCGGCACCGCGGCGCTGAACGTGCCGTTGATGCCGCCGATCAGGAACATGCTCAAGAATCCGAGCGCGAACAGCATCGGTGATTCGAACGTAATCGAACCTCGCCAGAGCGTGCCCAGCCAGTTGAACATCTTCACGCCGGTCGGAACGCCGATCATGAACGTCATGAAGCCGAACCAGGGCTTCAGCACCGCGCCCGTGGTGAACATGTGGTGTGCCCACACGCTGAACCCGAGGCCGCCGATGCCCATCGTCGCGAACACGAAGGCTTTGTACCCGAAGAGCGGCTTGCGCGAGAACACCGGCAGGACTTCGGAGACGATGCCCATGCCCGGGAGGATCATGATGTACACGGCCGGATGCGAGTAGAACCAGAAGATGTTCTGCCAGAGGATGACGTTGCCGCCGCCGTTCGGGTCGAAGAACGCTCCGCCGAAGTTGCGGTCGATGTACAGCATGCAGAGTGCCGAGGCGAGCACCGGTGTGGCCAGCAACTGCAGGACGGCGGTAACCAGGACCGTCCAGCAGAAGATCGGCATCCGGAACATCGTCATTCCCGGCGCGCGCATCCGGAACATCGTCACCAGGAAGTTGGCCGCGCCAATCGTCGAGGAGATGCCGAGCATGATCACCGCGATGATCCAGAGGTCCATGCCGACGCCCGTCTGCCGGGCGAGTGGGCTGTAGGCAGTCCACCCGGCATTCGCCGAACCGCCGAAGAGGAACCCGGAGAACATCAGGAGGCCGGCTGGCGGGAGCAGCCAGAACGAAAGCGCATTGATCCGCGGGAACGCCATGTCCACCGCGCCAATCTGGAGCGGTACGACGTAGTTGCCGAAACCGGCCCACACGGGGATGACGAACAGGAAGAGCATCGCCGAGGCGTGCATCGTGAAGATCTGGTTGTAGGCGTCGTTGCTGACGAACGTGTTATCAGCTACGGCGAGCTGCGTCCGCACGAGGAGTGCGAGGATGCCACCGACGGCGAAGAAGAACATCGTCGTGTAGAGGTAGAGGATCCCGAGCTTCTTGTGGTCGACCGTCGTCAACCAGTCGAGGACGGCTGGGCGCTCGTACGACTTGGGTCGTGGGATTGCGATGCTAGACATTGTTCCTCCCGGGCCCCGGGCCCTCCTCGTTTCTGCCCCATGCTCTCTCCGGGGCAAATGTCTCGGTGCGGCTTATTGAGCCTTCTGCACCGCGGTATCGGATTTCGGAGCGTTCTCCGCCACCCACTGGTCGAATTCGGCCCGGGTTACCACTTTCACCTGGAACCGCATCAGCGCGTGGTTGAGTCCGCAAAGCTCGGCGCACTGTCCGTGGAACGTCCCCGTCGTGTGTGGGGTCACAACGAACTTGTTGTCGCGGCCGGGGACCACATCGAGCTTGTAAAGGAAGTCTCGGATGTAAAACGAATGGATGACGTCAGCGGAGAAGAGCTTGAACTCGACCGGTTCGTCAACGGGAATCACCAGGGTCGGTTCGTTTTCGGGGGTGCCCAGGATGCTGATCTGCCCCTTGGCGTTCCTGTCCGGAGTGTTCTTCCCCAGGTCGTTCATGTCGTAGGTGAAGCCCCACTGGAACTGGAAGCCCTGGACATGAACCGTCAGGGCGTCATCCTGCGCGGTGTTCTCAACGTCCCGCAGCACGATGAATGAGTACGTGAACAGCGCGACCACGATGACCACCGGGATGGTAGTCCAGATGATTTCGACCAGCGTGCTCCCGTGCGTCTGCTTGGGAAGCTCGTCGTTCTTCCGCCGGAAGGCGAAGATCACGTAGACGATCGCCGACTCAACACCGACGAACACGATCACCGCAATCGCCAGAGTGAACAGCCAGAGGTCGTGGATCTTGTCGCCTTCGTTGGTGATGGCGTCAGGCATCCCGGTCTGGGCTGAAGCGGCGGTGATAGTGGTTAGGGCAAGCAGGGCGACTGCGAGCAGGACGATGGCCCGGCGCAGGCGCCGCGGCATCCCGGATACAGGCATTCCTCTTGCTCCCCTCCCGAGCCGTCCCATGAAAACACAGGCTTCTGCCCGGTCTGAAAAATCCGGTTGTGAACGGCGTCGCAATCGGATTTATAGAACGGGCTTCCTACCCTGTCAAGGAAGGGGAAACACGCTTACTTTCGGTTATGCACCGGGTCTATTCTGGTGCTCGTAGATTCGATTCGTGCGTGCCATGGAATCTTCGCTTGCGTGGCATGTTCGTGCGAGACTCAGCCTATGAGAGTGCACCCAACCGTCTCGCCCCGCCTCGCCGTGATTGCGTTCGCGGCGCTCGCTGCTCTCGCCCCGGCGGTGGCCCTCGCCCACGGGCAGGATGCCCCCAAACCGTCCTTCAGCGTGCTCCTCACCCGCTGGGAGTTCGATCCGCTCTTTATCCTCGGTGCCGGTGGTTCAAGCTGGTGGTACATCGCCACTCTCCGAACGGTAAACCGTAACCACCCGACGGCTCCCTGGCCCAAAAAACGCACGACCTACTTCTTTCTCGGTGTTGGCACCATGGCCTTCGCGGTCATGTCGCCGCCCGCCAGCTACGACGGCGTCCTGTTCTCCGTCCACATGTGGCAACACATCATCATCATGATGATCTCGGCCCCGCTCCTCCTGCTGGGGACGCCGATCACGTTGCTTCTCCGTTCCGTCAGTTCGAAGACCCGCCGCGAGGTGCTTATCCCGCTCCTCCACAGCGGCCCGGTGCGCGTCATCACCTTCCCCGTGCTCTCGTGGCTGCTCTTCACGGTGACTCTCTGGGGTTCGCACTACTCACCGCTCTTCAACGCCGCTCTCGAACACGAGTGGCTGCACTGGCTCGAGCATTTCATGTACGTCGGGGCCGCCCTCATGTTCTGGTGGCAGGCCATCGGCGTCGATCCCACTCCCTGGCGAATGCCCCACCCCGTCCGCATCCTCTACCTCTTCCTCCAGATGCCCCAGAACACCTTCCTCGCGCTCTCCATCTACGACGCGAATCACGTGCTCTACAACCACTACGAAACCACGCTGCGCACCTGGGGCCCCAGCCCACTCGGCGATCAACAGCTCGCCGGCATCACCATGTGGGTCCTCGGCGACATCCTCTTCCTCACCGCCACAGGCATCGTCGCCGCCGGCTGGCTCAAGCACGAAGAACGCGAAGGCAAGCGCCAGGACCGCATCCTCGCCCGCCAACGCGCTGCCGCCGCCGCTGCGAAAGCCCTCCGCACCGAGACGGGAGAGGGCGCCGGGGGGTGAGGGCCTTCACACGGCCCCCAGACCCACCCAGCCCCCTGTTCCGGCAAGGTGGCTGGCATCGTTCAGCCGCTCCACTTCTCGCAAACCGTTCCATGTTCTCAGCACCGTGACTGAAGTGACGTGCGCACCGAAGTTCACGACTTTCATGTGTTCGGGCGCCAATCCAAGCCAGTGCGCGACGAGCACAAACACCGTCCCACCGTGTGTCACCAGCACCGGCGTCGGCCCGTCGAGTTCGAGCGCATCGAGAAAAGCGCCGGCCCGCGCGTAGAACTCTCGCCACGTTTCGCACCCCGGCCACGGCCGTTCGTCGATACCCATGGGCCCGGGAGGTCGCGGCCAACGTCGCGCCACCTCTTCGTTGGTGAGCCCGGCTGCCTCGCCGTTGTTGAACTCGCGCAGCCGCCTATCGAGCACAGGTTCAACCCCGAACGCATCAGCGATGTGGCGCGCCGTGTTTTGCGTGCGGAGCAGATCGCTGGCGATAAGCCGGATCGGTGTTTCGCCGAGTTCGCCCTTCAGGCGCTGTGCCACCAGGTGCGCCTGCTGGTGCCCGAGCTCGGTAATGGGCGTGTCTGTCCAGCCACCGGAGAGCTTCTTGATGTGGTGCTCGGATTCAGCGTGACGGACGAGAATGATGCTGTTTGCTGGCACGCGGCCCACCGGGGCGAAATCGCGCCCGCCAGAACAACGCAGGAGTGGAGGGAACGGTTACCCGAGGACGGCCGCGTCCACGCCCATGGAGATGAACACCAGTGCCAGGTACAGCAGCGAGTATTTGTAGAGGTTGATGGGCGGCGTTGTGGCGGGCTGCTTCCACAATTCGAACGCCATCGCGATGAACACCGCGCCCGAACCAAGCGCAGTCGCGTAGTAGATGAAGTTCAATTCAGCGGCCGGGCCAAGCATCAGCGAGACAATCAGCAGCATCACGCTGTACCGAAGGATCTGCAGACGTGTGTAAGCAGGTCCGTTGGTCACGGGAAGCATCGGCACGCCGGCTTCGGCGTAGTCGTCCTTGAGCCGCAGCGAAAGCGCCCAGAAGTGTGGCGGCGTCCAGAAAAAGATGATCGCGAACATGACCAGGGGCGCGAGCGAGACTTCACCGGTCACCGCCGCCCAGCCCACCATCGGTGGGAACGCGCCCGCGGCACCTCCGATGACGATGTTCTGCGGTGTCCGTCGCTTCAACCAGATCGTGTAGATGAAGACGTAGAACAGCAGGGCTGCCAGGGCCAGCACCGCCGCCATCAACGTCGTCGTCCCCCAGAGGAAGGCGAATGCCACCGCCCCCAGTGCCACCCCGAAGGCAAGCCCGTGCGAAGCCTCTACGGCGCCTGTTACCAATGGCCGTGACTGGGTCCGCCGCATGATCCCGTCGATGTCACGGTCATACCAGCAATTGATGGCGTTGGCGCCGCCCGCCGAAAGCGTCCCCCCGATGAGTGTCGCAATGACGAGCCACGTCCCGGGCCAACCCTTATCCGCCACCACCATCGCTGGCACGGTTGTGATCAGCAGGAGCACGATAATCCGCGGCTTGGTCAGCGCGATGTAGTTGCGAAGAGTCGTGCCGATATCCGGCCGGGCGAGGCTCATGGCGTCAGCGGTCATGCGGGTGCTCCGGCTTTCCTCAACGGCGATTGTTCAGATGCCATCGCGGGCGCATAGAACGCCATCGCTGCGGCACCCGCAAGCGTAAACCAGATCGTGGCCGCGATCACCGTGTGCGAAATCGTCAGCGGGTCCGGGAACGTTAACCACACGTTCAGCGCCCCAACCGTCACCTGCGCGACGTAAAGGATCCCCAGCCCAATCGCGAATGGCGCCGCCCAGCGAACTTCTTTTCGCTTCCGCCATCCCGCCGCCACCAGTGGGGCGATCACGAACACAAACGCACCCGCCAGGTAGCGATGCGTCATATGCACGATCTCATGGTCATCCGAACTCGGAGTGACCGAGCCGTTGCAGAGGGGCCAGCCCTCGCAGGCGGTCGCGGCGCCGCTTTCGGTCATGTATCCGCCTATCCACATCACGGCCGCGAGCCAGACGAGGGCCACGATCGCCAGGCGTCCGATCGGCCGCGACGCCGTCCGCGTCTCTACGTTGTCCTTCCGCCGCGGGTCCTCGACGAACATGGCAACGGCGACCGTTATCTCGCAGGTGAGCACTGCCATCGCCGTGAGCAGGTGCGTTGCAACGATCTCCGGCGGCAACTCTTTCACAACGGTGATTGCGCCGAGCAGCCCCTGGATGCCGACCAGCGGCACCGTCAGCGTCGCCAACCACACCAGGAACGGGACATGACGGTAGAACTTCCACGCGCATACCGCGACGCCGATCACCATGAAACCGACCAGCATCGCGACGAACCGGTGGGAGAATTCGATCAGTGATTCACGGTTCCCGGGGGGCACCGCGCCTCCGTGGCACGTTGGCCAATCGGGGCAACCCAAACCCGAGCCTGTGGCCCGCACCAGGACTCCCACCCCGATAAGGACGAGCGTAGAGAAAGCGGTCGCAACCGCCAGTCGTTGAGCAAACGTCATGGCTTCGGTGCTCTTGTTGCCTTTCCGGCGAGGCGCCAGTGAATGCTCTGCCGAAATGGACGGCCCACGCCCATCCGCACTTCCGCCCAAAGGTTGCCATCCCCAACGAACGAGGGCAAGAACATGAGCCCGGTTCGGAAAGACGTGCTAGAACCCCTGCGTACCGTCCAGCCAGCGAAGCCCATCCACCAGCACTCCGCCCACCGACATCTCCCAGTGCAAATGGGGCCCGGACGACAGGCCCGTGCTCCCTACCAGGCCGAGCACATCGCCACGCTCGACAACATCCCCCACCAGCACGCGCAACGCCGACTGGTGTCCATAGCAACTGAAAATGCCGGCCCCATGGTCCAGCACAACGAGGTTGCCGCGGTTACGGGTCTCCTCGGCCAGCACCACCATCCCGCGGTTCGTTGCGTGAATCTCCGTGCCCATCGGCGCCCCGATGTCCGTCCCGCCGTGATGCCCCCCGCGCGGCCCGCCGTTGAAAGACCGCTCCTCGCCGAAATACCCGCTGATAAACACGTCGCCGCCCAGCGTCAGCGGCAAGATGAAAGGCCTTTCCCAGCGGCGCGGAGTCACCATCGCGTACAGCTCGTTCAGGCGCGGCTGTTCATCGGGCAATGGAGGCGGTGGAGGCGGCGCGTCGGGATCGGGTGGTGGTGGCGGCGGAATAATGATGTCGTCGAACGTCCACTGCGTTTCCCGCACCCTCACCTCGTACTGGTAGTTCAGCGGCTGGTTCTGCGTGTCCGTCAGCTCCAACGACATCGTCGTCGAACCCGGCGGGTCCAGCACTCCGAATCCAACGAACCCGGAGAGCCCCTCAGGGCCCATCGCCATCGTGTAAGTTCGGCCGAACACCGAAACCGACCCCGCGAGCGCGTTGATGGCCGTGATCAGGATGGCTCCGCCCTGGTATGGCGTCAGCTGAGAAACGGTGATCCCCGGGTAGTAGCCGTCCTTGCCAACCGCTGGCGCCATAACGGTGTAGGGGAACTCGGTCGATTCGGTCAGGCCCTCGGGTTCCGTTCGCGCGGCCGCGTTCGATTGCCCGAGGACACCAGCAGACCGCCCTCTCCCAAGCGTGACCAGGACAAGGCCTCCGGACGCGCCAGCGAGGAAGCGGCGCCGCGTCAGCATGTACCAAACCGTAGTCCCGCCTCTCCCATGTGTCACGCCGACTTTTGTAAAAAGCGTTAAGGCAGGCCCCGTAGCGACCTTCGCGCTGCGTCCCTCGCCGCGTCCACCACCGCCAGCACGCGCGTCGGCTCCGGGATCCCGGCCAGGACGAAATTCGGCACCTCGCCCGCCGTCTGGCACCGCACATCGCCGAAGTTGAACATCGTCTGCAGCGCACCGGACTTCACCACGCGGATGTCCTCGACATCGACAAGGTCCGCCGAAGCCATCTGGTGGTGGAACCAGTTCTTTTTCAGCGAATCGACGAGCCGCTGATTGGTCACTACCCACACATCGTTCTGGTACCGGTACCAGTGGAAGTACGCCCGCACTCCCCAATAGACCGCCCAGACCAGCAGCGCCAGGCCGAGCCCTTTCCCGAGAATCCCATCGAATCCGAACGTCGAGAGCACAATGATCACAACCGCGATCGTCGCAACCACGCCCGCAAAAACCATCAGCGCGAGCCGCGAATAGAAGAACAGCCAGTGCCGCCGCGCGAACAGCAGCACCGACTCATCCGATTGCAATTCGAACGGCAGCTTCGTATTTCGCCCTGGCTTCGGCGACTGAGAGAGGTTCGGCAGGTCGGTCATCGGGACCTCCTCGTCCGCGCGCTCAACTCCACGTCCCCGGCATCAGCGGCCGAAGCCCGCGCCCTTCAGCGAAGAGGACGCCTCCGCGCGCATGCGCAGCAGCAGGCGATTCGTCACCGGCTTCGCGTCGGGATGCGTCCCGCCGTTGCCTTCGGCTGCAGCGCGCCACGCGGCCGCACGCCGGTCCGCCTCGGCCGGGTCGTCGAGCTCCTTGCAGTCGAGCCGGTCCTTGTTGATGTCGACGACGATGGTGTCGCCATCCTGCAACAGCGCGATTGGCCCGCCCTGGATGGCTTCCGGCGAAACGTGTCCGATGACCAGCCCGATGGACCCGCCTGAGAAGCGCCCGTCGGTCATCAACCCAATGGTGATGCCCTTCTGTCGGCAGAGCGTCGTGATCCGCGAGGTCGGGTCGAGCATCTCCGGCATGCCTGGCGCGCCCCTCGGCCCTTCGTAGCGGACCACAACCATGTCGTTGTCGGCGAACTCCTCCGGCGACTTGTCCAGCCGTTCGAGCAGCGAAGCTTCGCTGTTGAAGATGCGCGCCCGGCCGGTGAACATCCCGTCCTTCAGCCCGCCTTCCACGCCCGCAACTTTGATCACCGCGCCGCCGCCCGGGGCGATGTTCCCGTGGAGCAAGCGCAGCCCGCCGGTCGGTTTGTACGGCGATTTCACCGAGTGGAGCACGTCCTCGTCGGGCGCGGAGGGGGCGAGGCGAGCGACCTGTTCTGCCAGCGTTTCGCCCGTGCAGGTCAGGCAGCTCCCGTCGAGGAATCCCTGCTCCATCAGGTCCTTCACCACTACCGGGAGGCCGCCCTTGTTGTCGACATCCTCCATGTAGTACCGGCCGAACGGCTTCATGTCCGCGACAACCGGCACGCGTCGCGAAAGGTCGTTGAACTCGGCTTCGGTGATGACATCTTTCCAGAGGTCGATCCCCGCCGCGCGCGCGATCTCGACGCTGTGGAGGATGACGTTCGTCGAACCGCCCAGCGCAATCGCAACCGTGATCGCGTTCTTCAGCGCCGCCGGCGTCACGATGTCGCGGGGCCGGATGTTTCGTTCCGTCATCGTCGTCAGGCACGAAACCAGCTGCGCCGGGAACTCGTTAACCCGGCGAGGGTCTTCTGCCGTCGGCGCCACCATCTGGAGCGGCTCCATCCCGAGCACGGCGATGAACGACTGCATGGTGTTATACGTGTACATGGCCGCGCAGCTGCCGTAGCCCGGGCAGCCGAACATCGCGTAGCGCGTGCGCTTCTCGTCGTTCGGGTCGCCTGCAACCTGGAACGCCGACACGAGGTCGATGCGTTCGCCGGTCTCGGGGTCGATGCCCGGTGAAATCGAGCCGTCGGAGAGCAACACGGCCGGCTGATTGTGTTCGAGCACAGCCGCCAGCGTCCCCACGGGCGGCTTGTCGCAGGCCACGACCGCGACCAGGCCCTTCACGTCGTTCGCGCTCAGGTGCAACGTCACCGAGTCGTGCACCACCTCGCGGCCAATGAGCGAATACCGCATTCGCTCGGTGCCGTTGAGCTGCCCATCGGACACGCCGATCGTGTAGGCGGGCGCAATCAGCCGGACATCGAGGTCGTCCTTCGAGATCCGGTCGGAGAGCGCCTTCTGCACGGCTTCGACCTTGCTTGTCACGCCGATGTAGCACTGGCTGTCGCCGAGGTTGCCAATTACGCCCCAGACCGGGTCGTAAATCTTCTCCGGGTCCTGCCCGAGAACGCGCGCCGTTCCGACGCGCTGCACATCACGTCCCGGGTTCCCGGAAACGAAGGGTTGTTTGGGAGAGTTGCTCATGGGACGAGTATGTTCCGCCAAGCGCCTTGCCGCATCAAATGATGCACGGATTGGGGAATTCAATCGGTTGGGCACTCACGTACCGTCCGGGTGGGTTGTTGAGAGCAACCCTCCGGGCGTATTCTCTTAACGGAACCACTGTATGCGTCGCACCAGTTTTGCCGACATGCCCTGTTCAGTCGCCCGAACCCTCGAGGTCGTTGGCGAGTGGTGGACCATGCTCGTCATCCGCGAGGCATTCAACGGCGTGCGCCGTTTTGATGACTTCCAGGCGAACCTCGGTATCGCGCGAAACGTCCTCGCCGCGCGCCTCCAGAGCCTCGTCGATAACGAAGTGCTCGAACGCCGACAGTACCAGGACCGCCCGCCGCGCTGCGAATATCGCCTGACGCAGAAGGGCCGCGACCTCTACCCGGTGCTCATCGCCATGCTCACATGGGGCGATAAGTGGATGGCCGGCGAAGCGGGTCCGCCCCTCAAGCTCACACACGAATGCGGCCATTCGCCCGAAGCCGAACTCGTTTGCCGTCACTGCAAGGAAGAACTCGAAGCGCGCGACATGCGTATCGAGCGGGTAGTTTCCGGCTAAACCAGCCTCATACCATCGGCCACGGGTAGTGCCGCGCCTGCCCCGGCACGGGATACGTCTTCTCTTTCAGCATCCGTTCGATCCGCCCAAGCATCGCCACAGCCTCGTGCTCGTGCAGTAGCGAAAGTAACGGCGCTGCCTCTTCGCTCTCAGCGGCAATCGCCAAACCCGCTTCCTCGAGGTCGTCGAGGTACGCGGAGGGGACTTCGTCTCCCGCCCACTCCCAGATAACGGAACGCAGCTTCGGCGCCGGGTGGAAGCAGAGCCCGTGGTCAATCCCCCAGATGTGCCCGCGGTCATCGAGCAGGCAGTGGCCGCCCTTGCGGTCGGCGTTGTTCGCAACGGCATCGAAGGCGCACATCCGCATGAGCTGCGGCAGAAGCTCCTCGCGCTCACGCTGGACGAAGAAGTGTTCCTCCGGGTCGTGCGGCACAAACACCTGCACCGAACCGATGCCCTGCGGACCGTCGCGGACCACCGTTGGCGGGACCATGTCCCAGCCCAACAGCTTCGAAAACTCGTACGCGGCCGCTTCGTGCTTGTAGAGGTGTCCATCCGCGAAATCCCACAGCGGCGATTCGCCCTTGTGGGGCTTGTAGATCGCCGCGAACTGCTGCTCGCCGGCCGCCATTTGCGCGATGTAGACGTAATTTGAGGAGTACCAGACCGAGCGGCAGTCCATGAACTCAGCTTCCCGCAGAAGCTGTTCCGCACCGCCAAAATCGACCTGCAACGTCATCGATTCGAGCTTACCAGAGCAACGGTTCAGCCCGCCGAATCTTCATCGACGGCCGGCTCGTCGTTGATGCAGACCAGGTCGATTAGGGCCTCAAGCGCGAGTCCTCGGGCGTTACGTTTCCATTGGGAATCGAAGCCGGTTCGCTGCAGCTCATCCGCGAACGCCTCCGTCAATTGCCGCCGAACGTGCGCATCGAGACCCGACAAGCCGACCAAAGCGACTCGCGACCGAACCTTGGGAAACTTCTCTCTAAGGATTTGATTCAGCAGGTCCTGCGTTTCTGGGTCGTTTGCCGCCATCGAATCAGGATAAGACATGTAGAATCCGGCCATGTATCCACTCGAAAACGACGAACTCGCCGCCCAGCTCGGCGAACTCCTCATGGCCCGCGGCGAGAAAGTCGGCGTCTCCGAAACCACCGCTGGCGGGCTCATCAGCGCCCGCATGCTCAGTGTCCCCGGCGCCTCCCGCTGGTTCGATGGCGGCGTTGTCCCCTACGCCGGCGCCCAGCGCTGGGAACAACTCGGCCTCGACCGCGAAATCGCCCGCGAACACGGCGCCGTCAGCCCCCAGTGGGTCGCCGCCACCGCGGAAGGCCTGAAGCGCGCCATGGGCCCCGCGTGGACCGTCGCCGAAAGCGGCATCGCCGGCCCGCAGGGCAGCCGCCGGTCGCCCAAGCCCGTGGGTTCCGTCGCCATCGCCTGCTGCGGCCCCAACGGCACCGTCACCGAAGAGAAAGTCTTCCCCGGTACCCGCGCCGAAGTCATGACCCAGATCAGCCAGCGCGTCCTCGAACTGCTCGTCGAACAGGTCACGGCAGCGGGCTAGTGCCGACCCACGACGACTACATCGGATTCGTCCCGGATGTCCTCGGGATGTACGGCCTCTGGCCCTACGGCGACCCCGAACCCGTTGTCGGTGGCTCGCTGAACTTCAACTTCCTCACACACAGCGACGGCGGAGAGCACTTCCTCCGCCGCTACCGTGACAACCTCGAACTCCCGCGCATCATGGGCGAACACGCCCTCGTGAAATGGATCGCCGAACGCGGTATCCCCGCCCCTGTCCCTGAATCGATCCCGGACAAGGGCACCGTCGCCGTCATGGGCGGCGGCCACTGGGCGCTCTACCCCTGGGTCGAAGGCATCGTCCGCGAGCGCGGCAGCCTCACTGCGGAACAGGCCCACCTCCTCGGCAGCGCCCACGGCGCCATCCAGGCCATCCTCGCCGGCCACCCCGCCGACCCGAACGAACGCCCCCAGCTGATCTGGGACAAGGCCCAGTCGCTCGAACTCCTTCAGCGTCTGCGCAAAATCGCCGCCGAACGCAACGCCGAGCCGTGGATGCAGGAGCACCTCGCCAACCAGGCGGAACACCTTCAATCGCTCGAAGTCCTGCCGCCCTCCGCCTTCGCTTCACTCCCTCGGCAGGTCCTTCACGGCGACTTCCACGACCACCAGGTCATGTGGGACGGCGACCAGATTGTCGCCGTCGTCGACTGGGAAATCTGGCGCACCGACCCCCGCATGTGGGAAGTCATCCGTTCGCTCTCCTTCTCCCAGATGCTTGAATCGCCCCGCATGGAGGATTACCTCGCCGGCTACCGCCAGTTCGTCCAACTCGGTGAAGACGAAATTCGCCTGGGCTTCAAACTCTGGTGGCAGAGCCGCGTGGTGGGAACGTGGGCCTGGGCCGAATACTTCCTCGCCGGCAACGAACGCGTCGCCAAATTCCTCCCGAACATCGCCAGAGAATTCAAAAATCTCCAGGACGCAGCGTGGCGCGCCGGGATCGAGGCCCGCTTCATCAGCGCCGCGAGCGGTTAGCCGTACGCAACTCCCCTCTCCCGCGACGCAGGAGTCGGGAGAGAGGGGTTGGGGGTGAGGGCCTTCATGTCCCCCAGAAGTTTCCATGCGCTATCTCAATGACCCCGACGAGAACTGTCACTGCCAGGAAAGCGCAGCCAACTGTCATAGCGAAGTAGGCGGTCATCATGTTTCGAAAGCAATGCATCTCCTCCACTGTTTCTTCTTTGCGCAGCTGCCACCACCCATCCTTCATCAACTCACCCCATCGGCCGCGTGCCCATCGACGAGTCACATAGCCCGGAACGAAGAAAAACGCCCAAACGAATATTCCGCCAAGGATCGGGGCCATCGCTGGCTACTCAATCCGCGCCCGGTACTGGATCGCCTCAGCCATGTGCGGCGTCTCGATGCCCTCGCTCTCGGCGAGGTCCGCGGCCGTGCGCGCCACCTTCAACAACCGGTGGAAGGCCCGCGCTGAAAGGTTCAGCCGCTCCACCGCCATCTTCAGCACATCGGCCGCCCCATCCGCCATCTGCCGCTGCGCGAAATCACGCACCTGCGGAGGGGTCATCTCCGCGTTCGTATGGCTACCCACGCCCTCGAAACGCGCCGCCTGCACCGCTCGCGCCCGCGCAACCCGCTCCCGCACCGCCTCAGACTTCTCGCCACCAGAAAGCTTGCTCAGCTTGTCGAAGGGTACACGAGGCACATCCACAAACAGGTCGATGCGGTCCATTAACGGACCCGAAAGACGCCGCTGGTACCGCGAAATCAACTGCGGCGGGCAAACGCACTCCCGCTCCGGGTCACCGGCAAATCCGCACGGACACGGGTTGAAGCTTCCGCACAGGATGAAGCTCGCCGGGAACGTCACCGCCTGCTTCGCCCGCGAAATCGTCACCGTCTTGTCTTCGATGGGCTGACGAAGCATCTCCAGCACTCGCGGGTCGAACTCCAGCAGTTCGTCCAGGAACAGCACCCCGCGGTGCGCGAGTGTGATTTCGCCAGGCCTCGGAATCGAACCGCCGCCTACCAGTCCCGCATTCGAAATCGTGTGGTGAGGCGCCCGGAACGGACGCGTCGAGATGAGTCCCGTGTTCGCCGGCAACAATCCCGCCACGCTGTAAATCCGCGTGACCTCCATCGCCTCAGACGTCGTCAGCGGCGGCAGAATCGACGGCACCGCCCGGGCCAGCAGCGTCTTCCCACTTCCTGGTGGCCCCTTCATCACGATGTTGTGACCGCCCGCCGCTGCCACCTCGAGCGCGCGCTTCACGTGTTCCTGGCCGACCACATCCGCAAAGTCCGTGACGTTCCCGCCCACTGGCTCGGCGTCCTCGGAATCCGCCCCGCGATGAAACACATCGATCGGCACCGCGCCGAGCAGATGCGATGCCAGCGATGCCAGCGTCGTCACGGGGTAGATCTCAAGCGCACCTACCAGCGCCGCCTCCGGAGCATTCGCCTCTGGCACGAAAGCTCGCCTCATCCCGCGCGCCGCCGCCAGCATCACCATCGGCAGCAGACCGCGCACCGGCCGGACCTCGCCGTTCAGCCCGAGTTCGCCGATGAACACCGCGTCTTCAACGTCGGCCACCACCTGGCCCGAAGCCAGCAACACCCCGGTGGCGATTGGCAGGTCGTATGCGGGGCCCTCCTTGCGCAAATCGCTGGGGGCCAGCGAAACAGTCACCTTGCTGCCGTTCGGCCAGCTCAATCCACTGTTCCGGATCGCCGAACGCACCCGCTCCCGCGATTCCTGCACCGCCGTATCCGGGAGCCCGACGACAATCGTCTTGGGCATGTCCGAGCGCGTAATGTCGACCTCAACGTCGACCAGCTCGCCATCGAGGCCCACCACCGCACAACTCAGGACCTTGGCCAGCACGCGCCGATTCTGCGCGGAACGGCCACAGGGGGTCAATCTGGGGGCCGACCTCCAGTTCGAGACTTCGCTTGTCGAGCTTCAGCCAATCCGCATTTGACATGCGACATAATATGAGAGTGACTCTCATGCGATGCACTTTCGTGGCATGGCGAAAACCACGGCGAGGGACCTCATGAGCAATTGGGATGTTCACTATGTCCGGACCCGAAGCGGTCGCAATGTGGCCGTTGGGGTCATCGGTACCGGCCCAACGGTGCTGGTTACTCCTGGAGGTTTGCTTGTCAGCAGCTTCCAGCGGTCGAACCAGCAGATCTTTTCGCGATTGTCACGAAACTGCACCGTCGTCACCTACGACCACGTTGGCGCCGGCCTTTCGGATCGGGACGGATACGAGTTTTCGCCATCGGCGCTTGTCGACGAGTTGGATGCCGTAGCCGAGGCGTTTGCCTGCGCCCCGATCTCGCTCGTTGGCTGGAGCTCGAGCGCCCACACCGCTATCCGCTACACCGTTGCCAATCCTTCGCGGGTTCGCTCGCTCGCCCTGGTGGGATGGCCCCGCGGTGCGGACTACGTCTCCACCCCGGCGTTTCTTCCGTATCGAACTGCCCTGGAGTCCGACTGGGAGACCGCGTCGGAATACTTCAGCCTTCTCCACGGCCAGGTATACGGCGATGAAGCGAAACAGCAGGCCGCGCTGATCCGCGAGACAACATCATTCGAAGCCCACTTGTCCTATCTGCGTGCCTCCGCCACCAGCGACGTGACGGACCTGCTCCCGTGTGTCTCGGTCCCGACGTTGGTTCTCCAGCCGAAGTCCCACACGCTCTACAAGACTGAGTTTGGCGTCGCCCTCGCTGCCGGAATCCCTGGCGCCCGGCTGAGTGTCGTCGAGTTCGGCCAGGCCGCCTTCGATGGCGTGCCGGACTTCGTGCACGAACACGTCGGCCAGCCAGGATACGTGGCTGGCCCGCCCGACCCGGCCCAGGACCTCACCCGAAGAGAGACTGAAGTGCTCGCACTCGCGGCCAGGGGGATGACGAACGGCGCCATCGCGGATTCGCTGGTCATCGCCGAGACGACCGTCGCCCGCCACATGCACAACATCCTGGCCAAACTGGGTCTACCGGGACGTACGGCTGCGGCCACCTGGTGGGCGCGTAGAAATTAGCCGGCACGCCAGCCAACACAGTACATAACCCTGTGTAGGCCGCGAGCGTGCAAATGCGAAGAAATCCTCGAACCTGTGGACGCGCCGCACTGCCGATATGTGACAAATTTGTCCCGCTTCGAAGCAATCTCTCCGCACTCATGCTCTCGTCCCAGGATGGGAGCGAGTTTAGCCAGCCAAACCCTGGCCCACAGAGGAGTACGTCCATGTCATCTGGTCTTCATCCGCTTCCGAGGGTGACCGTTGCTGTCATTCTCCTGGCTATCGTCGCGCTGCTCGCCACCGGTATCGGTATCCAACAGGTTTCCGGAAAATCCAAACACAACCAGACAGGCGAGATCTACGCAATTCAGGGCGCGTTCCACGGTGCGCTCACAGCCGGAAATCCCGATGACGTTGACCAGCGCATCGAAAACATGCTCGCCCTCTGGACCGAGGACGGGATGTTGACGCTTGGTCCGAACACATTCTCGGGAAAGGGCGTCCCCGGGACAGCATCCTGCGCTCCGGGCTCCGGAACCCTCTGCGACTTCTTCACCAACATCAATCCGGCATTCCAAAATGAGTGGGTTTCCCTGGCACCGTCCTACAGGACCAAGATCGATGTCCATGGGAAAGAAGCCTCGCTTCAGTTCGAGTGTCACTTCTTCGATTTGTCATGGACACCCACCCTCCGTATCGCCGCCGATGCGACGGTCGTGAGGTCGCACGGTCAGTGGAAACTTTCGAGCGTTTTGGGCAACCCAATTCCAGCCCCCGGAATTCCCTATTCGGGGAACTAACTCTCAATAACGGCAACAGCGGCCCAGGTGAGAGGGCGTCTGGTTACCGGACGCCCTCTTCGCAATGGCCTCGGGACTAGCGCTGGGTCGCTATCCTCCTCGCGTGAGCGAATTCAGCCGCCCCGCCGCGAACTCCCTGTCTCCCTCCGAAGAGCAGCTGCTTATCCTCATTCGCGAAGGCCGCGTCGACGCCGAAATCGCCATCCGGATGGGAATCTCCAACGCCGAAGTCAAAGACCGCACCGTCAGGCTCGCGAATAAGCTCGGAGTGAGAGACAAAGCCGGACTGCGGGAGCTGAAGATTCGAACGCCTTCCGGCGAAGCGGAAGACCATCTGGACCGGGACCTTCACACTGCTCTGCTTCGTTGGCGGATTGCTGCGATGGTGCTGGCCGCGATCGCCGTCGGGCTCGGGACACTTCTAGTCCTTGATCGGGGGAGCCACGAAGGGAGCCAAATCTCGCCCGAAACTGGCCCCACCGATACAGCCTCCGCGCTCGCCACCCTCACACCCACGCCCTTGCCGAGCTCCACGATGATTGCCGGGCGGGAGATGTACGACGCCGGACCATTGTTCGTTCAGCGACTGGACCCAAACCCCATCAGCCCGAGCAATCGGGAATCGCTGATCGTGGTCGCCCTCGGTGGGCCAGCGGTCATCCGCTACGCCGACGATTCGGTGCATTGGAGATTTCAAGCCGGCGGGCCTCAATCTCTCTCGCTGTCCGGGAATGTGGGTGGTTCGAATGTCCTGCTCAACATCGTGGCCCAGGCCGGGACCCAGTTCCTCTACGGTGATGACGATTCGGTCGGAGTATTTTCGCGCGATGATTCTTCGCCAACAGTAGTTCTGTGGGTTCAGGTTCCCGAAGGCCCGGCGTACTACCACGCGGAAGTCTCGTCAGACGGCCACCTTTACGTCGCGGCCGACAGTCTTGCCGCGAACTTGCCGGTAGCCTACGACACCGGGGAGCTTCTGATGTTGTCGAACGCTCTTCCTCTGGGTGACACGGTGCAAGGCGATCATTGGATCCTCTGCGGCGAGGGCCCATTTTGCAGTTCTCTTCTTCGGGGCGACTTCATTCCTCTTGCGCGCGGCACACTAACGTGCGACCAGGACGAAGGAACGCTTACGTTCATCTCCGAGGGCGAATCAGGGGCAACCATGGTGCTCGCGGACGCACGCACTCCGAATGCCCTCCGGTGTCGCGATGCGGTCCGCGGCGTCGTAGGCGGCGAGCCGTTGGGCTATCCGGGTGTGTATTTGGTCAGCGCATTGGCGCGTGATGGATCGCTGGCCTCAGTCCTCATCACTCGGAACGGTGTGGTCTACATCAGCTTCGATGCGGCGAAGGTCGGTTGTCCCTGCCGCGAAGGCACCTAACCAGGCCCTCACCCGAAGAACTCCACCAACAGCCTCCCGGTCTCCCCCGGCGCTTGCTCCGCCAGGAAATGCCCCGACTCCACCGGCCCGCCGCGTACATCCACGGCCCACTCGCGCCAGGTCGCCAGCATGTCTCGTGCCGGGCGTCCCGGGCGCTGGCCCCACAGCGCCAGCACCGGACAGGTGATCTTCTTCGTCCCGAAATCCGCCGCATCCAGCTCGTAGTCGATGGTGGCCCCCGCGCGATAGTCCTCGCAGCAAGCCCGCACCGTCTCGGGATTCGAAAACGCACGCTCGTACTCGGCCATCGCCTCGGAGTGGAACTCGAAACCCGGCGCGGCCCACCGGGCCAGCGTGTTCCGCAGGTAGAACACCGGGTCGGCCGCGATCAGCTTCTCCGGCAGGGGCGCAGGTTGCGCGAGGAAGTACCAGTGGTACGAACCCATGCTCCCCCGCCACCCCAACGACTCCCACTGCGAGTACGTCGGCACGATGTCCAGCGTCGCCAGCCGTTCGACGCGCCTTGGGTGGTCCAAAGCCATCCGGTATGCCACCCGCGCGCCCCGGTCGTGACCCGCGAGGTCGAACGACTCGAACCCGAGCGCCCGCATCGCGTGAAGCAGCGTCGCCGCCATCCCGCGCTTCGAGTACGCCGCGTGGTCTTCAGTCGAAGGCGGCTTACTCGAATTCCCGTACCCGGGCAGGTCGGCACAGACCACCGTGTGGGTCTTCGACAGCTCCGGCGCAACGGCATGCCACATCGCGTGTGTCTGCGGATACCCGTGGAGCAGCAGCAACGGCGGTCCGCTTCCGCCGATGCGGGCATGGATGCTCCCACCTGGCGTCGCGATATCGTGAGTTTCGAAGCCCTCGAACATTAACCGAGCCGCTCGAACTTCGGCGCGCGCTTCTCCATCAGCGCACGGGCGCCCTCGGTCGCATCGGGTCGCGCGACCGCTTTCCATTGCACCGCATCGGCCTCGCGGAAGGCTCGTTCGTAATCGGCCCCCATGTGCGCATACATCAGCGACTTCGTTTCCGCGAATGCCAGCGGTGCGATGTTTGCCGCCGCGTCGCGCACGTACGCCTTCGCCCGTTCGACCACGTCCTCGCCCTCGTCGCAGACATAATCTGCAAATCCGATGCGGTGCGCCTCGGCCGCGTCGAAGCGCCTGCTCGTGATCAGCAGGTCCATCGCCCGTCCCGGGCCCACGATTCGCGGCAACAGCCAGGTCATCCCGTGCTCGCCGATGAGACCGCGCTTGAGGAACACCGTCGTGAAACTTCCCGAAGCGGCAGCGATGCGCACGTCGCACTTCGCTGCCAGCACGAACCCGCCGCCGGCGGCCACGCCGTTGATCGCCGCGATCACCGGCTTTGGGACCGCCATCAGGTACGTGAACAGTCCCGGGATTTCCGGCCCGGGCACGCCCGAACGTGACCCCGGCGACGATGCCTCTGCGGCCGTCACATCGATGAGCGCCTGCGAATCGAGGCCCGCCGAAAACGCACGCCCCGTCCCCGTGATCACGATGCCCACGACGCGGGAATCAGCGACACACGCCTCGATGGCCCGCTGGAACTCCGCCAGCGTGTGGTACGTGAACGCGTTTAGCTTCTCGGGCCGGTTGATTTGTACAACCGCCACCGGGTCGTCCATTTCGACAACGATGTCGGTGTAGTCGCTCATTGGCCCAGCGGGTGGCCGGCGTCCCGCATCGCAAGCAACCGGTGGGATATCGCCGGGTTCTTACCTGCGAACATCCGGTCGTGGCCCATCTTCGTCCACTCGATCATCTCCCGCTGCGCGCCCAGTACGTAGAACCGGTCGGCCCGGACGGCATCGAACACCTGGTTCGCCATCTCCTCCGGCTGGAACGAATCGCCCGGGAACGCCGTTTCACCCGCGACCACCGGCTCCTTGCCGCCACCGAGCTCTTCCGGCCGATTCCGCTCGGCCTCGAAAATCTTGGTCAGCACCGCGCCCGGACACAGCACCGAAGCACTCACCTTCGTCTGGCGAATCACCAGGTCGCGATACAGGCTCTCGCTCAGCGAAAGCACCGCATGCTTCGAAGCGTCGTAGATGGCGTTTCCTGCCCGCCCGGTGATCAACCCCGCCATCGAGGCGGTGTTCACGATGTGCCCCTCGTCCCCGCTTGCGAGCATTCGCGGCACGAACGCACGGACGCCGTTGATAACGCCCCACAGGTTCACCGAGAGTGTCCAGCGCCAGTCCTCGGGCGCGAACTCCCAGGTCGCCTTCTCGCCGGTCATCACGCCGGCGTTGTTGCAAAGCAGGTGCACTCCGCCGTACTCGCCGAAGACGCGACCGGCGAGGTCCTCCACCTCGGCCTCATTCGTGACGTTCAGCTGATGTGGGACCACCGTGTAGCCGCGGCGGCTGAGCTGTGCCGAGGCAGTGTCGAGCGCCGAGGCTTCGATGTCGGCCATGATGACAGTCATGCGCTCGCGCCCGGCGCGTTCAGCCAGGGCCAATCCGATTCCGCTGGCGGCCCCGGTGACCACGGCCACCTTCCCATCGAACTCTTGCATGGCGCCACCTCCTTCAGAAGCGCCGCGAGAGTACCAGAAACGCAGCAGGTCGCGGGCTCAGGAAACGCGCGGCGGCGGACTCGGTGCGGTTTCTGGCCAGCCCACAGCATTCCGCAGCCGTATCCCGGAGAAGTGGATGGTCGATTCCCATGCGCCGTAGAGCGGTGCCAGCGTCGGCATCAACCTCAGCTCCACGCAGCTTGCTCGCAGCGCCTCCACCAGGTCGCCCACAGGCCCAACCGCCACTGGCGTTTCTACCTGGCGGCTCACCAGCATCCATTCGTCATCCACCAGTGGCCGGAAGCGGGCCGGATCGAATTCGTAGCGGTGCAACGCCGTCGCATGCATGCGTTCCAGCCATGCCCACTCGATGTAGGCGATCCGCGCCGCTGGGTCTCCTCCGAGCCACCGCGCAGCATCGGTCGCGGTAGTGTCCGTGGTACCCCAGAGAAGCACGCGGGGACAATCGCGCGGGAAGAGATACGTCCAGGCAAACTCTTCGGCCACCGCCCACACCATCGGCTCCACTTCCGGCCGCTTCTCGGGCGAACGCGGCACGAACCGCTCGATGTGCGGGTCTTCGGAAAAGTGGAACAGCCTCACGGCAGAGAAACGCCGCGGGCAAGGCGGTGGTTACTCGCCTACAGGTCGGAAATGTCTTCGGGGCGGATGTCAGGTGCGATGGCGAGCGCCTGGCTTACCTCGCGCATCTTGGTCTCGGACAGCTTGCCGACGAAGTCGGTCAGCGTTCGTTTAGGCAGGCCAACCAGGTCATCGCAGTGCGCGCTGCTCAATTGTTTAAGTCCCATGGACTCGTCAACTAGCACCTGAGTCGCGAGTCCCGACTACGAACTAAACACACCTGCACACACGACCGTCGAATGTCGGGAGACGATCAGGTCGTTTCTGCTGACGATCAGGAAGACTCGGTGATTTCGTGGGTCACCAGGGGTTCGAGGGACTCGGTACAATTCTCCTCGTTCCAAAGGTCCTCCTGAAGGTCAAGATTGTCTTCGATCTCACGATTCAACGCCTTCTCATTCGCGAGGCGTTCGTAGATAGCAATATCCCTTGCTCCACGCTCCGCACGCCGAATGTCTCGCAATCGCAGGCGCACGGCCTCTTCCAGGAATCCCGAACGACTACCTGATGAACCGATCTGCTCATCGATTTGGCGAAGGAGTTCCTCCGAAAGCGTCACGGATGTCTTGACTTTCAGACCACCAACGTACCGCCGGTGGTGGTATCCCGGTCAGAGCCCGTACAGTTCCGTCCCCCGCGTCCGCACCCACTCCCCCACCATCTCGCCGATCATGATCGACGTCAGGTTGGTGTTTGCCCGCACCACGCTCGGCATAATCGACGCGTCCGCGACAACCAGCCCTTCCGCGCCGTGAACGCGCCCATACTGGTCGACGGCGCCGTCCGGTCCCATCGGGACAGTCGCGCTGGGGTGGAAGCCGCTCGCCGCAAGCTTCTTCAGCAGGACGCCGATCGTCTCGTCGGTCAGTTCCCGTTCTGGCGATGGGAAGGTCACGTCTTCGACCAGTTCTGCGAGCGGTCCCACCTCCATGAACTTCAGCGCGTCGCGGAAGCACGAGGTCAGCCTTCTCAGGTCGCGTTCGTCCTCAAGGAACTTCTGTTCGATCAGCGGCGCCGCGTGCGGGTCGGCGGAGGCCAGCCGCAAGGTACCGGTTCCGTAGGCCTGTTCCAGCACTGCTGCCACGGCAAAGTGGTCCAGCGGGCCGCCGCGCGGAGAGAACGAGAACGCTTCAATCTGCAGGTCGTTCCGCTGGTCGCTGTCCGGGGCCGTATACCGAAGGATCGTCTGGACGATAGGCTGGTCGGCGTCCAGGAGCGTCGGGTCCTTCACCCGTGCCGAGACGGCGAGTGCTGGGTGGTCGCTGAGCCGCGTGCCCACCGCGCGGTTGTCCGAGAGCACGGCGATTCCGTGACGCGCCAACTCCTCCCGCGGTCCGATGCCGGAGCGCATCAGGATCGCCGGCGACTGGATCGCCCCGCCACTGACAACGATCGTCCGGCCCCGGATGACCTCAACCGCGCCGTCCCGTTCGACTTCCACACCCACGGCGCGCGGGCCTTCGAAGACCACCCGGCGGGTGGTGGTGTTCGCCTGGATCGTCAGGTTCGGCCGTGCCCGCGCCGCCGAGAGGTATCCGATGGCGGTTGAGATGCGAAGCCGCCCGATCTTGTTCATCGGATGCGGCCCCGAACCCCACCCGTACGGATCGTTCGCGTCCTCGCAACGCGGATATCCCAATTCGTCGCTGGCCTCGAGCCAGGCCTGGTGTACGCGGGTCAATTCGTCCCACTCGTAGCGGCGAATGGTGATAGGTCCCGAATCGCCGTGGTATGACCTGTCGCCAAAATCCAGGTCTCGCTCGAGCCGCTTGAACGCCGGAAGCACCTTCTCCCATGCCCACTCGGGGTTGCCGCTGGCAGCCCATCCGTCGAAGTCTTCAGGCATGCCCCGCAGCGCGATGGTCGTGTTCACTGCGCTCGAACCACCGGTCACTCGACCCCGCGGGAAGGGCCGCGACGCTCCGAGGACGGTCGGCTGGTAGCCGAACCCCCAGTCATGGTCGGTGTACGAATTGTTGTGGCTGTTCACCAGGTCGTACGGCGTCCGGGCCGTGTCCGGATAGTCTGGGCCCGCCTCGATGAGCATCACCGAACGGCGCGGGTCCTCACTCGCACGCGACGCGATAACCGCGCCGGCACTGCCGGCTCCGACGACAACAAGGTCAAACAATTCGTCCACAAGACCGCCTTTCGGGGCCGAAATGTACCCTCCCGCGGCGCGCCGGGCGAATCTCAGTCCCCGGGCAGGGCCACGGTGCTCGCCTGCAGCCCCTGCAAGCCCTGCTCGAGCTCATAGCGGACGCTCATACCCGGCTCAATCTCGTCGAAACGGCCCATCAGGACTGCGTTCTTGTGGAAGTAGACATCCCCTTCGGGAGTGTCGATGAACCCATACCCCAGGTTGGGGAACACCCGAGCCACCTCGCCTCGTGGCGGCTGTTCCGTCGGGCTCACTTCCCCGCGCTGCTTGCGCGCCAGGTCCTGAAGTTGTCGCTGTGCTGCGTCGAACGCCTCGCGAATGGCTACATGGAGGTTCGCGCGCTTCTGCCGTGTCACCGAGATGACCCGTTGCGGGACATCGATGTGGATGTGGACGCTGAATGGGCCGCCTTCACGGTGGTGACGAGTCTCGCCACCGACGATGACCCGGCTGGAGATGATGCGGTCGTAAAACTCCGGCAGCCGCGCGATCCGCTCGTCCAGGTACGATTGGAGGTCCGGAGTGAGGTGGATGTCTCGGGTCATCACCTCGACCAATGGGGCGACGGCTGGCTCAGCCGGTTCAAGAGGCGGCAGATCGTCGCGCACCCACCCGACACGAACCTGGTGTCCATCGGCAAGGTAGTCCACCGCCAGTTCACCTTCGAAAAGGTCCCGGACAGCCTCCCCGACGCGCCGCGCAAGGTGGAGGTCGGTGGTTGTGAAGTCCACCCTGTCAGCGCCCGAAGTCAGCTCGATGACGCGGTTCAACGGATGGTCTTCGATTTCCGCCGCGGATGTCTGTTCGACGACTTCGAGGATTTCCGCGAGATGGCCGCTAACGAACGCGCCGGAAAGCGAGACAAAGCCCGCGGGGTAGTTGTCTCTGGTTCGCCGGCAAGCCGGGCATACCTGCGTCGGAGCGCCCGATTCGGCGCGCCGTGCAGGGAAGGTTCGGCCTTCACCGGGCCACGTCCAGCGGCCGTTTTCGAACTTCAGTCCGCAAACTTCGCAGACCGTTCCCGCAGGCGGCTGCTGAATCTCCGCATAGGGGTCGTGGCCGGCTTCCGGGACGATCGTGTCGTGTCGCCTGCGATCGACAGGAAGATTCTTGTACTCGCCTGGCTTGCTGGTCGGCATTGGTGCCCCCCGATCGTCGAAGATGCAGAGAAGGGCAGGAACCTCGACCTGGTGCCGTGGACGGCCTCCCGGCCGGCGGCGCCTTCGCCGCGAAGGCGGTGGCGTTTTGTCCTGCCCTCATATCTATCGTATGGCCGGCGGCAAGGCCCAGGCAGGTTCTTCCGATCCAAATGCAATGACCCTTCGGGCGGCGTCCCTGGTACGACGAGACGGCCGCGCGTGGCCCGACTGAGACACTCCCCGTGCCCCTCCCGTACAATCGCGCCACAAATCTCGCCCCACATCGAGGCTCCATGTCGTTCGAATCCGTCCTCGCCCAGGCGCGCGCCGAAGGCCGCACGCTCCTCAACGAAGTCGAAGCCAAGTCGCTGCTCAAGGATGCTGGCGTTCCCGTCGCCACCACGACCCTGGCGACAACGCGCGAAGAAGCCCAGGCCCAGGCCGAAGCCGCCGGCTACCCGGTCGTCCTCAAGGTCGTCTCACCCGATATCGCCCACAAGAGCGATGTTGGCGGCGTGGTCCTCAACCTGAAGGACAAAGACGCAGTTGGCGCTGCCTATGACTCAATCCTTGCCAACTCGAAAAAAGCGGTCGCCAACGCTCGCATCAACGGCGTCGCCGTGCAGCACATGGCCCCCCAGGGCACCGAGGTCATCGTCGGTATGACCACCGACCCGCAGTTCGGCCCGGTGATGATGTTCGGGCTCGGCGGCATCATGGTCGAAGTGTTGAAGGACGTCTCCTTCCGCCTCGTCCCCCTCGCCGATAAAGACGCCAACCAGATGATCGACGAAATTAAGGGCCGCCCGGTTCTCGCCGGGGTCCGCGGCCAGCCGCCGTCGGATATCGCTGCCCTCAAGACCACCATCCTCAAGGTCTCCGAGTTCGTCGAGAAGCATCCCGAAGTCCAGGAGCTCGACCTCAACCCGGTGTTTGCTTACCCGGACGGCGCCCTCGCCGTCGATGCCCGAATCGTCATCTCCGAAAGCTGATCAGAACCTCCGCGTCTCCGCGTTGAGACCCTCGTTCGCGTCCAGGAAGGTGTTCCCATGGCAGTCCCAGGTCACAAGCTCGACCGCATGTTCAATCCCGAAGTCGTCGCCGTCGTCGGTGACAAGGGGCCGAATTACATGTGGCTTCACAACAACATGCCCTTCAAAGAGAAAGGCGGGAAGCTCTATTCCGTCCAGCTCGATGAGAAAGAGATTCCGGGCATCGAGGCCCTCGGCGTCCAGAACTTCAAGTCCATGGCCGATATTCCCGAGCCGATCGATTACGCCCTCGTGGCCGTACCGCGCCAGGTCTCGCCGTACGTACTCAAGGACCTGATCGCCAACAAGGCGAACGGCGCAGGCTTCTTCACCAGCGGATTCGCCGAAACCGGCGAAGAGCTCGGCGTAAGACTCCAGGGCCAGCTCACGGAAATGGCCCGCGAGGCCGACTTCAACCTCGTTGGGCCGAACTGCATGGGCCTCTACCTGCCGAAAGCTGGTGTTCGCTTCAACGCCGATGCCCCGGTCACCAACGATGGGCGTGTCGGCTTCCTCTCCCAGTCCGGTACCCACGGCATCATGTTCAGCCTCGTGGCCGCCGCCAACGGCATCCACCTGAGTCGCTGCGCAAGTTTCGGTAACGCCATCATCCTCGACGTCTCCGACTACCTCGAATACCTCATGCTCGACGATGAAACCGAAATCATCGGGATGTACGTGGAGGGCGTGAAGAACGGCCGCAAGTTCTTCGATACCCTCGCCGCAGCCTGCAAGCGAAAACCTGTCATCGTCTGGAAAGGCGGCCAGACCGTGGCCGGCGCTCGGGCGACGATGTCGCACACCGGTTCGCTCGCGGCCCCGCAGGCAGTCTGGGACGGGATGATGCGCCAGTGCGGCGCCATCACCACCAACAACCTCGATGAAACGCTCGATACCATGAAGATGCTGCTCAACGCGAAGCGGCCCAGCGGCAACGGCATGGCCCTGCTCGCACAGACCGGCGGCCAGTCCGTCTCGATCACCGATGCGTTTTCCAAGGCCGGCCTGCGTGTGCCCCGCTTCACTGACGCCACCTACAAGGAACTTGGCGAGTTCTTCAACGTCATCGGCGGCAGCTACCAGAACCCGCTCGATATGGCCGGCACCATCCAGGGCTCCATGGACACGCTCGACCGCGTCCTCCGCATCCTCGACGCCGATCCGAACGTCGACGCGATGGCGATGGAGCTCTCGGCGATGTTCGCCGCACGACAGTGGAAGAAGAACCCGGAGTCGTTGGACAAGACCATCGAAGAGATAGCGACGCACAAGGAACGTTCGGCCAAGCCGTTCATCGTCATTCTCCACCCGGCCCACGAAGCCGAGTATGTCGCCAGCATCGGCCCGAAGTTCCACGCTGCCGGCGTCCCGGTCTTCCAGAGCTTCGAACGGGCCGCGGCTGCCTATGCGAGGGTCCTCGCCTTCGCGACGAGCTAGGCTGGGGGTATGAACACCCGGCCCTTCGGCCCCCTCGCTTCCGTCTCGGCACTCACCCTCGGAGGCGGCGGCCTGGGCCAGGTCTGGGGCGCCACCACGCGCGAAGAGGCCATCGCCACCGTCCACGACGCGATCGATGGAGGCATCACGCTCCTCGACATGGCGCCCACCTACGGCCGCGACAGCGAGGCCGAACGTGTCATCGGTGAGACCTTCGCCGGCCGGCTGCCCGAGGGCATTCGCATCACGACCAAGTGCATGCTTGGCAACCCGCCGCCCGCCGAAGTGTATGAGCGGCTTTCGGCAAGCCTCGATGCGAGCCTCGAGCGCATGCGACTCGAGCACGTCGATGTCTTCATCCTCCACGGGATGATCGATGCCGATGCGCCGGAAGGCGCCACCACACGCGTCTCTCTGAGGACCTTTCGCGAGGCAGTAGTCGCAGCGTTCGAGCGCATCGTCCAGGAAGGCCGCGCCCGCGCCTGGGGCATCACCGGCGTCGGCATGCCGGATGACATCCTCAACGTCCTCGCAGCTTCTCCGCGGCCCGCCGTGGCTCAGTGCATCGCCAACGTCCTCGATTCTCCCGGTGGCATGCAGCGCTGGGACGGCGCTCCCCGCCCTCGAGAGATCATCGCGGCGGCTGCTGCCAACAATGTTGGCGTCATGGGCATTCGCGCCGTGGCTGCGGGCTCCCTCACCTCCGCCCTCGACCGCGCTCTCCCCTCCGATGGCCCCGAGGTCCGCGACTTCAATCGCGCCGCCCCGTTCCGCGCGGTCGCGGCGGAGCTCGGTGTCACGCCGGCGTTCCTCGCCCACCAGTACGCGCTGTCGATGCCGGGTGTCTCAACGGTGGTGCTCGGCGTGAAGAATCGCGACGAACTCCGCGAATGCCTGGCGGCCGAAGCCGCGGGACCGCTGCCCCCGGAACTTTTCGAACGGCTCACGAGGGCGGTCTCTTAACTCGCTCCGTACGATGAGAGCTTTCTAATCTTCCGCCCATGTTCGTCTAATCTTCGGATTCCATTGTGTTCTCCGACGGCTCCACCGACGCCGCCGGAGAAATCAATGGCTAAGAAAAGTTACACAGGAACGAAGCTCGGCATCACGGCTACGATCGCTGGCCTGACGATGCTCACGGCGGGCTGGCTCGCCGCTCCTTTATCCGCTTCGAACTACACCGTCGAGCTCGCCGATACAGGCACTCGCTCCCAGGAAAGCGTTGCCGCCCTGGCAACTGCGACCCCCTCCACTTCCACAACGAATGCGGCGACCAGTTCCAGGTCGTCGACTTCGACGACGTCATCGAAGTCCACCACCTCCACCACAGCGAAGACATCCCGAGGCTCGTAATGAACCGCTTTACTCCGCTCCTTGTGATCACCATCGTCGCCGCGATGACTGGTGGCATGGCCCTCCGCCTCGGGGATACCGGCCACGCCGCGTGGCTCATCAGTCGCGCCTCCGGCCTCGCCGCCTTCGGCCTGCTCTCCGGAGCGATGATTTTCGGGCTTCTCATCAGCAGCAAAGCCGCCGACGGCTCGATGTCCCGTCTGACCGTGTTCACGGTCCACCAGTTCCTGAGCGTCCTCTCCCTGGCGTTCATCGCCGTTCACGGGGGGTCGCTGCTGTTCGATGGCTTCTTCCACTTCACGGTGTTCGACCTGGTGATCCCCTTCGTTGCACCATTCGCGCCGGTCATGGTCGGGCTCGGAGTGATCTCCGCCTGGCTCGCTGCCGCAGTCACCGGTAGCTTCTGGGCGCGCAAATGGATCGGCCAGAAGGCGTGGCGGAAGCTCCACTTCGCCTCGTTCGCGGCCTACCTGCTTTCGTTCGTCCACGGGATCAGCGCCGGAACCGATAGCTCGTTGGCGCCGGTTTCGATGATGTACGCCATCTCCCTCACCACCGTCCTCGCGCTGCTGTTCTACCGGATCGCCCGCGCTTCAAGCGGCCGCTCTGGACGCACCGCCCGCCCGCTTCCGAAAGCCAATCCTCGGCCCGTTTGACACTGGTGTTAACGCCGCGACACGATGCGGCGCGCGATGGAAGCAGCACTCACGAAATACCTCGAATCGAAGCTCCCCGCCGAGTCGGTGAAGGTGACAAACCTCTTCCGGATCCCCGGCGGGGCTTCGCGTGAGACCTGGATGTTCGACGCCTCGTGGAACGATGGCGCCGAAAGCCAGGCTTTCGTCGTCCGCAAGGATCCCCCCGCCAGCCTCCTCGATACCGACCGCGAGGTGGAGTACGCCTTTTACTCCACCTTCTGGGGGACGAACGTTCCCGTCCCGCGTATGCGCTGGCTCGAACAGGACGCGAGCATCCTCGGCGGCCCGTTCTTCATCATGGACCGGATCCTCGACTGCGAGGTCAACACCCGCCTCCCCCAGACCCCGGCGTACCTCCCCCTCCAGCCGCAGATGGCACAGAACCTGTACGCCATCCTCGGCGAAATCGCCCGCCACGACTGGCTCGCGGGTCCGGTTGCGAAGTTGGTCGAAGCGCCCACTGTAGAGACGGCCTGGAAACAGCAACTCGACCACTGGGAAGCCATCATCGACGCCGAAGAACTGAGCCCTCAGCCGATTACACGGGCGGCCATCCGCTGGCTCCGCGGCAACCCACCGCCACCCGCCCAGCGCGTCAGCGTCGTTCATGGCGATTTCCGCGTCGGCAACTTCCTCTACAAGCCCGACGCATCCATCCACGGCGTGCTCGACTGGGAGATGGCCCATCTTGGAGACCCTATCGAGGACCTCGCCTATTCCTTCAACGAATCCTGGCACTGGGCCCGCGACGGCCGCCCCGGGGGGATCGTCGACCGCGAGACCGCCATCAGGCTCTGGGAAACCGCCAGCGGCATGAAAGCCGACCCGGTCGCTCTCCACTGGTGGGAGCTGTTCAACAGCGTCAAGCTCCAGGGCATCTGGCTGAAGAGCGCGAAGGTCTTCCAGGAAGGCAAGAGTTCAGAGCTCATCCACCTCCTCTGCGCCTATAGCCTCATCAACTCCCAGGATCAGGCGATGCTGCACACCATGGGGAGGGAAGCATGAGGCCGGACCTGCCCCGCGCCCTCCAGGGCGTTGCCATTACCCTTATTTCGAAGGTCATCCCCGAAGTCTCGACACCGTTCGCGCAGCAGGAAGTGGGCTTGGCGGCGCAACTCGCGTTCTGGGCCGCGGAAGAAGCCGAACGCGGTGCCGACCGCCTGGTCACCGAGAATCGCGCCACCCGCCAGCTCCTCCAGGACGGGCTGCCCTTCGCCGGCGAGGCAGCCGAGGCAGTCAAATCCGCTCTCGCCACGCCCCCTGCGCCGGATTTCCGTCTCTCGTCGCTCCAGGCTGAAAACGACGGTGTCCGTCGTGGGCTTATCGCGCTCCAAACCGCTCTCGAATCGAATCGTTCCCCGGCGGCCCACGAACTCAACGAGCGCATCTGGGCCGAACTCGCGGAATCGACTCGCCGGCGACGCTTCCAGGCTCGCCTGGGATGAGAGACGACGTTCGCCGGCTCATGTCGGCTTACTCGCCCATCACGCAGACACCCGATCCGCCGCCGCCCCCGGCCGGGGTCCTGCTCATCCTCCACGAACGCCCCACAGGCCCGCACATCATCTTCCAGAAGCGCACAGACTCGGTTCGCGACCACAAGGGCCAGATCAGCTTCCCCGGCGGCGCTACGGATCCGGGCGATGAGTCCGTCCTCCACACTGCCCTCCGCGAAACCCACGAAGAGATCGGCGTCCACCCGGAACACGTCGAAATCCTCGGCCAACTCGATGACATGGTCACCGTTTCAAACTTCCTCGTGACCCCGTTCGTCGGCTGGCTCGACCGATTCCCCTACGAATGGCGCTTCAGCGACCACGAAGTCGCCTACCTCCTCGAAGTCCCACTCGAACACCTTCGTGATCCCCGCAACCTCGTCCCCGACCGCCGTGTCATTAATGGCCGCGAGTACGAATTCCAGAGCTACCAGTTCGGCGATGACCTCATCTGGGGAGCGACTGCCCGCATGCTCGGCAACTTCCTCGATGTCCTTGCCGGGATGGACCCCTGATCGCGTAGCATCGGCCAAACAAATCCCTTCGGGCGGAAGGAGCGAGCGATGGCAGATCCCGTTCAGGCGCCAATTGACTGTGTCCGCTGCCAGTCACCTCTCTACTACCTCGGCACGCGCAAGTTCCACGAGGGCGCCAGCGTGGGTTTCTTCGGCGACTTCTTCGAAGCATTCCAGCACCGGGAGGAATTCGAATTGTTCGCCTGTGGCTCATGCGGCCACATCGAATTCTTCATCAGCGGCGTCGGCGATGAACTCCGTGGGTGGGCGCCGAAAGCCAGGAAGAAGTCTTCGCGGCGCTCGCGTGACCCCTTCACAGGCAAGGTTCCTCCCGGCCCAAACGCTGACCGTGACGCAGCTTCCACCTAGCATAGACGTGTGACACAGCCGAACGACCGAAGCCTCGCCTCTCTGCTCGCCGAAGTGCCGGGTGCCCGGCTACTCCGCGGCTCCGCGGACACTATCGTCGAAACGCTCGAATACGATTCGCGCCAGGCGAAGCACGGTTCGCTCTTCATCGCCGTCCCCGGTTTCATTACGGATGGGCACACCTACCTTCCGCAGGTGGCTGCTGAGGGCGCGACGGCAGCAATCATCCAGGAAGATCACGCTTCGCTGGCCGCCTCGCTGCCGGAATCCCTCGCCCTGGTCACCGTTCCCGAGACCCGTCCGGCGCAGGCCAGTGCGGCCGCCTGGTTCTATGGCCACCCCGGCCGCGAGATGGTCGTCATCGGCATCACCGGTACCGACGGCAAGACCACGACATCGCACCTTCTGACATCCGTCCTCGAAGCGGCCGGGGGCAAAGTCGGCCGTCTCGGCACCGTCGATACCTACTTCCCCGGCGAATCCGGCAAGGTCACCGACCGCATGACCAGCCCTGAGGCTCCCGAAGTCCAGCGCCTCCTCCGCCGCTTCGCCGATGCCGGCTGCGAGTTCGCTATCGTCGAAAGCACCAGCCATGGCCTCGCCCTCCATCGCATGGACCACGTCGAATACGACGTCGCCGCCTTCACCAATATCACCGGCGACCACCTGGATTTCCACAAGACCTTCGAAGCCTACCGCGAAGCCAAGGGCCTGCTCTTCAGCGCCCTCGGCACGGCCTTCGATAAGGGCATCCCCAAGGCCGCGGTCGTCAACGCCGACGACCCCTCGGCCCACGCCATGGCCGCCCTGTCCGGTGCGGTACCCATCCAGTTCGGGCTCGAATCCCGCGATGCGCAGGTCACTGCCCGGAACATCGTCCTTCGCGCCGACGGCACCGAGTTCCGGCTGGAGACTCCGCAGGGCCGTGCCGAAGTCACCCTTGGGCTACCGGCGCTGTTCAACGTGATGAATGCGCTCTGCGCCGCAGGCTGTGGCATCGCCTGTGGCGCCGGCTACCAGGACATCGCTCGCGGCCTGTCCCAGGCCCCCGGTGTCCCTGGCCGGATGGAGCGCATCGTCGCCGGCCAGCCCTTCGAGGTCATCGTTGACTACGCCCACACCGGTGAAGCGGTGCGCAAAGTCCTCGAGGTGCTGCGCGAGGTAAACCCACGGCAGCTCATCGTGGTCGTCGGCGCCGCCGGCGAACGCGACCCCGGTCGCCGTTTCGGCGTCGGACGCGCCGCCGCCGAAGGCGCGGACTTCTCGATATTTACCAACGAAGACCCACGCTCCGAGGACCCGGCCGCCATCGTCCAGGAAATTGGCCGCCACGCCGAAGGCGCGGGCAGGACCCGTCGCGAAGACTTCATCGAAGTCGAAGACCGCCGCGAAGCCATTGCCGCCGCCCTCAAGCGCGCACAGGCGGGCGATATCGTCGTCATCCTCGGCAAGGGACACGAAAAGTCGATCATCCTCGGCACGCAGTCCATCCCCTGGGACGACCGCGATGTCGCGCGCGAAGAGCTCGCGAGGCTTGGCTTCGGCAATTAGCGCCCGGCATCGCTTTCTCTTCTGTTTCCCTCCCGTCGTGGCCTGTATGTGGCTCGTTCGTATACTGAAAACTACGCCCGCGGCTCACCCCGCCGCCCCTGAAGAGAGGTCCTAAACCGTGGCCAAAAAGAGAAAGCGCGAGCTGCATCACCTGCGGCAAGAGTCATCGCGCCGCAAGAATTACCAGCTCGGCAACACGAACCCCAGCGAGTTCTACAAGCCCGGCTTCCCGATGAATATTTTCGGCAACGTGCGCATCTTCGCCATCATCGGCGTGGTCGCCGGCGTCGCGATGGTGGGCACGGCCTTCCTCACCAACCGGGCTCGCAATGCGAACGACAACAGCAACGTCGACCTCGCCACTGAAACGCCGGCTGCCTCCGTCACCGTCGATGGCTCGGCCACGGCCGTACCAAGCGTGACTCCGAAAACCTTCTCCGCCGCCGAACAGGTCGTCGACCCGGCGAAGAAGTACGTCGCCACCATCAAGACATCCAAGGGTGATATCGTCATCGATCTCTTCGCCGATAAGGCGCCGAAGACGGTCAACAGCTTTGTCTTCCTCGCCCAGCAGGGCTACTTCGATGGCATCACCTTCCATCGCGTCGTGAAGGATTTCGTCATCCAGGCCGGCGATCCAACGGGTTCCGGCACCGGCGGCCCCGGCTACTCAACCGCCGACGAACCGAACGAGATCTCCAACACCCGGGGCACCCTCTCGATGGCGAAAGTCAGCGGCGCCACGGAATTCGGCAGCCAGTTCTTCATCAACCTGAAGAACAACACCGCTCTCGACTACAACAACCCGAGCGCGAACAAGTTCTATCCGTTCGCCGAGGTGACGAGCGGCATGGACGTTGTCGATGCCATCGGCGCGTCTCCAGTCGGCGCAAACGACAAGCCGAACCCGCCGATCGTCATCGAATCCGTCACCGTCGAAGAGAAGTAAGAATCAGCGGGCCGCGCCAGCGTGCGCGGCTACCCCTCTTGCGATTGGTGCGATTTCCGCCTCAGTTGGCGGCAGTTCGTCGCGGCCGAGGTAGATCGAGTAGAAGTACCGGTCGCTGGCGCCCGATTGCACCAGAACGGTCACGTCCTGTCCGGCTTCCTGGAAGGTGATCCGCCGGAGGTCCTGTCCCGCTGATTCCACCTTCAGGTCGCCGTCCGGCAGCCACGCGATCCCTGCCCATTGGGGCGCCGCCCCACCGAGCCCCGCCGCGTAAGCCGCCGCGTCGCTCGCCGAGTCGAACTCAAGCACCTGGCACAACAGGTTGAGCGGGGGATCGAACGGCGGATGGGGCAGGACTTCCTTCCAGAAGACGAACCGTCCCCGCTTCAGGCCGGCTGCCTGGTACTGATCCTTTGCCTTCGACGCGTCGTCGCTCAGGTTCGCCAGGTCGTCCGGGGTGAATTCCCCGCGCGACAGTTCGATGAAATCCGGCCCCACGTCGTCGTGAGTACAGAGGTAGCTGTCCATCTCATCGTTGTTGCCGGCGCTCGCCGAACAGGCAGAGGCTACCACCAGGCAAATTGCGCTCAGTGCCAGGGCGGACGCCTTATTCGAGCGATTCCGCATCGGTCTCCGGCCCGATCAATCCGTGCTTCGACTGGTACCGTTCCACCAGCACAATTAACCCGAAAAACGGGAAAAACAGCAGCCCGGCGATCGCGCCGTACAACCATTCCGGGATAATCAGGAGCAGGATCGAGACGGCCGCGAAGAACGCCATGCCGATGATCGCGAAGATTCGGCCGGCAAGAACCCAGGGGGTGACGGGGCTGTTCACAGGCCCCATCTTCGCAACTGCTCCATCCGGGGTCTAGGCGACTCATGGATCGCCCCGCTCACGTATACTCGGGCCACTTTCTAGGAGAGGTGCTTCATGGCACGGACAGTCCTCCGAACCGAACTTTGTGACCTCCTCGGGATCGAATATCCCGTGATTCTTGCCGGCATGGGCCCCGTCGCAGGTGGGCTCACCGGCCCCGTCGCAACCGCGAACCTCGTTGCCGCTGTCTCCAACGCCGGCGGCCTCGGTGTCATCGGCGGCGCAGGCTTCGGTGGCGAACGGCTCCGCGAAGAAATCAACAAGGTCCGCTCGATGACGGATAAACCCTTCGGTGTCGACCTCCTCTTGCCCTCGAACTACATGGGCGGCGCCGCCAGCGGCGAAATGCCCCGCGACCCGCGCGATCTCATTCCGAAGGAAACCACCGAAGGTCTGAAGAAGATTGCCAGCGACCTCGGCATCGAATGGCACGAGGCCCCACGCCCGGCTCCGTCCGCCACCGCGACCCGCCCGCGCACGGGGGGCATGTCCGATGAGCAGATGGAAGTCGTCATCGAAGAAAAGGTCGCGGTTTTCGCCTCGGGCCTTGGCAGCCCGGCTGCCTGGATGGACCGCCTCAAAGCGAACGGCACGAAGGTCCTCTCTCTCGTTGGGAATGTGAAGAATGCGAAGCGCGTCGCCGGCATCGGCGCCGATGCCGTCGTCGCCCAGGGCACTGAAGCCGGCGGACACACGGGACGCATCGCTACCATGGCGCTCGTCCCGCAGGTGATCGATGCCGTCGCCCCCACACCCGTCATCGCCGCGGGCGGCATCGCCGATGGCCGCGGACTCGCGGCCGCGCTCGCGCTCGGTGCTGTAGGCGTCTGGTGCGGTACCGCCTTCCTCGTCTCGGAAGAAGCCAACCAGCCCGACCTCCAGAAGAACCGCGTCCTCGCCGCCGCCGATGAAGACACGAAGATCACCCGCCTCTACAGCGGCAAGACGATGCGAAACATCACTAACCCGCTCATCGAAGCCTGGGAAGCCGCTGGCCTGCAGGCCCTCCCGATGGGCCTCCAGGGCATGCTCACCGCCGACCTCGTCTACTCGGTGCGCAAAGCAGGCCGCGAGGACCTCCTGATGAACGCTGCGGGACAGGCTTCCGGCATGCTCACGAAGATTCGGCCCGCCGCCGACATCCTGAACGATATGGTCACCCAGGCCGCCGACATCCTTGGCCGCTCGCTCCCGGCGCGCGTTAAAGCCGTCGCGGGGAGTTGATGATGACCGACCGCGCCCTCGAAGGCGTTCGAGTAGTCGAATTCACGGATGAGATCGGTTCCTACTGCGGCAAACTCCTCGCCGACCTGGGCGCGGAGACGATCAAGGTTGAGCCTCCCGGCGGAGGACGTGAGCGGCATTGCGGCCCATTCGTAACCGGCCACGAAGGCGAGCCCGACGCCAGCCTCGCCTTCTGGGTCCACAACACCTCGAAACAGTCAGTCGTCCTCGACCTGGACACTCCCGAAGGCCGGGAACAAGCCCGCAGCCTCGCCCTCTCTGCCGATATCGTCATCGAGGACTACCCCGTCGGTTACCTCGCCGATCGTGGCCTCGGCTATGAGGAGCTGCACAAGCTGAAGCCTTCGCTCGTCTATACCTCGGTCACCGGCTTCGGCCAGACGGGTCCCCATGCTGGCTGGGCCTACACCGACATCGTCGGCCAGGCGATGGGCGGCATCATGACGCTCGCCGGCGAGCCGGCCGACCCACCGAACATGGTCTACGGCCGCCAGGCCGACGTCTCCGCCAGCATCCATGCAGCACAGGGAACGATGATCGCCCTTCTGCACGCCGAGGCCACGGGCGAAGGCCAGCGTGTCGACGTCTCCGCACAGGAGTCGGTCTCGATGTCGCAGGAAACCGCGATGCAAACGTGGGACTTCCAGAAGCGCAACCGCGTCCGCACCGGCGAACTCGGCTCCATCCCGATCCGGCTGCCCGGTTGGGGCACCCTCAAGACGAGTGACGGCTACGTGTTCCTCTTCATCGTGGCGCCCGCGGGTGAAGACCTGCCGGCGCTCGTCGATTGGATGCGTGAGGAAGGCAAAGCGGGCCCCCTCGACGACGAGCCGTACAAGGGCATCGTCGACAATATGACCCTGGCGACCCTTTCCCAGCTGGTCACCAACCCCGCCGAAATCGCCCGGATCATGCCGCACCTCCCGGTCATCAACGAGACCATTGCCGCGTTCTTCGCCGGGAAGACCGCCCGCGAAGCCTACGAAGAGGGACAGAATCGCCGGCTACTTATCGGCATCGTTTCACAGCCGCGCGACCTCGCGCAAAACACCCAGCTGCGCGCCCGCAACTGGTACGTCAACTTCCCCGAGGCGCCCGCGGGCAATGCCACCGAATTCCCGGGGCCGCCGTATCGCCTGTCTGAAACGCCCGCCCGGGTCGCGCGGCCACCGCGCCTTGGCGAACACACCGAAGCCGTTCTTGCGGCACTTTAGGGAGACTCTTCCATGACCAATCGCCCACTCGAAGGCCTTCGCGTCGCCGACTTTTCCTGGTTCGGCGCAGGCCCCATCGCCGGAAACACCTTCTCCCAGTTCGGAGCCGAAGTAATCCGCGTCGAATCCGAAGCCAAGCTCGATGGCCTCCGCGTCGGCGCCCCGTTCCCCCTGAACCCGGACGGAACACCCAAGACCGGCTACAACGTCTCCGGCTACTTCAACAACTTCAACACCGGCAAGCTCTCCATGCAGCTCAACCTCAACACGGAGAAGGGCCAGGAACTCGCCTATCGAATCATCGAGAAGTCCGACTTCTTCCTCACCAACTTCACGCCCCGCGTCATCGACAAGTGGAACCTTCGCTATGAGCAGATTTCGAAGGTGAACCCGCGCATCATCGCCGCCTATGCCCCCATGCAGGGCATGGAAGGACCGCACCGCGATTTCCTCGGCTTCGGCGCCGTCCTCACGCCGGTCACCGGCATCAGCGAGATGTCCGGCTTCCCCAACCGTCCGCCCTTCGGCATCGGCACCAACTACCCCGACTACGTCGTGAACCCGGGTCACACCGTCACGGCCATGCTCGCCGCTCTCCGCTACTGCAACCGAACCGGCAAGGGCCAGTGCGTCGAACTCCCGCAGCTCGAGTCTGTCGTCAACACGCTGGGCACGGCTGTCGTCGAAAACCTCGTGAACGGCACGAACCCGTCTCGCACCGGCAACCGCCACCCGGCCTACTCGCCGCATGGCGCCTTCCGCTGCGCCGACGATCCGGAATCATCTGATTCGCAAGAGCGCTGGCTGGTGATCGCCTGCCGTGACGACGCCGAATGGGCCACCGCCGCCGGCGTACTCGGCCACGCCGAAGCCGCCTCCGACGCTCGTTTCGCGACCTTCGCAGCACGCAAGACAAACGAAGACGAGCTCGAAGCCGCGATCTCGGGTTGGGTGCGAGAACGTCCGGCGATGGAACTCTGCGAAGCCCTGCAGGCCGCGCACGTCCCCGCCGGAGTCGTCCAGAACGCCCAGGACATGCTCGACCGCGACCAGCACATGAAGGCCCGCGGCTATTACCGCTACGTCGACCACCCCGAAGCCGGCCGCGAAGCCCACGATGGCCCTGCCGCGGTGCTCTCCGAAACCCCCGGCGACACCCCCGGCCCGGCCCCGCTCCTCGGCGAACACACGATGGACATCTGCGAACGTGTCATCGGCCTGAACATGGATGAAATCGCCGACCTCCTCGCCGAAGGCGTGCTGCTGTAGGCGAAGGCACAGTCGCGGTATGCTAGATGAGCCAGGCGAACCCGGGCGTATGAGTACACCGCCCGCGAGCCTGGCCCGGCTACTTCCGCCGAATCCTTTCTAACATCCAGCGCGCACGTTGCTGTGCACCGGATTCAGCAGGATGCTGGAGTTCCCCGGCAAGACTCAGCAGTCGACCTTCAAACTCTGGTGTGGAAAACGCCCGCGCCGTTTTGCAGTACTCCCTGAACTCCCATCGTGGCCCCGCTACCACGGGTTTCAACAGAGATGCGAGAAGTCGGTCTCGCTGGGCATCGGTCAGCGGAACGTGCCGCAGCAGCCGAACGATTGTTTGCTTCGCGTATCCAGACCGGAAGCACCACGGATCGGCCTCAAGGAAAACAAGGGCGTCTTCTACCCCTGTCGTGTCTTGGCGGGCCAGCGCAGAAATTCGGTGCCAGGACTCGGCCGGATACATCGCGTGGAAGGCTGTCCAGTGCCAGTGGAGCCAGGAACCGGGCGCGACTTCCTTCGTAGTCCACGGCATTTCCTCCTCGGGATCACGGAGCCGCAAACCCAGCTCATCACGGACGCGCATGGAGTCAAATCGGCGAAGCAACCGTTCACGCTCCCTCGATGGTTGAGAGACCGGCGAATCCTCACGCATGCAATGAGTGAGAAATTCGGCGCGCAACATGAGCGATGTCCACGGATCGAGCGGCATTATTGTTCAACTTTAGCGCGACAAGTAGCTCCGTAAGTCGGGGGTCGTCGCGGACTTACTGGCCGAAGGCGTGCTGCTGTAGAGTCTTTGGGGGCGTCGATCCGCGGGCCGCTGAGCTTTCGGCCTACCGGGCGCCCCTGAGATCCCTCCCCGGTGTGTCGTTCATCTCGCAGAATCGCAGCGTAAGACCGGCTCGACGCGCGATGCCCGTATCTCTGCTTTCGGAGAGGCGGCGCAACTCATTGCGAAACTCCGGGGTCTCCACCCGCCGCGCTAGCTTCCGGTACTCGACGAACTCGAACCGGGATCCCTTCGCGATCGCGGCAAGGAGTGCTGACCTCAAGCGTTCTTGTTGCCCGGCGGAGAGTTCCACTCGCCGTAGGCGTCGAGCAATAGTCCCTTTCAGGTAGCCCGAACGGAAAAACCAGGGATCGGCCTCCAGGTAGGCGACTGCGTACTCGGCACCTGCAGCATCGCCGCTCTTCATCCCATCGATCGCTGATTCGAACTCCGGCGAGTGCAACTTCGCTTTGACCGACTCGTATTCCGTGACCAACGCAATGTGCGTCGGGTCTTTGCGAAGCCCGTCCCAATACTCGTTCCACTTCTCCGCCCAGGGCGGCACCGTGGTACTTCCTTTTGCGAGCCAGTTACCTCGGTCGTGCAGTTCCTGTTCGAACTCCTTGCGCCGCCCCAGGGCAGCCAGCTCGGCCGAAAGCTCAGTGATTCGGCTCGCCAATGCGTGGACTCTGTCCCGAATTTCTTCGTTTTCCGTCATTCCCAGCCCATTCCGTTCCCTGTGCTAGGATTCCTCGCGAACCCCCGCCAAGGAGCGAACCCTTCCGTGGCCGTACTTATCACCCTCGTCGTCATCGTTGTCGTCGTGCTTGTCATCGTCTTCTGGCTGATGGGCATGTACAACGGCCTCGCCCGCGCCCGCATCCGCGTCAAGGAAGCGTGGTCCGGCATCGATGTCCAGCTCAAGCGCCGCAGTAGCCTCATCCCAAACCTCGTCGAAACCGTGAAAGGCTACGCCGCTCACGAAAAAGAAACCCTTGAAAACGTTACCCGCGCCCGCGCCATGCTCGACCGCGCGGCCACCCCGGGCCAGGCCGCCCAGGCCGATAACATGCTCACCGGCGCCCTCCGCTCCCTGTTCGCAGTCGCCGAAGCCTACCCGGATCTCAAGGCCAACCAGAACTTCCTCGAACTCCAGCGCGAACTCACCGACACCGAAGACAAAATCGCCTACTCGCGCCAGTTCTATAACGGCAACGTCCGCTCCTACAACGAAAAGACCGCCACCGTCCCCAGCTCCATCATCGCCGGCATGTTCAACTTCCAGCCCGCCGAATTCTACGAAGCAGAAGAAGGCGCCCGGGAGGACGTCCAGGTCAGCTTCGGCACAACCCCGCCAGCCTCGACAACCTAGAACAACGAACTGGCGAAATCTTGGTGAATTTTCGATTGACGATTTTCGATTGGCGCTTGGATAACGTTTGAGTGGACGCGAGTGAATTCAAGCGCAGGACGAAGGTCTTCGCTGCGGATGTGATCACACTTACCGAGACGCTGCCTCGTGGGCGGGCGGTCGATGTCATCGCCCGCCAACTCATCCGCTCGGGCTCGTCGGCCGGCGCAAATTACCGTGCGGCAACGCGGGCACAAAGCACCGCTCACATGATCTCCAAGCTCGCCACCGTCGAAGAGGAGGCGGACGAGTCCATCTACTGGTTGGAGCTGCTGGTCGAAACGGGTTTCCTGAAGCCCGACGCCGCCGCCCCGTTGCAACGGGAGGCATCCCAGATGGTAGCGATGACGGTCGCATCCAAGAAAACTCTACGTCTTCGAATTCGGCCCGCCATCAAGCGACAATCGCAAATCGTCGATCGAAAATCTAAACCTTCAACCGAGCCGGGTTCATGACCACCTCCCCTCCCCCCGGCTCCGTCCTCGTCTACGACCGCATCGCCGCCAACAAGCGCACCACCTGGTTCATGATGATCGGTTTCGTCGTCATCCTCACCGCGCTCGTTGCCGTGATAGCCATCGGCCTCGGGTTGGGCATTGGCATCATCGGCGTCGTTGGCATCGGCCTCATCATCTACGCGCTTGTCTCCTACTGGATCTCGACGAGCGTGGTCCTCTCTATCTCCGGCGCGCATGAAGTCACGCTCGAAGAAGAATGGGAGTTCGTTCGGCGCGTCCAGAACCTCTCGATCGGCTCCGGGCTCCCGATGCCCAAAACCTGGGTGATGGAAGACAGCGCGCCCAACGCATTCGCCACCGGCCGGGACCCGGCGCATTCCCACGTCGTCGTCACACGCGGCCTCCTCGACAAACTCGAGGGCGCCGAGCTCGAGGGCGTGCTCGCCCACGAAATGTCCCACATCGGCAACTACGACATCCGAGTCATGACCCTTGCCACCGTCCTCGTTGGCCTCATCGCCCTCGTCAGCGACCTCTTCCTGCGCTGGAGCTTCCTCGGCGCCGGCGGACGTCGCGGCAGCAAGGACAAAGGCGGCGGGGGACTCGGCCTCGTCGTCCTGCTCATCGCCATCATTGGCGCGATTCTTGCCCCGATCATCGCCCAGGCGATCAAGTTCGCCGTCAGCCGCCAGCGCGAATACCTCGCCGATGCCAGCGGCGCGCTCCTCTGCCGCCACCCCGAAGCCCTCGCCCGCGCCCTCGAAAAGATCGCTCTTGACCCGGAGCCCCTCGAAGCGGCCAACAAAGCCACGGCCCACATGTACATCTACAACCCTCTGCGCGAGCACCAGAGCTTCCTTAACAACCTCTTCAGCACCCACCCGCCCGTGGAAGACCGTATCCGCCTCCTACGCGCGATGTAGTGCCGCCTCCGTCCGAATGGCCCATTCGACCCAGCCGGAATGGGCCGATCGGACCATCTCGCCCCTCGCCACCGGCAGTACTCTGCAGATAGAGAAATGACCACCTCGGTGGAAAGGAGGAAACGGAATGATCAGGCACAACCTTCGAGCGATTCACGCCCTCTACGAGGTCTGGATTGTGCACTCGTAAGAGTCCAGGCCAGGCAACCAACCGAAGGAGGTCCCACAAAGTGAAACTCAGGATCCATGCCCTGTATCGGTGGTGGTACCGTCCGATACAAGGCTCGCCAGAGCGAGCCAGGCACAGCGTCCCGGCCCCGGTAGCTGTAAGGATTTAGCGGTCACATTGGCCCACCGCGATCGTCCCCTCGGGACACAAGCTTGAGCGGACCCGGGTACTTAAGGACGGAGCAAACCAACAAACGGCCCTTCCGAAAATGGAAGGGCCGTTTTCTATGCCCGGCAAGCCGGGCGGTCGGCGGCTAGAATGTCCCGGCCAACGGTATTCGCCCGCGGCAATCTACAGGTACGAGGCACTCCCTCTTCATGGGTCTCCGAACTCCACAGCAGTACATCGATTCCGTCCGCGACGATCGCACCGTCTATTACCGGGGTGAAAAAGTCGCCGATGTCACGGTCCATCCGGTCATCAAGAAAGCGGTTCACCACGCCGCCCTCGATTTCGAAATGGCCGAAAACCCGGAATACCACGACCTCGCCGTGGTCAAAGAGGGTGCCGACGAATACAGCCGCTACTTCAAAATCCCATCCAGCAACGATGACCTCCTCAAGCGCAGCCAGCTCATCGAAGCGGCCACCGCCCTCGGCAAGACGCTCGTGGTCCTCGTGAAGGAAATCGGCACCGATGCCCTCTTCGCCCTCCACCGCGTCTCGCGCCAGGTCGATCAAAAGTACGAAACGGATTACTTCCAGCGCGTCCAGGCCTTCTACAAGCACTGCCGCGATAACGACCTCGCGCTCTCTGTCGCGCAGACCGACGTCAAAGGCGACCGCAGCTCGGGACCGCTGAACCAGGAACACCCGGACTACTACACCCGGATTGTCGAACGCCGTGACGACGGAATCGTCGTGCGCGGGGCCAAGATCCACACCAGCTGCACCACCAACGTCAACGAAATCATCGTCTTGCCCACGCGCGCGATGTCCGAGGCCGACAAAGACTACGCTGTCGCCTTCGCCGTACCCGTGAACACGCCCGGCGTAAAGCTCGTCGCCAGCCCCTACGGCGGCAGTCCGAAGACCGAATTCGATGCCCCGCTCAGCGCCGACCGTAAGATGATGGAGACCATCACCATCTTCGACGACGTGTTCGTGCCCTGGGACCGCGTCTTCCTCGCCGGCGAGCACGATTTCGCCGCCGCCATAGCCCTCGGCTTCGTCGAATACCACCGTTTCACGGCGGTGAGCTACAAGCTCCCGCTGGTCGACGCCCTGATCGGTTCCGCCATCCTCATGGCCGACCTCAACGGCATATCGCGCGCCGCCCACGTCCGCGACAAGCTCATCTGGCTCATCAGCTACGCCGAGACCCTGCGCGCCCTCACCGAAATGGCCGCGATTCGCGGCGTCGCCGATGAACACGGCATCTTCGCCCCTGACGCCCTCACCACGAATATGGCGAAGTACCACTTCGCCCACCACTACCACGAGGCGCTCCAGCACGTTCAGGACATCGCCGGCGGCATGCTCGTCACGGGCCCCGGCGTCGAGGACTTCGCCAACCCGGACACCGGCGACCTGTTGCGCAAGTACCTCGGCGGCCGCGCGGGCGTGAACGGAGAAATCCGAACGCGTGCCATGAACATGGTCAGCGACCTCACCACCGGCGACTTCGGCGGCTACCACGCCGTCCTCGCCATCCACGCCGAAGGCTCGCTCGAAGCCGAAAAGCTCATGATTTCGCGGGCCTACGATTCAAAGCGGGCCCTGGAATACGCAAAGAAGCTCGCAGGAATCTAGGGGACGTCATGGCCGACAAAGCAACCGCCATCCACGATCTCGAAACCGGCTACGACGAGTTTCGCCGGCCACTCGAATCCCTCAACGACGCGGCCTACTCGGAAGTCTGGCTCGGCGAATGGGACCTCTCCCGCTTGCTCGCCCACATGGCCGGCTGGTACCGCGAGATGACAGGCGCGATTGAACGCGCCGGTCGCGGCGAACGCCCCACACCCGAGGGAGTCGACTACTCGAAGGCCGACGAGTGGAACGCCGGTTTCGCGAAGCTGGCGATGCCAGGCAGGGCCGCCCTCGCCGACTTCGAAGAGGCCTTCGCAGGCTATGTCGCGGCCGCCCGCGCCCTTCCCGATTCGATGTACGGCACCGACCCGGAGAGGGGCCGCCCGAAGATCGGCAACCGCCTCCTCGAAGGCGCTGGGATCCATCACTTCAAGGAACACCAGCCCGAACTAACGGAATGGTTGGCAGGGAGAGGCAAATGACGCCCGAAGAAAAGCTCGTCGAACTCGGCCTCTCATTCCCACCGCAGGGCCCTGCCGCGGGGAACTTCCTGCCCTGCACGCGCGAAGGGAACATCGTCTACCTCTCTGGTCACGGCCCCTCAGGCCCCGATGGCAGCATCGCTATCCGCGGCCGCCTCGGTGCGGACCTGACAATCGAGCAGGGATACGAGGCCGCAAAGCTCACGGCAATGTCCCTCCTTCGATCCCTGAAAGAAGAGATCGGCGAACTCGACCGCGTGAAGCGAATCCTCAAGCTGCTCGGCATGGTCCGCTGCACTGAAGATTTCGGACAGACGCCGAGCGTCATCAACGGAGCGTCGGACCTGTTCGTGGAGATCTTCGGCGACCGCGGTCGTCACGCGCGTTCGGCGGTTGGCCTCTACGAGCTCCCGTTCCAGATGGCCGTGGAGATCGAGATGGTCGTCGCAATCAAGGATTAGCAGGAGGCCTGGCCGGTTTGGAGATGCCGCTCTTTCCCCTGCGCACCGTGCTGTTCCCCGGCATGCCGCTGCCCCTCCGCATCTTCGAGGAGCGCTACAAGATGATGGTCCGCGAACTCCTCGCATCCGGCGGAGATTTCGGTGTCCTCTTGATCCGCGAGGGCGAAGAGGTCGGTGGCGGGGCGCGTCCCTATTCCTACGGGACCCTCGCCCGGATCGAGGAATGGGAAGAGGTCCAGGGTGGCCGGTTTGTCCTCGAAGCGCGCGGTACGCAACGCTTCAAGCTGCTGCGGATGCTTCCGCCCCGCCCGTACCCCTACGGTGAAATCGAACTGCTCGAAGACACCGACGGCCCGGGAACCCCTCAGCTCCTCCACGCGGTCGAAACCGTGCGTACTACGTTCCCGCTCTACTTCCGCCTCGCCCTTACGCTCACCAACCAGTGGGCCCAGAGCATGAAGCTCCCGATTCGCCCCCACGATCTGGTGAATTTCATCGGGCCATGGCTGCAGGTGGAAGAAGAGACGAAGCAGAAGCTGCTGGAGTTCGAGTCAGCCCAGGACCGTGTCGCACAGCTGGCCGAACTCCTCGACGAATTGCTGAGCACCGCTCGTGAAGAGGTCGATGAGCATTACCGCAAGAAGTACCGCTCGCTCGGCTCGGCGAATTAAGCCCTTCCCCGCCACTTTGTAAGAAATCAGTTGGCCGGCGGTCTAACTCTCACAACACCGGGAGAGACCACCGAAATGCTCCGCATCATCCTCGTCGCCGCCATCCTCACCGCCTGTGTTGCCGTCTCCGCGCGCTTCCCGGACCTTATCCGCACGGAGCGCACGCCGGCCCAAACCGAACACGCCGCCGAAACGTCCCCGATGCCCTACGTCCCCAACATGACCTCGGCCCGCTGACCGTCGTTTCGCAGCCGCGATGACTTCCGTAGGATTCCACCCAAACCTGCGGGAGCCACGCCATGCCCGATGACCGCGCCGATATCATCTTCACCAATGGCATCGTCCACACTGTCGATGCCTCCAATTCCATTGCCGAAGCGGTCGCCGTCTCCGATGGGCACATTCTTGCAGTCGGCTCGAACGCCAGTGTGACCGCAACGGCCGGTCCGTCCACGAAGCGCATAGACCTTGCTGGCCGCTCGCTTACCCCGGGATTCATCGACGCGCACCACCACTTCGTCGGCGTGGGTGGCGCCCAGGATGCTATCGACTGCAAAGCCCCCGGCATGGGCAGCATCCGCGCCATCGTCGAAGAAGTCCGCAAGAAAGCCGCAACCCTCCCGCCCGGCACGTGGATTCGCGGCCGCGGCTACGACCAGTCGCGTCTCGTAGAACAGCGCCACCCCAACCGCCATGATTTCGACCCCGTTTCGCCGGACCACCCGGTGGTCTTCACCCGCACCTGTGGCCATATCCTGGCCTTTAACTCGAAGGCCATCGAACTCGCCGGTCTCTCGATGACGGCCCCCGACATCGATGGCGGACGCTACGACCGCGACGGCGATGGAAACCTGTTCGGCGTCTCCTACGAGCGCGCGAACGCGCCCATCCAGGCCGCCGCCACGCCAACCCGCGAAGAGATTCGCAGCTGGCTCAAGGCCGCAAACGCCGCCGACCTCGCCAGCGGCCTGACCAGCATCCACGACGCCGGCGGCATGATGGGTGTCCCCTTCGACCTCGCCCAGGAACTGGTCGCCAACGACGAACTCCAGGTCCGCATCTACGCCTTTACCACCGTGAACGCCGCGAACCACCCGCACGTCGGTATCCTTAACACCGGCGTGCACACTGGCTTCGGCGATGAGCGCCTCCGCATCGGTGCCTTCAAGGTCATGACCGATGGTTCCAGTTCCGGCCCCACCGCCGCGACCCGCGAACCCTATGAATCCAATTCCGACGACCGCGGCATCGCCTACTGGAAACAGGACGACCTCGATGACCTCATCGGCCGCGCCCATCGCGCTGGCTGGCAGTGCACCGTCCACGCCGTCGGCGACCGCGCGATCGAACAGACCCTCGACGCGATGGCCCGCGCCCAGTCGGAGTATCCCCGGGAGGGCCTTCGCCACCGCATCGACCACTGTGGCATCACGCCGCCCGACCTCCAGCGCCGCGTCCGGGCCCAGGGCATCGTCCCAGCCATGCAGCCGGCCTTTTTCTGGGAATTCGGTGATGGTTACATCCGCAACTATGGGCGCGCGCGAGCCGATGTCATGTTCCCGGCGAAGTCCTTGCTCGATGCCGGTGTCATCGTCGCCGGCTCTTCCGATTCGCCCGTGACCGATTACCGCCCGCTCTTCGGCATCGAACAGGCCCAGACTCGCGCCACCATGGATGGCGACGTCTGCGGCCCCAACGAGCGCGTCGACCTCACCACGGCAATTCGCATGCACACCTTCAATGGCGCCTACGCTTCATTCGAAGAACACCGGAAGGGCAGCATCGAAGTCGGCAAGCTCGCCGACCTCACCCTCCTCAGCGCCGACATCCGTAACGTCCCGGTGCGCGAACTCCGCGACCTGCCGATTGCGATGACGGTGGTCGGCGGCCGCGTGGCCTACGAGGCCTGAAAACGCAACGGCTCCGGGGGGAGCTCCCGGAGCCGTTGGAGGGTGACCCAGCCCTCTTAAATCACTTCGGGGTCACCGCCGAGAGCGACGCGTCCCGCATAGAAGATCGCGGCCTCCGGAGTGAGCGGGTGGTAGTTGATGCCGCGGAAGTCGCGGGCGATGCGCTCCACTGGCGAGGACCGGTAAAACGATCGGCCACCGAGCGCGGCCATTGCGCCCTCAATCGCTCGCGCGCCATGTTCGGCGACTGCCCGCTTCGCGTGCTGCGTGGTCTGGAAGTTCTCGATTGTCGATTCCGGATCGTCTCCGAGGCGGCAGAGTGCCCCTTCGAAAGCCAGCTTCGCCGCCGAGTACTCGTACTCCACGAGCCCCACTTCGCGCGCCACTACCGGGTCATCGCCTCGCCCCGCCAGCTTCGCCCCAACCTCGTCGCGCGCCGCCCGGATGAGTCCGAGATACACGCCCGTGATGATGGTGATCCCGTTCGTCAGCGCAATGCGAATGAGCGGGTCCAGCCGTCCGATTGGCCGGCGTGCCCCAACCTGGGCGTCAGCGATGAAGACGTTCTCGAGGAGAACGTCATGGCTTCCGGTGCCGCGCATGCCATGGGCATCCCAGGTGTTCAGTACCTTCACGCCATCGGCCTTCATCGGGATCGTCAGGCTGATGATCTCGGCATCGTCGCCTTCGGTGACCGCCGCGGTCACCATGATCGAACCTGCCGGCGCCTGGCTCGAGAACACCTTCTTGCCCGAGACGCTGTAGCCTCCGTCCACACGCCGCGCGATTGCCGATGGCCGGACGTTGTCGGATCCGCCCGTCGACATCAACACGAGGTTCTCGCTGGCGATGCGGCGCAGCGTCGGCTCAACCGGTGCACCGCGGCGGTATCGCCACGCGATCGTCGCCACGCTGTGGGTGTGCATGGAACTCGCCAGCGATGTGCTTCCGCAGAGCATCGCCAGGTCATGATGGGCCCAGGCAAGCTCCGCGAGGCTCGCGCCAAGCCCGCCGAGTTCTTGTGGAACCGCCGCCGCGAAGAATCCCGCGGTCTTCAGCGCCTCGTACGATTCGCTTACGAACGTGCCCTCGGCGTCGTGCTTCGCGGCGTGCGCGCTCAATGTCGGCGCAACCTCGGCAACAATGCTGGAGAGCGCCGGTGGTGTCGTGTGACGTTCATCCAAAACGGTAGTCATTTCTCATGTCCCTCCTTTGGGAGATGCACTGAACGTACCCACGAATCGCGCCGCCGAGAAGTTCTAAAAACAGACTGGCGAACGCGGCGTGACGTACCTCACACTGGTGTCATGGAAGATGCCAACCAGTACTGTCCTGTTGCCATCGCGACGGAGATCGTCGCCGACCGCTGGACGCCGCTGATCCTCCGCGAATTCATCGTCGGGGCACATACCTTCAGCGAGATACAGAACGGCATCCCACGAATTTCTCGGAGCCTCCTGTCCGATCGGCTCCGCCAGCTGGTGGCCAACGGGCTCATCATCAAGACAGAGGAACAGGCCGGTCGCCCCCGCTACTCGCTCACGCCCGCCGGAGAGGACCTCCAGGACTTCGTCTTTGGCCTCGGCGAATGGGCCATCCGCTGGGCATACTTCTCCGACCCCGCCGATGACCAGCTGGATAACACCCACCTCATCTGGCGCTTTCGCCGGGGCGTCCTCAAGGAGCGCGTCCCCAACCGGCGCGTCGTGGTGGAATTCGTTCTCGACTGTCCGCGCCGGGTCACTGAGCGAATCTGGCTCGTGATCGAACCAGGCGATGTCGATGCCTGCGTGAAGCATCCCGGCTTCGACGTCGACCTCGAAGTCCGCACCACCAGCCGCGAGTTGCATCGCGTATGGATGGGCCGAACCAGCATTCCCGAGGCGATCCGCACGGGCACCATGCAAATCGATGGGGCTCCCGCACTCGTTCGCGCGTTCCCGCGCTGGTTTTCATTCAGCCCCTTCGCGCCAGTCATTCGCCGCTCGATGCAACCTGTGGGCTAACCGATTCGACAAAGCCTCCGCTCCCGCGTCTAATTTCGCACCACACTCAACCGTCGCCAGGGAGCATCTATGACTCAGACAACTGCCCGCGCCACCGTTACCGGTCCGATTACTGGAGGCAAAATGGGCTGGCCCTTCGCCTCGACGCTGCTCGACGTCTCGAAGTATGGCTACGTCGAAGCCGAGTACTACCTCGAAGGCACCGCCACCAGCTACAAGCTTGCGCCCGGCGCCGAACTCACCCGCGATGGCCACTGGCAGGCGGTCCCGTCCGGCCAGTCGCCCTTCCGCACCCGGATGCTGGTCTACCGCCCGGCGGACCCGGCGAAGTTCAATGGCACCGCCGTCGTCGTCTGGAACAACGTCACCGCCGGCTACGACCTCTTCGGCGCCGAAAGTCTCGAAATCTTCGAAGGCGGCTATGCCTACGTTTGCCTGACGACGCAGAAGGTGGGCATCGAGGGCCTCCCGCCGGTCCACCAGGGCCTGGCGAACTGGGACCCGGAACGCTACGGCTCGCTCTCCCTACCCAGCGACGACTACTCCTACGACGTCTTCACCCAGGGCGCGCTCGCCGTCGGCCCAAACCGTCCCCGTGACGGCATCGACCCCATGGGCGGCCTCGATGTGAAGCGCGTCATCGGGCAGGGCGCCTCACAGTCCGCTGGCCGCATCGCCACCTACGTCAACGCCATCCAGCCGCTCACGAAGGCCTTTGATGGCTTCATCCTCAGCATCTATTTCGGCTCAGGCAGCCCGCTCGAAGTCGGCGATGTCGTTGTCAACATCAACGCCGCCCCGAATGCTCGCCCTCGCGGCCTCCGCGGCACGAACCTTCTGCGCGACGACCTCGGCGTCCCGATCTTCGTCGTGAACTCAGAACTCGAAGCCATCGCCTGCTATGACGTCTGCCAGTCTGACACCGATACCTTCCGCTATTGGGAATCGGCGGGGACCTGCCACCAGTCCATCCAGGTCTCGCGCGAACGACGCGCCAAGCACGAACGCGACCAGCTGAAGCTCGCCCCGCTCGCCGAAGGCATCAACGCGATCCCAATGAGCCCGCTCTACGATGCCGCCTTCCACCACATGCACCGGTGGCTTGTCGATGGTACGCCGCCGCCCGTCCAGCCGAAGGTCGAATTCGCCGGCACTCCGCCCGAAGTCGTCCGCGACGAGTACGGTATCGCCAAAGGCGGCATCCGCCTTCCCCAGGTCGAAGCCCCGCTCGCCAAGAACAGCTCGATCCCGCTCAAGGAAGACATCTACGCCTACCTTGGCGGTTCCTGCCACCCCTTCACCCGCGAGAAGGTCCACGCCCTCTACGGCGACAAAGCCAGCTTTCTCTCGAAGTTCAGAGCGGCCGCCGACCACGCAGTAGCGGCAGGTGTCCTTCTCCCGCGAGACGTTGAGCCACTGGTGTCGGAAGCTGCCGAAACCTGGCCAGCCTGAACCGTTGGAGCATCTCGGTTCCCCCTCTCCCAATCTTCCCGGGAAGGATGGAGAGGGGCTGAGGGTGAGGCCTACCGCGCCTTGCCGCCCGGCGCCGCCACGATCATCTTGATCAGTTCCTCGGTCACCTTCGGCTCGAGGCCCTCGGTGTGGCCCTTATCCAGCCGCACCACATCCGCGATGACCTTGCCGCCCTTCGCGTTCGGATAGACATAAACCTGCGCCGTCCCCGGCCGCGGCGACAGCCCCCACGCCGGCGTCGACTTCCCTTCGCGCAGTGTGTCGTGAATCTTCCCCGGCTCCGTGTCGATGATGTCTGGCCGTCGCTCTCGCGGGCCGGCGCCGTACTTCTCCGCCCACGGCGAAGTCTCCGGCAGCTTCACCATCTCGTGCTCGCCCGTGGCGAAGATGAACGAAATGTCGGCATCCACTTCGACTGCTCGCCCCGGTCGTGGCGCATTCGGATCGCTCGACTGGGGCGGCGGAGCCCCTCGATTCGGCGAGAAGAACGACGCCGGCAGCTCAATCGGCCCGATCCTCCCGCCCGAAAGGCTAAGCCAGCCGTCCACGCGGTCCTTGAAGTAATCCTGCTGGAGCAATCGGTTGCTGGTCATCCCGCCCTGCGAATGCCCCACCAACCAGAAACTTGCGATGTTCTCCGGGCCGTACTTCGCGAACACGTACTCGACGATGTTCTTCAGATGCTCGTCGTCCGCTTCGCCAACCCAGCGCCGCATCGGTTCCTTCGTCGCCGCGGAGGGTGTCGCGACGACCAGCCGGTACTTCTCCTTGTAGTCGACGGCCGGGAAGTACGCCCGCTGCCACGCCCCAACCGATCCGCCCCCATGCAGGTTGAGCAGGAACGTGACCGGCTCGCCCGGCTTCAAATCATCCGGGTCGTCCAGGTAGAACTTTCGTCCGGTCTTCTCGTCGACTGCGCTGATGCTGCCCATACGGGTGCCTCCAATCGTTTCGAATTGGACATCCGCGCGGGGCAAGCGCTAAGCCCGCCGCGATTCTACATCCGCGAGAGACGCGTGCTACCGGCCAGCGATCCCTGCCAAAATCGCGATCCCCCGCCGGATGCCGTCTTCGCTGACGCTTGAATATCCCATCAGGAACGACGCGCCCGGTGGCGGTTCGCCAAGGTAATACGGCCGCGCCGAATAAATGCCAACGCCCTTCGCCCGCGCCGTTTGCATGAAATCGTCCGCGTCCGTCACGCCCTGGATGTTCACGAGCACGTGCATGCCGCTCTCCGTGCCCGTGATTGTCGCCCGATCGCCGAAGTGCTCAGCGAAGGCGGCCAGCATCGTTGTCCGCCGGCTCTCGTAGACCTTCCGCATGCGCCGCAGGTGCCGCTCGAAATGCCCCTCGTCGATGAACAGCGCGAGCACCGCCTGGTAGAGCAACGCCACGTGCCGGTCAGTCAGCCACTTTGCCCCGGTGATGGCTGGCTGAAGACTCGGGGGCGCGACCATGTACCCGAGCCGTAGCGCCGGCAGCAATACCTTCGAAAGCGTGCCCGTGTAGATGACGCGCCCGCCTTCATCGAGCCCCTGCAGCGCCGCAAGGGGCCGTCCCTCGTAGCGGAACTCGCTGTCGTAGTCGTCCTCGATGATCACGGCGCCGGTGCGATTTGCCTTCGCCAGCAACTCCAGCCTGCGCGCCGCTGACATCACCGACCCGGTCGGAAACTGGTGCGAAGGCGTCACGTAAATCGCGCGCGCATCATCGGGAATCCAGTCGACGATGATGCCCTCGCCGTCACACGGCACGGGTACCACCCGCCCGCCGATGGCCTGGAACACTGCCCGCGCCCCCCGGTATCCGGGCTCTTCGATCGCAACAGTGTCGCCCGGGTTCACCAGCACGCGCGCGGCCACATCAAGTGCCTGCTGCGAACCGTTGACGACAAGCACCTGGCTCGCGTCGCAGCGCACCCCGCGCGACCGCTGCAAGTATCGCGCCAGTGCCTCGCGCAGTTGGGGCAGTCCCTCCGTGGGGCCGTACCCGAGCAACTCTTTCGGCGGATAGTCCAGCACCCGCTTCGTCAGCGTGCGCCACGCGTCGATTGGGAACTCCTCGAACGAAGGCGTGCCGTACCTGAACTCGAAACTCGCCTGCTGCTGGAGTTCCTCATCGATGGCCGTCGGCACTTCGCCGGCGATGAGCCGTTCCGCGAAGTCCGAAAGACGTGGCGGCGCACCGTCGCCATTCTTCGCGATCCTCGAGGTGATGGATTCGGCCCGAAACGCACGGTCCGGCAGGTCCGGCGCGACATACGTGCCCGAGCCGTGCCGGGCCGCGAGATATCCCTCCGCAATGAGTTGCTCGTACGCTTCAAGGATTGTGTTTCGTGCCAGCTGGAGGTCGTTTGCGAGCACCCGCGTCGGGGGCAGGCGTTCGCCCGGACGAAAGCGTCCGCCGAGGATGCTTTCGCGAATTGCCTCGGCCAGCCGCTGATAGGCGGGCCGCGCCGGGTCGTTCGGCAACTCGATGACGATATCCAAGACTGAATGGTATCAGCACGGGACATCGGTCCGCATGCGTATAGTGGCCTGAAAACACGCGAATTCCCCAATGGCCCCCAAGTGGACTACCCGCCAAGCTCTTTCCGACGGAGGAACAATGGTTCGTTCTCAGGGCGCCGCGGCCCAGGGAAACCGATGGATTCGCCCATCTTCAATCGCGCTTGGGTATGGAGCTGTCGCTGGCGTCTGGATTCTCTCCAGCGGCCTCCTCCTCGACGGGCTCGTCGGCCGCGACGGAAGCCTGCGCAGCGTGCTCGAACAGGCGAAGGGATTCGCTTTCGTCGCCGTTACAGCGATCCTCCTCTGGATTGTGCTGCGCCGATTCGAAGGCTCGGTGGCGCGCATGGCCGCCCAATCCGCGCGCCTCGCCCAGTTCCCTCAGCTCAGCCCCGAGCCCGTCGTCGAACTCGCAGCCGATGGTTCGATCGTCTCCGTCAACATGACCGCGAGCCAGGTCGCTCGCTCGCTCGGCGGCCAGATTGGCGATGTCCTCCCGGCGGATTACGAAGCCATCGCCCGAAGCTGCATCGAGTCGGGCCAGGCGAAGGTCGGTGCCAGGGTTACCTGGCATGGCCGCACATGGGAGTGGACCATCTTCCCGGTGGGCAGTCCGGATGGCGCCTACGCGTTCGCCATCGAACGAACGGAAGAGCTGCGCCTCCAGGCACAGGTTGGGCAGGCCGCCCGAATGGAATCGGTCGGCCGTATCGCTGCCGGTGTGGCCCACGACCTGAACAACATCCTCACCGCGATCGGCGGTTACGCTTCCCTCGCCCGGATGGAACTCTCTCCCGGGAAGCCGTCGGAAGAGCTCGACGGCATCCGCGGCGAAGTCGAACGGGCCAGCATCCTCGTGAAAAAGATGCTTTCGATCAGCCGCATGCGCGCTGTCGAGGCAGACACGCGCCGCTTCGAACTGGTCGATCACGTCGCCCGCCTGCACGCCACGCTCCACCACCTTGCGCCATCTCGAATTCACCTGAGCCTGCAACTCCCGGATGCCCCCGTCTGGGTCGAAACCGATGCCGGCGCACTCGAACAGGCCCTGCTCAATCTCGTCGCCAACGCCGTCGACGCAATCGAAGACGACGGCGAAGTCGTGGTCGAGATCACGCCCGGCAGCGAAGCAGTCGCAGTCTCTGTCCGTGACACGGGCACCGGGATTCCGGAGGAGATTCTCCCCCGCATATTCGACCCCTTCTTCACCACGAAGGCCGAAGGACGGGGGACCGGCCTCGGCCTCGCCTCTGTGAACGCCTTTGTGAAGCGCTATGGCGGACGCCTCCATGTGGAGAGTGGCGTGGGCGTCGGAACCACCGTTTCGCTCAATCTCCCCGTAGTAAGCCCCGCCGCCACGTAGTGGCCCTCCGTCGCCGGCTGGCGGTGGCCCTGCTCGCGGGTGGTCTGCCAGACGCATAATCAACCTATGGATGCATCGCTCTGGGATTCGAATTTCCGCATCCTCCCCGCGCTGCCGGTAGCGGCTGCCGGTGGCGGGCTTTCGATCACGGGCATCTGGCGCCAGGTTCGCGCCCTTCGACGCCCGCTGGATACCACGGGCCGAAACTGGGCATGGCTTCGCGCCATGCGACAGATGCTCCAGGGTTTCGCCGTCCTCGCCATCGGCCTCGGCTGGCTCTGGCAGATCCCCGTCATGATCGCCGCCGGTGCCATCTTCGGCCTCGAAGAGACCATCGAAACCAGCATCGCCACCTGGGCCCTCAAACAAGAGGCCGAAGGCCGCGAGGGCTTCGCGTGAGGCGCCGACATAGCAATTCTGATAACTCGCCTAATCAAGTGTCCAGTTGATGCTTGACCGTCGTATAATGCCGAAATGAACACTGCACCCTTCCCCTTTTTCGGTTCGCCCTCCGAGCGTGGGGCCTCGGTGCACATCTTCCACGATGAAAGCGGTTTCACAGGTGATGCGCGATTCGGGCACCACGGGCTGTTGGCCGTTCCCGACAAACTCGTAGAAGATTTCGGTGGAGAACTGAGACGGCTCCGTCGCAGCTACGGCTACCCACACGAAGTCCATTTCAAAGACCTCGGTTCAACGTCTCCGTCGACATCTCCTTCCTGGCTTTTGGCTCGTAGCTGGCTGAATCTGCTCTTCCAATTTGGGCTCAATGAGGCACGTTTGAAAGTTTTCGGCGTCGACATGAAACACGTCGAATTCGATCGTGCGCGGTATCCAAAGCCACTTCACGCGTATCGTAGGTTCGCGGTCACCGTAGCGAAGTCCATGGTCGCCTGGTGTTACAGGGATCTTCAATCGCTATCAGTGACTCCATATACTGATTCCGGTAACCCCCATGCGAATTATCTGCGTTCCAGAGACGGGACGTTGTTTGATTCGTTTGAACGATACCTTGTAAGCGAGTGCCAAAAAGAGCGCCGGAACGGTAAAGAATTTTACCCCGAGGAACTCACTTTCGCACGCTCCCTAACGGCGATACCTTCCAGCCCATCTAAATTAACGCCCGAACTAGCCGATTCTCTTGGGCTGACCATGAGGCAACTCGAAACAAGGTCCGACCTAATACAGCTGGTCGACCTCGTGGTCGGCTGTGTGGCAGCAGCCGTTAGGCTCGATTTGAAGAATGAGGGGAAAAAGGCACTGGTGGAGCAGGTCGCTGGAGTGCTCAGCAAAACATACTCGCTCCCACTTTGGAAGGCGCTAGACGAATCGAGACGGTTCTCCGTTTCGTTTTTTCCTGGACCAGGCCGTACTCCGTACTCGGTTAGCCTTTCAGGAGTTCGTCGGTATGGTTTGGATATGTTGCAAGCCAACGCCGGATTGAAACAATTGCACTTGTCTCGCGTGGGCTTTCGACCCGATTCTGTGCCGATTATTTCTGAAGTCGAGTCCGTCTGAAAGCGCTTTGGCAGGTTCCCTGCTCAATCCCGCGCTTCCACCCACGGCAAGATCATCTCGATCAGCCGCTCCCGCGGGTCCGCCATCGCCCGTCCCTGTTCGCCCACCGGATAGAGGTAGTGGTCCGCCCACGGCAATTCCATCTTCGTCTTATCGGCCGCGCCGCTCTTCTCCAGCAACTCCTGCTGCTCCGCCGGGAAGATGTCGCAATCGCCGTCGCAGAACACGATCAGCGTCGGGATAGTAACGTGCTGGATAGTGTCCGGCAGGTCGGCCTGCGAACTCGTTCCGCTCCATGTGCTGAGCCATCCGCGCGGAGTCATCACCCGCGCGAGCCCTCCCGGGCCGTAGTTCCCGATGATCGGGTCGCCCGGCGAAAAGATGCTCCCAAGCGGCCGGCTGCTGGGGTCGATCGTCGGGTCCAGGTAGGCCGGGTTCGCCAGCGTCCGGTAGATCACCATGTACCGCCCCAGCCGCGCCCGCCGCGCAATCATCGTGCGCGTTTCCACCGGCAGCCCGGAGTAGTCCGCCGCGCGCAGTTGTCCGCGGAAGTAGCTGTGGTCCGCCAGGTGCGACCGCGCAATGGCGTCCAGCCGCAGCGACCGTGCCACCTGGCGCCGGCGGTATTCCTTCAACCACTCGCGATCGTAGGAACTGGGCGCCGGATACGGGTTGTAGCCGTTGGCCGGGTTGTACATGTCCCACTCCGGGTTGACTGCCGTGGGGTCATGTTCGTCGACCACACTCGGGTCGAGGACATTCAGCATGAACCGGCCCTCTCCCAGGTGTGCCGCTACCGCGATGTACAGGTCGCCTTCCGGCATGACCTCGCTCGAAAGGTCGATAGGTTCGCCGCCCGGCGTCGATGTCAGTCGCTCTCCGGGCGTTTTCGACGCCTGTGACTGATAGAAGCCGAGCAGCGAGCCGCCTCCGCTGTTCCCAAGCAGGATGATGCGCTCGAACCCGGCCTCCTTCAGGTACCGCATCCCCGCAGCGATATCGAGCAAAAGCCGCTCGTGCACCATGTCGGTGTCGTTGTTCAGGTACCGGCTGTTCTGTCCAAAGACCGCGTAGCCCCGCGACGTCAGAGGTGGGACAACATAATGCCGCGTGAATTCCCCCCGGGGATGCATCAGGAAGACAACCGTCTTCGGGTCGCTTCCGCCCGGCCGATAGAGAATCCCGAAGCTCTGGGCGGTGTCCGTCGCCTCCAGGTACACCACATCTCGCCGCACTGAGGGGTCGAGATGCGTAAACGCAAAGGGAAGTCGGCGGGCGCGCTCTTCGGAGGGGTGGCTCATGGCTGCGAATCCTCGGTACCGGATTGGTGCCGGATTCTACGCGATGGAGGCCCGGCGCCCGTCACCGGCGGCCCGGCAGGATCGATCACTTCGCCTTCGCCGCGATGTCCTCCGCAACCTTTTTCCGCGCGTCCGCAGTTTCCTTCGTGTCTGGTCCAATCGCGTAGATGATTACCACGGCCCGCCCCATCCGATGGATGTCGGAGAACACGTAATACCCCTGGCCGTCCGGCTTTTCGGTGCGGTAGCTCTTCGATTGGTCCGCCTGGTAGGCCGGAGTCCCATCGATTTGGGTCGCGCCCGCGCCGAACAGGTCCGGTGGCGGGTTGCGCAGCGCCTCCGAAAGCGGACCGTATTGTGCGGTCGCCTGCTCCACGTTCGGTTGCACGTTGATTTCGACGCGCATCGTTTGCACCGCTCCGGGCGATTTCGGGACGTAGATCCCGTAGAACGTGTCCTGGTTCTGTGTCGAACCCGGCACCCGCCCCGATTCCGCCACCGCGAAGCTCGAAACCGAACTCCCCGGCGCTAACTCGGCAGCCGTCGTGGCGCCGCCCGTGGACGTTCCTGTGTCCGCCTCATCGTCATCATCATCCCCGCCGCAACCCGCAATCCCGATCGCGAGCAGCAGGGCCAACGCGACGAAAAGCGCGCCCAGGACAGTTCCCCCTCTCCCAGACATGGGAGAGGGGGCCAGGGGGTGAGGGACTACCGCAGCTCCGCCGCCCGGATCGCCAGCTCGGCGGCCTGGTCGGGATTGAGATGATCGGTGCTGATGCAAAGGTCGTAGGTGCAAGGAGTCAGCCATCCTGTGTCGTAAAAACGGTGGAAGTAATCCAGCCGTTCGTTGTCGGTGCGTTCCACGATCTTGAGCGCTTCTTTCTCGTCCACACTCATGCCGGTCTGGATTCGGCGTGCCCGGTACCGGTCCGAGCCGGTGATGAGCACCTTCAACGTATCGAACCGCTCCCGAAGGATCACCTGCGCCGCGTGACCCACGATCACGCACTCACCCTGGTCCGCTGTCTCCCGGATGACATCCTCGACGAACCTTCGATAGTCCGCCGAGGTGTACATCGGGCTCGATGCCAGGGGCAATGGGTCGGACCATGCCGCGGCGGGCATCGTCGGGTTCCGCGCGAGCGACTCGAGCAACCGCGTCATCAGTGAAGGCGTGTGCTCGGCCTCGCTTACGGTCTCCGGTGAAACGCCCGCCTCCGCGGCCGCCGTCTGCACCAGCTGATAGTCGACGTACCGATAGCCCAGGCGCTTCGAGATAGCCTGCGCGACATCTTCACCGGCGGTTCCCACCTGGCGCGAGATGGCAATCACCCGAGTGTTCATCTTCCGGTCCCCCGCTGGAATGGCCGAATTGTAGCGGAAGGCCGCGTACAGTTTGAGGGAACCGCCTCCGGCTCCGGACGCGAAGAAGGCCCGTTTTCCGCCGGGCCTTCCTCTGAGAAGCGGGTGCCAGGGAACTCCGGACGCTCCCTAGTCTTTGAACGGGTCCGCCACACTCTCAAATCGCGACAGCAGGTACGGGTCGAATCGCGTTCCGGCCAGCCCCTGCATCACTTCGAACGCGTCGACCGGGTCCATTGCCCGGCGGTACGGCCTGTCGCTCGTGAGGGCGTCGAACGCTTCGCACATGCCGATGATCTGCGCCTCGGCGGGGACTTCGCTGCCTTCGAGCATTCCCGGGTAACCCTTGCCGTCGATGCGTTCGTGGTGGCATCCAACCCACCAGGCCGCCGCGCCAAGACCCGGGATCTCGCTCAGGATGTCGCGCGCGTAGACCGGGTGCATCTGCACCGCGGACATTTCGTCGACGCTGAGAATGTCCGGCTTGCTCAGGTAGTGAACCGGCACGCCGAGCGTCCCGATGTCCTGCAGCAGCGCCGCCACTTTCACCAGGTCCGCTCGCCGCTCCGTCATGTCGCAATCGAGAGCGACCTGCCGCGCGAGGTCCGCGACCCGGCGGCCGCGCCCGTGTTCGCGCCCGCTGCGCGCGTCCACCATGTCGCTGACCACCGAGATGAAGTCGAACAGTTCGTCGCGGTTCATGATGCCGCCGTAATTCAGCGACATCAGGGCTGCGGCCAGGTCGTTGTCATAAAGCCCGAGCCAGAACTCGTCGCGCCCCGCGATGTCCGCCATCTTCCCTGCAAGTTCCGGGTCGATTTCGTGTCCCGCCATCTCCCGGATCAGTGCCGGTCCGCGACGGCGCACGATCAGCGGCGAACTTTCACTATCGATCAGCGATTCCACGCGGTCCGCGATCGCCACAATGCGGGAAACCAGCGGCGTCCGTTCGCCGGGCTGCGCCGTGGGCGAACCCGATCCGTCCCAGCAATCGTGGTGGTTCGCAACCGCTTTCGCGACGGACTCGCCGAAGCCCATCTTCCGGGCGATGCGGGCGCCCTCCTCGCAGTGCTGTGCGATGGCTTCGACGACTTCCGTCCATGCTCCGCTCGGCACATGGTCGAATGCTTCTGCCACCCGGGCGCTGCCGGAAATCATCGCTCCGCCACGCATCGTTTCGAATCGCGGAATGCTCGCGGAAGAGGCCATCCCCGCATCGTGCATCAGGCAACCGAAGAACACTTCTTCGATGCGCTGGGTCTCCAGTTCCAGCTCGCTGGCGAGCACAACGCCCACATACGCGACGCGCTGCGCGTGTCCCGGCCGGCGCCCCTCGGCCAGGTCGAACGCCCGGCTCAAGGCGGCAAGCACCGTCCCTCGGCTCAGTCGCGGGAGCCCGGAGAGTCCCGGGTCGTCGTACAGCGACGGGTCGAGGAAGTCTGCCTTAACGGTCTGAATCTGCGCTTTGGACGCCATAGGCCGCCTTCTCCTGGCTCTTTACGCCGGTGACAGGAATATCGGCGGGCATCGCCCGAACCTTCAGGGATCACTGGGTGACGGGATGGCGAAATAGGGAAGAGTCGTAGGGCTCATTTACGAAAACCCGCGCCAACACCGGAAATTGGGGTTATCTCGCCCTGCACAACATTCACAAAGGCGGTAGACTCATAGGCAAAGCGCACGTGGGCGTATCAAGGGATTCGCCGCGTGAATCTGCCAAGGCGACGAAAAAGACCGACATGGATCGCTCCCGGCTGAGCCGGTTCGTCAATCAGCGCCTCACAGAGCTGCCGCTCCAGGAGCCAGCAGTCGTTTCCCCCGTTACCTCGGTTCGCTCCGCTGTTGCGGCCATGCACGATGGCTCCGCTTCATGCGTGTTCGCCATCGACGGTGGGAAACTCGCCGGCATCTTCACCGAACGCGATGTCCTGACGAAGTGCATGGACGACGGGTTCGACTGGGATCAGCCGCTCAATGCAGGCGTCCTGACGGCGAATCCTCGGACAATTGGCGCCAATCGGACGATTGCGGAAGCCATCATGTTCATGCAACAGCAGCAGGTGCGGACGCTGCCGGTCATGGATAACGGCTCCGTGGTGGGACTCGTTCGCATCGGCGACCTCTTGCGCCACCTGGCAGAAGAATATCCCGAAGACGTACTAAACCTGCCTCCACGCCCTCACCAGGTGATGGAGAGACGAGAGGGTGGATAGCAGAGCCACATGACCACAGAAGTAGAAGTAAAGCCCGAACACATCGTCGAAGAACTCGATCGTGTGACCATCCGTTTCGCTGGCGACTCCGGCGACGGTATGCAGCTGACGGGCACACAGTTCACCAAGACCGCCGCCGTCTTCGGGAACGATCTCGCAACACTCCCGGACTTCCCCGCCGAAATTCGCGCACCAACCGGTTCGCTCCCCGGTGTTTCCGGGTTCCAGCTTTCGTTCTCCGGCAGCGATATTCACACCCCCGGCGACGCCCCTGACGTCCTCGTGGCGATGAACCCCGCCGCCCTGAAGACGAACATCGGAGACCTCCGTAAGGGCGGCCTCCTGATCGTCGACAAGGACGAGTTCCAGGCGACCAACCTCAAGAAGGCCGCCTACGACAGCAATCCGCTTGAAGATGGATCGCTGTCCAGCTACCAGCTCGTCCCGATCGCGATCACGCACCAGAACGAACTCGCCCTCGAGGATGTCTCCCTCAGCGCCAAGGATAAGTTCCGCAGCCGCAACTTCTATGCGCTCGGCCTCGTCCTCTGGCTCTATGGCCGCTCGATGGATACGACCATCAAGTGGGCCAGCGAGCAGTTCGCCCGCCGCCCCGACATTCTCGATGCCAACCTCCGGGCCCTCCGCGCCGGTTACAACTTCGGCGAGACCACCGAGCTCTTCCGCGTCCAGTACAACGTCCCGCCGGCCGTGGTCCAGCCCGGCACCTACCGCCACATCAGCGGTAACGAAGCAACGGCCCTCGGGTTCGTCGCCGCTTCGGTCCTCAGTGACCTGCCGCTCTTCTACGGCAGCTATCCCATCACCCCGGCTTCGGACATCCTCCACGAGCTTTCAAAGATGAAGGCGTTTGGAGTCAAGACGTTTCAGGCCGAAGACGAAATCGCCGCAATCGGCTCCGCCATTGGTGCGGCCTACGGTGGCCACCTCGGCCTCACCGGCACCAGCGGCCCCGGCCTCGCCCTCAAGAGTGAAGCCCTCAACCTCGCCGTCATGACCGAGCTCCCCCTCGTCGTCATCGATGTGCAGCGCGCTGGCCCCAGCACGGGCATGCCGACCAAGACAGAACAGTCCGACCTTCTTCAGGCGATGTACGGCCGCAACGGCGACAGTTACGTTGCCATCATCGCTCCGGCAACGCCTTCGGATTGCTTCTTCATGGCAATCGAAGCATTCCGCATCGCGCTCAAGTACATGGTCCCGGTCATCTTCCTCAGCGATGGCTACGTCGGGAACGGCTCCGAACCCTGGCGCATCCCGGATGTCTCATCGCTCCCGAAGATCCAGTGGTCATACGCGAAGGAGGGCGGCGACTTCAGCCCCTACCTCCGCAATCCGAAGACGCTTGCCCGCCCGTGGGCCGTCCCCGGCCAGAAGGGCATGGAGCATCGCATCGGCGGCCTCGAGAAATCGGGCAAGACCGGCGACATCAGCTACGACCCGCGCAACCACCACGAGATGACCCTCGCCCGCAAGGCCCGCGTCGACCGCATCGTCGACGACATACCGAACCTCGAGGTTGCGGGGCCAGTTGAAGGTGACCTGCTGGTCCTCGGCTGGGGCGGCACCTATGGCGCGATCACCAGCGCCACGGAGAATGCCCGCCGCCGCGGGCTCAGCGTCGCGAGCGCCCATCTTCGCTACCTGAACCCATTCCCGGCGAACCTCGAAGAGGTCCTCCGCAATTACAAGCACGTCCTCATCCCCGAACTCAACACCGGACAGCTCTCCATGCTGGTTCGCGGCAAGTTCGTCATCGATGCAGTGCCGTTTAACAAGATTTCGGGTCAGCCGTTCAAAATCTCGGAGATCGAAGGGAAGATCAACGAGGTTCTCGGCCGCAGCGGGCCGTACGAAATCGAATTCGGCCAGGGTTCTGGACTGACAGGAGGCTAATCCATGACTGCTCCAACTAGTAATGGCCTGATTTCAGGCGATCTGCCGGTCCTCACCCGCAAGGACTTCGTCTCCGACCAGGAAGTTCGCTGGTGCCCAGGCTGTGGCGACTACTCCATCCTCGCTCAGATGCAGAAAATGCTGCCCGAGCTTCGCATCCCTCGCGAGAACATCGTTTTCATCAGCGGTATTGGCTGCTCGAGCCGGTTCCCCTACTACGTCGAAAGCTACGGCTTCCACAGCATCCACGGCCGCGCGCTCACCCTTGCCACCGGCCTCAAGACCTCTCGCCCCGAGCTCACCGTCTTCGTCATTACCGGTGACGGCGACGGCCTGTCGATCGGCGGGAACCATCTGCTCCACGCGATGCGCCGCAATGTCGACCTCAACGTGGTGCTCTTCAACAACCGCATCTACGGCCTCACCAAGGGCCAGTTCTCTCCGACCTCCGAATTCGGCAAGGTCACCAAGTCATCGCCATACGGCACAACCGAACGGCCGCTGAACCCGATTCGCGTCGCTCTCGCTGCAGGCGCCACCTTCGTGGCGCGCTCCATTGACCGCGATACCAAGCACCTGGAAGACACGCTCTACCGGGCGGCCCAGCACAAGGGCATCTCGTTCGTCGAGGTCTACCAGAACTGCAACATCTTTAACGACGGCGCCTTCGCACCCTTCTATGACAAGGACGTCCGCCAGGACAAGATGGTCTACCTCGAAGACGGCAAGCCGCTGCGCTTCGGCAAGGAATCCCAGCACGGCATCCGCCTTAACGGCTTCCAGCCCGAAATCGTTGAAAACGCCGAAAGCGATGATGGCCTCCTCGTTCACGATCCGCATCAGCAGAACATCTCGCTCGCCAACATCCTCGTCGGCATGGACTACCCGGAATTCCCGGTCCCCATCGGTGTCTTCCGTGATATCGAAGGCCCCGTGTTCGACCAGCTCGTCCAGGGCCAGGTCGATGCGGCGAAGGCGAAGGGTCCTGGTAGCCTCGATGAGATCCTCCACGCCGGCGAAACCTGGGTGGTCGATTAACGCGGCTCCGTTCATTTCTTTTCCCAATCTGTTATTGTCGGAGCCCCGCCACTCGCGGGGCTCTGATCGTCTGGAGAGGAGCTACGGCCAAATGACGAATGACCTCCGCAACATTGTGATTTGCCCGAGCTGCGGTCATGAGAACATCGAGGGTGTTGATACCTGCGAGAAGTGCATGATGGACCTCCGCAGCATCGACGTACCCGAAACCGCTCAGATTGCTTCCGAGACCGAACTCGCCGTCGCCATTTCAGGCGTCCGCATGAGCCGCCCCCGCGTGGCTTCGTCCACACACACAGTTCGCGAAGCCATCGCCGTCATGAAAGGCGACCCCATGGGCGCCGTCGTCATCGTCGATAACGGCAAGGTCGTCGGCATCTTCACCGACCGCGATGTACTCAAGAAGGTGGGCGCAAACGCCGCCGCCCTGGCCCAGCCGGTCTCTCACTACATGACTCATGACCCGGTCGTACTCCGCGAGGACGACACCATGGCCTATGCCCTCAACAAGATGGGCGATGGCGGTTTCCGGCATATCCCCGTTGTCCGCAACGGCGAACTCATCGGCATGATCACCGGCCGCGAAATCATGGCCTGGATGCTCGGCCGCTACTTCGACTAAGGGCTTCGACTCGCGGCCCATCCCAGAGTTCACGAACGATTCCGGCTTATACATACCTAGGCCTAGCCTATGGCTCGCGAACCACGTATCGTTGAGGCATAGCGAATTCTTATCGCTATGGGATGAGCTATCCATGGAATTGGCCCAACTCGATGCCTTCATAGCCGCAGCCGATTGCGGGAGTTTCAGCAGGGCCGCGGAGCTGTTGAGTGTCGCCCAGCCGTCGCTCAGCAATCGCATTCAATCGCTCGAACGCGAGGTTGGCCAATCCCTCTTCGAGCGCATGGGCCGGGGCGTAAAACTCACCGACGCCGGCCGCTCGTTCCTCCCCTACGCCCAGCGCGTCTTGAGAACCCTCAACGACGGCATGATGGTCCTCGAAGGCACCCGCGATGGCACCGCCGGCCGCCTCATGATCGGCACCGCTCCCGCCGTCGGGACCTACGTCCTCCCCCGCCTGCTCAAGGTCTTTTGCGACAACCACCAGGGTGTTGATGTACTGGTCCGGACCGGCCACAGCGACGAAGTCCTGCAGATGGTCCTCGATGATGACGTCCAGATCGGCTTCGGCCGACCCATCAACCACCCGGACGTCCGCACGGTGACCCTCTACCACGACGAGCTCGTCCTGGTTGTCTCCTCGCAGCATCGCTTCGCCAAGAAGGGCTCGGTCAAGGTCGAACAGCTCGCCGATGACTCGCTCATCCTCTTCGACCGCGATTCCGGCTACTACGGCCTGATCCTCAGCCTCTTCCGCGACCTCGGCGTTGTGCCGCACCAGCAGATGCAACTCGACTCTATCGAGGCCACGAAAAAGATGGTCGAATCCGGTCTCGGCATCGCCCTGCTGCCCGAAGTCTCAGTCGAACGCGAGATTCGCCTGGGCACGCTCCACAAGGTCCACATCGAATCCGCCGAACCCGTCGAGCGCGAAATCGCCGTCTTTTACCGGCGAAACAAGCCGCAGTCGGGCCCAATGTCGGCCTACCTGGACCTCCTCGGCGAGATCTACGGCATGAAGCTTCCGCGGTAGCTGCCCGCGCGTGCTCATCGACCTCCACTGCCACTCCCAGCCGCTCTCCACGTGCAGCGCCCTCTCGCCTGCCGAACTCATCAGGATCGCTGGGGAGCGCGGCCTCGACGGCATTTGCCTCACCGAACACGACCGCGCCTGGCCCCTTGACGACCTCGAACGCTTGCGTGCGGAATCCCCAATTGCGGTGTTCTCGGCGGTCGAACTCACCACCGACCTGGGCCACGTGCTCGCCTTCGGACTCGAACCCGGCCAGTTCTCAGCCATCGCAAGCGAAGCGTTCGCGGCAGCTGAGGCCGTCGGTGGCCTTCTCTTCCTCGCGCACCCCGCGAGAGATGGGCTTCTGAAGATCACCCACGACACCGTCGAGTTCTTCTCTTCCGTCGAAGCCATCAACGGGTCCGATTCGAAGCTGAAGAACATGGCCGCAACGGGGCTCGCGAAGGGCTTTCGCCTCCCCGGTGTCGGCGGCTCCGACGCACACGCGGCCGAAGAAGTCGGCCGGGCCGCCACGAAATTCCACCTGCCCCGCATCGAGACCGACCGGCAACTCCTGGAGGCGCTGAAGTCCGGCGAGTACGAGGCAGTCTCGCTGGATTAGCTCTTTCGGCCCGCAGCTTGCTATCGTCACCGCTCCATGGAGAACGATCCCACCACTTCGCCGACGATTTACCACCTGATCGGCACTCCCGGCGTGGGGAAGTACACCATCGGCACGCAGTTGGCCCGCCTCACCGGGGCCAAGCTCGTCGATAACCACGCCGTCGCGAACGTCATCTTCAACGTCCTCGACCAGGACGGGATCAAGCCCCTGCCCGACGGCGTCTGGACCTACGTCCGAGAAGTTCGCCGCGCTGTCCTCGACGCCGTGATGCACATTTCGCCGCCGCACCTCTCGTTCATCTTCACCAACTACATCCGCGGCGAAGACGAGCGAGAGTACGCCTACTTCCTCGAAAACGTCGCCGTCGCAGACATCCGGGGCAGCCGCTTCGTCCCCGTCCTCGTCACCTGCGAAACCGCGGAACTGATGAATCGCATCGGCACCGAATCTCGGCGCCAGCGCATGAAACTCCTCGACCCCATCGAAGCCCGCCGCCTGAACGACGAAGTCCCCCAATTCGCTACCGACCACCCCAACTTCTTTACCGTCGACACCACCCACCGTCCCCCGGCCGAATCCGCCCAGCTGATTCTGGAGAAGACAAACTCCCTCCATCGGACCGAAAACAAAAGGCGCGACTGACAAGGAGCGCTACGAATCCCCGCCAACCACCGACGCCGAGCCAACGCCCCGAGTGTCAACAGTTACCCCTTACCCGGGAACCGCGAGCGTCAGCGACCGGCCACCCTCCCCTCCAGCGCAGCGGCGAGGGCCGTGAATCCGACTGTTCTACCCCAACCACCACCACCCCCCACGCACGCCTCATCTCCCCTCACCCGCGAAGTCGGGAGAGGCGCCGGGGGTGAGGGACATCCCGCCAATCCGAGGCACGCACGCCAGTAAGCGCCGTCCCCCCGCCGATCCATCCCGAGCGCCACCGCCCCACCGAATCGCCAAATCAAGGAACCGCGAGCGTCAGCGACCGGCCACCCTCCCCTCCAGCGCAGCGCCGAGGGCCGTGAATCCGACTGTTCTACCCCAACCACCACCGTCCCACCCACACCTCCCCGCTCGCCAATCCGAGGCACGCACGCCAGTAAGCGCGTCCCCCTGCGGACCACCTAAATCGCCGACTCCCCATCGCCCCCAGGAACCGCGAGCGTCCGCGACCGGCCACCTCACCCTCCAGCGCAGCGGCGAGGGCCGTGAATCCGACTGTTCTACCCCAACCACCACCACCCCCCACGCACGCCTCATCTCCCCTCACCCGCGAAGTCGGGAGAGGCGACGGGGGTGAGGGCCCTACGCTCCCCACCGCGGCGCCTGCCGCCGCTCAAACTCCCCATGCATGTCTAACAACAACGCAAAGTGGTCCAGCGCGTGCCAGAGCACCTTCTCCGCCAGCCATGCCAGGTCCACCTCGAAACCGTCCGGCCAGGTGCCCGTCCGCCGCCACTGCTCCGGGGCAAGAGCCTTGAAGTAGTCGACAGTCTTCGCGCGCTCGGTCATGAAGGTCTGCGCCAGGTCGTCGATGTCACCCTCCGGCGAATACCGGTCGTTGAAGGCGTCGGTGTCCCACGACTCGAGCGTCGGGCCGTCCTCGCGCAGGATCCGCAGGATTCGCGGCTGGAAATTCTCGGTCTCCACCGCAATCAGGTGCGCCAGCTGGTGATGCGGCGACCAAACGTCCTCGATTGGCTCGTGCTGCCACGGCTTCACCAGCCCTGCGGCCCAGTCGATGCCTTTTACGCTCAGCTGCAGGCGCGCCATGAGCGTCGGATCGGGAATTCGAGAGTCTGCCATTTACACGCTCCCGGCATTGGGGATTTCCCGAGCAACAATACGGTGCCCGCGCAATGGCCGCCCAGCGTCTGGGCCCATACCCTTTCCACGATGGCAATCGATCCGGCTGCGCATGGCGCCGTATCTTCGGCCCACGTTTCTCTCGCCGAAGCGGGCGCGATTGCACACGGGCAACGAGCGTCCCTCTCCTCGACCACCGATTCAACCTTCCAGCTGCCATCCACTTCGCCGGTGAGAACTACTGGCACGCGTGGCACAACCACCGCTGCCGCCCGGACCTCCGGCAGCGCGAAACGCTCCGTCACGCCGCACACGCCCGTGCAATCCAACAGCAATGCCGATCCCGACCAGTGGGATAGCCTGCTCAATCGCGCCGGCCAGAAGTACAACGTCCCGCCCATCTTCCTCAAGGCCGTCATGCTTATTGAAAGCGGTGGCCGCCCGGATGCCGTCGGCGATGCCGGCCACTCAGTAGGACTGTTTCAGCTCCACGACCAGGGCTACGGCGCCGGAATGGGCGATACTCGCTTCGACCCGGCCGCCAACATCGACCGTGCGGCGAAGGGTCTCGCCGAAGCGTGGCAGGCCGGCGAACGCGCAGGCTACACCGGTGAATACGCCGTTCGAGCAGCCTACAACTACTCTTTCAATCCCGGCGGCGGCTTCGCCTACCAGGGCGATGCCCTCGTCAACCAGTACAACGAACTCCGCTCCGAACAGGGCCTCCCGCCCGTCAGCTAATGCCAGGCCGGTTCCACGGGAGCCCGCAACTTTCACCTCGGTCCTTTCCACTTTCAACTCTTACAAACGTTCAGGTTTGGCGCCCGGTGTTATCATCGATGTCCCCGTTGATTCAGCGGGCCAAAGATTCGATGGAGACAACAAAATGGTGACTGCCGGGTACCTCGAACGCAGCGTGACCGTTGGAAAGCTGAACCTGAGCTACCAGGAATGGGGCAACTCGGCTGCCACGCCGATCATCATGCTCCACGGTTTCGGCGTCTCCGGGCACATGTTCGATGAGTTCGCCGACCGCATGCAGGACCGCTACCGCCTCATCGCGCTCGACCAGCGCGGCCACGGCGATAGCGACTGGGCCCAGGACGGCGACTACACCCGCTCCTCTTTCGTCTCCGACCTCGAAGGCTTCCGCAAGGAACTCGGCATCGAGCGCTTCATTCTTGTCGGCCACAGTATGGGCGGCCTCAACGCAGTCACCTACACGAATCTTTATCCCCAGCACGTCCGCGCGCTCGTCCTCGTCGATGTCGGCCCGGAGTCCGCCAAGGAAGGCGTCGACAACATCGTCCGATTCACGCGCGGCCCGGATGAGCTCGAATTCGAGGAGTTCGTCGAACTTGCCCACCGGTTCAATCAGCGCCGGACCATGGAGAATATCCGAGAGCGCATGCGCCATCGCCTCAAGCCAACAGAAAGCGGCAAGTACACCTGGAAGTTCGATAGCCGCTTCCGTCAGCCCGATAGCGGTCTCCGCATCGGCAGCGAAGCCGGTAACGACGATTCCTGGGCGCTCTTCCGCGGAGTCCGCGTGCCGACGCTTCTCATCCGCGGCGCCGAAAGCGATGTCCTGACCCAGGAAGTCGCCGAGCGTGCCGCTACGGAGATGCAGCAGGCCCGCCTCATCGTCATCCCCGGCGCCGGCCACAGCGTTCCCGGCGATAGCCCCGACGAATTCACCGAAGGCGTCCGCGAATTCCTCGTCGATCTTGAACGCGGCGACCTCAACCCGGTCGGCGCCGATACTCCGCCCCTTGACCAACTCCTCGAAGAACACACCGCTGCCTCGCGCCGTGGCCCGAGCCTGGTCGTTCTCATCGCCGCTGGTGCCGCCACGGTCTTCGCCATCGCCGGCGCCGGGTATGTGCTCAACCAGGCGAAGAAGAAACGCGAACAGAAAAAGTCCGTCCGCGCCCGTGCCGCCGTCGCCACCGAGCGTCTCCCGCTCCACGCGATCGACGTCGACCAGGCCCGCGAGCGCGCCGCCGAAGTCGTCGCTCGCCTCGGCGTTGTTGGCGCCCAGGGCTCCCGCCGTGCCCGCAGAACCCTCTCCCAGGTCGACCTCGATAGCGCACGAGCAGCCGCGAACGAAGCCCTCGCTCTGCTCAGCGAAGGATCCCGCCACGCTCCGGCCAACGTTCGCACGGCAGTTGAGCGCATTGATCGCAAGAAGCTGAAGAAGCGCAGCAAGAAGGGCGCCTCGCTCGCCCAGTCCGCCATGAAGACGGTTGCCCTCCTGGCGTTGAAGTCCGCCATGTCCGCGGCCGGCAAGAAGCAACGCAAGAAGTCCCGCCGGCGCATCGCTCGATGGCGCAGCTGACCATCAGCGGGGCCGACATCCACTTCTCCGATGTCGGCTCCGGCACTCCGGTCTTCCTCTTCGTCCACGGGTGGGGCTGTAACCGTGCGTGCTGGGATGGCCAGCTTTCGGACCTCTCAGCGAACAATCGTTGCATCGCCGTCGACTTGCGTGGCTGTGGCGAATCCTCGGCCGTCCCGCCCTACGGCGTGGGTCGCGCGCTCGAAGACCTCGCCCAGCTTATCCGCGAACTCCATCTGCCGCCGGTCATCCTCGTGGGACACAGCCTGGGCGGAATCAACGCCCTAGCCCTCAATGGCCGCTATCCCGAACTCGTCCAGGGCATCGTCACCATCGACTCGCCTATCAATGCAGATACCGGCGCAGGCTCCCCGCGTTCCGTTGCCCGCATCCGCGAGGCCGGTTCGATGTCCGCCGTCGAGGGCTACATACGCTCTTTCAACAGGGATCCCCCGAATCCGCTGACCTCCGCGTACATCGAGAAGGTCCTGCTCACCTGCCCGGCCGATGTGGGCGCCGGCATGCTCGAAGACCTCCACCTCGTCGGCCAGGATATGCCGCGCCTCATCCACGAAGCAGATAAGAAGCCCTTCATGGCGATCTGGGCCGAAAACCCACTTGGCGATCCTGCGTGGCTTCGAGAAAAGACGCTCTTCCTCCGCCAGGAGCCCGTTCCCGGCACTGGCCATTTCGTCATGATGGAACAACCCGCCGTCACGAATGCGCTTCTTCGCGCCTTCCTCGATGACGCGGCTCGCGATCCGAGGGTAAGTGTTGAGTCAACGCCGTCATAGGCCAGAAGCGCTCGCCGGGCTAAGGTTGTTCCAATGACCGATTCACGCAGCCGCCCGGTTCGCAAGAGCGGAGCGAAACGTCCCACGGTTGGGGGATCAGAGCGCGGGAACGGTCTGCCGGTCCTCTTCATTGTCGGTGTTGTCGCCGTCGTCCTCGCCTTTATCGTTCTCATTACGGTCGCTTCCGACAAGCTTTCCGGCGGCAGTACACCTGCCGTCCCTGGCGCCTCGCCGACGGATACCCCAACCACTGAGGCCACCGCCGCGCCGACAACAACCACTGCCCCTACCTCCTCTCCCACCACGCCGGCCACGGTCGGCCCCGACGGTTCGGTACAGGTTACCTGCGGCGACATCCTGGCCCCGCTCGATAAGCAGCACGTCCTCGCCCCGGACTGCGAACCCGCGGACCTGGTGGCGTTGCCCGCCGAGTACTCCAGCGGCGTGATGCGTATGCGCTCCGAAGCCGCCGGCGCAATCGTGGAGATGTTCGAAGCCGCCAAAACCGACGGCTACGCCCTCTATGTGAACAGCGCCTACCGCAGCTACGCCGAACAGGCTGCCACGTACGACTACTGGGTGAGCGTAAACGGCAAGGAATACGCCGACCGCACCAGTGCCCGCCCAGGCCACAGCGAACACCAGCTGGGCAACACCGCCGATGTCGGCTGGGTCGGCTGCGAGCTCGAATGCACCATTGGTACCCCCGAGGCCGCCTGGATCGCCGAGAACTCCTACAAGTTCGGATTCATCGTGAGCTACCCTGACGGCAAGGAAGACGTCACCGGCTACGCCGCCGAGCCATGGCATGTCCGCTACGTCGGCAAGGATGTCGCCCAGCAGGTGCACGACAGCGGCCTGACGCTCCACGAATTCCTCCTCCGCTGACCGGGTTTTCATTTGCTACGAACCCCGGCTGATGCAACACTCGCGACGCATCAGAATCCGGAGGTATCGTCATGATCCCGAAATCCCCCACCGAGCACCTTCTCGTTGAACAGGACGGCAACGTCCTCACCATTACCCTCAATCGCCCCGACCGCCTCAACGCGATCAGCGTCCCCATGCTGAACGCCCTCGCCTCGACCCTGCAGGCCGCAAACGTCGACCGCGATGTTCGCGCGATCATCCTTACCGGCGCCGGCCGCGGTTTCTGCGCCGGCCTCGACTTGAAGGCCCAGGACGGCAACGGCAACAGCGATGGCTCGGTCCAACTCGGCGGCAGCGGCTACCAGCTCTTCGACCTCCACAATTCGCCCCCGGTCGTCATCAACCGCATGGATAAGCCGATCGTCTGCGCGCTCAATGGTGCCGCCGCCGGCTACGGTATGGACCTCGCCCTCGGCTGCGACATCCGCATCGCAAGCGAGAACGCCAAGATGGGCGCCGTCTTCGCCAAACGCGGGATTGTCCCCGAAAGCGGCGGGTGCTGGTACCTACCTCGCCTGCTCGGCTGGGCCCGCGCCGCCGAAGTCGCCTTCCTCGGCGACGTCCTCGATGCCCAGAAGTCGCTCGAAATCGGCCTGGTGAACAAAGTCGTCCCCCAGGAAGATGTCATGACCGAAGCCCGCGCATGGGCCACGAAAATCGCGAACAACGCGCCGCTCGCCGTCCAGGCCACGAAACGCATGATGCGCCTCGGCCAGGACGAGACCTTCGAGGCCGCCGTGGACCACATCCTCCTCCAGCTCCTTCCCCTCACCCGCACTGAGGACTTCCGCGAATCCCTCAGCGCCTTCGCCGAACGCCGCGAACCATCCTTCAAAGGCAAATAGCGCTCCTGAACCTCAATGCAACCCCCTCTCCCGCGACGCAGGAGTCGGGAGAGGGGCCGGGGGTGAGGGCAGCCAATCCGGCTAACGTTCCCTGCCAACGGCCGAAAGCTACAGCCGCCCCTTGAGCCCCTCCGGCAACTCCTCCGGCAGTTCGCTCACCGGTAACGTCGCCAACGAGGTCGTGATATCGAAGATGTCTCCCCACGCCGCGTCGTAGTAGTCACCGGGGCCCTCGTCTTCCGCCTCCCAGATGACCACCACCTGGGGGTCGCCCTCTGGCGCGTTCACCCAGTACTCGCCGAGCACCTTCGCCTGCGGCGGGTGCTCGAACGTCTTGCGCCGTTCGAACGCCTCCAGCCCTTGCAGCGCGTTCGTGCCCGGCTTGAATCGAAAGTACGCGACGTAGAGGGCCATGCGCCGGAGTATAGCGGCGCGCTCAGTTGAACATATATCGTGACACGATAGAATAGTCCGGTGCCTCCTACAGCTCTGTCCGTCGATTACGCAGGGCTGCATGCGTTTCGCCTTGCCATCCGGAGATTCCTCGCCTTCAGCGAAAACGCCGCCCGCGAAATCGGGATCGACCCCCAGCAGCATCAACTGTTGCTCTCCATTCGCGCCCTCGGCGGCGATTCTGGCCTGACCATCGGTGAAGCCGCCGAGAGCCTGCTGCTCCGCCACCATTCCACCGTTGAGCTGGCAGACAGAGCAATCCGGAACGACCTCGTGACGCGGCACCGAGACGAATCGGACCGTCGCGTGGTCCGGCTGACCCTCAGCGCCAAAGGCGAAGCCGTGCTCCGGGAGCTTTCCGAACATCATGTCCGCGAATTGCGCGCCGCCGGTCCCGCATTGGTCTCGCTTCTTGCCTCCATCCTTGATTCGGGCAGCGAAGAGTGAACGACTGGCTTGCAACCATGGGCCAGCGCTTTCGCGAGCCCCTGCGCGAAGGCGAACCGGGCGACTTCACCACGTCGCTGCGCCTGTTGCCAATCGCGGCGGCGGCGGTCGTCGTCGGAATCATGGGCGCGGTTCTCGCCTGGGTGTTGCTCAAGCTCATCGCCTTCTTCACCAATCTCTTCTTCTATCAACGAATTTCCGAATCCAACGCCGGGCCTGCTGATGCGCACCTGGGCGCGTGGTTGCTGGTCGTCCCGGTGGTAGGTGGCCTGATCATCGGATTCATGGCCCGGTACGGCTCGGAGAAGATCCGCGGCCACGGCATCCCCGAAGCCATCGAGGCAATCCTCATCAATCGCAGCCGCGTCCAGGCGCGCGTCGCCATCCTCAAGCCCCTCTCCTCCGCGATTTCCATCGGTTCTGGCGGCCCGTTCGGCGCAGAAGGGCCGATCATCATGACTGGCGGCGCCTTCGGCTCGCTGGCCTCCCAGACGCTCAAACTCACCGCCACCGAACGCAAGACGCTCCTCGTCGCCGGCGCCGCCGCCGGTATGTCCGCGACCTTCGCCGCACCGGTTGCCGCTGTCCTCCTCGCCGTCGAATTGCTCCTTTTCGAATGGAAGCCCCGCAGCCTCATCCCTGTTGCCGTCGCCAGCGCGACCGCGGCCGCCACCAGGCACTGGCTGCTTCCGGCATCCCCGCTGTTTCCGGTTCCTCCACACTCCGAGTTCGTAGGATTCCTTGGTCTCTTTTCGGCCGTCATCGTGGGCCTCTCCGCAGGCCTGCTTAGCACCGCCTTGACGGGCGCTGTCTACGGATGCGAAGACGCATTCCATCGCCTGCCGATCCACTGGATGTGGTGGCCGGCCATCGGGGGAGTGGCCATCGGGTGCGGCGGCCTTATTTTCCCCGAAGCCCTCGGCGTCGGTTACGCCAACATTGCCGTGCTCCTCACGGGCGATGCTTCGATGCGGATGATCCTGGGCGTGCTCCTCATCAAATCCGCCATCTGGGCAATTTCTCTCGGATCCGGCACCTCGGGTGGTGTCCTCGCTCCGTTGCTGATGATTGGGGCTTCCATCGGCGCCCTCGAAGCCGGCTTCCTCCCCGGCGGAGACGCGAGCCTTTGGCCAATCATCGGCCTCGGGGCGATGCTCGGCGGCACCATGCGCGCCCCGCTCACCGGGGTCATCTTCGTCCTCGAACTCACCCACGATTCGGCCATCCTTCTCCCCCTCCTCATCGCCGTCGTCATCGCCCATGGGTTCACCGTGCTCGTCCTTCGCCGGTCCATCCTCACCGAAAAGCTCAGCCGCCGGGGTCAGCACCTGGTGAACGAATACGGCGTCGATGTTCTCGAAGGGACCCTGGTTCACCAGGGCATGCGCACCGACCTGGTCGCCATCCCCGCCGGCGCCTCCGTCGCGGAAATCGCGGGCGTTCGCCTTATGGACCTCTACGAGGACCAGGACGCGTACCCAATCGTCGAACCAGACCGCAGGCTGGTCGCGCTCATCACCGCGGGAAACCTCGCGCGCCTCTCGCTCGTTCCCGAAACCGATGGCCACGTCGATCAGCCAAAGGTCTTCGGCGACCTCCCATCGACCGGTTGGGATTCCATCACCATGGGCGCCACCATGCGCGAAGCCGCCGACAAAATGGCCGCCGCCGGTACCTCGGCGCTCGCCGTCGTGGATGAGTCGGGGCGCCTCCAGGGACTCGTCTCCGTGCGTGAGCTGCTGGCCGTCCGCCAGCGCGCGATCGAGCTCGACACCTACCAGGAACGCGTCATCACACTGAGAATTCCATTCGGCAGGACAGCCGCAATTGGCCGGTCCTAGGAGAGAAGTCCGGCCTCTCTGCTACACTGGCGCGCGCCGGTGCCGTGAAACCGGAATCAACTGGAGTCGTGCATGTATCGTCGAATTCTCACCGGGGTTATCTCACAGGGGAAAACGCGCGACTTCCTTGCCGCCATGGCCGCGGCCAACTCCTACCAAACCGACCGCGGCATCCGCGCCCGCACGGCCGTGTGGGGCGCCATGACCGGCCAGAACAACTCCGTGGTCATCGCCGCCGACTTCAACACCCTCGAAGACCTCGAGAAGTGGACTGATCTCTCCACCGAGGACTCGCGCTTCGCCGTTATCCGCCGCGAAGTCCGCACCCACATGGTCTACGAAGGGTCCGAAGTTGCCATCCTTCGCCTCGCCTACCACTCCGAAGGCCTCATGACTTCCGAAGACGCCACCGCCCCACGGCGCTACATGCGCGTCCTCCACGGCGACGTCCAGGCCGGCCGCCACCGCGAATTCATCAATTCGGTTTCAGTCGCGCTCGATTACCAGAAGAAGCGCGGCATCGATGCCCATACCAGTGTCTGGTCGAAGATGACGGGCCATACCAACGGCGTTTCTATCGTCGGAGAATTCGATTCGCTCGCAGAGCTCGAAAAGTTCGACGAAATGGCCGTGACCGATGCCGAATTCGGCCGCCTCCGCGCCGCCACCCGCGCCTCCATGGTGTTCCTCACCAGCGAAACCCAGCTCCTCCGCAACCTGATCTAGCGCGACCGGGATAGAACCGCGCACGTCAGTAAGCGGATGGCGATACCGCCGCGATGTTTCACCAGCACATACAGAAACGGGCCCGCTTAGCGGGCCCGTTTCAATTACCAGGAAAGACTCGATCGAGAACTACGCGCCACAGGAGCGGGGCTGACCACTGCCGTCCGCCGTCTGGAAGCTCGAACCACATGCACACGACTTCGTCGCGTTGGGGTTAAAGATCGAGAAGCCGCTCTTCATGATGTCGTCGACGTAGTCGATTTCGGCGCCGGAAAGATACTGCGCGCTCTCCGGATCGATAACGATCTTCACGCCCGACTGCTCCAGGATAATGTCATCGTCTTCGGCCGAGCGGGCCAGCGCCATTCCATACTGGTAGCCGCTGCAGCCGCCGCCGGCGACAAAGACGCGGAGCGCGCCCTCGGTCAGTTCACGCGCTTCGAGGAGCGCCTTGGCCTTCTCAGCAGCCTTGTCGGTGATGTTGACGAGTACGACCGGGGCTGCGGACTCGGTGGTCATAAGGGGAATGCCTCCAACAGGTCAGTGCGTTTTGGTCTGTGACACACGCCACAGTCGCTATGAAAATCATAGCGCTTATGGAGGCCCGCGTCTACGCGCAGAGTTGTCATCCCCGGGTCCATTACCTACGCTCCCCACCATGACTCAACAGCCGTCCCGCGTCATCTACCTCCCCCCGGGCGTCGTCCCTCCGCAACCTGTTCAACAATCTCCGGCCATCGTTCCCAGCGGAATTCCGTTCGACCGGGCGTTTTTCGAACAGATCATTCCCCCTGCAGTTGCAGGTTTCTGCAAGCAGGTTGGCTGTAACGTCCCCGTACTCGAACTCATGACTGTCGACGGCGTGACTCACTACGTGAACGGCATCTCCGGAGTAGCCGACCAGTGGGTCGCCCTCCAAACGTCGCTGCCGGATCACCCCCACCCCGTGCAGACGTTCATCCCTTACCAGACCATCTTCCGCGTCGAGATCCACCCCGAGGCAGACGAACGACGTGCCCACCTCGGCTTCATTACCGATAACGTCCAGTCCACGCCGCAGGTCGAACCGCCCAAACCGACCGCCGCTCGCGCACCGGCCGCGAAACCTCGCCGTACCTCGACGACCAAGAAGAGCTAGTCGAACACTTGTGCTAACTTTCGCTCCATCTGGCACAATACCAGGATGGCAGCGACCGCATCCCCGGCCTCAGCCCTCGAACGTTTCAGCCCGGCCGCCCGAGCATGGTTCCGCGATACCTTCGAGGCGCCAACGCAGGCCCAGGAGCTCGGCTGGGATGCAATCTCGAATGGCGAACACACGCTCCTGCTCGCCCCAACTGGCTCCGGGAAGACGCTCGCAGCCTGCCTCTCCTGTCTCGATCGCCTCTCGGTGCGCCCACCGCTCCCCGTCGGCAAGAACGGCAAACCCATACGCGCCGGCGTCTCGGTCCTCTATGTCTCGCCGCTGAAGGCCCTCTCCTACGACATCGAGCGAAATCTGCGCTCTCCCCTCGCGGGCCTGCGAATCGCCGCTGCGCGCGAAGGCCTGCCGGTACCTGACATAACCGTCGCAACTCGCACCGGCGACACCCCCACCCGAGAGCGCGAAGACCTTCGCAAAGATCCGCCGGATATCCTCATTACCACGCCCGAGTCGCTCTACCTGATGCTGACATCGCGGGCAAAGTCGATTCTCGAAACGGTCGACACCGTCATCATCGACGAGATCCATACGATGGCGGCAACCAAGCGCGGCGCTCATCTCGCTCTCTCGCTCGAACGCCTTGAACGCCTCACGGGCCGACCGTTCCAGCGCATCGGGCTCTCCGCCACGCAGCGGCCGCTGGAGGAGGTGGCCCGCTATCTCGGCGGCGACCGCCCGGTACGGATCGCCGATGCCGGCGCCCGCCGCGGCCTCGACCTCGAGGTCGTCGTGCCCGTCGAGGACATGACCCGCCTTGGCGAACTCGTCGGCCCAACGCCCGAATCAGAAGTCGGGCCCGAAGCGCGCACCTCCATCTGGCCCGCGCTCTATCCCCAACTGCTCGAGCTCGTCCGCGCGCACCGTTCGACCCTCATCTTCGTCAACAACCGGCGGCTCGCCGAACGCCTCGCCGCGCGGATCAACGAACTCGCCGGCGAAGAACTCCTGCGTGCCCACCACGGCTCGGTCTCCCGAGAGCAACGCCTGGAAGCCGAGGAACGCCTGAAGGCGGGCACCATCCCGGGCCTCGTCTGCACCAGCTCGATGGAACTCGGCGTCGACATGGGCGCCGTGGATCTCGTGATCCAGGTCGAATCGCCGAAGTCGGTCGCCCGCGGCCTGCAGCGCGTGGGCCGTGCCGGCCACCAGGTCGGCGCAACCAGCATCGGCCGTATCTTCCCCAAGTTCCGTGGCGACTTGCTGGAGTGTGCGGTCGTCACTCAGCGAATGCGCGAGGGCCTCATCGAGAAAACCGAGGTGCCCCGCAACCCGCTCGATGTCCTCGCTCAACAAATCGTCGCAGCCTGCGCCGCCGAAGACATGACTGTCGACGACCTCTGCTCGATGGTCCGGCGCTGCTACAACTTCAGTGACCTGAGCCGTGAACAACTCGAAGGCGTGCTCGGCATGCTTGCCGGCCAGTATCCCTCCGACGAATTCGCCGACCTCAAGCCGCGCATCCTCTGGGACCGCGACACCCAGGTGCTTTCGAGCCGCCGCGACGCTCGCACCGTCGCATTGGTGAACGCCGGCACCATCCCAGACCGGGGCCTCTACGGGGTGTTCCTCGGCGTCGGCGGCCCGCGTGTAGGCGAACTCGACGAGGAGATGGTCTACGAGAGCCGGCCCGGCGAAACCTTCCTCCTCGGCGCCACCAGCTGGCGCATCGAGCAGATCACGCGCGACCAGGTCATCGTTTCTCCCGCGCCTGGCGAACCCGGCAAGATGCCGTTCTGGAAGGGCGACGGCGTCGGCCGGCCGCTCGAATTCGGCCGCGCTATCGGCGCCTTCACCCGCGAACTCGACGCCATCAGGGACCCGGCACAGGCTCGCGCCCGCCTCCGCGAACAACACGATCTCGATACCAACGCCGCCACCAACCTCCTCGCCTATCTGGCCGAGGAAAAGGAGGCCACCGGCCACCTTCCCACCGACCGCACGATCGTCGTCGAACGCTATCGCGACGAACTCGGCGATTGGCGCATGGTCATCCTCTCACCGTTCGGCGGGCAGGTTCATGCCCCCTGGGCACAGGCCATCGAAGCGACCCTTGCCGACACGAGCGGTTTCGACGTCCAGACCATCTGGAGCGACGACGGCATCGCCATTCGCTTCGCCGGCGGCGACGAACTCCCGACCGTCGATTCGCTCTTCCCGGCGCCCGAAGAAGTCGAGGAGATGATTGTCTCGCGCCTCGCGAACACCGCCCTCTTCGCCTCGCACTTCCGCGAAAACGCCGGCCGCGCTCTCCTCCTCCCGAAGCGCCGGCCCGGAAGCCGTTCGCCGCTCTGGCTTCAGCGTCAGCGTTCCGCGAACCTCCTTGCCGTCGCCAGCCGCTACGGCTCATTTCCCATCGTCCTGGAGACCTACCGCGAATGCCTCCGCGACGTCTTCGACCTTCCCGGCCTGGTGGAAGTGCTCCGCCAGGTCCAGAGCCGCGAGATTCGCATCGTGCCCGTCGAAACGCGCGAGGCCTCGCCGTTCGCGCGCTCGCTCCTGTTCGACTACGTCGCCGCCTACATGTACGAAGGCGACGCACCCCTTGCCGAGCGCCGCGCCCAGGCCCTGACCCTCGATCGCAACCTCCTCCGCGATCTCCTCGGCGAAGCCGAGCTGCGTGAACTCCTCGATCCGGCCGCAATCGAGCAAGTCGAGCTCGAACTCCAGTGCCTCACCGAAAACCGGAAGGCGAAGACGCTGGACCACGTCCACGACCTGCTCCGAAGGCTCGGTGACCTGGACGCCGCCGAGGTTGCCGCGCGCCTTATGGAACCTGCGAACGCCGATGCCTGGCTCCGCGAACTCGATGCCAGCCGTCGGGCGTGCCGCATCCGTATCGGCGGCCAGGAGCGCTGGATTCCCATCGAGGACGCGGGCCGCTTCCGCGATGCCCTTGGCGTATCCATCCCCGTGGGGGTGCCTGAGGTCTTCCTCCGCCGCACCGAGGGCGCTCTCGAAGGGTTGCTCGCGCGGTACGCACGAACACACGCGCCATTCGTTACGGCTTCGCCCGCGCAACGTTGGTCCCTCCCCGAATCTCTGGTTCGCGAAACCCTCGAGGAGATGGACGCCGACGGCGCCATCCTCCACGGAGACTTCCGGCCCGGCGGCACCGAGCGGGAATGGTGCGACTCCGAGGTGCTCAGGCAGATCAAAGGCCGATCGCTGGCCCGACTCCGCAAGGAAGTCGAGCCCGTTGCCGGCGCCGCCTACGCGCGATTCCTCCAGCGCTGGCACGGCATCGGCTCGTCCCAGCGTGGCCTCGACCGCCTCCGCTCCGTGATCGACCAGCTCCAGGGCGCCTCGCTCCCCGCAAGCGTCCTCGAACGAGAGATCCTTCCCGTCCGTATGGCCGATTTCCAGCCGGCCATGCTCGACACGCTGCTCGCCTCGGGAGAATTGGCCTGGTTCGGCGCCGGCCGCGTCGGCCGCGACGACGGCCGCATCGTCCTCGTCAACCGCGAATCGCTCGAACGGTTCGCCCCGCCGGTTCCCGAAGCCCCGTCGCCGCTCCACGAGTCGATCGTGCAGGCGCTCCAGGCGCGTGGGGCTCAGTTCTACAGCGACCTCGTCGTTGCCACAGGCGCACCGCCGGCAGAGGTCCTGGAAGCCCTCTGGGACCTCGTCTGGGCTGGCGCCGTCACCAACGACACCCTCGCCCCGGTGCGGGCCCTCAACTGGCCCAGGCGCGCGTCCAGCACGCCTTCGCGCTCCCGCATGAACCGGCTCCCTCCGGAATCCGCCGGCCGCTGGTCGCTGGTCCGTGCTCGCCCGGCGGATGAGTCGCGCCAGGCCCTCACGGCCGCGGGCCATGCAAAGGCCGAGGCCTTCCTCGAACGCCTCGGCATCGTCACGCGCGAAGGCGTCGCCGGCGAAGACCTCCCCGGCGGATTCTCCGCGGTCTACCCGGTCCTCAAGGCGATGGAAGATGCTGGCCGGGTCCGCCGTGGCTACTTCGTGGAAGGCCTCGGCGCTGCGCAGTTTGCCCTCCCCGGCGCCGCCGAACGCGTCCGCGCCGAACGCGACCTTCCCGACGAACCGGTCGTCGCCATCCTATCGGCGACCGACCCGGCCCAGCCCTTTGGCGCCACGCTCGCCTGGCCCCGCGACGAGCAAGATTCCCGCAAAACCTACCAGCGCGTTGCCGGCGCTCGTGTCGTCCTCGTCAACGGCGACCCCGTCCTCTATCTCGACCGCGGCCATCGGGGCCTGCTCTCGTTCCCCGCGGCAGAGAGCGAAGACATGCTGGCCGAGGCCGTCGCAGCCCTCGCTGTCGATCCAATCGCGCTCGGCAGCAAGGGTCTCTCGATCGAACGCATCGACGGTCAGCCGGCCACCGAGTCCACGCTCGCCGCGGCATTGCTGGAAGCGGGATTCGCGAAAGGTTTCCGCGGCTTCACGCGGCGCCCTTTGCGTTCCGAGGCGTTCGCCCATGCCTGAAGGCGACGCGCTCTTTCGCTTTGCCGCGAAACTCCGCACGCCACTCGAAGGTAAGGTCATCCGCGCTGCCCGCGCTCATGGCCCCGGTCCGGTCCCGCGCGTCGAGAAGATCGTCGGCCAGCGATGCACCGCCGTTCGCTCGCAGGGCAAGAACATGCTCATCAGCTTCGAAAATGGCCTCGCCCTCCGCGGTCACCTCCGCATGTACGGCACCTGGCATGTCTACAAACCCGGCGAACCATGGACCCGTCCCGAACGCGAAGCTCGACTCGTCCTGGAAGTCGATGACGCCGTCGTCGTGAACTTCAGTGCTCCGGTCATCGAACTCGTTGAGGAACGCAGCCTCGGCTATCACGCTCCTATCGCGAACCTCGGCCCAGACTTGCTCGACGACGCGTTCGACATCGAAGAAGCCCTCCTTCGCCTGCGCCACCCCACGCGCGAGATGTTCACTATCGGCGATGCGATCATGGATCAGCGAGCGGTCGCGGGCGTCGGAAACATCTGGAAGAACGAATCACTCTTTCACGCCGGAATGAATCCATGGCGCCGCGTCGCCGAACTCTCCGACGAGGAACTCCTCCACCTGCTCGGAAAGGCCCAGGCACTGCTGCGTGCCAGCGTCGGCAAGGAAAACGCCCTGGAGTTGAAACGCCGTCCGACCATGTACGCGTATATGCGGGGCGGCCAGCCTTGCCGCCGCTGCCACACGCGCCTTCGCACAGCCCCGCAGGGCGTCGATATGCGCCACACCGCATGGTGCCCGAAATGTCAGCCCGTGGTCGAAGGTCAGCTCGAACCGCCAAAGTCGCGCACCGAACGCCCGCGAGTCCTCGAACCGCGTTCGCCTGCCTAGCGCTCGAACAGCGCCGCCAGTTCCCGCGCCAGCTCGTCGTTCTGCAATCCTCGCATGCGACTCGTTGGTGCGTGGAACACCTTATCGATGAGCGAACGGGTCACGGCCTCCAACACCGCCTCCGGCACATCCGGATGCAACCGCATGGCCCGCTCGACCTCTTCCTTCCGGATCGCTTCCACCTGCGCGCGGAGCGCCCCGATCGGCGACCGCGAATCCTCTTGAAGCCGCGCAATCCGAGCGTCCAGGATATTGCCGAGGCGCTGGCGCAGGCGCCGCCGCTTCGCCATCGAGTGCGGCCGAGAATGCTCGTCCTCGAGCATGTCTGAAATCGCAACGACCCCCGGCCCGGAAAGCACCGAGAAGTTCCGCGGCGTCCCAAGGTCGATGAGCAGCCGCGCCGCCGGCAATACCCGTGGCGCGATCTCCCCGGCGCCCGAGCCCAGGCAGCCAACAATCACGTCGAACCGGGGCAGACCCGGAACGTTCGCCAGCTCGACAAAGGCGCCGGCGACCGGCTGCTCGGGCACCCGCCTCGCCGCCACCGTTACATCGAATCCGAGTTCGACGCCGCGTTCGGCCACGAGCTTGCCCATCGCACCCACGCCGAGAACCAGCAGGCTGCCTCCCGGCTGCACGGTCGAAAGCCGCAGCGCTTTGTCCAGCAAGTGCCCCGCGTGGCTATCGAACTTCGTCTCCGCGCGCAGCGCCCGCGCCGCCGAAATCGCGAGGTCGAACCCCGCCCTCAGGTCTCCCGAAACATGCGCAAATGCACTTCGTACCTGCCCGGTCACCTGGTCTTCGCCAAGCACCACCGATTCGAGTCCCGCCGCCACCGCCGCCAGCCGTTCCAGTGCGGCGTAGCCTCGCAACTGCTCGGGCGCATCGCATCCGCACTCGCCGAATCCGTAGGCTTCCAACCGCTGGCAGCTGGTCACAATGGCGTCGCCTGCGTGCCCCCCTTCGAGGTCGGCGCGCGCAGCCGCCATCTCGGCAGCGCGGTACGAAACCGTGCGCCACGCACAGCAGCGGAACTCTTCAAGTTGAGCTCGGTTCATGTTGTTGACAAAGACTATCAACTTTATCGCGCTAAGACGAGACCTAAGCTTGCCGTTTTCGCCATTCGACGAGATTCGCCAGCGCCTGGGCCGCGCGGGCGATGCTCGGGAACGTCGCAAGACCCTGTTTCCAGCAGAGCTCCTGGAAGTCGGACGACAGGTCGAACGCGTCGCCAGTCACCGCGGGCCGGATCGCAACCACCAGCGGCTTTCCCGATTCGCGCTGGATCCGGCCAAGCGTCTCGGCCTGCCGCGTCATTCGTTCGCGCATGCCCTCGCGACGGGCAACCGGGCCCCCGCCGAAGCTGGTGTGATACAGGATGACATCGATGTTCGCCGCGCGCGCGCAAGGCATCAGCGTGGCCTCGAACGCCGCATCGTCCCAGAGACTGGTCGTATCTATCGGGTTGCGAATGCTTGTGCCGGCCTCGTGCGTTACCTTCCCGAGCTCTTCCTGGGTCTCCGGCAGCAGTGCCGGCAACTCCAGTCCCGCCGCGTCCAGGTCATCGGCGGCAAGCACGCTCGCCCCTCCCCCACCGCCAACGACCACCACGCGCGGGCCGGCCAGTTGCTTCACGAAGCGGAACGCCACCGCGGTATCCACGAGTTCTTCAAGGCTCTCCACCCGGATTGCCCCTGCCTGCTTGCAAAGCGCGTCGAAGATTTGCAGCGAACCGGCAAGCGACGCCGTATGCGAGCTCGCCGCCCGCGAACCGGCTTCGGTCCGGCCGCTCTTCAGGATCACTGTCGGCTTCTTCTTGCCTGCCCGCCGGATGGCCTGGGCCAGTCGGGGCCCATCCTGGATGCCCTCGAGGTACGCGACGATGATTTCTGTGTTCGGGTCGTCCGCCAGGTACTCGAAGAAGTCCGCAGCCTTCAGGTCCGCGCCGTTCCCGAAGCTGATGACCTTCGAGCAGCGAATACCCCGCGGGATTGCATAACGTACAAACTCGCCCGCGTTCATCCCGGATTGCGAAACCATGCCCACAGGCCCCGACTCGGCGATCTGGCCATTCATCATCGCCAACCGTGAATCGGGCACGTAGAGGCCCATGCAGTTCGGCCCAATCAGCCGGATACCAGCCTCGCGTGCCCGCGCCACCACTGCCTGTTCCATCTTCGCCCGTTCCGCGTCGCCAGTTTCCGTGAACCCGGCGGTGAACAGGTGCAGAACCTTCACGCCTTTCGTGATGCAGTCCTCCAGCAGTTGCGGCACCAGCCGTGCACTCACCGAAGAAATGACATAGTCGACGTTGTCCGGAATATCTGTGAGCCGCTGGTAACACCGCAGGCCCCGGATCGCCGGCGCCGTCGGATGGATGAGGTAGATCGGCCCGCGGAAGCCAATTTCCTGCAATGACGAGACGAATCCCCCGCCTCCAAATGCAGCGGTCTCTTTCGAAGAGACGCCGGCGATAGCGATTGAGCGAGGGTGAAAGATGAATTCCAGCTCCGGCGTGGCTGCGGGCGCGGTCATGGGGCCTCCGGGTGTTTCGATTCGCGACAAAACCCGGCGCCTTGCAGCGCCGGGCCACGCCGAGTTTACCAGAGGTTTGGCTGCCTGTTTGACCGGTGGCTCGCGCCTGCGCACGATGCCGAAAGTCGGCAGCTTCGCTCACACAATGAAACTCTTCGCGCACATCGCAACCGCTCTCTTCATCGTTTCCGTGCCGCTCTTCCTGGTCACCACTAACGTGCGCTTCGCCACCGGCGATTCCTGGTTCACGAAACAGGGTTTCCGTACCTATAACGTCGACCAGACGACTGGCGTCTCCTACCCGGAACTCGATGCCGCCGCCGACGACATCGTCCGCTACTTCGAAGACGACCGCTCCAGTCTGCGCATCCAGGTGACCATCGATGGCCGCGAAACCGCCCTCTTCAATGAAGACGAAATCTCCCACATGCGCGATGTGAAGAACCTGGTGCGCGTGATCTACCGGCTGAACGAGGCCTCGCTGGCGGTCATCATCGCCTACGTCGGAGGCGTGGTCCTCTGGACCCGGGAGCGCAGCCCTCGCCAACTCGCGAAGTATTCGGTGTTCGGTGTCGCCGTTGGCCTGGTCCTCGTCGTCGCCATCGGCGCGTTCGCCGCAACCGGTTTCGATGCGGCGTGGACCAGATTTCACGAAATCGCGTTCCCGGGCGGGAACTGGCGCTTCAACTCATCGAGGGATCGCCTGATTCAGATGTTCCCGGAGCCGTTCTGGGAAGACATGACGTTCATCGTCGGTGGGCTCACCGTCCTGGAAGTCCTTGCCGTCGTTTCGGTGTCGGTGAGTTACCTCGTCTTTGGCCGGCCGAGCGACGCCGAGGCCACCGCGGCGTACGAAGAATCGCGCCAGCGCAAGGCCAGTTGAGAGCGAACTACCGACGGAGAACCGCTAATTCCCGCAGGCGCATCCGCCGCCACCGCAGCAGCCGCGGCCAGCGGGCATCTCATCCATCGCCACCCCGCCGCCGGTTCGTGCCATCGCGAACGCCGAGAGCGTGCGCTCGGCCTTGTGGCCGTTGGCGCATTTCGTCGCGGTCGAAGCCTGCGACATCGGGCGGCGCTGCTCGAACTTGTTCCGGCAGGTGGGGCAGTAATACTCGTAAATGGCCATGGCGAAAGTATACCGGGGAATTGGCCCGTAAGATCAGGCCGCGCGGCTCGCGCGACGGCGGCGAGTGCGCTGCGCCGTACGCGTCGCGGGCTGTTCCCGCTCGGGAATCGCGACCACTTCGGCCGGCTCCGGCTCAGGGACCGAAAGCGACAGCCCGCTCACCGAACCCGACATCACTGCGCGAGTAATCGCGTTCGAAGGTTCAACCCAGCCACTCTCGCTATCCGCGGAACGGCGGAACAACCCGAGAAAATGCTGGAGCCAGCGGAAAGTCCAGGACATTGGAGGTAGACAATAACTGCGGTGTTCCCGTAATGGCAACCGCTTATTTACCTGCCGTCCTCCCGGACGACCGATCGAGGAAGCCGCCCACTACCCGGTTCCACTCGTCAGCCCGCTCGAAATAACACGAATGTCCCGCCCCCTTCACTTCGTGGAACTCCGCGCCGGGTATGAGTCCCTTCGCCTGCCGGATCATCTCCGGCGAAGTAATCAGGTCGTGTTCGCCGACGATGTAAAGCACAGGCACACCCAGCCCCGCGATCATCTCGTGGGTGCTCCCCCGGTAGTTCGAAGGCGGCCGGCCCAGCAGGCCCTTTGGCCGCGGAGGATTTAGTCCGTTCAATTGCCGGTAGAGCAAAGCCATCCCCGGGTTTGCCTCTTCGAACCCGGGCGCAAGCGCATGTTCGCGCAACCCGCCCTCGCCGCGTTCTTCTTTCAATTCGTCCTGTAGCTCGCGAATCCGGTCGTCGGTCGCCCCGGCGGTCGTCCCGCACAACACGAATGAAAGCGCCTTTTGCGGCGCCAGACGGCACAGCCCCGCGACCGCCCTCCCGCCCATCGATTGCGCGATCACATGCGTCTTCTCGATGCCGAGGTGTTCCAGCAGCGCCACCAGGTCCGTCCCCAGCGCGAACCGCCCAACGGCCATCTCGCCTCGCGAAAGCCCCCAGCCTCGTGCATCGAACGTCGTGCACCGGTATCGCTTCGAAAACTCCGCGACCTGCTGCCACCACACGAGGTGGTTTCCACCGGCGCCATGCAAGAAGACGAGGTCGGGGCCGCTCCCGTGCTGTTCGTAGTACAGGCGCGCGGCGTTCACGGTGGCGTAAGGCATGCCCCGGATTCTACGGTGTTCGCCGAACCCGCGGCGCTCGCGTAGTCTTCTCCAACCACATTCGGGAGGCTCACGATGAAGATCGGAATCGGTGTCGGTCCGGGCCCGGGCGACGATGGCACCATCGAAGCCATGATTCGGCAGGTGCAGCGCGCCGAAGCGAGCGGTTTCGACTCCGCATGGGTCGCCAACATCTTCGGCGTGGACGCCATCATGTTCCTTGCCCTTGCCGGCCGCGAAACCAGCACCATCGAACTCGGTACCGGCGTCGTCCCCACCTATCCCAGGCACCCGTCCGCCCTCGCCCAGCAGGCGCTCACGGCGGCCGCCGCTTGCCATGGCCGTTTTACGCTTGGGATAGGCTTGAGCCACAAAGTGGTCATCGAAAATATGCTCGGCCTCGACTACTCGAAGCCGATTCGCCACACCCGTGAGTACCTCTCGGTGCTGATGCCGCTCCTCGCCGGCCAGCAGGTCCGCTTCCAGGGCGAAGAATACCGGGTGAACGCGCAGGTCCAGGTGGCTGGCGCCAGCAAACCGCCGGTGCTGGTCGCGGCGCTCGGTCCCCAGATGCTCAAGCTCGCCGGCAAGATGGCCGACGGCACCATCACATGGATGGGCGGGCCGAAGTACCTCGCTGAAACCGCTGTCCCGGCGATTCGCGCCGCAGCCGCGGAAGCCGGCCGCCCCGCACCGCGCATCGTCGCCGGCTTCCCGATCGCTGTGACCTCGAACCCGGAATCAGCGCGCGCCACAGCGTCGAAGATTTTCGCCATGTACGGCACCCTCCCGTCGTACCGCGCCGTCCTCGATGTCGAAGGCGCCGCCGACCCGGCCTCGGTCGCCATCGTCGGCACCGAAAACGAGGTCGAGTCCCAGGTCCGCGCGCTCGCCGCCGCCGGCGTCACCGACTTCAACGCCTCACCCTACCCGGTCGAGGCAGACAGCACGGCCGTGGCACACACGATCGAATTCCTCGCCTCCCTGGCGAAGGCGGGCGTCAGCTAACGTTCACACTCCCCTTCTCCCGCGAAGTCGGGAGAAGGGGCCGGGGGATGAGGGCAGGTCGCCGCCGCCGGCGTCACGGACTTCAACGCCTCACCCTACCCGGTCGAGGCAGACAGCACGGCCGTGGCCCACACGATCGAATTCCTCGCCTCCCTGGCGAAAGCGGGCGTCAGTTAACGACTACCTCCCCTTCTCCCAGACTTGGGAGAAGGGGCCGGGGGGATGAGGGCAGGTCGCCGCCGCTGGCGTCACCGACTTCAACGCCTCGCCCTATCCGGTAGAGGGCGACCGCTCAGCCGTCGCCCACACCATCGAATCCCTCGCATCCCTCGCAAAGACTGGCGTGAATTAACAACTCGTATCCCTTCTCCCAGACTTGGGAGAAGGGGCAGGGGGATGAGGGACTAGGTATTCCCCCGCTGCATCCGCTGCAACATCGGCTCCGGCAGCGAAACCCCGCCGTCGATGAACGCCTTCCCGATGGCTGCGGCGTTCGGACCAAAAATCGTGGTCCGGTTATCCGAAACGAACTGCTGATTGCCCTTGATGCGCTCGAGTTGACCCTGGAAGTGTGGTGCAACATAACGAGCCCAGAGTTCGTAGCTGTGCTTCGTCTTCTCCCAGCTCGTCCACTCGTGCGCCAGCCCCAGCACGGCGCCGAACCCACCGCTCAGCTCCTGCATCCGTTCGATCGCCGCAATCGCGTCGTCCGGCGTCCCGACAATGGCGCCGCCTCGCTCCACCTGCGAAGCCACGTCCGGCTTCACCGAAGGGTCGGCGGGTCGGCCCAGCGTGTTCTCGAAGTAATCCTTATTGAAACGCTGGCTGCCTTCGTCCACATCCCGGATAGCCTCTTCCCGCGATTCCGCGAGATGGATCGGGATGACCAGCCGCCAGTCTTCGCGGCTCATCCCCTTGTCCGCTTTCTCCGCCGCTTCCTCCGCCATCTCCCACGTCTTTGCCAGCGAGATCAGGCCTCCCGGCTGCGACACCGCGACCGAGAGGATCCCAACGCCGTGCTTCCCCGCAGCCTGTGGCCCCGCCGGCGAAAACGTCGAAGCGACCGCCACCGGCATGTGTGGGAAGGTGTACGGCGCGATTTGCAGCCGGGCGTCGTGCATCGTGAACCAGTCCGATTCGTGCGTGACCGTTTCGCCCCGGAACAACCGCAGGATCACGCCGAGCGCCTCGTCCATCCGCTGCCGCTGCGTGAGGGCGTTGATGCCCAGCATGTGTGCGTCGCTCGTCAGCGCCCCCGGGCCTACGCCGAACATCGCCCGCCCGCGAGTCATGTGGTCCAGCTGCACCATCCGGTCGGCCAGGATGAACGGATGGTGGTACGGCAGTGAGCTCACGCCCGTCCCCAGCTTAATCGTCTTCGTGCGCTGAGCGGCGGCCGCAATCATCAACTCCGGCGAAGCGATTAGCTCCCAGCCCGCGCTGTGGTGCTCGCCAATCCACGCCTCGTCGAAGTTCAGCTTGTCCAGGTGCTCGATCAGCTCGAGGTCGCGGTCCAACGCGACCGTCGGGTTCTCCCCAACCCGGTGAAACGGCGCCAGGAAAATTCCGAACCGCATTCGTGGTGGCTTGTAAACCATCGTTATCCCTCCGCGCTCTGCCTGCAAAGCTGTGCGGGCGCAATCGTACCGAGATTGTTAGTCGCGAGCGAACCTTTACTGTGAATCTAAAGGCATTACAGGTCGTTTTAGGTAGAACGTCTTCCCGGAAAGCGCTATCAGCTCCCATCCAGACGCCCCCAGCGCGCCCAGGGTGAGCAGCGTCGAAGCCTTGATTTTCCGTTTCTTCGTCTTCTTCAGCAGTGCCGGTGGCGCCACCGTGAGAACGCATCGACCCTTGCGTTTGCGCCGGAGTGTGGCGACTTCCCAGGTTTCCGGGGCTGTACTTCGCGGCAAGGTGGCGATGCTGGACGCATCACGCAGTGGCGGCACCAGGGCTTCCAATCCCTGGCCGAGACCTGTGCGGCTTCGAGGCATATGTGGGCGCGTTCCTCGGTGGTGGTTGGTTGCGAACTATCCCGGCCACTGCCCTGTGGCGCAAACAGGGCGTCCTGGGGCATGTGGCGCCCTCGGCGCAGAGCCTCCCGATACCCTGATTTTGCACTCCGTTTGCTGATGACTCGCCGAATCGCTGCCGATAGTTAGCAGTGAAAGCGAAGGTCAACGGATGCCGTCGTTCGTCGCTTTCATTGGGAGGCAAATGTCCAGCGCAGTTCTCACCGAAGGTGGAAGTGTCGTCGCGTCCGAGGTTCGGCCGGCTCACGGAGTCATGAGCCGCACACTCGGGCTCATGTTCCGCAGCCCGCTCGCTGAAGGCGAGGCGCTCGATATTCGCCCCTGCAGTTCGATCCACATGATGTTCATGCGGTTCGCCATCGATGCCGTCTTCTACGACCGCGATTTCCGCGTCACGAAGGTAGCCTCGAACGTTCGCCCCTGGATTGGCCTCGCCTTCGGTGGCAAGGGCGCGAAGGGCGTCATCGAGATGCGTTCCGGTTCAGCGAAGTCGCTGCAGCCAGGTGATGTACTCGTCTTCTCGTCCCCGTTGCAGGGGTCTTCCTGAGAGAAAGTGCGGACAGTCGCCCCCAGACTGGGATCTGGCTGTTGTTGTGAGGTGTGAGGATGCCGCCAGGCAAAGGATTCTACGGACCGAAGTACAAGGACAAGAGTTCGAGCGACCGCAAGCTCACTCCTATGTTCCTGCTCGCCGGCGTGCCGGTGCTGGCTCTGTTCGCGTGGGTTGGCGCCTGCGCCATCGGCGGCGGCTCTGGCGCGCCCACCGGCGACACACCCGCCGATGGTTCGTCCAGCGAAAGCCTCGTGAAGCCCACCGAGCTCCCGAAGGTCGCGCCCACGCGCGATCCCGCCAGCAAGGTCGCCGGCGAGAACGAAGGCGCCGGTGTTATCCCGGCCAATCCTCCAAAGCCCGACATCAAGGAAATGCTCATCGCGGGCGGCAACCGCTTCGCCCTTCCCCTCGCCACTCACGCGGGAGTCGAGGACTACTTCGGCGCCGCCCGCGCCGATGGCAAAGTCCACACCGGCGTCGATTTTTCCCTCGTCGGCCTGAAGAACGTCCCGGTCCAGGCTGGCTGCAGCGGCTTCGTCATCGAAGCCGGCAACGACGAGGTCTATGGCATCCACGTCATCATTGATTGCGGCGCCGATTTCAAAGTCATCCTCGGCTGGCTTGATAGTCTCCGGGTAACCGATGGAAACAACGTCTCGAAGACCACCGTCGTTGGTGTTGGCGCTACCGACGGGTTCGTGCACTTCGAAATTCGCTACAAGGACATCCCCCTCGATCCAAAGGACTTCGTCCAGATCCCGGGCAAGGAAATCATCCCGTGGACCCCGACCCCCTCTCCAACCCCACGTCCGGATGACACGGCGACTCCCGAGCCGACCGAGACTCCGACCCCCAGGCCGGGCGAGACGCCACAGCCCGGCGGCAACACCTCTCAGCCGCCGACTTCGACGCCAACCCAGGGCCCGCCAACCGCGACCCCGACAATCACCCCTACGCCAACAATTACCCCGACCCCGACGTGGACTCCGATGCCGACGAAAACGCCGGTACCTCCCAGGAACACGCCGACGCCGCTTCCGCGCTCGCGGTAGCAACAATGGCCACGTGGTATTGACCGCGTGGCCATTGGCATCGGACGATTTCCGCATGGCGCTGTATGAGTATCTCTGTCCGGCTTGTGGCACCCGCTCCGAGAAGCGAATGCCGATGAGCGACGTTCTCCAGGTAATCCCCTGCCCCAAGTGCGGCAAGCAGGCTCGCAAAACCATCGGTTCGTTCTCGGTGGTTGGCATCGCTGACGCATCTGTCGGCGATGGCCCCGCCCCCTGGGACGACGATGGCGGTGCCGGCGGTGACGACGGCGATTTCGGCGGCCACGGTCACTCTCACGGCCCCGGCGGCCACACTCACGGGCCAGGCGGGCACTCGCACGGCTTCGACGATATGGACTTCTAGATGGATCAATCCTCCGTGCCCGCTCGCTGGGAGCCCGGCGCCGAGGTCGTCCTCCGCTACATCACTCGCATCGATGGCCAGGTCGGCATGTCGTGGCCCTTTCGCGTCGTCCGCGATGAGCCGGACCTGCTCGCGCTTTACCTTCCCGCCGGTTCCACGTTCATGCGCTGGCACAATCCGCCCGGTGGCGGCCGCACGCTCGTCGAGGGCGAGTGGCGCCGAGATGTTCTTCGACTCATGTACCCCGGCAAGAACTACTCCATCTGGCTCTTCTGGGAAGGTCCGGCACGTGAATTCACCATGTACTACGTCAACTTCGAAGAACCGTTCCGCCGCACACCCCTCGGTGTAGACACGAACGACCACACCCTCGATATCGTCATCAAGCCCGACTTTAGCTGGGAGTGGAAAGACTTCGATGACTTCGAAGGGACGCTGACTGCCGGCACCTACTCGACCGAATTCGCGGAGTTCGTCCGCAGTTCGGCGAAATCCGTACTCACGGATCTCGAATCGCGAGCCTCCCCCTTCAGCGACTCATGGCACACATGGGCCCCGCCTTCGGACTGGACCCATCCGGTGCTTCATCCCCGCTGGCGAGAAGAGCCGCCGGTGCTCTGGGAGCGTCACCACTGGGCCTACCCGATGACGGCCGTCGCCCGGCCGCCAGGGTGTTAGTCCTTCGAGAGCAGCGGCGCACGAATCCTGAACTGCAGCGGCTGTTGCGCGGGCGGCGTAGCTGATGGCGCCGCTGTCGGCGGGAAATTCGTGGGGCTCGGTGTCGGCGCCCCGCCCGGGTACGCCGTTCGGATAGCAGCGAGGTCGTCCGCGGTCAGCACCCTGCGCGACTCTCCCGCGCCAATCTGCCGGTACATCACCGATTTCGTGAGCTGCGATGTGCACGCAACTCCCTCATTCACTCCGCACGAGTGGCCGAGCCCGGCAGCGTGCCCGAGCTCGTGCAAGATCGTCGTCGGCAGGTCGTAGGAGAACTCAGGCACCGGCGAGGTCGTCGACCAGATTCCGTCGCCATCGAGCTCCATGTCGAATTCCGAGAGCCTTCCTGAGGTCTTTCCGAAGATCGTGCACGTCCGGCCCAAAGTAAGCCCGGGGAGCTGTACGAACTTGATCGTGTTGATTCCATCGACCTGGAAATCCTGGTCGTCCAGGCAGCTTCCGGTCTCACCGCTTGTCGTCCCCGCCCAGGTGAACGAGAAGGCCGCGCCGGCCGCGTTCCACGTCCCCATCGCCGTCTGGATCACACTGGCAACATCCACACCCGCGGGTGCATCGGCAGGATTGTAGCTCACCGGCACCGGCACATCCGATTTCGCCCACAGGTTCGGATTCACCTTGAACGCCGCGATCACCCGGCTTGCCGGCTCTTCTTCCACCGCGACCGACCCATCCGGCGAGGCCACAAGCACATGCCGGACGACGACGTACTCCTCGGGCCCATCGGCAAAGGTCGGTGTCGACCGTTGAGCGCCGAGGGCGGCTGCACCGAAAAGCATTCCCGCAAGCAGTAAGACGACGCTCAGCCGTCGATGCGTTCCCCGCAGCCGCGGGAATGGCGAGTGGGTCATCGCCGGCTAGGTTCGCATCTTTCTGGCAACCGCGCGAAAAACCAGAAAGGCCCGGCGAGTTCGCCGGGCCTTCCGTGAAGTTGATTGCGACCGTGACCCTAGCTGTCGAAGTTGAGGTCCGCCTCCTGGCAGTCCTTGTTATCTTCAGCCACCTTCGCCAGCCGGTTGGCGGCATCCCCGGGCGGCTCCGAGATGAGGTTCTCGTCAAGTGCGGAGAAATCGCCGTCCTTCAGCCCTTTCACGGCCGTCTTCAGGGCGTCGGACGTGCTGTCATGCCACTCTTTCAGATCCGATGGAGGATTCGCCTTCGAGAAGTCGTTGGCGAAGTCTTCAAACGGCTGGGCGGCCTTCTCGGCGATCTTCGTGAAATCGGTTTCAGACGAGAGGTCCTTCTGAAGCTTGTCCATGGCCTCGGAGAACTTCGCCCCGGCCTTGCAAATGTCGGCGACGAATTTCTCATCGCTCCCCGTACCGCCGCCGCTCCCGCCGTCATCATCGTCCCCGCCGCATGCCCCAAAGAGGGTCGCGCCGAGGATCATGGGCAGAATGCCCGCGAACATCATGTAATTACGAAGTTTCAAATTGCGCTTTCCTTTCGCCACCGCGGAAAGCATGAATCGACCGTCCCCTGAGCGCCACTCCATCTCAGTGGATTTTCAGGACTTCGGTGAAATCCCGCGCAGAAGTAAGGGGTTTCCGCGGTTCGCCAACGAAGAACGGGCTCCCGATTGGGAGCCCGTCCGAAGTTCGAATATCGACCGCCTAGATTTCCAGCATCTGCGCGACGCGCTCGCGGTGGAAATCGCCGTCGCCCCAGAAGAGTTCCGCGCGCTTCTGGCGGCGGAAGAACAGCTGGATGACATAGTCCTTCGTGAAGCCGATACCACCGTGGATCTGTTGGCCGTGAGCGACCACGCGGCGGCTCGCATCCGAGCACCACGCCTTCGCCATGGCTGTGTCCATGTCGGCGGTATCTTCGTTCTCGCTGGTCGCCCAGGCGGCCTTGTACATGATGAACCGCATGCCATCGACATCGGTCACCATGTCGGCGGCCTTGTGCTGGATGGCCTGGAACGAGCCGATCGGGCGGCCGAACTGCACGCGCTCCTTGGCGTAGTTCACCGAGATCTCGAAGTCCCGCTGGGCGAGGCCCACGAGATAGGCGCACTCGAGGTTCGTCGCCATGTTGCGCAGGCGGCTGGCCGTCTTCTCGTCCATGTCGATGACGTCATCGGCCGAGACCTTCACGTCCTTGAACACCACTTCCGCCTGCTTGTCGCTGGCGATGGTCTTCAGCACCGTGACGCTCACGCCCGGCTGGTCGCGCGGCACGATGAATGTGCTCAGGCGGCCATCCGGCTTCCAGGCGACGACGTGCAGGTAGTCCGCGACGTGCGCATCCGGCACAAACAGCTTCGTGCCGTTGAGCACGAAGTCCGATCCGCTGGCCGTGGCCTTCATCTCGATGCCTTCGCGGTCCCAGCGGCCGCTCGGCTCGGTGATCGCATAGGTGTGGATGGCCGAGCCGTCGGCGATCTTCGGGAGGTATTTCGACTTCTGGGCGTCGGTGCCCGCAACGATCAGTTCGGCCGTGCAGACGGCGTTCGGGATGAACGGCCCGGGGACGAGCGCGCGGCCGAACTCTTCGACGAGCACGGCGAGGTCGAGGAACGAGAAGTCTGCGCCGCCGTAGGCCTCGGGGATCATCAGCCCCTGCCAGCCCAGGTCCGCCATTTTCTTCCAGAGCGCCGTGCTGTAGCCGGTCTCATCTTCTTCCATCGCGCGGACGTGCTCTTCCGGGCACTCCTTTTCGAGGAATTCACGTGCCGAATTCTTCAGCAGTTCCTGTTCTTCACTGAGGCCAAGATCCATTCGGTTTTCAGTCCTTTTCGAATTGTGGCGCCCACACCCATTTGGGCATGAGCCAGCGAGCCCCGGAGAGGCCGGGAGCCGGTGTGCCGCGGGATTGTAGCAGGATATTTCGTGTGCTGCGAACAGGTTTCCCGGCGAATCCTCGCCTGTCGATTTGACACCGCTGCTAGCCTCGAACAAGGAAGTTTCTCGAGTGGGGGAACGAATGCCTCAACACGACAAATCCAGCCTCAATTCGCTCCGGCCCGCGACCGTGCTGAAGCGTGCATTCACCAAAAAGCTCTTCGTCGGACTGCTGCTTGCGGGCGCTTTCGGCCTCGTCGCCGGCGTCGTCTGGGCGTCGTCTTCCAGGGATACCCAGGGCGGCCTGCCCCCGGTGCTTGATGTTCCCCAGTCCGCTTCGGATGAAAGCAACGGTGTCACCCTCAGCATCTCGGCGGCTCGCTTCAGTGCCACCGCCACCTTTGTCCGCTTCGAGGCTGATGTCGCCGCCTGGGAAGCCGCTACCGGCCAGAAGGCGACGCAGCTCTCCATCGCAGCCGATGCCTGGGGCAAGGGCATCGCCGGCGGCGGAGCCGCCGTATCCCTCCAGGACGGGCCAGATTCGTTCGCCCGCCTCGATCCGGTCACCTTCGAACCTCCCTACGACGTGGTCGTTACCCGCGTCGATGTCCTCGCTGCATCAGGCACCCTCATCCCCGTCGAGGGTGAGTGGCGCCTTCAGTTGAAACCACCGGCAGACCTGCGCGCAGCCCTCCGGACCGAGCGCCTCGCCGGTTCACCGCCAGTCACCACCCAGGACATCACGCTTAGGGCGACCGGCGGCCGCCGCTCCACCACCGAGACCCTCATCACCATCGAAGTCTCACCCGCAAATGCGGTTCCACTGGGTGAGCCACGGCTTGCGAGCGGCGACAAAGGCTACGCCAGCTTGCTCTCATCAGAGGGTGGAACCTTTCTGACTTACGCGTTCCCTCCGACGCCGTTCGGCAAGCCTGTTCGAATAGAGTTCGAGAGCTTTGGAGACCTGCGAGAAGACACCAACGCAGCCGTGCGCCTGGACGCCGGGCGAGCAATGGCGGAACAAGGTGTGAGTGGCAAAGACAAAGAAGTCGTCCTGTTCCGGGACGACCACCGGCATACGGTCGGACGGTCACCGCAGGCGCCCGTATTCAAGGGCACTTTCTTCTACCTTCCCTTTGCCCACATAGGTCCCTATACAGCCCTGCGCCTTGAGATCGCAGCGAACTACGATCCGACCACCACCGCTTTCCAGGTCTTTGGCACCAACGGCGCCAAGCTCCGCATTGCCTCGATGGATGACAAGTACCGCAAAGACGCGGACGGAAACACCGTATCCGATGGTTTCGACCTCGACATCGACGTAAATCCGGAAGACATCTCCGGCCAGCTCACAATCCTCATCGGCTCTGCCCCAACCACAGTCGTCCGCGGCCTCTGGCAACTCGACCTCGCAGTCGATACCTCCACCCCATAACCACGCTCCCTCGCCCGCGACGCAGGAGTCGGGAGAGGGGGCGGGGGGGAGGGCTCGCCAGTCCGAGGCGCGCACGCCAGCAAGCGCGTCCACCCTGGACCTCCAACCACAACCGAACCTCGCCCGCAACCCAATCCCAAGGCGCGACTGGCAAGGAGCGCTGCAATCTCTCCCCAACCACCACCGCACCCCTTCCCACCACCATCACCCTCCCCCTCGCCCGCGACGCAGGAGTCGGGAGAGGGGGGCGGGGGGTGAGGGCCTCGACTGCCAAGGAGCCCTGCAAACGCCGCTGCATCTATTACGAACGCTTCTCTTCCTCTCCCAGACTCGCGAGAGGGGGGCCGGGGGGTGAGGGGCTCGACTGCCAACAAGCGCTGCGATCTCCCCCAACAATAGGCCGCGGCATCCACCACAAACGCTTCTCCCCCTCTCCCAGACTTGGGAGAGGGGGCCGGGGGGGTGAGGGTCAGTCCGCCTTCCCTGCCCCCACAATGATGTCCTGCACCACCGCCGGGTCCGCCAGCGTCGTCACATCTCCGACGTTCTCCGGCTCCCCTTCGGCGATCTTCCGCAGGATGCGCCGCATGATTTTCCCCGAACGCGTCTTCGGCAGCCCTTCGACGAACTGGATCTTGTCCGGCGTGGCGATCGGGCTGATGTCCTTGCGCACGGCGTCGCGAAGCTCCTTCGCCAGTTCCGGCGAACCCTTGTGGCCGGCGTTCAGCAGCACGTACGCGTAAATGCCCGTGCCCTTCACATCGTGCGGATAGCCCACGACCGCCGCCTCCGCACACGCCTCGTGCCCTACGAGCGCGCCCTCGATTTCGGCCGTGCCCAGCCGATGCCCGGCCACGTTCAGCACGTCGTCGACGCGCCCCGTGATCCAGTAGTAGCCATCCTTGTCGCGATGGCAGCCGTCGCCGGTGAAATACTTGCCTTTGTACGTCGCCAGGTACGTGAAGATGAACCGCTGGTGGTCGCCGTAGACCGTCCGCATCATCCCCGGCCACGAACGCTTCATGCACAGCCGGCCGGTGACGTTGTTCCCTTCGAGTTCCGCCCCGTTCTCATCTACCACGCACGGCTCCACGCCGAAGAACGGCAGCGAGCCCGAGCCCGGCTTCATGTCCGTTGCCGCCGCAAGCCCGGTGATGACGTGCCCGCCCGTCTCGGTCTGCCAGTACGTGTCCACGATGCTGCAGCGTTTTTCGCCGACCACGTTGTAGTACCAGCGCCAGGCCTCCGGATTGATCGGCTCGCCGACCGTTCCCAGCACCCGCAGCGAGGTTCGCTTGTAACGCTTCACCGGATCGTCCCCGTCGCGCGCGATCGCCCGGATTGCGGTCGGGGCGGTGTAAAACACCGTAATGCCCAGCCGGTCGACCATGTCCCAGTACCGCCCCGCATCCGGGTAGGTCGGGATCGATTCGAACATAACGCTTGTCGACCCGTTCCCCAGTGGCCCATAAACGATGTAGCTGTGCCCCGTGATCCAGCCGACGTCGGCCGCGCAGCAGTAGATGTCGTCCTCGCGCAGGTCGAACGTGTACTTCTGCGTGACCATCGTGTAGAGCAGGTAGCCCGCCTGCGTATGCAGCACACCCTTCGGCTTCCCGGTCGAACCCGACGTATACAGGATGAACAGAGGGTCCTCGCTGTCCATCGATTCCGGCGCTGCCTCGGTCGATTCGCCGGGGAGCACCTCGTGCCACCAGACGTCACGGCCCTCCACCATGTTTACCGGCGTGCCGGTGTGCTTGTACACCAGCGTGAACTCGATGCTGTGGCCCGGCTCAACGAGCGCCTCATCGACGTTCACCTTCAGCCCCACGGGCCGTCCGCCGCGCTTGCCTTCGTCCTGCGTGATGATCGCCTTGCAGGTCGAATCGTCGATGCGGTCGCGGATCGAACGCGGGCTGAACCCACCGAAAATCACCGAGTGGATCGCCCCGATGCGCGCGCAGGCCAGCATCGCGATCGCCAGTTCCGGCGCCATTCCCATATAAATGGCCACTCGGTCGCCTTTGCCGACGCCTTTCCTTCGCAGGTAATTCGCCAGCCGGCACACTTCGGCGTGCACCTCGCGGTAGGTCAGCTTCCGGATGTCCCCGGGTTCATCGCCCTCCATCAGCAGGGCTACCTTGTCGCCCTTTGTGGCGAGATGCCGGTCCAGGCAGTTCACCGAAACGTTCAGCTTTCCCCCGAGGAACCACTCGATCTTTCCCGACTCGAGGTCCTCTTCAACCACCTTCGTGAACGGCGCGTCCCAGGTTACAAACTGGTTCGCCATCTCCGTCCAGAAGCCCTCGCGGTCCTCGATGCTGCGCTTATAGATGCGGTCGTACTCCGCGCGCGATGGCACGAGCGATCCCTCGCGTACCCGTGCGGGCGGCGCATACGATTCATCGACGGGCAAGCCAACTTCGGCCATTGCTGTCCTCCATCAAGTCCTTCCACCGCAAACACAGTCGAAGGGAATTCTCTGCGCGGGCATTGTAGCGAGACTCCCACCGCCTTGCCTTCGCGATCGATTCCACCCTAAGAACCGCGAGCGTGAGCGACCGGCCGGGCCCCTCCAGTCCTTCGCAGAAGGACGCCGAGGGCCGCGAAGCCCCCACTCCAGCCTCGATCCAGACCAATCGCCAAACTCCCCTTATCCCAGGCTTGGGAGAAGGGGCCGGGGGATGAGGGGACGCCCGGTACCACGAAGGAACGCCCTCGCCATCCACTTCGCCCTCAGAACCTCGAGCGCAGGTGACCGGCCACCCCACCCTCGATCCAGACCAATAGCCAGACTCCCCTTCTCCCAGACTTGGGAGAAGGGGCCGCGGGATGAGGGGACGCCCGGCACCACGAAGGAACGCCTTCGCCATCCACTTCGCCCTCAGAACCTCGAGCGCAGGTGACCGGCCACCCCACCCTCCAGTCTTCGCAGAAGGACGCCGAGGGCCGTGAAGCCATTCCCTCAGCCTCGATCAAGACCAATAGCCAACCTCCCCTTCTCCCAGACTTGGGAGAAGGGGCCGGGGGATGAGGGAAGCACCGCGGCACCTCGCACGGGACGAATCCCCAGTCGCCACTCCATCGGCCCGCGTAGACTCTCCCACAAATTAGGAGGCTCAGGAGGAACACCATGAAAGTCGTCCGCGAAGACAAGTCCGCCGAAACCCGCGCCACCGCCCCGATCTTCAACGGCACGGTCCACTCCCGCCCACTCATCCCGGCGGACCTCAGCCCGGCGGTCTCGGTGACCATGGTCCGCTTCACCGCCGGTGGACGCACCAGGCGCCACACCCATACCGCCGATCAGATCCTCTATATCGCCGATGGTCACGGCATCGTCGCCACCGACAGCGAGGAGAATCACGTCACCGCCGGCGACATCGTCCACGTCCCGGCCGGCGAAATTCACTGGCACGGCGCCGAACCCGGCCGCGACATGGCCCACCTCTCCATCCTCCCGCCCAGCCAGACCAAAGTCCTCGACGACTGACCACCGAGAGTCTGAGCCGCGACTGCAAGGGAGCGGCTACGCACTCACCCCAACCTCGCTGGTTTACCTTCTTAGGGCCGTTAGCGCCGTCCCGTGAACACGTCATAACTCCCCTCGGGCACCTCACTGTGCACCAGCGGCCGCATCCCGCCTTCGAATCCGGCATCCGCCAGGGCCTGCATCCACACGGCCCGCGGTAGCGCGCCGTTCACATGCCGGTCGTATTCAATCCGTGTCGGCTTGCCATCCTCGCGCAACATATAAGCGTATTCGATGACGTACTCGTAGGTGCCGGGCTCACCCGGGTTCGCCCACTCCAGGTAGCGCAGCCCGCGGCCTTCGCCATCATGGCCACCGTGGTCGGTTTCGAACCTCAATGTTTCGGCCGTCGCGTCCGGACAAAAGACCGCCGCTCCACCTGGCGCGCAATGCGCGAAGGCCGTTTCCACCACCCTCCGGACGTCTTCCTCGGTCGTCAGATAGGCACAGGCGTCGTGCGCGAACACAGCCTCGAACTGCCGCCCCAGCTGCAGGTCACGCATATCCCCGAGCACGTGCTCGACCTTCGGGTGAATCGCGCGGGAAATGGCCAGCATCTCCTCCGAACGGTCCGAAAGCACCACCTCGGGCACCCACTTCGCATAGTGCGAGGCGTTGTTCCCTCCGCCGGACCCCAGCTCCAGGCACGACTTCGGCATGTGCCCGATGAGCTCCTCGAACAGCCCGAAATAGAACTGCGCCTCCTCGGCGTAGTCCTCCGGGGCCGTGAGCAGGTGAAACCAGTCGGCCAGTTCGCCGTACAGCCTCACGGGACGCTCGCGTCGTACTCGTCCGCGATATGCCCGGCCGCCTTCAGCGCTTGGTACTCCTCGTCCGAAACCTTCAGCACCTCGCGATACACGTACTCGTTGTGCTCGCCAAACATTACCGGCGGCTGGAGGAACTCCACCGGCGTCTCCGGCAGCTTCCACATCGGCCCAACGTACTCGTACGTCCCGGACGACTTCTGCGTTTGGGTCTTGAAGAACTCCCGTGCCCGAAGGTGCGGGTCGTCGAACATCCGCGAAGCTTCCAGCACCGGCGTCGCCGAGACGTCCACCGCCTGCAGCCGGTGCATCAACTCGTAGTCGTCCTGTGTCGCCGTGTACTCCGCGATGTGCTGGTCGATTTCTCTGTGGTACTCAACGCGTCCCGCATTCGTCGCGAACCGTGGATCGCCCGCCCACGCCGGGCTGCCGATGGCTTCGACGAACGCCTGCCACTGTTCGTCACCCTCGATCGCAATCGCGATCCAGCGGTCGTCACTCGTCGCCGAAGTGCCGGGCGATACGGTCGGGTACACGCCAAACGGCGCGCGCCCGTGGACATCCCTGTTGGTGATCGCCCCCTGCGTGATGCCGTTCAGGCTGTAATCCATGATCGCCTGCGTGAACATCGGCGCCGCGTTCTCCGCTTGCGCGATCTCGATGAGTTGGCCCTCGCCCGTCCGGTCCCGGTGCCAGAGCGCTGTCATCACCGCGAACGCCCCCTGCGCGCCCGCCAGGTAATCGCCGGAGTAGATCGCCGTGTTCGAACTCGGGTCAGCGTCGTCGTACCCGCGCAGCAGGCTGTGACCCATCACCGATTCCAGGTGCACGCCCAGAGCCCTGGCCTGGGCATACGGCCCTGTGCTCCCGTACGCCGGCACCCGCACGAAGATGATCTTTGGGTTGGCCGCCTTCAGCCATTCGTAGGTGATGCCGAGACCCTCCATCGTCCCGGTCGCGTTGTTTTCGTACACCACGTCCGACTCAGCGACCAGGCGCCGAAGCACATCCATGCCCTCCGGCCGCCGCAGGTCTACTGTGAAGCTCTTCTTGTTCCGGTAGAGGCTCACGAACGTCGGGTTGTAGTCCCACGGTCGCGCCCCAACCTCGTTGCGAGGCAAGCCCCCGGCCCAGGCTGCCGAAGCTGAAAGCAGCATCTGCGGTGGCCGGGCCATCGCTCCGCGCGTCATCGGCTGGAAGACGAACGGGTTCTCGGGCTTGATGATTTCGGCGCCAAGATCGCCCAGCAACATCGTCGCGAACGGCCCGGCCCAGACGACGCAAAGGTCGATGACGCGCACTCCATCCAGGGGCTTCGGGCTCATCGAGTACCTCCGTTCGCGGCAATTTCGGCAAGGACTTCCTCGGTATGCTGCCCCAGCAGCGGCGCCGCCCGCCGCAACTCCCAGCCCCCGTGCTGCATCATCAGCGGCCGCCCCGGGATGGTGACCTCACCCAGTTCGGGGTGCGAAGCCTTCGACCAGAAGCCACGGTCGCGGAACGCCTCGTCGGTGAACAGGTCCTCCATCGTGAACATGGGGCCGCACATCACCTTCGCCCGCCGGGCCTCAGCCCAGATCTCGCGCTTCGTCCGCTCGATGCACCACTCGATGAAGTGCCCGTTCCATTCCTCGATAATCGCGGGGTTCATCCGCTGGATCGGATCAGTGAAGCGCGGGTCGTCCAGCCAATCGGGATGTTCCAGCATCTCCGCGATGCGGTCCGGCCTCAAACCCGCATTCGTGAAATCCACATAGCCGTCCGCGCATGGGTAGATGCCCTGGGGCATCCCGCCGCCGTGACTCGCGACTCGCATCGTCTTCCGCCCGCTGAACTGGAAGCCGATTGCCGTCGCATGGCGCCGGTCGACCCCGCCGAAATGCGTCTCCGCCAGGGAGATGTCCACATGCTGCCCGATCCCGTGTCGCTTCGAAGCGAAGAGCGCGCCCATGATCCCCACGGCCACCGCCGCTCCCGATTCGAACAACGCCGCAGTGCCCGCCATTTTCACCGGCTCGCGGTCAGTCTCACCCATCGAATACATCTCGCCGGCGAACGCGTACAGCGTCAGGTCCGTCAGCCGGTAATCGCGGTACGGCCCGTCCTGCCCGAAGTTCGAAATCGACACCAGCGGGAGACCGGGCTTCAGTGCCCTAAACCACTCATAGCCGATTCCCAGCCGCTCGAGCGTTCCCGGCGCGAAACTCTCCACGACAATGTCGGCCGTTTTCGCGAGCGCCGCGAGCGCATCGCGTCCCGCAGGCGTCTTCAGGTCCAGCACCACCGAACGCTTGTTGCAGTTCAGGTAGAAGTACAGTCCGCTCCGCTCTGGATGTTGCTCTCCGCCCTTGAACGGGCCCATTGTCCGGGTGATGTCGCCACCCGGCTTCTCTATCTTGATGACATCGGCACCGAAATCCGCGAACAATCTCGTCGCATACGGTCCTGCGATGTGTTGCGTGAGGTCGAGAATCCTCACGTTGTCGAGTGCCTGCACGCGTCCCTCCGTGGCTTTCGTGACGCTCACTGAATTGGCCCGGACTCTACCAGAGCCGGAATCCGCGAGCACCGGGCCGGGCATCGTTCGCCAGATGCCGGTAGAATCCCGCCGAGCTACACCAGCCCGAGGATGCCCCGTGACCGTTCGCTACCAGGACTGGCGCCAGGACTACCAGTCCCGCCTGAAAACCCCCGACCAGGCCGTCGAGGCCATCAAAGAAGGCGATCTCGTCTCGATCACGATCCTCTGTCCGGCCCCGCTCGTCGCGGCCTTCGTCAATCGCGCGAAGCAACTCGGCCGCGTCGATTTCCGAACTCTCGCGCCCGGCAACCCCGACCTGTTCAACCCCGAGATCGTGAAGGGCGAAAAGGAGATCGAGATCTTCATCGGCGACACCATGCGCCCCGCGCACGACGCCAAAACCGCCACCTACCTGCCTAACACCTTCATGCTCGGCATGAAAGCCCACGACGCTGGCCGGCCCGAAGCTCGCATGCCCGACGTGTTCCTCACCCCGTGCAGCGAACCGAACGAGCAGGGCTACGTCCACTTCGGTCCACACATGTGGCAGCGCAAGTCCTACGCCACCCGCTGCAAGAAGACCATCGCCATCGTCGACCCCAACATGTCGAAGGTCCACGGCGATGTCTGGATGCATGTCAGCGAAATCGACACCTTTATCGAAGGCGCGATCAAGGCCGTCGACCGTGCCGGCATCGAAGAGCGCGTCAAGACGCTCTCACCCGAGCCCTTCCGCCCCGAGTTGCTGAGCATCCTCAACCGCGCATCGAACGAGCAACTGGCGCTCGTCGAGATGATGTTCCACGCCTTCCCGCCCGACATGCTCAAGACGGCCCTCGGCGATGTCGTCATCGACCCGGCCGCCCAGGCCATCGCCGACAACCTCCGCCCGCTCATTCGTGATGGCGACACCATCCAGGTGGGCGTCGGCCAGCCGAGCTCGCTGATGTTCCTCGCCGGCGCGTTCGACGATGCGCACCACCTTGGCATCCATACGGAACTCGGTTCTCCGGGTCTCGCGAAACTCTGGGCCCGCGGCATCGTCGATGGCACGAAAAAGACGCTCTTCCCGCGCAAGTCGGTCGCCGTGGCATGGAGCGGCTGCGACGGCGAGGACTATCAGATCATCGCCGACAACCCGGCATTTGAACTTCACCCGCCCGAGGTCATCCTCAACCCGGCACTCATGTCTCAGAACTATCAGATGACGTCCATCAACAGCGCCATCGCGGTCGATCTCCTCGGCCAGATCGCCAGCGAAGACCGCTTCGGCGGCCACATGGTCAATGGCACCGGCGGCCAGCCCGATACGCACATCTCGGCAGCCCTGTGCAAGAACGGCCGCGCCGTCACGGTCATGCGCTCCACCGCGATGGAGGGCTCCATATCGAAGGTGGTTGCGAAACACGACGCGGGCACGCTCATCACAATCCCGCGTTACCTCGCCGATACGATCATCACCGAGTTCGGAGTGGCGCGGCTCCTCGACAAGAACCATCGCCAGCGCGCCGAAGAACTCATCTCCATCGCCCACCCGGACTTCCGCGCCGAACTGAGGGAGCAGGCCAAAGAACTCTGGGGCTAATTTGCCGCCCGGACCCTCCGAGCCGCGACCGCAAGGGAGCGGCCACGGCGTCCCCACGGCAGCCATCGCCAACGCCCCCCACGACACCCTTCTCCCGTAGCGGGAGAAAGGCAGGGATGAGGGAAGACCGTCGCAAATCACCACCAATCCCAATCTTCCGGAACTCATCCCGGCACAAACCGCACGCAGCCCTCGGCACCCAAAAGGCTGAGATCCCATCCGAGCTTCCGAGCCGCGACCGCAAGGGAGCTGCTACGGCGTCCCCGCGTCGAGAGTCCCGCCTTCGCCGCCCTCGTTCTGCTGCCCGAAAAAAGGCAGGTCCGCGGGACTACGCCGCCCGCTGGTACAGGTTCGTCCCCGCCGACTTAAACCCAAGCTCGCTCGACCGCATGATCATCTCGCTCCCGCCGATGAACAGTAGCCCTCCCGGCCGGAGCGCCTTCGCGAACCCGTCGTAGATGTGTGACTTCGCCTCATCGGTGAAGTAGATCACGACGTTCCGGCAGAGGATGACATCCATCTCACGTGGGTACGCCTCCGAAAGCAGGTCGTGTCGCCGGAACGTGATCCGTCGCTTCAGGTCCTCGGTCACCTTGAATGTGCCGCCCGGCTCCTCGACGAGGTACTTCTTCACCAGCGCCGGCGGAACCGACCGGATGTCCGCAGGAAGGTAGCCGGCGCCGCTCCGTGCCTTGTTCAGGATCGGCATGTCCACATCCGTCGCAAGAATCGAGTGCCCGCCTTTCGGATCAACCTCGTTCAGGATCATCGAAAGCGAGTACGGCTCGCAGCCGAACGAACACCCCGCGCTCCAGAACTTCAGCGTCTTGCGCTCTGCCAACAGTTTCGGTATCCAGTTTTTCTGCAGGTCGAGAAACCGGTCAGGCTGGCGGAAGAACTCACTCACGTTGATGGTCAGCGTGTCACGGACATCGCCAAGCAGATGCGCATCTGCCTGGATGGCCTTCTGGAACTCCGGCCAGTCGTGAATGCCGCGGCGAGTCATAACGCTTGCCAGCCGGCGCTTCATCTGGGGCTCCTTGTACTGGCCAAGGGGCACGCCGATCGCCTGTTCGAGCGCTCGCCGAAAGGCCAGCCACTTCGGATCGTCGGGTACAGCTTCGTTCAACTGGATAGCCTCGTCCCCGGAACGCTCGCGACGAGGGCCCCGGCAATCTTTTCGAGTGGGAGTTGCGTGGCATGCTGCGTGCGTTCGAGCGCTACCCTCGGCATGCCATAGACCACGCAGGTCGCTTCGTCCTGAACAAACACCTTGCCGCCAGCCGCCTCGAGCTTCGCAGCACCGTCGGCGCCGTCCTTACCCATGCCCGTGAGGATCGCGAGGCTCGCCGCCCGCCCATAGACCGTCGAGACCGAATCGAGCGTTATATCCACGCTCGGGCGCACGCCGTGGACCGCCGGGCCATGGTCCAGGTGGATCCGCTTCTCCTTCGTCACAATCAGGTGGAAGTCGCCAGGGGCGATGTACACGTGCCCATTGACGATCGGCTCGCCTTCGATGGCCTCGGCTACTGAAAGCGGCGAGAGCGAATCGAGGCGCCGCGCCAACGCATTCGTGAACCCCGCCGGCATGTGCTGAACGACGATGACGGCCGCTGGGAGGTGCTGTGGCAGGTGTGGCACCACCTCCGTGAGGGCCGGAGGCCCACCGGTCGAAGAGCCGATGACCAACAGATTGTGTGCCGGCAGCCGCCCGGAGAGTGCCGGTTTCGGCGCCTCTGGCATCTGCACCGGGGGCCGGTTCCCGCCGATCAGCGGGCGCCTTCGCTGAAGCCGCGCGACGCTCGCACGGGTCACTGCCTCATAGAGCCGGTCGCCGACGTTGGCGAGGTCGGCGCTCAGTCCGCTCGGCTTGCCGACGCAGTCGACGGCGCCCGCTTCGAGGGCTCGAATCGCCGTCGCGGTCCCCTCGTGAGTCAACGTCGAGACCATCACGATCGGGGTTGGCACAGCCTGCATGATCTCGCCGACTGCCGAGACTCCGTCGAGCTTCGGCATTTCGACGTCCATCGTGATTACGTCGGGGCGCAATTCGAGTGCCCGCTTCACACCCTCGACGCCGTCGGAAGCGGTGCCGACCACGGTGATCCCGGGCTTGGCCGTGAGCAGCCGTTCGACGGCCCGGCGCATGAAAGCCGAATCATCCACGATCAGGACGCGGATGCCTCGGCCGGGGGTTGGGGCCGGGAATGCCACGTGCGGCCCCCTAAGCGCAGAGCTTGCTGACGGCCGCAAGAATGCGGTCGCCTTCGCACGGCTTCACCAGGAAGTCCTTCGCGCCGCTCTTCACGGCTTCGAGCACGATCTGCTGCTGGCCGAGCGCCGTCACCATCGCCACCCGGGCTGCCGGGTCGTGGGACTTGATCTCCTTCAGCGCGCTGAGGCCATCCATTTCCGGCATCGTGATGTCCATCAGCACCGCGTCGGGCTTCGACGCCTTGTACTTCTCGACGGCTTCCAGCCCGTTTTCAGCCTGGATCACTTCGTATCCGGCTTCGGAAAGAATCTTCGACATCCGCATCCGCATGAACGCTGCGTCATCGACCACAAGAATTGTTGCCACCTCTGGCCTCCTTACAGTTCATTGGCCGGTGAAGCCGCGGTTCGGACGTACGTTTTCCCAGTCGCCGGATGCAACTCCATGGTGCGACCCTTCGTCCCACCGAGATCCGTGGCTCCTGGTCGCAGCCCATGACGCTTCAACCGTTCCGTTATTGCTTCGGCATTCCGTTCGCCGATCTTGAACTTTTCCGCATTCGCTGGGCCGAGAACGGCAGCTCCTCCGGCAACCTTCACAACCAGCCGCCGCGCAACCGCGCCAGCTTCCGCCATGCGCTGCACCAGGAGGTCGATCCCGGTGTCGGCAAACCGTGCCGGTTCTCGTTCCTCCACCCGCTTGCCTTCCGAGTTCGGCAGCAAGATATGCGCCAATCCCGAGACCTTGGCCTGGGGGTCGTAGCAGCTGATCCCGATGCAGGAGCCGAGGCCATAAGCCACCAGCACCTCGCGAGGATCTTTGCTGATGGCGAGTTGTCCGATTCCCACGGAAACTCGCCGGGCATCCGCCGCAGGCGATGTCATGCGGCCACCCTCTGCAACGCATCGAGTGAGACCGGGTCCGGGGCCACGATGATGAGCCCGGCAGTCTTGCCCGTTTGGTCTTCGAAGATGGCATCCATCATCACGACGTCGCCGCCCTGTGAAAGCACCTCGGCATACACCGATTCCACGAGGGCGATCGCCATGTCGCTGATGACGGTCGGCGGAGAGGGATGGAGGATCAGGTTTACGTGGTCGGCCAGGGCGTTGATGAACGCGGAGCCAACGATGTTCCCCAGTTCGCCAATCGCCGATTCTGCCAGTTCGTCCTGTTCGGTCGTTGTTCCCGGGGCCTGGCCGCACATCAGGTCGACGCACTCGAGCGCGCGCTCCATCGGGAAGAGCAGCATCACGTGACCCGTGATATCCCCGCTGATCGCGAGGTAGGCGCCAAGCACGAGCGTTTCTTCTCCGCCAACGGCGTCGCAAGCGTCAGCCTTCGTGCCCATCCGCACGTTGGGCACGTGGATCGAAATCTCCTGGCCCATGAGTCCGCTGATTCCGCGCCCGGCGCGATACGCGCCGTCTTTAGAAACCGCGGTAAGGGTCGCAATAAGCTGGTCCTGCTCCTGCATACGGTGCTCCTCGATGTGTTCCAGGACGGCTCAGGCCGTCGCCAAGAGTGCTTGCTCGGTGACCAGGCTCGCCGTGTCGACGATGAGACCAAGTGTCCCGTCTCCGAGGATGGTGGCGCCCGTGATCCCCTTGCGGTTCCCAACCAGGTCGCCAAGTGACTTCACGACGACGTCTTGCTCCCCGAGCAGTCCGTCGACGGTGAACGCTATTTGCCGGTCTCCGTGCTTGGCGGCGACCACGAAACGGCCCGAATCGATGCTCTTCGGCCGCCCATCGCCAAGTGCGTTGGCGAGGTCCGCCATCGGCAACAGGCGACCGCGCAGGCGGAGCGTCTTCATGCCGTTAACCGAGTGAATATCCGCTTCGTGGTCGGCGAGTGCTTCCGTCACAGATACCAGTGGGATGGCGTACACCGTCCCGCGCGCGACCACCATCAGGGCTTTCGTGGTGGCCAGCGTCAGCGGCAGTTGGATGATGAATTCAGAACCCTGCCCGGGAACGGAATGCAGCTTGATGTTCCCATTCAGCCGTTCGATGTTCGTCCGCACGATGTCCATTCCAACGCCGCGGCCCGAAACATCGGAAATCACTTTCGCCGTGGAAAGGCCGGCCATGAAGATCCACTGCATCGCCTGCTCTTCGCTTGCTGATTCGGCCGCTTCCCGCGACATCAGTCCCTTTTCCACAACCTTCCGCCGCAGCGTCTGCGTGTCGATGCCCTTCCCGTCGTCCTTCACCGAAAGGTAGATGTAGGTTTCCTGATTCCAGGCGGTAACGGTCACCGTGCCGGTTTCCGGTTTGCCGGCGGCACGGCGTTCTTCCGGCGTTTCGATACCGTGGTCCACCGCATTGCGAAGGATGTGCACGAGCGGGTCGGAAATCTCTTCGATTACCGAGCGATCGAGCTCCGTTTCCTCTCCGGCCGTGAGCAGTTCCACTTTCTTGCCGCACTTCGTCGCCACATCGCGCACGAGCCGCGGAAGCCGGGTGAGCACCGACTTCACCGGCAGCATTCGGCTCCGCATGATCTGCTCCTGCAGCTCATCGGTGACCCGGGCGAGGTGCGCCGTGGTCTCTTCGAAGTTCTCTTCGAGCTCCGTCAGGTTCGCGTCCTTCAACACCGCCGAGAGCTGCTCGCGGATCTGCTGGAGGCGCGTTCGATCAATCACCAGTTCGCCCACCAGGTTCATCAGCCCGTCGAGGCGCTCGACATCAATGCGGACCGACTGGGTAGTGCCCTTCTTGGGTGCGCGGGCCTCGGCCGGCGCACTGTCCTGGCCCTCCACCAGGCTAAGTTGCGGCCGCGTGGCAGCCACCTGAGCCGGCGCCGTCGCGGTGGACGCAATTGGCCCATCGAGCTGTTCGCGCGCGAGGCCGCGGACGTTGGCGCTGGCCACATCCGAGACGATCTTGATGGCCGACTGTATTTCCTCGTCCGATTGCTGCGAGACCATCAGCAGCGTGAGCGAAAATTCGCTCGCTCCGGCCTCGATCGCTTCCCGTTCTGGCCACGATTGGAGGATGGTGCCGAGCGCATCGGCTTCCTGGAGCACCTGGTAGCAGCGAATCGAAGGAAGCTGGCACTCGGGGTCGATCTGCACGTCAACCAGGAAGCAGGACTTGCCGCTTTCAATCTCTTCCGCCGCCGACTTAATCACCGCTGCCTCGAGGGCCAGTGCCGTACCTGCCGAAGCTGCATCTGCCACAACTTCAACGGCGTCGTCGGCTTCGAGCACGGCCATCAAGTCGGCTTCCAGCGAAGCTGTCTCGACGCCGGAATCGATGCGCGTGACCACTTCGTTCGCCAGCACTCGCAGGGCATCAAGGCCCGCAAGCAGCGCGTCGACCATCTCGGAATTTGGCGACTTCCGCCCCTGTCGGACCGCATCGAGAACCGTCTCCATGGCGTGCGTCAGGTTCGCCATCTTCTTGTGGCCGATGGTCGCGCTCGAACCCTTCAGGGTGTGCGCTGCGCGAAAGATCTGTTGTACGAGGTCCGGATCGGGCTCACCTTCGAGCTGAACCAACGAAACGTCGAGGAGCTCGATCTGTTCGTCGGCCTCTTCGCAAAACAGCTTGAGGTCTTCGTCGTCCAGTTCGAACTGCAAACGGGTACCCTGGGATCTGGCCATGCAGCGGCGCTCCTCGGCGTAGTGGTTGGTGGCGAAGGATGGGAAAGGGCGCTCTTAGGCGGCCGCTGCGGCGAATCCGAAATCGCCCTCGGCGTTCGCCGGGAGGACGCCTTCCAGGTCCATCAGCGAAACCAGGCGGTCTTCGAGCTTGGCGATACCGCGAAGGTACGTGTTCTCCGGGACGGCGACGATCGAGCTGGGCTGTTCCACCTGCTCGCCCGGGATGCGCATCACCTCAGAAACAGCGTCGACAATCAGGCCGACCATGCCGGTCGCGCTGCCAACAACCACGATGCGGGTTTCGGCGCTGTATTCGCCGGCCTCGACGCCGCAGCGCTTGCGCAGGTCCACCACCGGGACGACGCGGCCGCGCAGGTTCGTGATGCCTTCCACCCAGAAGTCCGATCCGGGGATGGACGTGATCGTCTGCATGCGGACGATTTCCTGCACTGCCTGGATATCCAGCGCGTAAAACTCATCGGCGAGTCGGAAAATTACGACATGCTCTTCGCTCGCAGGCTGTCCTGCGGTTTCGTTCGTCGGGTCGGTCTTCGTGGCCACGTTGCCTCCTGGGTGTTCGGGCGCTCGTTATCAGCGCTCTCTAAAGCTACGTGTCCCCTGTCTCTTCCCGGCATCGGGCTTCGCCCGCAAATCTCTCGGGGGATTCCCCCTATGCGAGCGACCGACATAGATGGCTCCCTCCGCCCGACCTAGGGGAACCGCGCATATCCTGCCGATAGTCATATTGAGAGACTGGCCACCAGGAGTTATACGTGGCTTCCGAAAACGCTGTCCTCAGTCAACGCGAAATCGATGCGCTCCTCAACGCGGACGTTTCGGAGGTCGATCCCGACTCCCTCGTCTCCATGCCCGCCGTCGCCCGCAAAGAAGCCGGCAAGCGCGTCAAGGTCTACGACTTCCGCCACCCCGAGAAACTCTCCAAAGAGCAGATTCGGGGCCTTCAGATCATCCAGCAGGGCGTTGCCGGCTCAATGGCTGCCAACTTCTCGGCCCGCCTCCGCGCCCCCGTCGAAGCCCGCCTGAGCGCCCTCGAACGCGGCATCTACGAGGAATACGTCACCCAAATCGGCACGAACGCCATCGTCGTCATTATTGATATGTCTCCGCTGCAGGGTTACGCCGTCGCCGCCTTCGGCCTCGATGTCGCCTTCGGCATCATCGACCGTCTCCTCGGCGGCAAAGGCAAGCGCAACGCCCGCGTCTTCAACCGCGACCTCACCGACATCGAACTGGCTCTCATCCGCCACATCGGCATGGATATCGCTCGCTCGCTCGTCGATCCGTGGCTGCGCGTCGTCGACCTTACCCCCGATGTCTCCGAACTCGCGCTCGGCCCGCAGGTCATGCACGCGATCCCGCCCTCGGAATTCGTCATTACGGCCTGGTACGAAGTTCGCTTCGCCGACCAAACGGGCGGCATCTCACTCTGCTTCCCGCTCACCATCCTCGAGCAGATTCTTCCGAAACTGACCGGCCAGAGCATCTTCGAAAATCGCCCGGGCCGGGCGTCGGCGGAAGACGTAAAGGTGCGCGACGACCAGCTCATGCCGGTCTCGGTGCTCGCTCGCGTGCTCCTCGGAGATGCGCGCGTCGACGCTTCTGATTTAGCCCAGCTCGCCCCCGGCGATGTCATCGTTCTCGATAGCCTGGCTGCAGATCCCCTTCATGCATTCATCGGAAACTGCGAACGATTCGCGGGGTATCCGGGCACAAAGGGCCGAAAAATGGCGCTACAGGTTTCCGCGAGAGTTGACGATGATGGTTGGGAGAAGACCTTTGAGGAGCCTCGCAATGAGTAGCACGGTCCCAATCCGCGCCGTCCTCATGTCCTCGGAGATCATGAACGGTACTTCCGGCTTCCATCGCCTGGTCTTTAAGGTCGATGGTGGTCGAGCAGGCATGTCCAGCGTCACTGTCATGATTTCCCAGGACGCTCACCGGAAGCTGGTGCAGCAGATGCACCGCGCTCGTTTCCAGGTGATCGAGAAGTCGGCACTGTTGAAGACGTGGGCGCGGTGGGAGATCGCTCTTCGCTACAACGATTCCGGTGTCCTTCCAGGCACTGTCACCATCACCGCTCGAGACATCGACGACTTCGGGGCCTATGCCTCGGATCTGGGCCGCACCCTGCAGGTCGGCTGAGACTTCGCTCCAACAATTTTCGATGCACGCCGGGTCGGCCGGTGGGAGGAATCATGCTCGCTAAGATTACGGTCGCCGAAGCTGCCCAGGCCGCCTCGGAAGCTCCCGATAAGGCTCGGGTCGAACTTGTTGGTCCCTTCGTGGAAGCCGCCGCGCGCGTCATCCAGCAAGAGTGCGGAGAGCCAGTTAGCCGCGGTCAGCTCCATCGCGTCCGCTCCCCCCAGACCAACAACGAAGTGAGCGCCCTCATCGCCATCACCGGCGGCGTCGCCGGCCTCGTTATCTACTCCATGACCCAGGAAGCCGCCCTTGGCTTCGCTTCGAAGATGATCGGCGAACCAGTCACGGAACTCGACGCGCTCGGCCAGAGTGCGATCGCCGAACTCGCCAACATGATCACCGGTCAGGCCGGGATCGCCCTCGAGCGCAACGGCTTCCCGAGCGACATGTCGCCGCCGGTCCTCCTCCTCGGAAAAGGCAGCTCGATCGCGACGCTGAACCTGACGCGGCTGGTGGTCCCGCTCGTCGTCAGCTTCGGCGAATTCACCATCGACATCGCGATCAAAGAAGTCTAAGAGGCGCCTGCCGGCGCTCACGCTTGCTGTACCGAACAGGTGCCCGGCGCTACGATGGAGTTCAATGACATCTCCGCAACCCCGCCGCACTCGCCGCCGCGTGGCGCCATCAACTTCGCTCCCCAGACCTGTCTCAGGGTCCGGCGGCAACGCCCTTAAGACGGCCGGCACGGCCCCCGTTTCGTCCGGGACTGGCCTCCGTCACCGCGAGCACCACGTGACCAAGGACTACAGCTATGTCCACCGCGACCTGATCACGGTCGCCGTCATCGGCACCGCGGTGATCGGCTTCATTGTCGCGATGTCGTTTGTCGTTCAGTAATCACCGAAGGTTCTGATACGCGAAGTACAGCCCCACGCCGGCCGCGATGATCGAGCCGATGAAGACGGTGCCGCCCACCATAATCACCTGGATGCCCGTCGCCATCGCGATGCCGCCCATCGCGCATCCAACCACCACCGGCCCCCGCTTCCGGTTTGTCGCGAGCTCCATGATCCGCGTGAACGCGTATCCCAGAGCCACCCCCAGTATCAGCGACATGAAGATGCCGCCGTACTGAACGCCGACGATGTTCTGGCTGGCAAATCCCCAGATGAGGCCCATGCCGGTACCACCCACCACGGCTGCCCCCACCGCTCGCGCCAGCGATGCGCCGGTCACAGTGTAGACGGGGCTCCTGGCGATGCGCGCGCAGTCACGGCAGCGCGCCCCCACGGGCGTCATAACCATGCACTTCGGGCAAATCGGTGTATCGCAGCGAGAGCACCGCAACGCGGTCTCGACTTCCGGATCTCGTGCGCAGCGGACTACGGTCGCCCCACCAGAACGGACCGGCGCGGCAGCCGGCTCCGGCTTCGGTTGGTTAAGCCCTCGGGCCGCGTCGTATTCAGCCCGCCGCGCCGGGTTGCCCAGCACCGCGTACGCTTCTTCCACCCACCGGCGCCCTTCGCGGACCGTCGGGTCCGCATCGCTGCCGAGCTTTCGCATCAGGCCGTTGTAGGCGGCCTCGATCACCTCAGGGCTCGCCGTTGGCAGCACCTGCAGCACTTCGTAATAGTCAGTCGTTGTATTGGGCGCGCTCATACGTTCTTAACGATGGTACCGCGCATCGCGTAAAGGCGCAGAGATGCGGCCGCGTGACTAATCCGTTTCTGAATTCGCGGCCATGTCTACCAGTGCGAACATAATGTTGCCCTCTGCCGCAATTTTCCCTTCGACAGTCGCCTTCACGTGGCCCTTCCCCACCGGCCCGCGCAGCTTTTCCAGCGTGAACTCCATACGCAGCTGGTCGCCGGGGACCACCGGCTTCCTGAAGCGCATGTCTTCGATGCCGCCGAACATCGGTGTCTTCCCGCCCGTCTCCGTCCCGTACAGCAGCGAAACGGCCGCCACCTGGGCCATCGCCTCGACGATCAGTACTCCCGGCATCACCTTGTTGCCCGGGAAGTGCCCCTCGAAGAACCACTCATTCGCGCTCACGTTCTTGATACCGACGCCGCTCTTCCCGGGGTCGATCTCGACCATCCGGTCGACAAGGAGCATCGGGTAGCGGTGCGGGATGATCTTTTCGATCTGGTCGGCTTCAAGCATTTGCTACCTCTTCTTCGCCCCTGAATCGAAACAGTGCTCATCGAGGAATGTCAGGAACTCCTGGATTCGCTCCTCGGGGAAGTCGAACTGGCCGATTTCGCGGTCATCCGGGTTGCCGAGGCCGTGGTAGTCGCTTCCTCCGGAACGAGCCAGCCCGTGCTTCTCCGCCAGCTCCTCGTGGTACCGGACGGCCTCGGGCGTGTAGTTCTTGTAATACGTCTCGATCCCGTCGGCGCCCCAATCTGCCAGCTTCGCGACCGGAACGCTGTAGTCATCGCCCATGAAAATCGGGTGCGCGATGAAAATCACGCCACCATGGCGGTGGACGAGGTCGATCGAATCTGCCGGCTCCAGCCGCTCCCGATTCACGTCGGCGGGCTTCCCGTTCCCAAGCCAGACATCGAATGCCTCCTGGACGCTCGCCACGTGCCCCTTCTCCACGAGCGCCCGCGCGACGTGTGGCCGCCCTACGCTCGCTTCGCCGGCGATCTCCAGCACACGGGACTCCTCGATGGGCATACCGTGGTCGCGTAAGATGTTCACCATCGTGGTCAGGCGCTGCTTGCGGCCGTCGCGCATCGACTGCATGAAGTCCTGGAGTTCCTTCGCCGAGACATCGAAACCGTAGGCCAACAGATGGGCGTCGACCTTCCCCACGTCGGTCGAGATCTCCATGCCGGGGATGAGCCTTAATCCAAGCCTGTTCGCGGCGCGTCGTGCCTCTTCGAGCCCCTCGGTGGTGTCATGGTCGGTCAGCGAAAGCGCTCGGACGCCGTTTTTCGCTGCCGTCTCCATCACCCACGTCGGGCTATGCACCCCATCGGAAGCGGTGCTGTGGAGATGGAAGTCCGCCGTTGCCATTAGCAGACCACCCGATCGCAGCGTTCGATGCTGATCGCGCGCTTCGTCGTGTCGTCCGCTTCGACGACGATGCCGTTGATCACGGCCACGCCTTCGGCCGGAGGCAGCCGTGTCGGCATCTGCGTCAGAAACCGCGAAATCACCGCTTGGATGTCATCACCGATGATTGAGTCCCGCGCGCCGCACATGCCGGCGTCGCTGCAGTAGGCGGTGCCGTGGGGCAACAGCCGCTGGTCGGCGGTCGGTACGTGGGTATGCGTGCCAACCACTGTCGTCACGCGCCCATCGAGATACCACCCCATCGCCTGCTTCTCGCTGGTCGCTTCCGCGTGAAGGTCCACGAGGATGAATCGGTTCTTGCTCATCGAATTCAGCGCCTCGTCGACGGCGCGGAACGGGTCGTCGTAGTCCGAGCCCATGAACACGCGGCCAATGAGGTTCACCACCACCAGGTCTCCCACCTCGACGATGCCGTGGCCCGGCGCGCCGGGCGGGTAGTTCAGCGGCCGGCTCACGCAATTCGACGAATCGAGATAGCTGTAGAACTCCCGGTGCTGGAACGTGTGGTTCCCGCCCGTGATGACGTCGATGCCGCAGTCCAGCAGCTCGTCGGCATGGCGCGCGTTCAACCCGCGCCCCCCGGTGCAGTTCTCCCCATTGGCGATGACGTAGTCCAGGTTCAGTTCGCGTCGAAGGTTGGGCACCGTCTTCACCACGGCCTCGCGGCCGCAACTGCCAACAATGTCACCGAGGAAAAGCATCCGCATGGCCGCTAGCGCGCGTACTCGGTAGCGCGCGTTTCGCGGACGACCGTGACCTTGATCTGGCCCGGGTACTCCATCGTTTCTTCGATTTGCTGGCTCACGTCGCGAGCAATTCGCATCGCCTCGAGGTCGTCGATGGCCTCGGGCCGCACGATGATGCGCACCTCGCGGCCCGCCTGGATGGCAAACGCGCTCTCGACGCCCTTGTGGCTCTTTGCGATGTTTTCAAGCGTCTCCAACCGCTTGATGTACGCCTCCAGCGATTCTCGCCGCGCTCCTGGTCGCCCTCCGGAAATCGCGTCGGCCATCATCACGATGACGGCTTCCACAGTCCGCGGCTCGACTTCTTCGTGGTGCGCCTCGATGCAGTGCGCGATCGCGTCCTTCACCTTGAACCGGCGCGCGATGTCCGCGCCGATGATTGCGTGCGTGCCCTCGACCTCGTGGTCGACGGCCTTCCCGAGGTCGTGGAGGAAGCCGCCAGCCCGCGCGACATCCACATCGGCGCCGATTTCGCGCGCGATCATCGCCGCGATGTGACCGGTCTCGATGCAGTGGCGCATCACGTTCTGGCCATAGCTCGTCCGGTAGCGCAATCGCCCGAATACCTTGAGCACCTCGGGGTGCAGGTTCAGCACCTGCGCCTCGACTGCGGCTGCCTCGGCGGCATCCTGCATGGTCGCTTCGACATCGCGCCGGGCCTTGTTCACCGCTTCCTCGATGCGCGTCGGATGGATGCGCCCGTCCTGGACGAGCATCGTCAGCGTCTGCCGTGCAATTTCGCGCCGCACCGGGTCAAAGGCGCTCACGGTCACGGCGTCCGGCGTGTCATCGATGATCAGGTCCACGCCCGTCGCCGCTTCGATCGCGCGGATGTTCCGTCCCTCACGGCCGATGATCCGGCCCTTCATGTCGTCACTGGGGATCTGGACCACCGAGACGGTGTTCTCAGCGGTCACTTCCGAGGTATACCGCTGGATCGCCGTCGCGAGGATTTTCCGCGCGCGCGGCCCGGCCGACGCCTCAACTTCCTTTTCCATCTCGCGCACGCGGCGGCTTGCCTCTTCGCGAATCTCGCCTTCGATCGTTGCAAGCAGCTGTTCCCGCGCTTCGGAAACCGTCAGGTTGCTGACCCGCTCCAGTTCCGTGGCCTGCTTCTGACGAAGTTCCTCGGCTTCGCTCCGCAGCCGTTCGATCGACGCCTCCCGGTCTCGAAGAGTTTGGTCGCGCTGCTCAAGCGTCTCGACCTTCCGGTCGAGGTTTTCTTCCTTCTGCGCCAGGCGTTGTTCGACTCGGGCCGCTTCTGCCCTTCGGTCTTTCATCTCCGCTTCGAGTTGATTCCGAAGCGTCAGCGTCTCTTCTTTTGCTGCCAGCAGCAGCTCTTTTTGTCTTGTCTCGGCCTCGGCGAGGATGCGGCTAGACTGCTCCTCTGCAAGCTGCAGCGAAGTTCCGTCGGCTCGGCGGCGCAGCGCAAAGCCGGCTCCCGCTCCGATTAGCAAACACGCGAGGCCGACGATAATCGCGACTATCGCCAGCATGGATCGTCTCCGTATAGGTCAACATAATGCCAGATTTCACGCACCGGTCAGGTGCGAATGCACCGTGATTGGCTTCCCGCATCGTACGCCCCGCGCCGATGGCCAGTCAAAATTTGCAGGGCCCTTAGAGCAGCCGTCCCTGGCGCTTGTCGTGGGCCCCCGGATGGGGCAAATGCAGGTCGAATGCCAGCCCCGCAACGCGTACAAGCGCCGTCACAGCCACCCCCAGCAGGGCCGCCCCGCCCACCGAAACCGGCTCTGTCGCCCAGAGCGCGAAGGCTCCCAGCGCTGCCGCCGTCGCGTTCACTTCCGAACGCAAAACGAGCGGCACGCGGTCGGCCATCAGGTCGCGAATCACCCCGCCACCCGTCGCCGTCAGCACCGCGATCAGGATGATTGCCGGGAACGCGAGGTCGTACCGGATCGCCGCCAGCGCCCCGGCCGCCGCGAACGCACCCAGCCCCCCGGAATCCGCAACCGCCAGCACCACGCGGTGCACACGCCGCCGTCGCCACACCAACACGATGCCCACAACCGCTCCGCCGAACGCCCAGAGAAAGTAGTCGGGTTTGTCGAACAGCAGCGGCAGCCGCCCGAGAATGACGTCGCGCATCACCCCGCCGCCCGCCGCCGTGATCACGCCCATCACCATCAAACCAAAGACATCCAGCCGCCGCCGCGCCCCGACCTCCACGCCGGACAGCGCAAACGCCACCAGTCCCACCCGATCTAAAATCCCGACGATCTCAGCGGCAGTTAGATCCACGCACGCACTCTACGTCCCCGCGCCACTACCTCCGAGTCAAAAGGTTGGGACGCAAGACCGGGACTCCCCTCTCCCAAGCGTGGGAGAGGGGCTGGGGGGTGAGGGCCTATCCGTGCAGCTTCGAGAAGTCGATCCGCGTCGCAGGGATCTGTCCCATCTTCCCCGCGTGGTGATCGCGAATCGCCTGGTAAATCTCGTCGCGCGTGTTCATCACGAACGGCCCATGGAACACGATCGGCTCCCGGATCGGCCGCCCGCCCAGGATCAACACGTCCATGTAGGGGGCGCGGCTTTCCTGGACATTCGAAGCCTCGACTACCAGCGAATCGCCGTTGTCGAACACCGCCAACTGGCCCTCCCGGATCGGCCGCCCTTCAGCGCCGGCCGTGCCCTCGCCCGAAAGTACGTAAACCATGGCGTTGAAGTCCTTGCGCCACTCCATCTCCAGCCGCGCCCCGGGGCTGATCGTTGCGTGGGCGTAGGTGATAGGCGTCCACGTCACGCCCGGGCCTTCGTGCCCTGCGAGGTCGCCCGCAATCAGCCTCACGAGCGCGCCGCCATCGAAGTTCGTCAGGAGCTTCACCGAAGTCGCGCTGATGTCCTGGTAGCGCGGCGGAGTCCACTTCAGTTCGCGCGGCAAGTTCACCCACAGTTGCACGCCGTGGAACAGCCCACCCTTCTGCACGAGCCACTGCGGGGGGACTTCGTCATGCAGAATCCCCGCTCCGGCGGTCATCCACTGTGTCGAACCGTCGGTGATCAGCCCGCCGCCACCGGTACTGTCGTGGTGCTCGAACGCCCCGTCGATGATGTACGTGACCGTTTCGAACCCTCGATGCGGATGCCACGGCGCGCCCTTCGCCTCGCCCGGCGCGTACTCAACGGCTCCCATGTGGTCGAGCAACAGGAACGGGTCCGCCAGCCCCATATCGATGCCCGGGAATGGCCGCCGCACCTGGAAACCCTCGCCCTCAAGGAACGTCGGCGCCGTAATGACGTGCGCCACCGCCCGAAAGCGCGAATCCGCCTCCGGCCGCGGGATCCGCGGCAGCGCAAGAATGTTCTCAGTAGTAACGGCAGGCATAGCCCACGACCTCAGTAGTTGCAGATACAACTATCATAGCCACTTCACCAAGACGTACACAAGGCGCGACTGGCAAGGAGCGCTGCAACGTGGATTCACGACAATATCTCCCCTCTCCCGCGAAGTCGGGAGAGGGGCCGGGGGTGAGGGCCACCGCGGTCGTACGGGCACGAAGGTTGAATCCAGCCCTCGTGGCACAATCGCACGAGGCAGAAGCACGTGAATTCAGCGTTGGCAGTCGCAATAGCAGCCTTTGGGATGATCCGGTGCTTCTAACGACACGGCGCCTCGGACACGGCCAATTAGGCAGTCTCCCCTCTCCCAGACTTGGGAGAGGGGCCGGGGGTGAGGGCTACTTGCTCGGCAGCTCTACCTGCACGTTCGCCCGCGTGCTCGGCTGGCCATCGGCCAGCGTCACCACTTCAAGCTCCACGATGTTCTTGCCGTCTTCCACGCGCTTGTCCACCACGCGGCCGGTCAGGACCAGCGGGCGGTCCGCCACATCGGGCCGCCGGTACGCAGCCCGCAGGTTGCGGACATGCCCTTCGAGGCCGGCCCAATCGCCCACGTACTGCGTCAGCCACGAAAGCTTCAGTAGTCCGGGCACCAGCGCGCCGCCGACCCCAAGCCGCTTGCCGGCTTCGATATCAGAGAACGCCGGGTTCGTCGGGTTGTCGCGCCCGAAGAAGTCGATGGCCATGTCCGTCGTGGGGGTCCGCTCAAATGGCTCGAGTTCATCGTCCACGTTGATGTCTTCGAAGTAGATCTGGCTCATTCGTCGCCCTTTCGCTGGGACTTCGGGTCAAACTGGGTAATCGTGATCATGGCCGAGGCGACGTGCTCGCCCTTCGCGTCGAAGTACTCGGTGCCCTGTGTGACGAGCACGCTATAGCCATACCGCCCGCCAAGCCGGTCCCGAATATCGAAAACCTGGCTGACGGCCGTCAGTTCTTCGCCGATCTTGAACGGCCGCGTGAACTTCCACTCCTGCTGCGTGAGCAGGCCACCCGGCAGGATCTGAGGCATGCCTCGCCGCGGTCCTCCGCCCATCCCCGCGATGACGTAGGGTGGCGCCATGCCTGTGCCGTCGGCGTAACGAGGGTCCTTGTCTTCGAGGACGTCGCGCATGCGCTTTGCGTCCTCTTCCTTGATGACGACCGTTGCTGGTTCGCTCTTGCGCCCAATCGCGGCGCGATGTTCGTCGGTTATGAGGCTCTGTTCGGGTACTGACATCTGGTCTCCTAATCGTGGCCGGAGTTTAGCATCGGCCGAAACTTCGCGCCTGTAACAATCCCCTCCTATCATCTGATTGCGCTATCGATCGATAGCAGCAAGCGACGGAGTCGCCCTATGCGTATCGAACGAGTCGGAGTGATCGGTTCTGGCCTGATGGGCAGTGGAATTGCCCAGGTGGCCGCCTACAACGGCTTCCAGGTCACCCTTGTCGATGTCGACCAGGCCCGCGTCGATACCGCGATCGACGGCATCCACAAGCGCCTCCTGCGCGAAGCCGAACGCGGCCGGATCACGCCCGAAGACTGCGAAGCTTCATACCAGCGCCTGAACGGCGTTGCCGACATCGAAAACCTCAACGCCATGGCCCGCATGGATGCGGTCATCGAAGCCGTCGTTGAAGACGTCGATGTGAAGTCCCGAATCTTCCACCGCCTCGGCGAGGTGTGCCCGCCGGATGCGCTCCTGGCCAGCAACACGAGTTCGCTCCCCCTTAGCGACCTCGCTGCCGCCAGCAACCGTCCCGAGCGCGTCATCGGTCTGCACTTCTTCAACCCGCCCTGGGCACTGAAGCTCGTCGAGGTCGTTTCCACCGCCAGCACCACCGAAGCTACCCTTGCCGATGCGATGCGCCTCTGCGAACGCCTCGGACGCGTCGCCGTCCAGGTGAAGGACACGCCAGGCTTCATCGCGAACCGTCTGCTGGTGCCCTTCATCTTCGACGCCATCGACCTCCTCGACAGCGGCGTCTCCAGCGCCGAGGACATCGACAACGCCTGCAAGGTTGGCCTGAACCACACGATGGGCCCCCTCGCCACCGCCGACCTCATCGGCCTCGATACCCTGAAACTCATCGCCGAAAGTATGTTCGAGGAGTACGGCGAGCCACGCTTCAAGGCCCCAACCCTCCTTCGCCGCCTCGTCAGCCTCGGCCACCTCGGCCGCAAGACCGGCCGGGGCTTCTTCAAGTACGGCGAATAGCGCTCAGACCTCGACCACAAGCCCGTCGGAAGCCCGCTCGAGCTCCACATCTGCCGCCTCGATCATCTCCGTGGTCAGATGAGTCAGGACGATGCGGACGCAGTCGATCTCGGCGCGATGCTCAAGCAGCTCGCCATAACTTAGATGGAACGGCACGCGCCGCTCGCGAAAATACGCCTCGCAAATAAGCAGGTCAGCCCCTCGCGCCGCTTCTACGAGTCCCGGAGTCCACGATGTGTCACCCGAGTAGGCGATGACCCGCCCGCCAAGTTCGAACCGCAAAATGTGCGCTGGCGCACCGCTCGCATGGTCGGCCGCAAACGCGCGAACGCTTGCGTCGCCGACCTTGATTGCGGTCCCGACCCCAATCTCCTCGACCACCGTTTCGAAGCGCCTCTGGACAGTGCTGGAACCGGGGAAGAACACCTCCATCGCCGCTCTCACGCGGTCTTTCACTCCTTCCGGCCCAATCACCTTAAGTGGTCTCTCACGACGCGAGAACTGGCCATCAAGCACAAGGAAGGGAATGCCTCCGAAGTGGTCGCCGTGCAGATGGCTGAGCACAACCGCATCGATGCTATTCGGGTCGATTCCCAGCCGCTTCATCCCGATAAGCGACGAGGCGCCGCAATCCACGAGCGTTCGCTGTGTCCCGTCGTCCACCAGGATGCAGGCTTGCATCCGTCCCCCACTGCCGAATGCATCGCCCGAGCCCACAAACGTCACCGTCACCTTGCCCGTCACGGACCTCCCCCGCCGGCAAGTATCGCGTCCACCGTTTCGCGCACCGTCAGCCTCGAAGAATCAATCCACTGCCCAATCTTCGGTGTTTCTTCTCGCAGCACTCGGTCGAATGCATCGACTTCCGTCCGGCTCCGGTACCCGGATTTTCCCCGGTTCTGCTGGCGAAACTAGACTGTTTCCGCGTCAGGCGCCAGTACAACGACTTTCACGTCGTAGCCAGAGAATTGCGCCACAACTTTCTCCAGCGCCGTGCCCAGGATGATGTCCTGGTAGACCACGGTGAACCCCGCATCCGCGTAGCGCTTCGCCGCCTCCACCGCCAGGTCGTAACGCAACTTCAGCTGGGCTTCGGCCTCCGGCGAGAGATCGAACGACATGTGGGCCTGGCCATGCACAATCATCCGCCGGAAAAGATCGCCCCGAAGGTGCACGCTCAGCGGGAAACGTTCGGCCACGGCCTGTGCCACCGTGCTCTTTCCCGACGCCATCAGCCCGGTTACCACGTAAATCGGCGCGTTCACACCCTTGTTGCCGCCAGGATCGCGGTGATTTCATCGAGGATCGCCAAGCATTCCTCGTCGGTGTTGTAGAAATGTGGCGCGATACGAATCCCGGCCCCCGGCCGGTAGTCGATAACGAATCCTCTCCGGATCAGTTCTTCCTTCACCTGCTGCGCGTTCGGCACATCAACGGTGACGTGATTTCCGCGCTGCGCGAACTCCCGGGGAGTGTTCACCGTGTACCCGCGCTCAAGCGCGCCATCCAGGATAATTTGCGACTGCCGCTTTGCGTTCTCGCGAATCCGATCCACCCCCACCTCGCGGACGATCTTGTAGCCCTCGCGCGCCTGGTAATACGCCGGAATGTTCGGCGTACCGCCGGTGAATCGCGCGATCCCTTCTGCGTACTCGATTGGCGGCGCCTCAAACCCGAACGGCCGTGCATGCGAGAACCACCCGGCCAGACGTGGCTCCAACCGCTCGATAATCTTCGGACTGGCGTAGAGGTATCCCGCCCCCGGCCCTCCGCATAGCCACTTCACCGACCCACCGACCAGGAAGTCGACGTCGAGCTCAGTCACGTCGAACGGCACCGCGCCCATCGACTGATAGGCATCCAGCACAACCAGCGCGCCCAGTTCGTGCGCCTTCTCCACAAACGGCCGCACATCCACCAACTCCGCCGTTCGGAACAGCACGTGCGAGAGAACCACCAGCACGGTCTTGTCGCTTATGGCGTTCAGCACGCCCTCACCCGGAAAAACCAGCGGGTCATCGCCAATCCGGACAATCTCGGCCCCCAGCCGGCGTTGGCCGTCGAGCAAATACTCGACGGTCGGGAACTCGCCGGCGCAATAGACGATCTGATTGCGGGGCTCCTCGTACTCCAGGCACGAGAGGATTTCCGCCAGCGCATTCGTGACGTTCTGGCACATCGTCATGCTGCCGCGCGGCGCATGAATGATGTCCTCGAGGATCGCTGCCGTATTGGCTACCTCGGGAAGCCAGGTGTCCCAGGCCACCACACCTTCGGTCGCCCAGAGATTCGTGTACTCCGCCAGGGCGTCGTTCACCGAAGCCGGCATCGCCCCCAGCGAGTTGTTAATCAGATACGTCTTTTTCGCCAGGATGGGAAACTTCGGCCGCCAGGAAAGCAAATCGGACATGCGCCCAAGCATAGCCCCAACGGACGTTCAGGGCCGCGAACGGGAAACGGGCTTACGGCTTATGACTTACGACTGAGGACTATTTCGGCATCCCAACCATGATTTCGCCGCCCTCGATCTTCACCGGGTAGGTCTGCATGTCCTCTGCCGTCAGGCTCGGGCGCGCGACCTTCGGCAGCGGGAACGCCTGGTATGGCATCGGGATGAACCGAATCACCTTCCACAGCTTCGACTGCAATCCACCGAGCAGCGGGTGGTCATTGTTCCACGATGATGTAAATGGCTGGCGAACGGCCTTCCCGTTGGTCACCTCGAACCGGGCGCCATGGAACGGGCACGTCACGCAACCGTCCTGGATCGGCATCGGCTTGATGGGCGAACCCGGCAGACCACCGATCGGCAGCCTGGCATGCGAACAGAGGGCGTTCATCGCGTAAACGTCATTACCCATGCGCAGGATCAGAACCCGCTGTGCTCGAAGCCGGATCTCCTTCGGCATCCCGTCCACGTAGTCGCGGACCATGCCTGCCTTCGCCCACTTCGTCATCTTCGCATGCGCCTTGTTGTCCTTCGCACGGAAGGGCACTGGCGCATCGAGGCCGAGCAAGGGAGAAACAACTACCTGCATCAGGCTCATCGAAATCAGGCCAAGGACAAGGAAGACAACGCCGCCAAGTGTCGCATCCGAAGCCGTCGTCGGGTCGCCGGGGAAGAACAACATGATGATTCCCGCGGCGATCAGGCCAATACTGGCAAGGCCCCACGTACCAAGAATCGAAACACCCAGGAACGCAAGCGCAGGTGACACAGGCGGAACCTCCCGGAGGTGGATACTACCGCTTGTGCAGAATTGCGCAAAGTCTTTGTGCTTGCAGAACTAGGCTCCCGAATGGTGTTCTGTCAGCCCTTCCAGCAATACCCGAACCCGCTCCGGCGTCGAAAGATGCTGCCGCAGCTTCGTTTCGAACGCCTGGCGATCCGCTGATGCGTACCAGCGCCGCCAGTCGCCCAGCCCGAACCAGGTCGAAATCACCACCAGGTTCTGGGCGTCTTCACTGTCCCGCAGCGTCTCGCCCATGATGTAGCCCGGCTCATCCAGGCACCGGACTCGCAGCGCCCGCAAAAGCTCCAGCACGCGCCGCTCCTGTCCCGGGAGAACGCGCCTTTCGATGACCACCTTGACCGCCATGACCTAATCCATATTCAACGAACGATACGCGCGCCGGAAATACATCAGCGGCAGCTTCTCCGTATCGAAGTTCGCGCCCACAACCCGGCCCACCGCGATCGTGTGATCCCCGCCCGGGTACGCCTCTTCCAGTTCGCAATCGATCTGCGCCAGAGCCCCCTCGATAAGCGGGCTCCCCGTTTCCATCGTCAGCGTCCGGAAGTCACCGTCGAACTCCTTCGACGGGTCCCGCCCGGATGTCGAGAAATAGCCCGACACCTCTTCCTGGCCCGTCGCGAGGATACTCACCCCGAAGTGTTTCGACTTCTTGATCATGTGAGGCAAGTGGTTGCTGTCCTGCAGGCTCACGAGGATTAGGCGGGGCTCCATCGAAAGCGACGAAAAGCTCGACACCGTGATCCCATACACCTCATCGCCGAGACGCGTGGTAACAACGGTCACGCCCGAAGCCCACGAACCCAGCGCGCCTTTGAAGTCCTCCGGTGACACCATCGACATCGATGCGAAGCCTAAACCGATTGGAGCGCGGGCACCATGTCCCACAACGGATGCACCGTGGTATCGACGAAAAAGCGCGCCATCGGCAGCCCCGCGATCAACTGGTCCATCTCCCGCGCATCGGCCGCATCGTAAATCGCCAGCACTCCAACGCCCGTCTCGCGATAGATTGCCCGGATCTTGCCCTGGTCATACTGCGCCTTCACGGCCGACAGCTGCTCACCAACCACCGCCTGCCAGGCATCGGGAGACATATCGCCGGGCTGGCGCGAAACAAGACGAACAGAGAACAGCATCGAAGGCTCCTAAATCAGCGTGGAGCCCAATTATAGGCGATGGGCTGTTAGGGGGCTGATTTCGAGGACCGTCGGCCAAGCTCGCACTTGAAGGGCAGCGATTCGTAATTTCCGCTTCTCGCCGCGAGAACCCATCTCCAGAGTGCCCCGAACTCAAAAAGACCTACGATCAAGGACAACGACACAACCGCGACACGGACTTCGAACGGGATATTGAATAGGAACAATGTCGAAGAGATAATTGTTGGCACGACGACAACGATAAAGAATGTGGACACCCATTTGAATTTGAAACGATCACCCACGCGTTCGGGGCCTATGAATCCTCGAGAGTGCTCTATGCCACCGTCTCCGTATGGCAACGGTCCACGAGCGAGTTGTGCCCAAAATAGGTTTGTATATACATTCATTACTAAGTAGGCCAGTAGTGCGATGGATAATATTGTCAGTATCGCGCCGGCATTATCGTGCACGCTAAAGAAGACAAGAAATCTGTTGACAGGGCCGCTTCCACCGGAAATCTGGCCGCTTGCATCGGAAAACTGGGAGCAGGTTTCCGCGTTGTGTGTCTGGAAATCACTGTCTTTGCACGCTGCTTTGAGCGCCAAATCCCCGTCTAGGATATCGGAAAGACGAAATGATGGGACGATCGGAAGGTCTACTTGTTTGTAGGCGAAATCATATGGTGTGGCCAGCAGGGCCTGGAAGGGGTCTCCATCGTGGAACCAAAGTATGAGGATTGCCACTACGCACGCTACCAACACTAATCGCACGCGCACGAGCGAGGAGACAAGCAAGAGCCGCACACTGGCCCAGTAGTTTCTCCAACGGGGCTCGGTATGCCGTCTGGACCACTCCATATGCTTGTCAATCGCAAAGCCTAGGAGGGGCACTACCTGTTCCTGGTTATGCCAGTACTCCCGATGTTCCTCACGTACCGGAGCGCCGAGATTCCGTACCTGTATGTTTGCCTGCGCCTCATATCCGCATTTCACACCGTTAGGGTCAGCATCACCAGGCGGTCTTGCCGGGGCGTCATCCGGGTCCGGTCCCAGGAGCGGTTGCCACGTGCACTCCCCATCGATTCTGAACGGCTCTTCATCGACTTTGAGGGGGCCATGAGGTGTGGGGTCCCACGTGGAATACACGTTGAGCCATTTCGTCTTGGTCTGCAGCGCGGGTCCGCAACGCACCAGGGGCTGGTCTATGCGGGTCGCATTTCGATCGTTCGCTCCACGGCGTGCCCAGTTCAAGCCGGGCGCGACCGTGAGGAAATGGAACCGGTGCCCCTGATTGTTGCTCTTGAGTTCCTCTCGAAGGCTATCCGAACTTAATAGCTCCCACGCCGACGGAGCCCCGCCTGAATGGACCACCACGGTAATCGGCCGGCCCGGCTTAACGTTTGCCATCGTCGCCCGCAGGCCGTTTCTCAGCCGCGCTCGCATGGCGGTTGCCGACACGTGGTTGTTCAACACGGATTCCATATCAGCGAAACCCGTCGTATAGAGTGCTGTCTCAAACTTGCCGAAAATCCACCATGAAAACCTTGATGTAAACGGCAAAGATGCCAAAAGCCGAATCACTGGAACTAAGATCCAAAACACGGCAATTGCCACAAGAGCGCCGATGACGATAAACGCTCGCATAGATGTATACACAAGGAATACCGGCGAAAGCATAGACATCTTAATCAATGCCGAAAGTTTCCTGAGAGATGTCTCCTTTATCCCAACACTGCCTTTGGAGGTATTCCAGAAATCTTCGACGTCGACCGAGAAAGAACTACCGGCGGAAATGAGCAACGCCCCTGAGAAGGCGACAATCCACGGGGGTTGCCAGGGATCCGAAAGCATTATCAGGGACACGCCCCAGACTGCGAGGCCGAGGCCTATCCCCGTGAGGACCACCGCCGATGGACGGGAAATTCGACTGCGGTCTTTCAGGGTCGCCCACTTCGGTAATTCCAGGGGAGCGTCCAGAAGTGCCAACCCAACGAGCACCAGCACACCAAGGGCGATCAAGGTGACCCCTAGCTTGGGGTCCTCCGGATTGGAGCCAGCGAGCCAAATTGCGGTCCCCGACATTGCGATAAACGAAGCTGAAAGCAACAGGCCGCCCCACGACCTTGCGAGGTACTTAACAATCTCGAGGATCATCCCCGCCTGCCGGGCGTAAATCCATGCCGACATCTTTCGCTCGTCTGCTTTTCTGTAGAGGCCCTGCCATCGTCCTTCAACAATGAGAAGACGCCGTACGGTTTGGTCTCTCGGACTTCGCGTGTAGCGGACATCGATCGCATCAAATTTCCCGCCCGGCTCGTCAGCGTCGCCGACTTGGATCGCCGTGGCATCTTGAAGCACTCGTTCGGCACGCATGCGCGCCAATAAGGGCTCGGTGATGGCTTCCAACGTTTGCGTGGGCGGGTGGTTCCCAATTCCGTTGATCACCATCATGCCTGTGTCGAATTCCCGTTTGGGGGCCGTGCCAGAGGTCGGAGTCGTTGGCATTGGCAGAATCTCAGAGTTCGATTTGAAACCCGGGCAGGCGTGCGGCAACGCTGCCCGTGACATTGGGATTCGGCATTCTATGTTCCCGTTCGCCGTCGTACAACAGTGGAGGATTGCCATTGCACTCTTCGGTGATGGTTCGGGTCGATGACGACTGAATGATTGGCGGGTTGCGCGATGGCATATACTCCCAACGATTCCGAGTGGCGAAAGGCTTATGTCCAACGAATCGCGCCCCAGAGCGTCCCATTCAGGCACCGACAGTCAGGTCGCTGCATGAGCACCACCCAGGTGCGTTTCGCGACAACGTCCCGGGGTGTTCGAGTCGCTTTTACAGCACGTGGCGCCGGGCGCCCTGTACTCGTTGTGGAGAATTTGGGCCTGAGCAGCACCGCACTGGCGATGGGAGAAGTCGGCTTCGTTGGCCGGATCGCCAGCCGCCGAACCGTGATCAACTTCGATTTCCCGGGCACCGGGCTTTCGGTCGAAGGCCCCGCCGATATGTCGCAATCGGCCCAGGTGTCGTATATGGAGGCTGTCGCACGTGAACTCGGCGAAGCGCCGATCGATGTCTATGCCTGGGGTCCGAGTGCCGCTCCGGCAGCGGCTTTCGCCGCCCGATGCCCCTCCGCCGTGTCGAAACTGGTGCTCGCTAACCCGTGCGTTGACTTTCGTGTAATGGAGGCCAACTCCCCGCTGGTGAAGGTTCTCGAACTGGCTTCGGCCGACTTTGGCTTGTTCGCCACCACACTCATGTCGTTGCTAGGCGTTCCCCTGGCGTTGCAGACCAAGCTGCACGAGACATTACTTTTATCAACGCCGGAGACCGTCCGTCCGCAGTGGCTACGGGCGGTCTCGGAATTCAACGCTTCCGATGACCTCGCCAGCATTTTCGCACCTACGCTGGTGCTTCAGGCGCGAAATAATCCGATAGTCAGCCCTCAGCACGTGACTTCTGTGGCGGGCAAAATTCCGCACGCCCGGCTCGCCATGGTTGACTCAGCGCCCCTTGGCGGGATGCTCGATACGACGCTTGACACGGTTATCGACTTCCTGGATGGGCGCGAAGACTTAGTCCAAAACCGCCCAAGGCAACACCGCGGATCGCTCAAGGTCATCGCGTTCACCGACATCGAGAATCACTCCGAGATGATGCAGCGCCTCGGAGATCCAGCCGGCCGGTCGGTGCTCCGTGAACACGAACGCATGACAAAGGATGCAATCCGCCGGTACGGCGGAACGATCGTCAAATCACAGGGCGATGGCTTTATGGCCTGTTTCGACTCGGCGCAAGCCGCATTGGATTGGGCGGCGGACCTCCAAAAGGTGTTCGCGGAACGCCCCGGTGAGCCTCTAAAGATTCGCATCGGCCTGAACGCCGGGGAACCGGTAAGTGAAGACGACGACTTTTTCGGGACTTCCGTTATCGCGGCCGCGAGGGTCGCCGCGCAGGCTCGAGGCGGCCAGGTGCTGCTTTCCAACGTGGTTCGCGAGTTGGCCCACGGTAAGGGTTTCTTGTTCTCGGACCGTGGCGAGGAGATTCTTCGCGGCCTCGAAGAGCCTGTCCACCTGTTCGAACTCAACTGGACCCATGTTTCGAACTAGCGGCGTTTCTTCGGCATTTCTCCTGCACTGATTTTTCGTCCGGGCGCTCGGGCCACGAGGGATTTCGTACCGCGCCTCGCCAAGCCCTCCCCCACCCCCTCTGACTCCTACTTCACATTTGCAAACCGCTTCACACACTGCTTTGAAGCCAAGTGAATTACGTCATATTGCCCCTTCTGCATGAGGAACATATTGCCACTGGCGCTGGACCAGCCGGCTCAGACAAGTCAAAGGAAGGGAAACCCGCAAATGTTCGACATGACCCTCGAAGAACAAGCCCTGGCCAATGTTGCGGATTACGACCGCCTCGTAACCCGCCTGCAGCTCGAACGATCTGCAGTCAAGGCCGCCAACGAAGAGCGTGAACGAACCCGGCTCCCGCGCAGCAAGCATCTCCCCTGGGGACTGAGCTGGCACCGCCGCGGAACCGCCAACTAGGGACAAGGAGCACCAACAGTGAATACCCAACCGCAAACACGTCCCGCTTTCGGTAGCGGAACCCTCATCTACCTCTTCGTCCTCATCCTCGTCGCCGTCTCGGCCTTCGCCGCCGGACGCTACTTCGCCGATGAGTCGAACAACTCGTCCTCGGCGTCCGCATCAACGGCGCTGGCGCCCTCGATCAGTCCGGCCGTTTCGGCCGCGGATGTCGCCTCAGCCGAACGAGACTTCACCGAGATGGTGTGGGACCAACTGTTCGGCCACGTCGCGCTCGCCCCGTCGTACAGCCTGCCGCCAAGCGATCAGGAGATGTACAACAACTGGCTGGCTCAGACGGAAAACGCCTGGATCGCCGAATTCGGTCCGATCGTCCTTTCTCCATCCCTCACTGAGCCAATGAGTGGTGTTGAAAAGGAAGCCGCCCAGGCGGCGTTCACCGAGGACGCCTGGATCGCCGAATTCGGTCCGATTACGGTTCCGACGTCAACCGAATCCGAAATCGCTCGCGCAATCGCCGAGCACGAAAACGCGCTCGCAGGAACAGCCGGCCGCTAACAGCGCCAGCGCGTACCAACCCTTCGCAGAAGCGGGGCTGGATTCCAGCCCCGCTTTTCCTATCTCTGCGCGAACACCCTTAGCTAACCAGCAAGACGCCGGCTACCAGCAGCCCGTACGCCACCACCGTGATCCTCAGCCACCGCTTCCCCAGCTTCCGAGCCACGTCCACACCGAGGTAGCCGCCCGCCAGCGCAGCCACAGCCATCACCGCCGCCGGCGCCCACTCCACCGGCCCGAAGAGCGCGAAATACACCACCGCCACGAAGTTGATCAGCGCCGAGAGTAGCCCCTTCAGCGCGTTCGAATGCTGCAACTCATCCGGGAGCAAGATTCCCAGGAAGGCCAGCGTGATGATTCCAAGTCCGGCCCCGAAGTACGCGCCATAGACCGCCAGGAAGAAGACGGCGATATGCAGCCCGATGGGCACCGCATCGCCCGGTTGCGCTGCCATCCGGTGCCTCTGCGCCCAGAGCGCCAGCCTGTCCTGAATCACCATCAACCCGCAGGCGAAGATGATCAGGAACGGGACGAGGCTATCGAAGAACGACTCGGAAGTCCCCAGCAGGATCACCGATCCCGCAAGGGCCCCGAGGACGCTCGGAAGGGTCAGCGCGATGATCCTCGACCGCTGGCGCTTCAGTTCGCCCCGGTAGCCATACGAACCGCCGATGTATCCCGGCCAGAGCGCCACCGTGTTCGTAACGTTCGAAGTCTTCGAGGCGTACCCGACTCCGAGCAGCGCCGGGAAGCTAACCAGCGAACCGCCACCCGCGACCGCGTTAATCGCGCCCGCTGCGAATGCAGCCGCTGCCAGGAAACACGCATCGAGGAAGTCCATCCAGCGGGAAACGCTGGCCGAAACGGTACCTACGCGCCAGTCCGTATAGCATCCTCCGCATGCCCGACCGCCGATTGGTGACCTTCGACATGGATGGCGTCCTTTGCCGCCCGCCGTTCGGGATCAACCCCGGCACTGGCAAGGGCAAGCGCCGCGACGCGCCCGGCAAGAAAGGCATCCTCTGGCGCACGGAGAGCTGGCGCTACCAATTCCGAAAGCCCATGCCCGGCGCCGTCGAAGGCTTTCGCAGTGTCGCTAAACACTTTGAATGCGCGGTACTCACGGCCCGCGGCGAGCCCGCCCGCGACCTGACGACCGCATGGTTCGACCGCTACTTCGGCCTTGTCCCCGCCCTCCATATCCGTCCCCACTGGGACGAAACATCCGCCCAGTTCAAGGCGCGAAAACTCGGCGAACTCGAGCCGCTCGCCCACTTCGAAGACGATCCCTTCACCGCGGAATGGGCCGCCGAACTCGTCGAGGCTGTCTTCCTCATCGACTGGAAGCGAAACCGCAAGCTCTCGGGTCCGAACATCCACCGCGTCTCCAGCATCACCGAGGCAATTCCCACCCTCGAACAACTGGCGGCTCGCTAACCCCTCTATACTCGCGACCGTGAATCTGCGGCTCACCCCGAAACAGGAACGTCTTCGCGACGAAGCCCGCGCCTGGCTCTCAACCGTCATGCGCCCCGAGATCGAGAGCTTTCCGTACTCCGAAGAGGAGCGCCCGGACGAGCTCCGCGCCTTCAACAAGCTCCTCGCAGCGAAAGGCTGGATCGCCCCGGCATGGCCCGCTGCCTACGGCGGCATGGAACTCGGAGCCGTGGAGCAACTCGTCTTCAGCGACGAGTTCGCCTACGCCCGCGCCCCCAACGGCGCTCGAGGCCCCGCGGTCGGCTATGCGGGGCCAACCATCATGATCGCGGGCACCGAAGAGCAGAAGAAGCGTCACCTCCCCGGCATAACCAACTGGGACGTCGTCTGGTGCCAGGGATTCAGCGAACCCGGCAGCGGCTCCGACCTCGCGAGCCTCTCCACCACCGCCACCCGCGACGGCGATGACTGGATCCTGAACGGCACCAAGATCTGGACCAGCCACGGCCACTACGCCGACTGGATGTACCTCCTCGCTCGCACCGACCCCGACGCGCCGAAGCACCGCGGGATCTCGTACTTCGTACTCGACCTGAAGTCTCCCGGCGTCAGTTTCCAGCCTCTCTTGAACATCTCCGGGCGCAAGGGCTTTGGCCAGTTCTTCTTCGATAACGTCCGCATGCCGCCAGCTTCCCTTCTCGGCGAAGTTAACCGCGGGTGGTACCTCGCGACGACAACTCTCGACCTCGAACGATCGAACATCGCCAACGCCGGCGGCGCCCGGCGTACCGTCGATGACCTCTGTGCCTACCTCCGAGAGACCGGTGGCGGTTCCACCGCCGAGCGCCATCGGCTCGCAGGCCACGCCATCGAAGTCGGCGTGGTCACCATGCTCAGCTACCGCGTCGCCAGCATGCTCGCGGCCGGCGGCGTCCCCAACCAGGAAGCCAGCCTCCTCAAGCTCTTCCTCTCCGAACTCGACCAGCGAATCGCCAACACAGGGCTCCACATCCTCGGCATGCACGGCGCACTCATGCCCGGCTCGCCACTCGCGAAACTCCAGGCCCAGTTCGCCCTCACCTACCTCACCACAGTCCCCCGCACCATTGCTGGCGGCACCAGCGAGGTCCAGCGCAACATCATCGCTACCCGCGGCCTCGGCCTCCCCCGCGGCTGACCAATTGCGATGCGCCATTAGCCGTTGGCGGTCAGCCGTTCGCGTCCGACTAACGAACCGAGAGCCTGAGCAACCGGTCCGCCCCCTTCGAGCCAATAACCCCGAACGCAGCGTTCTCCCCTTCTCCCAGACTTGAGAGAAGGGGGCCGGGGGATGAGGGAACTGTGACAGAATCCACGACGAAACAACTCCCCTTCGCCCAGACATGGGAGAAGGGGCTGGGGGATGAGGGAATGCTCGAAATCTGGACCAACTCCGCCGGCCTTCCGTCGGCCATCGCCCGCCGCGCGGAACGCGCCGAAGCCGCCGGCTACGACGGCATGACCACCGTCGACTCGCAGAACCTCTCCGGCGATTGCTACATCGGCCTCGCAATGGCCTCCACCGGCACCGAACGCATCAAGCTCGGCACCGGCGTCACCAACCCGTTCACCCGCCACCCGGCCGTCACGGCCTGCGCTATCGCGACAGTTCAGGCGGTCTCACAGGGCCGCGCCGCCCTCGGCATCGGACGTGGCGACTCCGCTCTCGCCCACCTCGGATTCTCGCCATCACCCGTCAAGAAGTTCGAAGACTACATCTGGCGGCTCCAGGGCTATCTTCGCGGAGACGAGGTCCCGTTCGAGGAATCGGGCAACTTCGATGCCCTCCGGCTCGCCAACCAGCCAACCGCCAGCCGTATCGAATGGATCCGTCCGGGCCGTTATCCCAAGGTCCCTGTCGATGTCGCTGCCACAGGCCCGAAGGTTATCGCCGCGGCCGCCCGGCACGCCGATGCCATCACCTTCGCCGTCGGCGCCGACCCTGCCCGCATCCAGTGGGGCATCGAAACCGCCCGCGCCGCGCGCACCAGGGCCGGCCTCGAACCGGAGATGCCTTTTGGCGCGTACGTGAACGTCGTCGTCCACGACGACCCGGAAGTCGGTCGCCACCTCGGCGAAGGCGGTGTCTCCCTCTTCGCTCGCTTCTCCGCGATGCACGGCAGCGCCGTCGGCCCCACCACCGAAGAAGAGAAGCGCGTGATGGAAGGCATCCACCACGCCTACGACATGACCCGTCACAGCCGCGCCGGCAGCCCCCAGGCCGCCGTCATCACCCCCGAGTTCGCCAGTGAATTCGGCATCTTCGGCCCGCCCAACTACTGCCTCGAACGCCTGAAGGCTCTCGCCGCCCTCGGCCTCACCCGCCTTGTAGTCGTCGGCAGCTCAGCCGGCGCCAACCCCGACGAAGCGGCCCGCGCCGAACAACGCTTCGTCGAAGAGGTCCTCCCGGGGCTGCGGTAGTCCGGAAAGGTAGCAGTTCCGCCTTTCATGGCTTGGGTACGACCCAGAGAATGACGGGAGATCGAGCCCGTCTGAGTGCTTAGCCCCCAAGGTTTCCGGGAGCCACGCTTGAAGTTGACGCCTGGACCGGCCGGTCGGCTGACAAGTATTTCGACTTCACAACGATCGTGCCCGCCAAACGGTCGTGAAGCGCCCGCCCATGCGGGTCGCGCAACATCGCCGCTAGCTCCGCGAGAAGTAGAGCCCAGAAAGCAACGTTGACGGCACTACGAGTCACCGCCGCCGCAAAGCCGGAGACTTCGCCACTTACGATGAACACCGGAACAGTCAGCAAAGCCATATTCAGAGCGATCCACGGGCCGTTCCGCAGAAACGCATCGGCCATTCCAGGTCGCTGGTGGGTGGCGGCCATGACGACTGAAATACCGGTCGCGGCTTTTCCTAGGGTCCTGCCGTATGCGGCGTGCATGCCGACAAAATACGTTTGGGCGACCGCCCAGAATCCGAAATACCATGTGATAAGGGAGTAACCAAACAGATTTGGCCATCTGAACGACACGACTGCCGCCGCTTCCAAGACGAATATCAACGACGCTACAAATGCGCACTGGATTACAACGCCATCGATCAGTAGTGCCCCGAACCTGCGCCAGAACGTCTTGTATCGCGTGTCTTCCAATTGACCGCTCCCTGAGCCAATCACTCCATCGCAATTTCGTCAATGAGGATTAAATCAACAGGGTCCCTGTCCCGGCTGTCCCCAGGATGCCAACCACCCCTTCCACCTTCACCGACCCACCCGCCACCCTCACCCCATGCGCGCCAGAACCGTCAATCGAAAATCGCCATCGCAGAAACCATGGATCGCCAAAACTCCCCCTCTCCCAGACTTGGGAGAGGGGGCTGGGGGGTGAGGGATGACTCGCACAAACAACGCGAATTCGATTTCTCCCGGAGTCCGCAACCTCCCGGCAGTCACTCTCACCGGACCGTCAACCAGAAACCGTTAATCGAAAATCCCCACCACCGCCCGCCGGCATACGACAGTCACACGAGGAACAAGTCTCCCAAGAAGTCTCCCCTCCCGAACCTGCGAAGACTTCTTCTGACTTCTCCAACACTAAGAAAAAAAATTTGGGACACGCCCTCGCCTCGCCAACCGCAAATCGAAAATCGTCAATCGCAAATCAGGCCCTCAGTTCCCCAATCCGAGATCCACAATCCGAAATGGGTTCACCACCTCCACCCCAGCCACTCGCACACCCCGCGCCCCATCACCCACTCCAGGTCCTCGCCTTTTAGCCACGGCAGGTGGTCGGTGAACATATGGATGCACTCGTAATAGGTACACGACATCCGCGTCAGGTCGGTGCCCCAGAACATCCGCTTCGGCCCGAAGGCATCGAACAGCTGACGCAGGTGGCCGTGCACATCGGCGAACGGGTACGGCTCGCTCGACCAGTGCGGCATCCCGGAAGATTTCACCGCGATGTTCGGATGCTTCGCCAGCGCGCAGACCGCCGGAAGGTCGTCCCACACCGTCGGGTCGTCGGCCGGCCGCAACCGCACCCCAACGTGGTCGATAACCAGCTTCAGCGACGGGTGCGCCGCCGCAATCCGGTCGAGAACATCGAGATTCCCCGGCACCAGCACCATCAGCGGTATTCCCGCTGCCTCGGCTGCCGGCCACAGCCAGTCCGCGGACCCATCGGTCAGGAGGTGCTCGTTGTGGCGGTTGTGGAACGTGAATCGCATCCCGAGCATCCCCGGCTGCTCGCGCCAGGTCGGCACGAGGTCGCGGCTCGCGGGGTTGTTCAGGTCCAGGCGACCCATCACCGCAAAGCGGTCCGGGTACATCTGCGCCGCCTCCAGCGCCAGGTCGTTCCGTTCGCCCTCCCAGCTGGGAGGCACCAGCACCACCCGCTCCACGCCCGCCTGGTCCATCTGCAGCAGCAGCGTCTCCTTCAGGATTGGATACGCACGCTGCGCCTCGCGTTCCCGGCCCTCCGGCCACGGCCGCTCGGGAGTGCTCGCCGCCCACAGGTGCACCTGCGAATCCGCAATGCGCATGTTCGGCTATCCGAACTGAGCGCGGAACTGCGCGAGGTCGAAATAGTCGCGCCACGCCGAAATCTTGCCGTCCGTCAGCTCGAACACTCCCACCACCGGCAGCGCAATCTGCTTGCCGTTCGCCGTGAACCGGTCGACGCGTTCGTTCATCACCACATTCCCATCGGACATCTGGCGCACGATCTCCCAGCCGTTGCAGGCCATCATCGCCTTCCAGTTGCCGATGGTTTCCATGATCGCGGCCTTACCATTGATCGGCGCCATCGGGATGTTGTGGTACACCGCGTCATCCGTGAAATACGCCCCCACCTTCTGCGGGTCTGGCGCCGCCACATCGAACTCCTTCACGAAGCTCGTGATCACTTCCTCGTTCGAACTGTTCATTTCGTTTCTCCTATCGAATCAATAGACTCCCCTCTCCCAGCCTTGAGAGAGGGGTTGGGGGTGAGGGCCTACCTGGCTTCGCCGATAAGCGCCCGTCGAAGCAGCAACAACCCTGTCGTGACCGCGCGGCGCTTCACTGCCGCCCGGCCCTGGTTCATGGTCATACTCAGCACGTGCGATCCGCCTTCCGGTGTCGCCACCGCCACGTGCACCGTTCCGGGCGGGATCCCGTCCTCCGGGTCTGGCCCGGCCACCCCGGTGATGCCAACCCCGAAGTCCGCTCCGGCTTTCGTCCGCGCCGCCGCGGCCATGGCCTTTGCAGTCTCTTGGCTTACCACGCCGAACTCCTCGATCACATCGGCCGGCACTCCAAGATCGATCTTTTGCTGTGTCGAATACGTGACGTACCCGCCGAGGAAGTACTCGCTCGCCCCGGGCACATCAGTCAGCGTGTTCGAGAACAGCCCGCCCGTGCACGATTCCATGACCGCCAGCGTGGTCCGCCGCTCGTGCATCCGGTCGGCGACGTAGCCTTCCATGGTGTCCTCATCGCGTCCCCAGATTGCAGTCCCGAAGACGCGGTTCATCTCCTCTTCGATCGGCCGGATCTTCTCCCACGCCTCTTCGCGCGTGTTCGCCTTCGCCCCAATGCGGAGGTGGACGCCGTCGGCCCGCGCATACGTGCCGATGCCAATGCCCGGCGTTTCGTACAGGTGCTTCGCCATCTCATCGACCGTGCCTTCGCCGATGCCAGCAGTCTTTATCGTCCGCGTGACCAGCACCTGGCCGTCCGAGCGCCTCTCGAGCTCGGGTTGGACCTCCTTCAGCCACATCCGCTCCATCTCGGGCGGCACGCCCGGCATACAGATGATGCTCTTGCCGTCGCGCTCCACCCACCATCCGGGGGCCGTTCCACGAGGATTGTCGATTGCGCGGCAGCTCGGGATGAGCCACGCCTGCTTGATGTTCGATTCCGGCATGGGATATCCGCGCCCGCTGAACCACTGCCGCAACCGTGTTTCGAGGTCGGGATCGACAAACGGGGTCTCGCCGAGCACCTTGGCAATGCCTTCGCGCGTCATGTCGTCTTCCGTAGGGCCAAGCCCCCCCGTGCAGATGATGATGTCCGACCGGTTCCAGGCGCGGTCGAACGTCTCGACGATCCGCCCCATGTTGTCGCCGACCACCGACTTGTAATACAGGTCAATGCCGAGTTCTGGCAGGCGTTGAGCGATGTAGGCGCTGTTCGTATCTATGATCTCTCCGAGAAGGATCTCGGTTCCAATGGCGATGATCTCTGCTTTCACGCCGCGAAGTGTAGAGAGCGCGGCCAATCGTGTGAATCGCATTCGCCGGTAGACTGCCAAACGTGCCCAAACGCAAGCGTCCGCAGGCTTCGAAACTCCGCAATCCGGAGCTGGCCAGATCTTCCCTGAAACTCCCGCCGCCGTGGCACTCTTTTGTCCGCCTGTTCCATCCGTTCCCGTCCCTGGTCGTCACGGCTGTGACCGTCGCCATGACCTTCTTCGCTGACTCAACGCCCGCGCTCTCAATCGTGGTACCGCTCGGAGTCGGGATGCTCTGTTACCAGTTCGCCATCGGTGTCGCGAACGATCTCGTCGACGCAACCGACGACGCGGCCGCCAAGCCATGGAAAGCGATCCCGCGAGGGCTCGTTTCGCGCCGAACCGCGCTGATTCTCGTAGCTGCGCTGTCCGGTGGCGGGTTGCTTGCGACGTCAGCGCTGCCGCTCCCCGCCTGGCTCATCGGTATGGCCGGCCTCGCCTGCGGTCTCGCCTACGATGTCCAGCTCAAGCGGACGCCACTCAGCTGGCTGCCGTTCGCCGTCGCCTTCCCCCTCATCCCCACCTGGGTATTCGTCGCCTTCGACAGCTGGGATTCGCTGCTCTGGTTCGCGTTCCCTCTCGGCGCGATCCTGGGGCTGGCGCTCCACCTGGCGAACCAGGCGCCCGATATCCCGCGCGAGAGCCACGTCCGCGGTCTCGCTCACGCCCTCGGCACCGAGCGTGCCGCGAACCTTGCCCTTGGCCTGGTCGGGCTCGCCGGCATCATCGCCTTCGTGGTGTTGCTCTTCGCCAAGGCCGGCACACAGGCCATCCTCGTCGCCGGAGCGGTGATGCTGGCGGGTGTCATGGCCCGCAGGGCAGTGCGCATCTTTGGGCCGGATGGTCTCTTCGGCCTGCTCGCGTCGACCTCCGCGGTGCTGGCAATCCTGTTTGTTTCAGCGATCGGATAGCCGCGATTCAATTCGCGCCAGCTGGCTTTCGATAGTCCGCACCGTCCGCCGGAAGATGGCCATCGTGATGAAGAAATCGGACCAGAGGAGCAGCACTCCCGTCGCCAGGCAGACGTTCCGCAGGAATCCGTGGTCGATGAAAATGCCGATGAGCACGAGTAGCACGCCGATGCCGGAGACGATCGACGGCAGCACCACCATCCCGATCGAACTCCGGGGATCGTCAGACACGGGCCAATTCTCGCTGCATTTGGGCCAGGCCCATCGGGCCGAGGTTGAGCGCCGCCCGGTGCCATTCCTTCAAGTCGAACGCATCACCCTGCCGCGCCCTCGAGGCCTCTCGCGCTTCGAGCCAGCAGCGTTCTCCGACCTTGTAGCTGATGGCCTGGCCGGGCGTTCCCAGGTAACGGATGACTTCGCTTTGCATGAAGTCTGGCGGGAACTGTGAACGCTGCAGGCAGAACTCCTGTCCGAGGTCGGCGTTCCACGTTTCGCCTCCGTGGAACGCTTCGGACTTCGGGATTGCAAGCTCGAGATGCATGCCGATATCGACGATCACTCGCACCGCGCGCATCGCTTGCGCTCGCAGCATGCCGAGGTAGTAGTCCGGGTTTTCGAGATAGCCGAGTTCGCCCATGAGCCGCTCGGCGTACAGCGCCCAGCCTTCGACATACCCGGAGGTACCTCCCATCAGGCGCTGGAACCTCGAGAGTTCCGCGGCAAGGTACTTCGCCGTCGCGCGCTCGAAGTGGTGGCCGGGCACACCCTCGTGGTACGCGATGCTGACCTCTCCCCAGAGCGGGAATCGCGTCTTACCGCCGGTTGGGTACCACGTGCGGCCGGGGCGGCTGAAGTCCTCGCTCGGGCTGGTGTAGTACATCGCGAGCGAGCCACCCGGCGGAGCGATCATCGCCTCGATCTTCCGGAGCGGTTCGGGGATGTCGAAATGCACGCCGGCCAATTCCGAAATCGTCCGGTCCTGGAGTTCCTGCATCCACACCCGGAAGTCCTCGACGCCATCGATTGCACGGTTGGGGTCGTTTTCAAGGAATGTCTTCGTTTCTTCCACGGTTGCTCCGGGAAGGATTGTTTCGCAGGTCGCGCGCATCTCGCTCTCGATGCGGTACAGCTCCTCCCAGCCCCACGCGTACGTTTCCTCCAGGTCCAGGACTGCACCGTTATAGATGCGCGAAGACAGCTGATAGAGGTCGCGCCCAACGCCGTCTCTCTCCACGGCCCGATCCATGAACTTCTCGGAGAGATAGTCGCTGAATGCCCGGAACGCCTCGGCGGCCAACCCCGCGCCCCGTTCCAGGTCGTCGCGAAGTCCGTCCGAGTCGATGCCGGCCGCATCGAACGCCTTCATCAGGCCATGGAAGAACGACTGCCCCCCATCAGCGCCGCCGTACGTAGCTGATTGCTTTATTGCCTGGGCTACCTGCCGGCGAGCCGTGGGCACGCCTTTGCGCAGGCCTTCCTCAAGGGATATCCGGAAGCTCGCGATGCCCTGCGGCACCAGGTTCAGCCGGGCGGCGATATTCTCCCAATCGTCCTCGGTCGCGCGTGGCATCAGGTCGAAAGCCATGCGCACGGTCGTCGCCGCGTTGCGAAACCCGCTGAGGCGGTACTGATCGCCGGCGGCCACCAATTCCTCGCGCAGCGAAAGCACGTCCTCCATCGCTTCTTTCGCGATTCGGTCGCGGTCTCCCGTGATCGGTGCGGCGGCGAGTTTCGCGAGCGTTTCTCGTCGAAGCTCGGAGTGAGCAGCCACGCCGTCCGGCGAAAAGTCCGTCATTTCCGCGTCGTGGCCCTCGACGCCGATGCCCGTCGCGGCGATCGGGTCGAGAACTGCTATCTGGTCAACATAGTCGCTCGCGATGTCGTAAATGGTTGTCATTGCCGCCCCCGAAAGATGCTCCAGCGAGCGTAGCACCTCTCTTGCGATTACTCAGTCGTCATTCCCACGGCATCCCGGCGCTGAGCTTCGTGAAGTCCTCGTACACCTCACGGTTGGCCGCCACCGTCTCGCGGGAGAAGATCGTCGCTTCCGCCCCGCGCCGGTCCCGAACCACTCCGCCCGCCTCCCGCACCAGGATGAGGCCGGCGGCCACATCCCACGGTTGGAGATCGGAATGCACGTAGATGTCCCACTTTGCGGCCGCCACATAGGCGAACCCAAGCGCTGCGGAGCCCGGTGTTCGGAAGCTCTGCATCCCGGGCCAGAGGTGTGCCGCCAACGCCAGTTGCCGTGCCGCCCTGCCCGCGTCATAACCCATGTCGAACGCCACCACCGATTCCGCCACGCTTTTCCGGTCGGAAACCGAAATTTTCCGTCCGTTGAGCGTGCAGCCATGGCCCTTGCTGGCCACGAACCGGTCATTCAGCAACGGGTGGGTGGTGATACCGAACACAGGCTCGCTTCCGAGGCAAAGGGCAAGATTGAAGGCGAAATGCGGGATCGCCTGGGAGAAATTCTTGGTGCCATCGAGCGGGTCGATTACCCACATCCAGCCGTCCGAACGCGTCTCGGCGGCCGACTCCTCGCTCAGGATCGAATGCTCGGGGAACTCCTCCCGCAGAATCGTCATCACCGCCTGTTCGGCGGCCAGGTCCGTCTCCGTCACAACGTTTCCGCGGCCTTTGGTTCCCGCGAGAGACGCATTCCCGTAGCCCAGCCGGATCACTGCGTCGGCAGCGTCAGCGCAGCGCGACGCTACATCGGTGGTTGCGGCTCCCGAGCGCCCGATTGGGAGGTCCATGGCCCGGATGCTACCCGTCGCCTAGCCTTCGCGCATGGTAGTAATTGCCGGTATCGACCTCGCCTGGAGCGGCCGCAGGCCGACCGGAGTCTGCATCGTGGAATGCGACGGTATGCATTCCCGGCTGCTCGCCCTCTCCTGTACGGACTCCACCGCAGGCGCTCTGGAGATTGCGGAGTTGCTCCACCAACTTGGTCCGGATGTCGTGGCTGGAATCGATGCCCCGCTTATCGTTGGCCCAGCGCGGCATGCCGAAGCAGAACTCGCGAGGTCCTTCGGGCGCCAGGGCGTTTACGCCTACGCTGCCCGCGCCGACTTTCTCCAGCGCCACGGCATCGAAGAAGGCCCGCGTCTGGGCCGCAGCCTCGCAATGAACGGCTGGAACCTCGACCCTTCCGCGCTGGCGCCAGGCTCGGCAGGCCGTCACGCGCTCGAGGTCTTCCCCCATGCCACGACTGTCAGCCTGCTCGGCTCCCCGCGAGCGCTCAAGTACAAGAAAGGGCGGATGGCATCGAGACTCGAACCGCTCGCGGCTCTTCAGTCGTTGCTCCGGACGTGCGCCGAACGCGAACTCCCCTGCCTGGTTGCGGCGGAACCAACTGGCATCCTGACCAAACCCATCGGAGCGCAATCCATCGCTAATTTGAAGTCAGTCGAAGACCGGCTCGACGCGATCTGCTGCGCCATCGCTGCCCACCACATCTGGAAGTACGGAACCGCAGGCCTGGCGATGTTCGGCAACAGTCAGAACGGTTACATCGCCGTCCCGAAACCCGCTACATCTTCTCCGGCGCCGTCATTCCCATGATCCCCAGGACACGCGCCAGCGCGATCTTTGCTGCGAGCACCAGTCGCAGCCGCGCTCGGGAGAGCGCCACATCCTCGGTGATCACCTTTAGCGATGAGTCATTCGCCTGCTTGAACGCATCGTTGAATGCGTGGAATGCCGTCGCCAGCGACATCGCATAGTGCGGCAACTGCTGCGGCTCCAACGATGTCGCGACGATTTCTATCACGTCCGTCAGCCGCATCATTTCGCGGACAAGCGCCAGCTCAGACGGGTGGTTCAGCAGCGATACGTCGCCACCGTCCGGTGTGAGCCCCTGCTCCTTACCCCGTTCCAGGATCGAGGACAGCCGCGCGTGTGCGTACTGCACATAAAACACGGGATTCTCGCTCGATTGCTTCACCGCGAGGTCCATGTCGAAGTCCATCTGGGCGCCCGGCGATCGAAGCAGGAAGAAGAAGCGAGCGGCATCGGCGCCTACTTCTTCGATGAGTTCATCGAGTGTGATGATCTCGCCGCTTCGCTTGGAGAGCCGGACGACTTCGCCTCCGCGTTTGAGCGTGACAAGCTGGTAGAGCAACACATGCAGTGATTCCGGGTTCGCCCCCACGGCCTTGGCGGCGGTCTTCAGCCGGCTGACGTGTCCATGGTGGTCGGCGCCCCAGACATCGACCACCACATCGAAGCCGCGCTTCAGCAGCTTGTCCCAGTGGTAGGCAATGTCGCTCGCATAATAGGTCGGGTGCCCATCCGAGCGGATGACCACGTTATCCTTGTCCTCGCCGAGTTCGCTCGAGGAAAACCAGAGCGCGCCCTCGCGGTCGACAAGCAGTCCCTTCTCCCGAAGCAGCGCCATGCTGGTCTCATAAGCACCTTCAGGGTCGTAGAGGGACTTTTCGCTGAACCAGCGGTCGTACTTCACGCCGAAACTATCCAGCGTCTTGCGGATATGCCGGACCATGAGCTCGATGCCGAGATCTCCCAGCCCGGGTGCTGTGGTCTCACCTTCCGGCTGGAGCAGGCTGTCGCCTGCCTCCTCGCGGATCTGCGTCGCGAGTTCCGTCATGTATTCGCCCGGATACCCATCCTTCGGAATGTCGACGTCGCGCCCGAAGAGCTGCTCATAGCGCGCGTAGAGCGTGTCCGTGAACGTGTCTGCCTGGGTGCCCGCGTCATTGACGTAATATTCCCGCTCGACTTCGTAGCCCGCGGCGGTCAGCGCCGATGCCAGGGCGTCGCCGATGGCCGCGCCACGGCCGTTGCCGACGTGAAGTGGCCCAGTCGGGTTTGCCGAAACGAACTCCACCTGCGCCTTCTTGCCCTTGCCGAGGTCGAGATCGGCATAGGCCGCGCCCTCTCGGATCACATGCTCCACCTGGGCCTGGACGAATGCGTTCGAGAGCCGGAAGTTGATGAATCCGGGGGGCGCGACTTCGGGCGCATCCAAAACATCGTTGGGAGCGATGTGCCGGGCAATTGCCTTCGCTACTTCCAGCGGAGGTTTCATCGCGCTGCGAGCGAGCCTCAAGGGCAGGGCGGTGGCGAAGTCGCCGTTCGCGGCGTCTTTGGGCCGCTCAACAACGGCGGCCGGGAGTGGTACGTCGGGCAGCTCGCCCGCGGCAACGGCCTGCCTGGCGGCCACCTCAACGAGGTCGGCAAGGTACTGGCGAATCGTTCGGGTATCGGGCATTGAATCAACAGAGTACAGGCCAAAGCCGAGAACGGAGAAGTTCCGGCCCCGTTGTTCCCTAGCGTTCGCTGAACGGGAAGGCGCCGGCCCTGGCCAGGTTGGCCACTTCCTGAGCCGCCAGTTCCGCCCGTTCGATGACGCTTTCGGGGTAGCCGTACAGCTTCCGGTGCTCTTCGAACTCATCCTGGTCGAGCAGGTCGATGCACCCGTTCGGTCGAACCGTGACATCGAGATCCAGGTCGATGTAGCCGATCTGCTGCCCGTCGTAGGAAGGCGGTGTGGTTACGTTGCAGTACCAGAGCGCAAGCTGGCAGCCCGGTCGTGAAAGCCGGAAAACATTGAACCAGCGGTCGCGCCAAAAGTAGACGAGCGAATCGTAGGGCGAGCGAAACTCCCCGCGGCTGGTGTAGATCGGCGTGCGGGCCTTGTACGAAGTGATCAGCAGGTTCCCATCGTCCGAAACAACCTGGAATGGCTGGATCCAGTGGGCGGTGCCGTCGTACTTCGTCGCTCGCAAAAGCGCTCGCGAGCCTGGTCGGGCAACTTGGGCGTGATGCGCGTCCATTCGTGGATGATACACATCGAGCCTGCTAATGCAGGCCCGTTACGTGAAGTTCAGCGAAAAACTGCGCTCAGTCCACGATTATGGTCAGCCCGGTGACCACTCCGCCGATCAGCGCCGCTGCGGCTAGCAGATAGCAGAAGATGACCGCACCGGTCGGGAACGTCCGCTGCACATCCAGGTGCATGGGCGCCGCGTTTGGGTCGTCATGGCCGTGGCCGGCATCGCTATCTGACACGTGGTTGCTCCAAATTCTGGTTGTGCTGATTCTGCCCCTGGTCCGGCTTCCGTGCACAGTCACTGGAATTCTGAGGTAGGCTCGAGTCGATGCAACCGACCCGCCGCAGAAAGCAACTTGTCACCAAGACCATCACGGTCCCGGGCAATTTCCAGCGCGCCTGCGACGATTTCAACGCGGGCCGGTTCTTCGAATCGCACGAACACATCGAAGAGATCTGGCAATACGAAACAGGCCCGGTACGGGATGCCTACAAAGGTCTGATACAGATCGCCGCGGCATTCGTTCACTTCACACGCGGCAACCATTTTGGCACCGAACGACTCCTGCGAACTGCGCTTGGCTACCTTGCTCCCTATCGCACGGAAGGGGCCATGGGCTTCGACATCGAGGCGATAGCTTCGGCCGCGGAGGGAATCTTCTCGCAGGTGGTGGCCGGAGGGCCTGAGAACCTCTCCAGCGTCGACGTGTCCGGCAGGCCCGTCTACAAATTCGACCGCACGAAGCTCGCGTTGGAATCGCGCAAGTGGAACGCATGGGGATTCTCAGAGAGTGGCGAACCGCTCGAAATGGAAATCACGGTCGCCGAATAACAGTCCGTTCGGAAAGCTTGATTTACAGTCGAAGGAAGACACGAACTCGAAATCGCGGTCTCCTTCAAATGGGGGATTCGCCTCGCCGGGCCAGCCGCTAGGCTCGGACTTCATGCGGAGGTTTGGATGAGCGCTGAGAACTCGTCGAATGGCGAAGTGGTAATCGAAGCTCGCGGTGTCGTGAAGACATACGACACCGGGATGGTGCAGGTGCGCGCCTTGCGCGGCGTGGATTTGAAGGTCCGGAAGGGCGAGATGGTCGCGATCATGGGCCCATCGGGATGTGGAAAGACCACCCTCCTGAACAGCCTCTCGGGCCTGGATGACTTCGATGCCGGCATCGTCACCATCAACGGCCAGGACATCACGAGAATGCCGGACGATAAGAAGACAGAGTTCCGCGCGAAAGACATGGGCTTCGTGTTCCAGACCTATAACCTGCTTCCCGTCCTCACTGCCGTCGAGAACGTGGAACTTCCACTCATCGTTTCAGGCACCCGGCCGAAGCTGGCGCGCGAAAAGGCGCTGACATCGCTCGACCGCGTGAACCTTCGCGACTGGGCGAATCAGCGCCCCTCTCAGCTCTCCGGAGGACAGCGCCAGCGCGTCACGATTGCCCGTGCCCTCGTCAACCGGCCGGCGATCGTCTGGGCCGATGAGCCGACCGGCGCCCTCGACTCCGCGACCGCGACGGAAATCATGGACCTGATCGTCGAACTCAACGAAGCCGAACATCAGACATGTGTGATCGTCACGCACGATCCGAAGGTCGCGGCCCGCTGCCACCGGACCATTCACATGGCCGACGGCCAGATCGTTCGTGAAGACAGCCAGTCCGAAATGGCGGCGGTCGCAGCCGGGCACTAGGCTGTATCGAACGAAATGAATGAACTCTTCGGCGTATCCATGAACCTGATCGCGGGCATTTGCCTCGCGATCACCGTTGCCATCCTCCTGTTCGTCGCCTTTATCGCCCTCCGCAATCCGGTCATGTTCAAACTCGGCCTCCGGAACATTCCCCGCCGGAAGGCGCAGTCCGCGCTGATCATTGTCGGCCTCATGCTCTCCACCCTGATCATGAGCGCCGCCTTCGGCACCGGAGATACCCTCACCAGTTCGGTTACTTCCGAGGTCTACTCGATCCTCGGCCAGGCAGACGAATGGGTTTCCTGGGATGCCGAAAAGGAGCCCAGGCCGCTCGAGGAGCAGGTCATCCCTCTCCAGACGGTAGAAGAGTGGCAGGCCCAGTACGCAAACGACCCGGATATTGAGGCGATCGTGCCCTTCCAGCGGGAAACGCTGCCCGTCCAGGACACCCGGACAAAACTCAACGACCCGTCTGCCCGCGTCGTCGGCTTCCGCGTGAAGGACGCGGCCGCCCTTGGCGGTCTGAAGGACCTCTCCGGGAAACCCGTGACGCTCAGCGGTAACCAGATCGCCATCAACGAAGACCTTGCCGACGAAATCGACGGCAAAGTCGGCGACGCGGTCCTGCTTTACTACCAGGGCGCACCCGTGGAGTTCACCGTCGTCGCCATCGTCCCCACCAGCGTTCTCTCCGGGGCTATCGATCCTGGAGCCACGAACGGTGGCGCAATCGACTTTGACTCGATCGCGCAGCTCACCGGCCGCGGGCAGAATGCCGATGCGGTCATCATTTCCAACACCGGCGGCGTGAAGAGCGGCCTCGACCATTCCAGTGCGGTCGTCGACAAGTTCGAAAAGACGTTGGACGGCACGCCTTACAAGATCCAGCCGCTGAAAAGCGACCTCGTGCGCTTCGCCGAGCTCATCGGTAACGCGTTTACGACGATCTTCGTGGTCTTTGGGCTCTTTTCGATCGCTGCCGGCATCCTGCTGATCTTCCTGATCTTCGTAATGCTCGCCGCCGAGCGAAAACCGGAAATGGGCATGGCTCGCGCCGTCGGGGCGAAGCGCCGCCAGCTGGTCGAATCCTTCCTGGCCGAAGGCATGGGTTATGACCTGGGCGCGGCCATCGTCGGCCTGGTCGCAGGCATGGCGGTGACCTTCGCGATGATCGGGATCATCAAGGCTTTCGCCGGCGACAGCCTCGGATTGAATCTCTCGGTCACGTTCACGCTGCGCAGCCTCGTCGTGGCGTTCTGCCTGGGAGTCATCGCGACCTTCATCGTCATTTTCATTTCTTCGTGGCGCGCGAGCCGCCTCAATATCACCGCCGCTATCCGCGACCTGCCCGAAACGAAGCCAATCAACCCCGAGGCGTCCACCTGGCGCGGCTACTACCGGGCTGCCATCAACGGCATCGCGGCGCTCGCGCTCGTGATCGGTCTCAGTTTCTTCTTCTTCGGCGCCGTTGGCATGATTCTCGGCATCCCGATGGTCCTGATCGGACTAGTCAGCCCATGGGTGTATGCACTTCGCGGTTCGAACACGGCCGCACCACGAGAACATCGGACCACGGAGCGTCCGCCGAGGTGGCCATGGATTCTTGGCGCCTGCATTCCGGTCATCGGGTGGATCCTCATCATCATTCCTTACTGGATCGCCGTGGGCCTCACCACCTTCACGCGTGATCGAAAGCCCGATGGCCTCCCGCGTTGGCTGGGTATCGCGGCGCTGTTCGTCTGGCCCCTCACGTTCGTCGTGTCCTTGATCCAGACGTGGCGCGTACCGATTTCCTGGAGCGCGGGCGTCGCGGTCGCCTTCGGGATATCCGGCGTGGCACTCACCTATGGCGGACTCGACCACAACTCGTCGTTCTTCTTTCTGCTTGGCTTCTCGCTCATCGCCCTCTGGGTCGCGGTCACCATGCGCTACTTCGGCATTGGAGAACGGCTTGCCTTCACCTCCGTCAGCCTCGTGGTCCTCGCCATCTGGTACATGCCTGCGAAGTGGCTGAAGGCCGTCACGGGAGAACTCAACGGAAATATCGAGATGTTCTTCCTCAGCGGGATGGTGATGGTCACCTGCGGCACTTTCATCGTCGTCTACAACGCAGACATCGTCCTTCCGTTCATCGCGCGGCTTGGCTCTCGTTTTGGCCGCATCGTCCCCGCCCTAAAGACCGGCGTGGCCTATCCGCTCACTTCGCGCTTCCGGACCGGAATGACGATGGCGATGATCGGCCTGATCATGTTCTCCCTGGTCATGATGGCGACCATCAACAAGAACTTCGCCGCACTGTTCCTCAACGAGGACACCAAGGGCGGCTACGATGTCGTGAGCGAAGTCAACAGCAACAACCCCATCGATGACATTGCCCAGGCCATCACGGATGCGGGCGCCGATGCCAGCAAGATTCAGGCCACCGGCGAACTCCGCACCGTGGGCCTCAACGAGGCCCAGGTCGAAAACAAGGATGGCTTCAAGAACAACGAAGACGATAACGGCAAGAAGATCGTGACGCCCTGGAGCCGCTACCAGATCTTCGGCGCCGACCAGGCCTTCCTCGAATCGAACAAAGTTCCGATGAAGTTCCGGGCAAAAGGCTATGCCACGGATCGGGAAGTGTGGGACGCCCTCGAAGAGGACCCCACCCTTGCCGTCATTCCCGCGTCGCTGACCACCACCCCCCAGGGATTTGGGGCGCCAACGAGCGACCTCCTCCGCCTCAACCCCCTGGATGACGATTTCGAGCCCTTTACGCTCAAACTGCGTGACCCGGGAACCGGAGAAGAAGCGACGGTCACCGTGATCGCCCAGGTCAAAGAGTCCGGCGATACCTTCTTCGGACTCGCGGACCCCAACGGCCTTAGCGGCATTGTCACGTCCAAATCGACAGTCCTCGACCTGTTCCCTCAGTCCAAGGGCCAGCGCTACTACCTGAAACTGACCCCGGGGACAGATGCGAAAGCCTACGCAAAGACGATCGAGGCCGGCCTCGTCCAGGCGTCCGCTACTTCGCTCCAGCAACTCCTCGACGACCAGCAGGCGCTCCAAAACGGATTCCTGCTGGTGTTCCAGGGGTTCATGGGCCTCGGCCTAATCGTCGGTATCGCGGCTCTCGCGGTAATCGCGTCCCGCGCCGTGGTTGAACGACGTCAGCAGATCGGCATGCTACGGGCCATCGGTTACCAGCGCGGCATGGTCGCGCTGAGCTTCCTCTTCGAATCAGGCTTCATAGCGCTTTCGGGCATCTTCCTGGGGCTTAGCCTCGGCCTGTCGTTGGCCTGGGCGCTCTTCATCTCCGGCGAATTCGGAGAGGAGTCACGCAACATCGATTTCGTCGTGCCATGGCTCAACCTTGTCATCATCTGCGGCATCGCCTTCGTGGCATCGATGTTCATGACGTTCTTGCCGGCGCGCGCCGCATCCAAGGTGCCGGTCGCGGAGGCCCTCCGCTACGAGTAGATTCTGGCCATGGACCAGCCGGAACTGCTCGGTACCGAACTCTTCAGCCTGAAAGGCCGTGTGGCCGTCATCACCGGGGCGGGGCGCGGGCTCGGCCGATCGATGGCGATCGCCCTGGCCGCCGCCGGGGCGGATGTCGTCGGCGCGAGCCGCACCTCAACCGAAATCGAGACCCTTCGCGACGAGATCCGGGCACTCGGCCGCCGCTCGGAAGCCATCGCCTGCGACACCACCGACGAATCCCAGGTCGACCGCCTTTTCGATGAGGCCGTCGGCCGCCTCGGCCGCCTGGATGTCCTCGTGAACAATGCCGGCATCAACATCCGCAAGCCCGTCCTCGACCTCTCGCTGGACGATTACCGGCAGGTGATTTCGACAAACCTCGAGGGCTACTTCCTCTGCGCACGCGCGGCGGGGCGCATTCTCGTCTCCCAGGGCAGCGGAAAGGTCATCAACATTTCGAGCATCATGGGCCGGATCGCCCTGGCGACGCAGGCGGCGTACGCAAGCTCGAAGGGAGCCATCGAACAGCTAACGAAGGTGCTTGCTATCGAGTGGGCGCCGAGCAACGTCCAGGTCAACGCCATCGCGCCAACCTACTTCGAAACCGAGCTCACGAAGCCGCTCTTCGAAGACCCCGAACGCCGTGAGTTCATCACGGCCAGGACGCCAATGGGCCGGTGGGGTAAGCCGCACGAGCTTGCGGGAGCCGTGATCTACCTCGCCGGTGGCGCAAGCGACTACGTCACCGGCCACACGCTCGTCGTCGATGGTGGGTGGACCGCCTGGTAACAGAACACCCCGTCCGATTCGGACGGGGTGAGTGAGTTTCTGCCGTTCTTCGGTTCTAGATGAAGAAGCGGCCGACGCCCGCGGTCACTCGCGCTCGAAGCAGCGTGACGCGCGTTCGAGCCGTGTGGTCGATGACCGGCTGAGCCTTTGCTTCCGATTTCTTCGCCGCCAGGAACTCTTCACGATGGAAGGCCTCCCTGGACGGATCACCCGGAATGAGATGCTGAAGGGCGGATGGGTGAATGAACATTCTGGAGCCTCCTCTAAGTGAATGTGCGTTCTTTCACAATCACCGTAGCAGAAGAATCGGCGGTAGTTTGAGTCAAATGAATGAATTTCAGGTTAATGTCGGAGACTTCCATACCTGCCATAGGCTCAGGACATAACCATCAGGGCCCATTACCTGGCATTCGAGGGTGTTCTCGTACTCAAATGGGGGAGCGATCGACTGGCCCCCAAGCCGCAATGCGGCCGCATACGATTTCGCCGCCGAATCCACCTCAAAGCGAAGTTCTGCCCCGATGCCCCGGGCCACACCCTCCCGCGCGAGCGCCTCGAACCACGGATGGCCCCGGTACGACTCGTCATCGTGGATCGTGACGACCACGTCTCCGGCCAAGAGCGAGGCGAACCCCGGGTGCCGCTGCTCCGGTTCCAGCCCGGCAACCTCCACCAGGAAGTCCGCCAGCTGGTAGACGTCGGTGCTCCAGAGGGTGATGCCGAATCGCCCGTTCGTGGTCATCAGTTTCCTCAGTTCCGGTCGCCACTATAACGAACGGTCAACTAGAAATGGCAGCACGAGTCATAACCATCGTTGTTACGTGAAGCGCAGCGGCCATTTTGATGCATTCTTGTTTACGCAGGGCGAAATTTCGGTAACGCGACGTCCTCATGTTGTTCAAACTCGACAATAACCGGCATTCCGACCCGTATGTTGTCGTTGCTCGTGCCAACGATATTCGTCGGAAGTCGTGGTCCCTCCTCCAGCTCAACTATCGTCACGTTGTACGGGGCAATCGCAGCCCATCCGGGGTGGTACTTTTGGTGCATCACGCCGAACGTGCGCACGGTGCCTTTGCCGCTCGCTTGCTCCCACGTGAACTCGTCGGAAAGGCAGTTGTCGCAATGCTGTCGGGAGGGCAGCCGCCACTGGTGGCAGTCCGCGCAGCGCATCAGCATCAGGCGGCCGTCCATCGCGCCGTCCCAGAAGGGGCGGGAAGTCTCGTCTGCTTCAGGCAGGGGCCTGGGGAACTCTTCACTCATGTTTCAACACCTCAATTCGCGTGCGGGCTGAGGATGAGGCACGCGTGGTAGCTCAGGCTTCCACCGTTTCCGGTCGCCAGCACGATGTCGTTCTTCACCTGGCGCTCACCGCCATGGCCGCGCCCCTGGATGATGGCTTCTGAAAGCGGGGTCATTCCCCACATGTAATAGGCCGAGAGCTCGCCGCCACCGGTGTTCGTCGGCAGTTTGCCGCCGGGTCCGAGTTTTCCATCCTCCACGAACGGTCCGCCTTCGCCCTTCTTGCAGAAACCGTAATCCTCGAGCGTCACCAGGACCGTGTAGGTGTAGCAGTCGTACAGCTGGCACTGCGAGACATCGTTCGGGCCAACTCCAGCCATCGTGTACGCCGTCTTGGCGGCCAGTTGAGCGCCGGTTTCGGTTTCCCACTCCGAACCGTCTCTCGCCGGGTCACCGGGATGGCCCTGTCCCATCCCGAGGATGTAGACCGGTGGTTGCGGCATCTCTTTTGCCGTCTGTGCGGAGCTCACGATGACCGCAACGGCCCCGTTCGAGACCAGGCAGCAGTCGAGCAGGTGCAACGGCTCGATGATCCACCGCGAGTTGTGGTAGTCCTCCATTGTTATCGGGTCGCGCATCTGTGCCAGCGGGTTCTTCGTCGCCCACTGCCGCTGACCGACCGCAATCCGGCCGAGCTGGTCCTGGGTTGTCCCGTACACCGCCATGTGCCGGCGCGCGGCAAGCGCGTATGGCGTGTTCGCGCCGTAGTAGCCCGAGGCCGGGTAAAGGCCCGCCATGCCGCGCGGCCGCTGCGGGTTTCGCGCCGCCGAACCATAAGCGGCCCCCGCCGAAGTTCCGTCCTTCAGCGGCGCATCCGCGAAAACGCAGAGGACGTGGTTCGCCATCCCGTTCGCAATCGCCAGCGACGCGTACTGAACCATTTGGGCCGCGGTGGATCCGGCCGCATTCATGTGGTTCAGCAGTCGCAGGTTCTGCATGCCCAAATAGTTCTGGAGTCCCAGCGTCAGGCCGCCGCCCGTCATCCCCGTGATGCCGGCGTTGATCAGCAGGCCGTCAACCTGGTCTTTCTTCAATCCCGAATCGGCGAGCGCCGTGCGCGTTGCATCGGCTGCCAGTTCCATCGTCGACTTGTAGATGCGCCCCATCGGCGTCATCCCGAACCCGGTGATCGCGGTCGCCCCGCGCATTGGATGTCCCATTCAATGCTCCTTGTGGGCCGGATTCTACCGGGGTCTTTCAGAAACGGTAGCGCTCGCCATCCCGGGCCACGACAGTGTTTGCCAGCCCTTCACCATCGACGCCGGGGCCAAGGTGGGTAAGCACGAGCTTGCTCTCGCCTTTCATTGCCGCTCGGACGATCGGCATGTCTTTCACCATGTTCATGTGGACATCAAGGTCCTGCCCTCGCGAGGCGCATTCGGAAATCAGGACGTCAGAACGTTTCGCCAGTTCGATGACCGATTCGCACATCGCCGAATCGCCGGTGTATCCGAACTTCACACCCCCCAACTCGGCGGCGAAGCCGAGCGACCCCGAGAGCCGTTCGTCGTGCTTCATCTCGAACATCTCGAGACGAAGATCGCCGAACTTGCTTCGGTCGCCAGGCCCGCACTCTTCCCACTCGATGTCGTGCGTCGTATCGAGGACTCCAGGATAGACGGCCTCTGCGATCTCGCCCGCAAGTTTCTTCGTCCCGGCAGGGCCGATGATTCGCACCGGCCGCGTGCGGTTGGAAAACTTCCACTGCAGCAGCAGAAACGGCAGGCCCAGGAAGTGGTCGCCGTGATGATGGCTCAGTACCACCGCTTCGAGTGCGTTGAGATCCGCCTTCATGACGTTGAGTGCCTGCAATGCCTGCGGCGGAGCCTCGAACAGGTACTTTTCGTTGACCACAAATCCGTTCCAGCAGAGCCCGCCCGGAGCGAAGGCGTTCCCGGTGCCGATGAACCGCAGGTCGAGTTCAGACATCTGCCGTTACTCTAGCGGCTCTGTGCGGGCCGCGGCGTGTGAACGAGGTCACAGAGTTGGCCTGCTGAGGCGCGTCAATGCACAATTCTCAGGTGAGCTACCGCATCGGAATCATCAACGTTACCGGATTCGCAGGTATGGAAGCGGCCCGCCTGCTCTGGAAGCACCCGGAGGCGCGAATCGTTTCGGCGACGGGGCGTTCGCTGGCTGGCAAGCGCCTCGGCGAGGCCTTTCCCCACCTGGCGGTATACGGCGATTTCCGTATCACCGAGGAGATCGACGGCGAAGTCGATGTCGTCTTCTCGGCCCTCCCGACGTCCGAAAGCGCAAAGGCCTGTGCCCCTTTCGTCCGCGCCGGCGTCAAGGTAGTCGATATTGCGGCCGACTTCCGGCTGCGCGAACCGGGCGCCTTCGAACAGTGGATGAGCGGCGGCGACCCGCACCCCGCGCCGGAACTCCTCGCCGAGGCGGTCTACGGGCTTCCTGAACTGAACCGCGATCGAATCGCCGGCGCTTCGCTCGTCGCGAACCCGGGCTGCTATCCCGCCGCCGCGATCCTTGCGCTGGCGCCGGCGGTCGCCGCGGGTGTCGTCTCCACCCAGGTCATCGTCGATGCAAAGTCCGGTATCTCTGGCGCCGGCCGCGGCACCGGCGGAAGCTACGGCTACGCCGACGTCAATGAGGATGTGAGCGCCTACAAGATCGCGAATCACAACCACCAGCCGGAAATCCAGCAGGAGTTGGCCGCCCTGCGCGAAGGCCCAACCCCAAAGGTGACGTTCGTCCCCCACCTCGTCCCCATGACGCGCGGCATCCACGCCACCTGCTATGCGCCACTCACGCGCGAAGTCTCGAAAGCCGAAGTCGAAGGCATTTACCGCGACTTCTATGCCGATGCGCCGTTCACCGATGTCAGTGCTACCCCGCCGCACACCAAGCAGACGCTCGGCAACAACATGTGCGTCGTCCATCCGTCCGTGGACGAGCGAAACGGCATGCTCGTTGCGGTTGGCGTGCTCGACAACCTGGTAAAGGGCGCGGCGGGACAGGCCATCGAAAACATGAACCTCATGCTCGGCCTCGACCAGTCGGCCGGTCTGGACCTTCCGGCGGTTTATCCGTGACCGACTTCCAGGTCGACCCAAACGGGCATTCGACGACGCCGAAGGGCTTCTTCGCCGGCTCCACGTACGCCGGAGTGAAGACCTACGGCGAAGGCAAACTCGATCTCGGGATCCTCTACTCCGAGAGGCCGTGCACCACGGCGGCCACCTACACCAGGAACGTGCTCCATTCCGCCTCCGTCGATATCAACCGCGCAAAACTCTCCGCCGGACCGGCGCGCGGTGTGGTAGTGAACAGCGGTGTTGCGAATTCGAGCACGGGAGCCCGAGGAATCCAGGACGGCGAGCAGCTTGCGGCATGGGCCGCCGAACGTGCTCGCATCCCTGCCGCCGAAATGCTCGTCTGCAGCACGGGCGTGATCGGCCACTATCTGCCGATGGAGAAGCTCCAGGGCGGCATTCGAACAATCGAAGCGATTCCCGCCGGCGGTCCTGGCTTTTCCCGCGCGATCATGACCACCGACACCCGCCCGAAGACCGGCTCCGTGCGGTTCGGCAATTACACGATCGGTGGTTGTTGCAAGGGCTCGGGGATGATCCACCCCAACATGGCGACGATGCTCGCCTTCCTCACGACCGATGCTCCCATCGAAGCCGAATTCCTCCAGAGCGCACTGAGCGATGTCGTCGAGCGTTCGTTCAACCTGGTCTCCGTCGATGGCGATACCAGCCCGAGCGATACGGTCTTGCTGTTCGCCAATGGCGCTGCCGGTGGCGAGACAATCGACGCCGGGTCTCCGCTCGCGGCCGACTTCCGCGCCGCGCTCGATTCGCTCTGCACCCACCTGGCGAAGGAAATTGCACGGGACGGCGAGGGCGCAACCAAGCTCATCGAGTTCACGGTCACAGGCGGGGCGTCCGTCGATGAGGCCCGCGCCATGGTGCGTCTGCTGAGCACCTCTTATCTCCTGAAGAGCGCAGTGCACGGGGCCGATCCAAATTGGGGCCGCGTCACGGCGGTGATCGGGCGCTCCGGCCTCCGGGTAAATGAGCCAGGGGTTGTCATCTCCATCTGCGGGACGCGTGTGTTCGAAGCGGAGCGTCCCACCGAGTTCGACGAGACCGCCCTTTCCGAGGCGATGAAGTCGGACACCGTAACGATCGATGTGGACCTTGGCGCCGGAGCGGGCTCCGCCACCGGCTGGGGCTGCGATCTGACTGCGGAATACGTCTCGATCAATGCGGACTATCACACATGAGTTCGAGCGGGCCCCTCGTCATCAAGATCGGTGGAAGCACGCTCGGCGCGGCCGACACCACCTTTCGCGACGTTGCAGCGTTGGCGAAGGGCGGCAATCCCCCGATAGTCGTCCATGGTGGCGGGGCCGAGGCGAGCCGCTGGCTCGAAGCAATGAACATCCCGTCGCGTTTCGAGCGTGGTCTTCGCGTTACGGATGGGAAGGCGCTTCCGGTTGTGGTTGCCGTCTACGCCGGGCTGGTCAATAAGACGATCGTCTCCGCGATCAACGCCGCCGGAGCCATGGCGGTCGGCATCTGCGGCGCCGACGGGCGCACCCTCGAATGCCGCCTTGCCGACCCCGAACTTGGGTTCGTGGGAGAACCGGTCGCAGCCCACCCCGAAGCCGTCAATGCTCTCCATTCCGCCGGCATCGTCCCGGTGATCGGCCCGATCGGGTTCGTCCCCGGAGTCTCCTCCGACCAACTCGTCAACGTGAACGCCGATACCGTGGCCGGCAACATTGCCGCGTCCGTTGGTGCCAGCAAGCTCATCTTCCTCACTGATGTGGACGGCGTCCGTGATGCCAGCGGCACGGTGATACCCAGCCTGTCCGGGGAACGAGCGCGTGCTCTCATCGAAGACGGCACTATCGCTGGAGGCATGATTCCCAAGGTTCAGGCCTGTCTCCACGCGCTCTCCCTTGGTGTCGAGGTCCAGATCGTAGACGGCCGAAACTCGGGCATGCTTCTCGCTACTTCCGGCGCCGGCACCACGTTCGCTGCATAGGGCGTTAACGCAATTTGTTAACGTTTGGCTGTATGCTTCGCGATACGTTTCCAGTCCACCGCCCGAACTGAGCCATGACCGAAACCGAAGCCCCGATCTCCATCGAAGCGGAATTGTCCGAAGCCCCGGAGCACACACTTCCCGGCTTCGACCTCGACGATCCATCGCTCTATCTCAACCGCGAGCTCAGCTGGCTGGAGTTCAACCAGCGTGTCCTCGCCGAGGCGCTCGATCCCCGGAACAAGCTCCTGGAACGAGTGAAGTTCCTTGCCATCACTGCGAGCAACCTGGACGAGTTTTACACGAAGCGGATCGGCTGGCTGAAACAGGTCTTCGCGAAAGAGCCACGGTTCACCACCGTCGATGGCCGCACCATCGCCGAACAAATGGATCTTGTCGTCGCGCGCTGCGTCGAGATGCACCGCGAAATCGATCGGACGTGGCAGGATCTGCTTCGGCCTGAACTGGCCGCACACGGCATCCAGATCGTGCGCTTCTCGGAACTGGAGCCCGAGGCGAAGGCGCGGCTCACCGCTTACTTCGAACAGGCGATTTATCCCGTACTTACTCCCCTGGTCGTCGATCCCGCGCACCCATTCCCGTTCATCTCCTCCGCGAGTCTTTCCCTCGCGTTGAACGTCCGGAACCCAACGACGGGACAGGATCGCTTCGCTCGGATCAAAGTGCCGGGCAACCGCCCCCGCTTCGTCGAGGCCGGCGAGAACCGCTTCGTCCTCCTCGAAGACCTGATTGCATCTCACGCCGACCTTCTGTTCCCCGGCATGCTGGTAACCGATCGCCACGAGCTTCGGGTCATCCGCAGCGCCGAAATGGGCAGCCCAGGCGAGGAAGCCGATGACCTTCTCGAGGTCATCGAAAGCGCGCTGCGCCGCCGCCGGCTCGCCGAGGCCGTTTCGCTCGAAGCCAGCGGCGACCTCCCGATGACCCGGCGCGAACTCCTCCTTGAGGAACTCGAACTCGACGAACGCGATCTCTACCTCACCTCCGGCCCGCTTGGCCTCGCGGATCTCTTCCAGCTCGCAAGTCTTCCCCTCTCCGAACTCAGCGACGCGGGTTTCACTCCGGCCACGCCCCCGGCGTTCCTGGGCAGCTCCGACCTCCCGGCATTGTTCCAGACACTTCGCGAACGCGACATTCTTGTCCATCACCCCTACGAATCGTTCGACAAGTCGGTGGTTCAGTTCATCGAGTCCGCCGCCGAAGACCCGGCCGTGCTCGCTATCAAGCAGACGATGTATCGCACCTCGCCGGACTCGCCGATTTTGGAAGCACTGATCGAAGCTTCCGGCCGCGGCAAACAGGTCGCCGTGCTCGTGGAACTCACGGCACGCTTCGACGAAGCCAACAACATCGAGTGGGCCAGGAAACTGGAGAACGCCGGCGTCCACGTTGCCTACGGCCTGCCGGACCTGAAAATCCATTCCAAGATCTGCCTGGTGGTGCGCGAAGAAGCTTCGGGCGTAACCATGTACGCCCACATCGGCACGGGAAATTACAACTCGCGCACAGCCCGGCTGTACACCGACCTCGGGCTTTTCACCAGCGATCCGAAGATCTGCGCGGATTTGGTCCGCATCTTCAACTACCTGACCGGATACGCCGAACTCGCCGAGACCGAGGTCTTGCTTGCAGCCCCGGTCAACCTGCGCAGGGAACTCACGCGGCGAGTTGAGCGCGAAATCGCGCACGCCCGAGCTGGTCGACCGGCCCGTGTCGCATTCAAGATGAATGCCCTCGAAGACCTCGAACTGACGAAACTGCTCTACGAAGCCAGCCAGGCAGGAGTCCAGGTTGACCTGATCATTCGCGGCATCTGCCGCCTCCGCCCGGGCATCCCGGGTCTGAGTGAGAACGTTACCGTTGTCAGCGTCATTGGCCGCTTTCTCGAACACTCCCGCGTGTTCTATTTCGCAAACGACGGAGATCCCGAGTACTTCATCGGCAGCGCCGACATCATGAAGCGCAACCTAGACGAGCGAATCGAGGTCCTCGCCCCCATTCGCGCCGCGGAACACCGTCGCCAGCTGGACGAACTGCTCACCCTCATGCTGCACGATCGTCGCCAGGGCTGGCGCCTCCGCGATAGCGAGTGGACGCGTGACCCGGATGCTACAGGCGAAGGCACCCATGCGACCCTGCTCGCGATGGCGCCGTTCGGCCAATAGCACGTTAGGTATCCGAAACCGCCGCGACGCCCTACGATTATGCATTGGAGGGTTTCCATGACCGATTGGGTAGCCGATGAGAGCCAGTACGTCTTCCAGAATTACGGGCGTCAGCCCGTGGTCTTCGAGCGTGGTTCCGGCACCCGTATCTGGGACGTGGATGGCAACGAATACCTGGACTTCGTCGGCGGTGTCGCTGTCAACATCCTCGGCCACTCGCATCCGGTGGTGGTAAATGCGCTTGCCGAGCAAGCCGCCACCCTCATCCACACCTCGAACCTCTTCTACACGAAGCCGATGATCGAACTGGCGAAGCTGCTGGTCGAAAACTCGTGCCTCGATCGCGTCTTCTACTGCAATTCCGGTACCGAGACCGTCGAAGGAGCCATCAAGCTCGCCCGGCGCTGGGGCCTCGACACTAAGAACGGTGCTTTCGAAATCATCACCACCGTGGATGGCTTTCACGGTCGTTCGCTCGGGGCCCTCGCCGCCACCGGGAATGCCCGCTACCGGGAGCCATTCGGCCCGCTCATGCCGGGCTTTCATCACGTGCCGTGGGATGACCTCGAAGCAATCAAAGCCGCGACGAACGATAAGACCGTCGCCGTGATGGTTGAGCCCATCCAGGGTGAAGGCGGCGTCAATATGCCATCGCCGGGCTACCTTCAGGGCATCCGCGATTGGTGCGACGAGAAGGGCCTGCTCCTCATCTTCGATGAGGTACAGACTGGTATCGGCCGCACCGGCACGCTTTTCGCCTACCAGGCGGAAGGCGTTGAGCCCGATATCATGACACTCGCGAAGGGCCTCGCCGGCGGGGTGCCCATCGGCGCCGTCATGGCTCGAGAAGAGATTGCCGCCCACATGGTGAAGGGCGACCATGGCAGCACCTTCGGCGGCAATGCTCTCGCCACCGCGGCCGGCTACGCGACCGTCAAGCACGTCATCGATGAGGACTTGCCTGGGGCCGCACGCCGGGCTTCGGACAGGCTGATGGCCCGCCTTCGCTCGATGGAGGACCGGCTGGACGTCGTCAACGAAGTCCGCGGCCGGGGCCTGCTCATCGCCGTTGGCCTCACTCGCGACTGTTCGGCCGACATCGTCGACGCCTGCCGGCGGCGCGGACTCCTCGTGAACAACGTCCGACCGAACGCCATCCGACTGATGCCCCCGCTCAATGTGAGCGACGACGAAATTGACCGTGCGTGCGACATCCTCGAAGCGGCGATCGTCGAAGCAACGAGCGCCGTCGCGAAGTAGTCGCCGCCGCCCGGGACCGGAGTCGTTACCATGGGTGACCAGTTCCAGGATTTCACGCTCGCCGCCGTGCAGGCCGCCCCGGTCTACCTCGACCGCGAAGCCAGCATCGATAAGGCCTGCGCGCTCATCGCCGAGGCTGGCGCCAGGGGCGCGGACCTCGCGGTCTTCGGCGAAACCTGGGTCAGCGGCTACGCCTCGTTCGCCGCGTGGGCCAACCATCCCGCCTTCCGCGGCCTTCTCCAGCGTTTCATCCTCAACGGCGTGGAAATCCCGTCTCCCGCCACAGACGCACTCTGCCGCGCCGCCCGCCAGGCCGGTTGTGATGTCGCGATTGGCGTCGCCGAACGCGACCCGAACACGTCCGGCAGCGTCTATTGCACGCTCCTCTTCATCGGGCGCGATGGCAACATCCTTGGCAAGCACCGCAAGCTGAAGCCAACCATGTATGAACGCACCATCTGGGGCGAGGGCGATGGCGGTTCGCTCCGCCTTTACGAACGTCGGTACGGCAAGCTGGGCGGCCTGAACTGCTGGGAACATCAGATGGTGCTCCCGGGCTATGCGCTCATAGCGCAGGGCCTGCAGGTGCACGCCGGAGTTTGGCCTGGCGGCACGTTCACCCGCCAGGAGATCCTGAGCCGCGCCTTTGCTATGCAATCGGGGGCCTACGTCGTCATGTCGGGTGGGCTGATGCGCGAAGAGGACATGCCAGACGATATCCGCGAGCTGACGATGATCCTCGAAGGGAAGACACGCCACCTCATCACGCCCTGCGACGGCGACTCAGGCATTATTGGCCCGGATGGCGAATTTCTCGCCGGACCGGTGACCAACGAAGAAGTCATCCTCACCGCCAGGGGCAATACCGGCACCGTGATGCTCCAGAAGATGATCGCCGACCACGCCGGTCACTACTCGCGTCCCGATGTCTTCGATTTCCGCGTCCATCGGCAGCCCAAGCGTGTCGCGTCGTTCACTGGAGCGGATCGCGAGGTCAAGGTCATCCGCACGGCCGTCGAAGACGGCACACTGCGCTCCTCCCGCGACCTCCTTGGTGCGCTTGATGACCTCGACATTGACCTGGAGACAGTCCCCGAGGAACGCGACTGATGTGGGCTGTGTACATCCTTCTCCTCTTCGCCTCGATGGGCATCATCATGGTTGGCTGGCAGGGTTGGATGGGGAAGCTCCCGCGCCAGCACTTCGCGGGAATCCGAACTCCTTATTCCATGGCCAACGATGAGCAATGGAAAGCCGTCCACCGCTTCGGCGCGCCCTACCTTATTTTCGGCGGAGTCGCCGCTTTTTCGGCCGCGCTTGCCTTGCTCCCCTTCGCTATTGCCGGCGTTCTGCCTGTCGGGTTCGTCTCAGCCTCCGTCATCGCGATTGCGGCGGTCCTTGGGGGTTCAGCGCTGCTTTCGTGGCGCAAAGGGGTCACGGGCGCGAAGGCTGAACTGGGCCACTGATTTCCCGTTGACTCGCTCGCGCGGGATACTCTCTCTCAAAGTTCTCCACCAGGTCGTATTTGTGCCCAAGCTTGTCCTCGCATATTCCGGCGGACTGGATACCACCACCGCTATCAAGTGGCTCTCTGTCGAACAGGGTTACGAGGTCATCGCCCTGAATATCGATGTCGGCAAGAGCCGTGAGCAGCCGGTCGTGGAATCGCGTGGCATGGCGGCGGGCGCGCTCAAGGTCCGCGTCATCGACGGCAAAGAGGACTTCATTCGTTACTTCGCCTTCCCCGCCCTGGCGGCCGGTGCGATGTACCAGGATGTGTACCCGCTCGCGACCGCCCTCGCACGGCCGCTCATGGCCAAACTCCTCGTCGATGTCGCCCACGAAGAGGGCGCCACCGCCGTCGCCCATGGATGCACAGGCAAAGGCAACGACCAGGTGCGCTTCGATATCGGCATCCAGACACTCGATCCATCGCTCAAGATCGTCGCGCCAACACGGGAAAACGCGATGCCGCGCGACTACCAGATTGAGTACCTCAAGAAGCACGGAATCGATATCCCCTGGGGCGCGAAAGGGCCGTACAGCATCGACGAGAATATCTGGGGCCGAAGCGCAGAAGCAGGCGTACTCGAAGACCCCTGGACCGAACCTCCCGCTGACGCCTACGAGTGGACCGTCGATGCCGAATCAGCGCCATCGACTCCCGCCTACGTCGAACTCGAGTATGAATCCGGCCTCCCGGTCCGCATCGATGGCGAATCGATCTCGCCCGTCGCGATTGTGGAACGCCTGAACGAGCTTGGCGGCGCCCACGGCGTCGGCCGCCTGGACCACATCGAGGACCGCCTCGTCGGCATTAAGAGTCGCGAGATCTACGAGGCCCCGGCCGGGATCATCCTGCACACCGCCCATCGGGCACTCGAAGCAATGACCCTCACCAAGCAACAGATCAAGCTCAAGAAGATGATCGCCACCGAGTACTCGGAAATTATCTACAACGGCCTCTGGTTCAGCGGGCACCACCAGGACATTGCCGCCTACGTGGCCAGCACTCAGCGCCACGTCTCGGGCGTGATTCGCATGAAGCTCCACCGCGGCAAGGCAACCGTCGTCGGCCGAAAAGCCACTCACTCCCTCTACGACAAGGGCCTCGCCACGTATGATCGCGGCGACACCTACGACCAGTCCGCGGCCGTCGGCTTCATCAACATCTGGGGCCTGCAAACGCGGACCCAGGTCCGCACACAACTCCTGGCCGACCTGCCAGACGCTCTTCGAATCGCCATGCCGCAAGACCACCAGGAAGGCAACGACTAAATGGCAGCTGCAACCGAACCATCCGCCGCAATCCGTTTCGAGGGATACTCCCCGGGAACGGAAATCTGGGGAGCCACCCAGGCGAACTTCCTCGTTTCGGCCCCCGGGCACCATGCGAAGGAAGCCGCCGTGCTGCTCAATCTTCCCGCTGCTGCCATGCTCGCCGCCGACCTGGGCAAAGACGACAGCCCCGAGTTTCGAGAGGCCGCCGCACGTGCCGTCGGCTACGCGGCACTGACTGACATTCTCGCTCGCGGGGCACACTTCGATTCTGCCCTGATCGGTTCCCGTGCATACCTGGAAGAACACCCCTCGGTGCTGAGTGCCGCCCGTGCAGCGCTCGCCGAATGACTCGAGAGTGGTGGCGCGATGCCGTCGTCTACCAGATTTATCCCCGGAGCTTCCAGGATTCCAACGGCGACGGCATTGGTGACCTCGAGGGCATAATCTCCCGCCTCGACTACCTCAACGACGGCACCGAAGATTCCCTCGGGGTCGATGCCATCTGGCTTTCGCCTACCTTCCCCTCTCCGATGAAAGACTTCGGCTACGACGTTTCGGACTACTGCGCGGTTCACCCCGACTTCGGCACGATGGAGACCATGGATCGCCTGATCCGCGAATGCCACCGCCGTAACATTCGCGTCCTCCTCGACTGGGTCCCGAATCACACATCCGACCAGCATCCGTGGTTCGTGGAGTCCCGCGGCTCGAAAGAAAATCCGAAGCGCGATTGGTATTACTGGCGCCCGGCGAAGCCCGATGGCTCGCTCCCCAACAACTGGCGCGCGGCATTCGGCGGGGCGGCCTGGACGCTCGATGAAACGACCGGTGAGTACTACCTCCACTCGTTCCTGAAAGAACAGCCGGACCTGAACTGGCGCAATCCGGAAGTCGAACGCGCGATGATGGACGTCCTTCGCTTCTGGTTCGAACGTGGCGTGGACGGCTTCCGCATCGATGTCATCGGGATGATCATCAAGCAAACGGACCTTGCCGATAACCCTCCGAATCCGGAATGGAAGCCGGGAGACCGTGAACGCTACTCGGTGCTCTGGGTGAACAACCGCAACTACCCCGAGGTCTACGACGCCGTGAAGCGGATCCGCGCCACCTTCGATGAATTCCCGGAGAAGATGGCTGTCGGCGAGGTCTTCGGCACAGCCACGGAGATTTCGCGGTATTACGGCGAAAACAATCATCCCGGCTTGCACCTGGCGTTCAACTTCCAGTTCATCCACGAGAACGATGTCCATCGCACGCCCTGGGATGCCGAGACGATGAAGCAGATCGTGCGGAACGCCGAAGCCTCCATCCCGCCGGGTGGTCAGCCGTGTTTCGCCTTCGCGAACCACGACCGCGCCCGCTTCATCAGCCGTCATAACGACGACGGGCGGGGGCTGGAACGTGCCCGGGCGGCGGGACTGCTCCTCCTCAGCCTCCACAGCACGCCATTCATGTACTACGGCGAAGAAATCGGTATGGAGGACAACGACGAGATCCCGGGGGACCGCCTCCAGGACCCGGCCCGGTTCCGTTCCATTGGCCGCGACCCCGAGCGCACCCCGATGCAATGGAACGATGGCGACGGGCGAGGGTTCACGAACGCCGAGCCATGGCTGCCCTTCGGGCGCAAAGACCGCAACGTCGAGAATCAGGCCTCGGATACCGGATCGTTGCTCTCGCTCTACCGGCGTGCCCTCTGGCTCCGGAAGCGCACACCGGCGCTACAGGCCGGTGGCTACCGCGAACTCGACTCACCGGAGGGCTCCTGGCTGTTCGAACGCGCGCTCGAAGGTTCGCCGCCGGTGTACTTCGCTCTGAACACCAGCCTCGACGTGAGGCAGATCGAACTTCCACAACCTGCGTGCGTCTCCATCGCTACCGAAGCCGGGCTGGAGTCAACAATCGCGGTCCGCTCGCTCGAATTGCCGGCGCTCGCGGCGGCCATCCTCGTGGCCGACTGAGGTATCCTCACTCCGATGGCTGAGTACAAACGAATACCCCTCGACGAAAAGGGCATGCCCGTCCGGAAAGAGGACGCCCAGCCCGAGCCCGTCGAGCCGTGCGACTGCCCAACGCTCGACCGCGAAGACTGGGACGAAGTCGAAAGTGGTTGGTCAGACATAACGTTCCTTAAGACCACGACGGCCGCAGTCATGGGCGTGCCAGTGGGTTTCGATTCGGCACGCAAAGAACTCGAAGCGAAAGCCGAAGCGCTCGGCGCAACGGTGCCCGAGGACGCGATGTTCCTCAACGGCTCCGGTCGTTTCCGGCGGCCGATCATGCTGGAGGTGGAAGGCGCCCCCGCGGGCAAGGACATCGAACGCCCGGGCGGTTTCGCCTATTCCCGCCTCTTCGAAGCGCCGTGGGGCAAACTCGCGAAACTCGCCGACCAGACCACCCAGGAAGCGACCCAGAAGTACGGACGCAAGCCCGATGACGTCTGGGTGTGGTATCTCACCTGCCGTCACTGCTCCAAGGCGCGCAACTTCGAAACGCTGATTGTGGCTCACTACCGCGAGGGAAAATGAGCGCACAAGAACAATTCGAGGTCTTCCTCTGGATCCTCTACGCGATGGGTCTGGGTGCGCTCGTGGGGCTCGAACGCGAGTTTCGCGGGCACGAAGCCGGCTTCCGAACGACGGCGCTCGTTTGCGGCGGCGCCGCGGTTTTCGGCGAAATCGGCCAGGTTTTCGATGAGTCTCGCGTCGCTGCTTCCGTTGTTCAGGGCATCGGCTTCCTCGGTGCGGGCCTCCTCTGGCAACGCGGCGGCAGCGTCCGCGGCGTCACCACCGCGGCCACAATTTGGGTGATGGCCGCGGTGGGGCTCGTCGTCGGACTGGAACTGTGGCTGCTCCCCCTGTTGATTAGCCTGACGCTCATTCTGGTGCTGGAACTCGCGCCCGTTTCGGACCGAATCCTGACGTTCTCGCGGGAGCATGGACAGGCTCACGGGACGTCAAAGCCCAGTGAGGAGCGCGAGCCGCCCCGAAACGAAATCAGCGATTCGTGACGCGGTCGCCCTCAGTGCGGTAGGATTTTCTTACTCTCGCGGAAAGTGTTTCCGCGACGAAATGGGTTGCCAGCGTGAAATCACCCTTCACACCATCAGTTCCGTTAGTGCGCCACTCCATGCGCAGGCGATACTGGCTCGCACTTCTTCGGCCCCGCGGCGCATAGCCGGCGGGGCGTCCTTTTGGACCAGGCAATGGCCGATCCCGGCCCGCTCTCTTCTTGTAATCAGCGAGGTAATCGATCGTGACCGATCGCTACGAACCACAGACGATTGAACCCAAATGGCGAAAACGATGGGATGAAACCGAGCTCTATAAAGCGCGCGACGACGATCCCAGGCCTAAGTGGTACGCCCTGACCATGTTCCCCTACCCCTCCGGGGACCTGCACACAGGCCACTGGTACGCCATGGCGCCGAGTGATGTGGCAGCGCGCTATCGCCGTATGCAGGGATACAACGTCATGTTCCCTATGGGCTTCGATTCGTTCGGGCTCCCCGCCGAAAACGCCGCCATCAAGCGAAACATCGACCCGCGCGAGTGGACCTACCAGAACATCGACCGAATGCGCGGGCAGCTCAAACTCATGGGCGCCAGCTTCGATTGGGACCGTGAAGTCATCACCAGCGACCCCGAATACTACAAGTGGACGCAGTGGTGGTTCCTGCAGTTCTACAAGCACGGGCTCGCATACCAGGCTGAAGCACTCGCGAACTGGTGCCCCGGCTGCCAGACCGTCCTCGCGAACGAGCAGGTCGTGGACGGCCGCTGCGAACGCTCGGACGACATCGTGGAGCGCAAGATGATGCGCCAGTGGTTCTTCAAAATCACCGCCTACGCCGAAGAGCTGCTGCGCTACGACGGCATCGACTGGCCCGAGCGCATCCGCAACATGCAGCGAAACTGGATTGGTCGTTCGGAAGGTGCGCAACTCGACTTCCCGGTTGATGTTCCCGGCATTGGCGAACCGCTCACGGTCTTCACCACCAGGCCCGATACCGTCTTCGGCGCGACCTTCATGGTCATCGCCCCCGAGCATCCGCTCGTCGCGCGAGTTACCACGCCGGAGCAGGCGGCGGCCGTCGCGGACTATGTCGCCGCCACCGGGCGAACCTCCGAAATTGACCGCCTCTCCACAGAGCGCGAAAAAACCGGGGTATTCACAGGGGCCTACGCCATCAACCCATTTACCGGGGCGCGGGTACCTATCTGGATCGCCGATTACGTCCTCGTCACCTACGGCACCGGGGCCGTGATGGCCGTCCCCGCGCACGACCAGCGCGACTTCGATTTCGCCACAAAATATGGGCTCGAAATCATCCCGGTCTACGACCACCCGGAGATCGACGTCACGAGACCGCTCGCCGCCGCAATCCCCCACGGTGGGAAGCTCATCAATTCGGGCCGCTTCAACGGCACCCCGGGTGATGCAGCCATCCAGGCCATCGTCGGCGAGGCCGAGGCTAAGGGCATCGGCAAGGGTACCATCACCCACCGCCTCCGCGACTGGTCGGTATCGCGCCAGCGCTTCTGGGGCGCGCCGCTTCCGTTCATCCATTGCGAGAAGTGTGGGACCGTGCCGGTGCCTGAAAGCGACTTGCCGGTTCAGCTCCCCGAACACGTCGAATTCAAGCCCACCGGGCAATCGCCGCTCACGTTGATCGACGAATGGGTGAACGTGCCTTGCCCCAATTGCAACGGTGCCGCCCGTCGCGAGACCGACACGCTCGACACGTTCATGTGCTCCAGCTGGTACCAGATGCGCTACGCCGACCCTGACAATCCCGAGCGGCCGTTCTCGAAGGCCGCCGCCGAGAAGTGGTTCCCTGTCGACCAGTACACGGGCGGCGCCGAACACGCCGTGATGCATCTCCTCTACACGCGCTTCTTCTGGAAGGCCGCCCGGGATATGGGCCTGGTCGAAGGCGACGAGCCGATGAAGCGATTGGTGAATCAGGGCGTCATCCTTGGCCCCGATGGCAACCGCATGTCGAAGAGCAGGGGCAACGTCGTCGCGCCCGATGAACAGGTCGAACAGTGGGGTGCCGATGCGTTCCGCTGCCAGCTCATGTTCGTCGGGCCATGGGACCAGGGTGGCCCATACAACCCGACGGGCATGTCAGGCATTGTTCGCTGGCTTCATCGGCTCTGGGCCCAGGTCACCGAGCCGCTCCAGCTCCATGACGATCCGGGCTCAACGGCGACTCGCGAACTGCGCCGCACCACCCATAAGACCATCATCGCGGCCACGGAGGAGATCGAGAACTTCCGCTTCAACACGCTGATCTCCCGGCTCATGGAGCACACCTCCGCGATGTTGAAAGCGCGCGAGGCCGGCCCCGTCGATTCGGCCGCGTGGAACGAGGCTGTCAGGTCGGCAATCCTCATGACCGCGCCCCTCGCGCCTCACCTGGCTGAGGAACTCTGGGAACGCACCGGCGGAGATTTCAGCGTCCACACGCAAGCGTGGCCGAAGGCGGACCCGGATCTTGCCCGGGACGACGAGGTAGAAATAGCCGTCCAGGTGAACGGCAAGGTGCGCGATCGCGTGGTGCTGCCCGTGGACTGCACCGAAGCCCTCGCCAGGGCGACCGTCCTGTCGCTGCCCAGAATTGTCGAACAACTCAACGGGGCGGAGCCTAAACGCATCATCTATGTGCCGGGCAAGCTCTTTAGCATCGTCATCTAGCGATGACCAATCCCTGAATGCGCCGCGAAATAAACACGGCGTACGCCTTTCGTAAATCGTTCGTGAAATTACCGGCCCACCCCGTGGACGGTGTCGATAGCCGGGCATATGGTGCCGAAAAGGCCGCCTCGCAGGCTCCTGCGTCGTCTGCAGCCAAGGAGGACCCAAAAATGCAACTCAAAAAGTCCCCCCGCGAAACTGACTACGAGGCGACTCATCGCTTCGAAGAAACTGACTACTCATCGGAGAATACGAACCAGTTGAACGACAACTCACATCCGCAGTCCTACGAAGTGCGACCCAATCGTCCCGGCACCGGCGCGGCTGAGCGGGAAGGTTCTGGAGATGGCAACCTCGCCGCGGTCCGGTCGGAAAGCGTGATCGACCGCCACTCCTCGTTCGATGGCCACTTCGAAACGCAACAGGACCTTCGCGTTGAAGGCACCATCAGCGGTGAGGTCACCTGCCGGGGATTGTTCTCGGTAGAACGCGAGGCAACTGCCCGCGCGAAGATCCAGGCGCACGATGCGCACATCCACGGTCGCGTGGAAGGCGACATTGTTTGCACTGGCAAGCTGCAGCTTTCCTCGAGCGCTCACGTGACCGGTACCCTCAAGGCCGCCGTTCTCGTCGTCGAAGAAGGCGCCACGGTCAGCGGTACAGTTGACACTACGAACGCCCCCGCCGCCCCGCGAAAGTCGGCGCCGGCCGCGGCCGCAGCCTCGGAAGACGCACCCGCACCGCGCGAGCCCGCCACAGTGACCAGGTCCACTCGCCGAGATCTGCCCTCGTTTGCGATCGTATCGTCCGACGATCGCGCCGCCTCAGATCGAAACTAATCACACCCTGCAGAAAAAAGGAAACGGGGCCACTCGGCCCCGTTTTAATTGTGCGTTGATAGTTAGCGGTCAGGAAACCTTGAAATAGACCGCACCGTCGACAACCCACGTTTCAGCGGCCTTGCCCTGGCGCTTTGCTGCGCGACTAATGCGCAGCGCGATACCGCGCCCGGTTTCGCCCTTGTTCGGGACGAGTTTTCCGACCTTCCCGCTTCCAACAGCGTCGATAAACTTCTCGTATTCACGCATGCGAGCCGCCAGCCGGCCCGTCTGACGTGCGGGGCGCGGTGCATCCGCTTCTTTGATTACGCTAAATTCTGCCATTGTTTCCCTTCTCTTCCTGTGGAAATGAATCGAACCAAACTCGCACAGTATAGATCAGGAAATTGATACCTGTATCAGCCTTCAGCGCTTTTCTTCCAGGCTGCTCATGCTCACGCGGATCGAGTCCAGGAACGCCTGCATCTGCGATTCCAACCGCCGCAGCACTTCAATGGCATATTGATCGGCATCATCGAGTTGTTTGCTTGCCGCTTCTGCCGCCTCGCTCAAGTGCGCCGCTGCCGTGGCGTCAGATTCGGCGATGACCTGGCGAGCACGTGCTTCCGCATCCATCAACAATTGTTGGCCGCGTTCCTGCGCCTCGCGAAATACCGAACTCTCGTCGATTCGACGGGCGCGTTCTTGTTCGGCCCGTTCTGCGGTCTGGCGTGCCGAGGCGTGTGCCTCTTCCACAATTTGGTCGCGGAATTCGAGAATCTGCTGCGCCTGGCGAAGGTCTGTCGGTACAGCCAACCGCATTTGGTCGATCACATCGAGCATTCGTTTTCGATCGACCACAAGATTGCCACCCACGGGCAACCGGCGCGCCTGGATAACCAGCTCCTCGAGCGCATCGATGAGGTCGAGGATTTCCATGTGTGCCCCACCAGGGCTCACGTGTTACTCCTGTCCGAATTTCTGGCGCAGCGCGGCGCGAACGTTCGGTGGAACAAGGTCTGCCACGTCGTAGCCAAGTCGCGAGACCTCGCGGATGCGCGTGGCGCTGATAAACAGGTTCTCCTGGTTCGCCATCAGGTAGACCGATTCGAGATGCGGCGCCATTTTCCGGTTCATCATCGCCTGGTCGAACTCCGATTCGAAGTCGCTAATCGCACGGATTCCGCGCACCACCGCCACGGCGCCCTTGCTGGTCGCATAGTCCACCATCAGGCCGGTGAATGATTCCACCTCCACTGTCGGAAGGTGTGCGCATGCGGTTTGCACCATCTCCACCCGTTCTTCGACCGTGAACAGAGAACCTTTATCTCTGCCCCGCACAACCGCAACCACGACTCGGTCGAAAAGGTGCGTCATCCGACTGACGAGGTCCAGGTGACCATTAGTCAATGGATCGAATCCGCCCGGATAGACTGCGATCCTCATTACCCCTCCAACTGGAAATAGAACGCTACCGCGCTATCTCCGTACACGCGCCGCTCCTGCATTTTGAGCCCGGCGACGCTCAAGGGCGGATTGTACCGGCTTGAGTGTTCGTAGACGATTACGCCGCTTTCAGCCAGGAGCGGAGCGGCGGCAACCAGGGTGTCTTCGGCCCCCGGATCGTTGTAGGGCGGGTCTATGAAGATAACGTCGAACTTCTCCCGGAGGTTCGAAAGAGCACCAGGCAGCCGCCCTCGCACGACTTCTGCCTGCTCTGCCAGCGAGGTGCGCGCCAGGCTCTGAAAGATCGCGTGCACGGCTCCCGGCGCCGCCTCAACAAACGTGGCGTGGGCCGCTCCCCGGCTGAGCGCCTCGATCCCAAGGGCTCCGGTACCCGCGTAAAGGTCCAGGACGTTTGCACCGTCGATGCGTTCCCCGAGGATGTTGAACACGGCCTCGCGCACGAGCCCCGACGTTGGCCGAAGCCGGACGCCACGAGGCTCCGTCAGCGGGATGCCCCGCGCCGTACCTCCCGAAATGCGGACCCCCTTCGCTGGCATCTACTGGCCCGGGGTCGTCGTGGCGCTGGGTGATTCCGTGGCCGGCCGCGCCTTCACGTTCACATCGATCGAGTTCTGGAACAGCGCCACGCCGTCGCTCAGCGTGAGTGAAATCGTATAAGTCCCAGGCTGCGCCGGCGTCGACCACATCGCCGAACCGCGCGAGGTGTCCTCGATCTGTCCCGCCGGCTGCCCCTTGCTGTCGGTCACCGCCCAGCGAGGATTCAGGTCCTGCGAGTTCGGCTGCATGAGAATCGGCTGCCCGCTGGAGACATACGGCACGAGAGCCGACCAGATGTCGCCGAGGAATTCGTTGGAGCTCGCATCCTCGACCGCGACACCGCCGAGTTTGTACGTCCCGATCAGTTCCAGCTTGAAGCCGATGCTGAAGAAGTTCTCGATGTAGATTGTGCGGCTCCCCGCTCCCTGGGCCTGCTTGTAGCTAAACGCGACCGTCGCCGTATCGGCCGACCAGCGGATGCCGGTTAACGCCTCGTCCTTATCGATGTTGGTGCCCGCGATTTCCACCTGCGTCGAGGTCGTGATGTCGGTCGCTTCCGCCCGCACAGTCACTCGCGTCGCGATGCTCATCGCCTGGGCGATGCTCATCGTCTGGATCGTGTCGCCGCCGGTCTCCGTCGCGTACGGCGAAACGGTAAGGATGAGCTTCGAAGGCGTCACTCGCTCCGTCAGGTATTGCAGGATTTCCGGCATTGCGAGGCGGTAGGTGGCCTGGTCGCGATACGGCGCGATTTGTATCAAGTCGGCCGTCTTCGCGAGTTCGGTCCAATTGTAGGCGCCTTCATCGAGGCGGTTCTGCACCTTGATTGGCGCGGGCAGCGTCAATGTGAGCTGCTTGTTCTGCGCGTGAAGCTGTTCGTACAGCAACCCGATGAAGAGGGTGAACGAAGTTCGCGCCGTCACGGGTAGATCCAGGTAGGCGATGTCGACGCCCTTGACGTTCGTCGATGCCAGCGCGTCGACGATGTTCTTGGCGTGATTCGCCCGCGAATCGGCGCTCGCCAGGATATTCTCAACGATTTCGACGTCTCCCTGGACTGAGTCGTTCGCCGATATGACCGGGTAGATGTCGTAGGCGCCCTGTTGCACGCTCGTGCTCAGTTCGCCGGTGATCGCTCCGTCCGCCGCCGGCTTGAAGTCGAGAGGATGGACAATGGAGACCCGTCCCGCGGCCTCCGGGTGCAGTGTCGCGTTGTGGGGGAGGTAGGCGATGAAACGCCCGCCGGGCGCCGTGCGGCGCATGACCGCCATCACAGAAGGCGTGCCTGAGAATGTGGCGGAAACGATCGATCGTTGCGAGTCGAGCACGGCCGGGGAGATCGGTTCCCAGTTCTTCGTCTCGTCGACGTAGCGGTAGAAGCTGAGCGCACTGCCATCGGTCACCGGCCGGGTGAGTTCCACCGCGATGGCGAGATCGTTGCCTTCGGCCACCGCCCCGAGCTTCGTGTTGTACTCGAAAATCCGGGAAACGAACTCGTATCCCTCGGGCGCCTCGATCCGGCGGTCACTCGGGCAGTAGTAGTCGACGCACTCGCTCCCACCGCAGATCCGGCCGATGAGGAACCACGCGACGACCACCACCCCGAGCGCGATTGCGCCCAGCCAGACCCACTGGCGATTGCCTCGCGATTGACGCGGGCCACCGTAGAGAGAGGGCTTATTGCTCGCTCCCCATGGCAGTTGGCTGCCTCTGCGGTTCATGCGGGTGGTGCCACGGGATCGTTGGGGGTCGGTTTAGGAGCGCTGCGCAAATCGAACCTCAACCTCGATTATCCGGCCATTGCGATTGAGGACAACCTTGGCGGTATCCCCGTGGTTGTACTCCATGAGCGCATTCAGAAACGGAGTGTCTTCGTTGATGACCGTATCGCCTACCTGCATGATCACATCCCCTGCCTGGATCCCGGCCTGGTCGGCGGCGCCTCCAGGCGTTACCGCAGCGATGAATGCTCCCTCTCGCACCGACAAACGCGTCACCCGCGGTATGACGTCGGCGGACAGGTCGATGTGATCCGCATCGATACTCGGGCGCGGATAGCTGCCCCCAATGCGGATGATCTCGTTGGCGATCCGCATCACGTGTTCGCTCGGAATGGCGAACGCGATTCCTTCTACCGCTACCCCAGCGCGGGACTGCCGGATGACAGCCGTCGGCATCCCAATGAACTGGCCATCGAGGTTAATCAGCGCACCGCCGCTATTCCCGCTGTTGATGGCGGCGTCCGTTTGCAGGAAATCCGTCTGTTTCACGCCGTCGAGTGCGCGCACCCGGTCGAGGCCGCTGATGACCCCGACGCTCACCGAACCATCAAATTCGGCCAGCGGATTGCCTATGGCAACCACTGCCTCGCCGAGGTGCAATTTGGAAGAGTCCCCGACCTCGGCAGGCGTGAGTTTCCCCGGTCCGATCTGGAGGACGGCGACATCGCTGAACGGGAAATCGTGGCCCACCAGGATTGCCGGCCGCTCAGTCCCGTCGGATAGGATCACTTTCAGTGTTTCCGTCTCGAGGACCACGTGCGCATTGGTCACCACATGCCCCTCGGTGTCGATGATCACGCCGGAACCCACGTCCTGTTCGATCCCACCGGTCGTACGCCGTGTGCTCTCGATGCGGACGACCGCTGGCCGTACCTTTTCGGCCGCCTCCGATACCGCGCTCGAAAGCTCCACGGAGATTGGCTGGGTGACCACCGGCGTGCCGGGTGCCTCCGTTGAATTATCAGAAGCGCGCCACGCCACCAATCCGCCGCCAACGAGGCCGCCAACCACGGCGGAGACTCCCGCGATAGCCGCAACCAGCGGGACCGAGGTGCGTCGGGCCGGGCGAGAACTGGAGCCAGATTCTCCCGCCGTTTCCGTCGCCTCCAACGGGGCGCCGACGTATGGGGAATTGGCCGGTCGGATGGGCGGCCATGGCGCGGCCGGGTCTTCTGTTCGAGGGCGCCAAACGCCGGGCTCCTGGCCCTGGCCTGAGTTAGGGGCGTCGTCCAAGCCTCGGTAGCCCTCCGGGATCCGATTGGCGGGGATTGTGCGCCGCTCGTATACTGAGCGCGTGACTGGGGCCAAATTCGGCCTCAGTCGTTTTTTCGATCGGCGCAAGGCGTAGGGTACGACATGACAGAGAAGCCCGTTCCGCTCACCAGTGAAGGAAAAGCAAAGCTCGAAAAAGAGCTCGAGATGCTGCGTGCCCGGCGCCGCGAGGTAGCCGAGATGATTCACAACGCGCTCGAACAGGGCACCAGTCAGAATGATGCCGAATACGACGACGCAAAAATGGAACAGGGCCGCGTCGAAGGGCGTGCCCTGGAAATCGAAGACATCCTCCGCCGCGCGCGGATCATTGATGAGGATGGCGCTCACAGCGCCGGCCGGATTGTCATTGGGAGTGGCGTCGAACTGGATTGGGACGGCGCAAAGCGCCACTATCAGATTGTCGGTGCACCGGAAGCCGATGCCGCTCACGGCAAGATTTCGAACGAGTCGCCAGTTGGCGCCGCCCTCCTTGGGAAAAGCGTTGGCGATTCGATCGATATCAACGCGCCGAAGGGCGTCATCAAGGTGAAGGTTCTCAAGATCGACTGACGGTCATTGGCCTGACATTTTCGAAAAACGGGCCGCCTGGTGGGCGGCCTGTTTGTTGAAGGGGTATCTCGTGGACGAACTCATGGCGCAGCGCGTCGCGAAGGTCGAAGAGCTTCGCGACGCGGGGATAGACCCTTATCCGTTGCGCACCACGCGCACCCACACCGCCGCAGAAATCACCGCCATGGTCGAAGCTCTCGAACCCGACGCCCACGAAGTCGCCGGCGTTGAGGTCGATGCCGTTGGCCGTGTGGTCGCGCGGAGAGACATGGGGAAGGCCACCTTCATCGACTTGCTCGACGGTTCGGGGCGGATCCAGGTACTGCTCAGGCAGAACGCCATCGAAGACTATGAAATTCTCCGCCTCGTCGACCTCGGCGATTTTATCGGTGTTCATGGCGCGCCCATCCGCACCCGCACCGGCCAGCCAACGATCCAGGCGACAAGCTGGACCATGCTCACCAAGGCCCTCCATGCGCCGCCGGAGAAGTACCACGGCCTTGCCGACCCGGAGTTGCGGCAGCGCCGGCGTTACCTCGACCTGATGTCGAACGAGGAGACACGCCGCGTCTTCAGGATTCGCAGCCAGGTAATCGCCGGGATCCGGAGATTCCTCGATTCGCGTGGCTTCCTGGAGGTCGAAACGCCGATCCTCCAGGAGTCGGAGAGCGGCGCCGCCGCCCGACCGTTCTATACGCACTTCAACGCGATCGACGAGGACCGTGTACTACGGATTAGCCTCGAGCTTCACTTGAAGCGGCTCCTTATTGGCGGCTTCGAACGGGTCTACGAAATCGGGCGCAACTTCCGCAACGAAGGAATGAGCTTCAAACACAACCCTGAGTTCACGATGATCGAGACCTACGAGGCGTACACCGACTACATCGGCGTCGCCGCGATGGTCGAGGAGATGGTCAGCAGCGTTGCGCAAGAAGTTCTCGGCACAACAAAGGTCACCTTCCGCGACCTCGACATAGACCTCGCCCCACCGTGGCGCCGTGTCACCTTCCTCGATGCGATGAGCGAATACGGCGGCCCCGACCTTGAGGAATTCTCGACGGTTGACTCGCTTCGCACCGAGTTGCGCCGCCGCGGTCTCGATGCCCCCGTCACAGCAGGCTACGGGAAGCTTTGCGACGAAGCCATGTCCCACTACATCGAGCCCAACCTCATTCAGCCCACCTTCCTGCTGGACTATCCGGTTGAGTTGTCGCCGCTGGCCAAGCGCAAGCCGGGCAACGAGCGGTTCGTCGAACGGTTCGAATGTTTCGTAGCCGGCTTTGAGTTCGGCAACGCCTATAGCGAGCTGAACGACCCAATCGAACAGCGGCGCCGTTTCGACCACCAGTTGTTGCTCAAGGAACAGGGCGACGACGACGTCGAACTCGTCGACGAAGACTTCCTCTTCGCCCTTGAACACGGCATGCCCCCAACGGGCGGCTTCGGAATGGGCATCGATCGTCTGATCATGCTGCTCACCGGCCAGTCCTCGATCCGCGAAGTCATCCTCTTCCCCCCGATGAAGTCGTTGAAGGAATGACCACGCCGCCGATCGAGCGCCACCACACGGCCACCGCCTACGTGGTCTCCGATAGGCGAACTCTGCTTCTCTGGCACAGCAAACTGCGCATGTGGCTGCCTCCGGGCGGCCATCTCGAGCCGAACGAGGACCCGGTCCAGGGCGCCCTCCGGGAAGCGTTCGAGGAGTCGGGATTAGAGGTAGAGGTTATCCCGCCTCACGACCTCCTGGTCGTCGATAGTCCACCGGTTGTGCCGCCTCCCGTCGTGATTCTGATCGAAGACATCGTCCGCGCCGACCAGCCCTTCCACCAGCACATCGACCACGTCTACTTCACGTGCGCACTCGCTCGGGTCGACTTCGAGGCGCCGATACCCCACGGCCCGGCGCACTGGTTCACGCTTGACGACCTGGCGGAATCGTTTTCGCTTCCCGCGCCCGATGGTACGCTCGTGGCAGTCGCCGAGGACGTCCGTCTCCTCGGCCTGCGCGCCCTCCGGGCAGCCCAACAGGAGCCCTGAATGCTAAGTCTGCAGTACATCCGCGAGAACGCGGACCGAGTGAAGCGCGATGTTCTCCTGCGGAACACCACTGCTCCCGTCGACCGGATTCTGCAGCTCGATGAAAACCGCCGGGAAATTCTTCCCCAGGTGGAGGCCCTTCGCGCGAAGCGAAACGTCGTCAGCAAGGCCATCGGCGCATCGAAAGACAAGGAAGAGCGCGAGGTGAAAATCGCCGAGATGCGGCTCGTCGGCGACGAAATCGACCGCCTCGACGGCCTCCTCAGCAAGATCGACGCGGAGCTCAAGGAAAAACTCTACGAGGTTCCGAACATCCTCGACCCCGACGTCCCCAAGGGCCCTGACGAGACTTCGAACCAGGTGATCGAGGTGGCCGGCGAACCGCCGGTCTTCCCGTTCCAGCCGCGGCCACACTGGGAACTCGGCGAAATCGTTGGCGGCCTTGATATCGAACGTGGCACGCGCATGTCTGGCTCTCGGTTCTACGTCCTGCGCGGCCCGCTGGCGAAACTGCAGCGCTCCCTCATCCAATTCATGCTCAACGAACACGGTCGCGCGGGATTCACCGAGGCTTACCTGCCGAACATGCTCAACGAAGCGTCGCTCTTCGCGGCCGGCCAGCTTCCCAAATTCCGGGACAACCTCTACCGGGACACCGAAGAGGACTACTTCTTCATCCCCACCGCGGAAGTCGCCTTCGTGAACATGTATCGCGATGAGATCATCCCACCGGGCGAATTGCCGATTCGATTTGTGGGACACACGCCGTGTTACCGCCGCGAGAAGATGAGCGCCGGGCGCGATGTCCGCGGTATCAAGCGAGTCCATCAGTTCGAAAAGGTGGAAATGTTTGTCTACTGCGAACCGGAAGAGAGCGAGGCCGAATTGCAGCGACTGGTCGCACGGGCTCGCGCGATTCCCGAAATTCTCGGATTGAGCTACCGCATCGTGCAGCTCTGCAGTGGCGATATCGGTTTCAACTCAACAAAGACCTTCGACCTCGAGATTTGGGCACCCGGCCAGGGCGAATGGTTGGAGGTCAGCTCCGCCTCGAACTGCCTTGATTTCCAGGCCTGGCGCGCGAACATTCGCTACCGCCCCGCCGCGGACGCGGCCACGAGCCATCCGCACATGCTCAACGCGAGCGGCTTGGCCCTCCCGCGAACGGTTATCGCTGTCATGGAGAACTACCAGCGCGAAGACGGCAGCATCGAGGTGCCTGAAGTCCTCAGGCCGTACATGGGAATGGATGTGATCCCCGCGGTTAACGGCTAGAGAATGCCGGAACTCGCCCCGTTCGACGGGATCGTTATTACCATGAACTTCGGCGACCATGCACCGCCGCACCTCCATGTTCGATTCGCCGGCCTCAGCTCCTCCGTGACCATCTCTCCCCTTACTTTGGCCGAGGGCGACCTGCCCGCATCGGTCTGGAGAAAAGTTCGAGACTGGGCTGCTGGGCGCGAAGAGGAGTTGTTGCAAGTCTGGCACGAACTGGGCGGGGCGTCGGCTCGAGACTGAGTGCTACACTTGTGTCATGACTAGCGAAACGGAACCCATGGTGCGCGGTGAGCGTCCAGGTACCCCGAACTGGAGCCTTGCAGGGGCCGATGTCCTGCCGGATCGAATCGTCGCGCGGTTCCACGACGGCTGCGTCAGATCAATTTCTCGCGATGAAGCGCTCAAGCCGCTCCCTGAATGGTTGGCTAAAGAATTGCTGAAACCCGGTGCGTTCGAAAGGGGCCGTTTTGACGACGATTTGGGCACAGTTGTCTGGCCGAACGGGGCAGACCTGGCCCCGGAATTCCTTCGCTGGGGAGCTCACCAGGAAGAGAACTGCACTTGCGGGCACTAGCTCGGAGCTAGCTCGCCTTCCCGTTTGTCGCAGCCGCCGCCTGGCTGGGTCGCTCGAGAATCTCATCGATCAGGCCGTATTCCTTCGCAGCCGCAGGATCCAGGTAGAAGTCGCGGTCCGTGTCGTGCTCGATGCGCTCCATCGGCTGTCCCGTGGTCTCCTGGATGATGTTCCGCAGGATCTTTTGCAGGCGGAGCGTCTCCTTCGCCTGGATTTCGATGTCGCGAGCCTGGCCCTGGGCGCCGCCGAGCACCTGGTGCAGGTGAATGGTCGAGTTCGGGAGCGCGTAGCGCTTCCCCTTCTGCCCGGCCGTCAACATGATCGTCCCCATGCTTGCGGCCATGCCCATGCAGAGCGTGGCGACGTCGGGGCGGATCAGCTTCATCGTGTCGAGAATCGCCAGCCCGGCGGTCACGCTTCCTCCAGGGCTGTTGATATACATCATGATGTCCTTCTCATCGTCCTCTCGGGCGAGGTAGAGAAGCTGCGCGATAATCACGTTCGCGACCATCGCGTCGATCGGCGTGCCGAGAAAGACGATTCGTTCCTTAAGCAGCAACGAATAGATATCGTAGCCGCGCTCGCGCCGGCCATCCGATTCAATGACGAACGGCATGATGGCCGAAGGGCGGACGAGCTCCGCATCGGGCCGCTTCCCGGAGATGATCTCCCCAATCAGTTCGTAGCTGCTTTCCATCGTGGCCTCCTCGGCTCCGTTCGGTCTGTACTTCCAGTGTGACGTGTCGCCGCACCTAGGCGCTAGACGCCAAAACCCTGCTCGATCGGCTAGTGAAGGTAAAGGTGCCCCGTCGCCGCGTAAGAACTTCGCCAGCCGCCGGTCTTACTGGCAACAAAACACGGGAGCATCGGAAATGAACACGAACAGCATCCTCCGCAAGTCAGGAATGGTCAGCGTTGCAGCGTTCGCGATCGGCGCCGGCAGCCTCGCCGGCCTCGGCCATTCGTACGCCGCCGATTACACCCAGTCGGGTGGCACTGCCGATATCAACATCGGAGTCGGCGAACTCCAGGAGTGCACGATTTCAAAGTCGATGGACGCGACCAACAGCAGCGACGCCTCCAGGACGCTCCATGTTCGCGGCCGGGTCACGGGCTGGTTCTAACAGGACCCTGCTCCAGGAGTAAGAAGAATGCCAGCTTCAATCATTCGACAAGCGTTCATCGTCTCGACCGTGTGCGTGGCTGCCGCTGTCACCACCATGGGCGTTGGAGGCTCTGCCCACGCCGCCGGGTCAGTCGACATCAAGTCGACTTCCCTGTACGGCCTTGCGAACAACGCCCACAGCTCTTCGGTCTGGACGGGATCGGCCAGGGTCCGCCTTCCGTCCTGACCCACAGCGACGCAAGGGACCCCGCCCTATCCACTTAACAAGCCCTCAAGCACACTGGATCTATGACATCCCGCCGTCCCGATGTACGGAACATCGCCATCATCGCGCACGTCGACCACGGTAAGACCACCCTGGTCGATGCGCTGCTCAAGCAATCCAACGTTTTCCGCGAGAACGAACAGGTCGGCTCGCTCATCCTCGATTCCAACCCTCTCGAACGCGAGAAGGGCATCACTATCATGGCCAAGAACGCGGCCGTCGATTACAAGGGCGTCCGCATCAACATCATCGACACGCCGGGCCACGCCGACTTCGGCGGCGAAGTCGAACGCGTCCTCAACATGGCCGATGGTTGCCTGCTTCTGATCGACTCGGTCGAGGGCCCGATGCCCCAGACGAAATTTGTGCTGCGCAAGGCCCTCGAAATCGGCCTGCACGCCATCGTCGTCGTCAACAAGATCGACCGGCCGAACGCGCGCATCAAGGAAGTGATCGAGGAGACGCACGACCTCTTCCTCGACCTCGCCACCGAGGACCACCAACTCGACTTCCCGACGCTCTACGCCAACGCGCGGGACGGGTATTCGGGCACGATCCCCGACATAACGTCTGGAACGATGCAGCCCATCTTCGATGCCATCATCGACCATATCCCAGGACCGGAGATCAACGAGGACGCGCCCTTCCGGATGCTCGTCACCACGCTGATGTACGACAGCTATCGAGGCCGGATCGCCGTTGGGCGCATCACCGACGGTTCCGTGAAAGCCGGCGAGCAGGTCATCCGCCACAACCACGAAGGCGAGACCAGTCCCCATAAGGTCGCTCAGCTCTTCGGGTTCACCGGCCTGGGCCGCGTCGAACTCCAGGAGGCCCGCGCCGGCGACATCGTCGCGATCACCGGGATCGGCGACATCCTCATCGGCGAGACTCTTTCGCATCCATCGGTCACCGAGCCGCTCCCCGTCATCACCATCGAAGAACCCGCCATGAAGATGACCTTCCGCGTGAACGATTCGCCGTTCGCAGGCCGCGAGGGCCAGTTCGTCACCAGCCGCCAGTTGCGCGAACGCCTCTTCCGCGAGGTCGAGACCAACGTTGCGCTCAAGGTCGAAGACGGCGACTCCGCCGAGCAGTTTGTGGTCAGCGGTCGTGGCGAACTTCATCTCGCCATCCTCGTCGAGACCATGCGCCGCGAAGGCTACGAATTCGCCGTCACCCGGCCGGAGGTCATCATTCACAACGGTCCGAACGGCAAAGAAGAGCCGTTCGAGCGTCTCTACGTCGAAGCGCCGGACTCAGCCACGGGTTTCCTCATCGAGACGCTCTCTGGGCGCAAAGCCCAGATGGTCGGCATGCACTCGGACCACAACGGTAACGTCCGCCTCGATTTCGAAGTGCCAACCCGCGGTCTGATCGGCTTCCGCGACACGTTCATCAGCGGCACGGGCGGCGAAGGCATCATGAACACCGAGTACCTCGGCTATCGGCCGTGGGCCGGCGAGATCACCCGCCACCGCAATGGCGCCTTGGTGGCCTCCGAAACCGGCACCGCGCTCAGTTTCGGCATCGCGAACGCCCAGGAACGCGGGATGATGTTCATTTCGCCGGGCGAAGAGGTCTACGGCGGAATGGTCGTTGGCCTGCACGCCAAGGACACCGACCTCGATGTAAACGTCTGCAAGGCGAAGCAGCTCACGAACATCCGCAGCTCGACCTCGGACATCGCCGTGAAGCTCGTACCGCCCTCGCCGCCGAGCCTGGAGCGAAGCCTCTCGCTCATCGGCAACGACGAGATGGTCGAGGTGACCCCCAAGAACCTGCGCATCCGCAAGATCGAAATGAACGCGACAATCCGCGCCCGCGAGGCCAAGCGCGCCCGCTACGCCGCGATGGAAGCGGCCAACGCGTAGGGCGCTGAACATCTCCCGGCCCGCGGAAAGAGCCATCGGGGGGATGCTCTTTCCGCGGGTACCGGAGACCTGCTTAGTTATCCGCCGCCAGCCGGCGATCCCACCGGGAGGGCGGTGTAGCCGGGCACGAACGTCCCGGGCTCAATGCCGCGCTCCGAAGGCATGTCCTCGACCGGGTAGGCATGGGTGCCCATCTCCGGGAGGTCCAGGCCGCGAAGCTCGTCTTCGGGCTTCGACCGGAGGATGCCCAGGGCCGCCATCGCCTTGAACAGCACCCACGTCGTTCCGAACGACCACGCCGCGATCGCAATCACGCCGATGGCCTGCGCAACAAGCTGCGTACCGTCACCGAAGAACAAGCCCTTGATCGGATGGCCGACCACGAGGAAGTCCGGGGCGGTGCCATCGGCGAAGAGGCCAACGCTGAGGACGCCGAACGCACCGCACACTCCGTGCACCGAAAACGCCCCGACCGGGTCGTCGATCTTAAGGGTCTTCTCAACGAAGACCATCGAGAAGCAGACCAGACCACCGGCGATCAAGCCGATGATGAATGCGCTGATCGGGCTCACATAACCTGATGGCGCCGTGATGGCTACGAGGCCGCCGAGGAGCCCGTTGATCATGTAACCGGGGTCCCACTTGCCGACCGAGGCCTTTGCGTAGGCCATGGCCGCAATGGCGCCCCCGGAACCCGCAATCATCGTGGCGACCGCGACCATGCCGATGCGAAGGTTGCCGCCGCCCGAGGCTCCGAGCGTAGAGCCGGGGTTAAACCCGAACCAACCGAAGGCCAGTATGAACGTGCCGATGGCGGCCATGTTCAGGTTGTGCCCCGGCATTGCGTTCGCCGAGCCGTCCTTGTTGTACTTCCCGAGCCGCGGCCCGAGCACCATCGCCCCCGCGAGCCCTGCGAAGCCACCGACCATGTGGACCACGCCGGAACCCGCGAAGTCGACATACGGCCGGTTCAGGCCCGAGTTGGCGAGCTGGAACAGCCAGCCGCCGCCCCACGCCCAGTTCGCGACGATCGGCTGGATGAGCGCGCCGACGAAGACGCCCCAGACCATGAAGCTGATCCAGGTCCAGCGTTCCGCCACGGCGCCGGTCAGGATGGTCGCAGCGGTGTCCATGAACACCATCTGGAACAGGAACAGTACCGCGATTCCGACATCGAGAGAGTCCGGCGCGAGGAAGAACCCCTTGTAGCCGAAGAGCCCGTAGTGGACGCCGGAGATGGAGATAGTCGCTTCCTTATTCAGTGCGAGGAGCCCGGCGCCGAGGTTCACGGGACCGGTGAGCCCAACGCCCCCGAAGGCGATCGCGAAGCCGATCGCCCAGTAGGCCGTCATCCCGATGCCGTAGATCATGAAGTTCGTCATCATCACGTGCATCGCGCTCTTGGCCCGGCAGAAGCCGGTCTCAACCATCGCGAACCCGGCCTGCATGAACATGACCAGGTAGCCCGTCACCAGCACCCAGACGAAGTTGATCGCCAGGCGGTTTTGGTTCACGTACGCCGAGAGCTGGTAGGCGAACGGTTCGTCCTTCTGGGCCTGCGCGAACAGCGGGTCCGGGTTGCCGTCGGCGTCGACGCAGGCGTAGCCGAGTTCGCCGCCCGGCCCAATGCAGCCGAGGTCCGTCGGGTCGCCGACTTTCGTGCCCGAAGGGTCGACTGTCGGCCCGTCAGCGAAGGCGCTGGCCGCACCGAGAGCGATCGCCCCTGCCAGCAGGGGCACCACTATCACCGACAGCTTCGCAAAGCGGCGGACGGGCACGCGAGAGAGCCGGCTCGTCGTGGGAGTTACGTTGCTCGCGAGGTTTCGGCCAACGAGGCGCGCTGATTCGCTTAGCGATCCAGCCCGGACCCGCACCACGAAGTCGCGGTTGCCGTCCTTCGCGACGAGGCGGAGGCCGGCCTTGTCCTTTCGGACCCCGCTGAATTCGGAATACGGCCGGAACAGCACGCGCCCGAGGGCAACGCCACTGCTGGTGAAGTGGTACCGCACCGGCAGGCTGACGATGCCTACGATGACGCCCATCAGCACCAGTTCGATTCCGGGCTTCAGGATCCCGGCAGCGGCGCCGAGGACGATCATCGCCGCCGTCGGGTAGATGAACGTCCGGTGGTAGCGGAGCCGTTCCGCGAAGCTCAGCGAGATGGTGCCGCGGTGGGCGCCGGGTATCGCCGGTGGGCGGATCGAGGTGATGCGGCCGAGCGCAGTCACCACCGACCCGAGGATCGGGATGAGAAAAAGCAAGAGCGGTGTCACGAGTTAGTACCCCTGGAGAGTGACGGACCTTTGCGCTCGGCGCCGGAAGGGGACGCTGAGCTTCGGATAGCGCAGTGGCCGGTAGTACAGGCCCCGCGACTTGTCGCGGCAGTGTTGCCGGAGTTCGAGTGCCGCGAGGCGGCTCTCGGTGTTTGGTGGAGGGACGGCGAGCGCGGCGTCCAGCTGCGTGAGCGCCTGGTCGTAGAACCCCAGCCGTGCCAGGAATTCCCCGTACTTCGCCCGGCAGATGAAGCTTGAAGGCGCAAGCTTCACCGCCTGTTCCAGCGCTTCGCGGGCATCGGCCACGCGTGTAAGCCGGAGATAGGCGACTCCGAGGTAGGCCCTGGCGACGGCGTTCTGCGGTTCCGCATCGACCAGCGCTTCGAGGCTGACGCAGGCCCCCGCCGTGTCGCCAGTCGAAATGCGCGTCACCGCCTCCCGGAGGCGCTCCGAGGATTGGTCGACTGGTGCGATGTCTGCCAGCCGCGCACCGCACGAGCGACAGAAGGCCTGGCTCGCATGCGCGCGGGATCCGCAGTCACCGCAGAAATTCAGATCCACGACGAGATCGCCTGGTGAGGAATGAGGAAACGGAACATCGAACCCCCTTTCGCACGCGCTCCCGCGAAGAGGGACCTGGGCTGTCTCTAAACGTTCGATCCGAGACCGGTCAAAGCGGATCGCCGAAACAACCCTGTTCTTGCGCGGTCAGAGTCCATCCGAAGTTCGGTTGGACTGCCTCTCCGAGCCCCTCTGCGCGTTGAACAAGTGCAAGGTATGTCGGTCACATTTCCGAACGATGGCAGCGAGATGGCGATCCTGTTTCAGCAATATTTCTGATTCGTTGCCACGGGGGACGCCCCCGGCACGTGCCGTCGAGGGCCCGTTTCGCTAGTAGCCGCCCCGGACTGCTTCATGCCAGCAAGCCCGGCACCGTAGACGTACTGGTTGCCGTCGTCGAGCACCACCGGCAGACCGCCGGCGATATCCCAGGTGAAGGTGGTCGTCGCCATCCCGACCGTGCGTGAGTCACGGAGACCGTCGCCGCGGTAGGCAAACGTTGTCGTCACCGAGTTCACGGTGGCCGAGACCATCCGGTCCTCATAGTCCCAGTCGAAGGAATCACTCCCCCGGTCGGTGAGGTTGCCGTTGTCGTCCCAGGTGTACGAGATGGCCGATGCCGGGCTCGGCGGCGTCACCGTCGTAATCCGGTCGGCATCGTCGTAGGCGTAGGTCGTCGCGTCCCCGGAGACATCCATCTCGGTGCGATTGCCGAAGGCGTCGAAGTCGTAGGTCGTCGTGCTCGGTCCCGGGTAGGTGACCGAGGTCAGGCGATAGAGGTCGTCATAGGCGTAGGTGTGCGTCCCCTGCTGGTCGACCCGCTGGGTGCGGTTGCCGACATCGTCCAGGGTGTAGTCGACCGAGACGATCGTCGTCGAACCGCCTTTTTACGTGGCTGATGCCCCTGAGGCGGTCGGCGGCGTCGTACGGAGTAGGTCGAGAGGCTCATGGGGGCGCATTCAAGATACTCGCTGCTAAGCCAGCCGTGTCTCGGTCCGCCCATTCCTCGGGATGGATTGCCCTGAGCAAACGCGACCGCGTGGGGGCATCGAGGCGGAGACCAACGCCCGCGGTAGGCGAAGGTCGTCGTCACCGAGTTCACCGCGGCAGGAACTACCCCACCTGTCCCCGCTGTCACTATCCGCTCTGTATCCACCGGTAGATTTGACCGGAAGTCTTCGTCAGGGAATGGCAACATCGGTAAGGAGTCCTATCTGTTCAAGTAGCCCACCAACCAGAGAGCGATGGCGACGAGTAATGCGGCAACGGCGCCGACGGCAATTGCGCCAAGTACTGCCGGCGGCCGAAAGTCGGAAGTTACGGCTACCACCGTGACAAGGACCAATGACAGGATCGTTAAGAGCCAAATGACCCCGGATCGCAAAGGCTTCTCTTCCTGGCTAGCCAATTCCGCTCACCATCCCTTACCGGCCTTGGGAGAGACCCAACGAGAGCGAAGGCCGCGCCAAGTGACTGAGCCCGCCCAAGCTACGGCAAGTGCCGGCCAACTTCCGCCCCACGCAATCTTGACCCATAGGGCACGGTGCGACCCATGTAGAAATCTGGCAGCCAGAATCGGTGCTGACATCCAGCCGCTAACGAACACGAGCACCCAAAGTACCACGACCATTTATCACGTCACCCTGCAGGCCATTTCGCCCATCAGTACACGGGCGAAAACGCCAGGATCATATGGACTTGCTGCTGATACGATATCAGTTGCTACCTGGCACGCCAGTTGTCTGTCGCTAACTTCACCGGTGTCGTGTTTGGATTTCAGCAGATCGTAGCGGAGCTTCAAAGCCGTCCCATAAGCGACAACTGCAGCCGCGCATGCTCCAATCAGGGCTCCGCCGGATGCCACCGCCGCGCCACAGGCCAATTTTGCCGTAACCTCTGCAACAATCAGACCGACAGTGATCCGGTTGAGCGGGTCACTAATCCAGTCTATCGCTGAGTTCTTGATGGCGTCCGCCAGCGCCTTTCCCTTCTCCCCTATGAGGGAAAGCAATCGAAGCATACTGGAGCTGAACGTGCTCATGAACGAAGAGATCGCATCGACCGCAGCTCCCGCAAGTTCGGCGCCACGATCACAAATCATCCGGTTGACGGCTCCGATATCGCACGGGTGCGGAATGCCCCATCCGGAGGGCCACGGAGAGTCGAGCCCGAGGGGATCTACGCGGGACGCCGGGTTTGAGTACGAGTATCCGAACGGCGGCGCAACCCATTCGGGATTGGTCGCCATCGGATCCCTGCTCAGGAAAGTCCCCGTTTCCGGGTCGTAATACCGCGCCCGGAGATACTGCAGCCCGGTGCCATCGGTCTGCTGACCGGCGAAATCAAACTCGTTCCCGAGGCTCCCAGAGCCACCGGTCACCTCGCCGTAGACGTCGTACTCGTACGACTTCTGCGAGTTCCCGGAGGCGTCGACGACCGCCATCGTCGAGCCGAGCCCGTCGGCCAGGTAGTAATACCAGTTGCCCGACTGCTTCATCGCCGTGAGCCCGGCGCCGTAGACGTACTGGTTGCCATCATCGAGCACCACCGGCAGCCCGCCGGCGATGTCCCAGGTGAAGGTGGTCGTTGTCATCCCAACGGTCCGAGAGTCTCGCAGGCCGTCACCGCGATAGGCGAAGGTCGTGGTCACCGAGTTCACGGTGGCGGAGACCATCCGGTCCTCATAGTCCCAGTCGAAAGAGTCGCTGCCTCGGTCGGTGAGGTTGCCGTTGTCGTCCCAGGTGTAGGAGATGGCCGAAGCCGGGCTCGGTGGCGTCACCGTCGTGATCCGGTCGGCATCGTCGTAGGCGTACGTCGTGGCGTTCCCGGAGACGTCCATCTCTGTGCGGTTGCCGAAGGCGTCGAAGTCGTAGGTCGTCGTGCTCGGTCCCGGGTAGGTGACCGAGGTCAGGCGATACAGGTCGTCGTAGGCGTAGTGTGGGTTCCCTGCTGGTCGACCCGCTGGGTGCGGTTGCCGACGTCGTCCAGGGTGTAGTCAACCGAGGCGACCGTCGTCGAACCACCCTTCACGTGGGCGATGTTCGTTAGACGGTCGGCATCGTCGTAGGCGTAGGTCGAGACGATGCCCGTGCCGGAGGGAAGGGTGGCCGTCGTCATCCTCCCTGCATCATCGTACGCATAGGTGGTGGAGTTCGAGTTCCAGTCGGTGACAGACGTGAGACGGCAAGACATTACCTTCACCTTCGACCGCATCCTCGTCCCCGATAACCCCCCAGCGTAGACTGCCGACCATGCACATCGATGACCTCGACACCCCCTGCCTCCTCCTCGACCTCGACAAGGTCAACAAAAACATCGCCACGATGATGGGCATCGTCGCGGGCACCGGGGTCAGTTTGCGGCCGCACTTCAAGACGCCGAAGTGTCCGCAGGTCGCGGAACTGCAGCTGAAAGCGGGCGCCATCGGCATCACCGTCGCGAAACTCGGCGAAGCCGAAGTCCTCGCCGATGCCGGGCTCGGGCCAATTCTCATGGCCAACCAGGTTGTCGGCCGCATCAAGATCGACCGCCTGATGGCGCTCCTCGCCCGCGGCGTCGACATCACCGTCGCGGTCGAATCCGACTTCAACATCGATGAACTGCTCGCCGGCGCGAAGCGCTCCGGCCAGAAGCCCGCCGCAATCATCGAAGTGGATGGCGGCCTGCGCCGCTGCGGTTCGGCCACGCCCGCGGAAACCGTCCGCCTCGCCCGCCGCCTCGTCGATGAAGGCATCGACTATCGCGGCATCATGGGCTACGAGGGCCACATGTACGGCCAACCGGACCCCGAGCTTCGGACGGAGTTGATCAAGACAGCGCTCGGTATCGTCAACGACCACGCCGAAGCCCTCGCCGAAGCCGGCCTCGCACCGAAGATCGTCTCCACCAGCGGCACCGCCAGCGTGCTCATCGCCAGCAAGACTCCCGGTGTGACCGAGCTGCAGGCGGGCACCTACGTCTTCAACGATTCGCACAACGAGGAGTTCATCCCGGGCCTGTTCGAAAACGCGCTCACGCTGCTTCTCACCGTCATCTCGGTGAAGGAGCGCTACGCCGTCGGCGATGCCGGGGCGAAGTCGCTCACGAACGAATTCGGTCCGCCGTTTTCGGTCGATGGCTCCGTAAAAGTTGCCCGTCTGAGCGAAGAGCACTGCACCATCACCGGAGAAGGCGTTGCGAACCTTAAACCTGGCCAGCGTATCGAAGTCGTCCCCAGCCACGGCGATACCACCCTCAACCAGCACGATGTCTACTACGTCCGCCGCGGCGACGAAATCATCGACACCTGGCCAATTCTCGCCGCCCGGAAGTTCCGCTAGGCAGGGCGTAGAATTGCCACAACACCAGACGGGGAGCTGTATCTATGCGGGAGTGTCCATGGTGCGGTCGCCAGAACCTGAACGTGTACTCGTATTGCCAGAGTTGCGGCCGCGGCTTCGACGGGCCCGAGACGTCGGACAAGCCGAAGAAGAAGCGGCGTTTCTGGATCTTCGGCGGCGACGATTGACGCAGAACGAGCGCGCCCCCGTTCGGCGACGCAAGAATCGCGAGCCCGGACGATGACGTTTGCCGCGCGCGCTCGCGCAATCACGGAACTGGCCGCCGCGCATGCCGCCGCAGGCGAATCCGCCGGCCAGCTCGCGCCCGAAGTCGCCTCCGCGATCTTAAGCGCGGGCCTCTTCCGGATGATGGTCCCGGCCGCCATCGGCGGCGGCGAAGCCAGCCCGCTGGAAATGATCGAAGCCATCGACGCGCTGTCCCAGGGTGACGGCGCGGCCGGGTGGATCCTGATGATCGGCGCCACCACTGGTGCGAGCTCCGTGCAGTTGCCACTCGAGGGCGCCCGCGAAGTCTTCGGCGATCCTGCTGGCCTCGTCGTCGGTGCCGTTGTCCCGAAGGGCATCGCCACGCGTGTCGAAGGCGGATTTCGCCTCTCAGGCGTGTGGCCGTTCGGGAGCGGTACCGGCCATGCCACGTGGATCACCGGCGGCGCCGTCGTCGTGGGGCCGGACGGGCCGGAAATGGTCGCCGAAAAGGTCCCGCACACCCGCATGATGTTCTTCCCGCGGTCGGCGGTCTCGATCAAGGACACCTGGCATGTCTCGGGCCTGCGCAGCACAGGCAGCAACGACTTCGAAGTCGCTGATGTCTTCGTCCCGGAACACCATTCCTACGCGATGGGCACCCGCAGCGACTGGGCCGAAGGTCGAACCTACCATTTCCCGTTCTTCGGTTTGCTCGCGGTGGGTGTTGCGGCAGTCGCGACCGGCATTGCCCGGGCAGCAATCACCGAACTGAAGAGCCTTGCCGCCGCGAAGACGCCTTCGGGCAGCCGCCGCCTGCTCGCCGAACGCGCGGCCGCGCAGTCCGGAGTTGCGGAGGCCGAAGCGCTCCTTCGCTCCGGGCGCGGTTTCATGTTCGATACGGTCCGCGATGTCTGGGAGCGTGCCCAGGCGGGCGCACGCATCGGGAACGAAGACAAAGCCATGATCCGGCTGGCGGCGACGACGGCGACCTTGAACTCCACACGCGCCGTCGATATCTGCTACAACCTCGGCGGGGCCACGTCCATTTATTCGGACAACCTGCTCCAGCGGCACTTCCGCGATGTCCACACCGTCACCCAGCACGTGATGGTCGGTCAGCCGACGCTGGAAGTCGCCGGCCGCATCCTTCTCGGCTTGCCGACCGACACTTCAACCCTCTGAGTTAGCTCAGGGTCATCGCGGGAACGCCCGGAAGGTGGCCAGGCTCGGCCGGGACTTCAACCGTGATGGTTGTTCCGGCCCCTGCTGAGCTCTCTATCGAGAGTTGGCCGCCCACGCGCGCGGTCCGTTCTGCCATCGATCGCAGGCCGAGGTGACCGGGGAACTCCCCGCTGGTGTCGAACCCGATGCCGTCGTCCTCGATCCGTATGCGGATCTTGTCGGCGACTCTGGTTAGTTCGACGGAAACCCGGTTTGCGCGCGCGTGTTTCACGGTGTTGTGGAGCGCTTCCTGCGCCACGCGGTAGAGCACTTCCTTGTAGTCGAGCCGCAGGTCGGGCTCCAGGCTCAGGTTCGCATCGACTGAGATTCCATGCCTCGCCCGCATCGCCGCGACTTGCTTTTCGAGCGCGGCGACCAGACCCTCCGTCGCCAGCGACTCCGGGCGCAGCTCGAAAATGAGCGCGCGCAGTTCGGCAAGGCCGGCTTCCGCCAGCGAGCCGACGTACTCCAGCGGTTCGATGGCTTTCTTCGGGTCGCGTTCGACAAGTGCCCTCGCCGTCTTGGTCCCCAGGGCTATGCCATAGAGCGCCTGCGAGACCGAATCGTGCAATTCGCGCGCAAGTCGCTGGCGCTCCTCCAGCGAGGCCGCGACCTGCGATCGTTCGTACAGCCGGGCGTTTTCGATCGCCACAGCCGCCTGTTGCCCCAGCCCCGTCGCCAGCCGCACTTCGGACTCCGTAATGTAGTGCGGTTGCATCCATCCCATACTGAAGAAGCCGAACCGCTTGTCCGCAATGTGGATGGGGACATCCACCTGCGATGCCACCTTCGTGGCCTTCGTCACGTCGCGCATCGCCGGGGTGTCCTGGCTGGTATCCGGCACGATCCGCGGGCCATCGAGCGTGCGTACGCCTTCGGTGTCGAGGTTCTTCAGGGCCTGCGCCAGTTCGGCCATGTCCTGCGGGCTCAACCCGGCTACCGCCCGGATGCTGAAGCGGTGGGGTGGCGCGTCTTCGAAAATGAGCGCCGCGCTGCGGTCGGCGCCCATCACCTCGATCGCCGAATCCGCGAGTGCTTGCAGTACCTCATCGAGGACCAGCGACCGGTGGAACCGCTCGTCGGCACGGTAGAGCGCGTCCATTTCGAATACGCGCCGCCGAAGTTCCTCCACCAATCGGGAGTTCTCCATGCCGATTGCCACCTGGTCGGCGGTCGCAGCCAGCAGCCGCAACTCTTCGGCGTCCGGCTCGGCGGTGTCCGGGTAGTACGCTTCGAGCGTTCCCAGCACCTTGCCGCGACTGATCACCGGCGTAATTACCGCGGTGTCCCAGGGGGCTGTCTTCAGGTACTCATGAACAAGTTCGAACCTTGGGTCCGCGAGCGTCTTCCGTCGCGTGTCCCGCAATATCTGACGCTGGGCGCGGCTCGCCGCGATCTGAGTGATCGAGGGTGCCCCAAAAATGGTGATGGACTTCAACATGCCCTCGACGAAGTGGCGTGGCAACCCGGCCGCCCCGGCTCCCTGGTACTCGCCGTCGTCGCCGTACATCGTGAGCGAGCAGGCCACCCCGGACGACGCCGCCAGGACCCGGCTTGCAAGCACTTCGAGCGCCTGGTCGGTGGGCATCCCCACGGTCAGTGCACCGGCGATGCTGGCAAGGCCTTCCATTTCCCGGGCCCGCCGAATCGACTGCTGATAAAGCCGCGCGTTCGCCACCGCGACGGTCACCTGGGCGGCGAAGGCCGAAGCCAGTTGCGCGTGGGAATCATCGAACTGGCCCACCCCGGCCCTCGAAATCGAGAGCACGCCCAGCACCTCTGTCTGGTGGATGAGCGGAACAATAAGCCATGAGCGGATCCGGTTGAGGTTCGCTTCCTCGCGGTTGCCGGTCAGTCGCCGCCAGGCAGCGGCCTCTTCCGAATCGCTGAGCGAGTCATCGATGATGACTGCCGTCCCGGCGAGGATCTTGTTCCAGATGGAGGGCGCGACGGCCACCCGCAAACGCGCCCCCCGGGCCCGCGCCGCCAGGTCTGGAGAGACATAACTGCGCGTAACGATCACTTCGAGGAAGTCCCCGTCGAGAATGAGGACCGAGCAGCCGCTGTACGGTATGACCTTTGCCAGCTCGTCCTGGACCCGCTGAAAGATGCTGTCCAGGTCCAGCGTCGAAAGCACCGCCCGCGAGACATCCAGGAGGCTCGCTAGCTCCTGGGTGCGCTCTTTCACCCGTTGTTCGAGGTTGGCCTGCGCCTCGCGCAGCACTTCCTGAGCCCGGATCCGCTCGCGTTCCGCCGCAACCTGGTCACTGATGTCGCGGACAACGGCAGCCAGGTATTTCTTGCCCTGGAAGTCGAGGGACGTCCCCATCACTTCCACATCGAACACCGATCCATCCTTGCGCACGTCCTGTGCACGGCTGCGGAAGTCCTCGCCTCTGCGCACGTTCTCCTGGTACTTCGCAAGAAGCGGCAGCGAATCCGAGTGGATGAACCGCACCGGGTCGATGCCCACGAATTCCTCGCGCGTGTAGCCGTGCATGCGTGCGGCCGCCTCATTCGCTTCGGCCACGTGCCCGGTATCGAAGTCATTGAGGATGACTGCGTCGCTCGTCGAGTCGAAAACGAGCCGGAAAAGCCCTTCGCGGTCCTCGGCATCGCGTGCAACCGTGACCCGCCGGGTTGCGTCGGTCGTGGTGTCGAGAACACCGACGACTTCGCCGCCTTCGTAGAGCGGGCTGAGGACGATGTCCCAGTAGGTCTTGCCCGACGGCCCTTCGTGAACCGTGCCGTCGAGCGTGACCGTTTCTCCGGCGAGTGCCCGGCGAAACATCCGGCTGGCATCGGCCACGGGCCATGGCGAAACGGACGCCAACGATGCTCCCGGCGCCAGGTTTTTCGCCAGCTCCGGTCGATTCTGGGCGAGGAAGTCCGCAAAGCTTGTATTCCACTCGACCAGGTTGAGTTCCCGGTCGAACACCGCAACGCCTGCAGGCATCCGATCGAAGATTTCGCGGAGCAGGGGCGAGAACGGCCGCGAATCGCTGTCGGCCACGGCTACGCCTCTGGCGGTCCGGCCACGAGACCGATCCTCACGGCGTAGAGCGCGGCCTGCGTGCGCGACTGCACGCCGAGCTTGGCGAGCACGTTGCTGACGTGCGTTTTGACAGTCTTTTCGCCGATCACCAGGTCGCGGGCAATCTCCTTGTTCGCCATTCCCTGGGCCAACAGCCGCAGCACCTCGGTCTCGCGGTCCGTCAGCGATTCCGGGCTTTCGGGCGTCCGCACTTCTCGCATCAGGCGGGCCGCGGCCTGTGGCGAAAGCTGCACCTGTCCGCCCGCCGCCGCTTTGATCGCACGGCGCAACTCTTCAGATTGCGTGTCTTTCAGCAGATAGCCGATGGCGCCGGCCTTGATCGCGCCGACCACGGAGGCATCTTCCAGCACGCTCGTCAGCGCGATGACCTCGATATCCGGCATTTCCCGCCGGATGTCTCCAATCGCGGTGATGCCGTCCTTCACCGGCATGAGCAGGTCCATCAAGACCACTTCCGGCTGCAGGCTGCGGGCCATTTCGACCGCTTCGGCGCCGTTCGCTGCCTCGCCGATAATCTCGAATTCTTCGTCAAGGCCGAGGAACATCTTCAGGCCCTGGCGGACAACAGCATGGTCATCAGCGATGAGGATGCGGATCGGCATATCACTCCAACTGCAGCGCGTCTCAGGTTCGAATTTCCAGTCTACACCGGCGCCCGGATACGGTTGGGCTCGTGCTCACCGTCTCGAGCCGCTTACGATGGCGTCACTCCACAAGGATGGATTCATGACTCCTACTCACTCCGGTGTGCTTCAAATCACGCGCGAATCTCTCGCTATGATTCGGTCGGCAATCAACGACTTGCCCGAGGAAGCCCTCGATTGGAAGCCCCTGCCGAGTGCAAACTCCGCCGCCGTGCTCGTCGCCCATGCGGTGACCGCGACCCGCTTCTTCCTCCGCGCCGGCTCCGGCAACGTCGGCTCCCTCATCGAGTATCGCGCCACTGAACGGGCCGAAGCATTTCGCACCGCTGGAATTTCGAAGGCGAGGCTCCTTGAGATGCTCAGCGACTTCTCAGCCGAGGCGGAATCCATCGTTGCCGAAGGCACCGAGGAACATTTGAACGCGCCGGTCTCGATGCCGTCGAACGACAACCTTACCGTGCCCGACCGCAATGGCGCCGGGACGCTGTTTGCGGCAATCGGCCACCTGCGCGAACACGTGGGGCACCTCCAACTCATGCACGATCTCTGGCGTGCCGAACACCCCAATGCGTGAAGCCGCCGGGGGTTGTTCGAGGGTGTAGGCTTGTGTCTGGCGTGCTGTAAGCGCGCATACCTGGAGGGAATGGCAATGCAGCGTGAGAACAGCGAGTTCGAGATTCGAGGCATCAACCACCTCGCCCTGGTCTGCCGCGACATGGAGAAGACCGTCGACTTCTACGCCAATACCCTCGGTATGCCGCTCATCAAGACGATTCAGCTGCCAGGGAGTCTCGGCCAGCACTTCTTTTTCGATATCGGCAATGGTGACTCGCTCGCGTTCTTCTGGTTCCCCAAGGCCCCAAATGCGGCCCCCGGCGTCTCATCTCCGACCGGGATGCCCGGCGAAGGCGAACTCGAAACCGCGCACGGATCGATGAATCACGTCGCCTTCGATGTCCCTGCGGAGAAGTTCGAGGAGTACCACCGCAAGCTGCAGGCCAAGGGCGTCCACGTGACGCCCATCCTGAACCACGACGACAGCCCCCGCCAGGTGAGCAGGGAGGTGCATCCGGGCACCTTCATCCGCTCCTTCTACTTCATGGACCCGGACGGCATCTTGCTTGAGTTCGCGACGTGGCTGAGGGTGATGGGCGGCCCGGGCGACGTTGTCCACGAACCGGCCAAAGCGTCAGATGTCGATCGCTACCTGGGGCTTGTGCCAACCGGCGGCCAGTAGTTTCGTTTCGCGTCAAGGTGGCTGAACCGCGGCTCCGTTGCCGGGTCGGGGCCGGGCGATAGACTTGAACCTCGAAATGAGACTCGTCTTCGGCGTGATGTTGCCTCTGGTCGGAGCATTCTTCCTCGCGACCACGGTCTTTGCCCACGCCGAGCCGGCGAGTGCGAAACCCGGAGACGGGGCGGTTCTCGTGCAACCGCCAGCCGAAATCGTCCTCGTCATGAGCCAGGAGATGTTCTCCCGCGAGGGCGCAAACGACATCGACGTCCTCGATTCCACCGGCAAGGAAGTCACTACCGTGGCGGCAGTTGTCGACCGCAACGATCGCACGAGGCTCTCCGTCGCAATGCCGTCGACGCTCGCCACCGGAACCTACACCGTGAAGTGGAAAACTCTCAGCGCCGACGACGGGGATAGCGCAGAGGGCTCAATCACCTTCTCTTACGACCCGAACGGAACCGCCAACCCGGGCAAAGAAACCCTTCGCGAGGATCTGCTGAATCCCAGCCCAACCACCGATGCTGGTGAGGCGCCCGCTGCCGTCGCCGTAGCGGGCCCCGACAACGGCGTCAACTGGATCCTCGTGGCTGCCGTCGGCATCGGGATGTTCGTGCTTGGCGCGGGAGGCACCTTCCTGCTGGTGCAAAAGCGACCATGAAATGGGCCGCCGCTCTCGTCCTGGTGGTTCTTGGGGCGACGCTTGCGCTGGGAAAGGTCGAGACCGCGCTTGGTCACGCGGCGCTCCTCAGTTCGGATCCGGCAGCGAACTCGTTCCTTCAGCGGCCGCCCGGCCAGATCTCGCTATCTTTTGCCGAACCGATCGACACCCGTTCGAGCACCATCACCCTGCTCGATGCCAACGGCCAGCCCGTGGCTATCCCCGCGGCAAGCGTCGGCGGCGCGAGCATGACGGTCGCCCTTCCGCAACTAAAACCCGGCATTTATAACGTCATCTGGGCAAACGTCTCACGCGTCGATGGCCACGCGATTCGCGGGTCCTTCCCGTTCACGGTCCTCAACCCTGATGGTTCGCTGCCCGACCAGTCCAACGCGGTCGGGGGCCTTTCGAACGACAGCGATCCGCCGCCCCTCGCCGATGGAGTAGCGGTCCGTGCGCTTTCATTGCTCGGGCTCGCGATGGTTGTGGCGGGCGCCGTGGTGATGCTCCTGCTCGATTCACCCGACCGCCCGTTCCGCAAGGGGCTCGTCCTCACGGTGTACGCCGGAACGCTGGTGCTGCTGGCGGCCACGGCGTTGAATTTCGCGACCATCCACGATGCCTACGACTCCGTAGCCATCCGCAACCTCATCTTCAACACGCCCGCGGGAGGCTACTGGCTGACGCGTATTGGCCTCGTCATGCTCATCGCCGTCGCCAACACCTTCGCGTTCGACGCCCCGCGGCGCACAGCTGCCGCCCTCATCGGCTGTGTCGGCGTCTATCTCTGGGCCTACACGGCCACCAGCCACGCGGCAGCAGGCGCTGGAAGTTCGTGGGCCAAGGGACTCGACATCCTCCATGGTGTTTCCGCGCTTGTGTGGATCGGCGCGGTAGCAGGCATCGCAATCGCCGCCCGCCTGCTGCGAAAAGATGCTGCCTGGCAAACCTTCGTCCCGCGCTTCTCACTCCTCGCCTCGGTGTGTGTGTTCATGCTTCTCGGCACTGGCTTTCTCGGGGCGTTCGTCGAGATCGATAAGGTCTCGAAGCTCTGGGAAACGAATTACGGCGTCATCCTTCTGATAAAACTCGGGCTCATGCTCCCGCTGCTCCTGGTGGCGGGTTACAACGCAAAGTACGGCAAGAGCCTGCTCACGAGGGGTACCCAGCAGGCCCAGCGGCGCTTTCTCTTGTTCGCTTCGGGCGAACTCGCGCTGGGCCTCGCGGTGTTCGTCTTCGCAGCCATGCTTACCCAGACCACCGTCGCGAAATCGATTGTGATCGCTCCTGATCGCAAGCCATTTGATGAAACGACCAATGTCAGCGACCTTCAGATCAAGCTTGCGATTAACCCGAACCAGACCGGACTCAACACCTACCGCGTTGAACTCCACGACGCTGCCGGGGGCCTTGTGGCCGCGCAGCGCGTCCGGCTCACGTTCCGCTACCAGGAAGACCAGACCATCGGCGCCTCGACCCTCATCCTCTCCAGCACGGAAACAGGGGTCTACGTGGGCCAGGGCCCCTTCATGACCATCGAGGGACGTTGGCGGGTCGAGACGGAGGTCCGTCGTGCGGATACCGACGACATCGTGGGCTTCTTCGATGTGCGGCCGGCGGGGACCGCCGTCCTCGCCGGGCTTTCGGGCACGGCCTGGTCAAACCCCGCGCCAGGCCTCAATTGGAACCAGTTTGGCGGGTTCGTCTTCCTTATCGCTGGTCTCGGGTTTGCCCTCGCGCGCACCCCGGTGCGCAGACTGGGCCGCGAAGCCGGTTGGGCTGCAAGCGGCATGACGATGGCCGGATTCTCATTCGGAGTGCTGTTGCTCTTCGGCGTGCACTCTCACGTCCCCACCACCGGTCTCCCCGCCAACCCCATCTACCCCGACGCAGATTCGATAAGCAAGGGCCGCACGCTCTACGCGGCCAATTGCTCCGCCTGCCATGGGCAGAGCGGGGTGCCGCCAAAGGGTCTCGACCTGAATCCGTATCCGCTCGACCTCACGGTCCATGTGCCGCTTCATGCCGATGGTCAGCTTTATCTCTTCATCCGAGACGGTATCGCCGGAAGCGCGATGCCTGCCTGGGGCAAGGCCGATCCGCCACTCACGGATGAACAAATCTGGCATCTGGTGAACTTCCTGCGCACGCTCCAACCTGTAGACCGCTAACTCTCGCCTATTGCGTTCGCCAGAGCGCGACGAACTCGAGCAGCCCGATGAGCAGGAACGCGTCGGCGGTCGCCCCGATGAACCAGTGTCCCTCGGAGAGGAACCGGTCCCAGTTCAACGCGGTGAACAGCCAGATGGCAAGGCCGCCCGCAACATTGCCGAAGGCCAGGTACTGGACAGTCGCCCGCGTTGTTCCCGGCAGGAGCGCGATTGCCAGCACTCCGACCGCTGCCACAAAGAACACACCCGCGGCGATGAGCGTGACACTGCGGTCTATATCCATCCAACGATGAGGGCTGCCAACGAGGCCGAGCAATGCGACCCCCACGATCGCTTCGAGTGCGGCGTCGGCCATCAGGATGCGCCGGACGATGCTGTGCAGGTGTGTGGCGGGATTCAATGGAACTCCATGACTACTCGTTCGACGGCAGCGGGCCCGTGAGCGACGCCCGCTGAGAAATTTCGAGCCAGTTGCCGTCGGGGTCACGTACGAACCCGAACCGGGCGACTTCGCCGAACGTTCGCGGTCGCGAGGCCCCCGTGCCTCCACGCTCAACGATCCCGGCGAATTCCGTGTCCGCATCCCAGACCTGAACGGTCATGTAGCGGTAGCCGGGAGAACGCATTTCGCCGGCCGGTGCACGCCCGGGCTCTTCTTCGAGAAACACCATCGACTGGCCGCAACGGAAATCGCCCGGAGCGACTTCTTCAAATCCCAGCGCGTGGCCGTAGTAGCGGCGAGCATCCGCCATGGACGAGACCCGGATGACAATCCCGGCGCTCGCAACTCCCCGGTGTCCTGGCGGCACCAGCGTCACTGCGTTGCCGTCCGGGTCGGTCAAGCTCCGAGGCTGGACGAGGCCCAGCTTCGCCACCAGCAATTCGCTGTACCCGGCCTTCGGAGAATCCGGCTGCGGCTCGCGAGAGTTGTTGATTTTGAGCACCGCGCCGTTCAGCCCATGCCGGTACTGGCGGCTTCCGTTCCCTGTCGGAAGCACTTCTTCGAATGGCAGTCCCACCTCGTTTTGCCAGAACTCCAACATGGGTTCGAGGTTGTTGGTGAACAGGCCGTAGTCGAGGAAGTCTTTGGCGAGGCGCATGGAGGTCCTTTCGGCGAGGCTAACGAACATGGGCTATCATTCGCGCCGCACGCAACCGCCCTGATGAGGGCAAGGAGCACAGTAATGGTAACGATTATTGGCAATGTGAAACCCGAGGACGACTACACGCATCCGCTCGGGCCAGAAGAGAATTTCAACGAATCCGTCTACTTCAACTTCTTCGACCGCGAGAAGCAGATGGGCGGCTTCATCCGCATGGGGAATCGCGCCAACGAAGGGCACGCCGAGATGACGGTCATCGTCTACCAGCCGGATGGCTCGGCGCTCTTCAACTACAAGCGCCCCCAGATTTCGCACAACAACGGCTGGGATGCCGGCGGTTGCAAAATCGAGGTGCTCGTCCCTGGCGAAAAGATCCGCACGACGTACGACGGCTCAGTGGTCTACCTCGCGGACCCGCGCGAGATGCGCGAGCCTTCGGTCGCCTTCAAGGAGAACCCGCACAAGAAGATCCACCTCGAGCTCGTCCACGAAGGCGTTGGCCCGATCTACGGCCATGTCGCGGAACCGGGCGGCGCTGGCTCCCAGAACGACTTCGCACGCGCTCACTACGAACAGCACATGAAGGTTTCGGGCACGCTCCAGGTCGAAGACGGCCCCGTCCTGGAAATCAACGGCCACGGCCTTCGTGACCACTCGTGGGGACCCCGGTACTGGCAGTCGACGCCCTCTTACCGCTGGATCACCGGCAATTACGGCGACGATATCGGCATGGTGCTCTCGATCGTGGGCGGCCGCGTCGGTGGCGTGTTCCATAAGGGCCCGGATCAGCTGATCCGCATCACCGAAGCCGAACTCGAACCTCGTTACGAGGGCAACACCAACTATCACGAAGGCTTCTCCGCGAAGGTGAAACTGGAGAACGGCGAGTCCCACACGATCGAGGGCCGCGTCACCGGCTTTATCCCGTTGCGGAACCGCCGTTCCGGCATGTTCACCCACATCGGCGAGGGCATGACCGAATACACCCTCGACGGAGAGCGCAAGGGCTACGGTCTCAGCGAATTCCTCGATCAGGCGGACTAGCCCGTGGACGCTGCGACTGTCGAAGCCGGACTGAGCAGGTTCCTCGAAAAGAACACGGGGAAGACTCCGCGGTTCGCCAGCCTCGCTCGCCTCTCGGGCGGCGCCGGCCGCGAAACCTGGTCGTTCGACGCCCAACTCGGCGACGAAACGCTGGAAGGCATCTTCCGCTGCGACCCCGTCGCCGGGGTCGAGTCCAGTGCCGCGCGTATCCTCGAATTCAGCCTGCTGAGGGCCGCGATGGAGGTAGGGGCTATTGTCCCGGAGCCGCTCTGGGATGGAGACGACACCTTCCCGGTGAAGTTCTTCGTGATGCGACGCGTCCCAGGCGAAACCCTCGGGGGACGCCTGATTCGCGGGGAGCAGTACGCCGAGGCGCGGAAGCTCATTCCGGGCCAGCTCGCGCAGAGCCTCGCGCGCATTCACGCGATCTCGGGGGTTCAGCATCCGGAACTGAAAGCGCTTCTCGCTCCCGCGCCGGGCGAGTCTCCCGCCCACGCTGAAATCCAGCACTACGAGACCATCTTCCGGAACCTCACTCCCGATCCGCATCCCGTATTCGAACTGGCTTTCCGCTGGCTCTATAAACACATGCCGAATCCGTCCGAACGTGTCCTCGTCCACGGTGACTACCGCCTTGGCAACTTCCTCTTCGGCGAAGATGGGTTGCGAGGGATCATCGACTGGGAACTTGCCCACTGGGGAGACCCGATGGAGGACATCGGCTGGCTCGCTGTGAAATCCTGGCGGTTCGGCGGCAAGAAGCCGATGGCTGGCGTTGGCGACTACCAGGATTTCTTCGCAGCCTACGAGGCCGCCGGGGGCGCGAAAGTCGACCGTGACCGTGTCCGCTTCTGGGAGGTCTTCGGCAACCTGAAATGGGGCGTCATCACCATTTCACAGGCCTCGAACTACTTCAGCGGCGCAAACAAGACGGTCGAGATGGCCGCCATCGGCAGGCGAACGGCGGAGACTGAGTGGGAGCTCCTCAAGCTCCTGGAAGAGGCAGGCGACTGATGCAGGACCGACCCACCATCGATGAGCTGTTGGAAGCCGTCGCCGGCTATCTGCGCGATGACGTGATGGCCAACACCTCCGGCCGAACAAACTTTCACGGTCGCGTGGCCATGAACGCCGTGGAAATGATCCGTCGCGAGATCTCGACCATCGAAGACCACTATTCCCGCGAGTGGGACGGGCTGGACCACCTGCTGGGAGTGCAGCCCATGCCGCCACACCTTTCGGCCGTCCGGGCGGGACTCATCGAACGCAACCGTACGCTCAGCGAGCGCATCCGCGGCGGCGAAGCCGATGGCGGCGAGTGGCGCAAGAAGGTCTTCCATCATCTCCGATCAGTGATCCATGACAAGCTTGTCGTTTCGAATCCGGCCCTCGCTTCCGAGGAGTAGCCCGGCTTTGGCCGCACCTTCGTCGAGCGCGTAGGATTTCCGGCAGATGAACCATTCCCGCGGTGCTCTGTGACCTTCCCGCTGAACGGTGTAAGGGTGCTCGATTTCGGCGATGAGCCAGTGGTGCTGGCCTCCCGATTGCTCGCCGACCTTGGCGCGGACGTGGTCCGCGTCGAAACTCCCACTCCGGACTGGATTCGTGCACGCGGGCCATTCGTTCACGGCGAACAGGGCCTAGAGCGAAGCCTCGCCCACCTGCTCTACAACGCAGGCAAGCGCAGCGTCGCGCTGGATCCCGCAGCCTCGTCCGCGCGTGATGCCATTCGCAAGCTCATTCCTGCGGCGACCGTCGTCATTGCCCCGCTCGAGCCGTCCGAAGACCTGCGGCGGCTGATTTCGCCGGCCGCATTCGAGAACCTGGCACCAAAAACTGGCCTCGTGCAGCCGGTCTTCCGCCGCGGCTCCGACGATCGCGCGACTGACCTCATTGGGATCGCGTCTGGCGGCCAGCTCTACTTGAACGGCGACATGGAAGATCCGCCCAACCATCCGGCCGGCAATCTTGCCTACAAACAGCTTTCGCTCGCCTCGGCGCTCGCAGCCATGTCGTTGGTGATGGAGTCCTTCGCGGGCCGGGCGCCGGGCCGCATCGAGGTCTCGATGCAGGAAGCCGTGATGACCACCACCATCCAATCCGCCAACGAGAACTACTGGCACTGGAACAAGACCATCCCGGTGCGCCGCGGCATCGAGAACCTCGGCGGTCGCACCGTCTTCCCCGCTGCCGACGGCAAATTTGTCTCGTTCTACCAGCACCCGCCATCCTGGGGCGCCTTCGCGGACTGGTGCGCTGAACTGCTCGACGATGAGCGCTTCAAAGGCCTCGAATGGGACGATGGCCTGTTTCGATTGCGGAACAATGCCCAAATCGCCGAAGCCACCCGCCAGATCTGCCTGCTAATGGACCGCGATGCGCTCGTCCGCGAGGCACAGTCGCGACAGATCCTTGTTGTACCGGTCCAGGACGTCGCCAATATCGCGAACGACCCGCACCTTCGTGCGCGCGGATTCTTCCAGATGGTCCGTGAGCCCGCTCTCAACGAAGAGCTCGAAGTCTACCGCTCGCCGTTCATCTCCTCGGCTTACGCGCCGGCTGCGAAGGCCGCGCCAATGCTGGGCGAACACACCACCGAAGTCCTCGCCGAATGGTGCGGCATCGAACTTTCTGCCTCCGCCGCGGCGGCGCGGCCATGACCCCGCAGCCACTTGCCGGTGTCCGTATCCTCGATTTCTGCTGGCTCATTGCCGGCCCGCTAACCACCCGGCTCCTCGCGGACCTCGGCGCCGAGGTCATCAAAGTCGAATCCATGGCGCGCGTCGACCGCATTCGCGAGGTCGGGGTCCAGCCGCCAACCCCTCACGCGGAAACGAACGGCGTCTTCAATGATGTCAACGTCAACAAGAGAAGCATTCTCCTCAACCTGGGCGACCCGAAGGGCATCGATCTCGCAAAGAGGCTGGCCTGCACGTCGGACGTTGTCACATCGAATTTCACGCCGGACCGGATGATCCGCTGGGGCCTCGGCTATGAGGACCTGAAGATCGTTAAGCCTGACATCATCTTCGCGAGCATGCCGGTGATGGGAACCGACGGCCCACATAGCGGTTGGCGGGCAGTTGGTAATGGCGTGATCGCGATGGCCGGCCTCAACGCGCATACGGGCTTCCCGGATCGCGACCCGTTCGGGCTCGGCACCTTGCATTCGGACTTTACTTCCCCGTACCTCGGCGCGTTGCAAATCGCCGCTGCCGTCCACCACCGCAACCAGACCGGCGAGGGCCAGTTCATCGAACTCGCGCAATACGAAGCCACGATCCAACTTCTCGACACCGAGCTGCTGGAATTCACGGTCAATGGCAAAACGCCATGCCGGCGCGGGAACTCGTCCCGTGACTACGCGCCTCATGGCGTTTACCGCTGCGTTGGCGAAGACCGCTGGATCGCCATCGCGGTACGCACCGAGACCGAGTGGAAGGCGTTGTGCGATGTCCTCAGCCTTGGCGCTCTTGCGAATCGAGACGAACTTGTAACGCTCGAAGGAAGGCTGGCCGCCGCCGCGGAAATTGACCGGGCCATCAATGCGCGCACCGAGCAATTCGACGACTGGCAACTGAGCTCCGCACTCCAGTCCGCCGGTGTCCCGGCCTCGCCAGTGGAGAACGTAGCTGACCTAGTGGGCCGTGACCCGATGAGACACAGCTTTTTCCACGAGATCCAGCATCCTGCCGGGGTATCCATGCTCCTGCAGCACGAACCAATCACGTGGAACGGCGAACGCCTCCCCGTGCAGCGCGCGCCGTTCCTTGGGGAGCACAGCGAAGAGGTCTATCACGACCTCCTCGGGCTGACTTCCGACGAACTCGCTGACCTTGCCGCGGAGGGCGTCATCTTCTAGCACATGAATTCACTCGAAGACGGCCTCGGAATGTCGCGACGTCGAACGCCTGAAGCCAAGGAGACCGGATGACCATCAAAAATCTGCTCATCGCCAATCGCGGCGAGATAGCTATCCGCATCGCTCGCGCCGCCGCGGACTTCGGATTACAGTCCACGGCTGTCTATTCCGAAGACGACGCCGCCTCGCTCCACACGCGAAAAGCGGACCGGGCATTGCAACTCAATGGAACCGGCGCCGCAGCCTACCTCGATGGCGAACAGGTCCTCGCGCTCGCGAAGTCCAGCGGTTGCGACGCCATCCATCCGGGATACGGCTTCCTCAGCGAGAACGCGTCGTTCGCTCGCCGGTGCCGCGAAGAAGGCATCACGTTCGTCGGCCCCTCCCCGGAGACCCTGGAACTCTTCGGCGACAAGGTTCGCTCCCGGCTGCTCGCCGAGCAGCTCGGGATTCCCACCCTTCGGGGCAGCGATCAGCTACCTGGCCCGGAAGACGCGCGCGCGTTCTTCGCGACCCTGGCGCCAGGCAAGGGCATGATCCTCAAGGCCATCGCTGGCGGCGGCGGACGCGGCTCCCGCACCGTGGCGTCCGTGGACGAAATTGAGCGAACGTTCCAGCGCTGCCAATCGGAGGCCCTCGCAGCCTTCGGCAATGGAGCGGTCTTCGCCGAGGAGTACCTGCCTCGCGCTCGCCATGTCGAGATCCAGGTCGTCGGCGACGCAGCCGGCGCCGTCAGCCATCTCTGGGAGCGCGAATGCAGCATCCAGCGGCGCTTCCAAAAAGTGATCGAGGTTGCGCCCAGCCCCGGCCTATCCTCCGAACTGCGCGCCCTCCTCACCGATGCCGCTGTCGCGATGGCGCGGGCGTCGAAGTATCGGAGTCTCGGCACCTTCGAATTCCTGGTCGACGCAAGTGGCGAAGCCGCTGCCGGCTCGTATTACTTCATGGAAGTCAATCCGCGCCTTCAGGTTGAGCACACCGTCACCGAGGAAGTACTGGGGATTGACCTCGTCCAGGCGCAGCTGCGCATTGCCGGCGGGGCGTCGCTCGGCGACTTGGGCCTCACGCAGGTCGAAGTGCCATCGCCACGCGGCTACGCAATCCAGTGCAGGGTCAACCTCGAAACGATGACTCCCGAGGGAGCGTCTCGTCCCTCCGGCGGGCTGATTGCCGCTTTCGAACCACCTACTGGACCCGGCATGCGGACCGATACGTTCGGATACGCGGGTTACACCACCAGCAACCGCTACGATTCCTTGCTGGCGAAAGTGATCGCGCATTCCCCGTCGCGAGAATTTTCCGATGCCGTCGTGCGGAGCTATCGAGCGCTCGCCGAATTCCGAATCGACGGCGTTGGCACGAACATCCCATTCCTCCAGAACGTCCTGAAACATCCAGATTTCGCCGCCAGCGCCATCTACACGCGCTTCGTCGATGACCACATCGCCGAGCTTGCCGGCAGCCCCAAAGGGGGACACTCCCGCCTCTATTTCGGCGCCCCCGGCGTGGCCGAACCTGGCGCCCCGACCGGTCCGCGCCACGCCGGGGTGAAGGTCGATGCGAGTGACCCTCTCGCGGTGCTGAACTTCGGCAAGTCCGGTCAGAGCGCGGTGGCGGCTGCGCCACCTGCCGCCACACCGGCATTCAAAGTCTCCTCGGCCGGACCAGAAGGGACCGTGGCCGTCGAATCGCCGGTGCAGGGCACGGTCGTCGAAGTCAACGTGGCCGAAGGAGACCTGGTTCGCGCGGACCAGCAGTTGCTGGTGATGGAAGCAATGAAGATGGAGCACGTTGTCGCCGCGACTCAGAGCGGGATGGTCCGGCGTGTTGATGTCACCCCCGGCGACACGCTCTTCGCCGGCCAGGCGCTTCTCTTCGTCGAACCTCAGGAAGTCGCCGTCGACGGGCGCGACGAAGCCGCGGAAGTCGACCTGGACTACATCCGTCCGGACCTGGCCCTCATCCACGAGCGCCATGCCATCACCCTCGACGCGTCGCGCCCCGATGCCGTCGCGCGACGCCGGAAGACGGGCCAGCGCACCGCTCGCGAGAACATCGACGACCTTTGTGATCCGGGCACCTTCGTTGAACACGGCTCGCTGGTGCTCACGCCGGGGACCGGCCTTCCCGTCGAGGAAGTCATCAAGAAGTTCCCCACCGACGGCATGGTTACCGGCATCGGCACTGTAAACGGAAAGCTCTTCGCCGAGCCGGCGTCGCGGGCAGTGGTGCTCTCCTACGACTACACCGTTCTCGCGGGTACCCAGGGAGCCGTGAACCACCCGAAGACCGACCGCATGCTCGAACTCGCTGAACGGTGGCGGCTGCCGGTGGTTTTCTTCACCGAAGGTGGCGGGGGGCGCGCGGGGACCGGCGGCCAGCGGCCCGGCGGGCGCGCCGCCAACGCCGCGGCCGACGTAGGTGCCGGCCGGCCGCTGGACACGCCGACGTTTGCGACCATGGGGCGCCTGAGCGGCCTCGTCCCTCTCATCGGGGTTACTTCAGGCCGGTGCTTCGCCGGCAACGCGGCACTCCTCGGCTGCTGCGATGTCATCATCGCCACCGAGAACTCGAACATCGGTATGGGAGGCCCCGCCATGGTCGAAGGTGGCAGCCTCGGCGTGTTCGCTCCGGAAGACATCGGCCCCATGGACGTCCAGGTCCCGAACGGCACGGTCGATATCGCCGTGAAGGACGAGGCCGAAGCCGTCGACGCTGCTCGCCGCTACCTCTCGTATTTCCAGGGGAGCATCGCCGAATGGTCTGCCCCCGACCAGCGCATCCTCCGGACCATCATCCCCGAGAACCGCCTGCGGATGTACGACATCCGCAAGGTCATCGAAACGCTCGCCGACACCGCCAGCTTCCTCGAGCTTCGCCGGAACTTCGGATTGGGGATGGTCACCGGCTTAATCCGCCTCGAAGGCCGGCCGGTTGGGGTGTTGGCCAACAACCCCGCCCACCTCGCGGGCGCGATCGATAGCGATGGTTCGGACAAGGCCGCGCGCTTCATGCAGCTCTGCGATGCCTTCGACATCCCGCTTCTCGTCCTCTGCGACACGCCCGGCATGATGGTTGGCCCCGAAGTCGAGAAGACGGCCCTGGTGCGCCATTGCAGCCGTCTCTTCGTCACGGGAGCCAACCTCACAATTCCTACGGTGACCATTGTCTTGCGAAAGGCGTACGGTCTCGGCGCGCAGGCCATGGCGGGAGGAAGCATGAAGGAGCCGTCGTTCGCGGTCGCCTGGCCCACGGGCGAATTCGGCGGTATGGGCCTCGAGGGTCAGGTGAAGCTCGGCTTCCGCAACGAATTGGCCGCGATCGAAGACCCCGCGGCCCGGCTCGCGCGTTACAACGACCTCGTTGCCCGCGCCTACGAGAGAAGCCGCGCTATCAACTATGGCGTCTCCTTCGGCGTCGACGATGTCATTGATCCCGCCGATTCGCGTTACTGGATCGGAGGGATGCTGCGTTCGATCGCGCCGCCGCCCCCTCGCATCCACAAGAAGCGCCAAAACGTCGACACGTGGTGACGTTGGAAGCGCCGCGGCAACTCGCGGGGCCCATCCCGCAGAGTCGCTCTATCCACGCAGGGTTGCTGACGGCCCTGATCGTCATCCTGATCATTGCCGCATGTGGCGGGTCCGCCGGGTCGAATACTGATTGTCCAAGCGGTGCGATCGTCGCTTTCGGCGACAGCATCACGTATGGCGCCGGCATTCCGCGGGAAGACAGCTATCCTTCGCAACTCGCCAACCGCATCCAGCAACACGTCTGCAACGCCGGCATCAACGGCGATAGGGTCGAAGACGGGCTGGACCGTTTGCAGCGAGACGTTCTGAGCCACCGTCCCGCGGCGGTCGTGATCCTCCTTGGGGCTAATGATGTCGGGCTCTTCGGCTTTCCCACGGAGCCTGCTCAGTTCAGCAAGTCGCTCTCGTCCATCGTGGAACGAATCCGGTCGTCGGGCGCCGAGCCGCTGCTCTGCTCCCTGCTGCCCATCGATGCACAGCTGCTGAAGAGCAGCTTGCTCCAGCCCGAACGGTGGTCCGAGTACGACAACTTGGTCCGAGCCGTCGCGGTCGACAAGGCGGTCCCCCTGGTGGACCTGGCGACCGCCATCGACGGCAGATTGGACTTACTCCTCGACGGCCTGCACCCCACGGCCGCCGGGTCTACAGTCATCGCCGAGGCAGTCGCGGGTGCCCTCATCTCCGAAGGCCTGGCGACACCTGTCACCGGCTAGGTACTGCCCGGCCCACGATGGCCGCCCGGAGTGCCTCCACCACCTGGTCCTGTTCGTCGTCCGTCATCCCGGGAAAGAGCGGAAGGATCATGGTGCTCGCGGCGGCGCGCTCGGTTTCGGGCAGCGAGAGGTCCGGAAACCGCGTGCGGTATGCCGGCTCAAGGTGAATCGCCATGACCCCGCGCCGCGTGGCGATGCCCTGCGCCGCAAGCTCTTTCATGATGTCCAACCGCCTGGCGGGTTCCTGGAGCCGGATCATGTAGCTCTGAAATGTGTGCGGCCTTCCCGGAGCGTCGGCCGGTACGTCCACCAGGTCGCCGAGTTGCTCGGCGTATCTGGCCGCGAGCCTGCGGCGCTCCGAGATTACTCCGTCGAGCCGCGTCATCTGCACAACGCCAATCGCGGCCTGGATATCCGTCATCCGGAAATTGAAACCCACGTCAGGGTATTCCTCGAACCAGGGATCCGCAGCCTTGTGCCGATCGAGGTCTGAAACCGAGGCCCCGTGCGACCGGAAGGCCCGCAGGCGTTCCGCGAGGGAGTCGTCGTCGGTGGTCACCACCCCACCCTCGCCGGTTGTGATCGCCTTTCGAGGATGAAAACTGAAGCACGTCGCGGTGCTCAGAGACCCGAGCTTCCTTCCGCCTATCGACGCCCCGATGGCCGGGGCAGCGTCTTCCACGACTGGAATATTGCGCTTCTCGGCGATGCGATTGATCGCCTGGATGTCAGCGGCCAGACCGATTTGATCGACCGGCATGATGGCCGCCGTGCGCGAGGTTAACGCGCGTTCGACTGCCGTGGGGTCGATGTTGAACGTCACCGGATCGATATCGACGAAAACGGGTGTAGCTCCAGCGTGGACGATTGCGTTCGCGGTTGCGATGAAGCTCAGCGAGGGGCAGATCACCTCGTCTCCAGGGCCAATTCCGAGAGCTGTGAGCGAAAGCTGGAGCGCCGTGGTGCAGCTGGAAGTGGCCACCGCGTGTTTCGCGCCAACGTAGGAGGCAACCGCCGATTCGAATTCACGTACGCGCTCACCCTGGGTCAGCCACCCGGAAGCGAGCACCTGCTGGACCGCAGCGGCCTCCTCTTCGCCGACCAAGGGACGCGTCAGAGGGATCACTGGACGCCCGATGTGGCCAGGGTTTCGTCGCGAAACCAGGCGACCAGGTCGGTGAGACCTCTATCCAGGGGGATATCCGCGCGGAACCCGAGGACCCTCGCCGCAAATTCAGGATCGGCTTGCCTTCTGCTCACGGCATTGACCGTTCTCGCCGGGTGGAACTCGGGCTCAAGGTCGCGTTGCATCGCGGTGGTCATCATCTTGCACAGCTCAAGGAGGCTCGTTTCTCGGCCAGTCCCCGCGTTCAGGACGATGTCGGTTGCGTCGCTTGTCGCCGCCAGCAAATACGCCCGCGCGACGTCCCGAACATCGATGAAGTCCATGGTCTGGTGGCCGTCGCCGAAGATGAGCGGGGCGTTCTTCTCCGTCAATCGTTCGAGCCAGCGGACCATCACCTCCGTGTACACGCCGTGGATGTCCATCCGCGGACCGTACACGTTAAACGGGCGAAACATGACATAATGCAGACCGTACATCTCGGCATACGCGCGATGCATCTGTTCGTTGGCGAGTTTCGCCGCGCCGTAGAGCGTCCGGTTGTTGAACGGGTGCGACTCATCCATCGGCAGCCGCGAGGCTTCCCCATACACCGAAGCGCTCGATGCCGACAACACTTTCTTCACACGGTGGGTCACGGCGGCGTCGAGCACGTGCTGCGTGCCGTTGATCATTACTTCGATGGCTCGCTGCGGTTCTTCGGCAGCCTGGGTAATCCGCAGCGCCGCCTGGTGAAAGATCAAGTCAGCGCCCGCCGCCAGACGGTCGACAAGGCGCCGATCCCGGATGTCGCCTTCGATGACCTCGAGCCTGCCGGTCGCTGCCGCCCCGCCCAGGTTCTCGAACCGGCCACGTGAAAAGTCATCGAGCACAACTACCGATGCGGCGCCGCTGGCCAGCACCTGGTCGGCGATGTGCGAGCCAATGAATCCGGCTCCGCCGGTGATGAAGACGCGAGCTCCGTTCAGGTCTGCCATCAGATCATCACCGAAACGGGAGTCCCGTTGTTAATCAGGGATCGGTGGGCGGCTTCTATCAGTTCGACCACCCGCAGACCGAGGTCACCTGCCGAGACGGGTTCTTCGCCATCGAGGAGCACGCGCGCCACATGTCCCATCTCGGTCGTCAGCGCCTCGGTGTGATCCAGCTGCGGAGAAAGCACATCTCCAATCCGGTAGTCGACCATTCTCCGGTGGATGTCCTCCGAAGGGCCGAGTTCGAGATTGCCCGAAGACTCATAGATTTTCAGCTTCTCGCTGGACTCGACGTCGTCGTAGACGAGCATGCGGTGTGTCCCTCCGATGATCGTCCGGCGGACCTTTGCCGGCGCCATCCAGTTCACATGGATATGGGCCAGGGGCCCGGAGCGGAAACGCAGCGTCAGGTAGGCCATGGTCGGCCCGGTGGCCGGCCCATGGCATGCGCCAATCGCGGCGACCAATTCCACCGGCTCCGGGATGAGCGAAAGCAAGATTGAAAGGTCGTGCGGCGCGAGGTCCCAGAGAACGTCGGTCTCCGATTGGAATGTCCCCAGGTTCGTGCGCGTCGCATCGTAATAGAGCAACCCGCCGGCGGACGCGAGTTCCTCGCGTATCTTCTGCACCGCCCCGGTGAACAGGAACGTGTGGTCCACCAGGAGGTGGAGGTTGGACTTCGCCGCCCGTTCCACGAGTTCCCGCGCCTCCCCTGCATTAGTGCTGAGCGGCTTTTCGACGAGTACGTGCTTCCGCTCGCCCAGTGCACGCGACACTAGGTCGAAATGCGTGGCCGGCGGCGTTGCGACCACAACTAAGGAGACAGCCGGGTCGGCAATGACGTCTTCAGCGTCCGCTGATGCCTTTGCGAGAGGAAACGCGCGTTGCGCTGCTACACGATTGCCCGCTAGAGGCTCGGCAATCGCAACCAACCGCATCCGATCGGAGTTCGCAACGTTCCGCGCCAGGTTCGGACCCCAGTAGCCGAACCCCAGCAGTCCAACACCGATCGGTTCCATTTCCACGTTGGCGGCTCACCGCACGAAGTTGCAACGGAGTCTAACCGCGGCCCGTGTTATGCGTGTGGCGGTCGAAGCGCTTCGCCTATGATGCGCCGATGACGGAGCAGTCCCGAGAGCGGACCTGGCGAGAACGTGTGCCGAAGCCAGTCCGTACGGCTGGCTGGCAGGCGTGGGCCCGGCTGAAACGCCAGAAGCCGGGCCTTCTGATGCGATTTGCGGGCGCCATCCCCGATGCGGAGCCCGTACTTTCGCCCGGCTACGAACTCCGTACATGGTTGCCGGGCGACGATGCTCAATGGCTGGCGTTGATGAATGCTTCCGGGGCCTTCGGAGAGTGGGATGCAGCGAGGCTCGCACGGGAGAACGCCGGTCTCGTCGCCGAGGCCCAGGTCTTCGCGGTTTACGGTGGGAGCCTGGTCGCGGCGACGGGCGTGCTCGAACGGCCGCTCCGTGGAAAGCCCGCGCTCGAAATGGCCTGGGTCACCCGACATCCGGCGCACGCCGGACACGGGCTTGGCCGCGCGGTCTTTCTTCGTTCCCTTTGCGAAATTCTCCGAACGCGGCCCGGAACGCTCGTCTACCTGTACACCGACGACCATCGGCTGACGGCCATCGCGATGTACCTGGACTTCGGCTTCGTGCCCGAATTGAGGTCGCACCGCAGTTACGCGGGCCGTTGGGAACGCGTGTTTGTCGCTCTCGCCCGGCGTGGCCGTTTGGCAACTAGGGATTAGGCGTGTCGGCCGCGCGCCCGGGCTAACACGTGCCAAACCCGAGCCCCGAAGGCCGCCCGGCTCAAGGCGAGCCACCATCCCGAAGACGTGAATGCTGCCCTCGGCTCGAGGATCGCCGCATCCATACACCGAAGCAGCGCTATCCTGCGCCTGTCGGCAAACGCATCGGCCAGTGCCAGGTCTGCGATCCGGGTCCGCAGCGTCCTTCCGAGGGTCATGCCCACGCCTTCGCGTTCTGCTTCGGTGGCCGCCTCTCGCAACACTTTCACACCTTCGCGAAGGGTTGCCCGCCGCCGTACGCCGCTCCCCGAGAGCTGCGCTTCGTGGATCCGATACGCATACAGCGGCCGGTTGATGTACGCGAACGAGCCCAGCCTTCCAAGTGCCACCCACATCGCCAGATCCACATAATTCTTCAGGTCGGCCCGATACCCCCCCGCTTCGCGGTAGGCCGAGGCTCGGATCATCGTGCCCGAATGAAGGATGGCGAACTCTCGATCGAGCAGCTGGCGGCGGATCAGGTCTCTGCCGGAAATGATCGCGTCCGCGGCCAAAGGGCGCCGCACCTCCCGCTCGGAGCCATGGCGCACCTTGGCAAAGGCGGAAAAACAGGCGACGCGTTGTGAATCACAACGCATGTGGTCGATTTGGAGCAGGAAGGCGTCACGATCCAGGGCGAAGTCGTCAGCCGAGATCACCATCAAGTATTCGCCTCGAGAAAGTTCGCTGGTTCCTTCGATCAAAGAGCGCGTGTACCCCTCATTCGTCGCGTGGCGCGCCATGCGCACCCGTGCGTCGGCGAGATACGGCCCAACTGTCGCCGCTGAGTCATCGGTCGAAGCGTCGTCGAGGATGATCAATTCGAAATCCCGAAACGACTGCGAAAGGATCGATTCGAGGCACTCCGGAAGGTACTCGGCGTAATTGTGATTCAGAACCAGGACGGAAAGCGCCGGCGAGGCATCCGCGGGCATCCTCAGAACCACTCTTCCCAGTTGTCGAACCGTCCGTCGAGCACGGCACGAAACTGCCGGAGTCCGTCAAAACGGCAGATAAACGAACGCCCGACCGTTCCAACCGGTGTGCGGATTTCCGATTGCCCGAAGACCGTCGCGTAGCCAGCCGCATGTGCCAATCCGGTGCAGTCCGGGCTCCAGTCGCGGGCCCGTCCGAACGGAATCGCGAAAAGGTCCGGCGTGATGCCCAGGCGTTGGCCGATGACCTTGCGAGACTCTCCGAGTTCCGACTCGCGCTCCACGGGACTGAGGCCGTGGAAGTTCGAGTGGCTGACCGAGTGGCTCCCGATCGTGGCGCCGCGAGCCATTAGACCTTCGAGGTCGCTCCACGTCAGGAACGTGTCCGGGTGCGAATCGGGCCAACCCGACACAACGAACACCGTGTATGGGATGGCTTCGTCCTCCAGGAACGGCGTGACTGCGAGGATGGATTTCAACCCGTCGTCGAACGTGAGTGCGAGGTCTTTCGGTCCCGCCGTCCCCGCGGCGATGTCGTGTATGTCGCAGAACCGGTACTGAGCCCGCCGGGCGTCCTTGACCTGCGCGATGAAATCAAGGGCCGCGACATCGTTCACGCCCCAGGACGGCGTGCCGGTTGAGTGATAGGAGAGGACGCGCCCGCCCGTTCGACGGTGCGGCCTGCCAACGTGCGGGATCACCGCGCGTTCAGCGCGAAGCCGCCATGGCGCCACCCGCCACCGCTGGTCTCGGACCTTCCGCGAAAACGTTGCGAACTTGGATGGCTCGGTCGGCACGGAGCGGAGCATATCGAGTCCGCGGTACTGGGCGAAGCGTGGATCGTTCAACTTCTCGCGAATAGGCTTGCCGAGAGGTGGTATTAGGCTTGCTGCACGTCGCTCCCTCCACGATTCGAGACATCGTCGAGGCCCACGAGCCTTCATCGATCGGGCTGGTCGGGGAGAATGAAACGGTCACCCGCGAACACCTGCGCGACTCGGTGGAAACCATCGCATCGCGCCTCGTTTCTCGGGGTCTTGAACGGACCGACCGTGTTGCGATTGTCGTCCGCAACGGACCGGGCGCGGTCATGGCCTTCCTGGGGTCGACGTTGGCCGCCGTCGCAGCGCCCTTGAATCCGGCCTACCCCGAAGCCGAGTTCACGTTCGCGATGCGCGATCTTCCAGCAAGAGTGTTGCTGACCGATGGCTCATCCTCGGCCGCGATAGCAGCCGCCAACGCCCTCGGAATTCCGCAGTTGGATCTCGGCGACATTCTCGCGAGCCCGCCGGCCAATCCGGAGGCCCCACGCCCGGCTCCCGACAATGTCGCGCTGATTTTGCACACATCCGGAACGACCGGCACCCCGAAGCGAGTGCCGCTCACCCACTCCAACCTCGCGGCGTCTGCATCGAACATCGCCGCTTCCCTGGCTCTTGCTCCGAACGACCGCTGTCTGAACGTGATGCCCCTGTTCCACATCCACGGACTAATGGCCGGCGCACTGGCAACGCTCTCATCTGGCGGCTCCGTGGTGTGCACCCCGGGCTTCGATTCGTTCCGCATGGTGTCCTGGCTCGAATCGTTCCAGCCGACCTGGTATACCGCCGTACCGACGATGCACCAGGCGCTTCTCGCCCGGCTGCGGGCCGACTCGCGAATCAATCACAATCTGCGTTTCATCCGCTCTTGCTCTTCGGCACTTCCCGGTGCTGTCCATCGCGAGATAGAGGAGCGGTTCAATGTGCCATTCGTCGAAGCCTATGGAATGACCGAGGCATCGCACCAGATCGCGACAAATCCCCTGCCACCTCAAGCGCGTCTGCCAGGCTCGGTGGGGCTGCCGAGTGGAGTGGAGGTTGCTGTCTTCGGAGAGGACAGCCTGCCATCGGCCCCCGGCGCAACCGGCGAGATCGGTATCCGTGGAAGGTCCGTTACTTCGGGTTACGAAGGCATCGACCCCACAGAATTCACGTATCCTGGCGGATGGCTCCGCACCGGGGACCAGGGATTCCTGGACAGTTCCGGCTATGTCCACCTCACCGGTCGCCTCAAAGAACTGATCAACCGGGGCGGGGAGAAGATCGCTCCGCGTGAGGTGGAAGAGGCGCTGCTTGCTCACCCTGCGGTGGCCGAAGCCGTTGTTTTCGGCGTGCCCCATCCGATGCTCGGAGAAGAGGTCGCCGCAACCGTCGTAGTTGCGGCGAACGCTCGCCAACCCACCACCGCTGAGCTACGCGCCGTGGTGGCGGAACAGCTCGCATCGTTCAAGGTGCCCCGCAAAATAGTGTTTGTCGATCAAATTCCCGTCGGGCCGACCGGAAAACCGCAACGAGTGGGGATGGGGCAACGTCTTGGCCTCGCCTAGATTCGGCCGTCCGGACATTCCCCTGCCGACGGGGTGGGAACTCTGGGAGTTGGCGATCCAGCTTGTTCTTCTTCCCCTTATCGTGATGCCGCGTGGCCTCCAGTTGCGTGCCTGCCGGGGATTGGCGCGAGTGCTCCTCCGGCCCGGAGGGCGATATCGGGGACAGGTCGAATCCTCGATGCCTGCGTTGCCGCCGGGCTTCACTCCCGTTGGGTTCGCACGCGCGACCGAGAGCTACATGCTTTTCGAACGGGTGATGGCGCTGCGGGGCATCTTCATCCCCCGGTGGAAACGGAAAGTCGAGCTTGCCGGTCTTGAGCACGTCGAAGCTGCGGTCTCCGCCGGCCACGGTGCCATCCTCTGGGTGCAGCCATGCATCGCGAGCACCCTCGCGGTGAAACAGGCCCTGTACGAAGCCGGCTTCCCGCTCTCTCACCTCAGCCGCCCGGCCCACGGGTTCTCTCCACATCCGTTCGGCAAGAGATTCGTCAATCCCGTCCTCCGCCGTGCCGAAGTGCGCTTCCTTGCCGAGCGAGTCGTTATCGACGAAGGCCAGACCGTTGGTCCGATCAGACGAATGCGAGCGCTTCTCAAAGAGAACCGAGTGGTTTCCATTACTGCCACCACCGCCGCATCGCACATCGAGGAGTTCGACTTCCACGGAGGGACGCTCAAGCTCCCGCGGGGCCCAATCGAACTCGCCCAGTCGACTGGCGCGGCGTTGCTACCGGTGTTCACGCAGGGTTCTCGAAAGGAGCCCTGTGTGGAAATTTTCCCGAGTGTCGTCCCGCCCTCGGCAAGCCGGCATGACCTCCAGGGAGTGCAGGAGTCAGTTGTCCGATGGCTCGATCGCGAGGTGGAGGAACATCCACTGGATTGGATAGGGTGGCGGGCCGACCTGTTCACGCGGTCGAAATAAAGCTAGCCCTCGAGGAACGCCGCCAGCCCGGGCACCAGCGCCGCCACGATGACCATTTGGAGCCTACGGTCACGATGCTCGTCGGCGCTGACTGCCGAGTTCACGTCGTAAACCACTACGTCGCCATCCACCTCGGCGTAATCAATTTTGCCGAAGTCGAGGTGCATTCCTTGGCGGAGCTGCGCCAATTCCGAAGGCACGGCGGCAAGTTTCGTCCATTCACTGTGCCCATCACCCATGACGATTGGCGCGCCGGCCAGCGCCCGGTAGGCGAAACTTTCCGGGCCGAAAAAGAACCAGCGCCGAATCGCATAGGCCCCGCCGGATCGTTCCGCCAGGAATCGTTGTACAACGAAGCGCCGGTCGCGCCAGACCCACGTAGGAACGTCCGATTTCGACTGAAAAATGGGATATTTCGCGGGATCCATACGGCCGGAGATTCGCGCGGGGAGATGGTCAAGGAACGAGTGCACCAGGGGATGCCGCAGGAGGGTCCAACCGTGCGCCCAATCTTCGCCGCGGCCCCCAAAATTGCGGTCCGTCTTGATGAGGACCGGTCCGGGCCAGTCGTCGTCACGTTCGACAAGGTGTGTCACCGTGCCCCGCTTCGCGATCGATATCGCCTCTCCGTTAATCGACCTTGGATAGCGATTCAGCAATTCCCGGTACCGTTCGTCGACTGTGGTGACATCGAGATGCTGCCAGGCGACATCGCCGGGCGGCGCTACCTTCGGGTCCGTCGCCAGCTCGAAACGCACGCCGCGCGGCTTCCAGAAGTCCACCACGTGGCGCAGCACATAGTCACTCTCGAGGAGTTTCGGGTGCCCAGGACCAGTGACCACCACAACTGTGCTGCCCATTCCACTCCCGCAGTAGCGATTCTACAGGGGAGTCGGCTAACTCTGACCGGCCCCAAAACAAAAGAGCCCGGCGAAACGGCCAGGCTCCAGATTCATTTCCGTGGTGCTGAGGCTCGGGATCGAACCGAGGACACCGGCATTTTCAGTGCCGTGCTCTACCAACTGAGCTACCTCAGCAACCGCTCGATCGTAGGTTTGACCTGCCAGACCGTCAACTTACAGCTTGCCATAACGACTGGCGCCGCTATTCCTGTTCCAGTTCCACTACCAGCGTCGCCCGGTCGCTATCGATCGCGCTGATCGAGACACGAGAGACGCCATTCATTTCCGAGAGACGCTCCTGGAAGTCCAGCAGTTCTCCGAAGCCCGAGCCTTTCACGTCAACCTGCATCTTCCGGATCGGTCCGCGTGGTGCTTCCGCCGGCGGTTCCGGTTGAGCGGTTCCGCCGGGTTCTGAGGCAGTGGAACGCGGGGGCGCATGCTGGCCCTTGAATCCCGAGGCCAGGCCTTCCAGGCCGGTCACGACGCCCTGCAGGCCAGTCACGGCCGCCAGGTAGTCATCCCGAAGGCGGAGGAGCGGCGCGGCAATTGCCTCTGCGATTGTTACCGAGATCGTGCTTGATTCTGAGGACTGCGCTTTTTGGCTCTGGTCCAGGCGCGTTTCAAGTTCGCCCAGGCGGTCCAGGAGTTCTTCGTAATCGTGGCGGAGCAGGTCGTACCGGCGGCGCAGCTGGCGCAGCGCGGTATCACCCGAAGCGGCTTCGTTCAGCCGCCCGAGGAGAAAATCCTCCGAGTCGTGACCTTCGTCGACCAACGTCCTCTCCCGGCGAGTGCGTCCAGCGTGGCCGGGAGCCAGGGTGCACTAGGCGGTGTTCGCCGTGCGTCCCGCTGCGGGAGCTTTGCTCCCGCCTTCCAGCCGGTAACCGAAGCCGCGAACCGTCACCAGGTAGCTCGGTTCGGTTTCGTTCGGTTCCAGCTTTCGCCGGATGCGCCGGACATACACTTTAAATACATCCTGTGCTTCCCGGGGAAGGTACTCGTAGTCATTCGAGACAGCGTTAAGAATTTCGTGCGGTTTCAATACCCGGCCGCTATGGCGAGCCATGTACTCAACGATTCGAAACTCCGAAGCTGTCAGCCCGACGAATACCCCCGCGCGTTGCACCTCGCATCTATCCATATCGACCGTCAGGTCCCCAACCTGAAGCAAACCGGAGACTTCGGCCGGTGCGGAGGCATAGGCGCCCGCCCTTCGAAGCACCGCCCGGACCTGTGCAACGACGACGCGTGCGTCTGCCGAGAGCTCCAGGCAGGCGTGTGCGCCGGCGGAAAGAACTTCGGCGACGAGGCCCGGTTCCGCTGGCTGGAGAACCGCGACAACAGCGATGCCTTCGGAGGCGAGTTGCTCAACAGCCAGTATTCCCGCGGCCGAACGCGGGTCGATGAACCAGGCGACGGCCGTGAATTCTCGCGACCTTGCGAGCTGCAACGCGCCGTGCTCAGGGTCGCGTTCGAGTACGGCGAACCCCCCTTGATGCAAGGCACGCACGAACCCGAGCGTATCGACATCGGGGGGCGCGACGAGCAAACAACTCGCGAAAGAAGTGTCCTCGAAAGTAGTCAAGCTCCCTCAGCCCGAATCCCACCTCACGGGCGTTGTGCGATTATAAAGATATTTGTCAAGAGGTAAACCCCTTATTTATGACACTCACGTTGCCTACTCTCAGGTGGAATGGGTCGATCTCGCTTAGCCAGCGGTGGAGAAAGACACGGGATTCCGCCGATTGTTGAAGGCGATGCCGGCGACCGAAACTCTACATATGGGACATCCACAACGGATCCGTACCTACGACGACGAGCTCCACGAACGGCGGCGCCACCTCGCGATCGTTCGCGAGCCAATCGACTTCGAAGCCGAGCGTTTGAAGCGCCTTATCGAGAAGTCCAGGGACACCGTCAACCCGTAGGTTCCGTTTGCCGCGGCATCGGGGCGCTCCTATACTTGCGCCACAACGCGCCGAAAGCTCGGCGCTCGCCGTTGCCTTTCGGAGTCTCTACATAAATGCCGATCACGACGAAGCGCGAGTGGCTACAGGGCCCCTACGCCAAAGCCATCGATAGGTCCCCCGAACGATCGAAGGTCTTCGAGACCACCGGGAAGATGCCCATCGAGCCCGTCTATACCCAGGACGACCTGAAGGACTGGGACGCGCAACAGAAGCTTGGCTTCCCCGGCGAATATCCTTTTACCCGCGGCATCCAGCCGACCATGTATCGCGGACGCTTCTGGACCATGCGCCAGTACGCCGGCTTCGGCACCGCCGAAGAATCCAACCAGCGTTATCGTTACCTGCTCTCCCAGGGCCAGACCGGCCTTTCTGTCGCGTTCGATCTTCCTACCCAGATCGGTTACGACAGCGACGATCCCATGGCTGCCGGTGAAGTTGGCAAGGTCGGGGTCGCTATCGACTCCATCGAAGACATGCTCACCCTTTTCGACCAGATCCCGCTCGACAAGGTGACGACGTCGATGACCATCAACGCGACGGCGCCGGTTCTTCTTGCGCTCTATGTCGCTGTTGGCAAGGCCCAGGGTGTCGCGCCGGAAAAGCTCGGGGGCACCGTCCAGAACGACATCCTCAAGGAATACATCGCCCGCGGCACCTACATTTACCCGCCGCAGCCGAGCATGCGCCTCATCACCGATGTCTTCGCCTACTGCAAAGACGTGGTGCCCCAGTGGAACACCATTTCCATTTCCGGCTACCACATGCGCGAGGCCGGCTGCACGGCCGCCCAGGAAATCGCGTTCACTCTCGCCGACGGCATCTCTTACGTCGATGCCGCTCTTTCCGCGGGCCTCGATGTCGATGACTTCGCCGGGCGCCTCAGTTTCTTCTTCGCGTGCCACAACAACTTCCTCGAGGAAGTCGCGAAATTCCGGGCGGCGCGCCGTCTCTGGGCAAAGATCATGAAGGAGCGATTCGAAGCTAAGAGCCCGCGCTCCCTGATGCTCCGTTTCCATACCCAGACCGGCGGGGCGACGCTCACCGCCCAGCAGCCCGAGAACAACATCGTGCGGACTACCGTTCAGGCGCTCGCGGCTGTTCTCGGCGGAACACAGTCTCTGCACACGAACTCGATGGACGAAGCCCTCGCGCTCCCAACCGAGAAAGCTGTCCAGATCGCGCTCCGAACGCAGCAGATCCTCGCGTACGAAAGCGGGGTAGGCGATGTGGCGGACCCGCTTGGCGGCTCGTACTTCGTTGAAGACATGACCAATCGCCTCGAAGCCGAAGCCGAGGAATACATCCGCACCATCGACAACATGGGCGGCTCCCTCGTGGCCATCGAACAGGGTTTCCAGCAGAAGGAGATCCAGGAGGCCGCCTACCGCTACCAGATGCAGGTCGAGGCGAAAGAGCGTGTCATCGTCGGCGTAAACGACTTCATCAACGTCGAAGAAACCTCGCCCGATCTGCTTCGCGTCGACCCGGCCCTTGGCCAGCGGCAGGCCGCGAAGCTCGCGAAACTGCGCGCCACACGCGATACCGGGGCCGTGGAGGCGCTCCTCGCAAAGCTCGAAACGGCCGCCCGCGGGACCGAAAACCTGCTCCCGATCATGGTCGAATGCGTCGAGGCCCGCGTGACGCTTGGCGAAATCAGCCACCGCCTTCGCCACGTCTGGGGCGAACAACGCGAGCCGGTGTTCATCTAGTGACCGACGACGATGTCCGGGTACGCGCCGACGAGCGCCGTCGCCTCCTGAACGAGCTCGAACTCGAGCGGAAGCAACTCATCCGCAACATCGAGACCTGCCGGATTCGCGACATCGAGCGCCCGTTCATCGGCCAATGGTCCCTCAAAGACATCGTTGGCCACGTTGCCAGCTGGGAAGCCGAGTATGTTTCCGCTGTACGTGAACTGCGCGCCGGGAAGCCCGCGGGCCTGCACGACTTCAATGAATCAGACCGCGATCACTGGAATGCCGACCACGTTGAGCGAAAACGCGATCTGAACTTCTGGAGCGTTTTCGAACAGCTGCGTGGCGGCCGCCAACGATTGCTCGATGAGCTCAATGAAGTGAGCGACGACGATCTGACCTCCGACGAACTTGAGTACGCGAGCATCGTCAAAGCCGTCACTGACCATGACATCGAGCACTGGCACCAGATCGCCGCGGTCCTCGCCGGCATGGCCGGTGCACGGAAACCAACCACCACTTCGGATTAATCCGGCCGCGCCCGGGAGGAGACACGACTCGAATGCTTACCAAGATTCACCACGTTGGTGTTGTGGTTCATAGCGCCGACGAAGCGATGAAGTTCTATCGCGATGCCCTCGGCCTCAAGGTCACGGCCGACCGGGTCATCGAGGACCAGGGTGTGCGCGGCGTCCTCCTCGAAATCGGTGGCTCGGAAATCGAACTGCTCGAACCAACCCGCGACGACACCGGCGTCGCCAAGTTCCTCGCTTCGCGCGGCGAGGGCATGCACCACATCTGCTTCGAATCTGATGACGTAGATGCGGAACTCGAAGCCGCCCGTCAGAAGGGCATTGAACTGATCGATCAAAAGCCCCGGCTGGGCCTGGCGGGCATGATCTGCTTCCTCCACCCGAAGTCGAATCACGGCGTGCTTGTGGAGTTCGCCACCCCGCTCGCCGAAGGGCACGGGTCCTGAACCATGGGCATCGGCACCACCCACATCGACCACATCGTTATCTCCTCGAACGACAGCGGCACCGTCGCCCAGACGTTCGCCGATAACCTCGGTATCGAAATCAAGCGCAAGATGATCCGGCCCGGGACTTCGGCCCAGCTCGCCTTCGCGAAGCTGCAGGAGGTCATCCTCGAATTCGCCGGCCCCCCACAGGTGACGCCCGGCGATGAGGTGAAGGCGAAGCTCTGGGGCATGGTCCTCGCCGTTGAAGACATTGAGCAGGCTGTCGGCGAACTGCGCTCGAAAGGCTACGAGGTCACCGAGCCTTCAAAGGCGGTCCAGCCCGGCGCGAAGATCGCCACCGTGAAGGGAGGCACCAGTGGCGTTCCCTTCGCCATCATCCAGTACAACGCAATGCCAGTTGAGGGGGCCACGGCTTGAAAGCAAAGCGCATCGACCACGTCGGGATCGTCGTGAAGGACCTCGAGACTGCTGTTGCGACCTACAGCCGCAACTTCGGATTCACCGCGAATCCCGCGAAAGGCGGCGACAACGCCGCGCTGGGAATCAAGAACGCGTTCGTCCCGGTTGGCGATGCGGACCTCGAGTTCATCCAGCCGATGACCGAGGACGGCCCAGTCGCCCAGTTCGCCCAAGACCGTGGCGAGGGCACCTTTATGCTCTCGATCGAAGTCGACGACATCGATGCGGCCGTCGAACACCTCCGCGCCCAGGGCGCGCGAGTCGGCGCGCCGAACAATGGCGTCGCTTTCGTCTCGATGAAGTCCACGCACGGCGTCAATCTCCAGCTCGTGCAGCGCAAATAACCCCGAACGGTTAGTCTTTCCCTAACAGCCACCATAACGAGGTTTCGATGAGTACAACGACGACAGCACAGATTCGCGTGCTGATTGCCAAGCCCGGTCTCGACGGCCACGACCGAGGCGCGAAAGTTGTCGCCCGCGCCCTGCGCGATGGCGGTTGCGAAGTTATCTACACCGGCATCCGCCAGACCCCCGAGATGATCGCTGAAGCGGCACTTCAGGAGGATGTCGACGTTGTTGGGCTGAGCATTCTCTCCGGTGCGCACCTGGAATTGTTCCCCCGCGTCGTCGAGGAGTTGAAAAAGCGCGGCGTCGACGATGTCCTCCTTTTTTGCGGCGGCATCATCCCGGAAGAAGACACGGCCGCACTCACGAAGCTTGGCTTTAAGGCTGTGTTCCGCCCCGGGACCAACACCCAGGACATCGTGAAGTTCGTCTACGAGAACGTGAAGAAGTAACCAGTGGATGAACTCGTCCAGCGGTTCCTGAACAAGGACCGCCGAGCTCTCGCGCGCATCATCAGCCGTGTCGAAAACGAGACCCCCGAAGGCCGCGAGTACTTCCGCGCGCTCTTCCCGTACTCCGGCAAGACGCACATCATCGGCATCACCGGCGGCGCCGGTTCCGGCAAGAGCACCCTCACCGGGGCTCTCGCCACGGCCTATCGAAAGCGTGAAAAGACCGTCGGCATCGTCGCCGTCGACCCTTCGAGCCCTTTCACCAAGGGCGCGATCCTCGGCGACCGCATCCGCATGCAGGACCTCGCGCTCGACCCCGGTGTTTACGTGCGCAGCATGGCCGGCCGGGGCGCCCTCGGCGGCCTCGCGCCGACCATCTCCGACGTCGTCTCCGTGATGGACGCCTTCGGCTTCGATGTCGTGATCATCGAAACCATCGGCGCCGGCCAGGACGAAGTGGAAATCGCCGGCACCGCGATGACCACCATACTCGTGAACAACCCCGGCACAGGAGACGACATCCAGGCCCTCAAAGCCGGGATCATCGAGATCGCCGACATCCTCGTCGTGAACAAGGCCGATCACCCCGGCGCCGATGTCCTTGTGAGCCAACTCCAGGCGTTGCTTTCGCTGTCACCGGCAGGCACGCGCCGCCCCCCGATCCTCAAGACCACGGCTACCAGGGGCGAAGGCCTCGACGCCCTTGTCGATGCGATTGCTGACCACTACGAGTACCTTCAGTCATCGGGACTGCTCGCGAAGCACCGCTCGCAAGACGCGCGCCGGCAGGTGCTCGCCATTGCACGTCAGCTCCTGCTCGAGCGCATCCAGCAGACCACTACCGAGGCGGAACTGGATGCGCTCGTCGAGAGAATCGCGTCCCGCGAACTCGATCCACACACCGCGGCCGAGTCCATCACTTCGCTGGTCCGGGGCTAACGCCCCGGTGGTACGATTTCCGGCGTGACGGCGCAACGCATTCGAGTCTGGTTTCGCAAGGGTGAGCGGCTCCGCTACATCTCTCACCTCGATGTGCTGCGCGCCTGGGAGCGATCCTTGAGGCGCGCCGGCCTCCCGCTCGCGTATTCGCAGGGCTTCACCCCGCACCCGAAACTTGCATTCGGTTCTCCGCTGCCAATGGGGTTCATCTCCGAGGGCGAAGTCATGGACGTAACCCTCGACGAGCGCGTGGACGTCGCCGACTTTCGCGCGCGTCTCGCGGAAGAGACGACCCCGGACCTCGCGCTGCTTGCTGCCGAGGAGGTTTCGACCAACGAGCCCGCGCCACAGGCCGCCATGCTCTGGGCGGATTATCGGCTCTGTCTGCCGGTGGATCCGGATGAAGCATCGCGCGTGGTCTCGGCATTCCTCGCGGAAGAGTCGCACCCGTGGCGCGAGGAGCGCGGCGAGCGCGTCCGCGAGTACGACCTCCGCGCCGCCTGTGCCTGGCTCCGGACGAAGCCAACCGAAGGTGGCACCGAGTTCGAAATGCGCCTCCAGGCCGACCAGGAACTCACCGCCCGCCCCGAAGCCATCGTTACCGCGCTCTTCCCGGGCCGCACCGCCCCGCTCATTGCGCGCACACACATCGTCCTCAACGATCATTCGCCTGCGAGGGACCTATGGCGTCGAGTCGGCCAGTACCAGTAGCAACGCACACAGTCCGCGAAGCGCGAGCCGCCGATGGCCCCGCGTTGTTCGAGCTCTGGCAGCACCTGAGGCAACATAACGCCGAGGTCGACCGCCGGGTGATCCCGTCGCCCGTCTCCGAAGCCGACTTCATCGCTGACTTCGGCCAGCTGCTGGCACGTCCGCGCTCGGCCGCATTCGTCGCCGAACGGTCGGGTGCCCTTGCCGGCTTCATCGCGGGCACCATCGAGCGCAATCTGCCCGACCGCCTCCCGGAGCACCACGCAACAGTCGGATACCTCTGGGTCGAGGAGCGATTCCGTCGCATGGGCATCGCGCGCGCTCTCTTCGAACAGGTCGCCAAATGGGCTTCGACCCACGAAGGTGTCGACCATTTCGAGATGGCCGTCCTCACTGCCGATGCGGTGGCCGCCGAGTTCTGGCGATCCATCGGCTTCTCACCGTTCATCGAACGCCTCTGGGCCCCCCTCAGCGCCCCTGAACGGGACGAATGACCGTCTACCTCGTGCGGCACGGAGAGACTGCCCACAACCGTGACGGCCTTGGCCTCGGACGTGCCGACGTGCCCCTCACAAGGACTGGTTTCGCTCAGGCGAAGGCTGTCGCCGAACGCTTTGAGACCGAACCGGTGACGAAAGTCCTCTCGAGCCCGCTATCGCGTGCGCTCACGGTCGCGGAGTTTGTGGCCGAACCCCACGGGCTCGTTCCCGAGGTTATCGAGTCGCTCACCGAGCTTGATGTCGGCGAAACCGAAGGACTGGCCTTCGCGGCAATGCGAGAACGATTCCCTGAATTCCTGAAGGATTGGGCTTCGGCCGAGGGCTGGCGTGCGCGGATGCCCGGTGGGGAGAGCATCGAGGACCTGGCCAACAGGCTTCACCCGCTCGTCGAGGACCTGCTTGCTTTCGAGGACGGAGACGTCGTCGTTGTGAGCCACAACTTTACCCTGCGCGTGCTCGCCTGCCAGATGCTCGGGCTCTCACCGTCGCGGTTTCGCTCGTTCGAACTGGGATTGGCTTCTGTTTCGGCTCTCACCGTCCGGGCGGGGCGCTGCTGGGTGAGAAGTGTGAACGACCAGTGCCACCTCGCAAACTTGAACCTTGCATAAGACAGACGTAGCGTGACCTGCGCGTATGGGAGCGCTCACCACTACTCGAACACGCCTGTTGATCCTGCTCTGTTGCTGTGTGGCGTGTTACGGCCTCTACACGGCCGCCAACGGCTGGTATCACAACAGCCAGCTCGATCAGGATCGGGCGGATACCGAACGCCGCGTTCAGGAACTGACCGAGAAAAAGGCTTACCTTGAGGGCGTTCGCCAATACGTCGCTTCCGACGCCTACGTCGAACAACAGGCCCGCCGGCAGCTTGGCTACGCCCGCGAAGGAGAAGTCGTCTTTGTCGTCACCAGCCCGCCGGTCCAGCAACAAGACGAACGCAGCGGCTCCTGGTGGGAACGCCTCTTCCCCAGGTAGGCCCGTTACCGAGTCCACCCTCAAATCAGTCACCGGGTTCGCCGAGCGCGAAAAGATGTTCCGGCGCGTCCAAAAGGTCCTGGTCGCCCTCTCCGGGGGCGCCGATTCCACGGCCTGCCTGCTCTTGCTCCGTGAACTCTCGCCCACATTCGGTTTCGAGGTAGTGGCCTGCCATTTCGACCACATGCTCCGGGCCGAATCGAAGTCCGAAATGGACGCAGTCCGCACACTCTGTGACTCCCTCGAAGTCGAATGCATCTCCGGCGAAGGCGACGTTCTCGGGGTGTCGGCGCAGATGAAGCGCGGCATCGAAGAGACCGCCCGCGAGATGCGCTACCAGTTCCTCGCGTTCGTCGCCGAAAAGGCCGGGGCGGACTGCATTGCCACCGGTCACACCGCCGACGACCAGGCCGAAACCATCCTTATGCGGATCGTCCGCGGCAGCGGCATTCGCGGCATCCGCGGCATGCTCCCGGTGTCGGAAGTGCCCGGCGCCGAGGCGCGACGTCTTATTCGCCCGCTGCTCGAAACCCCCAAAGCCGACACCATCGCCATTTGCAGCGAGTGTGGCATCACTCCCATCGAAGACGCCTCCAACTCCGACCTGCAGTTCACTCGCAACCGGGTTCGTGCCGAGGTGCTGCCGGCGCTGGAAGCTCTGAATCCTTCGGTTCGCTCGTCCCTGATCGGCCTCGGCGAAAGTGCGCGGGAAGCCTTCGAGCCCATCGAACGCCGCTCGTACGAAGTGCAGCCTTACGAACGCGGCCCCGTGGGAGCCATTTTCGAAGCGGAGAAGTTCGACGAAGTTCCAGCCGAAGCTCTCGGCCTCGTCATCGAACGCGAAGCGATGTTCTTCCACCTGCAACCTGAAACCAACCGGACTCGCGTTCAGAACCTGCAACAGGTGCTGGCCGGCGGCTCAGGCTCCGTTTCGTTCGGCGATACCGAAGTTGAAGTCTCGAGCGGAAAGGTTCGCATTGGCCCGCCTCTCCAGGAGGTTCAGCCGTTTGCTCCGGCGATCCTCGATGTGCCGGGCGCGACGCGCGCCGGGCCGTGGCTCGTTGACGTTCGCACGGACGTGATTCCTGGCTCTCCGGAGGCGCCGGTCGTCGCGGTGGATTCCTCGGCCTGCTCCGGCGCCTTCCGCGTTCGCCCGCTCGAACCCGGCGATCGCCTCCTCGTGAACGGCCTCGAACGCAAAGTCTCGGACCTTTTGATAAACGAAAAAGTCCCCGCCTGGGAACGCGTCGGCACCGTGGTTATCGCCGATGGCAACGGCGTGGTCGCGCTCTTCGGCGCGAAGCGTTCCTTCGTGCGCGATGGGTTAGCCCCGGACCTCTGGGTCCGCCTGAGCGCTATCCCGCAGCGCTAACGGCCATCTTCGCCGTCGCAAACATCGGGATGACCTCCTCGGAGAGCTGCTGTGTCTGTCGCATGATCTCCTCGTCCGAATCAGCAATCGGCCGGAGCACGAACTTGGAAACGCCCGCTCCGATGTACTCGCGCACACGGTTCGCGATTGCCTCGGCATCTCCGGCGGCGATGTAGTCGAACGGATCAGGGGCATCCGGCATGCGGGACAGTGCCGCTGCCTGCCGTTGCACCACCTCGTCGTCGCGCGAACCAAACCGAAACGCGAAACCGGCGCCGTAGTGGTCATCGTCGAGTGGCCGCCCGGCCTCGGCGCTCTGTTCGCGGATCGCTGCGACCACGGGCGCGACCTGCGCCGGAGTTTGCAGCCCCGCGAGCCAGCCCGTGCCAATCCTCGCCGTCCTCCGGATTGCCGCGGGCGAACTCCCGCCAATCCAGAGTGGCAGCGGATCCTGCACTGGCTTCGGTGTAATCACGGCCTCGTTGTACTGGTAGTACTTGCCTTCATAGGTGACCGGTTCGCCGGTCCACAGTGCAGCCATGATGTCGAGCAACTCGTCCGACTGCGCGCCGCGGCCTTTCGGGTTTCGCGATGTCGCCCGGAATTCCGGATTCAGTTCGCCGCCGACCCCGAACACCGGTAGTAGCCGTCCACCGCTCAGATAATCCAGCGAGGCGCATTCTTTCGCGAGGATCAGTGGGTCCCGCAGAGACACCACGATGGCGTTCATACCGAATTTGAGCCGCTCGGTCCTGCCCGCAATCACCCCGAAGGTTGTCATCAGCTCAAGACCCGGTGACCGCGAGACGATCCGTTCGCTCAGCCAGACCGAATCAACGCCGCGCTCTTCGCACAGGTCGACCCACGACAGGAACGCTTTCGGCCCGGAGAACGGGAACCCCGCGATGCCCAAACCAATGCCGATGCTCATGCGCCTCTCCTGCGTGAGTTGTGTGATGCAACGTTACCCGCAGTTCGTAACCGCGTCACTCGCGGCGGAACTGCTGGAAAAACCGTGCCAGCCGGCTGTGAAGGCCCGGTTCCGCCACCAGGAAGCCCTTCACATACGGGTCTTCCTGGTTGAACGGCATCGCATCGCCGAAGATGTCGCTCGCGCGCAGGCCCGCAGCCCGGCAGAGCACAATCCCGGCCGCAACATCCCACTCGGCCCGCCCCGAACCGCTGAGAGCCGCGTTCGATTCGCCGTTCGCTAGCAGCGCCAGCCGGTAGGCGACGCTGCCGATGCCGCGCGTCCCGGTGTCCTGGGGCAACGGGGGCAGCGCGTCGTGAAGTTGTTCACCGCGTCCCACCAGCACTTCGATGGGGATGCCCGTCGATTCGGTCGGTGCCCGTTCGGTTGTTTCGCCCATCTGCGCCGCGAACATCTCCCCCGAGGCCGGGTTGTGGACCACACCCAGGACCGGCACGCCCTCGACCGCCAGGGCAATGGATATGGCGTATTCCGGAACACCCTGCAGGTACTCTCGCGTGCCATCGATGGGATCGACGATCCATACGCGATCGCGCCCCAGGCGGTCGCCCGTGTCGGTGTGCTCCTCGCTCAGCCAGCCGTCGCCTGGAAATTTCCCGGTGAGTTCGGCATGCAGGATTTCGGCGGCGCGAATGTCAGCCTCTGAAACCAGCTCCCAGCCATCCTTACGCCCGTAGCGCACGCCCTCACGACGAAACCGCGCGACCTCAATGCCCGCCTTCAGAGCGGCGTCGACGGCGACCTTCAGTTCTTCCTCGAGCATTCAACCCATTGTGGCCGAGGCGGACGGTTCCTGCAGAATCAGGCGAACGCCGCAAACAGCTCTTCCATCGCCTTCACCTGGCCGCCGCTCGTGGAGCTTGGCACCAGGATCGGCGTCTTCACGCCGGCAGCGAACCACTGTTCCAGCCCTTCCATCACCTGCTTGCGCGTCCCGTAGAGCGTCGCATCGCTGAGCCAACGCTCAGTCATCAGTCCGGGGAGTGCCTCGCGGTCGCCACGACCCAGGGCGGCCTCAATGGCTTCCATCTCCTCGACGTAGCCCGCTTCCTTCCAGTAGTTGCGGTAGTTCGGCAGCATCACGTAGCTCGTCAGCGTCCGCTTGCTCACGTTGGCGGCGGCCGCCGGGTCGTTGTCGTCGATGCAGGTCGGGATCATGTCGCCGATGAAGAAGTCCCCGCTGCGCTTTTCGGCCGGGATGTGCGAAAGCGAATCCGCCATGTGCGAACGTGACGCGTTCGCCCAGACGGCGCCTTCGGCGATTTCGGTCGAGAGTTCAACCATCTTCTTCCGCAACGAAGCGAGGACGATTGGCGGGAGCGGCCCGGTCTGCTGTGTGGCGCCGCGCATGGCGGCCACGTAGTTCTTGATGTCCGTCAGCGGCTTCCCCGCCGAGACGCCCATGCGCTTCAAGGCAGGCTCGTGGCTGACGCCGATGCCGAGATAGAAGCGTCCATCAGAGATCTCGCGGATGTAGGCGGCCGACTGCGCGAGGTCGAACGGCACGCGGTAGTAGATCGGCATGATCGATGTGCCGAACTTGATCGTCTTCGTGGCGTGAGCCATCGAAAGGCAAAGGCCCATGCCATCCCCGAAGCTGGCGCAGTAGATTCCCTGGAAGCCTGCGGACTCCAGTTTCTGGGCGATTTCAACGGTCCACTTTCGGCGGCCGGCGGCGGCGGCAAGGGCAACGGCAGGCATCTGCATGGCGAAACTCCGGTTGGAATGTGTGGAACCGGACTATACCGGTGGCGAGCACTGAGCGCCCCGCGTCAGCCTACGCGCCGAGAGCTGCCTTCACGCGCTCGAAGAGCGTTTCCCTTGGTAGTGCTTCCACCACCGGGATCTCGCACCGCCGCGCCTCCTCCGCCACGCGGTTGCCGAACTGCCACGAGACCGTCGTGCTCAGCTCGTGCCACGCCGACACCATTTTCGAAGTCCGGCGCGACATCATTGCCCTCCGAACTTCTTCTTTGTCGGCTTCAAAGTGGACGGCGCCCCGAACGGTCACATCCGCCAGTTCCAGGTTCGCCATGTATTCCGGAAGCAGCCATGCGCCGTCAGCAACCACCGTCTCGTGCGCCTGCAATTCAAACAGAAAGCCTCGCTGCAACGCGCTGCAGACCATCTTCGCGGCCTGGTACTGACTTTCGACCAGTTCGTCGGCCGAGTCCCGCGCCTCACGGATCCGCTCATCGATGCGAAGGATTTCACGAGCTTCGCTCCTCGGCGCCGTGGAGTCCTGAAGCACCAGCCAGAGCGTGTCGATCTGGAGCCATCCGGCATCGAGTTCCCGTACCAGCGCCCGGGCCACCGTCGATTTCCCCGCTCCCGCAGAACCGCCGAGCAGGATGAGATTCCGCATATGACCTCGCGCAAAGGATGTCGTGAAACGCGGTCGAGGCTCGCCAGGCGACTATACGCTGAGCGCGGCACGGACGCGGCTAACGAGGGTTTCGCGCGGGCGGGCCTCTACCACCGCGAGTCCGAGTCGTCGCGCTTCGCCGGCCAGCCAGTTCCCGTACGTCCATTTCATTGCAGCGACGGGTTCGTGCCAGTGCGCCCAGGTTTGATTGACGCGCCTCCCGTCCAACGCTTTCCGCACCTCGTCCGGATCCGCTTCGTGTAGGAAGGCACTTCGAACATCGGCGTTTTCAATCTTCAGCCCGGCGACAAATTCCGGCAGTAACCACGCGCCGTCGGCAACCACGACATCGTGACGCTGCAACTCCGTCCAAAAGACTCGGGGCAGGAGGCTACAGACGAACTGCCCTGCGGCGATCTCTTGCGTAACCAGGTCCGGGATCGGCTCTCTCGCTTCGATGACGCGGCGGTCTACCTGGAGCAGGTGCGATTTCTCGGGGTCGTCTGCGAGGGCTTCCTGCGCCGCCACCCAGATCGTGTCGATTTGAAGCCAGCCGGCGCCAAGCTCATTCGCAAGAACCTTGGACGTCGTGGATTTGCCCGACCCGGAAGCGCCACCCACGAGGATGAGCCGTTTCACTACCGCTTGAAGCGGAGCATCTGGCCGCTGCCGACTCCCGTGTGCTTTCCGTCCTCGTATGCGACTTCCCCGTTTACCACAACCATGGAAATACCCGCAGGTTCTTGTTTGGGCGCCTCGTAGGTCGCCAGGTCCTTCACGGTGTCCGGATCGAAGAGCACAAGGTCCGCCCAGTAGCCTTCCTTGATGAGTCCGCGGTCGGTCAGCCCGAAACGCTCGCACGACGCGCTCGTCATCCTCCGCACCGCTTCCTCAAGCGTCAGCACTTTGCGCTCGCGAACGTATCGAGAAAGCACGCGCGGCATCGTCCCGAAGAGGCGAGGGTGCGGGTTGCCCTTGAGCTCTGGAATCCCGTCAGAGCCGATGAGCATCTTCGGGTGGCGAAGGTTCGTTTCGATGTCCGATTCATCGATGATGAAGTGGATGCAGATCACCTGGCGCCCCTTCGGGCTCGTGATGATCTCGCGCACGGTCTCCTCGATGCTCCACTCGTGCTCGGTCGCGATGTCCGGGACCATCTTGCCCTCGAACTCGCGGAAGTCCGGACAACTCGCGATCATCACGCCCTGTGCCCATTCGGTGTCGATCTTGTCGAGGTTCACGTACTGCCACATCGGTCCGCTGCCGGCTGTGTACGGGTAAACGTCGAGCGTGATGTCCATGCCCGCTGCGTTCGCCGCGTCGACCTTCGCCAGCGATGCCTTCACGCCGCCCCAGTTCCGCTTCCCGGCCGACTTGTGGTGCGAAATGTGCAACGGGATCGCCGCTTCACGGGCGATCAGCATCGCTTCTTCCACGGCTTCGAGGAGCTTGTCGCCTTCGTTGCGCATGTGAGTCGCGTAGATGCCGCTGTAAGGCCGGCATTCGGTCGCGAGGGACACCACCTCATCCGTGTCGCTATAGCGCCCTGGTTCGTAAATCAGGCCCGTCGAGAAGCCCACGGCGCCCTGCTCCATCGCCTGCGCGACGTGGCCACGCATCTCCGCGACTTCCGCCGACGTGGCCAGCCGCTTCTCCATCCCCACCACATGCGCTCGTATGCGGTTGTGTCCGACCAGCATCGCGTTGTTAATCGCCGGTTTCTTCGCCAGACAGGCTTCGAAGAACGAATCCAGATCAGTCCACCCGGACCCCGGCCCCGAGATATCGCCGGCCATGTATTCGCGCCCCGGTTCGTTTGGGATGGTGCTAAAGCCGCAGTTGCCGCTGATATCGGTTGTGACGCCCTGCGCTAGCTTGAACCCCATATCCGGGTACCGCAGAAACGCGCCGTCATCGTGCGAATGCGTGTCGACGAACCCAGGAGTCAGTGTCCTGCCGTTCGCGTCGACCTCGCGCGTCCCGGCCCCACCCGTCCCAATCTCGGAGATACGGCCATCCGTGACGGAAACGTCGGCCATGAACCCGGCCGAACCGGAACCGTCGATGATACGAGCGTTGCGAATGACAAGGTCAGCAGCCATGGCCGCATTCTGGAGCGTTCCAATTGCCCTGTCGATCCCGCACGGTCCGAAACCGGTTTGGGTCTTTGCTGTACGCTCGAACGATGCCCAATCGCCTCGCCAACGAATCCAGCCCCTATCTCCTCCAGCATGCCGACAACCCGGTGGACTGGTATCCCTGGGGTGAGGAGGCCTTCGCGAAGGCGCGCAGCGAGGACAAACCGATCCTGCTCTCGGTCGGCTACAGCTCGTGCCACTGGTGCCACGTCATGGCCCACGAATCGTTCGAGAACCCGGCGACCGCCGCCCTAATGAACGAGTACTTCGTGAACATCAAGGTCGACCGGGAAGAGCGCCCCGATGTCGACAGCGTCTACATGTCGGCCGTGCAGGCGGTCAGCGGCTCGGGCGGTTGGCCCATGACCATCTTCATGACCGCCGACGGCCGCCCGTTCTACGCCGGCACCTACTTCCCACCGGATGACGGCCACGGCCGCCCGGGGTTTGGTCGCCTTCTGAGTTTCCTCCACGAAAAGTGGCTCACGGACCGCGACGAGGTCATTGGTTCCGCCGACAAAGTCACGGCACACCTTCAGGAAGCGACCCGCCGCATCCCCGGCGCCGGAGAGGAAGCCTCGCACGCGACAACCTCGCGCGCTGTCGAACTCTTCGCCGAAGTTTTCGATACCGAATGGGGCGGCTTCGGCATGGCGCCGAAATTCCCGAGCCCCACGAACCTCGCCTTCCTTCTCAGCGTCCACGCTCGCGAGAAGGAATCGGAAACCGGCCAGGCGGCGCTTGAGATGGTGCTCCACACCCTCCGTGCGATGGCCACCGGCGGCATGTACGACCAGCTCGGTGGTGGGTTCTCCCGCTACAGCGTCGATGGCGAGTGGATGGTCCCGCACTTCGAAAAGATGCTCTACGACAATGCCCAGCTGGCAAGGGTGTATCTCAACGCCTTCCAGCTCACCGGCGACCCCGGGTTGGAACACATCACGCGCAGGACGCTCGACTTCCTCCTCGATGAGATGCGCGATCCGGAGGGGGGATTCCACGCGGCGCTCGACGCCGACAGCGAAGGCATCGAAGGAAAGTATTACGTCTGGACGGTCGACGAAATCCGCGAGGCCGTTGGCGAAGACGCCGACCTTGCGATCGCCTGGTTTGGCGCCACGCGTGAAGGCAACTTCCGCGATCCGCACCATCCCGAGCTCACCGGCCGGAACGTGCTGAGCGCCCGCTCCAACCCGGACGAACTCGGCCAGCGGTTCAACCTCACTTCAGATGAAGTCCTCTCCCGGCTCGAATCTGCGGTGGAAACGCTACTTTCGGTCCGGGCCAACCGCATTCGCCCCGGGCTCGATGACAAGGTGCTTACCAGCTGGAACGGCCTCGCCCTGGCTGCGTTCGCCGAAGCGGGCCGAGTGCTCGGCGAGATGCGTTACCAGGTCGCTGCCGCCGAACTCGCCGCGTTCCTCCGCTCCTCGGACTGGTCTGATGGGCGCGTGCTCCACACGTGGAAGGCGGGCGAGGCCAGGGTCGATGGCATGCTCGAGGACTATGCCTACCTGGGCCTTGGGCTGGTCGAGCTCTACAAACTCACTGGCGATGTTGCTCTTCTCGAGTGGGCGAGGGATCTCTGGGAAGCCATCCTCTCGAGGTTCCACGACGGGGACATGGGAGGATTCTTCGAAACGCCATCCGACGGCGAACAGCTTCTCCTTCGTCAGAAGCCGTTTTTCGATTCAGCGACGCCTTCGGGCAACGGCAGCGCCGCGCTCCTCGGGCTCTGGCTTGGGCGCTACTACAGCCGCAGCGACTGGGAGAAGTACGCCGAGGAAGTCATCGGGCAGGTCGCCGACCACCTGCTCCGCGCCGTGACCGGGTTCGGGACGATCCTCCAGGCGATCGAATTCCTGGCCACGCCGAGCCGCGAACTCGTCGTTGTCGGCGCCCCCGAACGGCGCGTCGCTCTGGAGAATGTTGTCGCCGAGAAGTTCCTCCCCTGGACTGCCCTCGCGCCCACACCCGATGCCGACGGATTGCCAATGTTCGAGGGTCGCGAACCCACCGGGGAAGACGCCATCGCCTACGTCTGCGAGAACATGATGTGCCTGATGCCCGCGACGACGCCCGAACAACTCCGCGCGATGCTGGTGTAAGTCATGTACAGAGGGCCATATTTCGGGGTCCAGAAGGGACTTGGCGCATGACCCTCATGTCTCCATCATCACCGTGGCCCAGTGGGCCCGCGACTCCACGAAGACGAGGCTGAAATGACCCAAACCGAAACGCTAACCACGGCCCGGGACACTACCGAGCACTTCGATGTCCTGATCGTTGGCGCCGGGATCTCCGGCGTCGGCGCGGCGTACCACCTCACCGCCGAGCGGCCGGGCACCAGCTTCGTCGTCCTCGAGGCACTGGACAGCTTCGGCGGCACCTGGTGGACGCATCGCTACCCGGGCATCCGCTCCGATAGCGACCTCTATACGTTTGGCTATCGTTTCAAGCCCTGGACCAGCGCCCCGATCGCCAGCGCCGAAGAGATCCTGAAGTACATGGGCGAAGTCATCGACGAAAACGACCTCGGAAAGCACATCCGCTACGGCCACCAGATTAAGTCGGCGAAGTGGTCGAGTTCCGAGAACCTCTGGACGATCGAGGCTGTCCGGAAAGACACCGGCGAGACTGCTCGGTTCACCGCGAATTTCCTGTGGATGTGCCAGGGCTATTACCGCCATTCCGAAGGCTACACTCCCGATTGGCCCGACATGGACAAGTTCCAGGGCCAGATCGTCCATCCGCAGCAGTGGCCCCAGGACCTCGATTACACCGGGAAAAAGGTCATTGTCATTGGCTCCGGCGCGACCGCTGCCACGCTCATCCCCGCGATCGCCAACGAGTGCGCGCACGTCACCATGCTGCAGCGCTCCCCCACGTACTTCATCCCCGGTCGCAACGTGAACGACCTGGCCGACACCCTCCGCGAGCTTCAAATCGACGAGTCGTGGATCCACGAAATCGTGCGACGAAAGATCCTGTTTGATCAGGCGACCTTCACGAAGCGTTCGTTCGAAGAACCCGAAGCGGTGAAGCGCGAGCTCCTCGCGGGCGTCCGCGCCTACCTGGGCGACGATTTCGACATCGAAACCCACTTCACACCGCGCTATCGGCCGTGGCGCCAACGCATCGCCTTCGTCCCCGATGGCGACATCTTCCGTGGGATACGAGCCGGGAAGGCGTCCGTCGTTACCGACGAGATCGAACGGTTCACACCGGGCGGCATCCTGCTGAAGAGCGGCGAAGAACTGAAGGCGGACATCATCGTGACGGCCACAGGCTTCAACCTGAACGTCCTCGGCGATATCGACTTCGTGATTGACGGCAAACCACTGGTTTTCTCAGATTCCATCACGTACCGCGGGATGATGTTCACCGGTATTCCAAACCTGGTGTGGGTCTTCGGCTACTTCCGTGCCAGTTGGACGCTTCGAGCCGACCTGCTCGCGGACTTCGTTATTCGCCTGCTGAATCACATGGACAAGAAAGGCGCGAAGCGCGTTGAAGTCGTCCTCCGGCCCGAGGACGAAGGCATGGAGCTCCTTCCCTGGATCGACCCGGAGAACTTCAATCCGGGCTACATGATGCGCGGCATGTCGCTGCTTCCAAAGCGCGGCTCGAAGCCGGAGTGGCAGCACTCCCAGGACTACTGGCGCGAAAAAGACGAAATTCCGGCCATCGATCTCGACGGGCCGGAATTCCGGTACTGCTAATCGCGAGAGAATTTGGCCTCTCCCAATTCGGGAGAGGCCATTTTGGTATCAGACGCGTTCGACTGATGCGAGCGGCGGCTTCGCCGGGTCGACCAGGTACCGCAGTTCCGGCATCTGGATGTCCGCGACGGCGTACGAAGCAGAGACCGGCCAATGCGGATGCGCTCCCGGAAGGTTGAACGCGTCAGCGTCGAATGTATCGAGTTCCGGCTTCCCGCGGTCTGCACTCCGAAAGACATAATCCGGATCCACCTGGATGAGCCGCGAGAGCGTAGCGCCGTCCCGTTGCACCTTCGCGACGTTCAGCCCGGCCAGGTACTGGATGTCGTTCCCGGCGATGGGCTCGGGGTTCATCATCCGCATTTCCAGCACGGTCTTCCCGCCACTCACCACCTTGCCGATGACCTTGTCGTAGCGCTTCGTCAGGGAGACCTCGGCCACCTTCAGGGGGTAACCCCAGCGCGCGGCCAGCTGCTTCGCCGCTTCGGCCGAGCTGCAGAACCCAGAGATCGAAAGGCCCCGCGGGCGAGCACCCGAGCGAGCACCGATCTTCGCCTCCGCCAGCACGAACGGGCCCGCAGGGCTCTCGGGCACGTTCGTGATTGTCAGGACCACCGTCGGGGGCACGGTCGGGTGCAGAGCCGGCGGCAGCAGCGACGTCACCGCCGACGAATCGATCTCGTACATGATCTGCAGGATCCCCGCTCCCGGAAGTTCCCACGCGTCGCCTTCCGGCTGCGTGACTACCGGTCCGGAATCGAAGGATGTAAGTTCGCGCGTTCCGACGAGTGGCATCAGGAACCACCCGCCGCGCTGCCTGCCGCTACCGGTTCTTTCTTCTCCGCGAACTTGGGCATCACTTCCTTCGCGAAGAGTCGCATTGAGGCCAGTACTTCTTCCTGGGGGATCGTTTCGACCGCGTTCAACAGGAAGTTGATGCGGTCCACGCCCACGGACTCCCAGTTCTTGATGACCTCGACAATGCGGTCCGGGTTGCCGATGGCGAGGCCTTCGGGGATCTGGCCTTCCGGCGATGTCGTCGCTTCGCGGCGCAGCGCGGGGAGCAACCCAAGGTTCGGATACGACCGCGTTGGATACGCCTGGCGTGCCGCAAGGAGCTGCTCGGCCATGTAGTTGAAAGTCCCGGCGAGCCGCTGACCGGCTTTCGCCCCGTATTGCAGGTCCGGGTGGCACATGAGGAAGTTCACCGTGTTGACCTGTTCGTTCACAAACGAACCGACCGGATCGCAGTACTTGATGCGGCGGCGGTACTCGCCGATCTTCTTTTCCTGTTCCTTAAAACCGCCGAACGTCAGTCCAAGGCTGCCCATGCCGCGGTCGGCGGCGTCGAGTTCAGTCCCGGGGCTGGTGACGGCAACCCACATCGGCGGGTGCGGCTTTTGCAGGGGCTTCGGCAGGATCGTGCGCTGCGGCATCGAAAATGCGCGGCCTTCGTAGCCGAATCGTTCCTGTGTCCACATCTTGGGGATGATGCGGGTCCATTCATCCCAGGTCTTTTTTGTTTCGTCCGGGTCAGCTCCGAATCCGCCGAGTTCGGTCCAGGTAGCGGACCGCCCGGTGCCGAATTCGAGCCGGCCGCCCGAAACCAGGTCCATCGTCGCGGCTACTTCAGCCGCTTTGATCGGGTTGTTGAACTGCGGGACGCAGACGACGATGCCGCGCCCGATCCGAATGTTCTTGGTCTGCATCGCACACGCGGTCAGAAAGATTTCGGGTGCCGAGCAGTGCGAGTATTCCTCAAGGAAGTGGTGCTCAACCGCCCACACCTGGTCGAAGCCGAGCTCGTCGGCAAGGCGCACCTGTTCGAGGCAGTTCTGGTACACCTCATACTCGGTGGTTGGCCCCCATGGTCGCGGCACGGAGATTTCGTAGAAGATTCCGAATTTCATTTGTGGCTCTCCCATTTCTGGCTTGGGAATTTCGCCGCGACTGTAGCACAGCGGGGAGCCGCTGGCGCGCGCCAATGTCCCGGCCGACAGCTAGCGGAACGCGTCCTCGACCTTCGTGATGCGAATCCGCTCATCGGTCAGGCCCAGGTCGTATGCGCCGACCAAACTGTCTTCCTCCAGCAATTCGGCCGGCTTTTCTCCGTCGTAACGAATGGTCGCCGGTTCATTCGAAAGCAACTGATCTCGCAACCGCTCGGCGTTCGCCGAGATGATCACTGCCTGCAGATTGTCGGCGGAGATGTGTTTGCGAATGGCCGCGTTCACGTGCTCGGCTGTCAATCCGGCGAGCGCATCGCGGATGTAGGTGGTGAACTCCGGGATTCCGAACCACTCGCTATCCAGCGCATAACCGAGCTGCTGGTCCTGCGTCTTCGTCAGGACAAACACATTCTTGGCGAGGTATTCACGCGTAGCCTCGAAATCCTGTTTGCTCAGCCCGTGCTCGACGAATTTCCCTAACTCGTAAAGCGCGAGCTTGAATCCGAAAATCGCCTGCTCGGGTTGTAGTGGCCGAATCCAGATTTCGAACAGTTGGGCGCGTCGCGCGCGGTTCGGGTCCGGGAAGAACTGGTACATCCCACGCGGGAACGCCTCGATGTAGGCATAGTCGCCGTAGTTCATGCCCCGGACCTCGCGGATCCGGTTGTACAACCGGCCGTTGGAGGCGCGGTGTTCGCCGAGCCATGCCCGTGCCAGCCATAGCGCAACGAAATCCGGATGCCCCCGGCGCACATCGATGGGGTGACCGATGGAAATCGCCACCGACCTGGTCTCTTTCTCGATGATCTCGACGTTCAGGCCCTGTGGCTGTGCTGCCGTGACCGGATATGCAAGCCTGGCGGTGCCCTCCGGGAGGCTGCCGAGGGAACGCTTAATTGCCGCTTCCTGCTCTGGCTGGATGTCACCCGCAACGCCAAACGTGAGGTTCGCGCGCGTGTAGTGCCTCGAAATGAATTCGCGCACGTCCTCGATTGTGATTGATTCGATGCCCGAGGCCGATCCGAGCGCGGTATGCCCGTAGGGCGTCCCCGCGAAGACCAGTTCCTGGAGGCGCTCCTTCCCGAACTCTTCCTCGTTGTTCGAACGCAGATCTTGCGTAAGCGCGTTCAGATGCTGCGACTTTAGCCGCGAGAAATCGTCCTCGCGGAAACCGGGCGTGAGCAACTGCGGAAGCGCGACTTCGAGGAAGCGGCCCAGCGCATCAACGTGAGCCACGCCGGTGAAGGTGGTCATGTCCCGGTCTACCTGCCCGGAGAACGATGCCGCCAGGGGGAACAGTGCCCTCGTGATTTCGTCGAAAGGCATCTCTGAGCTACCCGCTTCGGTCACCATCGAGGCAGCGAACGCCGCCAGCCCGTGCTTCCCATCCGGGTCATCGCTCGAACCCGTGCCGAACACGAGTTTGAATCGCACGAGCGAGGACGGGCCCGGCAGCGAAACCGTCCTGATCGAGACTGGCGCCGAAGCGGGCGCCTTGAGCGAGGGTGCCACATCCAGGCTGGCCGGAAGGTCATCGTGCGAGAGCGTCGCGACCACCATATTCGACTCGGTCAGGTAGCGCTGTCCGGCGGCCAGCAGGTCTTCGGGGGTGCACGTGTCGGCGATGTCGAACAGTTCGTTCAGCGTGTCGTACCGGCGTTCGAACCGGACGAATCGCGCCAGCGTGGAGGCGATCGATTCGGAGTTGTCGAGTGTGCGAACAAACGCGTAGCGGGAGTGCGACTTCGCATCCTCAAGCCGCCTCGTGGGCACCGTAACCGCGGTCGCCTGAGCGATGGTTCTCGCGATCTCGTCCCTCGCGTAGGGCACGTCTTCGATCCGCTTCACGCGCGCGAACACTGTCGCCAGCCCGGGATCGTGAGACGACGGAAGGTAGGGGAAGAGCTCATCCACAACCTGTTCCCGCTCGACCAGCTTCCGGTAAATATCCGAGGTCTCGGCGAACGTGAGGTCGAGGAGGAAGTCGAGCGCTGCATAGTCCTTGCTCGTGGTCGAGAACGCTGGCCCGTGGAACCCAACCGACACCCACGGAAGCGTGGAGGTTTCCCAGTGGTGGTGGATGACGGTCGGGGCGGTGTGCCCCGGCTCCTGGGGTACCACCACGCCGGATTCGTTTCCCGCCTCCCAGTCCGACCAATACTTCTGAACGAGTGCCGTCGCGGTGTGCGGGTCGATGTCGCCCGCGATGATCACCGTCGTGTAACGGGGCCGGTACCAGCGGTCGAAAAACGTCCGCGAGTACTCGAACTGGTTCGGCATGTTCTCGATGTCCGCGATAAAGCCCATCGTGGTGTGCTTATAGGTGTGGGTGGTGAAGGCGTGGTCGCGCTGAACTTCGATGAGCTTGGTCAGCGGATCCGCGGCGCTCTTGTTGTACTCGCCCAGCACAGCGCGCGACTCCGTCTTGAAGTCCGCTTCGCTGTATTTCAGATTCATGAACCGGTCGGCCTCGATCTCGAGCACGCGTTCGAGGTCTTCCCGTGCGAAGGTGATGTGGTAGTTGGTGTAGTCGTCGGTTGTGTACGCGTTCTGGCGAGCGCCCGAGCGCGTGATGATTTCCTGGTACGCCTCAGCCGAATACCGCTCGGTGCCCCGGAACATCATGTGTTCGAAGAAGTGAGCGAACCCGGACTTCCCGGCCTCCACCTCGTTACGTGACCCGGTTTGGACGGGTATTTGCAGGGACACAAGGTTCGGAAGCCCGGTGTTCAGCGCAATCACGCGGAGCCCGTTTGGGAGGGTGGTTTCAAGCGCATCGAAAGGCAAAATCGGGGGCATGGGTGTTCGGTCGCTCCTTGGTTGTTGGGAGCGAGTGTAAACGAGCGGGGAACCCACCCGAACGAGATTCGGGCCTAGAACCCGTTGGGACAGTACGGCGCCCACCGTGTCCGGAAGAGATCATCGGCGGTTTGCAGCGCCGCATCGTCCTTCGCGGTGAGATTTCCCGCCCGCGCGAAGTGCGTCGCCGGCCGGTACCCGGAGATGAGCGACGCGAGCACATTCGGGGTGGTTGTGATGTCTGGCGCGCGCTCGATTCTCCGCACGGAGGCGCTCGGCCCATCGGTCTCCAGCAGATAGGTGCCGGCGTTCCACGGACAGACATCGTCTGTTTCGACGCGGATCGTGAGCTCGCCCCTCCGTCCGTACGGCCGCTGAGGCAGCGCGGTCTCTACATCAACAACGCGCATCCAGATGCCGTCCGAAGTCTTGCGCTGGAGCATCCGTGGTTCGAGCAGGAGCTCCGGCGCCGGGTCGTCCTCGGGGACACCGCGGAACTCGATCCGCCGGACCAGGTCGTGCGCGCTCAGGTACTCCCAGAGGGTGCGATAAGCTGCCATGTCCCGTGCGATAAAGTCTGAGACGGTCATCACCTGGCCTGGCCCTGGATCGGCGAAGTTGCCCTCCGCAGTCTGGTAGACGGCGTGGCCGGTCACTTCACCGTCCGGATTGCGATAGACCGCGCAATAGACCGGGTGATCTTTCACGTCCGCCCTGAGCGTGCTCGCCTGCCAGAGAATGGTCGAGCGGTGAATGGCCAGGTTCTTGTCCTGCACCCACTGAATGTAATTCTGCTTGATCAGAGGAAAGGCGTCTTCCTTCTCCATCAGTTCGATCCGCCCCGGCGTGGACAGGTGCTCCTGGAACCGGCTGAACCGTGGGTCGACCGAGTATCGCGTCGTTGCCGTCGCCAGGCCGTACCCGAAGCGCTGGTAAATCGCGCCCATACTCGCCCAGAGGATCGCCAGCGACTGCTGGCGGTCGCGCATTTCCCCGAGCGCCCGCGTCATCGCCTTGCGAAGCAGGCCCTGCCGGCGAAACGCGGGCAACGTCCCGACCGCGGTGACTCCGCCCATCTTCACCGGATTGCCGTTGAGCCGGACCGTGAATGGCAGCGTCGTCAGCGTTGTCGCGAGCTGGCCATCGACAAATGCACAGGTCGTCCAGTCCGGTGCCGGCCTCGTCAGGTCGTCCTCGGGCGAAGGGGCAGAGGCGAAGACGTAGTTCACGTTCTTCTGGTACTGGTTCAGTTCTTCGGCATCGCGAAGGGCTCGAATTTCGACGGCCATCTGGAACTCCCGGCGCGGCGGCGCGAACGGCGAGTATAGCGAAGCCTCACGGTTGGAGTGGGATCAGCGTCGCCGGAGCGTCCAGCTCTACCTGGTAGGTCCCGCAGGCCTCGAGCGTCGTGAAGTCCTGCGCCCACGCCGGCACGCCCGGGTCGCCGAAGCGATCCCAGGAGCCAGTCGCGGCGTTGTAGCGATACAGCCCCTTGAAGGCGCCGCCAAGGCTCGAAAGCGCATCGAGCACGTGCGCCGTCGCGCCGAGATAGGTCAGGTCATTGTTTCCGGCCTTGAGTTCGACCGGCACCGGGAACGACACGGAAAAACCACCAGCGAGCGTCACCGGACTGGTCGCGTAGAACCAGTACGACTCTCCAGGTTGCACGGTGTTGAGGGTCCGTTCGGCAGCAGTGCCGCGGTACCAGCGCTGCCACTCGTCCGTTCCGTCGATGGTCCGGAAGATGGCGGTAATGCTTCCTTCGGGGTCCACAGGAAAGGTATCCAGCAAGGCCACGGTATCGCTTCCGAAATAGCCGACATGGTTCCAACCGGCCTGGAGCTGCACATTTCCACACAGGACTGCGCCTGAACCGATGCGGGCCGGCGGTCCGAACTCGCTCGTGTTTCCGTCCGGGTCTGTGGCGAGCGCGACCAGCCAGTCGCTGGCCGAAGCCGCTGGATTGCTCACCTGGAAGCTTCCGGTCCCATCAGCCGTCGCCAAACCGAGCGGGATGGGGACAGTTCCGAAGTCGGTCGCCCCGCCCGGCTCGTGGTCTGCGAGATACAACTGCACCTCGCAACCGGCGCACGCCGTACCCGTCACGCTCAGCTGCGTCGCCCGGGTAATGAGCGGATGGTTCAGGAGGTTGTTCGGGCCGGCATCGAGGTCTCCCTCGTCGTTCGCGTCGCGCACACCATCCGCGCCGAGGTCGATCGCAAGGCCGTCGATGGCCTCGAACGTGTTGAACTTGAAGGAATTCCGCACGACCGAAGTGGCCTGGTCCGGGCGAACCTGGATGCCCGTCTGGGAGTTCGCAATTGAATTGCTTCGCACCGCCGTCAGCCCCGACGGCTGCGAAAGCATGACTCCCACGCCTACGGCCGCGGCCTCGCCATTGGGCCGTTTGCCGATCGTATTGCCTTCAATGACGACGCCCGTGAACGCGGGTCCGGCTCCGGCGCCGACGAAGACCCCGACGTCGGAGAATCCAATCACGTTCCCGGCGCCCGCGGGAGAAACGGGACCTCCGACTTTTGCACTCCCGGCGGAGACGATGACGCCAGTCTGAACGGGATCGGCTCCGCCCGCGGGAGTGAACCCGACGAGATTGCCGGCGATTGTCGAGTTGGTTCCAGCGACGGCAACCCCGTTTGCGCAGCCTCCGAGCACATTCCCGGCGCCGATGCCACCGATTTGAGCCCCTTCGCCCGTGGCGGCCACGCAGCTGGCGGAAAAGCTCCGAATTTGCAGGTTTCGAAGACTGAACTTCGCGGCGGTCGCCGTGATGCCATTCTGGGCCGCCGAAAGCGCCCCCGAAGTGCCAACAATCGCCACCCCGGCCCCGAGGCCGTCGATCGAGACGTCCTCCCTGGAGATTGTTGGCAGCGGACTGCTCCCCACGGTGATTGCCACGGGCGCATCGGATGGGAACACGTCCGGGTCGAACCGGATTTCGAACGTGCCGGGCTCGGCATCGAGGTTGGCGACTTCGATGGCGTGCCTGAGGGTGCAGAACGCTGGGTCGGGGCACACTGCCCCCGATCCACCGGCCACGTCTCCGGGATTCGTGACCACAACTCCATGCTCGACCGTAAGCGCCAGCGCGGGCCTATTGCCGCGAACGGCGGGCCCGAACGCGAGGGTCATTCCGACGATCGCCAACAGCAGGAGCCCGCGCATTGCTCCGCAAACTAAGCCCGCGCGACGGTCGACGGCAAATGCCTGTCCCCCGGGGCGACGTTCAAAGCGCCCGGAACGTCCTCCTGCCGTCGAGCCGCAGCAGCCGTCCCATCCCGGGATGCTCCCAGTGGCCTGCCATCCATGTGCGGCCTTCATCGATGGCCCAATCGAACAGTTTCTCGCGAGTCTTCGCCGACTGGACCGGGTCGACATCGAAAGTCGGTGACCAGTCCGGATGCACGAGTTGCACGGGGTGGTGTGAGGCATCGCCGACGATGACGCCGCGCTCGCCCTGCGACGCGATGCCGATCGCGACGTGGCCCGGTGTGTGGCCGGGCGTTGGCACATAGGTCAGGTTCTGGTCGATCGCCTGCTCTTTTTCGGCGAAGGTAATCCGGCCCGTGTTCCTCAGGGGCTCGACGCACTCCACCAGGTGTGGGTTGCCGGGGTCGGCGAGCCGTTCCGGCGTCATCCAATAGTCCCATTCACCCTGCTGAAACCAGAACTGCGCCTTCGGGAAGAAGATCTCGCGCGTGCCGTCGTCGCGGTCGATGGTGTTCCAGCCGACGTGGTCCACGTGCAGGTGCGTGTTCAGGACGATGTCGATGTCCTCCGGGCGAACCCCCGCCTCGACAAGCGAATCGTTGAGGTGCCCGAGCGGCATGTTCGGTCGCCGCCTTCGGCCGATACCCGAATCGACAAGGACCGTCTTCCCGTTCGACCGGATCAGGAAGCATGTAACTGCCATGGGATAGAGTCCGCGCGGGTCTTCGGGCTTGTCGGCCTCGTCGATGAACTGCTGCGCATGTTTCGGGATGAAGTAATGCGGGTCCATCAACATCCGGGAATCGAGAAGCGGCGTAACTTCCACCGCTCCGATTTTGATCTTCGGCACTCGGCTACCCTCCGGCGCACGATTCTACGCAGGTTCGCCCAACGGCAGATGTTCAGCGCAACTCGAACGTGAACCGCTCCCTGAATCGCACCAGCGCCCTCAGCAGCGGCCCTCCGACGAAAACCAGCACCACCGCATTGCACGCGCTACGCAGCAGGTCCCATCCGAAGCTGGTCAGGAAGTAGTAGTTCCAGTAGCGACGCAGCGTTTCGACCGGACCTAACCCCGGTTCGTACGAAATGTCGGGGCCGGCGGCGAAGAAGGGCCACGACCAGAGGTTTGTGATCGCACCGAACAGGAGTCCCCACGCCACACCAAAGCCAACCACCAGTAGCACCTCGGTTCGTCGCCCGGCGCCGGTCTGAACGACGTAGAGACGAAGCAGTCCCGCACTCGAACCCATCCATGCGCTGGCGAACATCTGGAACGGCAGCCATGGCCCGAACCCGCCGGTCACCACCGCGCTCAGGAAGAACGAAAGCGCTCCCAGCAGGAATCCCATCCGGTATCCGAAGGCGTAACCGCCAAGAATCACGAGGAAGAAGTAGAGGTTCGCGCCTGCGAGCAGGGTAATGGCCCGCAGCACCGCCGCCAGCGCCGCGAGCACCCCCAGTGCCGCCAGCGACTTGCTGTTCAGGCCGCCAGCGGTGAGGTCGGCGATCGCGAGCACCATGCAGAGCGCTGCCGTCACCGCGAAAACGATCGGTGCGTCCGTCTTGTGGGCGAACGAGTTGAGGCCGTCGCCCTGGATGCCCGGGGCGAAGAACGGATTGAGATACGCTGCGAGCCCGACCAGGTTTAGGACGAGGAACACCGCAACACCCGGGTCAATTCGGTACGGCGAGCCGGAGGTCCTACGCATTCCGTGACCTCCACACCAGCGCGGCGCCAATGGTCGCTAGCATCAGCACGGCAACTACTCCGAACGCCACCAGTGGAGCCCGAGCCGAGCTGCCTCCGCTGTCCTTCGCCTCCGCCGTCGGGGTGTCCGCGGCCGCGGCCGGCGACGCCCCCGAAGCCAACCCGGGCAGGGTCACCGACGCCGTGAGCGTCGCGTCCGGCGCGGCCGCGGTCACCGACGAGGTGGCGACGCCGGCTGGTGAAGCTGTCGAAAGGGGAGACTGCGCCGCGGTCGGGGCAACGGCGGTTGGCTGGAGGGTTGGCCCGACGGTTGCGACGGACGTGGACGGTGCGGAAGTTGCCGCGGCCGCACCGCCCTGGGGTGCATGCCCGCAGATCTGCTCGAACGTGACGTCCTGCGGCGCGGGAGCGCTATTCGGGCCGCCTTGTCCCCACTTCCACCCGTGGACGTCGCCGTCCTTCGCTTTCAACAGGTTGAACGCGAGCGCGGAATAGACCCAGTTCTTTCCATAACTTCGAGTGAAGAAGGCCCAGTAGGTACAACTGCCGCCCTGGCACTGGCAAAAACACGAAGAAAACGAGCTCGCATCGTCGCAGCCCTTACCGCTGATGGAACAAACGGCGAGCCCGCTGCCACCGCCGTAAGCGTCGAAGGTTTGTCCAGCTGCCTTCAACAACTGATCGCCGGTGATGCCGTCACCGCTAAAAGCGATGCAATAGGTCTTCACTGCGTCGCCGTCCTGGATGACCACGCCGGCTTCGCCATCGGCGTGCGCGACCGTCACGACAAACAGGGCGCCGAAGATGGCGCATAGAGACAGAACGGCCTTAGCCACCTGCACGTTGCACCTCGTCGGCGGTAATCGCACCGGGAATAAGCCGGGCGACCGCGGTTGGGTGAGGACCATTCGCGGCAAAGGAGGCGCGAGCCGGCAGGTCGGAGTGGATAGTGCCGTCTCGAAGGCTAATCACCCTCGTGGCGAACTTCGCGGCTGACTCGATGTCGTGCGTCGCCACAATTGCGGCCCCGCCGCGGCCGGCGTGTATCCGCAGCCGCTCGGCGAGCGCAGCTTTCGCCCCCGCATCGGCACCCCGCGTGGGTTCGTCCAGGAGCCAGACCGGGGGTTGGTGGGCCAGCATCGTCGCAACGGCAACGCGTTGCTGCTGTCCCACGGAAATGTCCCGCGGGTTACGGTCAGCGAGTTCGGCCAGGCCCCAGTAGTCGAGCGCCACCTTGATTTGAGGTCCGGTGGCCCCCGAACCACGAGTTGCCAGCGTCTCTGCAATCTCTTCGCGCACCCGCTCCCGGTACAGGGCGATGGCCGGGTCCTGGGGGACGAGACCAGCGAACCGCGTGATTTCGCGCGTCGACTTGATCCGGCCCGACTTTCCGAAGGTGACTGCCCCTTCGAATGGCCGCGTCAAGCCCGTGATGGCCCGGAACATCGAGCTCTTGCCGCTTCCGTTGGGCCCAAGAAGCGCCACGATTTCGCCTTCGCGGAGTTCGAGGGAAGCCTCTCGCAGCGCTATGTGTTCGCCGTAGCTCACGCCGACGCCATCAAGCGTCAGCAGAACTTGTCCCGGCGCGGCCTCCTCCCGGCGATTGACTTTAATGTCGAACGGCAGGGTGTGGGACAGGTCCAGGGTTGGAGCGATGCCCAAGCGCCGGCAGAGCTCGGCCATCGGCGGGACGGCCTGCAGCTCCGTGAGCGCTTCGGTCGGAGTGAGTGAGGTCACCGCGCCGTCCGAGACCTGGACTACCCGGTCGACCTGGGGAAGTAACCGCTCGAGCCGGTGTTCAGAAACGAGTATCGAGAGCCCCCGCCGTCGTCGGAGGTCGAGCAACGCCGAAAGCAACGACTGTGCCCCCGCTTCGTCCAGCTGGGATGTCGGTTCGTCGAGGAGCAGCAGTCGCGGTTCCATCGCGAGAACTGCCGCGATGGCCACGCGCTGGCGTTCCCCGCCTGAAAGCGTTTGCTGACGCCGGTGGCGCAGGTGCTCGATCCCGAGTTCCGCGAGGAGCCGGTCGACCCGGCCCTGCATCTCCGTCCGCTCCACCGCGCGCTGCTCCATGCCGAATGCGATCTCTTCTACCACCGTTTCGGCAACGGCCTGGGATTCGGGCTCCTGGAACACCATGCCCGCGGACAACGACATTTGCCGGGTTGGCGTGCGGATCGCGTCGAGTCCGTCGACCGTTACGCTCCCCGAGATCGTCCCGCCGTGGAATTGGGGAACGAGCCCGTTGAAGAGCCGCAGGAGCGTCGACTTCCCGCCGCCAGAAGGGCCGGCGACAAGCGACAACTCGGACTCGGAGCAAGAGAGATGCGCATCCTTCAATGCCGGTTTAGCGCCGCGCGGATACGAATAGGTAACGGCGCCGATGTGGGCGAGCGTCATGTTGAACTCTCCGCAACGGCGACCGTCGCCGAAGACGAAGCCGGTGCTTTACGCTCGCCAGCCACCAGGATTGCTGCCGGCCAAGCGCACGACGCGACAAGGAGAGCCGCGCCGATTTCGAATTCGGGCACGGGCAGGCCGGCGAAAGGGTTGTAGCCGAACGAGGCCGCGCCGGTCGTCCTCAGGGCGATGACGCTCGCCATCACGGCGCACGAAGCAGCCACCGCGATGCGCTGGCTGCGGGGTAGCGGGTCCGCTGAGAACGAAGTGGTGCGGTGTGTCCGGCGCGCCTCCAAGAGCCAGAACAGCAGTGCAAGCACCGCCAGTGTGCCCATCCCGGCGCCCGCGAACTTCCACGGACCTCCGCTGTAGAACCAGAACCAGGCCGCCGCCACCAACAGAGGCGCCGAAGCCGCCGCAGCGAACCGGGCGCGGGCCGGCGGCAGTGCTGACGCCGCGTACCCGCGCGCCTCCATCGCCTCGGCCAGTTGCATCGAGCGTTCCAGCCCGTTGATCACTGCCGGGACGATGAGCGCGGGCAGGTCACGGAATCCGCCCCGTGCCCCCCGCAGCGCCCGCATCTCGCGGATGCGACGAAGGTCCTCGATCGTTGCCGGGAGGAGTGTCAGCCCGACCGTGAGCACGAGGCTCGCGTGGAACAGCGCTCCCGGCGTCGTCCGAAGCACCCGGTGCGGGCTCACGGCCCCGTTGAACACTCCAAAGGCCAGAAAGATCGAGAGGATCGCCATCCCCCGGATGCACGCGGCCACCAATCCCTCGGCACTGACCGGTCCACCGAGCCTCAGCCCCCCCAGCCATTTCGGGATTTCTGGACCGGGGATGGTGAACAGGATGTGGTCGCCGTAGTTCCCGTTAATCGTGGCGATGACCACCGAAACCACCAGCATCGAACACCCGAAAATGAGCATCACCCGGAAGCTGGTCGCGGCGGTCTCTGTCCGTGGCGCCAGTACGGCCACCAGCACGATGCAAAGGAGCAGGATCGCGAGGTACAGCGGGTTGGTGGTGGCCAGGGCCACCACTGTCACCAGCGTTACCCACGCGATCCATGCTCCGGTGTGCATGTTCGTTACCCTTGCCTCTTTACAACGCTGGTCGCCGCCAATCCGATGGCGAGCGTGACCAGCGAAACGCCGAGCACCACATCGCTGTTATTACCCTCCGGACCGACCTTTCCCGTACCGGTCGAAGGTGGTCCCGGCGCGACTGACGGTGCCGCCGTCGGAGTCGAAGTTGGAGCAGGCGGAGTCGCTGTCGGCTCCGGCCGGACGTTCACGATGGGCGTGTCCGCGGCGTTGCAGAACGTCCGCCCCGCGAGTGCCGGCAGCACCTGGTTGGTGCTGTAGGCCGGGTCAAAACCCCGGAACGAGCCGTCGGGTTGCTGCTGTGAAAGCAGGAATGCGATTGGCGTGACGCCATCAACTGTGTATTCGGCCGACTCCGGGTCCTGGCCAGCGGCGTAGAGTGCCTGCACGACATAAGCGGTCGATGATGCGTTCGAAGCAGATGGATCGAATCCCCAGCCACTGTCCAGGCCCTGGCTTTCCTTCAGGAACGCCAATGCCTTCGCAACTGATGCGTCGGACGCGCTCGCACCGGTGGCAAGGAGTGCCTGGATGGCAATCGCCGTGGTGTCCGGGTCGGGGAACCCGCCGAATCCCCAGCCGCCCGAATCCTTGAGCTGCTGGTCGATCAGCGCCGCTGAGGCTTTGTCGGACACCGGTTCACCAACACACGCCAGCCCGATCATCGAGATCGATTGACTGAAGGCATCTTTGCCGTACAGTCCGGTCGCGGGATCAAAGCCGGCTTCGGCCCTGGCCACGAGGTCAACTCCGCCAACCGCATGCGGGTCCTGGCCAAGCGCCTTCGCCACGAGAGCGGCCTTGGCCGCGATCGCCGAGTTCGTGACCTGGTCGACATTTGCCGCGAGGAACTCCGCGGGCCCAACGCCGCCGACCTTGTCGTTGGCCGGGTCATAGCCAGCCGCGCGGACCGCGAAGACCGCGTCCATGTTTTGCGAAAGGCTTTCCGAGCCGTAGGCGCCGTCCGCGGTCTGTAGCGATTTGAGGTAAGCGGCGCCCGAGGCAATGGCCTCAGCGGCGGAAATGGCCTGGGCGCCAAGCAACGGCAACGCAGCCAGCGCTGCAGCCGAAGCCAGAATCAAGCGTTTCAACAAACATCCCCATTAGCTCTTGGCCCTCGGACAAACGAGAGCAGGCGAAGAAGCGTCTGGGCGGGAAGAACAAAACCCGCCGGGTTGGCGGGTTTCAGGTAATACGAACCATCACTCCGACCCCTTTCTGCACGAAGGATCATCGGTTGCGGAAGAGGGAGGGTTTTCTGGCTTGGTCCAATCGGACCTTACAGTTGCGGCACAGCGCCGGATTCACACCGGCTTGCCCCGGATTCTCGCTTTGCAGCGAGACCCTCTCCGATATTCGATTGTCACGACGGACTGTCTAACTTTCCTCGCTGCCCGTCAAGGTGCTATTTCGCAGCGCTCCGCGATGCCACCTCGGCCATGGCTTCGCCCAGGCGGTGTATGCCTTCCTCAATTTCTTCCATCGCCACATAGCTGAATGCCAATCGCACATGGTTCGTCGCTTTGCCATCGGCGAAGAATTGAGGCCCCTGCCCGACCACCACGCCCCGCTCGTTCGCGGCCATCTGTACATCACGCGAACTCATGCCCGGGCGAAGCTGGAGCCAGAGGAAGAAACCGCCCAGCGGACGCGTATAGGTCGCGTACTCCGATGTGTAGCGCTGAAGCGCATCTTCGACCCGTTCGAGCTTCTTCGCATAGGTTCGGCGCAGGTTGAGAATGTGCCGGTCGAGGTCGCCGTTGCGCATCATTTCAGCGATCACACGCCCAAGGAACGGGCTCGAACCCATGTCGTACCGCAGGGCCGCAATCCGCGAAACGAGCGCCGGTGGCCCCATGATCCAGCCCATGCGCAGGCCGGTCGCGATGATCTTCGAAAAGCTCGAGACCTTGATCCCGTGATCCCCGTTGCTGAGGGCGAAGATTGAAGGCGGGGGCTCCTGCTCGAACCAGAGTTCTCCGTACGCATCGTCTTCCAGCACGAACGTGTTGTAGTTCCTCGCGAGTTCCACCAGCCGTTCCCGCCGGTCGATCTGGAGCGTGCAGCCGGCCGGGTTCTGGTGCGTCGGGATGCAGTAAATGAACTTCGCGCGTTTGCCCTGGTCGGCTAGCTTCTGCAGTTCTTCCTCCAGCAGATCGCAGCGCATGCCCTGCTCGTCCATGGGGATGGCGATCTGCTCGGCCCCGAACGACCGGATCGTGCGCATGCTGCCCGGGAAATTCGGGCTTTCGACCAGGACGGTATCGCCCGGATCGAGGAGCGTTTCACAGACCATCCCGATGGCGTGCGCGGACCCCGACGCGATGATCACGTGGTCGCGGGTGAGCGGGATGCCTTCGATCTTCGAAGACCGTTCGGCGATGGCGTCTCGCAACGGCAGTGGCCCAAAGGTCCCGCCGTATTCGAGCGCTTCCTTCTGCTCCCGATCGATGACGATGCGCGCCGCCCGGAGAAGCTGCTCGCCCGGAAGCGATGGAATGTCCGGGAGGCCGCCCGCGAAGGAGATCAGATGGCGCGGATCGGGAGTGGCGGCCGCCCAGACCTGGGGCCCCAGGATCTTTGAGCGCGCGCTCACCATCTCTTCGAGATTCTCAGGAGTCCAATACAAGTCGGCCATGGCCTCACTCGCTGAAATTAGGTTTGGAATACCTTAGCACCTGCGATTGTTCCACAGGCGGAGCGGTCCCGGCAGGAAGGCACTCGACGAAACGATTGACTGTTGCGCTATACTGCAGGCTCACCTTTCTGTTCGCCCGAAGTTTGCGAATGTTTTCACAATCTGCGGCTGGATCGCTTCTCGCGCCGCAGGGGCCGTGCACATTCCCAAAACTGAGAGCGAACGACCTGCTTGTGAAGCGAGGAAGACTCGATGGGCCATCCGCATTTGCCGTCCGCTCAAGGGCTCTACCGCCCGGGATTCGAGCACGACAGCTGCGGGGTCGGCTTCATCGTTCATCTCAAGGGTCATCGCTCGCATCAACTCATCGATGACGGCCTGAGCGCGCTCGAACACCTCAACCACCGCGGCGCCTCTGGCAGCGAGCCAAACACCGGCGACGGTGCCGGGATCTTGATCCAGACTCCCCATGAATTCTTCCGGCGAGAGTGCGCTCAGCTCGGCATCCGCCTTCCGGAAGCCGGGCAGTATGGCGCCGGGCTATTCTTCGCATCGCAGGATCCCAAGGCGCGCGCACAGGCCATGGCTCTCTTCGCGGCGATCGTCGAAGAAGAAGGCCAGCACCTTCTCGGCTGGCGCGAAGTTCCCACCAACAACGCTTCTCTCGGCCAAACGGCGCTCGATGCCGAGCCGTCGTTCTTCCAGGTGTTCATCGGGCGTGGCGCCGAGATTGTCGACAGTGATGACTTCGAGCGCCGCCTGTACGTCATTCGCAAGCGTTTCGAAAAGGCGATCGACCGCTGGGGCATCCGCGATGCCGACTGGTTCTATTTCGCGAGCCTTTCCTGCAAGACCTTCGTTTACAAGGGAATGCTCACAGCGATGCAGCTTCGGGAATACTTCCCGGATCTAAGCGACAAGCACCTGATCAGCGCGATGGCGATGTTCCACTCGCGCTTCAGCACGAACACGTTCCCCAGCTGGGAACTGGCCCACCCGTACCGGATGGTGGCCCACAACGGCGAGATCAACACCCTCCGTGGCAACCGCAACTGGATGGCTGCTCGTGAAGCGCTCATGGCGTCGGAACACTTCCCGGACATCCACAAGATCTTCCCGGTCTTGAACGAGCACGGCAGCGACACAGCCAGCCTCGATGAGGCGCTTGAGCTCCTGGTGCTCGCCGGCCGCCCGCTCGCCCACGCCATGATGATGCTCATCCCGGAGGCCTGGCAGGGCCACGAGTCGATGAGCCCCGAGAAGAAAGCGTTCTACGAGTTCCACAGCTGCCTTATGGAGCCGTGGGACGGTCCAGCCTCCGTGGCCTTCACCGATGGCAAAGACATCGGCGCTGTCCTCGACCGGAACGGACTGCGACCCTCCCGCTACTACGTCACCAGCGACGATATGGTGATCATGGCCTCGGAGGTCGGCGTCCTCCCGATCGACCCGGCGAAGGTCATCCATAAGGGCCGGCTCGAGCCGGGCAAGATGTTCCTGGTAAGCCTCGAAGAAGGCCGCATCATCGCCGACGAAGAGTTGAAGAACCGCCTGGCCGTCGAGCACCCCTACGGCGAATGGCTCGAACGCAACCTCGTGCCGATCGACACCATCCCGGAGGCCGAGGCGCAGCACCCGCTCGAAGACGATGCGCTCCTCCAGCAACAGATCGCCTTCGGCTACTCCATCGAAGACATGAAGTACATCCTGGGCCCGATGGCGAAGAACAGCGAGGAGGCGCTGGGTTCGATGGGTACCGATACGCCCCTGGCCGTGCTCTCAACCCGCCCGCAGCCGCTCTACAACTACTTCAAGCAATTGTTCGCCCAGGTGACGAACCCGCCACTCGATGCCATTCGCGAAGAGCTGGTTACTTCGGTGAAGACCGTGATCGGCGCCGAAGGGAACCTTCTCGTTCCGGAACCGCTGGACTGCCATCTCATCAGCCTCGAAAGCCCGTTCCTGAACAACGAACAGCTCGCGAAGATGAAGTCGCTCAGGGATCCGCGCTTCAAGTCCACGGTCATCCCGATGCTCTTCCCGGCGAAGGCGGGACCGGCGGGCCTCGAACCGGCCATGCAGGCGCTCTTTGCCGCCGCCGATGAGGCGATCGAAAACGGAGCCAAAATACTCATCCTTTCCGACCGCGGAGTGGACGAGGACAATGCCCCGATCCCGTCCCTTCTCGCAGTCTCCGGTCTGCACAACCACCTGGTGCGCGAAAAGAAGCGGACGCAGATGGGCCTCATCGTCGAGTCCGGCGATGCGCGCGAGGTCCACCACTTCGCGCTTCTCATTGGATATGGCGCCGGTGCCATCAACCCGTATCTCGCGCTCGATTCGCTGCAACAGGCGCAAAAAGACGGCTTCATCGAAGATGGCGTTTCTTCGGATGAACTTCGGGCTCACTACCTGAAGGCGATCAAGAAGGGCGTCGTGAAGGTCATGTCCAAGATGGGCATCTCCACCATCCACAGCTATCGCGGCGCGCAGATCTTCGAGGCGATCGGCCTCGCCGAGCCCTTTATCGACGCCTATTTCACGAAGTCGGTCTCCCGCATCGGGGGAATCGGCATCGATGAAGTCGCCGTGGAGTCGTTGGCGCATCACCAGCGCGCCTTCCCTCCGCGTGATGGCGGTCTGCACGAACTTCAGTGGGGCGGCCAGTATCAGTGGCGCCGAGATGGAGAATTCCATCTCTTCAACCCCGATACCGTGTTCAAGCTGCAACATTCCACTCGCAGCGGCCAGTTCGACATCTTCCGCGAATACACCGCCCTCGTGGATGACCAGGCCGAGCGCATGTGCACCTTGCGCGGCCTGTTCGAGTTGAAGTCTGACCGCAAACCCATTCCGATCGAGGAAGTTGAACCAGCAGAGGACCTGTTCAAGCGCTTCGCGACCGGCGCAATGTCGTACGGTTCCATCAGCGCGGAGGCGCACGAAACTCTCGCCATCGCGATGAACCGCATCGGCGGGCGAAGCAACACCGGCGAAGGCGGCGAAGATCGACGCCGCTTCACGCCCGACGAGAACGGTGACCTTCGCCGCAGCTCCATCAAGCAGGTCGCCTCGGGCCGCTTCGGTGTCACCAGCGAGTACCTGGTCAACGCCGATGAACTCCAGATCAAGATGGCCCAGGGTGCCAAGCCCGGCGAGGGCGGCCAGCTGATGGGCACGAAGGTCTGGCCCTGGATTGCCGAAGTGCGGCTCACCACTCCCGGCGTCAGCCTCATCAGCCCGCCGCCGCACCACGACATCTATTCGATCGAAGACCTCGCCCAGCTCATCCACGACCTCAAGAACGCGAATCCCCTTGCGCGCATCAGCGTGAAGCTGGTGGCCGAGGTCGGCGTGGGCACGGTTGCCGCGGGCGTCGCGAAGGCCAAGTCCGATGTCATCCTCATTAGCGGCCACGATGGCGGCACCGGCGCGAGCCCGTTGACGTCGCTCAAGCATGCCGGCATCCCGTGGGAACTCGGCCTCTCTGAGACCCAGCAGACACTCGTCCTGAACAGGCTCCGCGATCGCGTCATCGTCCAGACGGACGGCCAGATGAAAACCGGCCGCGACGTCATCATCGGTGCTCTACTCGGCGCCGAGGAATTCGGTTTCGCAACCGCCCCGCTCGTCGTAATGGGCTGCATCATGATGCGTGTTTGCCACCTGGATACGTGTCCGGTTGGTATTGCCACGCAGAACCCCGTCCTCCGCGAGCGCTTCACCGGCAAAGCCGAGCACGTTGTGAATTTCTTCCGCTTCATCGCCGAGGAAGTGCGCGGCTACATGGCCCAGCTCGGCTACCGCAAGCTCGACGACCTCATCGGCCGCAGCGACCTCCTGGACGTGCGCCGCGCCGTCAACCATTGGAAGGCCCAGGGACTCGACCTCTCGTCCATCCTTTACCGGCCCGAGAACGCCGCGGAGACTCCGAACCGCTGCGTGGCCGAGCAGGATCACGGACTCTCCCGCGCTCTCGACAACCAGCTGCTCGAACTTGCCGCGGGGGCACTGGAACACGGCGAGCCCGTGAAGCTCGACATGCACATCCGCAACGAAAACCGCACTGTCGGCACCATTCTCGGTAGCAACCTGACCCGGAAGTACGGCAAGAACGGCCTGCCCGATGACACCATCGACATCACTTTCCATGGCTCGGCCGGCCAGAGTTTCGGTGCATTCGTTCCGTCCGGAATCACCCTCCGTCTCGACGGCGATGCGAACGACTACATCGGGAAAGGTCTCTCAGGCGGCAAGCTCATCGTTTATCCGCCGAAGGACTCTCCCTTCGTGCCGGAAGAAAACATCGTTATCGGCAACGTCGCCCTCTATGGCGCCACCAGTGGCTCAGCCTTCTTCCGCGGCGTCGCCGGCGAACGTTTCATGGTCCGCAACAGTGGCGCCGTGGGCGTGGTCGAAGGAACTGGAGACCACTGTTGTGAATACATGACCGGTGGCCGCGCCGTCGTCATCGGGAAGACGGGCCGCAACTTCGGCGCCGGCATGAGCGGCGGCATCGCCTTCGTCTTCGATGAAGACGGCACCTTCCCGTCGCGCTGCAACATGGAGATGGTCAGCCTCGAAGCGCTCGAAGAGCATGAAGACCTCGACCTCGTCCAGGGCCTGCTCGAACGGCACGTCGAATACACCGGCAGCACGGTTGCCGCCCGCATCCTGAAAGATTGGCCGGCGCTTGCCTCGAAATTCGTAAAGGTAATGCCCAACGAATACCGCCGCGTGCTCAACGAGGCGAACATGCGGGCGGCCTCGGATGAATCGCGCGAGGCCGCGGGGGTGGCTGGTGGCTAAGCCCACGGGATTCCTCGAATACACGCGCGAGACGCCCACGCGCCGGCCGGTGCCCGAACGCGTGCACGATTGGCTTGAGGTCTACGAGGACTTTCCGGTCGATCACCTCAAGAAGCAGGCCGCCCGCTGCATGGACTGCGGCATTCCGTTCTGTCACCAGGGCTGCCCGCTCGGCAACATCATCCCCGACTGGAACGACCTCGTGTACCGCGAGAAGTGGCACGACGCCATTGACCGCCTGCACGCAACGAACAACTTCCCCGAGTTCACTGGCAGGCTCTGCCCTGCCCCCTGCGAGGGCGCATGTGTCCTCGGCATCAACCAGGATCCGGTCACCATCAAGCAGGTCGAGCTGACGATCATCGAGCACGCCTTCGAAGCCGGGTGGGTGAAGCCGGAGCCTGCGGAGATCAAGACCGGAAAGACGGTCGCCGTCATTGGTTCCGGTCCAGCGGGTCTCGCGGCCGCGCAACAGCTCGCCCGCGCCGGCCACGGTGTCACCGTCTTCGAACGTGACGACCGCATCGGTGGACTGCTGCGCTACGGGATCCCCGATTTCAAGATGGAGAAGCGCTTCATCGATCGCCGCCTGGAACAGATGGAAGCGGAGGGTGTCATCTTCAAGCCCGGCGTGGCTGTTGGCGTCGACATCGATGCTCGCGAAATGCTCGCCCAATTCGATGCGATTTGCCTCGCCGGGGGCGCAACCCACGCACGTGACCTGGATGTCCCTGGGCGCGAACTCGAGGGCACCTACCTGGCGATGGATTACCTGCCCCTCCAAAACAAGCGGAATGCCGGAGACGAAATCCCGGACTCAAAGTTCATCTCTGCCGAAGGCAAACGGGTCATCATCCTGGGTGGCGGCGATACCGGCGCGGACTGCCTCGGTACAGCGATTCGCCAGGGCGCGACCGAGATCCTTCAGTACGAGATCATGCCCAGGCCGCCATCATCCCGGACTGAATCGAACCCATGGCCCACGTATCCGAATATCTACCGCGTTTCTTCCGCCCACGAAGAGGGCGGCGTGCGTGATTACAGCATCATGACGAAGTCACTCTCCGGAGAGAACGGCAAGCTGACAAGGCTCAACGCCGTGCGGGTGGAATTCGTCAACGAAGGCGGCCGCCAGGTCATGAAAGAGGTTCCGGGCTCGGAATTCAGCGAACCGGTGGATCTGTTGCTTCTCGCGATGGGCTTCCTTGGCCCCGAAAAGCCGGGGATGCTCGAACAGCTCGGCGTCGAGCTGACCGAGCGCGGCAACGTGAAGGCCGATGAGAACAAGATGACGAGCGTGCCCGGCGTATTCACTGCCGGAGACATGACGCGCGGTCAGTCGCTCATCGTCTGGGCCATCGCCGAGGGCCGGGAGGCCGCGCGCGGCATTGACCAGTACCTCATGGGCGAAACGCTGCTTCCGGTGAACTAAGAGTCGTCGCTAGAAATCGCGCGCCCCAGCGGGGACTCATGCGCGATGATCCGCGCCGGCACGCCGACGGCCGTGCAGTTTTCTGGCACATCCACCAGCACCACCGCGTTCGCGCCAATGCGCGCGTTGTCCCCGATTGTCACGTTCCCGAGGATTTTTGCGCCGGTGCCGATAAACACGAACTTGCCGATCTTTGGCCCTTCAAACGACACATCAGGGCCGCCCGTATTGAGCCCAAGAGTGACGTGCGGCGCGATCGAACATAACGGCCCAATCGTGGTAACACCGTCGATCACTACATGGCCATGGTTCATGAGCAGTCCAGGCCCGATCGAAACCCGGTCGCCGATGGAGACGCCCGCCAGGATCATCGTCAGCCGCCGGCAGAGATTTGGTACAAGCGGAATGTGGTTCGCCTTCGCCCATGCCTGGAGGCGATAAATCAGGACAACCTGCAGTTCGGCCGAAAGGAGAACGGCCGCGACCGTCTCAGCCTGTTCGCCAAGTAACCGGCGGACGCCCGGAACGCTGTGCCACGCGACGCCCAGCCGGATATCTTCCCGCACGGTTTCGAACACGCACTGAAGCTAGGTGAGGACTTCCGAACGAGCAACGAGCCGTCAGCGGTCGCGCTCGACCAGGTACCGACCAACGTCTCGAAGCTGTTCAACTGCGTGCGCAGGCAGTTCGAAGTCCGTGAGCATCTGGTTAGCGGTCTGCACCAGGCGCTCGGCCTCCGAGCGAACGAACGCGTCGGAACCGGAGCTTTCCAGGATCGCGACCACCGTCTCGACGTCGGCACCCGAAAACGATTCCCGTTCGTACAACGCCTGGATTTCTGCTCCTCGCGCCGAGGAAATTCCATGGACAACGGGTAGCGTCTTCTTCTTTCGGACGATGTCGTTTACGTTCGATTTGCCGGTGAGGTTAGGATCGCCCCAGACTCCCAGGTAGTCATCCTGCACCTGGAACGCGAGCCCAACCGTTTCGCCCCACTCCTGTAGCCTCGCCGCCTGCGCCGGCTCCGCGCCGGCCAGCAACGCACCTATTGCCAGTGGCGCACCGAGCAGCGCGCCGGTCTTGCCGCGAATCATCGCCAGGTACTCGCCGGGCTCGACGCTCTCTCGTGTCTCGAACGAGATATCTGCCCATTGGCCGGCGATCATTCGCGCCATTGCCTCGTTCAGAATGCGCAGCGCCGCCATGCGTCGCTCGACCGGTCCCGTGCCATTCAACAGAGCGTGAAACGCGCGCGTGATGAGGAAGTCGCCTGCATTGATGGCCTGGCCCTCGCCCTTCAGCGCCCAAACAGTCGGGCGGTGGTGGCGTTCCGCATCGTGGTCCTGCACTTCGTCGTGCACCAGGGAGAAATTGTGGATGAGTTCGACCGCCACCGCGCCTGGGAGCGCGACTTCAACACTGCCACCGAACAGGCCGGCCGCGAATACACAGAGCGCTGGCCGTATCCGCTTGCCGCCGGTGACGAGTGGCGCACCGGCCTGGTCCTCCCACCCCATGACATAACGCGAAACGTGAACAAGCTCGTCCGGACCGTCTGCCAGTGACGCCCTCAGGGCGTCTTCAATCGCGGGCAGGTTGCCGGTGAGCGATGCCGGGATCGCCGTCGTCACGGCCTAATTCGAAGCCAGGGTGGGGACTGGCGCGGGCGGAGATTCGACCGGGCGAGTGGCCAGGGCTTCCTGCGCGCGAGCTGCGATCCCCGCGCCATCGAGCTGATGGATCTTCCGGAACGTTGTCTGCGGGCCATGGTCGACGATTGCGTCGGGCATAGTCAGGTTCGCGAGGCAGCGGTCCGCAAGTCCGTGGTCGGAGAGCAATTCCAGCACCGCGTCCCCGAAGCCGCCCGCGCGGACGTTCTCTTCGGCCGTGATCAGGCCGCCGGTCTCCCGCGCGTACCGCAGGAGCAACGGCTCATCCAGAGGCTTTGCATAACGAGCGTTAATGACTGCCGCCTCGATCCCCGATTCATCGAGGATGTCCGCGGCCCGCAGGCACTCCGCGACGGAGGTCCCGAACCCGACGAGCGTGATGTCCTTTCCCTCGCGAAGCACTTCTCCCCGGCCTATCGGCAGCTTCCGCATCGGCTCGTCCGTGGGAGCCCCTGGGCCGGTCCCCCGTGGGAACCGGAGAGCGAACGGCCCGTCGTGGTTCACGCCGGTGTAGAGCAGATCGCGAAGCTCGCGTTCGTCTTTGGGCGCCGCGACAACCATATTCGGTAGGCATCGCAGGTAGCTCACATCGATGAACCCCTGGTGGGTCTTCCCGTCGTCGCCAACAAAGCCCGCGCGGTCCATCGCGAACACCACGGGAAGGTTCTGCACGACAACGTCGTGGACCACTGAGTCGAAACCCCGTTGCAGGAACGTCGAGTAGATCGCGCAGATCGGCTTGATGCCTTCGGTAGCGAGCCCGGCCGCGAATGTCACCGCGTGCTGCTCGGCTATGCCGACATCGAAGACGCGGTCGGGATGCTTCTCGTGGACCGGTGCGAGACCTGTGCCCTCAAGCATCGCGGCCGTCACCGCCACCACCCGCGGGTCTGACTCGATGAGCTCCTGTGTGGCCTGGGCGAACACCTGGCTATAGGTTGGCTTCGGCTTCGGCGCGTCGGCGCCCGCCGGCTTTTTCAGCCAGTAAGTCCCGCTGTGGCTCTTGATCGGGTCGGCGGCAGCTTCCGGTACTCCGTGGCCTTTTTCCGTAAGGATGTGAAGAAGCACCGGCTTCCCGGGGACTTTCTTGATGGAATCGAGCGTCGTCTCGAGCTCCTGGATGCTGTGGCCGTCGATCGGGCCGTAATACTCGAAACCGAATTGTTCCCAGAAGCTCGCCGGGACGAGGAGGTCGCGCATGCTCGCCTTCACGCGCTTGGCGCCCTGCCAAACCTGGCGCCCGAGCGGCAGGTGCTCCACGAACTCGCCCAGGTCCTTCTTCGCGTTCCGGTAGAGCGGGTCCACCCGGAGCTTGTTCACGTTCTTGCTCAGTGCTCCAACGTTCGGCGAGATCGACATCGCGTTGTCGTTCAGGATCACGATGAGCTTTTGGAGATTCAGATGACCGGCGTGGTTCATCGCTTCAAGCGCCATACCGGCGGTCATCGCACCATCGCCAATCACGGCGATGGAATAGAAATCGTCGTCCTTGAGGTCTCGGGCGACTGCCATCCCAACCGCCGCCGAGATCGATGTCCCGGCGTGGCCCGCCCCGAACGCATCGTGTTCGCTCTCCTTGCGGTCGGCGAAACCGGAGAGTCCCTCGTACTGGCGGATGGTCGTCATCCGCTCCTTGCGGCCCGTGAGGAGCTTGTGCACATAAATCTGGTGGCTGACGTCCCAGACGATCTTGTCCTTCGGGGTATCGAAGAGGCGGTGAAGCGCGACGGACAACTCCACAACGCCCAGGTTCGAAGCCAGGTGACCGCCACCGCCGATGCAGTCCACGGTATCGACAAGAAAATCGCGTATTTCGCTTGAAAGCTGTTCGAGTTGTTCGTAGGAGAGGCCGCGGAGGTCCAGCGGTCCGTCAACCCGGTCGAGAAGTTTGGTCAACCTTCGAGTTCCTCCGCTATCAAGTAGGCCACGGCCCCACTGACAGTGCGGTACGTCTGCTTACCTCGGTCCCTGCCGGGATCGGAGCGCCGTCAACGTACGGTTAGCATTTCTGGGGGTCAACTTTCGCCGCGAGATACGGCAAGGGGTTTTTCCGGAGTGGTTCTCGCAGTCTTCTTCCCGGTCTCGGGGACGGCGGAAGCGGCCGGCAGGCGAATCGTGAACGACGTGCCTCGGCCTTCCTCGGAGGTTGCCCCGACGGTGCCACCCAACGACTCGACGATTTCCTTGACGATCGCCAGGCCGAGGCCGGTGCCACCTTCCCGCCGGCTGCGCCCGCGGTCGACACGGTAAAAGCGGTCGAAGATGCGGCTCAGGGATTCCGTCGGGATTCCGGCGCCATTGTCGGCAACTTCAATGACTGCCGTGGCGCCCTCCTGGAATGTGCGAATCGTCACCGTCCGGCCCTCACCCGAATACTTGATGCCGTTATCAACCAGGTTGAGCACGCACCGGTAGAGCAGGTCCGGATTGGTTTCCACCTCAAGCCCATCGGTGCAGGACGTCGCCAGCGAGACGTTCCGGGTTTGGGCGACTGGCTGGAGTTCCCGGATGACCTCGCGTGCCAGCGCGGCGAGTTCAAGGGGCTCTGGCTCTGGCCGGTCGTGGTCTTCCCGGGTCAGAAGTAGGAGGTCTTCGCTCAGCCGGGTGAGGCGGTCGGTCTGGCCCTTGATGGTGTTTAGCAGCGACTGGTACTCCTCCGGCGTCGCATCCGGATCCATTTCCGTCACTTCGATGTTCGTGCGGATCGCCGCCAATGGTGTCCTTAGCTCGTGCGAAGCGTCCTGCACGAACTGCCGCTGGCGTTCGAAGGAGTGCTCCAGCCGGTCGACCATCGAGTCGAACGTCTGTGAAAGCGCCCAGAGTTCGTCCTTCGGCCCTTCGTAATTGATCCGCTTCCCAAGGTTCGAAGCCGTAATCTCGGCTGCTGCCTCGGTGATGTCCCGCACTGGACGCAACATCATCCCGGACAGGACATAACCACCAACGCCCGAAGCTACCGCCAGGCCAACTACACTGATAAGTGACCATAACCGCAGCCGGTCAAGATTCTCGGAATAAATCTGGGCCTCGGCATCCTTCACAAGAAGGATCGGTTCGAGGACCCGGCGCGGTCCCATGATCGCCCCACCGGGGCCTGGCTGCGCCGGCTCGTATTGCTGCGTCAGGACTCCCTCAACGCTCACGAATCGCGGTTGATCGAGGCGCACGGCGATATTCAGGGCCAGCACAAAGGCAACCCCAAAGACAAGCATCAGGCTCGAGTACCAGATCGTCAGGCGGAAGCGAATGCTTCGCGTGAACGCGGGCATGTGCACCCTAGAGGACGTAACCCTTTCCGCGAATAGTCTCAATGAGCTGATCTCCGAATCCCTCGTTCAGCTTGCGTCGAAGGTTGTTCATGTGCACTTTCACGGTCTGCGTGAAGGGGTTCGCGTGCTCGTCCCAAATGTGCTCGAGCAGTTCTTCCTGCGGCACTGCGCGGCCTTCATTCCTCGCTAAATAGTAAACCAACGCGAACTCTTTTGGCGTGAGGTGGATATCTCGACCTTCACGTTTCGCCCGGTTCGTGTTCGGGTCCAGCTCAAGTCCCCGCGTGTCGATCACCGGTTCACGCAGGCCGCCTTCGCGCCGCGTGATCGCCCGGATCCTGGCAGCGAGTTCGCTGAACGCGAACGGCTTCACGAGGTAGTCATCAGCGCCGTAATCGAGACCCTCGATGCGCTCCTTGATGGAGCTGCGGGCAGTCAACATAATGATGCCGCCGCCGAATCGATCCTCCCGAAGCCGTCTGCATACTTCGAGCCCGGCGATTCTCGGCAGGTTCAGATCCAGGCAGATCACGTCGTAATTGTTCACTGTTGCTTTGTCCAGGGCTTCGGCCCCGTCATGGGCAATGTCCACCGCGTATCCCTGCTTCATCAGGCCCCGTTCGATGGCGCTAGCAATAGCATCTTCGTCTTCAACGACGAGTACGCGCATAGTTCACACTCCGCGCTCAAGGTATAGATCCACCGTAGATGCAGGGTGCCGAAGTAAAGGTAAAGATTTGCCCGTCCGCCGCACGACCGGCCAGCGCCGCGGCAACGTGACCATCGCTCAACGGGCCAGCTATAGGCGCGCTTGGTATGATTGCTGAAACGGGTCATGGCGGTCACCCGGATCTGCATCGAGGGAATAGTGATGGTACTCGCCGAAGCTCCAGCTCAGAATTCGAGCCTTACGAAAATAGCCGATCTGTTGGGAAACGAAGCGACAAACCTGCTGGAGCACACCTGCACCACCATCCCCCGCGAATCGCTCCATCTGCCGGGGCCCAACTTCATCGATGAGGTGTGGGCCAACAGCGACCGTTCGCCGCAGGTCCTGCGAAACCTCCGCGCCATCCACAATCATGGCCGTCTCGCCGGCACCGGATATGTATCCATCCTCCCGGTCGACCAGGGGATCGAGCATTCTGGCGGTGCCTCCTTCGCGAAGAACCCGGCGTACTTCGACCCCGAAAACATCGTGAAGCTCGCCATCGAAGGCGGATGCAACGCCGTCGCTTCCACCTATGGCGTGCTCGGGGCCGTCGCGCGCAAGTACTCGCACCAGATCCCGTTCATCGTGAAAGTGAACCACAACGAACTCCTCACCTACCCGAACAAGTTCGACCAGATCATGTTCGGCACGGTGAAAGAGGCCTGGAACATGGGCGCCGCGGCCATCGGCGCGACTATCTACTTCGGCAGCGAAGAGAGCAGCCGCCAGATCGTCCAGGTCTCCGAAACCTTCGCCGCCGCTCACGAACTCGGCATGGCGACGGTGCTCTGGTGCTACCTGCGCAACCCCGGGTTCAAGGTCAACGGCGTCAATCACGAAACTTCGGCTGACCTGACCGGACAGGCTAACCACATCGGCGTAACCATCCAGGCCGATATCGTGAAGCAGAAGCTCCCCGAGCAAAACGGTGGCTTCAAGGCACTCAACGCAAACGGTGTCAGCTACGGCAAGAGCGATGAGCGGATGTACACCAAGCTCTCCAGCGACAACCCGATCGACCTGACCCGCTACCAGGTGGCAAACGGCTACATGGGACGCGTCGGACTCATCAACTCCGGCGGCGCGAGCTCCGGCGACAGCGACCTCGCGGAAGCCGTCACGACAGCCGTCATCAATAAGCGCGCCGGCGGTACTGGCCTCATCAGCGGTCGCAAGGCCTTCCAGAAGCCCATGGCCGACGGTATTGAGCTCCTGAACGCCATCCAGGACGTCTACCTCTGCGAGGGCGTCACGGTCGCCTGAGCGCGATTCCAGCTACAAACGGCAAAAGGCCCGGCAGTTTGCGCCGGGCCTTTTGCTTGTTCGAACTGTCGGGCGTGAAGCTATGCCGCTTCGGCGACCTTCTCGGCCCTGCGGTTGCCGCGGCGCTCGAGCATGTAGCCGAAGCCGCGCACGTTGACGATGTAGCTGGGCTCGCCCGGGTCCATCTCCACCTTGCGGCGGATTCGGCGGATGTAGACCTTCACGATCTCCTGCGCCTCTCGGTCGGAGTACGTGTAATCCTGCACTGCACGGAGGATTTCGACCGGGCTCACCACCTTGCCGGCGTTCTTGGCGAGGAAAGCGAGGATCTTGAATTCCGTGGGGGTCAGCGGAATCGTCTCGTCTTCACGCACCGCCTGGCAGCGGTCGAAGTCCAGCACCAGGTCTCGCACGGTGATGGTGCTCGGTCCGTCGTTGCGCTCTTCCTGGGCGGGCGGCGCCTTGCGGCGGGCCAGCGCGCTCAGCTGAGCGCTCAGGAGCTCGACGCCGTCGGTGTCCCGCAGGCAGACATCCGCGCCGGCCTCGAGGGCCAGGCTCATACCGTTCGTGTGCGGGCCCGGAGCCATCACCAGGACCGCGGCATTGCTTGCGCGCGCAACCTGGCGGACCAGGGCAACGTCCTCGTCGTGGCGCGGATCGACTGCCAGCACCACCAGGTCCGGTTCAAACTGGCTGATTAATCGCTCCGTCTCACGGTCGTGAGGACGTTCGGTAGTTGTAAATCCGTGCCTGGCAAGCGCCGGGAGCACCTCCGAGGAGCGGTATTCGCGCGTATGGGTGACAAACGCCACCTGGCTGCGAAATCCCTCTTCATGTCGATCCGCCATAGCATCATCCCCCAGGTTCTCGGAATGAATCCGTGGAACTCGTCTTCTCGAGTGCACTGCAGGCGCAGTCCAACCGGTGTTTCAATTACTATCTTCGGCAGCCGTTCGCTCCCTAATAGGGTCAATGAGGCCCTGCGGTGGCAGAAAAGTTTCGGATACCCCGGTTTGTTCACCCCAACAAGCCCCGGAAATCCCCCTACGTGACCCTCCATGACATGAAGAACGCCCGGACGGTGTCCGGGCGTTCGCAATGGTGGATGAACGGGTGTGCCGAGAATTGTTCAGGCGGCTTCGCGAAGGAGCGAACGGCGGAGGCGCTTCACCGCCTGCGCATGAAGCTGCGAAACCCGCGTTTCGGATACCGAAAGAACCGTCGCGATGTCCTTCATCGTCAGATGCTCTACATAATAAAGGGAAACGACGAGGCGCTCGCGTTCTGGTAGGCCCTGTACCGATTTCGCGAGGTCTTCATACAGTTCGCGCCGTTCAAACGAGCGCGTGAAGTCGATGTCTTCTTCGGCGGTGGGCATTTCGGCGGCCGGGAACGAATCCCCGTCGTCATCGCGTTCGAGCATGCGGTCGAGCGAGACGGTCACCCAGCGGGAATTGGAGCTGGCATCGCGGTATTGCTCGATGGTGATGCCCAGGTGGTCGGCGGCTTCCTGGTCGTTCGGCGTGCGGCCGAGCACCGTTTCCAGCTCGCTCTGGGCGCGCTGAACGTCGCGCGCTTTCTGCCGCATTGTGCGGCTCAGGCGATCCATCCGGCGGAAGGCGTCGATCATCGAGCCGCGAATGCGCTGGACGGCGTAGGCGTGGAAGTTCGTGCCCTTCGACGGGTCGTAGCGGCGGACCGCTTCCACCAGGCCACAGGTGCCGTAACCCACGGCGTCCTCGAATTCGAGAAGGCCAGGGATCTCCAGCGGCAGCGAGCGAGCTACGCGGCGCACCAGCGGCGCATATTGCATAACGAGTTGCTGCTGCTCTTCGAGCGTCAGGCGGCTGGGTTGGGTTGTCTCGTCGACAACGGGCTCTGCGTTAGTTGACGGCCATTGCATTTTGCTGCTCCCCCGAACAAGCACCCCGATCGCAACCGGTGTTGGTTTGGTTGTCGATTGGATACAGGGATTGTTCAGATCGGGCCGGTGACAAAACAACGCGATAACGGTGACGGCTCCGTGGTCATTCCGTAACAACGGAGGACATAAGGGAAATCCCTGACGGGTCCATTCAGGTTCCCGTAGGGGTATTTCCCAGCTTCGCCACTGCATAACTGATATAGTGCGAAGTTGCATACGGAAATCAAACCCCCTGTTCTGGCCCGGAAACTGGCCGTCAGGCCACAATCAGCGGTGAATGGCCCGTCTCGCGGTCGCGGCGCCCCGAAGCCGTATTGCACTCTTTGGCCTGGATCCCGCCGGCGAACGCTGGTCCCCGGCGTCCCTTTCGCAAGGGGACGGGTTTTGGCCGGTGCCGCGGCCGGGCGGCGAATGGAGTGCCTCGGTCGTCGACAGCTCTGGGCGCCTGGAGCATCGTTCGGCGGTCGGAACGGTAGAAGTACCCGGAGCGACGACTACGCCGCCCGCGATGATCGGCGCGCGCCTGGCCCACTACGCCGCGTGGTCCCCCGACGGGGGCCACTTGTGTTATGTAGTGCCGGATGGCCGGGCGTTGTCCCTCCGCACGTGGGAGCCAGGCGATGCCGGCTTTCACACGCACCTCAGTGCGGCGCCGGTCTTCCCGGTTTGGGTTCCGGGCACGCGCTGGCTCGTTTGCCACCACGGCGCCACCCTGACCGCGTTCAATATAGAGACACGCGAGCAGCGCACCCTCTCGCCCACCGCGTCCGGCTTTCGAACACCGGCCGTTTCAACCGACGGTTCCGCTATTGCGTGGGCCGAAGTCGCGGATGGCGCTGTCGTTGTTCGTCAAGGCTCTCTCAGCGGCGAGTCCGAGGTCCTCGCCCGCCTCGACGGAGGCGTCACCCTTGGTTTCCGCCCGGGCACCCACGAACTTTTCGGCGCCGTCGCTACGTCCCCCGAATCCGGCGTCTTCTCCTACGTCGGGCTTCTCTCCGCGCGAGTCCCCGAACCGGAACGCCTGGTTCAGGGCCCACTAGTCGCGTTCTGGTGGTCTCCGGATGGCCAGAAACTCGCGTCCGTCCACCCGACCTACTCAGGCGACGGCCGATTCCAGGTCCGCCTGCACCGCGCGGATGGCAGGTTCCTCGGAGCGATGGAGTCACTCATCCCGTCCGCCGACATCGCCACCATGGTCGGCTTCTTCGATCAGTACGCCGCCTCGCACCCGGTGTGGTCGGCGGACAGCCGCTGGTTCGGCATCTGCGGGAAGTTCCTTTCCGAAGGTCCACACCCGTCATTCACCGGGACGCGCCCGGATACCGCCTATCTGTGGGATACGGTGAACGGCGGCGCCGCCTTTGCCCTCGCCGAAGGCTCGCTGGTCGTTTTCGAGCGGCCCTCAGGTAAATGAGGGGTAATTCGCCAAATTGAAGCCGTCGAATTAGCACCTGTACACTCGCCATATCACTTCGGCCCGGCTCGAAGTTCAAAGGACGCTCAGCAGCCCATGGACATTCCACGCGACCAGCCGCAGCCCGGCTTCGCCGAACGGACCGCACGCTCCGCGGTCATTGTTTTTCTCATGCTGGCCATGGTCACGCTCGCTTTCGGGCTCGCCTGGGGCATCCAGGACCTCCGCCACGATGACAACGGCGGGTCGAACCAATCGACGGCGCTCCCCGCGGGTAACTCCCAGGAAAGTGTCGGCGCGGCGATCATCGACGAGATCGTCAATCTCTTGAAGAACTCCTACGTCGACAAGTCGATTCTCGACGAGGACTCTCTCCGCGCGGCAGCCATCCAGGGCATCATCACTGCCCTCAACGATTCGCACACCGAGTACCTCACCCCGGCCGAACTCAAGGCCGGCGCCCTCAGCCTCGATTCGAGCTACGACGGCATCGGCGCCAGCGTTTCGGACTCCACGGGCGTGGTGACCATCGTCGCGCCGTTCCGCGACTCCCCCGCCGAAGCCGCTGGCATTCGCCAGGGCGATACAGTCCTCTCGGTTGATGGCGAGTCTACCGACGGCTGGACGGCGGACCAGGCTGTCGAAAAGATTCGAGGTCAGCAGGGCACCCAGGTCACCATCGAGGTGAAGCACACGGATGGCACCACCGAGAAGATGACCATCACGCGCGGAAACATCCCGATCGAGAGCGTCTACACCGACCCAAGACTCGAGATCATCCCGGGCGAGAGCGGCACGAATCTCGTTGACCGCGACGGCAACAAGGTGACTGATATCGGTTACGTCAACATCACCCAGTTCCACGACCGCACGGTCTCCGAGTTGCGAACGAAGCTGGCCGATGTGGAGAAGCAGGGTTATGTCGGCCTCATCATCGACCTTCGCGGCAACCCCGGCGGCCTGCTCCAGGCTACGGTCGATGTCGCCGACGAGTTCCTCAACGGCGGGACCATCATTTCCGAGGTGGATGCCGATGGGAAGAAGACCTCCTGGAGTGCGAAGCCCGGTGGCCTCGGCACGAACATCCCCATCGTCGTCCTGATCGACGCCGGCAGCGCAAGTGGCGCCGAAGTCCTCTCCGCTGCTCTCCACGACAACGGCCGCGCCCAGATCGTGGGCGTCCGCAGCTTCGGCAAGGGCACCGTCAATCAGCTCCAGCCGCTGAAGAACTGCGGCGACCCGGCCGGCTGCGGCGCGCTCTACCTCTCCGTTGGCCGTTGGCTCACCCCGAACGGCGACCAAATCGAAGGCCTCGGCGTGAAGCCCGACATCGAACTCCCGATGACGTACGACGAATACGTCGACCAGGGCGACATCCAGATGTTCAAGGCCATCGACCTCCTCCACGGCAAGTAGGCCGCGGGGTACACTGGAACCAGACCGATTCGGCCCCGTCGCCAAAGGCGGGGCCGTTTTCGTGTCGAACGAACAAATGCCAGATTCAACCATCGCCCAGAACCGTCGCGCACGGCACGACTACGAGTTCCTCGCGAAGTTCGAGGCGGGCATCGCGTTGACCGGCTCCGAAATCAAGTCTGTGCGCGAACACCGCGTGCAGCTGCAGGGCTCCTACGCGCGCATCAAAGGCGGCGAAGTCTGGCTTCAGGACGCGCACATCGCTCCCTACGCCAGCGCAGGCTACTCCGGCCACGACCCAACCCGGGACCGCAAGCTCCTCCTCCATCGCAAAGAGATCCGCAAAATCGAAGAGATGCTCACCGGCAAGGGCCTCACGCTCATCCCACTGGCGATGTACTTCAAACGCGGCCGCGCGAAGGTCGAGCTCGGCGTCGGTCGCGGCCTTCACCATTATGACAAGCGTCAGAAGCTGAAAGAGTCTGATCAGAAGATGGACATGCAGCGCGCCCTCCGCCGCGGCTCATAGGCTCCACTCTCCTTTCTCCCCCCGTTGATAGATGCGCGATAGGCCTGCGATGGACCTGTCGCGCCCGCTGAACCCGATGCTCTGAAGCAGGTTCAACCAAGGAGACAGGACATGCTTCAGACCAATCGCTCAGCCACGTCCATCCGTTTCGTCGGGCTCATGCTTATCGCCGTAATGGCCCTCTTCGCAGTCGCCTGCGCCGGTACCACCGCCGAAGGCAGCGGCAATAACACCACGCCCAACCCCAACACCACCCCCGCCCCGGACACCATCGGCTACAGCCCGGACCCGAAGGTCAACGACCTCCTCGCTTCCATGAAGACCTGGAATCCACCGGTCACCACCTCCGAAGACACCCGCCAGCTCCGCGCCGGTGCCTTCCGCGAGGGCAGCTACAACTACCAGTGCACCGTCGACGAAGGCCAGTCCATCACCCGCAAGTTCGACGAATTCCCGGCAGTCGCTTTCCAGGGCAGCCTCGCCCCCGGCCTCTTCATCGATGGCCAGGAGCTCCTCAACGGCAAGATCCAGGCCATCCCGCTCGACCGCGCCCCGATCGACCTCGTCATCAGCCTCGCCAGCCAGAACCCGGTCGTCCATGTCGACGCCCCCAGCACCGCCACCATCCAGCGGGCCGTTTCGACCCTCCAGCGCGACGCCGACAGCCGCCTCTCCGGCATCGACGTGGTCCCCGCCGATATTGAATACGTCCGCAAGGAAGCCTATTCCTTTGAACAGACCGCCCTCGAACTCGGCTTCTCCGTCCGCTACGACGGCCCGCTCGCCCAGGCCGGCCTCGATGTTGCGTTCTCTTCGAACAACTCCTTCGAACAGCACACCATCCTCGTCCGCATGGTCCAGCCCATGTACACGATCTCGTTCGTCGATGACCACGTGTTCGAACCGCGCCAGCTTCTCGGCCCGAACGTCACTTCCGAAGAAGTCAGCGCCGCCATCGCAGCCGGCCGCCTCCAGGAAGATCGCCCTGCTGTTTATGTGAAGTCCGTGACCTACGGTCGCACCATGCTCTTCACCATGACGTCGACCCAGGTCGACAAGACTTCCGACCTTCTCGTCGCCATGAACGCCGCCTACGGCGCCTGGTCCGGCTCCGGCGAAGTCAGCAAGCACGACAGGGAAGTCCTCGCCAACACCGAAATCCGCATGGTCGCCGTGGGCGGCAACACCGCCAACGCCGAAGCCGCAATCAAGTCCGCCAACCCAAGCGACTACTTCAACGGCGCCGATACCGCCAACGCCGCTCCTCTTAGCTTCCGCGTCGCCACGCTTGGTGGTTCCCAGGCCGCGGTCGAAGACCTCGTCAGCTTCCAGAAGCAGGATTGCTCCCGCACTCCCTACGTCGCCCCGAAGCCCACCTACTCGTTCCGCTTCGTCCTCTCCCAGGTCGAAGGCTGGGCCGACATTCGCCTCGGCGACGCGGTGAAGAAGGAAGTCAGCGGCGACGGCTGGAACCAGGGCAAGGATGAGTACACCTTCTCCGGCAGCAACCTTCCCGCCGGCAACCAGGCCATCAACATCCACTTCGGGCGCGCCTTCTGCGTCGATTCGAAGGTCGATGTGAAGCTCTACGTAAACGGTGTCTTCGCCGACGAACAGTTCTGGAACGGCTGCGCCTTCGACGGCACCTTCGGCTACAGCATCAACAAAGACACCGGGAAGTGGTCCCGCAAGTAGTCGCCCAGCGTCACCAACCCAGCGAAACGCCCCTCTCCTTCGAGGGGCGTTTCCGTTCGCCACAGGATTCGCGGCCACGGAACCGCGCACGCCCTCAAGCGCGCGCCTCCGTCGACCTCATTCCCAGCCACCCCCCGAACCACACTTTCGCCCGACAAGAACCCCCTTCTCCCCGGCTTGGGAGAAGGGGGCAGGGGGATGAGGGTTTCATCTGGAACCGCGCACGCAGTAAGCGCATCGTTCCCCGACCCACAATGCCCGGTGTTCTCCCCTACGAAGCCCGCCCACTGAACGTCACCGAGAACGGGTTCACGCTCACCTCGACATCCGTCAGCCCCGCAGCCACCAACCGCCCCTCCAGCGTCGCCGGATCCACCGGCGTGCAAATGTCATCGTGGTGGAACTCGCGAAACTCCGGGCTATCAAGACTGTCATTCCCGATGACCACCCCGCCCGTTCGCACCACCCGGTTCAGTTCCGCGAATAACCGGTCCTGGTCTTCCGGCGTGGGCAGGTGATGGAGCATCGTCAGGCAAATCGCCGCGCTGAACGTCCCATCCGCGAACGGCGTCCGGGTCGCGTCGCCGCGATGAATCGAGACGTGCGTGCCGGCGAACCGCTCGGCCAGCGCCGCCGCCAATTCCTCGTCGAGCTCCACCGCAGTCATCCGCGGGACCATCGTCGCGAGCACGTTCGTGGTCAGCCCCGGCCCCGGCCCGACCTCGAGCAAATGGTCCCCCAGTTCTTTTCCGGCGGTGCTCCCGGGCACCACGTATTTGCGGACCGTCTCTTCCCACTCGGGACTGGCGCAATAGACAAGATGCTCTTTATTCATAGGCGGACGAGCCTACCAGATCGATGGCAACCCCGGCTTGCTCCGGCCCCTGAGACCTCAAACCTGAAACCTGACGCCTCAACCTCTCCCGAACACCTGTGCTATAATCGTCACATCACACGGGGACGAAGGGATTCGACAGGGAGCTAAGTAGCCGGATAGCAGGCCGAGGTTGGGCGTCACCCTCGTAAATCAGGCGGCCAAAAACAAATGGCAATAATCGCCAACTCGCACTCGCTGCTTAAACCACAGTAGAGGCTGTCCCTCCTGAAGCCCGGCCTGGCAGCGTCGGGAAGGGGCATCGCAAAAGCCAGGATGCCGCGGGATTACGCCGATAGCACCCGCGAAAGACTCATCGGCTGGCTAACTGGCGTGAGGACCACCATCGCAGCCGGTTAGCGAGACCCCCATCGGTGGGAATGCCTGTAGGACAATTCGGAGCTGACCTTCGCTGGACCGGGAGTTCAACTCTCCCGCGTCTCCACCAAATTCCAAATCTGGCCGGGAGCAATCCCGGCCTTTTTTGTCCGCGTTTTGACCGTCGTACTTTAGTAAGGTAAGTTCGGTCGCCCGTCGCGGCATACGTCACTCGTGCCGAGAAGAATCTGATCAGCTGAGAAATCGCCCGGCTGGAAGAGCGGCTTTGCTTGCTTCTCCGCGGCGTCTCTGACACTTAGGTTCTCCCGTGTCGTCCGAACGGCCGACGTGGGGGCATTCTATGGTTCTAGAAACGCGATTCGCGACGAGCGTCACTCGGTCGGTGGTTGTTGAACACTCTGTGGCGTTTTGGGAATCGGACTATTTCCAATCCGGCTCCGATAGGCGTCTCACTTCATCTGCAAAAGCCTTCGCAGACAGGAATTGCTTCTCGGTGAATTCCTCGGACTCTTGGTAATCGGCTTTGCGGCGAGCACGCTCCAAATTTTCGAGCGCCGTAGCGATGCCGCCTCGACGATTCGACTTCAACACGGTGATAACCTCTCGATGGTCCTCCCTGGCTCCCCGACGAGACATGAGACGGGCCTCTTCAAGCGCTATTAAGGATTTCAGCCACACACCGTAATAGAGCCTGCCCACCGCGGTGCGTCGAGAAGCTTCCGTCCCGTCCGCGTGCAGCTTCGCTGCTGTCTCTAACCACTCAAGAGGATCGAATGCCATCTAGAGCGCGAAGGATATACCCTCTGCGATTTCTCTTGCCATCCATGGAAAACTCTCAACCGCAACTTCAACGACTCTACCCGCCGTCGCAAGGTTCCTACGCCATTCGGGGCTACCGGGCTGACCTGGACTACTAATGGTCAGCACTAGCTGCCGCCAGTCCGGATCGTCCGGATTCGTTGAACCAGCGACCGATTCGATGGGCGGCAACTCCGGCGTCATTGCCATCGCGAGTCCCACCGCGGCGATAGTCTCTTCGGACAGTACGTCGAGCAATTCCAACGCGGACCGTTCGACAAATGCGCCAGCCGCGGCCTCACCAAGAAGGCTGTGCATTAAAACTGAGCGCCCGAATTCAACGTCAGACTCGCGGATCGAGGTCGCCACGGTTTCGACTTCCCCATCGATCGCCCCCGAGATCTCTGGAGATGTGTCAACGAATGCAACCTCGTCGACGAAACTTCGATTGCTCGTGTGAAGCGGGAATCTTAGCAGGCTCCCGACTTGACCGAGCCAGACTTCAGAGGCATCCGCCAATGTGGCGAACGAAGTCATGAAATCGAGAGACGTAGAGTAAGCCAACGGAAACAGTATTTCGCGGAGGGTCTCCGGCGACTGGAAGCCGGAACCTACGACCCTATGCGTGCGGGTAGATACGTTTCGCCCAGTTATGACAGCGTCCAAGCCATTCCTCCCGCGTTTCTAGTATCGCACCGATATCCGAAGGATTCGCATGGTGCGCGTTGAAGTTGAGCATCACGCCGGGACTTCCTTCCACGCGGGCGTTCAACACGAACGTCAGCGTTACTTGCACCGTTTCAATTGTGAAAACCACGGACGCCTGCCCTCCGCTTAAGTTGACCCCTAGGGCATCTTGAATTTCAGAGAATCGGATTACGCGCGCCGAAGCGCTATCCGCATCAAAGCCCTCGAAGTATTCGCGGCCGTAGCTGCAGTTCACTCCAAGCGCCACCGGCGAGACGAGCGGCCAGAGCTTGAGCCCCGCCTCCAACCCTTGGCGCATTCGCGAAGGCTCGTCTTTTCCGTCGTGGTGTATTTCAAGTCTGTTTCCCTGTATCTGAACGCGAAAGCCGTCGGAGTAATCAACACGAGAGAGTACCGGAGTCAAAATGGCTTGGCGTTGCGGGCCAAGCAATTCGCTCATGATCTCTGGCTTAAAAGCTCCCGGAGTAAATCCCTCTCCGATAACCACAAGGGACGACGAAAGCAGCCGCATTTGAGCCCTACCCCCTCGGGAAACGTTCTGCGCGCCGCGGAGGTTACCATACGCTGTTCGAGGGGCGATTGCGTCCTGAGTGCGCGACCTGCCATGGGCCAGGGAGTGTGCCGCGAGAACACCCCATGCGGTGGGCGCTTGTCCTCATTTTGGGCCACATTTCCAGCGGACTCACGCGGCTTTCAGCGGCAAGGATGCAGAGATTCGCATCTAAATGCGGTGTTGAGCGGCCCCTGGTGGCCTACTTGCAGTAGTTCAACTCTCCCGCGTCTCCGCCAATTTCTGAATCTGGCCGGGAGCAACCGTGATTTTCAGTTGTTTTCGTCGCCCGTCTTCGAGCGGTTTCCCCCGCCCTAACGACCCCTCACCCTCGCCCCGTAAGGCCCTCCCCGCACTCCTTCCTGGTTGCTGCAATTGGTTAGCGCCCGCGCGGCGCCGGCCTGGCGCTTCGTGGCGTCCTTGGGGTGACAGTCATGTCGAACAGGTCACCGCTCGCGCGTCCCGTCCGCTCCGCCCTTGTGTGGACGTTGCTCTTAACATTCGCGCTCCTGCTCGCGTTCCACGTTGCGGGCGGCTGGTATTTCGCTTCGGCCATCGATGACCGCGCACTCTCGGCCGCGGCCCGCCGTGCGTCGCTCACCCCCAACTATCGCATTCAGGTGGTCGAAGCCGGTTCGAACACGGTGACCCTCTCCGGATCCGATGTCCGTCTCGAAAGGAACGGTGTGTTCGGCCTGCAATGGGAAGGCGGCTGGGGCATCATCCGCGAGATCCTCGGCACAAGCGCCGATGGCTCCGTCCGCAGGGCGTTCGACCTGCGCGGAGGCGAACCGCTCCGGGCGGGCATGCACGTCGCCATCGACTCACGCGTCTTCCCCGGCGACCCGCTCGCCGGGCTCGGGATCCCCTTCGAGGACGTCGCCGTCCAGGGCGAACTCGGCGACTACCCGGCCTGGTTCATCAGCGGGTCGAAACCCACCTGGTTCATCTTCGTCCATGGCAACGGCCTCACGCGCCGCGACGCACTCCGCGTCCTCCCCACGGTCGTGGACGCCGGCTTCCCGGTCCTGGTCCCAACCTATCGCGGCGACGAAGAAGCCCCGAAGGACCCGTCGGGCAAGTTGCGTTATGGAAAGACCGAGTGGCGCGACCTTGAGGCCGCCGTCCGCTACGCGCTGGACCACGGTGCAACGAAGGTGGTCCTCGATGGAGTGAGCATGGGCGGAGGCGTGGTCGTAGCCTTCCTCCTCGAATCACCGCTCGCCGATCGCATTTCAGGCGTAATCCTGGATTCGCCGATGCTTGATTTCGAACAGACCGTCGAGTTCCAGGCCGAACGCGAACGTCTGCCCGGCCTCGGCGTGCCGCTTCCTTGGACACTCATCCAGTCCGCCGAGTTGATAACGCAACTGCGGTTCGGCGTGGACTGGCACTACACGGACTATCTCGCCAAAGCGAGCCAACTCGTCACGCCCATCCTGCTCATCCACGGCGAGGAAGACCGTACCGTGCCGGTTTCCACCAGCGAGCAACTCGCCCGCTTGCGACCCGACCTCATCGTCGACTTCTACCGCGTCCCCGATGCTGGCCACGTCGAATCATGGAATGCGGACCCGGCCGAATACGAACAGCGCGTCCGGACGTTCATGGGGCTGGTCGAGTCCCACTCGCGCTGAGCATTCCGGTCTGTGGGTGCCACCTGAACATATTGTGTTCGCACCCCGGAAACACTACTGTTCGCGCAGCATGACGGTGCGATGGCTGGTGCCCTGGTTGGGTGCTGTCCTGGGCGGGATCGCACTCGCGTGGGTGAACGCGCCATCGCCTGTCCTCGCCGCCTGTGGCGGAGGCGTCGAAGACCCCGACCCCATCCCGAAGGTCGTCTCACCGGCGCCGGTGGACTTTGTAGTCACAGGCCAGGCGCCGCTCCAGGTTGTCCTCGCAATTGAAGACAGCTGGGTAGCTTCGCCCGGCGTGCCAACCAACTCCCTCGATTGGGGCGACGGCACCGTCATTTCCACGGTCGTCACACCTTGCGGCGACGAAGAGTACTCGTTCCCAGCGCAGCAACTCGTCCATACCTACCAGAATCCCGGCAAGTACACCGTCATCTGGACGTTCAACTTTAATGGCGCCGGGCTCCCGCCGATTTCAGGGCCAATGGTCTTCGTCGATGTCACCGGCGCGGCCACGGCCACCCCGGTCCCGCCGACTCCGACTTCCCCTGCCAACCCGACCTCACTGCCAACGGCGCCAGGTACCCAGGTTCCGGTGGCAACCGCCGTCGCCACAGCCCCGGGCCTAACCCAGAGCCCGACGGCCATCGGAACCGGTTCGCCCACTGCGACACAAACAACCACTCCAACCAGCACTCCCAGCGCTACCGCGTCAAGCACCGTCACCATCGTGCCCGCACCCGGCGCACTCGAAACCGCAACACCTTCACCCACTCCGGATCTTCCCCAACTGGTGCTCGATGTTCCCGACACGTCCGACATCTCGTTCGATCCCGGCGTAGTGACGACGAACCTCGTCCTCGCTGGGGTCACCGTCTGGGTGTTCTTCAGCTCCGTGCTGTTCAACCAGACACTCGACGAAAACCGGGGCGAAATCGAAGGCTGGACCCGCAGGTTCAGGCCGAATCTGAAGATGCCTGGTGCTAAAGCAACGTCCGACCGGACCAGGCGCATAGCTGCGATGGCCGCCGTGCTCGTCGGCACCGGGCTCGTCTACGGCTTCCTCGAACCATCGTTCGGCTTCAACCGCGCCAGCATGCTCCTCTTCGCCAGCGTGATCATCGGCGTGGGACTCGTCGGCCTCTTCTTTTCGGGCCTCGAAGTCTGGCTCGAATCTCGCGAACCTGGGACGAAAGCAGTCGTGAGCCCGTTCCCGCTGGCACTCGTGATCGGTGCATTCTGCGTTCTCGCATCACGCCTGCTCGGGCTCCACCCGGGCGTTATGTACGGTTTCGCAGCTTCGTGCGTCGTGCTGGAGGCCGCCGGCCCGAAGAAGCACGAGGGCCGCGTCGAAGCCATCAGCGTCACCGCATGCGTCGCGCTCAGCGTCGTCTGCTGGCTGTTGCTCGCGCCCGCCCGGGCACTCCCGAACGGTTGGCCATCTGATCTGCTCCAGGGAATCCTGGTGATCGTCTTCGTCGGCGGCATGGAAGGGCTGCTCATCGACCTCATCCCGCTCGAAGCCATGAACGGCGCGAAGATCCTGCACTGGAGCCGTTTCGCCTGGGCCGCGCTCGTGCTCGGCAGCGCGTTCCTCGTCTGGCACGTGCTGCTCAACTCGCAGCGCTCGTCGTTCGATAGCCTGCGGCCGGCGAGTTCCTGGGCAGTGGTCGCGGGCTTCGTCGCATATACGGCCGCGGGCGTGCTGTTCTGGGGCTACTTCGCGCTGCGGAAGCGCCGGAACCACCATGCAGCGGTGGTCGAAACCGGCGATTGACCTACTGCGGCGCCCGGGTGAGCCCGATCTCGTTCCCGGCCGGATCGCGAAACGCAGCGACCACGACATTCGGCGCTACCTGCGTCGGGCGCTGAACAACCGTGCCGCCATGCTGCTCGACCTTCGCCAATGTCGCATCGAGGTCTTTCGCCTGGATGTAGAACGTGACGCCTGCCGCCGCCTTTGCCACCCCGCCTGCAATCCCCGGCTCGAACGACCGGAGGTACGGCTCGCCAGGAAACTTCCACCCCGGCTGCCCACCGCTGGAGCCGACCACGACCCCATCGTTCATGAAGGCGTCGGCGCCGGTGTACGTCGTGACGCCGGTCGCCTCGTCGTGGGTATGCGTTGTTGTCTCAACACCCGCGTACGTGTCGGAGTACTCGAACGTCTCCCATTCGAAGACATCGCGATAAAACTGTCGCAGCAGCGCCGCATCGGGCCCGCGGACTTCGAAGCTGACTACTGGATTGGGCATGCCTCACCCCCGTGAGGCGCAGATTCTATGCGAGGGAGACCTGATCGCCTACACCAACCGTCCCCTCGACCAGGACCGAGCAGTACACCCCGGCGCACGCACCATTGAGCTCGCCAGTCTGCTTCAACACGGCGGGGGCGGATTCCCCCGTGTCAGGGTCGAGGGTGATCATGTTGCAGCGCCGATCCTGCTCATGTACCGCGAACTTCGCGCCGCCGATCTGCACCGTCTTCCCTAGCCATGCCTTCTCCGCGAACGGCTCATCGCCGACGTCCACGACGAAGTTCATCCGGAAGCGGCGATGGTCGTTGGCGACGCCCGCAGCTTCGGACAGCGCTCGCACGGTCGCCGTCGAAATGATGGAGACATAGGCGACATCCTGGCAGCCCCGGTAGTCCGAGTGAATGTGCGATTTCTTGCCGCTCCACGCCTCCAGCAACGCCGCAAGCTCCGGCCCGTCGACCGGCATGTCACCGTTGTTCGGCGTCCGCACTACGATGTTCGGCCAGTCCCGCTTGTCGAGTCCTGCGACAACCGCCTCGCATTGCAGCATTTGTGGAGCGTCGCGGGCGGTAAGCCACGGAAAGGGCATGTAGACGCCCTCTCCTTCCTGCACGAAGGCGTAGCATCGGTCGTTCGGCAGGCCCGTGAAGTCGACGGCAACGGACTCCATCGCTTCGCCGCGCATCGACTTCACCGGGTAACGGGTGATGTGTTTGATTTCGCCCAGGCTCATGCGTTCGCTCCAGCCAGCTTCTTCTCCTCGATCAGCGCGTCCAGTTCCACCTTCAGGCGGTCGAGAACCACATCATACGGATACGCGCCCAGCGACTCTTCGCCCTTCTTCAGGTTCACAAAGGTCGGCGCGCACCAGAGGCCGAGGTCGGCGTCATCGGTTTCGCCCGGGCCGTTCACCCGGCAGCCCATTATGGCGATCGTTATGTCGTAATCCTTCGCATATTGCGCCATCTCCTTCACATTGAAGGCAAGGTCTACGAATGCTTCGTTCTCGACGCGGCTGCAACTCGGGCAGCTGATGATGTTCAGGCCGTGGTCCTGGAACACCGGCACCGAGCGGAAGCGACCCTCTTCCACGTCCTTGATGATCTGCTGGCCGGCTTCGACTTCTTTCCACTTGTCCGCGAACGGAAGCGTCAGCGATACACGCAGCGTGTCGCCGATACCCCGGCTGAGCAGCTGTTCGAAAGCGATCCGGGTCTTGATGACGCCATCCGGAAGCATCCCCGCCTCGGTGACGCCAAGGTGAAGCGGCACGTCCGGCCGTGCTTCAGCGAATCGCACGTTGCCCTCGATAACTTTGCGAGGGTCGCTATCCTTCATCGAGACCACGTAGCGATGGAATCCGAGGTCATCCAGGATGCGGCAGTGCTCGAGGGCGCTCTCCACCATCGCGGACACGCCCGCGAGCTCCGGTGGATCGGCGCCGTCGAACTTCTCGGCCATCGCAGGGTCCACAGAACCACAGTTCACGCCTACGCGAAGCGCTAAATCGTGCTTCACCGCCGTCTCGGCGATCAGCGCGACCTTGTCCCGCACGGGCTTTTGCTTCTCGTGGTGATAGAGGTGGCCGGGGTTATAGCGCACCTTGTTCACATGCGGCGCTACTTGCGTCACCAACCGGTAGTTCTCCTGCAGGTCGACCACCAGGTTCGCCTGGGGCACTCGCTGGCGAACGATGGCCAACGCTTCGACATCCTTCGGGTTGTCCACTGCGATGCGCACAAGGCCCGCGCCCGCGGCATGGATCATCTCTGCCTGGTTGACGGTCGCGTCGATATCCTGCGTGCGCGTGGCACACATGGACTGGACGACGATTGGGTTGCCGCCGCCGATGGTCACGGAGCCGGCGCGGACGGGACGGGTGTTGGCGCGCTTCATACTTGAAGTCTAGCAGTGCCCGGTCAGTGAAGCGTTATCAGCATGCCCACGAAAAAACGGGGCCCGCTGAACGTTTCAGCAGGCCCCGCGGAATGGTGAGGCGAAGGCGGCTACACCACCCGGATCTCTGCAACCATTCCCTGGACAGTGTGCGAGATCGGCTTTCCGTCGATCATCTCGACCACGTCACAGGAAATCTGGTAGCTGCCTGGTTCGAGTTCAACCGTAAGCAAGGCGCTCCCGCCTGGCTTGATCTCCTTCGTGCGACCCACGACTTCGTAGGAACCGTCGTCCAGAATCCTCGCGACCACGAGGTCGTGCGTTTGCCCGGGTTCGCCGGAGTTGCCGCCATGAGCGTGGCCTTCCTCCAGGTGCACGGCATCGAACGTGACCTTGCCCGCGGGAATCTCGCTCGTTGCTGGTTCGACCTTCCAATTCGAGAGCTTCACCATTACGGCCCCGGGCGGCACGGCGTTGCCGTCGCTTCCGAACCAGTGCCGGTCGATTCCGGTGAACACCAGGAGCGGCAGCACAAGGAGCGCGGTGGCCGCCGTCATCGCGAGGATCGGCCCACGGCTCGCGTTGAGGACATTCGTCTTCGACGCCGCGTACTCGTTGCCGCTCGCCTTCGCCAGTGCTCTCGCTTTCGTCCGCAAACGCAAGCTGTTGGCCATCACGCTCACCGAGCTGAAGGCCATGGCGGCGCCCGCCAGCACCGGGTTGAGCAGCCCCAACGCTGCGACCGGGATCGTCACCACGTTGTAACCGAACGCCCACACGAGGTTTTCGCGGATCGTCGAAAGCGTCGAGCGCGAGAGCGCTATCGCCTCTGCGATCTTCGAGACGTCGCCGTTCAGCAGAGTGATGTCGCCGGTCTCGATCGCCACGTCTGTCCCCGTGCTCATCGCGATGCCGATATCGGCCTGCGCGAGAGCCGGAGCGTCGTTGATGCCATCGCCGACCATCGCCACCGAAAGTCCCTCCGCCTGGAGCTTCCGCACCAGTTCGAGTTTGTCCTCGGGTTTTGCGCCGGCGTGGAATTCTTCGATGCCGACACGCCTCGCGACCGCCGCAGCCGCCAGTTCGTTGTCGCCAGTCATCATCACCACGCGGAGACCCTGGTGGCGAAGCGACTGCACCGCCCGGCCCGCGTTCTGCTTGACGTCGTCGAATATCCCGAGAATTCCCTCTATCTTCCCGTCAATGCCGACGAGGATGGCGGTCCGGCCGCCCGCTTCCAGTGACGAAAGGCGTTCCTCGAACTCGCCGCCAAGGCCGAACCCGGACTCCTCGAACATCGCCGGGTTCCCCGCCATCACGAGTTGCCCGTTCACCATTGCCTGCACGCCTCGGGCGGTGAGTGCCTCGAACTGCGACATTGCCGGAACGTCCAGCTTTCGCTCGACAGCGGCATCGACCACCGCGCGGCTCAGCGGGTGCTCGCTCCCGGATTCCGCCGCCGCGGCAATCCGGAGCAGGTCGTCTTCCAGGAGTTCCCCGAGAGAAATGATGTCGAGGACCTGCGGTCGGCCCTCGGTCAGCGTGCCCGTCTTGTCGAGCACCACGACATCGAGCTTCCGCGTCCGCTCAAGCACTTCTGCGTTCTTGATCAGGATGCCGTGTTCGGCTCCCAGCCCGGTGCCCACCATGATTGCGGTCGGGGTAGCCAGGCCAAGCGCGCACGGGCACGCGATGACCAGCACCGCAACCGCCGCCACCATCCCGTCCTGCCAGTTGCCGCCAAGTGTTCCCCAGAGCAGGAACGTGATGCCGGCGATCAGGATGACGACCGGGACGAAGATCGCAGCCACCTGGTCGACGAGTTTTTGAATTGGCGCCTTCGATCCCTGGGCGTCCTCAACCATCCGCGCCATCTGTTTTAGCGCCGAATCGTCTCCGACCGCTGTCGCCTCGACGGTGATGACGCCGTTCTGATTGATGGTCCCGCCGATTACGGAATCGCCCGGCTTTCGCTCCACCGGGATCGACTCTCCAGTAAGCATCGACTCGTCGAGCGTGGAATTCCCGTTGCGGATGACACCGTCCACCGGGACGCGCTGGCCCGGCCGGACAACCACAAGTTCGCCGCGCCGAACCTGGTCCACGGGCACTTCGGTTTCGGCGCCGTCTCGGAGCACTGAAGCACTCTTCGCTCCCATGCCCAGCAGTGATCGAATCGCGCTCGACGCCGCGCCTTTGGAGGTTTCTTCGAAGTACTTGCCCATCGTGATGAAAACCAGGACGGCCGCCGAAACGTCGAAGAACATGGTTTTGTCGCTGTTGCTTATGACAACCCATGCGCTGTAGACAAACGCCACCGACGTGCCCAGTGCCACCAGCACGTCCATGTTCGGGTTGAGGTGACGCAGGCTCGCCCAGCCGCCACGGTAGAAGCGCCAGCCGAGGCCGGCCTGGATCGGCGTCGCGAGCGCGAGCACAATCCAGCCGTGCAGCTGCGGGTCGTCGTTGATGTGCATGTGGGCGATATCCATCGCCATCGCCAGGATGATGGTTGGCACCGCAAGTGCGCCGAAAACCAGGAGCTGGATCAGGGTTCGCCGCGCGTGGTCGTCGCGTTCGCCCTGGCGGTCTGCGTCTGCACTCGTCGGCACGGCGGAGTACCCCGCCTTCGTAACCGCCGCGATCAGCGTATCCACCGGCACATCCGACGCCAGCGTTACGCGTGCCGTCTCCGCGGCGAAGTTCACACTCGCCGTTTCCACACCGGGCACCTTGCTGAGTGCGCGCTCAACCCGCCGCACGCACGAGGCACAGGTCATTCCCGTGATGTCGAGGTTCACGGCTGAATCTGTCGTAGCCATTTCTCTGCTTCCTCTCCCCGCCCTCGGGGGACCGGCTTCAGCGCGCGGCGGCGCTGTAGCCTTCTTCTTCCACCGCGGCAATCAATGCCGGGATGTCCACATCATCGGCGGTTACCACCGCTTGCTTCTTTTCAAGGCTCACAACGGCATCCTTCACGCCTTTCACGTCCTTGAGCGCGCCGGTGACGGCGTGGACGCAGTGGTCGCAGGTCATTCCCGTGATGTCCAGTTCGATTGTCTTAGCCATGGTGGTTCGTGCTTCCTTTCGATGCGGCCACCGCTTCTCCCGGGCCCTGGACCCGGTAGAGGCGGAGAAGTTCTGAGATGGCTTTGTCCTCTTCGCCGCCGGTCATCATTTCGATGACATGCGTGCGAAGGTGACCTTCGATGACCAGCCCATCCAGGCTGCGGAGCGCCTTCTGGATGGAGAGCGAGAGATCGAGGATGTCCATGCAATAGCGGTCATCTTCGATCTGCTTTTCCAGGGCCTGCACCTGGCCGGCGATGATCTTCATCCTGCGCAGGGCTTGCCTTCGTGTCTCAGGGGTCATGCGACATGACTTCCTTAATAGGGTACCCCCCTATCCTAGTACCAGGGCCTCCCGGCTGCAAGTGCTGGTCCGTCCGGTCACGCGTGGGCCGTCGGTTCGCCGTATCCTGAAGCTATGAAGATTGAAAACGACAACGGCATCTCCAAACTCCTCAAGGGCAAAGAGCAGAAGCTTTGCGGAGGCTTCGGCTTCACCGAAGGACCGGTCTGGATAGCCCAGGACAACGCCCTGGTGTTCAGCGATATCCCCGGCAACACCATGCATCGCTGGCGTCCCGGCTCGACCGATGCAGAGGTCTTTCGCAAGCCAAGCGGTTGGTCCAATGGGATGACACTCGACTCCCAACAGCGCCTTGTCGTTTGCGAACACGGCGGCCGGCGCGTGTCGCGCGGCGCCTATAGCACGCCAGATGTGACCGAAAGCCTCGCTTCACAATGGGATGGAAAGGACCTCAACAGCCCGAACGATGTCGTCATCCATTCCAGTGGTTCGATTTTCTTCACCGACCCGACCTACGGGCGCGATAGCGGCCGCGTGCCCGCATTCGGCAAGCCCGGCCAGCAGCCCGACCTCGATTTCCAGGGCGTCTATCGCATCGATCCGGACGGGAGTCTCCACCTCGTCGTCGGCACCGGCTACAGCCAGCCCAACGGCCTCGCGTTCTCTCCGGACGAGACCGTGCTCTATATCGGCGATTCCGAGGAGCGCCTGATCTGGGCGTACAAGGTTGGCACCGACCTCTCGCTGTCGGACCGTTCCCTTTTCGTGGACCAGAAGGGCGACCCGCGCCGTGGCGCTCCCGATGGCATGAAAGTCGACACCGAAGGCCGCCTCTGGACGACGGGCGCAGGCGGTGTCTCGGCGCACGCACCCGATGGCAGGTACCTGGGCGTCTTCGAACTCGATGAGCACGCCGCGAACATCACCTTCGGCGGTCCGGACTTCTCGACGCTGTTTATGACGGCCGCCACCAGTGTCTATTCAATCGAGACCACCGTCCGTGGCATCGTCCCCGGTTCGCGATAAGCAACGGTTCGAGGTGACCGGCTACTAGCGGGCGCCGACGGCTCCCACGTTCTTGAGCCGTTCGATCTCGTCCCATTCGAAGCCGAACTCGAGCAGCACCTCCTCCGTGTGCTGCCCGAACTCCGGCGCGCCATGCCGGATCGAGGCCGGGCTCCGTTCGAGCTGCACCGCAGGACCCACGATCTTTCGGCGTTCCCCGGAGGGGTGCTCGTACTCCACGATGTAGTCGTTCGCCAGGACTTGCGGGTCCTCGGTGATCTGCGCGTAGTCCTGCACAGGTGCGCAGGGCAGGCCCTGCCCACACAGGAATTCAACCCAGTCCCACTGGTCCCTGGTACTGAACAACTCATCGAGCATCGCGATCAGCTCTTCGCGGTGGTCGTAATGGTCCGGCAGCTTGTTGTACCTGGGGTCATCTCGCCAGTCCGGACGGCCGATGGCTTCGCAGAATGGCTTCCACCAGCGCCCAACCAGCGACATGCTCAGGGCTATCCAGCCACCGTCCTTGCACTCGTACACGTTCCACATCGGAGCCGCCTTGTCGCGTGGACGGCGAGGAGGGACGTTTCCGGTGAAGAGCGTTCCCGTGATGTTGAACGACTGGAGCATCACCTGTCCGCCGAGCAGCGATGCATCGAGTTGCTGGCCCTCGCCTGTCCGCATGCGGTGAATCAGCGCGATCAGGATGCCGTAAGAAAGCGAAATGGCCCCTACCTGGTCCGCCATCCCACCGAACGAGAAGATCGGCGGCAGGTCGGGCGGGCCCTGTGTCATCATCGTCCCGCCGCGCGCCTGGCCCAGGATGTCCATCGCCGGCCACTCGCGATGCGGCCCCTTCGAGCCGTAGCCGCTCGCCGAGGCATAGATGATGGACGGCTTGCGCTCCTTCATAGCTGCGTAGTTCAAGCCCAGCTTGTCCATCACTCCCTGGCGCATGTTCTGGACGAAGACATCCGCCTGCTCCACCAGCCGGAGGAGGGTTTCTCGGCCTTCCGGGTGCTTCAGGTCGATCACCATTCCTCGCTTGTTGCGGTTGTGGCTTTCGAAATAGGCATCGCCGGAGCCCGAACCTCTGCCCGGGTCGGGGGAATCGGGGCCTTCAATCTTGATCACATTCGCGCCAAAGTCCGCCAGCATCGCGCTTGCATAGGTGCCCTGCTGCCAGATGGTGCAGTCGATGACGGTCAGTCCCGAAAGCGGGAGACCGGTGTTTGGAACGTCGGGGAACATGCTGCCTCCGCGAACTCATCGTTCGCTCGCCGCGATCTTGGTGAGGCGCCGGAACGGTGTCAACGCACAGAGATGATGGAACCGCCCCGCCCTGCGATAGTTATCCACTCGAAAGGTGGGGAACGATGCGAATCGGAGCGCATATCTCAAGTGCCGGTGGCCATCACCTGGTGTTCGAACGTGCCAGGGCCATCGGCGCTGAAGTGGTGCAGCTCTTCATCTCCGCTCCGCAGCAGTGGAAATTGCCTGCCTGCACGGACGAACAGGTGGCTGCGTTCAACGAGACGCGCGAGCGATACGGTATGCCCGCCTTCTTCCACGGCGTCTATCTGATGAACTTCGGTAGCGCCGACGAAGCGATGCTGGAACGCTCGAGGGCGTCGCTCAAGGCCTACCAGCACTTCGCCGGGCTTATGGGCGTCACCGGTACCATCTTCCACGTCGGCAGCCATCTCGGCGCAGGTTTCTCGGACGATCTGGTGCGGCGAATCGGTGAAATGCTGAACGAAGTGCTCGACGACGAACCCGGCAACACTTCGCTGCTCATCCTCGAGAACAACGCCGGGCAGGGAAACTGTATCGGCGGCACGTTCGCCGAGCTCGGCGCCCTCATTCGCGCGGCGGGCAGTCACCCGCGGCTCGCGGTCTGCATGGACACGTGCCACGCCTACGCCATGGGCTATGACCTTGCCACGGAAGAGGGCTGCAAGACCGCGATGGCCGAGTTCGATGCCGAAATCGGCTTCAATCGCCTGGTTGCTGTCCACGCCAACGATACCAAGCAACCGCTGGGGACCTTTCGCGACCGTCACGAGAACATCGGTGAGGGCCACATCGGCCTGGCGGGCTTCAAGACGCTCATGGCGCATCCCGCCTTCCGGGATGTCCCGTTCATGCTCGAAGTGCCGGGGTTCGACGGCTCCGGACCCGATGCGAAGAACATCAAGCGCCTCAAGGCCATCCGCAAGGATCTCGGGATCGAAGGTCCCACATGGCCGCGGATTCCTTCCACGAAGAAGCCCAAGTAGTCTGAGAAGTCAGCAACTACCCTCTGGCGAGGTATCCATGGCACAGACCGGAAGACTTCAGGGCGAGCTTCTCACCGAGTGCGGCGAGTGGATCTGGGAACAACTCCAGGAAGATGGGTACCAGCTCTCGGGCGAACTCGTGGACCTGATTCTTGAAACCGAGCGCGAACTCGCCATCCACACGCGGCCGCTCGAAGAAATCGCCAGCCTTCTGGAGGAGGAGTTCCGCATGAGGGGCATCCAGGCGCAACCGTTCGGCCTCGAAGCCTCACTGATCAAGGCCGTTCTCGAATGGGAGGACGACTTCCTCGGCTTCGCAGCCATTCCGCGCGCAGAAAGTTGACCAGCAGCGCCGCCGTGCCGGACACTCATCCCGGATAACTCATTCGGAGGTGACGGCAACAACACTCGAACCACAGCACACAGAGAGCCAGTTGACTTAGCGCCAGGTCCTTCTCCGGAAGGATGACGAGGCGGGGGCAGTATCGAAACATTCGGCGGATGGCCCCCCGGCCGGCACAGCCGCAGGCGGCACACAAACCAGTACGGGTAACCGGCTGACAAAGGTGCGCCAGGTGCCAGGGATTCGCACTTCCTTTCGCTCTCGGACCTCGGATTTTCCGGACACCCGGCCCCGCCGGGCCTGTGTGCTGCCGCCATGCCCTACCGGGCACACGGCAAAGGAGTCTGATCCCACATGTGTGGAATCGTTGGTTACGCGGGTGAAAAGCCCGCGGTCCCCGTGCTGCTGCGCGCACTCAAGGACCTTGAATACCGTGGATACGATTCGGCCGGCATCGCCACCCTCGACGGCGAAGACGGACGCACCCTCGTCATCACCAAGAAGCAGGGCAAGATCGCCAATCTCGAAGCCGCGCTCCCGGATGCCACCGGCAGCGCCACAACCGGCATCGGCCATACCCGCTGGGCCACCCACGGAAAGCCCAGCGACCAGAATGCCCATCCCCATCTCAGCTGCGACGGCGAAGTCGTCGTCATCCACAACGGCATCGTTGAGAACTACGCCGACCTCCGCCGGGACCTGATCGCGCGGGGCCACACCTTCCGCAGTGAGACCGACACGGAAACGGTCGCGCACCTGCTTGAGGAACGGGTGAAGGCTGGCCTCGGGCTGTTCGAAGCGCTCCACCAGACCGCCAAAGTGCTCGAAGGCTCCCAGGCGATCGTTGCCATGGCCGCCTCCGATCCCGGCGTGATGGTCGCCACACGCCTCGGCAACGCCGGCGGCGTAGTCATCGGCTATGGCGATGGCGAAATGGTCCTCGCCAGTGACCTTGCGGCCGTCCTTCCCGTCACGCAACGCGTGGCGTTCCTCGCGGACGGCCAGTTCGCAAAGGTCGACAAATCTGGCGCCACCTATTCGGATTCCTCCGGCAAGCCCATCACCGTGCCAATCAGGCGCATCCCGATCGACCCGGTAAGCGCTTTGAAGGGCGATTACCAGCACTTCATGCTCAAGGAGATCATGGAGCAGCCGGAGGCGCTCTCCGACACGGCGTGGAGCCTGGCCACGCTTGAGCCGCCGGAACTCTCCCTCAACGACCTGGGCGATGCAGCGGGTCGCCTGGCCGGCATCGAGCGCGTCGTCCTCCTCGGCATGGGCACGAGTCTCCACGCAGCCATGATCGGAAAACGCTACTTCGAGGAGTTCGCCCGCGTTCCCGCCGAGGCCGACAATGGGAGCGAGTTCCGCTATCGAAACCCGGTCTTGAGCCCGCAAACGCTCGTGGTATCGGTCAGCCAGTCTGGCGAGACGGTCGACGTCCTCGAGGCCATGGAAGTCGCCCGTCAACTCGGCGCACTGCAGGTCACCGTCTGCAATACCGAAGGTGGCCAGACTACACGCGTCGCCGACGGCACGGTGTACACGCGCGCCGGTCTCGAACGCGGAGTTGCGAGCACAAAGTGCTTCACCGCCGCTGTCGTGGCGCTCTATCAGCTGGCCCTGAAGCTGGCCCAGGCGAAAGGCCGTCTCCCAAATGAGGAACTGCATTCCCGCCTCAACGACCTTTCGCGGCTCCCGGATGCGGTGGCCCAGGTGCTCGGGAACGCCTCGTCGTTGCAACGAATCGCCACCGAATTCGCCGGCGCCCAACACCTCCTCTTTCTCGGCCGCGCCCTCGCCTTCCCTGCAGCCATGGAAGGAGCCCTAAAGATGAAAGAGATCTCCTACATCCACGCCGAGGGCTACGCGGCAGGAGAAATGAAACACGGGCCGATCGCCCTCATCGACCCCAGCTTCCCCACCATCGCCATCGCAACCAAGCACGCGCTCCGTTCGAAGGTGATCTCCAACATCGAACAGGTGCAGGCGCGCGGTGGAAAAGTCCTCGCCGTCGTAACCGAAGGGGATTCGGAAATCGCCGCCCTGGCCGACAAAGCCATCGAGATTCCGGAAGTTTCGGAACTTCTCGAACCTGTCGTAGCCTCCATTCCGCTCCAGCTTTTGGCCTATTTTGTAGCCGTTCATCGAGGCTGCGATGTGGATCAACCACGCAATTTGGCGAAGACGGTTACCGTCGAATAACCCTTCGCTAAACCTCAATTAACCGCTGGCGGGGGTGTGCAACCTTCGCCAGCGGGGTACACTGCCCCGACCGAAGTCATCGGTCTGCACTATGCACTACCCCCGGAGGTATAGGCAGATTGGTTAGCATGACCCGCTCCGTAGTGTGGTTCTCAGAGGTAGGCGTCGAAGACGTTGGCCTCGTTGGAGGCAAGGGCGCGAACCTTGGAGAACTGACTCGCGCGCAAATTCCTGTGCCTCCTGGATTCGTTGTCACCGCGGATACCTACTTCCACTTCATCCAGCTCAACGCCCTCGAGCCGATCATCAAGAAAGAGCTCTTCGGCCTGGATGTCCACGACTCTCGCCAGCTCGACGAGCGCGCCGCATCCATTCGCCAGCGCATCATGGACGCGCCGATGCCGGCCCACATGGCTGACGAGATCAAAGCGGCCTACCGTGAGCTCGGCGAAGGGCCTGTAGCAGTTCGCAGTTCCGCTACTGCGGAGGACCTCCCAGAAGCGAGCTTCGCCGGTCAGCAGCGCACGTTCCTGAACGTCGTCGGCGCCGACAATGTGGTGAAGGCGGTGCAGGCGTGTTGGGCTTCGCTCTTCGAAGGCCGCGCCATCTTCTACCGCGAAGAATCTGGATACGACCACACAAAGGTCGGTCTTGCCGTCCCGGTGCAACGGATGGTCCAGTCAGAAAAGTCCGGTGTTATGTTCACCGTCGAACCGGTGACGTCGGATCCCTCGAAGATCACCATTGAAGCCGTCTACGGTCTGGGCGAAGGCATCGTCTCGGGGGAGATCTCGCCCGACCTCTACATGCTGGACAAGGAATCGCTCCATATCCTGGACAAGACCGTCGTCAGCCAACCGCGAATGATCACCAAAGCCGAAGGTTCCGATGGCAGCCACGAAGAGGCGATCGGCTGGACTGACGTGCCGGAACACCTGCGCGAAGCGCAAAAACTCAGTGACGACGAGATTCGCGAACTCGCCCGAGTCGGCCGAAACGTCGAGGAGCACTACGGGTCCTACCAGGACATCGAGTGGGCCTACGAAAACGGGAAGTTCTACCTCACCCAGGCTCGCCCCGTAACCACGATGAAGGCCGGCCACGCGGAAGAAGACCAGGGTGAGGAGGAAACGGCCGAAGTCCTCGTCACCGGCCAGCCTGCAAGCCCCGGGGTTGGCGTTGGCGTCATTCGCGTGGTTCACGACCCGCACGACATCGACATTGTGAAACAGGGCGACATCCTCGTCGCAGAGATGACGACCCCGGATTTTGTCCCGGCGATGAAACGCGCCTCCGGCATCATCACCGAACGCGGCGGCCGAACCTGCCACGCCGCGATAGTCTCACGAGAGCTCGGGATCCCCTGTGTCGTCGGCGCCCAGAATGCAACTACAGCCCTGGAGGTCGACCGTGAGGTCACGGTTGACGGCTCCACGGGGAAAGTATTCGCTGGACGCGCCGAATCGAGGCTCGCCTGGTTCGAGCGACAGAAGGAACGCTACGCCGCGGCTTCCGCCCTGAAGACCACAACGCGGCTCTACGTGAACCTCGCCGAACCCGAACTGGCGGAACGCGTGGCAAGCCGCTCCGTCGATGGCGTTGGGCTCCTCCGTGCCGAATTCATTGTCGCGCAGATCGGCACCCACCCCCGGACCTTCTTGCAGGAAGGGAATGGGGAGGAATACACGCGACGCCTGTACGAAGGCATCCGCGAGTTCTGTCGCGCCTTCGACCCCCGCCCCGTCGTCTACCGCCTGAGCGACTTCAAGACGAACGAATACGCCAACCTCCGCGGTGGCGCTGATTTCGAACCTACCGAAGAGAACCCCATGATCGGCTACCGCGGCGCCAGCCGGTACATTCGCGAGCCCGACATCTTCAAGCTCGAAGTCGACGCAATCAAAGCCGTCCGCAACGAGTTCAAGAACCTCTACGTCATGGTCCCGTTCGTGCGAACTGCCGACGAGCTCAAAGGCGTGAAGCAACTCCTCGCCGAACAGGGCCTGGTCCGTGGCGACGACTTCAAGCTGTGGATGATGGTTGAGGTGCCGTCCAACGTCATCGTGCTGGACCACTTCATCGACGTCGGCATCGATGGCATTTCGATTGGCTCGAACGACCTCACACAGTTGGTCCTTGGGATCGACCGCGATAGCGAGGCGCTCGCTGAGACTTTCGACGAACGGAATGAGGCCGTTATGGCTGCGATTCAGACCGCCGTGACGGTGGCCAAACGCCGCGGCATCACCGCATCCATCTGCGGCCAGGCGCCGAGCGTTTATCCAGAGGTCACCGAAAAACTCGTCGAATGGGGAATCACCAGCGTCAGCGTCAGCCCCGACATGATCGATCGCACCCGCGAAATCATCGCCAACGCTGAGGTGAAACTGGGCCGCGCTCCGAAGCAGTAGTGACTTCAGGGGTTTTCGTTGACCCTGGCTGGGCGGCTTTATGTCGTGCGCGGTATAGGGACAAACGTCGTAGGTCCTCGCAGAATGCGAACATGGACGGACGCCACCCAGTACCAGCTCTCTCGCCGCGCCAGCGAGAAGTCCTGCAGCTTCTCGACCGCGGTCATACCAATGGCGAAATCGCCGATCGCCTCGGCATCAGCTTGCAAGGCGCGAAGTGGCACGTCAGCGAACTGATGTCGAAGTTCGGCGTCGACTCGCGCGAAGAACTCGCAGAGATTTGGCGGTCACGACACAACCGATTCTTTCGCATACTTGGGGCGGTGATGCCGTCCAAGGTCATCGGTTTGAAGATAGCTTCGGCTACCACCGGCATTGTCGCGGTAGCGGGGCTTGGGGCAGGTGTTGCGGCCTATCGACATACTCTCGTGCCGGATTCTCAAGAGAGGGCAAGCTACCAAACGCTGGATTCGGCGGACCCAGCGCCTGAGGTGCTCCACTTTAAGAGTCAAGTCGCAAAAGACATCGTTGACCCTGTGGGTGTCGAAGTCCGAGTCGCATGGCTGGACAACGAGCCGGACACGGAAGAATTGAAGATGTTTCCGGCGAGAGCCGGAAATTGGTGCTTTGTATATCCGAGCGGTGAAACAGCCTGCGGAATGACGCCCGAAAGAGTTGGCGTCATGGATATTGGTCTGAGCACGGCTCATCGTGCCGACGAGCACACTTGGCACGGCTACCTCACGGCTATCACCTCCAGCGAAGTTGAAACCGTTGAGATAGTTGGCAAGGACGGGACGAGTGCCACGTTTGCTACTCAGCTTGCGCCTGCAGGCGCTCCTCAGTGTCTACGGTACCTCTACGTTCAGTTCGATCCCTTTGGGAATGACATTACGGTCATCGGGCGCGATCAAGCCGGCCGGGAAGTAGCGCGTGAGCACCGAGAGCTTGGCGTAGCCCCTCCTCCACCGGTACCCCGCGGTCCGAATCCTGGATGCGTCTGAGACCCGAGCATGCGGAGGAGTCTGGCCTGGTGGGGAGGGCGTGCCCTCCCCACTACTCATGCCGCGACCGCCAACTCCGAAGTAACATCCGTCTCCACAGACTCCGCGATGTCGCGAAAATCAACGACGTTCGGGCTGAGGGCCAGCCGGGCATAGAAGGCCGAGTGGCGGAATGCCGAAACGTACCGGGCGTCGAGCCACCCGAAAGTCAGGCTCCAGCCGGTTTTCGTCCGGCTGGACCGGCCGTGCGCGACGAGCCCGTCGAATTCCGAGAGGCCGAGCCGAAGCGACTCGACGTAGTGGTATGCCTGGCGCTCCGTCATTCCGCGAAGGCCAAAAGTGAAAGTCTCTCGTTCCATTGGTGTGTTGCTCCCTTTCGGCCGACCTGTTCGACCGGCCGGTAAATAACATCACAGGCCCGGACCCACGGCTCCGTCGTGTTCTTCACATTCGCCGTCCCGTTCCGCCGAAGGTCGGAGTCCCCGACCAAACGGCGGAGCGCGACAGTTCTGGTCGCGTTTCACCCCTAGAATGTCCCCGTGGACCTGCACCAGGTACGTCGCCGGCTTGAGGGGAGCGAACAGCGTCTGAGTCCCTACGCGGCGCGCACGTCCACCAGTCGCGGCCGCGCTCGACCGGAGGCGCCATCACCGGTCCGAACGGACTATCAACGGGATCGCGACCGGATTCTCCATACCAAGGCCTTTCGAAGGCTGAAGCACAAGACCCAGGTGTTTATTTCGCCCGTCCAGGATCACTACGTCACCCGGCTCACTCACACGCTTGAAGTCGCGCAGGTCGCGAGAACCATCACTCGCGCTCTGAACCTCAACGAAGACCTTGCCGAAGCCGCGGCACTCGGTCACGACATTGGCCACGGCCCGTTCGGTCACGCGGGCGAAGAGGCGCTCGCGACATGCCTCCCGGAGGGCTTTCGCCACAACTACCAGTCAGTCCGCGTCCTCGACCGCCTCGAGGGGAACGGCGAGGGGCTAAACCTCACTTACGAAGTGCTCGATGCCATCGGGAAGAGTTCGAAGGCCCGCGAGGACATTTTTGCCGAAGGTTGGGGGGTGCCGGACACATTGGAAGGCCAGGTCGTGAAGACCGCTGATGCCATCGCCTACGTGAACCACGACATCATCGACGCCATCCGTGCCGGGCTCCTGACTGAAGACGACCTGCCACATTCGTCGAAACACTTGCTCGGCCGTGGCCATTCCGAACGCCTGAATACAATGATTTGCGACATCGTTGCTGCCAGCTGGGATGCGACTGGCGCTGGCGAGAGCCCGGTTATCCAGTTCAGTCCGCGCATTCACGAGGCCGCCAACGAACTGCGCGAGTTCATGTTTCGACGCGTGTACCTCTACGACTCGCAACTCGCGGAAGCGGCACGTGCGAAGAAGATCGTCCGTTTCCTCTTCGACTACTACGTCAGCCATCCCGAAGGCATCTCTGCGGGCTATTCACTGCCCGATGACCCAGTCGAACGACGGGCCGCGGACTACGTGAGCGGGATGACCGATCAGTTCGCGATTCGGCTCGCGCTCGAACTCGGATGCCCGGACGCCGCGGGTTGGACCCACTAGTTCCGGTTAACGTCCAGTCAGTATTTTGTCACGTACGACCGCCCCCGGTGTTGCTGGTAGATACCCTCAGCCAGATACTCGGATTGGCCGCATGAGTGATCGAAACGACACGAACTACTCGGACGACGAACCTGTCATTGGTGCCACCTACGCACCTCCGCTACCCCCACAGCCCTCCGTCATCGGCGAACCGCACTACATCGGCGGCACTCCACCGGCCTATGACGACGCCATGGCCATGGGCACGGACGAAGATTATGACAACGAATCGTACGAAGATGATGAGTACGACGACGCGTACTACGACGAGGACGACGAATACGGCTACTACGACGAGGAAGATTACGAAGATGCCGTCCCGGCCCGTCAGCCGATGTTTTACGTTTTCGTCGCTCTTGCCGCCCTTGTCGGCGGGATCGTCGTCTTCCTCCTCTTCTCGCTCGTAAACAACAGCGACGATGGGGGCACCCCGAGCCTCGGCGGGACGAAGTTCGCCGTCGTGATCGATTCGCCGCCTGCCGGCACGAAAATCAACATCGGTGAGCCCTCGGAGGTGGTCGTCCAGGCGTCCGCCACCGAGCCCATCAATCGCTTCGAACTCTTCGTCGGCGACAAACTCACCGACACGGTGAACGTCACCGAGACACCGCCAGATAACAAATACCAGGCCGTCCTCAAGTTCACGCTTCCCACCAGGGGCGACTACGAACTCATGGTGAAAGTGACCGCCTCAAGCGGCGCCACAAAGGATTCATCCAAAACGAAAGTCACCGCCATCGAACCAGTTGGCGAACGCCCGCAGACCATCAAGGGGAAGGTCGTGGCCGATAGCACCCTGCGCATCGGTCCCGGCGAGAATTACGCCGAAGCCGGCACCCTGACGGCCGGCACGGAAGTTGTCATCTATGGCAAGAACCGCTCGGTCGACTGGCTCCTCATCGATACGCAGCAGGGCCAGCGCTGGGTGAAAGCCACCGCCATCGAGGAGCTCGATTCACTCGCTCTCGTGCCGATCCGGGACGTCACTCCCACGCCGGCGCCGACTCAACCGCCGACCGCGACGACAGAACCGTCTCCTTCCACCACCACGAGCCCCACCCCGAACCCGGACGCACCCGACTTCGTCCCGACAAACGCGGTCCTGTTGAACGGCGGCGCGGCATTGAGGGTCACGGTCCAGAACTCCAGCACGAACGCCTACAACGGCCCGCTCGTCGTTTCCGTGAGCGGCGATGTGCCTGCCGGCGAGATAGTGATTGACGCCAAACTCGGAGCCAACGGCACCGCGACCGTGGACTTTGACGTGAACCCGCCCATCACCACGACCGGTAAAAAGGCGGTTGTCAGCGTCGATCCGAAGAATGCCGTGAAGGAATCGCGGGAGAATAACAACGAAGCCACCTTCGTCCTGCTGCCGCCGGAAGAGTCGCCGAAGATCACCATCGACGCCCCGGTGGTCTCGGACAAAATCACCGTCACGATTCGCAACACGGGCGGGCCGATGGGCGCCACCACGGTCACGGTCCGTGTGAAGGCGGGAGATTCCGAAGCCGCCCAGTCGCAGAACATCGCCCTCGCGAATAACCAGACCGCGACCTTCGTGGTCAGCAAGCCGGGTACCGGCGCCGCTACGGTGGATGTCCTGATCAACGGCCAGGTCGCCGCAAGCGCCGACTTCAACATCGACTCGTGACGTAACAGCAGCGCTGAAGTTCAGGACCGCGCGGGAGTGTCGCGAAGGCGACATGCGAAGTCGCGATCGCGCTTAGCATGTCGACAATGGACGTCGTCGAGGCCATCAAGCGGGAGATAGATCCGGTTGAGTACATCGGCCGTGTGACTCCACTCCAGAAGTCCGGCCGGAGCTTCAAAGGTCTCTGCCCCTTCCACACCGAAAAGACCCCGTCGTTCTACGTTTTCCCCGACCGCGGGACCTGGCGATGCTTCGGCAGCTGCGGCGAAGGCGGCGACATCTTCACCTTCATCCAGAAGCGCGAGAACTCGGACTTCCGCGGCGCCCTGCGAACTCTTGCAGCGGAAGCCGGCATCGAGCTCTCAGCCGAGGACTCCCGCAAGCGCACCCATAACGAGCGCCTTGCCGCGACCATGTCGGCCGCCGTCGATTACTACCAGCGCTGCCTTCGAGAGCCGGGCGGCGAAGCCGCAATGGCCTACCTCACCGAGAAACGGGGCCTCGAGCAGCGGACAATCGAGACCTGGCGGCTCGGCTGGGCGCCCGACGGCTGGCGGGGCCTGCGCGACTTCCTCCGCAACCGTGGCTACGAAGACCGCGACATGATCGGCGCAGGGCTGCTCATCGAAGGCGAGAACGGGCGCGAAGGATACGACCGGTTCCGCGGCCGCGTGATCATTCCCATAGCCAACGAGCGCGGTGAATTCATCGCCATGGGCGGTCGCGGCCTCCAGGGCGAAGAGCCAAAGTACCTGAACTCACCTCAGACCGACCTCTTCGACAAGGGCCGCACGCTGTTCGGCCTGAACATCGCAGCGCCAGCCATCCGCGAACAGAGCACTGCCATTGTCGTAGAGGGCTATATGGATGTCCTGGGGCCATGGCAGGCCGGATTCACCAACGTGGTCGCCACCATGGGCACCTCGCTCACCGAGAACCATGCCGCGCTGCTCAAGCGCTTTGCCAAACGCATCGTGCTCGCGATGGACCCGGACGCCGCCGGTCTTGCCGCCGCCGAGCGCGCCGGAGACCTCTTCCTCGGCATGCAATCCGCAGAGGGAATGGGCCAATCGGCGCGCACCGCCGACGCCATCACCAGCGCAAATCAGATAGACCTCCGTGTCGCTCCCCTGCCCCAGGGGAAAGACCCGGACGAAGTTGCCCGCGAGACGCCGGACATCTGGCGCGCCGCCATCGAAGACGCTCCGACATTTCCTGAGTTCTTGCTCCGGCGCCTCATGGATTCAGAGACTATTGAGTCGCCCATGCAGGCCCGCGCGACGGTCGACAGGCTCCGCCCCGTTCTGTTGGCCGTCTCCGACCCGGTTGAGCGCGCCATGTACGTGCAACGCGTGGCACGGCACCTCGGGATCAGCGAGGAAGCTATCATCGAACGGCTCCGTGCCGGGCTGCCCGCGCGTCCGGGCACTCCAGGGCGCCGCGTTGAGCAGCAAGTCGCCCTCCTCCCGGAGGATGTGCTCCTCGCGCTCCTCCTGAAGCATCCCGGACTCCGCCAGTATTTCAAGAATTACCCCCTCACCCTCTTCACCGGAGCGCTCGAGCGCGAGCTCTTCTCGCGCTGGTTAGGTAATGGCGCCTTCTTCCTCGAAGACGATGACGAGGATCCCGTGCTACTGCGCGCGCGAGCGCTCGAACAGAAGCGCCTCCCCCCGCTCACAGAACAGGAAGCAGGCAGGGCGGCGCAGGAGAAGGTTCGCGAAATCCTCCGGGACCGCATTGTCCTTCACCAGGCCGCTCGCGCCGAAGAACTGGCCCAGGCGGAGAAGACCCTCGGGGCGAACAGGGTGGCCGAAATTGCGCTCGCAACCTGGCGCGGTGGCATGCCTCACGAGGAAGAACGGGCTCTTGCCGAATCGGTCATCGAAGAATTGCAGCTCGGATTGAGCATCCACCGCCGCGAAGGTCCCGGTGCAGCCTAGTATCTGCTAAGTGAAATTTTACAATTCGTCGTGAATCTGCGAAGCCTTTCTTTAACATCAACTGTATTGACACCATTCGGTCACCGAGGGTATTACATACCCGTCAGTCTAAAAAAGGCTGGTGAGAAAGCGGGAGGTGCCTTTATGGCTAAGCTCCGGACGCTCCTCGTACTTGGTGCTCTGGCTTCAGTTGCTGTCGTTTCCGCGGCAGTTCCAGCCCTGACCATCAGCTGGTAACGAGGACAAAACAAAGAGAGAGGAGGCCGCAAGGCCTCCTCTCTCTTTGCGTCGATTCTGGTGTGGCTAGCTTCCCGCGGGCTCTTCGGCGGTGTCATCGATCCTGCGATACAACATCCCCGCGTCGATGAACCGGGCAGTACTTTCGGCGAAGTCCAGCGCCGCACCCGGGCTCATTCCCTGGTCGATGGCAGCGCGAGACAGCGTTCCCAGCCTCAGTTCCACCAGCCGCTCCACAACTTTTCGCACTTCCGGCTCGATCGCCGCGGCGCGCCACAGTTCGGAGAGCAGTGCGGCGTGCTGAGCATCGCCGCCGAGTCCCAGGTATACCCGGGACGCCTCAAGCGCATTGGAGCCCGCTCGAATCGCCGAAGCCACCCGTTCGAGCCGCCACTCAGCCTGCTCAACGAGCGTGTTCAGCACTTCGAGATAAAGGTCGAGTTTCGAGGGGAAGTGGGCATAGACTGCGCCCTTCGACAGCCCAACCGAAGCGGCAATCGCATCGATCGACGCGCCGTCATAGCCTCGGTCGGCGAAAGCTATTGCCGCAGCGCGCAAAAGCGCGGCCCGCGTCCTAGCCCGCCGCTCTTCCTGACGCATCGCTGTCGTCCCTCCACGCAGGGAGGTACAGGGGTTTCCGCGAGTCCCCGTGGTCCTCTTCCCGCCACCTTGGGAACGCTGCTTCGAAGGCCTCGACAACCTTTGGGTCGAACTGCGTCCCGGCACAGCGAAGTATCTCAGCTAGCGCTGCGTCTGGCGACTGTCCTTTCCGATACGGACGGTCCGAGATAATCGCGTCGTAGGTGTCGCAGATCGCGAAAATCCGTGCGCCGAGGGGGATATCGTCGGCCTTGAGGCGCCGCGGATATCCGTCACCGTCCCAGCGCTCGTGGTGTGCGAGAACGATCTTTGCGGCGGGCCGCAGGTACGGTACTTGCGCCAGGATGCGATAGCCGAGCGCCGGATGCCGGCGCATGAACTCCCACTCTTCTTCCGTGAGCTTCGCTGGCTTCAAGAGGATCGCGTCCGGCACGCCGATCTTACCGACGTCGTGCATCAGCGCTCCGCGATAGACGGTCAGCAGCTCTTCTTCGTCCTTGATGCCGAGCATCTTCGCCATATCCAGCGAGTGCGTGGCGACGCGGACCGAGTGCCCGCGCGTCTCCTGGTCCCGGACATCGAGCGCCGTGACCAGCGACTCGAGCGTGCCCGTGTAGGCGTCTTTCAGTTCCTCCGACATGTCGCGGATCTCCACGTACGCGTGCTGCAATTGCTCGTTCGACCGTTCGAGCCGCAGCACGTTCTCGCGTGTCTTTTCGACGAACTGCGAGATCGAATACCGGCTGAGCAGCAGCGGCAGCGTGAGGACCAGGATCGCCGCCACGCCCAATTCTCCGTACAGCACCGCCAGGCCTCCTGCGACGACGCCGAGAACCAGGTAGTGCGGCAAGAGCCATGCGAAGTTCTCGCGGTAGGCAGCCTTGATGGATCGGCTGGAGGTGATGCTAATAATCGCCGCCACGGACCAACCATCGATGGAGAACAGGATGGCCGCACCGACAACGCCGCCGATCAGCGCCTCAGCGGGGCGCGCGATGTCGTAATTGGTGCTCGTCAATCCGAGGGCCAGCAGGCTCCAGCCGGTGATCCCGGCGGCGAGCGTCTCGTGACCGAAGTTGAAAACGAGCTTCCTGGGATTGCGCGAGGCAACGAAGTACCCCGTCATCGCTGTCGCCGAAGCCGCGAGCACGCCGCCCAGCGGCCCAAACAGGATTGCGCTCAAAAGTGTGCCGACGAAGCTCACCGAGACGCGTCCATCGAAGTACATGCGGACTGAGAGCGCTTCGCACAAAGCCGTCATCATGACGATGCAGCCAAGCGCGAACGTCTCGTTCATCGTCTGCGTGAAAAACGCAATGGTGAACGAGACGGTTCCGGCCAGGAACATCGTCGCGATCAACCAGTCTTCTCTTACTTTGTTGTCACGCTTCGCAGGCATCTCTTAGGTTGTATCGGTCGTTTCGTCGCGAACTGACAGCGCACGCTTTGTAAAAACGTTGCGAATTGGTGGCCAAATGCGGTGCACGCGCCCCGCCGTTGCGAGAAAAGTGAACGGTTTGGTGCCCTCGAACGGCCCTCGATCTCAGATTCGGCTCAGGATGAGAAACGGCCTCGTCGAGCTCCCCAACGGCAGATCTCGCCGGGGAAAGTGACAAAGGTGTCAATTGAGTGAACGCTTAGCACCAACCGACACAAACGCTGCGCCCCGATTCACGTAGACTCCCGTTCATGGCAAAACCACTCGACGGCATCAGGGTTCTCGACTTCACCCGCTACCAGCAGGGTCCCTTCGCGACTGCGATCCTGGGAGATTTCGGGGCAGAGGTGATAAAAGTCGAGGATCCGGGCGGTGGAGATTTCGGACGCCGGATGTGGCGCGAACCGGATGGTTTCAGCGCCTTCTGGGAGTCACTCAACCGCGGTAAGAAATCCATCACACTCGACATGCGCCACCCGGAGGCCCGGGAGATTGCCATGCGGCTCGCCGAAAACGTCGATGTGATCGTCGAGAACTTCCGTCCCGGCACCATGGACGCGTGGGGCCTCGGCTACGAATCCGTCAAGTCGCGCAATCCGCGGATCATCTACGCCCAGGCCACCGGTTGGGGAACAAAAGGCCCCATGGCCAACCTCCCCTCGTTCGACCAGATCTCGCAGGCGTTCAGCGGCTACGCCCAGCACAGTGGCGGCGGCCCGGGTGCGAAACCCGAAGTCGCTTACCCCGGCGTCGCCGACCAGAGCGGGGCGATGAACCTGGCCCTCGGCATCATGACCGCGCTCTTCGTCCGTGAACGCACCGGCATCGGCCAACGCGTCGAAGTATCGCTTCTGGGCACCCAGATCGCGCTCCAGGCACCGGAGATCCTCCACTACCTGCACTTCGGCGAAGAGCACGTTCGCGAATTCCGCGCCTCACCGACTGTCGGTCACTACCGATGCAGCGACGGCAAGTGGATCATGATTGTCGGAATCGACCAGAAGTTCTGGCCCCGCATCGCTCGCGCACTCGGCCTGGACCGCCTGATCGACGATCCAAAGTTCGCCAAGGGCTTCCCACGCTTCATCAACCGCGATGAACTCCAGCGCCACATGGAGCAGGCCTTCGCTTCTGCGACTTCCGAACACTGGCTCGCCCGGCTCCGAGAGCAAGACGTGCCAGCGTCACTCGTCCAGGACTACGCAGCACTTTCCGAACAGGAACAACCGTGGCAAAACGGTTACCTCGTCCACCAGCAGCACCCACGGTTCGGCGATCAGCGGATCGTCGGGCTCCACATCCAGTTGAGTGAAACCCCGGGCGAGCCCGGCGCGCCCGCGCCAGAACTCGGCGCCGACACCTCCGATGTGCTCGCAGGTCTCGGCTTCGATGCAGCCGAACTTGATCGGCTGCGGGAATCGGGCGTGACTCACCCCGCCACTAGGGATTGAAATCACCATTCGCGGGACCTCGTGCGCCCGCGAACGCGAACCCCATCGTCGCAAGCGCGGCTCGCAACGCGGCAGCTTCTCCAACGGCCGCCGAGCCCGAAATCACCCGCGAAGCCGCTGCGTCCAGCGCCTCAAGCGCCGCGGGCGCCTGGAAATCGTTGTTCATGTGCTCTTCCCACTCGCGCTGCAGCGCATTGCCCGCAGCCTGGCTCGTTCCCGAGCCTTCGGAAGTCGCCGCCAGCTTCAATCGGTTGTAGCGGTCCGCGAGCGCGTCGATGTCTCCCTCGTGGTAGTTCGCGTGGGCTCGCAGGTGGGTGCTCAACAGATAGAGCCGCAAGTGATCTGGCTCGATCGTCTGCATCAGCACCCGCGCAAGCACCAGGTTGCCGAGCGACTTGCTCATCTTCACGCCGTCAAGCTGCAGCATTCCGTTATGTAGCCAATGGCCGCAAAATGGCGCTGGCCCGTACGCACATTCTGCCTGCGCGATCTCGTTCTCGTGGTGCGGATAGATGAGGTCGCTGCCTCCGCCGTGGATGTCAATCTGCGAACCCAGGTGCTTCACCGACATCGCCGTGCACTCAATGCTCCACCCGGGCCGACCCGGCCCCCACGGGCTTTCCCAGCTCGGGTCTCCTGGGTCGACCTGCTGCCACAGCAGGAAGTCCAGGTGGCCGCGCTTCTTCTCTGCGCGCTTCGATTCCGGGTTCTCAAGCTTGCCGAGTTCGTCGAACGAGAGTCCGTTCAAACGCCCGTAGCGCTCGAACTTCGCAGCCTCGAAGAACACGTCGCCCTCGACCTCGTACGCGTACCCGCGTTCGATGAGCTTCGCCGTCGCCTCGATGATCTCGGGGATGTGGTCCGTCGCGAACGGGTAGACGGAGGGCCGGAGGACGTTCAGCCGGTCGAGGTCGGCTCGAAAGATGGCGTCGTTCTGGTCGCGAATCTCCGCGATCGGCCGCCCGCCTTCGCGCTTCGACACCATAATCATGTCGTCGTCGATGTCAGTGACGTTCTGCACGTACCGGGTGGCGAAGCCTCGGTACTCGAGGTAGCGCCGCAGCGTATCGAACTGAACGTAGGAGAAGGCGTGGCCCAGGTGGGTGACGTCGTACGGGGTGACGCCGCAGACGTACATCGACGCGCGGCCGGGGGTCACTGGCCGGAATTCACGAACTTCGCGGCCAAGCGACGAATACAGGCGCAGGGTCACTGCATGCTCCGAAAAGAGGTGTTCAAGAGCGTAGCAGAGCCCGCCGCAGGTTGTCCGAACCTCAGGTTAATGCCCCGTTGGCCAGTGACTCTGCGACCTCGTCGTCGCCCATTCCCAGTACCTCCGTCATCACGTCGAACGTGTCAGCACTCAGTGGCCGTACCCCTTCGTAGACCGAAGGCCGTTCCCCGTTAAACAGCCCCGGGAACCGGTCGATCGCGTACTCGCCCCAGGTGTCGGATTGCGCACTGCCGAACAATTCCCGGGCCGCGAGTTGCGGGTCGCGCCGTGTCAGGTCCTCCGCGTTCTGCACCGCTCCAGCGCGAATTCCTGCGGCCTGGCACCGTTCCGCCAAATCGAACCGGTCGTGCGTCCGCGTCCAGGCCTCGATGGCAGCATCGAGCGCATCCTGGTTCGCCACCCGCAGGGCGTGAGTCGCGAACCGCGAGTCTTCGGCAAGCCCACCCCCGACGAGTTTCGCGAAGCGATCCCACTCGTTGTCGCCACGCACCGCAATCGCAACCCACTCGTCGTCGCCTTTCGTCGCATAGATCCCGTGCGGCGCCCACGCACCGTACGGGTGCCGGTTACCCACCGGCTCCGGGTTCACCCCGTTGGCCAGGTAATCCAGCAGCGCAGGCCCCATCAGCCCCAGCCCGAGTTCGTACTGCGAAAGGTCGATGGCCAGGCCCTGACCGGTCCGGTCCCGGTGGGTGACCCCTTCCAGCGCCGCCAGCGCCCCGGCGAGCCCACTCAAATGGTCGGTCAGCGAGAATCCATAGCCGAACAGGTGCTCTCCGGTCGGGTTGGTCAGGTAGGTCAGCCCCGTCAGCGCGTGGATCGTCGGCGCGAAGGTCACGAAATCCTTCCACGGGCCGTCCTGGCCCATCCCGGCCATCGAGATCACCGTAACCCCGGGATTCACGTCCGCCAGCCCGTCACGGTCGAGGCCCCAGCGCTCAAGCACTCCCGCGCTGAAGTTCTCGATGATGACATCGCACCTGGCGGCGAGCCCGCGCGCGATTTCGCGGCCCTCCGCGCTGGCCATGTTTAGCGAGATGCTGCGTTTGTTTCTGTTCCACATCGTGTAATACGGGTGCTCGGGACTGTTGGTGAGGCTGGCCCTGGCGGACGTGCCTACCTTGAGCACATCCGCCCCCAGGTCGCCAAGCACCCGCGTCCCGAACGGACCCGCCAGGACATGCGTGAAGTCGAGAATGCGCAGCCCTTCCAGCGGACGCGCGGCATTCGTTCCAACGCCAGGAACGCGCGGCGCTCGCGGTTCCCAGTCCATCGCTCCGGAATCAAGCTGCGCCCCAGGGTGCGGCCCATCAGCGCTCGTCCGGAAGAGCCTGCCCGGGAACTGGACGGTGCCAGCACCGGGCAAATCCACGGACTGCAGGTAGCGGCGCTCGGCGATTTGTGGGCTAAGCGTCAGCGCCTGCTCGATGTTCCACACTGCGCCGAACGGCTGATGGCGCTTCTGACCCTCCAGGAACATCGCACCGCCCGGCTTGCTCGCGACCCAATCCCGCAGAACCTGCATCACGTACGGCAAGTTGCGCACCATCGAGCCGACATCCGGGAACTTCTCCGTGTCGGCGAGGTCCTGCGCTGCACCTTCTTCCTTCAGCCAGGGCAGCAGGACGTCCGCGAATCGGAGTGCGGCGGTGACCATCACGCCTACGCCGTCCGAAGCCGGGTAGACCTCGTAGGCGCGGCTCCAGTGGAGGCTGCCCTGCCGCTTCGCGATCGCCGATCCCCAGTTCCAGGCTGGAAAGAACCATTGCATCAGTACCTGTTCGGTGCATGTCACCAGCGCCTCGTGCTCCGAGAGTTCGACGCGCTGGTAGTTGCCCTTCGCCCTTGCCGTGCGCAGTGCCGCGAGTGCGCAGATCGCGGCGTACAGCCCGGCCGTGTGGTGCGTCTGGTTGCCATAGCCATTGATTGGTTGCGTGTCCCCGTTCCCTGTTACCGAAGCCGAACCCGAGAGCGCATTCGCCACCAGGTCGTTGGTTCGCCAGTGCGCCCGTGGCCCGGTCACTCCGAACGGTGTTACGGACACGTGGACGAGCCCCGGCCGGAGTTTCGCCAATCCTTCGGAGGCGATCGCTGGTGCCTCTGCCGGCCAGTCTTCGATGAGGATGTCGGCTCCTCGGGTAAGCGCATCGAATCGCGCGCGTCCGGTGCCCTCGGCGAGGTCGAGTCGTTCGATGCGCTTGCCGGCGTTGTACCACGCCGCCTGGATCGAACCTCCTCCTTCATTGAAGAAGGGCGGTTCCGTCGCCAGTGGATCGCCCGTCGATGGGACGATGCGGACGACATCCGCGCCGCCATCCGCCAGCAATCGCCCCGCAAACGCGTTGGTAAAGCCACCGATTTCGAGCACTCGAATGCCCGCAAGGGGCCCTGAGGGAGTCATCGGGCAGGATTTTACGGGAAGATAACACATTGCATTTCGTTGATAATTATGTCGCGCACCACGTCAGCACTTTCCCTGATTGGTTCCTTTTGCGGCCCTTGTGTGACGCATTTCATAGCATTTGCGATGGAAAACCCGGTTGTTCATGCCAAAAGCCTGCGCTAGCTTGCCTGAAGCCCTCAGGGGAACTGGAGCAGGTGAACTGATGCCGATGTCCCGACACCGGCCGGCCCTGGCAGCCATCCTGGTCGCCTTTGTTGCCGCCTTCGTTGCATTTGCCGGTCAAACTCCGGCAAGCGCCGCCCCCACATCCGATAACCCCGTGGTTCAACGCGCCCTGCGCGACCTGGGGACATACCAGGGTGAATGCTGGCAGTGGATGAAGGCCGTCGTCGCCGACGCCGCCGGCGCAAAAGTCGGGTTCGACTATCGCTACGGGTACCTCGATGCGGGCGCCGTTGAAGTTTCCCTTTCCGAAGCCGGCCCCGGGGACATCATCCAGATCGCCGACGACAGCTGGTCGAGCGCCGACGCTGACTATCCCGGGCTCCACACCGCCATCGTCATCTCGAACAACGGCGACGGGACCTTTGAGGCCATCGATTCGAACCAGAATTGGGACGGCGTCGTGAATCTCCGGCCCGGTTACGACCCGTCGGCACGTGCCGCGGCGGCCGGCCTCGATGTCCACGTCTACCGGTTCGGAAGCGACTCCGCATCGTTGCTGCCGGCGCCGGCGCCTGTAACCACCGTGGCCGGTCCGGTTACCACCGGAGATAAGGCCCGCGTGAACACTCCGGGCGATTGCCTCCGCCTGCGGGCGACCCCGTCTGGCACCATCACGCACTGCCTCGGCCATGGCACGCAGGTGACCGTCACCGGCGAGCCGCGCACCGTTGACTCAACGGTCTGGGTTCCCGTTTCCACCGCCGCCGGTACAGGCTGGATGGCCATGGAGTACCTGCTCAAGGAAGTTCCTTCGAGCACGGCGAACCCCTCGGGTACGGGGCCGGTCACGCCCATCTTCCGCTACCGCGCATTTGTGGCCGTTTCCGTCGACTAAGTAACACCGCATATAACGCTTCGTTGCCCGCCCGAACGCAGACGTTCTGGCCTCCTCGGGTTACGCTGAAATCGCTAGAAACGCAGCATTCGGAGCCTGTTTGAGCGCGAACTCCGTCGCGCCGGGGCGTCTCCGCCCCGGCCAGTCACAGGCACTCTCCAGCTTCGCCGCAGCCCTGCGCCGCGGCTCGAATACCGAACTCGTCGTAGTCCCGGTCGGTTATGGCAAGACGGTCATCGGCGTGGGCTCATTCGAAGTCTCGGCGGCCACCGCTCAGACCGATACCTGCCTCTACCTCACGCCGACCGACGTTTTGCGCACCCAGGTCTACCAGGGAGTCGAGAAAGCCCTCGGCGTGATTGGAAGCGCCCGCCCCATCCGGAAGATCCTCGCCGAAAATGCCTCGCTCGATCGGATCGCCGCCAGCGGCGCCAACTTCGTGGTCGCGAGCTACCAGCAGGTGGCTGCGGCGCCGGAGCGTTATCGCCGGCTCTGCGCGGGCAGGCGCGTCCACCTCGTCTGCGATGAAGCGCACCACCTCGGCGAGCGCGGTACCTGGGCTTCCGCCCTGGGCCAGCTCCCCGTGAAGACATCGCTGCTGCTTTCCGCAACGCCCCTCCGCCTCGACCGGGACCCCATCGCCGGCGCCCGCTACATCGATGACCCGGAAGACCAGGGCCTGGTTATCGATCCGCTGGTACACGTGACCATGCGCCAGGCGTGGAAAGAGGGCCGCATCCTCAAGCGCCTGAACATGCAGATGAAGGACTATGCCGTTGAGCTGAAGGACAGCTCCGGCGAGGTCTACGAATTCACTGCTTCCGAGATGGCCGAGTTGCCCGATTTCGACCAGCGCTGTGTTCGCCAGCAGTTGCGCTGGAACGAGGACTACGTGCAGCCGCTCGTCCGCGAGTTCGCGCGCACGCTGCTCGCCAAAAACGAAGCCGCGCCCGGCAAGCACCAGGGCCTCGTCTTCGCGGCCACCACCGAGCACGCAAACCATCTCCACCGCGTCTTCGCGAAATCCCACCCATCGCTTCGCTGCGCGGTGGTCCATTCTGGCGAGGATCTGAGCGACGCCGAAAACGACCGCCGGCTAAAGGACTTCCATGCCGGAAAGACTGACGTCCTCATACAGGTGAAGAAGGCCAGCGAAGGCTTCGATGCTCCCACCGTGAGCGTCCTCCTCAAGCTCGATGCAGTCTTCAGCCGCGAACCGGTCATCCAGCAACTTGGCCGCGGTCTGCGCTTCAACCACGCCCTGCCGCCTGCCCAGAACATCCTCCACGTGTTCATCGGGCGGGACCCCCGGCTCGGATCGATCATCGAGCACCTCGAGCGCGAATCTCCGCCCGTAGCGCTCAAGCCGAATGCCGAAGGGCTGCTCCTCGAACTCGACGAGCAGATGGAGTCAGAAGCCCCGGACGAACTTGTCGAGGATGAACGCGAACCGGTCGAGATTCTCGACGTGGTGGAGGCTGGCGATGCCTACCTCGATGAGACCGGCCGCTTTGTCGAAGGCCAACAACTCACGATGTTCGGGGTCGCCGCGCCGCCTCCTCGCCCTGACAGCGTTGTTGCTCCCGTCGAAGTCGAGGTTGTCGACATCTACGCCGAGTTGCAGTCCGCGATCGAATACAGCAAGACCTGGACCAACCGTGCAGCCCGCGAACGCGCGAAGCGCATTCCCGCCGCGGAGAACCACCACGCGGCGCTGAACCTGGCCTACAGCCGCGAAAGCGGCAAAAAAGGGACGCTCTCTACCGCCGCGGAATACCGCGCCAAGGGCGACTGGATGAAACGCAAATACATGGAACTGATGCGCTAATGGACGAACCCCAGCACCAGCTCCGCCACCCGTTCGGGCTGTTCGAGCATCGGCAGGTGCCCGCACTGCGGGATCAACTCCAACCTGGCGCCAGGAATCCTGGCGGCTATCTGGCGGCTGTTCTCCGCCGGCACCATGCCATCGTTCTCACCGCAAATCACCAGAACCGGACAGGCGATAGAAGGCAGCCGGTCGAAGCTCGACCAATTGCTCATTGCCTCCTGCTGGTGCATCACCGCGAATCGCCGTGGCGGTGCTTCGAGGTCAACCTGCATCAGGTAACTGAACGCTTCGGGCTGCCGCTCCTTCCACTTGGGTGCCGCCATCGCGGCATTTTGCGTCTCGAATATCTGCTCGCGGGTCATTTCCGGAGTGAAGTTCATCGCCCGGTTCACCGCGTCGGTCGAACCAACCGCACCGGGCCCGCGGTGGCTCGTGCCACTGAGGATCAGTTTCGAAACCCGCCCAGGCGCGGAAAGTGCCACCTCCTGCGCCAGCATCCCGCCCCGCGAACGCCCGTACACGGCCGCCCGCTCCAACCCCACCGCGTCCATCACGGCAAGCACGTCCTGGACTTCGTTCTCGACCGTGTACGGCTCGTCCCGCCGTTCGCTTTGGCCCATCCCCCTGGAATCGAACGTAACCACAAACAGCCGCTCAGCCAGTAGCGCCGGCAGCCTTCCCCAGTGCGGCAAGCGGTGCGAAAGACCCAGGATCATCACGATCGGCGGATTGCTGCGTTCCCCGTGGGTTTCGTAGTGGATCGTCCAACCGCTGGCATTCGTTTCCGGCATTCGGCACCTCCTCCTGCATCCTACGCCCCGCGGTAGAACTCCATCCCAACCTATAATCCCGGCTGTATGCGCCTTCGCTCGCTCACGGCACTGGTTTCACCCGGATTGCAGGGCGCGCTCGGAATGTTCGCCCTCGTGATCATCTTCGGGACCGTGGGCTACATGGTCCTCGCCGACCTGTCGTTCGTCGATGCGCTCTACCAATGTGTCACCACGCTGAGCACGGTCGGGTTCCGCGAACTCGCCCCCTTCGACACCGCGACAAAGCTCTTCACCGTCGTTCTGATCCTGGTCGGGGTCGGCACCGCGCTGTACACCCTCACGCTCGTCATGGAGCAGGTCCTCGAAGGCGACCTGCGAAGCAGATACCACGCTCGGAGAGCCCGAATGCAAATAGCTGACCTCAAAGATCATTATGTCCTGTGTGGATTCGGGCGCGTCGGCCAGGAGATCGCGCGCGAACTCAGAGAGCGGGGAGTCGAGTTCGTCGTCATCGAACAGACCCCCGACCAGGTCGCGCGGGCCAATGCCTTCGGCTACCTGGTCATCGAAGGTGATGCCTCGGATAACCGGGTGCTGAACCAGGCAAATATCCGCACCGCGCGCTGCCTCCTCGCAGCAAGCGATAGCGACGCAGGAAACACTTACATCACCCTCACGGCCAAGTCGATTAACTCGAGCTGTTACGTCGTCGCCCGTTGCGGCCTCCCTCACAACGAAGAGAAGCTCCGGCTGGCCGGGGCCGATCGCGTTCTTTCGCTCTACAGCCTTGGCGGCCGAAGAATGGTGCTTGCGGCGCTCCAACCGCTTGCAGCCGAGTTCATGGACACAATCGCCAGCGGCCGCCACCGCGGCATGATCCTCGCCGAGTTCGAGGTCGATGCCGCGAGCGGGCTGGCCGGCCATCCGGTAGGCGAGTTTCTCACCGGCTGCGAAAGCGCCCGGCTCCTCGGTATCAGCCGCTCAGCCGGCAGCCTCGACATCGGGCCCGCACCAGATACCGCCCTCGAACCAGGCGACATCATCATTGTCATGGCCAACGAGCGCGACATCGCCGAACTTCACTCGGTCAACGCACACGCCTGAAGAAATTCCCCCTCGAGTTCCCTCGGGATTCGGTAGATTGATTCGCCCACGTCTTCGATTACTTCGTCGCGCCCGCCCCCCATCACCCGGACCGTCCGAACCCGGAAACGCAGCCAGCCGTCGATTCGCTCTGCGAGTAGCTCGGGCGGCGAAACGTCGAGGCCCACCGGTCCTGGCGCTAGTTCCGGCCCGTTAATCGAGCACTGGATACGGTCCGATTCGACGAGCACGTTGAGCCGGAGTGCCACGGAGTGAGGATTGCTGAAACGAAGGTCCGTGTACCCGAATTCGATGGCCGCATCTCGCCCCAGCTCGAAGTAACGCTTTTCGCCGTACGAGTCGACGCTGTGGCAGCTCCGTTTGCGGATCTCCATCCCGGCAAGCAGCGCCACGTTGTAGAGCACAGTCGAAAGGAGGCAAACCGCCCCGCCGATGTCAGTGGTCAGCTTGCCCGACCTGAGCGCAGCCGCCTCGAGGTAGCCCTTGGCCATTGTGGGCCTCCCTGCAAGCACCCAGACGGAGAAGCACTCCCCCGGTCTGATGACGGTACCGTGAAGTGCCTCGGCAAGCAGTACCTGGTTTCGCCGTTTCGCGCCCCCCAACTGCTCTTGACCTGGATAGTCGATGAATGGCCGCTCGTACCGGGCCCACTCGAATGAAAAAGTACCGTCTTCGCTCTTCGCAAGCGCGAACCGTTCGCCGGTGCGGCGATCCGAGATCCACCTCAGGGTCCGCATCCGCATGAGCTTGACCTCCCGCGGGATAAGCGGCCGAAGTCGCGAACGCAACGACATACCAGTTCTAACGTTCGAGCACCCGAGGGAGTTCCCTCGCCGCGCTCACACCGCCCGCACCGCCCGCGCGGAGGTCAGCTTCATTAAGTCCGCAACGGCGATCTTCACGTCATACCCGCGCTGCCCTGCGCTCACAAGCACCTCATCAAACAGTTCCGCCGACTCCTCCACCAGGACATCGAACCCGCGTCCGAGCAGCGCGAGTGCACTGATGCCTCCCACCTTCAAACCAGTGTGGCGCTCTGCGTCTTTGTGCGAGGCCATGCGCAGCTTCTTCGCTTCCAGGCTCGATGCGAGGACTTTCAGGTCGATTTCCAGCGACGACGGCATCATCACGATGTACGGCTTCCCTTTGGGGGGGTCGTGCTCCACCACGAGCGTCTTGAGTACCTGCTCCGGCGGCATGCCGGTGACGCGGGCCACCTCCGTCGCCGAGCGAATCGAATCGTCGAATTCGAACACCTCGTGCCGAATTCGCTTTTGCTCGAGCATCCGGATTGCCAGCGGCTTGGAGGTGGCCACGGAAGCGCCTAGAGGTGCTGGCTTATGCCGCCGTCGACGTGGAAGACTTGCCCGCTGAAGTACCCCGCCGCGTCCGAACAGAGCAGCACAGCCAGTGCCGCCAGTTCCTCTGCCTTCCCGAAACGTCGCATCGGGATGAAGCGCATCAGCAGGTTGGCTCCCAGTTCGTCCGGGCCGCGGCCAGGCGTCCAGTCCATCCAACCAGTCGAGATGCAGTTCGAGGTAATGTCTCGCCCGCCGAGTTCCTGGCTGAGCGCCGTACTGAGGCCCATCACCCCGGCCTTGGCAGTCGTATAGGCCGAAAGGTTCTCTACCCCGCGCTCGCCGAAGATGGACGTGATGAAGAGCATCCGGCCGGTCTGACCCTCCGGGAACTCCTTCAGGAAAGAGCGTGCCGAGTAGTACGCGCCGCTCTGGTTCACCGCCTGGATGCGCGCGAACTCGGAGTCCGTCACCTTCTCGATCGGCTTCGCGATGATCGCGTCGGCGTTGTAAACCATGATGCTCGGCTGGCCGAACTCCTTGCCGATCTGCTTCAGCCCCACCTGGATGTTGGTGGGCAAGGTCACGTCCCAGCCCTGAGAGATCGACTTTCGGCCCATCTCCTGCGCCGCTTTCGCGATCCGCTTTGCTTCCATCACTTCGTCGCCGTCCATCGACGCCGAAACGATGGCGACATCGGCCCCGGCCTCCGCCAGTCCCAGGGCAATCGCCCGTCCAGCGGGGTTCGAACAGCCGATAACCAGTGCCTTCTTTCCACCCAGGTCGAATCCCGGCTTGCGATTCCACTCAGCCATTCGACACCGCCGATTCCGCGATGGCGTAGCCTGTCGGGGCGATCCCGCCTGCAAGCCCGCCGCCGTCGATTGAAAACGATTCGCCGGTCACGTAGCTGGACGCATCAGAACACAGGAACACCGCCAGGGGCCCCAGTTCCCAGGCCTCGCCCAAACGGCGCACGGTGATGAATCGACCCCGTTGCTTTCGCATCGCCGCTTCGTCGTCGTCACGTGCGGGGCTCTGCGCCACGAAGCCGGGAATGATGCAGTTGACGCGAATGTCCTCGCCGACCAGTTGCGCCGCCATGCTCTTCGTAAGCGAAATCACCCCCGCCTTCGCCGCGGCGTACCCCAGCGATTGCGGCGACGACCGCAAGGCTGTGCCGCTCGCGACGTTTAGGATGACCCCGCCAGGGCCCTGGTTCAGGAACTGCCGGGTCGCAGCCCGCGAACAGTAAAACGTGCTGTGCAGGTTCACCTCTATCGTGTCGTGCCAGTCTTCGTCCTCGAGATCCTGGATGCGGTTGCCAGCCCCGCGACGGTCCCCGATGCCGGCGTTGTTGAGCATCACGTCCAGCCGCCCGAAGTGGGCGACCGTCTTTGCGATCAGCGCGTCGCAGTCGGCCCGAGATTGGACGTTCGTCGGCACGATCAGGGGTTCGCGGCCGCCCGCCGCCTTGATCTCCGCCGCTGCCGACTCGAGTTGGCTGACAGTTCGGCTGGCGATGCAGACATCCGCGCCGGCTTCGGCGAGGGAAATCGTCATCGCCTTGCCGAGCCCTCGGCTGCCGCCCGTGATGATCACCACTTTTCGCGGTGGGCCATCGAGGCGCAATTTCTCCAGGACCATCGGTATTTCCTCCGGGAATGCGTGTGCCCCGCATCATACGAGCGCTCCGGCAGCGACGCTCACATCACCCGGAAGGCGCCGATTACGAGTGTTATCGCCGCCACCGCGAACCGGTACCAGACGAACGGGATTAACGTCCGTGTGCGCAGGTAACGCAACAGGTAGTGGATGACCGCGAAGCCGACGATCGCCGAAGCTGCGAACCCAATGGCCATTTCCGCGGCCTCGCGACCAGACATGCTCGCCAGGTCGTTCGATTTCAAGAGCGCCGCCCCGACGAATGCGGGCGTTCCGAGGAGGAACGCGAACCGAGCCGCCGAGTCACGAGTGAGGTTCCGAAAGAGTCCCATGGTCAGCGTCGCACCCGACCTCGAGACGCCCGGGAACAGCGCGGTCGCCTGGGCCACGCCAATCAGTACCGCGTCCAGCACACCCACAGAGCGCATCGTGCGCGACTCATCCGTCCGCCGGTCGGCGACGAGCATCACCAGCCCGAACCCGCCTAGCGCGAGCGCGACCAGCCACGGCTGTCTGAGGTTGTCCTCGATCCACGAGTCGAACAGCAAACCTGTGATCCCCGCCGGAATCGAGCCGAGCGCAAGGAGCCACAGCAGCTGGCTGTCATCCGAATGTTCTCGGAAGCGGAACCGGTACCGCAGAAAATCTGGCACCCCTGCCCTGAACATGCGCCACCAGTCGTTCCAGAAGTACACGAGCAAGGCCAGCAGCGTGCCGAGATGCAGCCCCACGTCGAACGCGAGGCCCTGGTCCGGCCACTTGAAGAGCGCGGGAATGAGGATCAGGTGCCCGGACGACGAAATGGGAAGGAACTCCGAGAGGCCCTGGACGATTCCAAGGATTGCCGCACGAAAGAGATCCATTCGGCCCCAAGGTGTGGGGCGCGTGCGTAATAGGCAATGGATTTCGCGTCGTGTTCCGGTGGAACGTCCGCCGAACGAGGCATAGCATCAACTCGATGCTCAAGCGCATGCCCGCCCGGCAAGCCGACGAACTGGTCGCCGCCGCCTCCCGTTTCCCAACCAGCGATCCGCGCGTGGAATATCCCGCCTGGTACCTCCATCGCTGGCACTTTCTGCCCGAGGGATACCTCTCGCGACGCAGCGCCGCCGGGTACGACTTCATCATCCGCCACGTATACAACCAGGGTTTGGAAGCGCCCATTATCGCCAATGTCGCCGACGAAATAGATGCGCTCGCGCCGAATTCCGTCCTCGAAGTCGGCTGCGGCCCGGGTCGCTTGCTCGCGGAACTCGCCGATCGTGGTACCCCCACAGACCTTGTCGGGGTTGAACTCTCGCCATACCTCCTCGAGCGTGCCCAAAAGCGAACTGCCGGCGAGCGCATCCGGCTGGTTCACGCCAACGGGCTCCAGCTCCCCTCGGATGAAGGCGCCTTCGATGCCGCGATCAGTTCGCACTACATCGGTCATCTGCCCGCCCGCCTCCGCAAGGCTGCTATCGCCGAGATGGCCCGTGTGGTCCGCCCCGGCGGCCACGTCCTCGCTGTCGAGCACCGGTGGCATCCCTGGCCGGCCACCGGGGCGCTCAAGCTCGTTCGGCGTGCGAGGCAAACCTTCGGTTTCATCGCCCTGAGCGTTTTCGAACGCACCGATGAACCAGCAGGCGCGACCCCGTGAGCGCTCCCGACCCGGCGGAATTTCCAAAGATTCGCGCATGGATCCAATCCGAAGCGCAAAAAGATCTCTCTGATATCAAGGCGTTCGTTGATGGGCAGTTCGCACAGCTAACCGAGGCGATCAACGCGGTCCCGCCGGCCCAACTCGCCGAACCCCGGGACCAAGGCTGGTCGCCCATCGACGCACTCAAGCACGCCGTCGAGTGGAACTGGCAGGTTGGCGAAGACATCCTCCACGTGTCACTTATGGGCGAGAGGCCCGGCAACCCTACTCCCACATTCGAACCAGAACGCGATGCACTCCTCGCTCGCCAGCAGGAATCGCTGGATTCCGTCTGGGCACACGTCTCCGCCGCTGATCCGCAATCATTTTTGGACCTGACGTGGCCGCACCCATTCTTCGGCGAACTCAATTGGCGCGAGTGGTACTTCTTCATCGGTGTCCACTGCTACGACCACAAGGGCCAGGTCCTGGCGATGAGCGAGGCGGCGAGTGCCTGAGCCCAGGCCGCTTCGCATCGTCCACACCTCCGACGTCCATCTTGGCGCCTATGAAGGCTCCGGCGATGCAAAGTGGCGGGCTCGGCGCGAACTCATGGAACAGACGTTCATCCGCGTGATCGAGCTCGCGAACGCACAGGATGCCGACGCACTCATCATCGCCGGCGACTTTTTCGATAACGACCGGGTTGCGCCCGAAACCGTCGAATTCGCCGCGCAAACCATCGCCCGCTTCGAGGGCCAGGCGTTTCTCATCCCCGGCAATCACGACCCGATGGATCCCGGCAGCATCTACTGGCGCCACGACCTCGAAGCCACCGCGAAACGCCTCACCATCGTCCGCGAGCACCGGGGCGAGTTCGTGGAACCCGAAGGGCTGGACCTGGTCCTCTGGGGCAGGGCCTACATCGACACTGATTGGCACTTCAAGCCGCTCGACGGACTTCCCGAGCGTATCGACAACCGCTGGCACATCGCCATGGGACATGGCCACTTCGTCCGCGAAGACGGCGAAATGCACCGCTCACTCCTCATCAAGGAATCAGAAATCGCGGCTGCGGCCGGTCACTGGGACTATTTCGCCTTCGGCCACTGGGAGCCTCACGCCGACGTCAGCACTGGCGGTGTCACCGCCATTTATTCTGGCGCGCCGATGCCGCTCAGCGATGCGAACCGTCGTGCCGGCATGGCCGCCGTCGTCGATTTCGACCAAAACGGCGTCCGCTGGCAGATGCATCGCGTTGACCCACGGCAGCCGGAGGATATCGCGCCCTGAGTCCCGGTTTCCGGTATCGGGCCGCATGCTAAAGTGAAGGTTCGCGGCAGGGTAGCTCAGCTGGTCAGAGCGCACGACTCATAATCGTGAGGTCGGGAGTTCAAGTCTCCCCCCTGCTACCACCTAATTCGAATCTGAGGCTCCGGCTTGTGTCGGGGCCTCTTCACACTCCGAACCAATCGAGGAACCAATTTCTGCAACAATCTCGCCTGCGGCGAGCGCCTCGGCGATGAAAAGCGCGGGCGCCAGGGCGGCAGATCCGCCCGATTTGTAGTAGACATCGGCCGTAAACGCGGTGGTGGAGTGACCGAGGCGCCGGCTGACTTCCTCGAGGCGCGCTCCTCGGCGGGCGGTGATGGTCGCATGAGTGCTCCTGGTCCCGTGCGGCTTCAGGTAGCGGACACCAGAGGCGGCAACGTCGGCGCGCCAACGCCGGCCGACGTTCGGGGTGTCGAGCGGTGTGGCGGTTTGGCTGAGAAACACCAGGTCGGTGCCGCTGAGCGCGCGCAGGTTGGACGTTGCGTCCTTGTGCTCTCGCAGCCGCGCTGCGAGGACCGCATCGATTGCGATGGTCCTGGTCGACCGCTCCGTTTTGAGCCGGCCGAACTTCGGTTGACCCTTCGGCGCCCGTAGGCGCTGCTGAACGAAGGCTACTGTCGCCGGCTGCTCGTCGAGGTCGACATCCTCCCACCTCAAACCGCACGCCTCGCCCATCCTGGCGCCCGTGTGCAGCAAGAACAGCCACAAGACGGCCAGCGGTGAGCCTTTCGACTTTTCGAGGAACGTACGCGCTTCCTGCTCGGTCCAGGCGTCCGGCCGTGGTGCCGCTGAGCGCGGTGGCCGCACCTCTTTCGCGTAGTTCCGCGGAAGCACGTTTTCGGAGACCCCCAGGTCGAACGCCTGCCGCAGGACCACCAGCAAGCGCCGGCGATAGGAAGCCTTCAACCCGTTCTTTTTCACCATGAGGTCGCCGATGTGCGGGACAAGGTTGTCTCGCAGCCGCGCCCCGCCCAGTTCGCTCGGGACGATGTGGAGCCTCACCAGGCGCTCGTAATCGCGGTAAGTGTTCAACGCGAGCTCGCCGTTCTCGACTTCGAATTTGCGGTACGTCAGCCATCGCTGAACGAGCCATGCGACCGTTCGACCGCCCGGCTCTGTGGGATCGCTGCGGTGGGCCTCGTAGATGACCCGGTCGCGGTATTCGATGGCCTCGGCCAGCGCGTCGGCCGGAAAGTAAACCGCCTTCAGGACTCTCCCCGGGATGCGCACACGGACGCGCCACATCTGGTGAGGTTCGTGCCAGCTGATGAACTTCTCGCGTTTCCGCCGGGCCGTGGAATTGCTAAGGCGTTTAGGTGCTTGCATTGATTCTTCAGAACACGTTACGGTATCTCTCAGAGTCTCTACAAGGGCTCTAAGTCACCGCCGTCGACCAGGGAACGACGCTAACCTCCCTCGTGGCCTCGGACCTCGTGCCCTCAACGTCCAATCCGTTGGAGGTGCCCCGAAGGTGAACCAGGCCGCAGAACAACACAGCCGCCGATACGTGAGGCGTAAACCATCGGCCAGTGGCCCCGGACCTCGTGCCCTCAACGTCCAATCCGTTGGGGGTGTCCGATATTGAACCCGCTCACTGCAGAAACCGATTTCATGACCCAGGCCGAGGTGGCCGAGGCGCTCCGCTGTTCCGTCGTGACCGTCAAACGCCTCGTTGCTAGTGGCGAACTGCCGAGCATCAAAGCCGGCAAGCTACGGCGCGTCCGGCGTTCTGACCTCGCAGTTTGGAGCGGCACAAAGCCAGCCGCCGAGGTTGCGTGAAATGCAGCCGCCCAACAGCGAACGCCTCGCCCTTCGACGGGAGATGTGGCGACGGTGGAAGGAAACCGGCGAACTTCCCGACGTTAGACCGCCCCTGAGCGCCACAGAACGGCGAAAGCGCCGTCTCTGGTGGATGGATGCCGACGACGACCAGGACGGGGTAAGGCCGCCCCCTAGAAACGCCGCGGCCCCGCTTGGGAACGGGGCCGGTGAGTGGCGACCGGGCGGTAGTAGTCGAACAGATGTTAGCACGCGCGAGGCGGTGGCCGCATGACCTGGGTTCGCCTCGACGACCAAATTCTCGACCACCCGAAGTTCATCTCCCTCGACAACGACGCCCTGGTCCTCTGGCTGCTGTGTCTTACGTACAGCAACGCACAGCGGACTGACGGCGCTCTCTCAGATGCGGTCGTTCGGACCCTCGCGGCTCGACGGAACCTCACGCACGTCGATCCCGGTGTCCTCGTCGACGCCGGACTCTGGGAGCGGCAGCCAGCCGGGTATCTGATTCACGATTATCACGACTACCAGCCGGCCAAGTCCTCGCTCGAGCGCGAGCGCGTAGCTGCAGCTGAACGAAAGCGGCGACAGCGGTCACGCAAAAGTCCCGGCGTGACACGTCACGATGTCACCGGGACGGGACGGGAAGACGACGATGATTTCCATATCCAAGAACCTGTAGAAGATTCTTCTTCTTCCCCGGTCACGGCCATGTCCCACCGTGACATCGCCGTGACACTATCCGGCGTCTTTCGAGAACTGACGGGCCTTCGGACGAACGGTGCCGTGGTGAACGACATTGAACAGTTCCTCGAAGACGGCGTCACCCCCGAAGCCATCGAGGAGAGAATCGGCGTCTGCGCCCGCGCCGGCGCGGAGTCCTGGCGATACGTCGCGAAGGCTATCGAGCAGGACCACCAGCCCTCGCGGCCGCGCGAGAACCCATTCAAGGCCTCAAAGGACCGCCACGACGCGGTCGTGCGCGACTTCCTCGCCCGTTCGAAGGATGTGGCGTCGTGAGCAGCTGGCCGGCGCGCTGCCGGCTCTGCGGTTCGTACGTCGCCCGTGAAGCGAACGGGAACGGCTGGTGCCTGGTGCATGGCTCCGTACTCACCAGCCCACGCTCGGCGCCCTCCGCGTGGGTTCGCCGGCGACACCACAGCATCGAGATGTCGTTCCTTAAGCTCGCCCAATCGGCAAAACGCCAACTTGTCATAGCCGAGGATAGTAGTACCTCCGGCGAGACGTGAAACCCTTGAATTAGCCGTTGCACTCGGCTTGCAGAGATTGGCGCAATGGGGGCCGGTTCGTGGTCATGCAGCCGGCCCCCGCCAATCGCAATCTCAACAGGGAGTGAACCCGATGCCCGCTGACGAGCTGGTCGCCGTTGAAGAGACAACCGACGCGCAGCTCGTCCTGCGCATGGTGGGGTTCTTCGGTCACACGACAACCGATGAGATCGCCGCGTCCAGCGTGTTCGAAGGTCGCGGCGACCTGTTGCCACGCGGCCTCGTGTACCTGCTCGCGCAGCGAGGCTTCCTGACCACTCGACTCCTCCCCGATGGCGGATGCCGCGACGTGTACCGCGTCGAGCTGACGCGGCGAGGCGAGGAATGGTTCGAAAACGCCATCGAGGAGTACCTCACGACATGACAGCAACACCGCTTCGCCTGGCCTCGTTCGGCTCGGTGCGAAAAGTAAATGCATCCCAGAACACGGTGGAAGTCGTCGCCTCGACGGAGAATATCGCCCGCGACGACGCGATTATCCGGGCATCCGCCTGGACCGTGAACGGCGGCCTGGACCGCTACCGGCGCAACCCGGTTGTGCTGCTCGCCCACCTCGACTCGGCGCCGCCCATCGCCCGCGCGACCCGCGTCGGCGTGGTGAACAAGGAACTGACGGCCACCATCGAGTTCGACACCGGCGACCCCGCCGCGATGGACATCTTTCGCAAGGTGAAAAGCGGCTTCATGTCGGCCGTCAGCGTCCGATGGATTCCTCACAAGTCGAGCGTCCAGCGAATCGGCAACCGCTCGGTGCTGGTCTTCGAAGACGTGGAGCTGCTCGAAATGAGTTTCGTTAGCTTGCCCGCCGACGCCGACGCCCTCGCGATCCGAGACGGCACCACTCAGGAGGTTGTGAACATGCGAACCCTGACCGCGACTCTCACGGGTGGTGGTTCATCGCCCGCTCCCCGAACCGGTGCGACCGACGGCATGCGAACCGCGTACGAACGCGCCTGGACCCGCCCGAACATGGGCCTCGTCGAACGCAACGACGCCATGCGCGCCAGCTTCGAGCTGGCCGGCATCGTGCTCGGCGCCGCGGCCGCAGTGAAGCAAAGCATCCCACGCAACGCCGGCATCCCCGGCATCCGCTGGACCGCGGATACCGCCTCGCCGGAGTTCCTGGCAGCCTGGCGAGCGCATGTACTCGAGCAGAACCGCCCGGTTGTGATCGAGGGCCGCGCCGGCCAGCGAGCGATGGATAGCCAGGAAACGGGTTACGGCCTGGAGCTGGTGGGAACGTCGTTCGAAGACTCGCTCTGGGTAGCGGCCCGGAGTTCCGACCTCCTGCTCGCCTCGGTCGACCACGTCCAGGCCCCACGGGGCGGACACACCATCGCCACTAGCTCGGGTATCCTCGAAATGTCGATCGCCGACGAATCCACGACCGACAGCGCCTCGGCATACGAAAACGCGGACCTGGATACCGGGAAGCAGAACGGCACCGGCACAAAGTTCACCATCCAGGGGCTGGTGAGCGGCGAGCTGGACGAAGACAGCATCATCCCTCTCGTGCCGACGCTTCGGCGCCAGTACGAAGAGTCCTTCCGGCTTCACCTCGGATCCGCGTACCTCAACGGCGACACCACCGCGACGGCGACCGGGAATATCAACCTCAACGACGCTCAACCCGCGGCTACGAAGCACTATCTCGCGTTCAACGGCATGCGTCATGCCTACCTGGTCGAAGCAACCGGCCAGGGATACGACGCTGCCAGCGGAACCGTCGACCAGGCCCTGATTGACCGCCTTCGGACCTACCTCTCGGCTGACATCGCCGAAAGCATCGAGGCCCTTGGCCAGGACTTCGGCGCCGTCGCCGACGACCTGCTGATGATCTGCGACCGCTACTCGCTCAAGAAGGTCACGGACCTGTCAGCCTTCACGCCCGCCGAGCGCATCACCCACGACGTGCGCCCGGGCGAAGCCGGGCGGGTGAACGGCATCCGAGTGTTCGCACCGTCGTACTGCGTGAGGACCGGCTCAGACGGCAAGATCGTCGAAGCGGCGGACGGAACGTTCGGCCAGCTGACGATGATCAACTCCCGCGGCTGGAAGGGCGTTCAAACTGGTGGCCTTCGCTTCTACCTGGACCGCGTTCAGCGGACCGACCAGTACATCCTGGAGATGTACACCCGGCAGAACCTGCACCGGCACAGCAACACGGCGGTGGCCGGCACCTACGGACTGGTGGTGTAACTCATGGCTCTTTCGTCTCTGATTCGCCGCGGCGGCCCTCGGTCGGCGCCCCCACCGCCGGCCCCTGATTCGGTGCATGCGGCACTGCAGCAGCTTTTCGATGTAGGTGACCGGCTGCTCGCCTCGCGCCGCGACGCCATCGAGATGACGAAGGCGTTCGAAGACCAGCGGCGGAAGGTGGCCGAGGAGCTGGTGCTCTACCGCTCCTCACTAGTTGCAGCCGGCTTTTCGGCTGCGGCTGCGGACTGCCTCGTGCCATCCTGGCCGTCGCTCACGGCCGGAAGCGCGTACCTCGCCCGCGAAAGGTATGGCGAGATGGCCTTCATCGGCGCCACACGCGACCAGGAGCGTGCAGAACGCAACTGGAAGGCAGAGAAGGCGCGGCGCACTCTCCCACGGCCGGAATGAAACGCCCTGGCTTCCCTCGGCGCCCGCCCCGCGATGCCGTTGAGGTCGCGCTCCTGGCCGCCGAACTGACCGCAAGGTCCAAAGCCCATCTAACGTCGCCGAACCCACCGCCGGCGGCTCTCATGGGTTGGGCAGCCGAGGAAGCACGACACGTAAAGCGGCTCCTGGAAGCCGGCAACATCCACGACGCCAGGGTGATCCTCCACACCGTCCGTGGCGCCATCAACGCGTGTGACCCCGACTGGCGAGAAATCGAGGTAGCCCAATGAGCTCAGGCAACGCGCAGCTCGGCTTCGCGATACGTGCGGTGAACGAGGCCTCGGACGCGATTCGGGAAATCACGGGCGACCTGGGTTTCATGGAGAACGCCGCCTCGGGTGCTGAGCCGGAGCTGCGCGACCTGAGTCGCGCCCTGGGCGATCTGGAAACCGACGTCCAGAACTTCGCGGGCGAACTGGAAGACGCCGGCGGCAAATTTGCCATCACCCGAGACGGCCTCGACCAGGTCGCAGAAGGTGCCGGGAACCTCGAACGGTTCCTCATCGGCGCGAAGGACATCCTCGGCGTGATGCCGTCGCAGTTCGACGCCATCACCGGTCCCGCCGTCGCCTGGGCTCAGACCGCAGCTGACGTTGCTGGGGGGCTTGAAGGTGTCATCGCCGGCGGTTCCGCACTCGTGGAACAGATCGGACCAATGGTCACCGGTATCGGCGGCGCGGTGGCCGCTACGTGGGCCCATGTCACCGCCCTCGGTGCTCAGGCGGTGGCATTTGCCGTTGCCAACGCTCCGCTGTTGCTCATTATCGGCGGGATCGCGTTGCTGGCTGCAGGCATCGTCCTCCTCGTCCAACACTGGGACGACATCAAGCCTCACATCCAGCCGGTGATCGACTTCTTCAACGATGACGTTGTCCCGGCTGCAAACGCCGTGTGGGAGAAGGGCTTGAAGCCGGTTATCGACTTCATCACCGACCACTGGAAAGAGATCACCGCGCTGATCCTCGCGCCCTTCGCGCCAATTATCATCCTCGCGACGGACGCCTTCGGCATTCGCTCGAAGACCGTCGAGGCGATTACGGGACTCCTCAGCGATATCGCCGGGCTGGGAGACAAGATCACCGGCGCCGGCGAGGCGATGGGCGGAGCCTTGAAAGACGGGTTCATCACCGGCGTGAAAGGCCTCGTCAGTGTCACCGGGAGCATCGTCGAGGGCATCTTCGAAGCCATCAAATTCCTGATTAACGGTGCGGTGGATGCGATCAACGACCTGATCCCGAACGAGATAGGGTTCGACGTCGGCGCCTTCGGTGTCTCGAAGCACATCAGCATCGACCTGCCAGACAACCCGATCCCCCACCTGGCCGAGGGGGGTATCGTCCGCGCCCGACCGGGGGGGACACTGGCGCTCCTGGGAGAGGCGGGACAGGACGAGGCGGTCATCCCGCTGCGCGCGGCGCCGGTAATGTTCGAATCGGGGGGTGGGGGTGGGGCCACCCATAACACCTACAACGTCACCATCAACGCTATGGACGCTCGGAGTTTCGAAGACTTTCTTCGCCACCGTGGGCTCACGCCTGGGGTCATGGACCTGATCGTTGACGAAGCCAGGCGCCGGACGCGGTTGGCCTGAATGATGCGGACCCTCGCGAACCGCGGGACCCGGGCAGATTTAGGAAACCCTCTTCCTCCAGAACCCGTCCCGGCCCCTTTTCGCGTGCGTGCAAGATCCCCCAAAAGTCAGGACAGTCGATGCAAGCGATGCAACATCGTCATGCCCTCCGGTGGGCCGGGACGCCCACGGAAGTATTGCTCGCGCGCGTGCATCATCGCGGCCCAACGGGATCAGCGCCGTCAAGCGGCGGAATCGCGGCCGGCTACGAAGTGTGAGGAGTGTGGGGCAGAACTGCCGAAATTTCGCCCGTCGCTTCACGGACCCGTCCCGAAGGCTTGCCCTGAGTGTTACCAGGCGAGGCGACGGCGGGTGAACAACGACGCCGGCCGTCGCCGGCGTGCGCTGAATCACAACAACCCCGCGCGTTCGGCTGTGTAGTCCAGGACATCGGCGTCAGCGTGGAACGAGTACGCGGGTGGGCGGTCGTCACGCGTGCAGCTGAGCATCTGCCCGTCCGCGCCACGGACGCTCACGTAGCTGAGGTCCTCGATGATGCCCAGGACGTTCTGCACGACCTCCTCCGGCCAGTCTTGCAGGACGATGACGATGCTTTCAGTGTTGCTCATTGAATTACCCTCCGGCGTACGAACGGTAGGTTGCTCCGAGCGCCGGCGACAAGAGGATCGGGCCGAAAAAATGTGTGAGGCTGCGGTCATGGTTTCCCTGTCCGCGGACAGGTTCGAACCAATTTTCGAACCAGAAATTGCCGAATCTGGTGGTTCCGAGGACTTGCGCATTATGTAGGTTTTGAACCTAAAAGAGACCTGTTGACCCACCCTGAAACCCTCCCGCGCACGACTCATAATCGTGAGGTCGGGAGTTCAAGTCTCCCCCCTGCTACCACGAACTCCCAGTTCCCTGAGTGCCGAGATGCTGCCTGTGACTGTTTCTCAACCTCAGCCTGCGGGACCGGAGTGCCCGTGCCTTGGTCAGCGCCGCAGCCGCCGGTACCGTTCGATGAGCGTCGTTGTCGACGAATCGTGACCGGTGGATGCTCCGCCTGAAAGTTCCGGCGCGATCCGTGCGGCCAACACCTTGCCCAGTTCCACTCCCCATTGGTCGAACGAGTCGATGTTCCACACCGCACCTTGCGTGAACACCTTGTGTTCGTAGGTGGCGACGAGTTGACCGAGTGTGAATGGCGTCAGCTTTTCTAGAAGGATCGAGTTCGTCGGACGGTTTCCTTCGAACACCCGCGCGCTTGCCTGCGAACCCGGTACGCCTTCAGCTTCCACTTGCTCCTGTGTCTTTCCGAACGCCAGGGCCTCCGTCTGGGCGAAAAAGTTCGCCATCAGAAGGTCGTGGTGATCCGCGACCTCGTGGTTGGGCTTCGCAAACCCAATGAAGTCGCAAGGGACCGTGAACGTCCCCTGGTGCAACAGCTGATAAAACGCGTGCTGGCCGTTGGTGCCAGCCTGCCCCCAGATCACCGGCGAAGTCGCGTGGCCTACCGGGTTTCCTTCAAGGTCTACCGACTTGCCATTGCTTTCCATCTCCAGCTGCTGGAGATACGCCGGGAAGTCCGCGAGGTACTGGCTATATGGCAACACCGCATGCGAATCCGAACCGAGAAAGTTGGTGTTCCAGATTCCGACCAGTCCTAACAACACCGGCAAATTGCTTGAAAACGGAGCAGTCCTGAAATGCTCATCGATCGACCGGAAGCCCCGGAGCATTTCATCGAAGCGTTCCGGGCCAATCGCCACCATCAGCGAAAGGCCGATCGCCGAATCGAGCGAAAACCGACCGCCAACCCAGTCCCACATCTCAAAGGCGTTTTCCTCTGCAATGCCGAACTTCCGCACCTCGTCCAGGTTGGTCGAGACCGCGACGAAGTGATGTTTCACCGCCGAATGGTCGGCGGTCCTTTGCACGAGCCAGTCCCTCGCCGAATGCGCGTTTCGCAGAGTCTCCAGAGTCGTGAAGGACTTCGAGCAAACGATGAACAGGGTCTCGTCTGGCTCCAGGTCGTGCGTCGCTTCCCAGAGCTGGGTGGCATCGATGTTCGAAACGAACCGGAAGTTCCGCGCTCGGTCGCTGAAGTCCTGGAGGGCCGTATACGCCATCCGCGGCCCCAGGTCTGAGCCGCCGATCCCGATGTTGACGATGTTGCGGATCGGTTTGCCGCTATAGCCCTTCCATGCTCCGCTCCGCACGCGCGCGCTGAATGCGGCCATCTTTTCGCGCGTGGCAATGACGGCGGGCATCACGTCTTCACCGTCCACGAGGATTCGGTCGCCCGGGGGGACGCGCAGCGCGGTGTGAAGGACCGCCCGGTTCTCGGTGACATTGATGGCTGCGCCCTCGAACATCGCCTCAATCCGAGCTCGTAACCCGGTCTCAGCACAAAGTTGGAGGAGCAGGCCGACCGTTTCGTCCGTGATCAGGTTCTTGGAGTAATCGAGGTAGACTCCGGCTGCTTCAACCGAGAGCCGGGCGCCCCGTCCGGGCTCCTCGGCAAACAACGTGCGCAGGTGCGTCCTGCGCATCGCCTCGGCGTGGTCGGCAAGCGCTCGCCAGGCCGGCAGGTCTGTGAGAGGCGTTTCGAGCTTCGCGACGGTCATCCTTTCGGCACAGGTCCTGCGTTCGCGGCAGGTGGGGCGAATACGTTAGCGACGCTGCCGCATCACCGAATCCCGGACGTTGCCGGGCTTCATCTTGTCGGGAACTTCGGCCATGAACTCATTGTGGTCGTGCGGGTTGTCCATCTTGTAGGCCCCAAGTTCCGATTCAGTCACGGTAAGGGTAACTTGCTCGCCGGTGACTTCGCCGGCGAGGCTGGAGAACAGCCAGTAGTCAAACTGGCGCGGTGCATCGACGCGGAACGCCTTCTCGGTGAGTTCCTTCACACGGCCAAGCTGCTTGCCATCCGACGTGACGACGTTCGCTCCTAATGTGATTTGTTCGGGCATGTCCCACCCCCGCTTGTTTCCGGGAATTCTACTGCTCGCCCGCTTCGCTCCGCACTTCGCGGACTATGGCGATGGCTCCGCGGTGGCCGATGCTGGCCCGGGCGTGTCCTGGGTTCCCGTCGCCGAGGCCCGTGGGGTCTCCGTTTCCGATGTCGAAGTCGAGCTCGCCTCGGCAGTGCCGGTCCCGCCCGGCGATTGTGTTGCCGAAGGCGAACTCGACGGTGCGGCTTTACTGGTCGGGCTGGCAGTTGGTGTTTCTGGGGCCGGTGTCTCCGTGGGCGTGGCCGTCGGCTCATCCACCTCCGGCGGGGCAGGAGGTGCAGGGACGAATTTCGGCAACTCGGGAAGGTCTCCGGCAGTTGCGACATACGAGAACGAGCTCTGCGTGCTCAGGACTTCGATGAAGATTGGCCCGCGCTCGAAGCTGATTTCTCTGCCCGAAAGGTCGTGGAAGCGAGTTCGCGACTCCCTGTCGTCCTTTGTCCAACTGCCTTCAAATGCCTGGCCACCCGTGAACACAGTCGCCGGGCCAGTCCCGAACTGTTCGTACAGCACATGGCCGTTTTCGTCGGCCACCTTTGCCGGAGCCGTCATCACGATGACCGTCGCGAATGCCAATTGATCGCCCGTCACCGCATCCACCTGTGGCCCCCCGAACTGGAACCGAAGGTAGCGCTTCGTCGCTGGATCCCACTTCCACTGGATGTATTGCCACGAATAGAGGTGTCCCTGGAAGTCGACCTCAACGCCTCCTGCGGGCTTTCCTTTTGGGGCCGTCGCTCCCGGGTCGCGGAATAACCACGATGAGACAGTCGGTTTCCCGTTAAACCCCAGGGCATTCGCAGCTTTCCGTAGCGCTTCCGTGCTCGTCGCGAGGTTGTACGGCGCGTAGCGCTCGTTGTCGCGGTAGTAGGCCGTGTTCGAACCAGGCGAAAACGCGTTCAAGTCCGGCACGCCCCACTCGGCAATCTGGCCAATCGCGTTCGCGTCGCCGTCGGTCTCCGCGCCGCCGGCGTGCCCATACAATGCACCCAGTTCGCTCACCCATACGGCAAACGGCGTCCGCGCAGACCGCACAGGCTCGACGACATCGGCCGCCTGGCGCCAGTAAACGGCCATCAGCCGCGTGATTCCGCCCTCCACGAACGCTTCGTAGACGATGTCTGCCTTATCCAGGCCCGAATGGGGGTTCGCGTTCGAAGTGTTGTCGAGCATCACTGCGAGTGGGAGCAGGTCTTTGCGGGCGGCCCACTCGGCGTCAGTCATGGGAGTGCCGTCAAGGATTCCGAAATGCGTGAACGGCGTCGGTGAAGCGGTCGGCGTAGCGCCCGGTGTCGATGTATTCGTCGCCGCGGCAGTGTTTGTCGCCGGCGGCGTTGGCGTCCGATCCTCGTCCGCGGCGTTCGAGCCGCCCCCGACCGCGACCAGCACCGCAACGACGAGCAGCCCGACGACGACAACCGCCGCCACCGCCGAGAATGCGACGATTCGCTTCTCGTTGAGCCGCGACAGAGCCTCGCGCATGCCCTGATGCTACGACCGACCCCCCAGCGAGCAACGGGGGCCGCTTTCGGCACACGTTTCGTGAACCCGCCGGGTTGATTGATCCTCGCGCTGCCGCGAGAGTGAAGTCATGAAGCGCATCGGTATTCTTACCAGCGGGGGCGACGCACCCGGCATGAACGCCGCGATTCGGGCCACCGTCCGCACAGCTACGTTGAACGGTTTGACCGTGGCCGGATACCTGGACGGCTACTCGGGCTTCGTCTCTGGCGAGTTCGTGGACCTCGACGATCGGGCGGTGGGCAACATCATCCAGCGCGGTGGCACCATCATCGGCACGGCTCGCTGCCCCGAATTCATGGATCCCGCGGTCCGCAGGGCAGCCGTCGAAGGGATGCGGGCGGACGGGGTGGAGGCCATGGTGATTGTCGGTGGCGATGGCAGCTTTCGCGGCGCCCTCTGCCTACAGGATGAGTGCGGCGTCCCCGTGGTCGGCATCACCGGCACTATCGACAACGACGTTTGGGGCACCGACGAGACGATCGGCTTCGATACTGCGGTGAACACCGCGTTGCTCGCCATCGACCAGGTGCGCGACACCAGCGAATCCACCGGCATGATGTTCTTCGTCGAGGTCATGGGCCGCACAAGCGGTGCCATCGCCCTCCACACGGCCGTGGCCGGCGGTGCCGCCGGAGTACTCGTCCCCGAGGCTCACGAGCAGATCTCTGTACTCGTCGAACAGCTCCGCCATTCGATTGAACGCGGCAAGCGGAGCCACATCATCGTCGTCGCCGAAGGTGACGAGGCCGGTGGCGCCTTCGCCGTTGGGCAGCAGGTGGGTCAGGCGCTCGACCACCCCTATCGGGTGATTGTCCTGGGCCACATCCAGCGCGGTGGCCGCCCCACCATGCGCGACCGCATTGTCGCGAGCGAGGCCGGCGCGATGGCCGTCGAAGCCCTGATTGCTGGCCGCTCCGGGATTATGATCGGCCGGCAGGGCGGAAAATCCGTCGAAGTGTCGCTGGAGGATGTTGTTTCGGGCCAGCACCCGCCCGCTAACCTGGCCCTTCTCGCCCTCGCCCAAAAACTCTCCGGGTAAACGGCGCCGCGCGTACCCGCTATTCTCGTCTGGCAACAACCTGGGGGAAGATATGCCGCTACTCGCCGTCGATACGAAAGCTCCCGATTTCAACCTCAAGGACCAGTCAGGAAACGACGTTTCGCTCGAATCGCTGAAAGGCAAGTGGACCGTCATCTACTTCTATCCGAAGGACGACACGCCCGGTTGCACCAGGGAAGCCTGTAACTTCCGGGACAACTACGGCGCGCTCAACGCGGCAGGGGCCACCGTCATCGGAGTGAGCGGTGACAACGCAGCCTCGCACCAGAAGTTCGCGCAGAAGTACGAACTGCCCTTCACCCTCCTCGTCGATGAAGGCAATCAACTCGCCCGTGCCTTCGGGGCGTTCGGACCGAAGAACATGTACGGGAAGACGTACGAGGGCATCATTCGCTCCACGGTCATCCTCCGGCCCGACGGCACAATCGCGAAGGTCTGGCCGAAGGTGAAGCCCGATGCCCACGGCGCCGAAGTGCTCGACTGGCTCAAGGCGAACGCCGGCTAAACTTCTCCCTTCTCCCCGTGCCCTCTACCATCCACGAATCCTCACCGGGAGCGCGCGTATGTCGCTGTATGGAGAACGCATCACCTGCGGGAGGCTCGCCGACGACACGGGCGTGCCCGCTCACGCGCTTCCGGGAGACCGCCCCGTCTGGTCCAGGGACCGCGTCGTCGACGTGAAGCACTCGAAAATCGACATCAAGCTGGACCTCCCCCAGAAGCAGGTATCCGGGACGGTTACGCACACCGTGGCGCCGCTCAACGACGACACGCGGTTCGTCCACTTCGATGCCATCGACATGGAAATCTCCAGTGTCTCGGTCGCGCGAAAGCCGGCCGAGTTCTCATACGACGGCGAAACATTGCGCGTTGACCTCGGCGAAGGGCGCAAGCGCGGGCAGGACCTGCCGCTGGCCATCGCCTACTCCGCTACGCCGCGGATCGGCATGTACTTCATCGGCCCTGATAACGGCTACCCCGACAAGCCAGTCCAGGTCTGGACCCAATGCCAGGACGAAGATACCCGTTACTGGCTACCCTGCTTCGATCATCCCAGCGAGAAACAGACGAGCGAGGTGATAGTCACGGTCCCGGGTTCGTGGTACGCGCTTTCGAACGGGCGCCTGCTAGAGAACAAGGCCAATCGCGATGGCACGCGCCGGTTCCACTGGCACCAGGACCGGCCCCACAGTACCTACCTGTTCACCCTTGCCGCCGGCGAACTCGAGCGCATCGATGCGTCTACGAAGGGCCTCACTATCGACTACTTCGTCGAACCCAGGGACGTTGCGGATGCCACCCGAGTTTTCGCCAACACACCGGAGATGATCGCCCTTTTCGAGCGCCTTTTCGATTCGAAATACCCCTGGTCGAAGTACTCGCAGGTAGTGGTACGCGATTTCGTTTTTGGCGGCATGGAGAACACCACCGCGACCACGATGACCGAGAACATCCTCTTCGATAGCAAGGCCGCCCGCGATTTCACAAGCGACCCGCTCATATCGCACGAACTCGCCCACCAGTGGTTCGGCGACCTCCTCACGTGCCGCGACTGGTCGCATGGCTGGCTGAACGAGAGCTTCGCCACCTACCTCGAAATGCTCTGGGACGAGCACCACCAGGGCATTGATTACTATCGCCAGGGCCAGATCGAAAACGCCGACCTCTACTTCGGCGAACGCTATCGCCGCCCGATTGTCACGAACGTCTTCCACGAGCCGATCGATCTCTTCGACCGTCACCTCTATGAGAAAGGCTCAGTCGTCCTCGCGATGCTCCGCTCACTCCTCGGGGACGACCAGTTCTTCCGGTCGATGCAGCGTTATGTCCGGGAAAACCAGGAGCGCAGCGTCATCACCCAGGACCTCGCCTCCGCCATCTCAGCCGAAACCGGCCGGAATCTCGATTGGTTCTTCGACCAGTGGGTCTACAAGCCGGGGCACCCGAGCTTCAAGGTCTCATGGAACTACGACGACGACACGAAGCTCGCGACTGTTTCGGTAGGACAAACGCAATCGACCTCCGACGGCACCGCCATCTTCCGCATGCCCGTCACAATCGATTTCCGCAAGGGTCGAGGTCGTCCCCAGTCGTTCCGTGTTGAGATCACGGATAAGGAACATAGCTTCGCCTTCCCCCTCGCGCAGAAGCCCGACCTCTGCCGGTTCGACCCCTACGGTGGCATCCTGAAAGAGATCGAGTTCGACAAGTCCCTCGGTGAGCTCCGCCTGCAACTCCGCGAAGACGACGACATCGGTGGCCGCCAGTTCGCCGCCGAACAGCTGGGAAAGAAGGGCGGCAAGGAAGCCATCGCCGCCCTCGAGGCGGCAGTGACCGGCGACAAGTTTTGGGCGTGCCAGGCCGCGGCCGCAAAGGCCCTCGGGAAAATCCGCACGACGCCCGCGAGAGACTCGCTCCTCAGGTGCCTCGCCACCGTGCGGCACTTGAAGGCCCGCCGGGCCGTTGTGGCTGCCCTCGGAGAGTTCCACGGCGATGAATCGGTCCTGGAAGCGCTCACCCCGATCGCGCGCCGGGATCGTTCGTGGTTCGTCGAAGCCGAAGCCTGCCGGAGCATTGGCAAACTACGCCTGCCCGGGTCGTTCGATGTTCTAAAGGCGAACATCGACCGGCCCTCCTTCCGCCAGGTGGTGCGCATCGGCTGTATCGATGGCCTGGTCGAGTTGCGGAAAGAGGCCGGACTCGAGCTCATCTCCCGCGTCGCCCGGTATGGCGAACCGTTCCAGGGGCGCACCCCGGCCGTAGGCGCACTCGCCCGGCTCGGCCAGTACTTCGCAGCACGCAAGAAGGCGCTCGGCGAGGAGATCGCGGAATACCTTGAAGACCCCGATTTCCGCGTCCGCATTGCGGCGGCAAACGCGCTGAAGACGCTCAAAGACGACTCCCAGGTCGATGCGCTCGACCGCATGGCAGCCCGTGAGCTCGATGGCCGCGGCGTGCGCATGGCGCGCGAAAACGCCATCGCCCTTCGCAAAGGCGCCGGAACCGATGACGAAATTCGTAAGCTGCGTGATGAGTTCGAGGCGCTCCGTCAGGAAAATTCGAAGTTAAAGGAGCGTCTCACAACGCTTGAAGCGAAGAAGTAGTCGCGCCGGCTGACCACGTTTTCGCTCCCGAACGGTCATGTCCTGGGATCCCGCGCCATCCCACCCTTGAGACATGCCAACGAGAAGGGCCGCACTGTTCCGGCTCCCGGTCGGCAACGACGCTGCGAGGCTGGCCGGCATCCTCCTTGCGATCGCCGGGTTTGTGTTCTTGATGGGAGTTATCACCGCGGAAGCGGAGTACCCCCACCCCTACACCACTCACGAGAACGAAATCAGTGATCTCGGCGCCACACGGCCCCCGGGTAGCATCTCCCACCAGCCCTCCGCCGCGATCTTTATCGCGACGTGCCTCGCGGTCGGCGCTGCAATCCTTGCCGCCGGAGTACTCCTGCGAAGGGCCAACGCTCCTCGACGAGAGTGGCTGACCGTCGGGTTGCTGGGTCTCGGTGTTCTCGGAGTCGGCGTGTTCCCGGGCAATATGGCTCCGTTCCACGGCCTCTTCGCCATGCTGGCATTCGTTTCGGGCGGCCTTGCCGGCGTGTTGGCCGGGACGACGCTTCTCGGAGCGTTTCGTTATGTCTCTATCGCGCTTGGTTCCATCGCGCTGGGAAACCTGCTTGTCGCGTTCTTGAGCGACCTGACACCGGTCTGGGACGAGCTTGGCGATGGCGGAGTCGAACGCTGGATCGCCTACCCGGTGGTCCTCTGGCTCGTCGCCTTCGGTTCGTTCGTGGCGGGTAGCGAGTCCCGACCACCTTTCGAAGCTCCAGCCGTCCAAGTCGGCCGCAACGTCTAGGCCAGACATCTCGGTATACTCAGTATCAGTGCAAATGCCATATATCCTCGCTATCGACCAGGGCACAACGAGTTCGCGCGCACTCATTGTTGATGCCAACGGGGACGTTGTCGGGCTCGGGCAACAGCCCTTTGAGCAGATCTTCCCGCAACCCGGGTGGGTCGAACACGACCCGGAAGAGATTTGGTCTTCGACCCTCGAGTCGATCGGCATCGCCCTGGCCCAGGCGCAGATCTCCGCGAGCGAACTTACCGCGATCGGCCTGACGAACCAGCGCGAAACCCTCGTGGCCTGGGATCGACTCACCGGCCAGCCAGTCCACAACGCCATCGTCTGGCAGGACCGCCGCACCGCCGCAATTTGCGAAGGTCTACGCGCAGCCGGCCACGAACCGGCATTTGCGAAGGCAACCGGGCTCAAGCTCGACCCGTACTTCTCCGGTACAAAACTCACCTGGCTGCTTCAATCCCAGCCTCACATCCGGGCGCGGGCCGAGGCCGGCGAAATCGCGGCGGGGACCGTCGATTCATGGCTCATCTGGAAGCTCACAGGCGGCAAACGGCACGCTACCGATTTCACGAACGCCAGCCGCACACTGCTCTTCAATATCAATCGCGGCCGCTGGGACGAATCGCTCTGCGAAATCCTCGGTGTTCCACGCCAGATGCTCCCGCAGGCCCAGCCGTCCCGGTCTCTCTTCGGTACCACCGACCCCGATGTCTTCGGCATCAAGATCCCGATCGCAGGAATCGCCGGCGACCAACAATCGGCATTGTTCGCCCAGGGCGGATTCGTTCCCGGCGTCGCCAAGAACACCTATGGCACCGGCTGCTTCTTGCTCGGGCAGGCGGGCCGCCAGCCGATCCATTCCAGGTCCGGCCTCCTCACCTCGATCGGAGCGGGTGCCGGTCCGTCCGGCCCCGATTACATCATCGAAGGCTCGGTCTTCGTCGCCGGTGCTCTCATCCAGTGGTTGCGGGACGAACTGAAGCTCTTTTCGCGAAGCGAGGATGTGGAAGAACTCGCGCGCTCCGTCCCCGATTCCGGCGGCGTTTCCATCGTCCCGGCATTCACCGGTCTCGGCGCTCCCGATTGGGATCCTCACGCGCGAGGCGCCATCCTTGGGCTCACGCGCGGCACGTCTGCTGCGCACATTGCTCGCGCCGCCCTCGAAGCTATCGCTCTCTCCAGTGCCGAACTGGCTGGAGTCATGGACGACGATCTGCCAACGCCCATTGCAACGCTTCGGGTCGATGGAGGAGCTTCGAATAACGACCTCCTCATGCAGCTCCAGGCCGACTACCTCGGCATTCCCGTCGAACGGCCCCAGAACACCGAGACGACGGCGCTCGGTGCGGCCTACCTCGCGGGCTTGGAATCCGGGGTGTGGTCTTCGAATGCCGAGATCCTCGAACTGCGGAAGGTCGACCGGGTCTTCGAGCCAAACATTTCCGGCGCCGAACGCAGTGCTCGCCTGCACACCTGGCGCCGGGCCGTGGAACGTTCGCTCGAATGGGCCCGCGAATGACGCTTTCGGAGTTCGCCGATGGCGAACCATTTGACGCGGTCATCATTGGGGGCGGCATTAATGGCTGCGCCATCGCCGAAGAGTGTGCGGCCCGAGGACTTCGCGTGGCCCTTTTTGAGGCCACCGACTTCGGGTTTGGCACCACCTGGCGCTCGACAAAGCTGATCCACGGTGGCCTTCGATACCTCGAACACGGTGACGTTCGACTTGTCCGCGAGTCCCTCCGCGAACGGGCGTGGTTACTGGCGACACGGCCCTATCTTGTTACCCCGCAACGGTTCGTGCTCCCAATGCTGCCGTGGTCGCGTCGTCCCGGCTGGCAAATCCGAATCGGCCTCGCTGCCTACGACCTGCTGGCACTCTACAAAGGCGTTCCCAGCCATCGCCGTCTGGGGCGGCAGCGATTGAACGAACTCGCGCCCCAGCTCCCTCCCGAAGCCGAAAACGGCTATAGCTTCTTCGATGCCCGCGTTCATTCGCCCGAGCGCCTCGCCCTCGAGCTGGCCCTTTCGGCCGAACGTTTTGGCGCCCACATCGAAAATCACGCCCCGGTGACGTCCATCCGCAGTTCGGGCGGCTCGGTCACGGGCGTGGAAGTCGAACTCGAGGGAGAAACCCATTTCGTCCCCGCGAAGTCGGTCATAAATGCGGCTGGCCCGTGGGTCGATGCCGTGAATCAGCATGGGGGCCTCCCCGATGTTGAACTGCTCGGAGTCACCCGCGGGACCCACATCGTCCTCGATCTCCCGCATCCATTAGGCCGCGATGCGGTGTTTTCGACGGCGAAGAGCGACGGCCGCGTTCTCTTTGCCGTCCCACAGAGTGGCCTCTTGTTGTTTGGGATCACCGACGAACGCTTCGAAGGCGAACCCTCAACCCTTCGCCCCACCGCAGAGGACGTCGACTACCTGCTCGCCGAAGCGCGCGAGTTGCTCCCGGGCTTCGAAATCACTCGCGAAAACGTGCGCTACGCCTATGCCGGCCTTCGCCCGCTACAGCGCGTTGCCGGCGGCCCCGAGGCCGCGATCTCCCGGCGTCACGCGGTGGTCCACCACGCGGACTCCGGCGGCCCACGAGGGATGCACAGCCTGGTCGGTGGCAAACTCAGCACTTTTCGGCCACTCGCCGAAGAAGTCGCGAAACTCCTGGCCGCGCCCCGTCCACGTGTTCGGAAAACGGAGAATCTGGCCCCAGGCTGGCGCGAACTCCTCAAGGCGAGCCCCCTCCAACCGCGCCAGAAGCAGCATTTGCGAATTTACGGAGGCGCCATCGAAGAGATCCTCAGCCTTGGCAGCGACTCGTTGTGTGAGCACAGCGGCGCAATCGAAGGCGAAGTTCGCTACGCCGCGCGCATGGAACATGTCCGTTCGCTGGCCGACATCATGATGCGTCGGACCGGGATCTCCTGGGGCTCTTGCCGTGGCCTCTGCTGCGACGAAGCCGTCGCCGCGATAGCAGCGAAAGAACTGGGATGGAAAGCACCCGAACGCAAGAGACAACTGAAGGCCTTTCGTGCTGAACTGGATTTCCATCTCCCCACGCTTGACCTGCTCGAAGGAGCCACAAGGTGACGCAAGCCGACCTTGATTACTCGCTCAAAGCCGCCGCCGCCCTCTTTCGCCGTAGCAGGCACGCTGTGGCACTCACCGGCGCCGGCCTCTCAGCCGAAAGCGGAGTGCCAACCTACCGCGGGCCCGATGGCGTCTGGACGAAATTCGGCGAGCCCACCATCGATGGTTGGGGCCTGTTCTGTTCCGATCCCGAAGCGTGGTGGAAGCTCTCCATCGAGCACCGCGTTGGCGGCTCGGAATTCAGTGAGGCCATCGACAGGGCGGTCCCAAACCCCGGCCATTACGCCATGGCCGAACTCGAGCACATGGGTCGGCTCGCCCACGTCATCACCCAGAACATCGACAACCTGCAAAACGTGGCTGGCAGCCGCCACCTTACCGAGATTCACGGCAATCGCGCCAAAGTCCGCTGCATGTCGTGTGGCCAGCGCTATAGCCTCGACCTCGTCAGCGTTGACCGGCTTCCGCCTACCTGCCCCGAGTGTGGTGGTGTCCAGAAGAACGATGTCGTCATGTTCGGCGAGCCCATTCCGCGCGACTCCCTCGACGAATGCTACCGCCAGGCACTGCGCGCCGACCTGTTCCTCACGGTCGGGACCTCCGCGGTCGTCTACCCGGCGGCCGAATTCCCGATCATGGCGAAACGCCGAGGCGCGCCGCTCATCGAAATCAACCCCCACGAGACCGAACTCAGCCCAATCGCCGACGTCACAGTCCGGGCGCCCGCCGGTATCGCCCTCCCCGCCCTGGTAGAGCTCCTGCTAATCCCCTAGGCGGCCTCTGGAACAGCTTCCGGCGTTGGAAAGGGGATGACTTCTGGGGCCTCGGGAGCCGGCATCAGTCCGCGATTGATTCGTTCCATTCGTCCCATCGGGTCACCAGGAAGCTTGCTGTAGAGCCGCAAGAGGCCGGGGTGCCAGAGAAGGAACGCCGTAACACAGGCCAGCGCATAGCCGCCGAGGACATCGAGGAGCCAGTGCTCCCCGAGATACACCACCGAAATGCCGACCGACAGAGCGTATCCAAAACTCAACCATGCGAGTTTGCGCGCCTCTGGAGTCCGGAGGAGAAAAAAGAACCCCAGTGTCGCGGGCAATGCCGCGTGCATGCTCGGAAATGCCGCGAATTGATTGTCGTCCACGTTCACGTAGTGTCCGAAGCTCCGGTCGGTAAGCGTCCGTGCCACTCCCTCGTGCATCCATGGTGGAGAGACCGGGATAACCACGAATACAAGGTCGGCGAGGACGCTCACGGTGACAATCCAGAGGAAGTACGGCCCCAGCTGGTGGGGAGCCTTCCGAGTCACCGCGAACCCGAGGATCAGCGGGAACGCGAACCAGAATGCATGGTTCATGAACCCGCCGAAGTCCAACCAGTACCGTAGAGAATCCGGAGCGTGGGTCTGCAGCCATGCAGGCGGCGAGCCTCCGAAGAGTGTGGCCTCTACCGTGGACAGATCGCGGTGGGGGGCGAAGTTGTCCCCGAGGCCGCGAAGTTCACTGTGGGCAAGCAACGCCACCTGGAAGGCTACCCAGATGATCCCGAGAACCATGATCTTCTTCCGCTTCGTGTAACACCCTGGGTTCATGCTGCCTCCCCGTCATCGAATTTGCGAAGCACCCCGCCTGAGCCGGGGCGGTGCATCGGCTCGTCAGTGGCTCTGGATTCAGCGAAGGCCGGAACTTTCCGCACATGTGAGAGTGCGTAGGCCACGATTGCTGCCATTGCCGTGCCCCCCACGACATCGATCACCCAGTGTTCGCCCAGGTATACGACCGAGAATCCGATGAATCCGGCGTAGACCCAGCTCGTCCAGGCGAGCCAACGGCCGCGACGCCAGTTCACCCAGACAAATAGCCCGATCACCGATGGGATGCAGACATGGAGGCTGGGAAACGCCGCAACCGGATTCGTATCCACACCCGCATAGTCGACCCAGCCTCGGCTCAACAGCAGTCGCTGAACAGAGTCGTCGACCATCCACGGTGGCCGCGTGGGCAGCAAAAAGAACAACGCATCGCAGGCGAACCACGCCACCGTCAGCCAGCAGAAGTACTTCACCAGCAGCTCGCGTCTGCAAACGGTAATGACGAGCGCCACCAGGAACGGGAACGCAAACCATGAAAGATGCGCCCCGGTAGCAGCCCGGTCCAAAGCAAACGACTTCCCGGCAAGGTGCGATTGAAGCCAGAGCGAGGGATTTGTGCCAGTGAAGCTACGGTCCACCGCTTGCGGTGAGCGCCAGGGAAAGAACTCATCCGCATAGGATCGGACGAATATGTGCAGCGCAAAGAAGGCTATGTAGGCGCCCCAGATGCCAAACGGAAGAAGCGCCCAGCCCTGGCGACGCCAGTACCCTGCCCCCGGCTTAGTCTCGCGTCCCATCGGGTTCAGTGCAGCCCGGGGATCAACCGCCAGCGGACAACCGCGCGGTACTGGTCGTAGTCGGAGGTCGCGCTAAGTACTCGTTCTTCGGCGCGAATGCGGAGCACCTGGAAGACGCAGATGGTCGCGAACAGGGCCACATTAGGCCACCACGGGTTCGCGATGATGAATCCCACCTGGGTAACTGCGTGCGCGAAGTAAACAGGGTGCCGGACCACCCGGTAAGGGCCGTGCACCTTGAGCCCACGGTTGGCGGCAACAACGCCAAAGCTCTTTCCCAGGGAGAGAAGACACACAATCAGCAGGGCGAGCCCTGCGAATTGGATCGCTGCACCCACTGCCTCACCCGTCGTGCCACCCTCGTGCGGTTGCATTGCGAGCGCCGCCCAGCCACCGATCGCGGCGATGAACCAATCCCACGGCCGTTGTGACGTCGTGTTCGTCCGGCGACGCGTGAGAAAGATGCCAATCAGCAGCGCCTGCTCGATCGCGAAGAAGACGTTCGTGAGGCTACCGGTCTCGATCGCGTACCGGCCGTGTCCATAAAAGAAGGCGCCCGAAACGCAAACCAGGAGCGCGTCCTGCCCATATGAAAGGCGGCGCCGCCAGCTAGAGGTGGCGGTTCTAAATCCAACTTCTGCGAACGAAGCAGTCATGAACGGTGAATCTCCTGCGGAGGTCCGCGGTTTGTGTCGAACGTCTCTATAGAGATTCGGCAGTGCCCCTCCGTTTCGGCAGAAGCAGTTCCATCCGCAAGCGGCAAGCCGATGAAAGGGTCAAGACAGTGAACAAGTGGTTGCCCACCTTTAGGCGCCCAACGAAACGTCGAAATACCCAATAGCTTCACCGACGAAGCGCCCGGTCCCGATGCGGGACGGCGGCGAAGGCCAACTCGCAAAGCGAGACTCGCCGCCGGACCACGAGGGACAACTGGCCAGGCGCCAGGGGAGGCAGGACGCATCGTCGGCTCGGCAACACAAATGGGGCAATGCCCCGAACCAGGAAAGAGGTAGGAGAAAATCATGTCGAAGTTCAACAATTGGGCTCTCAGCAAGGTCGCGAAGTACCAGACCCGCGATCAGGAAGAAGGCCAGGGTCTTGCCGAATACGGCCTGATCCTCGCGCTCGTCGCCGTCGTCTGCATCGGCGCTGTCACGCTGCTCGGCTCGAAGATCTCTGGCGTGCTCAACCAGCTCGCCGGCTCCATCTAAGTCAATCCCTCGTTCGGCTTCGGCCGAACCCAGGAACAAAGGGGTGGGCGACCACGGTCACCCACCCCTTTGTTACATCCGGACTGCCCGCGGGGGCAGTTTCTCAGTGAAGGCGGTAAGGCGTGGAATCAGGAACCGAATCTCCTCGTTCAGCGCGACGTGGTCCGATACGACGAATGCTTGGGCGTCTTCGCCGCACAGAAGCTGGTCAGGCCCTCGTCGAATTCACGATGATCCTCCCGATCTTCCTTCTCCTTCTGTTCGGGTTGGTGGACTTCGGCCGTGCGTTCTACACCTGGCTGATCGTCACCAACGCTGCGCGCGAAGGCGCGCGCGTCGCCGCCGTGCAGAAGCCGCAAAGCGATGTCGACGCTCGCATCTACGAAAGCTTTTGCGAGTCCTACCCGACTCAATGCACCTTGGACCCGGCGAAGCTCTCAATCACCCGTACCAACATCCAGGGCGCTCGCGGTGAAGCGGTGACGATCGACCTTGCCTACGACTTCGACTACGCCACCCCGCTGGGCAACATTCTCGCGCTCATCGGCGGTAACTCGCTCGCAGACCTGACGATCACTGCTCACACATCGATGCGACTCGAGTAGTCGACCCAATTCTTTCTGGAGGCTGCCGATGTTCCGGTCGCTCCTTCGTTGCATGAAACGCCATGAGGCTGGACAAGCATTGCCGCTGTTCGGCCTTCTCTTCTTGGTGCTGCTGGGGTTCACCGCCCTGAGCATCGATGTCGGCCGCTACGTTTGGGCCCGCACCTCCATGCAGGCCGGCGTCGATGCCGCCGCTCTCGCGGCCGCCCAGAGCATGCCGATCCAGGCCAACGCCGACGCAAAGGCCACCGAGTACTGGATCGATAACTCCGGCTTCATTCAGAGCCAGGGCACCAACGTCCAGTTCACGGTCTCATATCCCCCGGGAAACAAGGCGATCAAGATCGAAGGCGAAGCCGACATTCCAACCTGGTTCGCCAAGTTCTTCGGTGTCCCGAAGTGGCACGTGACCGCCGAAGGCCAGGCCGAGTCCCAGGTGCTCGACATCGCCGTCGTACTCGATATCTCGGGGTCGATGTGTTACGACCCTCCGATAATTCATACTGAAAGCTCGGAATCGACCCTGACTGGCCCCGGGCACTTCAGCCCGGCGAGTGCTCGCCCCGTCATTCTGGACGGCAACTACACCGGCTCGGGTGACAACTCGCACGACCCCATGCCCTCCGGCGGCGGAAGCACCATCACAATCAAGCTGAACTCGGGCGCAAGCATGTCGCAGTTCAGCACCAACGATCGAATCGTGATTCATTCCGGGCTCAACGGCTCGGGAAGCTACGAAATTTTTAAGATCACCTCGATGAGCTCGGCCAACAAGACGCTCACCCTCAGTCGATCGCAGACCAACAACTACACCGGCCAGGCGACCTCAAAGATCTCTCACCCGGTCGGCGCCGAGATCTGGCAGACGTGGAGTAACAACTGCGCCAATGCGGTGCGAAACACGAGTGCCCCGTACGGCGCAGAGCCCTTCGACGGGACAATCGCCTCAGCCGAGTACTTCACAACGCTCTTTAACCCGTCGTACGACAAGATCGGTATTGCGACTTTCTCGACAACTGCGACGAGCATTCAGAGCCTTTCGAGCGATCTGACCGGCGTGAAGAATGAGATTCACAGCATCAATCCACCGAGTGGATCGACGAACATCGCTCACGGGATAGCCACGGGTCAGAAAATCCTCGACGGGACTGGCAAGCGTGCCAACGCCGTCCGGGTCATCGTGCTCCTCACCGACGGTATCCCGAACTACTACTGCACGAACTCGAGTGCTTACACCGGGGGTTCCTCGTGCAACACCGGGAGTTCCGCAACCAGCCCAACTTCGTGCTCGCCGGCCACAACGGGAATGCAACATGCATGGGACCGCGCAACGGCCGCGAAAGCTGCCGATACCATCGTTTTCGTCATTGGCCTGGGCGACGGTGTCCTCGACTGCGTCCTCCAGAAGATCGCAGATAACGGTGGTGGCATGTATTACAAGGCGCCAACCCCAGCGCAGCTCGACGATGCCTTCCAGGCTATCGCCGAACAGACGCACATTGCCCTCGTGAAGTAATTCACCTCGCGCTCGATTCAGCCTGAAACCCCGCCCAATCCGGCGGGGTTTCAGTTTCTTGACGAACAGGGTTTACCCGGCCTGTAGGAACCCGGTTAGACCGCCGATATAGCAAGGGAAAGGGGAGGAGTAGCACTGTGAATCGCACTATCGCCGCAGCCTCTAGCAGTTCATCTCGAAACCGTGGCGTCCTTCTGTTGGCCGCCGTATTCGGCATCCTGAGCGCAATGCTCATGTTCGCATTCCTGAATAGCCGTGGCGGCGATGATGGAATCTCCGAGCAACTCAACTCGGGCGCGGGCGCCGAGTCGGTCGTGGTCCTCACCAGGAACGTGAACGTCGGCGAAAAGATCACAGCCGACATGCTGGGCACCAAGACCGTGCCTGCGGTTGCCCTGGTCGATGGCTACCTCAAGGACACAGAAGCGCAGTCGCTGGTCGGCCAGATCGCTGTCGCTCCCATGTACGCCGGCGAACAGGTGATCACCTCCAAGATCAGCACCTACGCCGCCCAGAACACCATCACCTGGAAAGTCCCGGATGGCATGCGCGCGCTCAGCCTCATGGTGCCCCACGAAGCGTGGATCGCCGGCGGCCTCCCGCAACCCGGCGACCGCGTCGATATCCTTGGCATCACCGCCTTCACAAACACCGATCCGCTCACCGGTGAACAGCGCCCCGACCTGCTCGCGGGCTATATCGCGCAAGACGTTGAGATCCTCGCCGTCTCGCAGCACCTCGTGAAGACGTATCCCAAGGTCGCAGATAAGACCGACGACTCGACTGGCGCGGCTGCCGTTAGCACGAACCCGGCCTCGCAGGCCGTTGCCCAGGATGGCGATCCGGGCACCTACGAGACAGCGATTTCGATCACTGTTGCCCTTCCGCCGGACCTCGTCGCCAAGGTCGCCCTCATCGACGCCATGGACGACAACACCGCCCAGTATCGGATCCTCCCTCGCCAGCGCGGCGATGCAGACCCGATCTCCGGCAAGATCACGTTCAGCTACGAAGACATCTTCCCCGCGAAGTAACTTCGCGCGAACAAATTCAACCTGTCCCGCCGCCCTCAACGGGCGGTGGGGACGCCAACAAATCGACAAGGCCCCCGGCGGTCCCTGGGGTGCGAAACGGTGGAGGAACATTCATGGCACGGGTACCGCAACTTATTGTTGTTGATCCGGACCGCGAAAGCTCGGCGGAGATGGCGAAGACCCTCTCTATGCTCGGCTTCCAGGTCCAGGCGACGGCCGGCTACGGCGTAGAGGCGTTCACCCTCTGCTTTCAGATGCGCCCGGACCTCGTCCTCATGCGAATCGAAGAGCCCCTGGTCCGCCCGGTTCAGACGCTCTCGCGCATCAACGATGGCCTCCCCGATCTTCCGATCATCGTGTTCTCCACTGAGGCCAACATCCGGCTGATGCGGCAATCGATGGTTGGTGGCGCCTCGGACTACATCCAGGAGCCGTGCAGCCCCGAAGAACTCGAGTCCTCGATCATGAAGGTCCTCGAGAAGAAGGAACGCGAAGCCATGCGTCGCCGCGGCGAGCTGGCCGACCCGGTTGCACAGGGGACCATCATCACAGTCTTTGGCGCAAAAGGCGGCATCGGCAAGACCACCATTGCCTCGAACCTCGCCGTCGCTCTCGCCAGCGAAGCGCACCAAACCGTTGCCCTTGTCGATATGGATACCCGCTTCGGGGACGTTGCCATCACGATGGACATCCCCGTTGAGCGCTCAATCGCCGACCTGGCCCGAAACCTCGACAACGTCGACCGCAACAGCCTCGGCGAGTATCTCGTCCAGCACGAGTCCGGCGTCCGGATCCTCCCCGCACCGACTCGCCCCAGTGACTGGCGCAACCTGAGTTCGGCCCACATCCGCGATGTCGTCGACGTTCTGTCTCAGACGCATGACTTCGTAATCCTGGATACCCCCGGAACTTTCAACGAAATTGTCGCTGCCGCGATCGAAGTCGGCACGATGATCCTGCTCATCACCACGCTCGACATGGCCAGCATCAAGGACACGGTCCTCGCTTTGGAGATGTTGAACGAACGCTTCGGAAGCGACGACGAGCGCATCAAAGTCGTCCTCAACCGCGCGGGCATGGATACCGGCGTCCGCGAGAAGGATGTCGAGCGCACGCTGGACACGGAGCTCTGGTGGAAGATTCCCCAGGACAACGAAGTCATCAAGGCTGCGCAGCTGGGGCGCCCGATCGTGATGAGCCGCCCGAACAGCCGGGTGTCTCTCGAGATCCGAGAAATCGCTCGAGCCCTCGCCGGCATCCGCCAGCGATCCAAAACGCAACGCAAGGGCGGCGGGTTCAGTCTCGGCCGCCTGTTCAAGAAGAGCGCCTAACACCGGGAAAGACGAGGTACCTTAGCCATGGCTGATGATTTCCGCGAACGCCGTGCATCTGGCGACGACGACCGGCCCGCCTTCGGCTGGTCGGGTGCGCGTCGCCGGCTCGGCACCGGGCCCGACCCAGACCGCCCGGCCAACGAAGAACGTCCCTCGGCTCTAGGCCCCGCACCGGCTCCCGAAGCCGGCAAGCTGCGCCCCTCGGGCCAGCTGAGCCGTCCGGCCCCGCAGGGCCGCAACTGGGGAGACGTCGAAAACGTTCCTCCGCCACCTCCGGGGATTCCCGGCCAGGCACGAATGAGTGCGCTGCGGAGTGCCGCGGCAGCAGCCTCCGAGCCGGCACCAGCTCCGCAACGGGCGGCTCAGTCGCGCCCGGAATCACTGCGACCGGCTCCCCGCACCGTCGAAGCGGTGACCGGAACCGGCAAGAACGCCAACCCCCAGGCCGAAGCTGCCAAGATTCGCCTGCACGAACTCCTCATCGAGGAACTCGAACACGGTGCTCTCGAAGGCCTTGCCCCGGAGCAGCAGCGCGATGCGGTGATGAAAGCCGCCCGCGAACTCCTGCAGCAGGAAGGCATTCAGCTGGGCGGATCCAGCCGCGAAGAACTCCTCGAGGCCGTCGCCGATGAAGCCCTTGGACTGGGCCCTCTCGAGCCACTGCTCCGGGACCCTTCGATTTCTGAAGTGATGGTCAACGACGTCGACAAGGTCTACTTCGAACGAGACGGCCGCATCTTCCGCAGCCCGGTGCGCTTTCGCGATAAGCAGCACATCATGCGCATCGTGGAGCGCATTGTTGCTCCACTCGGACGCCGTATCGATGAGTCCAGCCCGATGGTAGACGCCCGCCTTCCCGATGGCTCCCGCGTGAACATCACCATCCCACCCGCTTCGCCGAAGGCCCCAAGCGTCACCATCCGAAAGTTCAAGGCCGACAAGATGCGCATGGCCGACCTTATCGCGGTCGGCGCCCTCAGCGAGGCAACCGCCGAGTTCCTCGCCATGTGCGTTCGCGCTCACATGAACATCATCATCAGTGGTGGTACCGGCACCGGTAAGACAACCATGCTCAATGCCCTCTCGGCGTTCATCCCGAATACCGAGCGCATCGTAACGATTGAAGACCCATCGGAACTCCGGCTCCAGCAGGACCACGTCATCACGCTCGAAGCTCGCCCCGCGAGCATCGAGGGGAAGAACCAGATCAAGCAGCGGGACCTGGTTCGGAATTGCCTCCGCATGCGTCCCGATCGCATCATCGTCGGCGAGGTTCGAGGCGAAGAAGCCTTCGACATGCTCCAGGCGATGAACACCGGTCACGATGGTTCCATTTCAACCATCCACGCCAACAATCCCCGCGAGGCCCTGGCGAGAATGGAGAACATGGTTCTCATGGCCGGCATGGAACTACCTTCGCGAGCAATCCGCGAGCAGGTCGCCAGCGCTATCCACCTCTTCATTCAGATCAGCCGTCTCCAGGATGGCTCGCGCAAAGTCACCCATGTGACCGAAGTGAGCGGCATGGAAGGCGAGACCATCACCCTCCAGGACATCTTCCTCTTCAAGCTCGATCGAGTTGACGAGGACGGGAAAGTCCATGGGTCGATGAAACCCACGGGCATTCGTCCGGGCTTCGTCGACAAGTTCGCCATCGCCGGCATCGAAATGCCGAACACGCTCTTCGGCACCGCGGAAGGCTGGTAGAGACATGCTGATGATTCTTGCTGCACTGTGCGCGGGCGTCTTCGCGACCACCGGGGTGCTCTGGTTCGCCGGAGTCGGATCTTCGGGTGTCGCTGCGGCTGCCCGCCTCAACAAGCTTCGCGAAGCCGAGGTCGCGCTGCCGGCGGAAAGCAAGACGCGCCTCCGGCGCCGAGGTTCCGTCAACTTCGCCGGCATCACCGTCCTCTCTGGCAACCTCGCGTCCAACTGGACGAAGGACCTCGAACGGGCCGGCCTTGCCCTTACGGCCAAGGAATACCTCGTCGTTCGAGTCGTGGTGTCAGCCGTTCTCGCCCTGGCAATCGCAGTGATCGCCCCGCTCCCGGTGCTCGCACTGGCCGGGCTCCCACTCGGATTTTTCGCGACCGGCTTCTGGCTGAAGCGCCGAAAGTCGACCCGACTCCATAAGATGGAGGGCCAACTCGTCGAAACCCTCCAGATGCTCTCGAGCGGCCTCCGCGCCGGTTTCGGTTTGCTCCAGGCGCTCGAAGCTGCCTCCGAACAGACACAAGCTCCGCTTCAGACGGAGCTTCGTCGCACGCTTCGCGATACCGCGATGGGGGCGAGCGTGGAACAGGCCCTCACTTCGCTCAACGAGCGGGTCGGCAGCTCTGACTTCGACATCGTGATCACCGCGATTCTCATCCAGCGGTCCGTTGGCGGTAACCTCGCTGAGATTCTCGACAACGTCGCCCACACCATGCGCGAGCGCGAGCGCATCCGCGGCGAGATTCGGACTCTCACGTCGCAGCAACGCCTCACCGGCTACGTCTTGGGCGGTGTTCCTATCGGATTGTTCATCATCTTCATGATCATCAGTCCCGAATTCACGTCGCTGCTTTTCACCGAGAGCCTCGGACGCTTGATGCTTGGCGGAGCGGTTATTTCCGAACTCATCGGCTTCGCGCTCATTCAAAAAATTGTGAATATCGAGATTTAGCCATGGAAATCATCGTCGCTATCAGCACCTTCGTTACCGTCAGCCTGATGGTCTATGGCCTTTTCCATCGCACCGCCGATGGGGGAGACATGGATACCAGGCTCGGGGGCCTGCGCTACACCCGGCCGAATCGAGAAGCCCTTCCCGACCCCGACGCGGCGTTCAGCCAGCGCGTCCTGCGTCCAATGATCCAGAGCCTCGGACGCCGGGTGACCGCCGTCCTTCCATCCACGATGTCGGAGCGGTTGGAAAAGACCATCGTCCAGGCCGGATTGAAGATTAAGCCGGGGCAGTTCCTCCTCATCTGTGCCTTCACGGCAGGGGTTCTCCCGATCTTGGCCACGCTTTATGTCGCCGGCATGGGCCAGTCCTTCAAGATGATCCTCGGCACCTTCGGAGTGATGACGGGCTTCGGCATTTACGGTCCGCGGATCATGCTCCTGGGCCGCGTGAAGCGCCGCCAGAAAGAAATATGGCGCTCGCTTCCGGACGCCTTCGACCTCATCACCGCGTCCGTCGAGGCGGGCCTCGGCATCGACGCTGCGTTCTCCCGCGTCATCGAAAAAGTCCGCGGTCCTTTCGCTGAGGAACTCACGCGAACAATGCGTGAAATCCAGATGGGCCGCGCCCGCCGAGATGCTTTCGTCGACATGGCCGAGCGCACCGGCGTCGATGAACTTCGGCAGCTGATCCAGGCCGTCGTCCAGGCCGAATCGATGGGCATCAGCATCGGCGGAGTTATCCGAGTTCAGACTGGTGTGATTCGAACGAAGCGCCGCCAAAAGGCAGAGGAACAAGCCTTCAAGGCGCCTATCAAGATGGTCTTTCCATTGGTGTTCTTCATCTTCCCGGCGATCATGATCATCATTGGTGGCCCGGCGATCATTCAGCTGAAGAACAATCTGTAGTCGCGGGCCTTCGGGACTATTCGGACAGGAGCGACCTTGCGAGGTGGCTCCTGTTTCCGTTTACCGGAGATCGGGAAACAACAGTACCAGCGCAGCTCCCGCAGCGAGGTAAGGCCCGTAGCTGAACGTCGCCCCCCTGCCCTTCGTCACCATGAGGACCACCGCCACGAGGCCGGCACCCAGAACCCCGTAAAAGAGCGCCGGAAGAATTCCCGGCCAACCCGTCATCGCGCCCATCAAGATCATCAGTTTGCCGTCACCGATTCCCAGGCCGACGCCCCCGCCACCGAAAAACACTCCGAGGCCAACAAGCAGCACAGCCGCGGCCACTCCCACGGCCGTCCCAAGAAGGATGTCTTGCACCGACCGGTCCGGCCATGCCCAGCAGAGGGCTAGCGCAACCAGGAACGCCGGATACGTCAATTTGTTGGGTATCCGGCGGCGCTCGAAGTCCGTGCTGCTGATCGTTACCAGCACCAGTACGAAGGCCGCGGTGAGCAGCGCCGGGCCAAAGTCGTAAAAGTCGCTCCGGAACGCCAGCGCAAGCCCCGCCCCGGCACCGGCTATCCCAAAGATGCGAAGCAGCCAGAGGGTGCGGCCGGTGGCGGGAGCGGAACGGTACTCGGGTTCGGAGTAGAGAACTTGCTGCCAGGTAGGTAGGAACCATCCATAAGCAACGCCGACAATCCCCGCCACGATCGGCAACGCGCTATCCACACCTCGACTATCAGATTCGCCTCCCTTAGCCGCAATCGCTCGGCTGTGGACGCGGCACTACTCGCCGGACTCAGCGGCCAGGACGCGAAGTTCCTGCGTGAACCGCTGCAGCTCTTCCCCCTCGAGTTCGGCCGTCGGGTCGCCGCCAAGTTCGGCGAACCATCGTCGCGCGAGTTCGCGAATCTCGGGAGCAACCGCGTCGCCCGCTCGCGCAACCCGGGATACCAGGGGCGAGAGCGGGCGTCCGAGGTCGTCCAGCGTCCTGCTCCCTTCGAGAATCTCGATGGCGGCCAACAGATGCGAGGGCATGATCAGAGGCGACCCGAGGTAGTTCGCGACGGCGCTGCTCGTTGTAAGGATCTCGGTCAGGCGCAGTCCGTCGCTCATTCCCGGTTCAGGAATTCGAGGAACTCTCAGCGGCGAGATCCCTGGCGCGCCGCTCGCGGCCCGAAGCAACGAACTTCTCGACCGACTCGCGGAACTTCGCGATGTCTTCGGCGCTCATGCTTTCCATCAGGCTGCTCAGGTATTCCCGGGACTCTTCCCGCAACGATTCCGAAACCGCGCGGCCACGGGGCTCAAGCCAGATGTTGATACCGCGGCGGTCGTTTTGCGAAACCTCGCGCCGGATGAATCCGCCACGTTCCAGTCGTTCCAGCAGAGCCGAAACCGACGGCCGCGTCACGTACAACCGGTCCGCGAGATCGGCGTTACTCAAGCCTTCTTGTTCGCGGAGCTGCCCCAGCAACCGCAGCTGCGTCACCGTCAGGTTTTCTCGATCCCAGATCCGCAACCGAATTTGGTCCAGCAATGCGCTCGCCTGGAAGAAGGCGGTCATCGCCGCTTCCATATCGGGGCTTCGCTGCGTTGGAGATTTCTCGTTTGGCACTACTGCACGGTTCCACGGCTGGTCTGCCGGCATTCTCTAGCCTCGTCCCTTGCGGCGCAACGCAATCCGGGCTTCTGAACCTGCGCTTGCGACGACGTTGTTTAAACCGGGCTGAAGACCCTTCGCACGACGCTAAAGGACTCTGCTAGACTTCCATCATCACGGAGGAATCGAATGAAGTTCGGAATTTTCTATGAGCACCAGCTGCCGCGCCCCTGGGACGAGGGTCAGGAGCTGAAACTCTTCCAGGACGCCCTCTCACAGGTCGAGTTGGCCGACAAGCTGGGCATCGAGTACGCCTGGGAAGTCGAACATCACTTCCTGGAGGAATACAGCCACTCTTCCTGCCCCGAAGTGTTCCTCGCGGCCGCGAGCCAGCGGACGAAGAACATCCGCCTCGGCCACGGCATCAAGCTCATGCCGCCCGCCTACAACAACCCCGCCCGCATCGCCGAAGAGATCGCGACGTTGGACCTGGTTTCGAACGGTCGCGTCGAGTTCGGGACTGGCGAATCGGCCTCGCGCGCCGAGCTCGAAGGGTTTGGCATCAACCCCATGGAACGCCGCGCGATGTGGCGCGAAACCGTCGAGCAGGTGGCGAACATGCTCGCCATGGATCCCTATCCGGGATACCAGGGAAAGTATTTCTCCATGCCGGTGCGGAACATCGTCCCCAAGCCGGTCCAAAAGCCCCATCCGCCGCTCTGGGTCGCTTGCTCCAACCGCGACACCATCCACCTTGCCGCTCAGCTCGGCATCGGCGCGCTCACCTTCGCCTTCGTCGACCCCGCGGAAGCGAAGAAATGGGTCGACGACTACTACGAGACCTTCAAGAACGAATGCGTCCCGATCGGTCACACGGTGAACCCGAACGTCGCCATGGTCACCAGCTTCTCCTGCCATCCCGACGCCGAGGAAGCCTTCCGCCGCGGCTTCGATGGTTTCAAGTTCTTCCAGTTCGGCCTCGGCCACCACTATGCGTTCGGCACGCATAAGCCGGGCCGCACCGACGTCTGGAAGCAGTATGAAGCCGTGAAGGCCGCTATGGGCGCCGAGTCCCTCGACTTCCTTGGTGGCGGCGGCGATGGTATCGGTACGCCCGCCCAGCTTCGCGCTCACCTCCGCAAGTTCTCCGATGCTGGCGTCGACCAGACCGTCTTCATCCAGCAGGGCGGCAAGAACAAGCACGAGCACATCATGGATTCGCTCAACCTCTTCGCCGCCGAAGTGAAGCCGGAATTCACCGAGGAGATCGAAGCGCGCGAGAAGAAGAAGGCCGATGAACTCGCTCCATACATCGAGAAGGCGTTCAGCCGGAAGCAGTGGATGAAGGAACTCACCGACGACGAGATTCCTTCGTACCCGGCCTACGGCGCGATGGTCGCCCAGATCGATCCTTCAACCCTCGACGAAACAGCCCGCACTCGCATGGAGCGCTGGACGAAGATGCGCCAGGTGCTGAAGGAAATGGAAGAGAAGAACCCGGCGTCCGTCGGGTAATCTCCTCTCAGTCCGAAAGCAAAGAGGCCCGGCGATTGCCGGGCCTCTTTTTTCGATCACGTGCGGCTAAGAGCGCGAGAACTCGAGACCTTTCATCTCTCCATTCACCTGCCAATCGTCGAGGACCTTCGCGAAGGCCATGATCCCCGGCGCATAGCCGCCGTTCTGGCGAATCAAGTCGCCGTTCGGCTGGCCCTCGTTGTTGTAATACCCCGGTGTGCACGATTCCAGGAAGGCTACGTTCGCAACCGAAGCGTTGACCACCGTCTGCACCCAGTTCGCTTCCGCTTCCTCATCGACATCAACCTCGGTGGCCTCGCGCTTTCGCGATTCATCGATCACATAGGTCACGTGGCGGCTCTGCACGTCGAGAACGTGCGGGATGTTCGCCCCGCCCCCGACCTGGGATAGCCCGATGATGAAGCAGTTCGGGAACCCGCGGCTCTGCATGCCGAAAAGTGTCGAAACGCCGTCTTCCCACTTGCCCTGCAACGTCTGTCCGTCACGCCCGTAAACCTGGTAACCGGCTCGCCGTGACAGCTCGGTCCCGACCTCGAATCCGGTCGCGAAGATGAGGCAATCCACTTCGTATTCGACGCCGTTCGCGACCACCCCTTTCTCGGTAACGCGGTCCACGCCCTTGCCGTGAGTGTCGACGAGCGTGACGTTCGGCCGATTGAACGTCTGCAGGTATTCGTCGTGGAAACACGGGCGCTTGCAAAATTGCCGGTAGTACGGCTTGAGCGACTCCGCCGTTTCCGGGTCTTCGACGAGTGCCTCAGCGCGAGCCCGGATCTGTTCCATCTTACGGAAGTCAGCCAGTTCGACCGTCTGCTGGATGGTCGCGGGGTCGACGCCTTCCTTGCGTTCGCGCATCGCCCGCAACAGCCCGCCGATAATCTCGGTCCAGCCATCCATCACCAGGTCTTCCTCGGCGAAACCGCCCCCGGTGAGCAGGGAGAAATTCTCCATGCGTTTTCGCTGCCAGCCCGGCTCGAGCGTCTTCACCCATTCGGGGTCGGTCGGCCGGTTCGCCCGCACATCGATTGATGAAGGCGTCCGCTGGAAGACGAACAGTTCTTTCGCGCTGGCGCCAAGGTGCGGAACGCATTGGACGGCAGTCGCGCCCGTCCCGATGATTCCAACCCGCTTGTCTTTCAGCTTTTCAAGGTTTCCGTAGCTGTTGCCACCCGTGTAGTCGTAGTCCCAGCGGCTCGTGTGGAACGAGTGGCCCTTGAAGGACTCGATACCTTCGATGCCCGGCAGTTTCGGGCGGTTCAGCGGCCCGTTGGCCATGCAAACGAACCGCGACCGGAATCGGTCGCCGTGGTCGGTCGAAATAACCCAGTTACTCTCCCGCTCGTCCCAGCGAAGTTCCGTCACCGCTGTCTGAAACAGCACATCGCGGTACAGGTCGAAGTGTCTCGCGATCCGCCGGCTGTGCTCGAAAATCTCAGGCCCCTTCGCGTACTTCTCCGTCGGTATGTAGCCAGTCTCTTCAAGCAGCGGCATGTAGATGTATGCTTCTGTATCGCACGCCGCGCCCGGGTAACGGTTCCAATACCACGTGCCGCCGAAATCCGATGCTTTGTCGATCATCCGGATGTCGTCGACACCAGCCTCCCGCAACCGCGCGCCGATCAATAGCCCCGCGAACCCGCCACCGATGATGGTGACCTCGACCGTGTCCGTCTTCGACTCACGCTCAATCCAGTCGACGTTCGGTTCCGCGAGGTAATGCGCGTAGCGTCCCGCAACCTCCGTGTACTGCTCGTTCCCGTCTGCTCTCAGCCGCTTGTCACGCTCTTCGCGATACTTCTCCCGGAGAGCATCCGGGTCGAATCCAAGGTCTGCTGTAGTCGCGCTTTCGGTCATGGCTTCCCCTCGTTGTTTCGCGTGCGGCTAACGATTTCCGGCATTCTACACAGGGGAACGGCGAATGAAATCCACCCGGTTCAGGCCGGAGACGTGATCATGACGAAGTTCCCACACGTGTCGTCCAGGGTCGCCGCTACAACTTCGCCCTGGACCGAGGGCTCCCCCTGGAATGTGACTCCCATTCCCTTTAGGCGTTCGAATTCGGCTCGCACGTCGTCCACGGCGAGTATGATCACTGGCATACCATTGTCATGCAGTGCGGCCTTCCAGGCCTTAGCGGGCACCGCCGGGTTCCAATCTGGCTCGAGCAGAATCTCGGTGCCGCCAGGGTCCTCGGGAGAGACGACCGTGAGCCAGAGCGCACCCCCGACATCGACGTCGTGTTTCACCTGGAAGCCAAGCTTCTCCGTGTAGAACTTTCGGGCCTTCTCCTGGTCATCCACCAGGACGCTAACGGTTCCAATGCGCATCTAACCACTCCTGGGATTGCCAACAGGGCAGACTTCCGGCGCGCTGTGCGAGTGTTCGAACTCGTTCAGGAGGTTCGTCACCGCCTCGACGTTCGGGGCCCCTTCGCGCGATCTCAGTCCACTCGCCAAGTCTTGCTTGTTGCGGACTACCTCAACCCTTCTTCGGAGGCGGAGTACCCAGCCCGGCCATCGGCGTGAGCTTTGTCATGTCGATATCGATGAGGTACGGCCCATCGTTCGCAAGTCCACGCGCAAATGCGTCTTTGAACGCCGAGGCGCTCTCTACACGCTCCGCCTTCATGCCCATCCCGTTCGCGACCAACACGAAGTCCGGCGTCGCCAGCTCGACGCCGAATTGCCGGCCATCGAACGTGCGCCCCTCGATCGACCGCAGCACACCGTACCCCCGGTCGTTGAACACACAGGTGATGACCGGGGCGTTGTACTGCACCGCCGTCGCCAGTTCGCCAATGTTCAGCATGAAACCGCCATCGCCCTGGATAACCGCCGTCTTCTTCCCGCTGCCAATCGCCGCGCCGATAGCGAGCGGCAGCGCCGGCCCGATGGCCGCCGACGTCGGGTTCATCGAGGTCCGCGGCGAAAGGATCGGCATCAGGCGGTTGCCCCACAGATAGGCGGGCACGGTCGCATCGCGGACCACGTTGCCGTCGCGAGGCAACAATTCCCGCATCGAATCCATGATGCTCTCGTAGTCAGGGCCGATTTCGCCTCGAATCTGCTTTCGCGTTCCATCGCGCAGTTCCTGGGCGCGCGCGAGGTAAGCGCCTTCGCTGCGAGCGCCATCCAGGCTCTTCAACAGCGCCGCAAGGCTCAGCCGGGCGTCGCCGATGACCGGCACATCGGCCCTGTAGTTCCGTCCAATAACCCCAGGGTCTGCATCAATGTGGACGAGCTTCCCGCCAAGCGGCAACGTCCAGTTGCGCGTCTGGCCCGCCTGGAAGCGGGTGCCGACTGCTACAACAACTTCCGCTTCAGCGAGGGTCTCACCGACACCCGGCTGCGCGGTCAGCGGGCCCATGCAAAGCGGATGGTCCTCCGGGAGGCTGCCGCGCCCATTGCCGGAGGTGAACACCGGCGCCTGCAACGCTTCCGCGAGCTGCGTGAGCTCGCCTTCCGCCCCGGCCGTGAGCACACCGCCACCCGCCCAGATTGCGACCTTCTTCGCTGCCTTGATTGCCTCCGCGGCCGCGGCAATGGCCGTCTTGTCCGGCGATTTTCGTTGCCAGGCTTCCACATGAGGGATGTCGATTTCGGCGCGCGCGTACTGGAAGTCGATGGGAATTTCAACGGCCCCCGGCCGTGGACGCCCGGTGTTGATGTCCTGTGCCACCCGGAAAATCGCTTCGCCGATCTCCTCTGGCTTGCGGACCGATTCAGTTCGGCCGGTCACCGTCCGGAGAAGCGGCAACTGGTTTTCGGCCTCGTGCAGGAAACCCTTGCCCTTGCCGTAGTACACCGAATCGATCTGACCGCAAATCATCATCACGCGACTGCTGGCGAATCCCGCCTCAAACAGGCCCGTCACGCCGTTGGTCACACCAGGCCCGGTACTCGTTATGGCAACTCCGAGCTTCCCGGTCGCCCGCGCATACCCGTCTGCGGCATGGACTGCGCCCTGCTCGTGGCGAACGGCAACGGCCTTGATGCCGCCGCCGCGGTGGATCGCGTCGTAAATCGGAATGTTATGTACACTCACGATGCCGAACACGGTATCGACGCCCAGCGCCAACAACGTCTCGTAGACCGCGTCGCCGCCAGTCATTTCTCTCATGCAACAGCCTCACAGGTACCCGAATAGGAACGTGCGGGGACGCTATCGTCCGCCGCCCAAGAGTGTCAATCTCAGGACCTCTTCCGAGCCTTCGCGACCTTTCTCTCGGCCAGGCGCTCCCGCGCCTCACGCACCCTGAACTCCACGATCTTCCGAATGAGTTCCAGCGGAAGCGGTTCGTTCGAAGGAAACTGGATCGAGCCCTTCGTCGTCTTGTTCTTGCCGATCTCGTCCGCGAATACCTCGGCCGCTCGCGACGCCCCGTACAGACCGATGTGATTCTGGAACGCGGCGAAATGCACCAGCGTCGCACCGTGCTCCTTGAAGGTCGGCATGCCGTACGAAATCGTCTCCGTGGCGGCTGGCGCCACCTCCCTCACAAGCGCCCGGACCACCTCCAGGCGCTCGCGCACTTCGGTGGGAAATGCAGAGATGTACTCGTCGACCGTCCCAACCGTGGTTGAAGTTTCCACCTGCAAACCTCCGCCAGGTGTTACCATCGATACTGGCTCACCGACCAGTCGGCTTCGTAGTACGGACTCACGTTCGTACCAGGCCGGATCGTCCGGTCGATTTCCTTCAGTTCCTCTTCTGAGAACGTGATGTCCGCAGCCTTCAGGTTGTCCTCGAGCTGCTCCATCGTCCGCGGCCCGATGATCGGGCTGGTCACGCCCGGCGCCTGCATCGCCCACGCGAGCGAGTACTGCGAAAGCTCGACCCGCTTGTCCGCCGCCAGCTTCTCCAGACCTTCGATCACATCCCAGATGTTGTCGTTCATGCGGCGCCGATACATGGGGTTGCTGCTGAGGTTCGCGTAGCGGCTGTCCTCGGGCGGCGGCTCGTTGCGATTGTATTTGCCGGTCAGCAGTCCACCGGCCAGCGGGCTCCACGGGATGATGCCGATGCCGTAGCTCTGGGCCATCGGCAGCAACTCACGTTCGATCCGCCGGTCGAGCAGGTTGTACGGCGGCTGCTCGCAGACAAACCGGTTCAGCCCGTACTCCTTCGAAACCCAGAGCGATTCGATGAGCTGCCACGCGGCGAATGTGCTCGCCCCGAGGTAGCGCACCTTGCCGGACCGAACCAGGTCATCCAGCGCCCGCAACGTCTCGTCGATCGGCATGTCCGACTGCGGCCGGTGGATCTGGTACAGGTCGATGTAATCGGTCCCGAGCCGGCGGAGGCTCGCCTCGCACTGCTCGATGATGTGCCGGCGCGTGTTGTTCATGTCGTTGATGCCTTCGCCCATGCGGCCGTGCACCTTCGTCGCCAGCACCACCTGGTTGCGTTTGCCGTTCCGCTTGAGCGCCTCGCCCGTCGCTTCCTCACTCAGGCCGTGGTTGTAGACGTTTGCCGTGTCGATGAAGTTGATCCCGGCGTCGATCGCGCGGTCGATGATGTCGTACGAGTCCTTCGCCGTCGTCTTGCCGCCAAACATCATGCAGCCAAGGCAGAGCGAGCTGACCTTCAAGCCTGTCCGCCCAAGAGATCGATATTCCATTCCAAATCACCTGTTCCGAGTTAGTACCCCGAACATACCAAATCGAGCTTTGTCCGGCCCGCATCTCTCGGGAGGCGGTATGCTCGAATCAATGGTCCTGCTTTTTGTTGTCGTTGGACTTGGATTAGCCTGGATCCTCTTTTCGCTTCGGCTTCGCGGGACGAAGCGGGAGTTTTGGCAAAGCGCCGGCCGTTGGGATCGGTGGCAGGGCGTCTCAGTGGTGGCGGTGGCCTTTGGGGCCGGAGCGATGATCTTTCTGGTCTCGCTTCTCGACGCGTCTTCCGAGTTAACGATTGCGGAGGGCACGACGGCGCTCTTGGTCTTCCTGCTTATTGCCGACCTCTGGTTCACAAGCATCGCCTCCCGCTGGCACTCACTGCGCCGAAGGCGTTCGACGTTAAAGGCGATGATCGCGGCCAATCCGGACTCAGCGGATCGTCTCAGGGCAGTCCCCGGGCTTGGATGGCTGCTACGCCGGGAAATCGACGGCAAAGCCGATTCGGAACCGCCACCGCCGGTCGGCTGAAGCTGACCCTCGGCCTCCCATTCCGCTAGACTCCATCGCGCATCACCGTCCGGAGGCCATCCCGTGTCCGAATACGCTCACCCCGAACTGCTCGCCGAGCCCGACTGGCTCCAGGCGAACCTCGACAACCCCAACGTCCGCATCATCGATTGCGCCACCCTCGAGGCCTACCGCCGCGCTCACATCGAAGGCGCCGTACAACTCCCGGTCCACTACTACATCAAGGAAGACGACCCGGAGGGCAGCGACCACGGCACCCTCGTGATGCCGCAGGCGCAGTTCGAAGAGCTCATGGGGAAGCTCGGCGTATCCAACGACACGCAGGTAGTCACCTACGACGACAACAACGGACTTGTCGCTGCCCGCCTCTGGTGGGTCCTGAACTATTACGGCCACACCAACGCAAAAGTCCTCAACGGCGGGTGGCACCGCTGGATGACCGAAGGCCGCCCGATGACCTTCCACGCAACGCGGGCCCCGAAGGCAACCTTCAAGGCCACCCCGAACCCGGCGATCTACGCCTCCGTGGATTACCTCAAGGACAACCACACCGGTGCGAACTGCCAGGTCCTCGATGCCCGCACCGACGGCGAATGGGAAGGCACGAACGACCGCGGCAACAAGCGAGTGGGCCGCGTTCCCGGCTCACATCACCTCGAGTGGCTCCGCTTCGTCGCCACCGATGACACCCGCAAATTCCTCCCCGCGGACGAAATCCAGGCCCTCCTCAACGACGCGGGCCTCGAGCGTGGCAAAGAGACCATCACCTACTGCCAGGGCGGAATCCGCGCAGCCCATGCAGCGTTCGTTATGGAGCTCCTCGGCTACGCCAATGTCCGCGTCTACGACGGCTCGATGCGCGAGTGGGCGAACCGCGAGGACACCCCGCTCACCTTGAATGGCTGAGTGGTACAGATGCCAAGCGAAAAGGCCCGCGAAAGCGGGCCTTTTTACGTGAACGGAGACGGACGTTTCTAAAGGGTTGGCGCCACAGGTTCTTCTTCGGGCGTCGCACGCTCGTACTTCAGCAATGCTTCGAGGGTGAATCCGAGATCGGCCTTTTCGCAGAGCGACGAGCAGTAAGTCATCTTCATGCCGCTGGGCGACTTCCGCCAATCGTAGCGGAGCCCGCAACGCGCACAGACCCTGATGTTGTTGATATTCATCCCGGTTGGTCCGGGGCCGATCGGTGTTTCAACCATCGAATTAAACTCCCCGCCCGTGGCTTCCCCGCCCTTCCACGGAAGGGTCGGGTGCCTGGGCTGGATCCAGCGTAGAACGCTCATATGAGTTGCGTAAAGAGACTCACCTTACGTTCGCGTTACGAAAACGGCCTTACGCCGCGATCGGGGTAACGTCGCGCTCGTAGCGGAGCAGCGCTTCGATGGTGAAGCCGAGGTCGGCCTGTTCGCAGAGTGAGCCGCAGTAGGTCATCTTCAGGGAGCTACTCGGGGATCGCCGCCAGTCGTAGCGGATGCCACATCGCCTGCAGCTCTTGATGTTCGCCTGGTCGCTGATGCTCGTGATGTTCGTAGCCATGTCCGTAGTCCTCCGTTGAAGGCTCTGAGCCCTTCCCACTTAGCGTGCCAGTGCGTCGGCCGGCGCACGTGGTGCTCGGGGAGCATTTGCCCTCATCCTTAAGACCTACGACGGAGGTGGATCTTACGTTGGAGAGCCAGGCTCATTCCCTGTCAGGCGGCGAGCAGCTCCTTCCAGTCGATCCGGTACACCTGGACATCATTGAGCAACGTCTCAATCGTGAATCCGAGGTCGGCCCGTTCGCAGAGCGACCCGCAATACGTCATCTTCAAGGAGCCGGACGGCGATCGACGCCAGTCGTAGGGAAGTCCGCAGTGCTGGCAAACGCGCATGTTGTTGGTCATCGCCGTGCTCCAGGTCCCGGGGCTATCGCGGCGCCCCGATGGCTACCTGTCATCATCTTCGGCACAACCGAACCAACTGTTCACTAGGGGGAAACCCGTAGCGCCATCCGGGCGCCACCGAACTGCCACCGGCCGAACCCGAACAGCTTGAACAGGACGTTTTCGAGGCTCGCCGAGCCCAAATTTCTGCAACGTCCTTGTAACCCCGCGTTCGCTTTGTCTCCACCGGTTCTCAGGGATTTCCCTAGCGCGCATCGTCGAACATGCAAACACGATGAATGGCATCTCCAGCCGGCCAATCCCGTTCCGGAAGTCGAAGAATCGCGCCGCGATGTCCTCGACGTGGCCCCGGCGAAGGTTCTTCCAGGCCTCCGAACTCCCGGTCGCCGGCGAAGTTGTTATCCCGGTCTGGGATCGAAACCAGGATCGCGCCACAACGGCCTGACCCGTAAAGCACCCAACCTCGGCCAGTTCGCAATAGTCGGCCCCGCGCTCGATACTCGGGGCATGTCCGAGCGACTCAGCGGCATCCTCTTGCATCCAACATCTCTGCCAGGCCCGGGTGGTCTCGGTGAGGACGCCCGCAAATTCGTCGACTTCCTCGCCGCCGCTTCGTGTTCCCTCTGGCAGATGCTGCCGCCCGGCCCCGTTGGCCCGGAGAACTCACCCTATGCGGCCCGCTCGGCCTTCGCGCTCGAACCGATGCTCATCTCTCTCCCGGATCTGGCGAGGAACGGCCTGCTGGACCCCGACATCGACTTCACTCCACCCGACCGCGACCCGCATAACCTGGACTTCGAAGCCTTGCGCGCCCACCGCGAACCCTTCCTCCGTGTTGCTCACAAGAACTTCACCGCCACGCACGGACCATCGGAGTTGGAGTCCTTCACCCGGGCACGTCCATGGCTGAAGCCCTACGCGCACTTCGCCGCCCTCCGCGAATCCCACGATCAGCCATGGTGGCTCTGGCCGGCCTCGGAGCGCGACGGCTCACTCGAAGGGGACGCGATCGGTCCCGCCCTGACGGCCGAGATCTCGTACCACGTGTTCCTCCAATGGATCCTCGATCGCCAGTGGAACGCCCTCCGGGCTTACGCAAACTCGCGCGGTGTCTCCCTGTACGGCGACGTACCGATTCTTGTCGATCTCGATAGCGCGGACGTTTGGTCCGAGCGGGGACAGTTCAAACTCGATGCGCGTGGCATGCCGCGTGTTGTCGCTGGCGTGCCCCCGGACCTCTTTTCGGAAACCGGCCAGCGTTGGGGAAACCCACACTACGACTGGAGGGCCATGCGAAACGACGGCTTCGCCTGGTGGCTGCGCAGGATGCGCCGAACGTTCGCCTTATTCGACGGCGTGCGCATCGACCACTTCCGTGGCTTCGAGTCCGCCTGGGAGATCCCGGCCAGCGAGGCGACAGCCATCAAGGGTCATTGGGAGCCTGGACCGGGACGGGCGCTATTCGAAGCCATGGCATCTGCAATGGGCAAACTCAACATCATCGTCGAAGACCTCGGCCTCATAACCCCCGAGGTCCGCGCCCTCCGTGATGCCCTCGGATACCCCGGCATGGCCGTCCTCCAGTTCGCTTTCGCAGGCGACTCCACGAACCCCTACCTGCCTCACAACCACATCAAGAACCAGGTCGTGTTCACTGGCACCCACGACAACGACACCACCCTGGGCTGGTACGAGAAGGCCACGCCCGCCGAGCGCCACAGCGTACGCAACTACCTTTCGGTCGATGGTCACGACATCGTCAACGATCTGATCCGGGCGGCGTACCACTCGGTCGCCAACACCGCCATTATCCCGATGCAAGACGTCCTCGAACTCGATTCCGAAGCGCGCATGAACGTCCCTGGCCGGGCCGAAGGAAACTGGCGCTGGCGGTTCACCTGGGACCAGCTTGAACCCGATCGCACCGCATGGCTGGCCAACCTCGCTGAAGAATCCGGGCGAGCGCCCACGCATAATGGCAGCAAATGACCCCACTCCGCCTTTCCGTCCTCGACCAATCTCCCATCCGCAAAGGCGGTACGGCCGCCCAGGCCATCGCCGAAACCCTCGAGCTCGCACGCCTCTGCGATGAACTCGGTTACCACCGTTACTGGCTCTCCGAACACCACGGCACCAGCCTCGCCTCGGCCACGCCGGAGATCCTCATCGGTCACATCGCCGCCCAGACCAGGCAGATCCGCGTCGGTTCCGGTGGCGTGATGCTCACGCACTATGCGCCGCTGAAAGTGGCGGAGCAGTTCCGCATGCTCGAAACCCTCCACCCGGGTCGCATCGACCTCGGCGTCGGTCGCGCGCCGGGCAGCGACACCCGCACCGCTCGCGCCCTCGCTGATGGTCACGCCATGACCGATGTCGACCGCTACCCCGGGATGCTGATGGACCTCTACGGCTACATGGCCGGCAACCTCCCACCAGACCATCCGTATCACGGCCTCAAGGCGCAGCCCGCCGGCGACTCGCTTCCCGAAATGTGGCTGTTGGGCAGCTCTCGCGCCAGTGCCCACTACGCCGCCGAACTCGGGTGGGCTTTCTGCTTCGCTCACTTCATCAGCCAGGAAGGCCCCGAAACCGTCCTTCGCGAATACGAGCGCTCCTTCCAGCCGTCGCCCTTCCTCAGCGAACCGCGGACAGCCATCGCAACATCCGTGACTTGCGCGGAGACGCAAGAGAAAGCCGAATACCTGAGCTGGAGCCGCTGGGGCTCACGTGTGGTCACGCGTGCTCGGGGACAACAGGGCGGCGGCATCATCACACCTGAAGAAGCCATGGCCATCGACTACACCGAGCCGGAGCTCGATTACCTCGCCTATCTCCGGCACACCTACATTCACGGCACGCCCGGTACCGTCCGCGCGCGCATTGAGGACCTGGCGGCCCTCTACGGCACATCCGAAGTCATGCTCGTCACCATCACCTACGACTTCGAAGCCCGGAAACAGTCCTACCGCCTCCTGGCGGAGGAGTTCGGCCTTACCTAGACACCCGCCGCTATACTCGATTCGGAACGACGGTTCCGGAGGTGCGGCTCTTGAACAGCATCGGCTGGGAAGTCTTCAACTTCGCCTTCTGGCTTGGCGGCCTCGCTGCGGTCGCGTTCTACTGGCCTCGCGGCGTCATCGGCGGCCGATTCGTCGCGATTATGTTCGCTCTCGGCGTCGCGCTATGCGTCGTCGACCTGGTCACGTACCAGGCCCGGGATGGCCTGCCGTTCGTCCCGCTCTGGTGGGCGATCACGCTGTTCGCTTTCCGCGGCCCCCGAATCCTAACGCCGCCGAGCCCGCCGGAAGTCGGTCCCGCCAGCCGCGCGTTCCAAAAGCACTGAGCCCACCCACCGGTCCGATTCCCGGTGGTCGTTCCGTCTGGCGATTTACGTTGCATCGCCGAAAATAATTTCAGGATCGTTGCTCTGGGGGCATCTTGTGTTCGCACTTGAAATTCTCGATGCCGCGCTCGTGTTGGTTCTTAACCTTCCCCTGATCTGGTTTTTGCTTTTCCTGGAGCGGAAGTGGTTCCACGGGTGGTCGATGAAGAAGGTCATGTTAGCGTCCGTTTTAGCCTTCCTTGTCGCGACGGTCTTGGATGTTGCCACACTCGACACTGGAACCAACTGGCTATGGGGCGCACTCATGACCTCCTACCTCGTCTGGGCGCAACGTCGCGGTAAGTCTCCCCGCCCGTACGCCAACGGCCCGACAGGTCCCGCCAGCCGCGCCTTCCAACCCCGTCCACCCTCGCCCGCATCCCGTCACTGAGCGCGAAGCCTTTCGCCTACCACGCGCCGATGACCTATGACCGAAGACCTACGACCCCGTTAGTCCGGCACCGGCAGCTGCGGCGTCACCGTCCCGACCGGGAAGTTCGGGTTCCCCGTTGGCGTAGGCGTTGGTGTCCCGTTGAACGGCGTCGGCGTCCCGAACGGGTTGTTGGGCACTCCGGTCCGTCTGATGTTGATCACCACCGTGACCTTCAGGCCCTTTCCGTCGTCCGTTGTCAGCCGGACGGTGTGAACCGTGTTGTCCTTCAGGTCGCGCGGCTCAATCACGCCGAGCGGGCTCTCCTTGGTCAGAGGCGTCGTGCCGCTGCCAATGGTCTTCCACTCGGTCGGCTTCGAAGACTCGCCGATCTCCAGCGTCCACTTCTTCAGGTCCGGCACGTTCACGATGCCTGTTACCTGGAAGGTCGTGCTGATAGTCCTGCCGTTCTGCAGGTTCGAAATCGCGAGCGCCACCTGGCCGTTGCTCTTCTCGGTCGGCGCAATTGGGATGCCGAACTCCTTCGCGAGTTCTTTCGCCGGCTCCGGCTTGAACGTGGGCAGCTTCACGAACTTCTTCAGCTCGCGGAACGCCGCCGGCGTGTCGGCCGTCGCCAGGAGCCCGTTCCTCGTGTCGATCTCCTTCTCCTCGCACTGCGACTCGTACGTCACGTCCGTCCGCACCCAGGCGGTCACCACCTGGTCGCAATACTTGAAGTCAGGTCCGAGGACGCGGTCAGTCGCGGGCGTCTCGAACGAACGGTACGCCACATTCGGCGGCCTGATGTCGTCGAAACCCTCTGCGATATCCGTCACGCCCCGTGATGCGAGTAACTCGTGGTACTCGCCCATCCAGCTCTTCCAGAGCGCGATGGTGGCATTCGCACTGGCGAACGCGCTGTCGTTCACGTTCTCGTTCGTGGCGTTCCCAACCCAGACCGCCGTTGCGGCGTGGCGAGAGTATCCGGTCATCCAAGTTTCGAGAGTGTCTCGCGCGCTCGTGTAACCTTGCTGCGTCCCGGTTTTCACGCCTGAGGGAATTCGAACGCCGTTCGCATAGAAGTCCAGCCCTCGGTCTACATTGGAACCACCACAGCCCCAGATGATGAACCGCGCTGTGCAGTCCGACATGATGCTGTGCACCAGCCAGACTGAACCTGCGTCGATGGTCTGCTTCGACGCCCGCTGGTCCGGCTCCCGGTAGACAACGTTTCCATCCTTGTCCTGGACTTCCAGGACCGTCACCGGATCGAGTTCACGCGTGCCCTTCAGCCGAATATTGCCCCGCTGGAACTCGATCGCCTGTTCCTTCGCTTTCTCGTAGTCAGCGCCGACACCGTTAGTCGTGTCTTTCATCTCGCTTAAGTCGAGATATTGGGCGTAACTGGGCGTCCCCACCATCTTTCCCATGTTGGCGATCGTGGCGTCCATGAACGCCATATCGACCGCCTTGATATTGGCCCCGCCGGTCGCGATAGAGGCGCCGTAGGTGATCGCCTCGTGGTTTGTGAACGTCGGGTCGAAATGCTGCGTGAGCGTCGTAATTCCGAGCTTCTTCGCGGTCTCAATCACGTTGTCGACGCCGCCTTCGGTCGCCGCTCGGAAGGCCGGGACGTTCTGCGATCCGCCCATGCCCGCGCGCGCTGAAATCAAGCCTTCCGTCTTCGGCTCGCCGGGTCGAGGGTTCACGATCTCCGTCCCCTCGACGGCCAACGGGCTCGTATCCCAGAAGATGCTCATCGGCGATTTGTTCTGCGTGTCGAACCAGTTGAGGTAGACCGCCGGCTTGAACGAAGACCCCGGCTGGTTGATCTCCGTCAACTGGTCGATATTCCCCGCAACCCGTGGGTCCGAACGCCAGGTGGGATCGATGTTCGGCGAGTAAACGATGATCTCGCCCGTTGTCGGCTCGATCGTGACAACCGCAGCGTTGTGACACTCACATCCGTTGTCGAGCCCGTCTGCAATCCACTTCGACGATTCCTGTCGGGCCATTTCCGTCGCTTCGTAGTCGAGCGTCGAGGTCACTTTGTAGCCGGCTGAATGGACCCAGGAGAAACAATCGTCGACGCCCGCCGGCATCGGTAGTAGCCCCGCATTGCACATACGGATCAGCCGAGGTTCAACCTGGTTGTCGATCCAGGCCTCGGCCTTCAGCGGGTTGGATGCCTGGTAGACCTTTACCTCTTCCGCCTTCGCCGCCGCCACTTCTTCCGACGTTGCGCGCCCGTGCTCCAGCATCAGGTCCAGCACGTCTTCCTGCCGCTTCTTCGCCTCCCCCGTCACCGTCGATCGGCCAAGGTCGTCCAGCGCACAGGTCTTCCCGTCGTCCGCCTTCACGCAGTTGTAGCGCGGGTGGTAGAGCGTCGGGTACTGCGGCACCCCGGCGAGCAGCGCCGCTTCGGCCAGCGTGAGGTCCTTTGCGGGCTTGTGGAAATAGCCTTGCGCCGCCGCCTCCGCACCGATGTAGCGGTCGGCGTACGAAATCTGGTTGAGGTACCAGTCGAGGATCTCTTCTTTCGTGTAGTCCTTGGTCAACTCCACGGCGTAGACGATCTCGCGGAGCTTGCGGTCGAGAGTACGCTCGGCCGTGACGCACCTGGTAGGGTCGTCGCTATTCGTGATGTTCGGGCAGATGTACACGTTCTTGATCAACTGCTGTGTGATCGACGATCCGCCGGAACCGCTATCGAACTCATTCCGCACATACCGTTCGAAGGCGGCGCGGGCCAGGCCCGTGAAGTTAATACCCGGGTTGTCCCAGAACGAGTTGTCCTCGGTCGAAACGGTTGCGTTGACGAGATAGGGAGAGATCGCGTCCAGCGGGACGGGTTCGAGCAGCTGCGCGTCGGGATTCGTCAGGCTCCCCAGTTCGACACCGTTCTCCGGCCCGCCCCGGTCGTAAATCGTCGTGAGGCCCACACTCCGTTGAAGCAGCTTCTCCTCGATCGGCACGTAGTCATCGGCGTAGCTGTTGTAGATGGTGAAAAGCGCGCCGACACCCGCGGCCGCCATCGCCGTCCCAAAGGCCAGCAACCCCACGATAGCGATGAGGAATGGCCGTGCCTTCGATCCGCGCCGCTCCCGCCGGGCCGCTAACCGCCTTCGCACCACATGCGAACTCACTGGCGCTCACCCCGCGGATGCTGGCGACAATCCAAAATCCTAAATCCCCAATCCAAAATCCAGATCACCGTACCAAACCCTCTGCACCCGGAGAATCAAGCGGTTAACCCCCCGGAAACGACTCCTCCCTTCTCCCTCCTCCCTTCTCCCTTTACGCTGACCGCATGGCCCTGACGTCCGAAGAAGTCCTTCATATCGCCCGGCTCGCACGCATCGCCCTCACCGAAGCCGATGTCGAACGCTTTACCGCCCAGCTTTCCGGCATCCTCGACCATTTCACTGCCCTTTCCGCGGTCGATACCGAAGGCCTCGAACCCACCGCGCACCCGCTCCCTCTCTCTAACGTCATGCGAGACGATTTAGTTTCACCCTCGCTGTCCCAGGACGCTGCCCTCGCGAACGCGCCCCGCACCGAAGACGGCTACGTCCGCGTCCGGGCGGTGCTCGAATGAGTGACCTTTGGCGCCTGACTGCCCACGAAGCCCACGAAAAACTCCGCGCGAAGGAGTTCTCCGCCGTCGAACTGACGCAGTCGGTCCTCGATCGCATCAACGCAGTCGAATCCAGGGTCCACGCCTACATCACCACCACCCCGGAAGTCGCCCTCGAACAGGCGCGCGAAGCCGACACCAAGTACGCGAACGGCACCGCCACGCCCCTCACCGGCATCCCCGTCGGCGTGAAGGACCTCATCGTCACGAAGGGCACGCGTACCACCGCCGGGTCGAAGATCCTCGAGAACTTCATCCCGCCCTACGACAGCCATGTCTACGAACAGCTCCGCCGCGCCGGAGCGGTCATGGTCGGCAAGGCCAACATGGACGAGTTCGCCATGGGCTCCAGCACGGAGCACAGCGCCTACGGCCCAACGCACAACCCCTGGAACCTCGACCTCGTCCCCGGGGGCTCATCGGGCGGTTCCGCCGCGGCGGTCGCCGCCGGCGAATGCCTGGTCTCCCTCGGCAGCGATACCGGCGGCTCAATTCGCCAGCCTTCAGCGCTCTGCGGCGTCGTCGGCCTCGACCCCACCTACGGCCGCGTCAGCCGCTTCGGCATCGTCGCCTTCGGCAGCTCGCTTGACCAGGTCGGTCCCATTGGCCGCGATGTCGAAGACGTCGGCACCATGCTCCAGTGCATCGGCGGCCACGACTCCCGCGACAGCACCAGCAACCCCGAACCCATGCCCGACATGCGCCACTACCTTGGCCGTGACATCAAGGGCATGAAGGTTGGCGTCCCGAAGGAATACTTCATCAGCGGCATGGAGCCCGGCGTGAAAGCCCGCATCGATGAAGCCCTCAAGACGCTCGAAGGTCTCGGCGCGGAAATCGACACCTCGCTCTCGTTACCCAGCACCGAACACGCCCTCGCCGTCTACTACATCATCGCCCCGAGCGAGGCCTCTGCGAACCTCGCCCGCTACGACGGCGTCAAGTACGGCTTCAGCGACCGCTCTGGCCCCACTATGTGGGACAACATGGAACAGACCCGCGCCCAGGGCTTCGGCAACGAAGTCAAGCGCCGCATCATGCTCGGCACCTACGCGCTCTCGGCCGGCTATTACGATGCCTTCTACCTGAAGGCCCAGAAGGTCCGCACCGTCATCAACAACGAGTTCGCGGCCGCCTTCGCCAAATACGACGTTATCGTCACGCCGACCTCGCCCACGGTCGCCTTCCCCATCGGCGCGAAGGTCGATGACCCCTACGCCATGTACCTCAACGACGTCTACACGCTGCCCGCCTCGGTCGCTGGTCTCCCCTCGATCAGCGTCCCCTGTGGATTCAGCGAAAGCCTCCCCGTCGGCCTCCAGATCATTGGCAACTTCAACGATGAAGGCCACATCCTCCAGGTCGCCAGCGCCTACGAGACTGCCTCGAAGCAGGCCAACCTGCTGGCGAACCTCTAGCGCAGCCCGAACCAGTACAACGCCGTCATCCCGGCAACCATCGCAGCGAAGGCGACGCACCAGGCGAGGGCGGTCGCGAACTTCCCGTACCAGGCTGGCCACTCACCCGTGTTCCACCTGATGCCTATGCCGACCGATGCCCCCGCCACGACAGCAATCGCTGTCGTAGCAGCGAACGCGATGCTGAACAGCACCAGCATCCACACCAGCCACGCAGCAAGGCCAAGTATCACTCAACGCCCCCCTGACTCCCGGCACCCCAGGTCTACCCGCACTTTCTTTGCCTCGGCCAGGACCGTCTCGATCTTGTAACAGGCTTCCGCCTCGAACGGCTCAGCTGAGAACCCAAGTTCAGCCAGCCGCCGCACAACCGCGTCTCCGTCAGCTAGAATCGCACTTTAACCGAGCCAGTTAGGCCAGATGCAATGTCAGTGATACCAGTATCCGCCGAAAATCGAGATGATTAAAGAGGTAGAGGTCGGTGTTCTGTAGTGCCATGAATGAACTCGATATTCGTGAGGATTGGAAGGGTCGCAGTCTAGAAAATAACCTTCTCCATATGCCCAGTCACTCCAATGGGTGTTGTTTTCCCAATGGTAATCGCCCGCTTCGTAGACATACGCGCCCGATCCGCACCTATCATACCCATACACCGAGGCTCCAACCTCGTACTGTTGCGCAGGTGAGGTATCCCAGTACTGTACGATGGTCCAGTCGGAGACCTGCCAAGTCGAGAAGGTCGTGTTAGAACAGCGATACCCGCTCGTGTATGTGTAGTCACCGCCTGGGCTGTATTGAAAGGCATACTGGCAGATTGCCGCTGCTGGTCTTGCATTCGCACCGCCCCAGATGACGGTGCCCCCCAGGGCCAGCACGAGGAGGCTGATCCGGAGACCAAAATTAGTCGCAATTCGGGAAGCCATCAAAATCCACCTTTGCTCGAGCAGAATCGAAAGATTCTTCGGGGAACAGTTCTAGCACCTTCAACACCCTCGAATTAGATCCGCCGAACTTGGCCTGCTCTCGGGTCAAGACGCTCCAAAACCCAACTGTAGTACCGTCAGCCGCAACGGCGAGCGTCCGATCCCTGATGGCTCCATCCTTGCTCTCCTGGGCGGTCCACACTGTGGTTTCGACAAGGTTGAACTCGCGGTGGCTCAGCGGCACTTCGCCAGGAGGTTCGGTCGAGTCGGCTAGGCCCGGGTCTCCTGGCGTTCCCCCGCGACGATATCCCGCCGCAGCGAGTTGCCCTCCGGCCCACGAGCTCGGAGTCAATCCCACCAGCCCCTGAGGCGAGGGCGGCGCGTGTTCGACACAAGTGCCTCCTCCGCGACCTTCCGCCCACCAAACGAGCTCCGCCGCGTCGGTGCGGTACTGAGCTTGTCTAAGGCGTCCGTCGGCGTCGAAATAGGCTCCGAAGAACGAAACAATGTTGTCATCCTCGTCCAATAGCACCCATGTTTCGGCGAGCATTTCGGTCGTCCCCACTGGCGATTCGGTTCGCTCGCTGAAGACCTGCCGGACTGCAGTGCCGTGACTGTTTCCGCCAAAAGCCTGGCCTGTTGCCACGTATGCGGAGCCCGCTCCTGCGACGAGAGCCAGGCTTGCGCCGACCGTCCAAACCCACAATCCCAGACGTGCACAGTGAACCATGGAGCACTCCTAATCGTCGTTCAATCTCAAGTTTTCACATACCGGGTGCCGACCGTCACCCCACCCTTCGTACCCTGATCACCCTACCTTCCGTACCCTTCTTCGCTCATCCCGGCCTGTTCCAGCACCCACTCCAGCCAGAATCCCCGGTTCTGCCGCCACCACCCCCGCATCTCCCGGACCGACTCCAGGCCGGCTTGTTCCTTTATCGTCTCGACGATGCTGCGTAGGCCGTCGTAGCTCATGCCCAGCACCTCTGCCGCTTCCCGTTCGGTCCGATCCGCCGACAGTTCACGCAACACCCGCATGCGGCTGTAGGTTACCCAGCCCCAATCACCGTTTTCCCTGTCCTGCATTGCCACTTCCGCCTCCGTGGAGAGAGAGAGAGAGAGAGAGACTATGGCCTCGCCCGGATATTTCGCCCCACCGCGCAAATATATCCCATCCGTGAAGCAACTTTCCTCTTTCCTCTTTCCTCTTTCCTCTTGACAATCCTTGTTGTTATGACGCGCGCAATCCTGCTCCTCGGAGTGATTTCGGCTGCCGTGAGCTATTTCGATTCCGGCGGCTACCGCTGGGCGGGCGCCCTCACCCTCGCCATCGCCGCCGTCCTGGCGGTGCTTCGTGTCCGCTCGCTCCTCCGCCACCACGCCGAACGCCGCACCCTGCACGGCCTGCGCAAACTCCCCCCGCACGAATTCGAACAGGAAGTCGGCCGCTGGCTCCGCCGCGATGGCTGGCGCGTCGAACACCGCGGCGGCACCGGCGATGCCGGCATCGACCTCGTCGCCCGCAGGCAAGGAGAGTCAGTCGCCGTGCAGTGCAAGCGTTACGCCGAAACCGCCGCCGTTAGCGCCGCCCAGGTGCGCGAGCTCTACGGCTCCGCCATGGCCATCTCCGCCACCGGCGCCGTGCTCGTTACCACCGGCCGCATCTCCGCGCCCGCCGTCGCCTGGGCCGAAGCCCTCCCACCAGAACTGCCGCTCGCCCTTCTCGATGCCGAAGCCATCGCCCCCGTCGCCGCCCGCCACGCCCACATCAGCTCCCGCTGGCGCTGAGCACTACGCGAGTGCCGGCCTCCGTGTGTGCCACTCCGTCGCGGCTTCGTACGCCCGTGCGGCGCGCAACGCTGTCGCTTCCTTGAAAGGTCCGCTCGCGATCTGCAGCCCAATCGGCAGGCCCTCGCTGTTGAACCCGCACGGCAACGAAATCGCCGGGACTCCGGCCATGTTGAACGGCATCGTTAGCGATGCGAACGCAGCTCCCGGGCTCAGCTTGTGACCCTCCACGTCCACCTCTTCGTTGCCGATGACCGATGCCACCTGCATCGTCGTCGGCGCCACCATCACGTCGACCGTCTCGAATGCGCGTCGCACCCCTTCTTTAATGTCGTAGCTCGCGCGATAGGCTTCTGTCAGGCCCAGCGCGTCCGGAAGCGGCAGGTGGAGCACCGCCGCCAACTCCTTCCCATACATCTCGGGATGCGCTCCAAAGTACGGCCGATGATGCAGTTGGCCCTCCGCGTTGACCAGGCCCCACGCTTTGTTGGTCTGGTCCCGCGTGAACCCCGGATCTACCTCCGTGACAATCGCGCCAAGGCCCTCAAACACCGCGATCGCCTCCTCCACCGCCACCCGCACTTCGGCATCCAGCAGTCCGAAGAAGTACTCGCGCGGCACACCAACCCGCAGGCCGTTCACACCACCTTCGCTTTCGGCGCGGTAGTCCGGCACCGCCACGGGCACGGTTGCGAAGTCGTCCGGGTCATAGCCCGCGATCGCCTGCAGCATGATTGCCGCATCCTCGACGTTCCGGCAGATAGGCCCCGGGTGGTCGAACTGCCACGACATCGGCAGCACGCCGGCCTTGCTCACGCGCCCGAACGTCGGCTTGATGCCCACTGCACCGCACAGCGCCGCCGGGATGCGAATGCTCCCGCCGGTGTCCGTCCCGAGCGTCCCACCGGCCATCTGCGCCGCGATAGCCGCGCCACTTCCTCCGCTCGACCCTCCGGGGATGCGCTCCAAATCCCAAGGGTTGTGCGTCGCGCCGGTATGCACATTGTTCGTGGTGGTGCCCCACGCGAACTCGTGCGTGTTGGTCTTCCCCAGCAGCACCGAGCCTGCCTCGCGCAACTTCCGCGCCGGCGCCGAATCCTTCTCCGGGATGCGCCCCGCCAGCACCTTCGAGCCGCCTGCGGTTTCGATCCCCGCCGTGTCGTACAGGTCTTTCAGCCCAATCGGCACGCCGTGGAGTGGCCCTTTGTATGCCCCGGAGCCGATTTCAGCGTCCGCGCGCTTCGCGTCTTCCCGCGCTCGTTCGGCGGTCACCAGCACATATGCGTTGATTGAACGGTTCAGTCGTTCGATGCGCTGGAGATAGGCCTCGGTCAGTTCGGACGAAGAAATCTCACGCCGTACGAGCTTGTCCGCGGCCTCCGCGATTGTCAGTCCGGTCAGTTCATCTCGAGCCATTGATTTCCCCCTGCGCCGCTCTCGTGGCGAATACTCGCGCCAGCCCGGAGATTCCACAACACCTCCCCACCGGGAAGAACGAGGAAATTCGACGGCCGAACCCGGGGTTCTGGCTATTGATCCTATTTGATGCAGCCGACACAGTTACGTAGCGAATGTCGAACCACGCCTTCTTCTCCGCCTCCCTCGCTACGGCCGCTGCTGCTGCCGCTGCGCGTGCGCGCGGGCAATGCTGGCGGTCGGTCTGACCAGGCAAGAAAACTAACTCGAAGACCGCCCCCGGGGCGGTTTTTCTGTGACAGGGCTGCCTTGAGGGAGACAGGGGAACCCACGATGACTACCGCAAGCGCAGGACCCGAACGGTTCATCTCGCGCAGGATGCAGGCCGTACCGCCCTCCGGCATCCGCAAATTCTTCGATCTCCTCAGCACCATCGAAGATGTGATCTCCTTGGGCGTGGGCGAACCAGACTATGTAACCCCGCAGCCCATCTGCCAGGCCGCCATCGATAGCATCGCCCGCGGCGACACGCACTACACCTCGAACTACGGACTCCCCGAACTGCGCGAACGCTTAAGCGACCACCTCTTTCGTCTCTACGGCGTCCGCTATGACCCACGGAACGAAATCATCATCACCAGCGGTTCCAGCGAAGCGTTCGACATCGCCCTTCGCGCCCTCCTCGATCCCGGCGATGAGGTCCTCTGCGCCGACCCCTGTTACGTCGCCTACATGCCCGCCACCGTCATGGCCGGGGGCAGCTTCGTACCGGTGCCCACCTACGCCCAGAACGATTTCCGCCTGCTCCCCGAAGACCTCGAAGCCGCCGTAACGCCGCGGACGAAAGCAATCCTGCTTGGTTACCCCTCGAACCCAACCGGCGCCACCATGGGCCGCGAAGACCTTGTTGCCGTCGGCGAAGTCGCTCGACGCCACGACCTCGCCGTCATCAGCGACGAGCTCTACGACCGCATGACCTACGTCGGGCAGCACACCTGCTTCGCCGGTCTGCCCGGGATGCACGGACGGACGGTCTTGCTCGGTGGGTTTAGCAAAACTTACGCAATGACAGGTTGGCGTCTCGGTTGGGTTGCAGCCCCCGGCGCGCTGGCCGAATCTGTAATGAAGGTGCACCAGTACGTGATGATGTCCGCACCCACGGCATCACAATACGCAGCTGTCGCCGCGCTTGAACACGGCGAATCATTCGTGACGGAAATGGTTACGGAGTACGACAGGCGCCGGCGCCTCATCGTCGAAGGGTTCCGCGCCATCGGCCTCCCCACGTTCGAGCCCCGCGGCGCCTTCTATGCCTTCCCCGATATTTCAGTCACCGGCCTCGATAGCGTGGCCTTCAGCGAGCGTCTCCTCGCCGAAGAACGTGTCGCCGTCGTTCCGGGCAGCGCTTTCGGCTCCTGCGGCGAAGGCTTCGTCCGCGCCTGTTACGCCAGCAGCTTCGAACAGATCGAGCGTGCCCTTGAGCGAATTGGGCGCTTCGTCCAGAGGAACCAATGACAACAAGGACACCGTTCGCCGACGCCGCGTCCACCGCATTGCCCCACAACTGTGCATGCCCAACCGGGCTGCGCGTTCGAATCCTTAAAGTGTTGGGAGGACACGTATGACACTACCAGACAGTCTGGATGCTGATGACCTGGCATCCGACCTTCCGCCCGGCGTTTCGCATCTCTTCGGCGAAACCATGCCGGGCAGCCATGAAAGTTCAATCGCACCTCGAGTGCTTTCCCACGATGAGGACACTCACCTCCGGCTGACCCCGTTCGCCGGCCTCGCGGGCGAGTTCAACGTCGCCGATTTCGGTCGCGGCAGCCTCTCGCTCGAAGAGACCGCTGTGCCCGGCGAGGTGCACATCGAAGCCGACATGCTCACCGCCGGCGGCCCGACGATCCACATCGACGCTCGCGTCCGCGAAAGCTGGCTTTCCCGCACCGCCTCCGCCGAGGGTTCGTCGTCGTCGAAGGCGCGCGTGGTCCAGGGTCTCTTCCGGCTCGCAGAGATTCCACAGCAGTCCACGGTGAAAGTCATCGTCCACGCGGACTGACGAGTTCGGCTTACGTTTCCCCCCGACAGGTGACAGTTGTGTCACCCCATTCGCTCGTTAGCCCATAGATAGCAAGACAGTCATGAATTAAATCTTGTAATCGAGCGAGCGGCTGTTACGATTCCGCGCCATCTAGGCCTTACGCCGTTGGAGGGGATTGTGAATTTATTTCGCCGCACTTTTAGGACCACGTTCGCACTGGTGATATTCGCCGGCATCATTCCGCTGGCGGCCTGTGGGGGTGGCGGCGGCGATGACAACGAACCCATTGGCGACCTTTCCGGCCAGGTCGATCTGAAAACCACCGTGCCTCTCAACCTTCCGGACCAGGTTATCGAGATCGCCGGCGGAGCATTCTCACCTGATGCCGTAACGGTGAAGGCCGGGACGAAAGTCGTCTGGACATGGAAAGATTCGACGACCTGCGCCGTCCAGTTCGCCGGCAAAACCGGACCTGAGCAGACGTCCGGCACGTTCGAGTTCACGTTCAGCGATTCGGGCTCGAGCTACACGTATCAATGCGCTGGTAAGCCCGACAAGACGGGCAAGATAACCGTCGAATAGCGCTACTCGATCTCTACGCGACCGCCTGCCGCGGCCACGTCGTGCGCCAGGGTGCGCGCAGCGTCCGCGGTGAGCGTCGCGGCGAGCAGCGGGCGTCCGCCACGGTCAGCCGCGTCAGCGAAGTCCTTCGCTTCCTTCAGGCCTATCGGCAGATGCGAGCGAAGGGCTTTGATCACCGCGATCTTGTTGCTCCCGGTGTGCACGAGATACGCCGAGAGGCCGGCCGCGCCGGCGAGTCCGGTTGGGAATCCCGATTTCGCGTCGGCTAACGCCGCCAGGTTGGCTGCGAGCGTCGCAACCTGTTCCTGAACAGCGCGAGGACGAGGCGCTCCATTGGCGTGTTGTCTTCGTCGGCCGCCTGGCGGCGCAGCGAGGCGCGCGGCCACGAACCCACCGATAGCCAGCATTCCGACCACCAATGTAATGATGTCCGCGGCCCCGCGAGAGGCACTGAGGTAGATGGCCGCGACAAGACAAGCGGATCCGAAAAGCACGAAACGCAGTTGCATGCCTTACTACAATCGGCAGGACGAGCCCGCCAGCGAATGCCAGGAGTTCAGGCTAGAGGCCGCCTCGGCCCGCCCGGCGTAGCGCGTCGGCTTGCACCGAGGAACGGTCCAACGATGCCGGGGGCGCCTCACGGAAGCCATTGTGGTCGAAAGGCTTGTCCATCTTGTATCCGCCGAGTTCCGAATCGGCGATGGAAAGTGTCACCCGGGCAGCCGTTGCTTCCGCAACCAGGCTGTTTTCGAGCCAGTAATCGAGCGCGCGTGGGGCATCAACCCGGAAAGCGGTCGGCTCCACTTCTTTCACCTTCCCGAGTTCTTTTCCATCCGATGTAAAAATAGTCGCGCCGGCCACGATCTCTGCTGCCATCTGTTCGCCTCTGTTGAGAAGTAGGGCGTATCTTACATAGTCGCGCGCGTAGGTGTTTGTCGACGCGATGGAAACCATTCTCCCAGTGCGGGTGTGCGTACGTTTCAGTGCACTCGTTCCGATTACGGCGTCGCCACCCGGTCGCGCACAGCATCCGCGAGTGCCGTCAGCGTCTCACCGGGAAAGATGTCAACCGAGCTTGCATTGATTTCGCACAATACGAAGGTGTCCTCGCCGGCCGCGTTTCGGACGCCGAAGAAGAAGTCCGCATCCCACAGCACCGGCAGTTCGTCGCCGCTTATGTCGAGGATGCGCAGCATCTCATCGACCCAACCGCCCTCCAGTTTCAGTTTCAGCGCCTGGAACTCTGGGTAAGACGGTCCGTAGTAGAGGCGTGGGTTGCGAGGTTCCGGTTCGCCCACCGCCCGCGGAAGCAGACCCCCAACGTAGTGGTGTCCGAAACCGCTGACCTGGCGGTTGACCATGTAGCACCGTATCTGCCCATCGCTTAAGCGTTCCTGGAAGGGCTGCGAAACCATGCAGCCGCCGCGTTCGAAATAAGGACCGCATCGAGCAACAAAGTCTGCGACCGGCATGTCCTCGGGGTTACTTCCCCGGCGGGCATGGAGAATGCGGAGTAATCCGTCGTCCTTTCCCGAGGAAGCATCGGCCACCACCTCGACCCGCCAAACGCCGTCGCCGCCGTTGCCACGATGCCGCTTAAAAACCACAGGCCCGTGCTCCACTCGGCGGCCCTTCAAGTGGCCTTCGAGTTCTTCAACGCTTTCGATCAAAGCGCAGTCGCTGCCCCATTCCATCGATTTCGTCCTGACCAGGACGTCTTTTGTGCCGAGCTTGAGAATGGCATCTGGGTGGGCGCTCACCCACACGCCGCGCGTTGCCACATCTCGCAGCAGTTCATCGAGGACCGCCCGGTTTCGACCGTCCCGGGTCGATATCGGATCGACCCAAACGAGCGCTGCGTCAACCGAAACCAGCGCGCGTCTCACATCGTCGGCTGCTTCTTCAGAGAACGGGACCTCCCGGACAACGAGACCTCGCGACCGGAGAGCCCGGCCGACCGGCGGGAGGCCGCTTGCTTCGAAGGCCGCATCGGGCTCGCCGCGCCAGACAACGGCCACGTGCTTCGTCATATGTGGCGAAGAGTGCGGCAAGCCAGACTCGTCTGACAAGACGCAAAAACGGTGGGACTGAGCCCACCGTTTCGCGCGGTATTCCAATGGACTCAGGCGGCCAGAGCTGGTTCTTCTCCACCCCCGAGGGCGTCCCCAGCAAGGTCAGTGAGGGAGGGCGCAGTCGGCAGCGTTCGGCCCGGGAGGAACCGTGCTGCAGCGATCATTGGCAGGACCAGGAGCGCCGCACTAATGACGAATCCTGTTCCGATAGCGTCCACGAAGCTCCCGTTCGCGATGGTCAGAAGGCGAGATGCGACATCGTTGGGGAGCGTTCCTGCTATCGCGGAAGCAACACCGATGCCTTCGCTCGCCCGGTGAACGAGCTCGGGCGAAAGCCCGCCAGTAAGGTCGTGCTCAATGTTGGAGCGGTACGCACCGTTGACGACCGATCCGATTGCGGCGATGCCGAGTGCCGAGCCCAGTTCGCGGCAAACGTCGTTGACCGCGGAAGCAACTCCCGCCTCATCCGCCGGGACTGAGGACATGACGATGTCTGTGAGCGGCACGAGCCCGAGCCCTCCAGCAAGCCCGAAGAGGAAAATGATCGCGCAGATTTGCAGAGTGCTCGTGTCGGCATTCACCGAAGAGAGCAGCAGCAAACCGAGGCCCAGGAAGGCCATTGCGGTCACCACGAGGAGCTTCGCTCCAAAACGCTTGACCAGCACCCCGGAGATAGGAGCACCCACGCCCATCGCGAGGGCACATGGAATCCCGAGGGCGCCGGCTTCGAGGGCCGTCCGCCCCTGCACGAACTGGTAGAACTGCGTCAGGAAGAAGAATGTCACCGACACGCTGAAGAACACCAGGCCGATGATGACCACTGCTGCGGTGAAGTCACCCTTCTTGAAGAAGTGCAGCGGGAGCATTGGATTCGTTGCGCGGCTTTCGACAAGGACGAATGCGGCGCCGGCGAGAGCTGTAATCAAGGCGGAAGCAAGAACGGTTGACGATGTCCAGCCGGCCTCGCCTCCCTGAATGATGGCGAACACCAGTGACGTCAGCGCGATGGTGCCGAGAATAGCGCCGCTGATATCGAGACTTCGAGTTCGCGTGTCGCGGGACTCGGGGATGATGGCGAGGCCGGCGAAGGTCAACGCAACTGCGGGCAGGTGGAGCCAGAACACCATGTGCCAATCCAGGGCATCGACGATGAATCCACCGAGCGCCGGGCCGAAGCCCATCGCGAGGCCGGTCACTCCGGTCCATACGCCGATGGCTTTCGCTCGCTCGTTATGCGGGAACACATTGGCGAGGATTGAGAGAGTCGTCGGCATGATGAGTGCCCCGCCGAGCCCCTGGATGGCTCGGCCAAGGATGAGTTGATTGGTGTCGGTCGAAAGGGCCGCGACAGTCGCACCGGTGACGAAGACGCCCAGTCCAACCCCCAGCCAGCGCCGGCGCCCAAACAGGTCCCCGATGGTCCCTCCCACGAGCAGGAGGCCGGCCAGCATCAGGACATAGCTATCGACGATCCATTGAAGCTGTGACGTCGACGCGTCGAGGTCCCGGGCGATGGACGGAAGGGCCGTGTTAACGATGGTGTTGTCGGCGAACAGAATGAATGAGGCGAAGGAAACGACGCCGAGTATCCACCATCGCCTCGGATGGCCCGAGTCTTCTTGCGATGACTTGCGGGGTTGGTTGCTTGCTGAGGTCTTCACTTTGGTGTCTCCATTTGGGATGACACCATCGTGATTTCGTTCAACCGGCGAGGAATCGCCCACCGGGGTGAGCTTCGAGGGTGATTTTTCGGTGCCAACAAGGGTGAGCGCCGGATGGCTGCAGCAGCGGCAACCTGATTTCTCGGACGGATGGGAGTTCGCGACGGCCTTCTGCCGAAGATGAAGGACGCTAGAGGAGCTTTCGTTCGTGAGCCGCGGCTATCGCCTGGCTGCGGCTATGGGCCCCGAGTTTGCCGTACACGTTTCGAAGGTGCGTCTTCACCGTATCCAGCGAGACGACGAGGTCGCTCGCGATTTCGCGATTTGAAGAACCCAGGACAAGCAGCCGCAGGACATCGAGTTCACGTTCGCTTAGCTCATCAGGCCCAGCGCCGGCGCGTGCAGAGGACCGGGCTGATTCGCCTGCGATAAGGAGCACCCGGGTGGAATACGCGGCGTGGCGACCCCCGCTTGCGGTCCGACGGAGCAACGCCAACGCCGGCTCTCCCTCGTCGAGCAGTGTGCGAGCATAGCCCTGGCCTTCAGCCAGCGGCAGGAGTTCGCTGAAGGCGTGCAGCGCCATACGCTCATCGTTCAGCCGCCAGTGGCAACACGCCTCGATCAGTTTCGCTTCCAGGGCCCGTCCCATGCGCCCGGCCATACGTGCCTGTTTTTCAACGCGCTGAACCAGGTCAATCGCTGCCGCCAGCCTGTCCGTCCCTGCGAGAACGCGGGCATAGACCAACCAGCTGTACTCGTTTGCAAAGGTCGGCTCAGAGTCGTTGGGGACCGTTAGCCCGTCGGCCCATTCCCGAGGAGAGGCGATGTCACCCACCAGCAGATGGAGATGAGCGACCAGCGCGGGGAAGAATCGTCGTCCCTGTACTGTCTCAACCGTGGCCGCACGCTCCCGAAGCATTCGAATGTACTCCCGGGCCTGGGCAAAATCGCCATTCGCAGCCTTAATGCGTGCCAGGGTTGCTTCGGGCGGCATGAAGAGGCCCGGCGACGCGCCCGGTGCGCCGAATTCCATACAGCTCAGCGCTTCGTCTTCCGCCTCGTCGAGTTCGCCGCGTTCGTACCGCATCTCCGCGAACGCCCCATGAAGCATCCCAACGACAGGCAGAGCTTTGCGCTCATAGGCCTCTGCCAGGGCGGATCGCACGTGACGGTCAGCCGCAAGGAGTTCGCCTGACAGCACAAGCCGGTAGCACTCGATCGTTTCCATCGCCGTCGCTCCGCCCTGGTGCCCAACCGCGTAACAGCGACGCGCAGCCGACCGAATTTCGCCGGCCGATGGCTGACGTTCGGCGGACCACGCCTCAAAGAGGACGAACTGGCGCGTGACGCCCAGCCAGGCACGGGCAAGTTCAGTGTTGGCAACCTCCAACGCCCTATCCGCGATTGCGAGGGCTCGTTCCGGTTCCCCCTGATATCGGGCCAGATAGGCACGGGCGAGGCTAACAGCAGTCCGGTGCTCTGAGAGTTCCTCAGCCTGCATCGAGTACGGGGATGGTGACCTGCCTTCGAGCACACCCTCTATGCGCTCAAGGATCTCGCCGGTTTCCTCAACGCGGCCGGCCAGGGCCCGGGATAGCGCAAACGGAATCCCAATCCGCGGACGCCGGACGATCTCGTTGTGGTCGATGGCCTGCAACCACGCATCGAAGGCGGGGAAGAGAATGTCGCCTCGCAAGATGGCCGCCGGCATCGATTGCTCGATTAGCGACAGCGTCCATGCCGCGTCTCCGGCTGCCACGGCGTGGGACAGCGCTTCATCGAGCAGGTTCTGACTCGCGAACCATTCCGATGCCAGCCGATGAAGCGCCGGAGCTTCCCCCGGATGCTCGACATCCAGCCGCCTTCGAAGGAAGTCACGGAACAGCCGGTGGTACCGGAACCAGGCCCGGTCTTCGTCGAGTGCGACAGTGAAGAGGTTCGCTCTGTTCAGTTGCTCAAGCCTGCTGCCGCTCCGCGTCATCCCACTCACGAAATCGCACAGCGGACCAGACATCCGATCGAGAACCGCCGTCTTGAGGAGAAATGCCCGAACGTCGCCGTCCTGCTGATGGAACACCTCCTCCGCGAGGTAGTCGTAAACGAACTGATGGGTACCGCTGAAGCTTTGGACGAACTGGTTGCGGTCGTCTTTGCCCTTGACCGACAGAGCGGCTAACTGCAGTGCCGCCGCCCATCCCTCGGTACGAGACTCGAGCGTCGCGATGCTCTCCGTCGAAAGAGCGAGCCGTTCTGACCCGTTGAGGAGTTCGCCGACCTCGTCGGCGTTGAAGCGAAGGTCCTCCGCACGCACTTCCAGGAGACGGCCTCGTGCTCTCAATCGCGGGAGTGGCAGCTGAGGGTCCCGGCGAGTCCCGACGACCAGGTGCATGTCAGCGGGCAAGTGGTCAAGCAACAAACGAATCGCTGCCGCTACCCTCGGAGACTCCGCGAGCTGGAAGTCATCGAGGATCAGCACGAATGGTCGGCTTCTTTCGCCGGCCCGGCCCACTATCTCGAGAACAAGGGCCTCCAGCGGCATCTCGCCCAGGTCGCACCCGTCCCCAGGCGAACGGTTCACAGCCGCGGCGAGATATCGGCTGAAGTGATCTGGATCGCTATCCGCTTCATCGAGCGAAAGCCAGGCCACCGACGCGTGCTCAGCCAACCATCGGTACCACGACGCCAGCAGGGTCGATTTCCCAAACCCAGCAGGGGCCGAAACGACCGTTAGCGGGACTTCGAGAATCTGGGGTGCATAACTGACCAATCGCCGTCGCTCCAACAGCGAAGGCCTCGCCCGTGGCGGTTGAAGCTTGGTCTCCAGCAGCGCAACTGGCGCGTTCGGCACTGCCGGCATCTCCCTCGGTGGCTGGTCTTCATTCTACGGTGCCGCTGCTCAAATTTCCGGCGCGGAATCACCCGGACAGATCACCCCCCGGGGTGATTCGCCGAAAGCTACCCGGGCGGACGCTGGGCGCATCTTTTTGATGGAGAACAACAATGGCTCTGGCAACGTGGTGGTACGAGGATGGTTGGGGGCAGGCCCCGCTCCCTTCGGCCATGACAGTTGAATCAGCGAACGGCGGATTCGCTCTCGCGGAGGCGACTGGCCTCCCGATTCGAGTCGTAGACCAGCGCATTTCTGAGGGACATCGGCCCTACCTTGCACTTCTCAACGGCGAGCCTGCCGCATACGGCTGGGTTGCCACCAGGTCCGCGACCATCGGCGAACTGGCGCTTTCGTTCAGGATCCCGGCCGGCAACCGCTACCTCTGGGATTTCGCCACCCTCCCGGCGTTTCGCGGCCGCGGCCTGTACCCCTCGCTCCTCGCTGAAATTGCCCGTCGCGAATGTCCCCCTGCAACCCGGCTGTGGATTATTCACGCACCCGAAAACCTCCCCTCGGGAATAGGAATCACGCGCGCAGGGTTCGCTTCCGTTGCCGAACTCTCCTTCGATTCGGGAGGGCGCCCCGCACTCAAATCATTGGGCAACAATCACCGCGCCGCGGCAGCGGCTGAACTCATCGGACTCCCACTGTTGGACGGCGAACTTGATCCGTGTTGGAAGTGTGGGGGATGTTCATGCGAACACGCCGGCGACACTGGCCGATCCTGTTCTTGCGCGACGACTCCCGCAGTCAGTCCCCCTGCATCGAGTCAGAACGCCGGCTGACTGAGACCGTCCTGGCGCGCCGGATAGCAAGGACGCCCCTCGCAGCCGGGGCTCCGACACCAATGCAGATTCAAAACGATTGGTCGGGGTGCCGCGATTCGAACGCGGGACCTCTTGTACCCCATGAATCTCCAAGTCCCGGCAAACGCAGAAATGAAGGGCAACCGAATCTGACGCAACCTTCCGAGATGGTCTCAGATGACCCGTTTCGGGCAGAAAATGCATGCGTTGGCAACCGCTGCGTTAGCAAATCTGTTAGCGCTCAAGCTTTCATGGGTGTTTTCGGAATCCGGTATGGTGATTGTCTGACAACGTGGCTTTGAGCGATCAGCCAACCGTTCCCGCAGAGGGAACGAATTCCGTAGGTGATTACTCAGTTGTCAGATGCCAACACGCGCTTCGAATTTGATTGCGGGGCGAACTTTCATCTGTCGCGCAGAAAACTGGGGTTCTACGTGGTCGCCCAACGCGGGGCTTAAGGCCAGACTACGACGAGAAAGCCCACATAAGAGACGAACGGCCCGCGCGGATTTGGGACTCGATATGAAGCAGAAACGACAGATGCCATCTGACCAATGGCACGTGCCAGAACTAGTGAATCCTACGGCGCTGGTCCGTCGTGGACCTTACATTGGTGAGGACATCGCGTCGAGCAGCGCTCGCAGCTGTGTGATGGAGGCGGGAGCCTCGTGGGCGCCCGCACCAGAGAGCTCGCGGTGCGCCAGCTCACTGATTGCGTCCAGGTCGGATTCGGTCGGCGAGTACTGAGCTAGGCTAGTCTCTAGGCCGAGCAACTTAACGAGTTCCTTCACCGCCTTCACAACAGACTCCGCTCGTTCCCTGGCATTCCCGCGCTCAGACGAAAACAGTTCGGCTCCAGCCAAGGCCGCCAGCCGCGACTCATTCGACTCTAACGACCACGACATTACCGCCGGCAGGGTGACACAAGACGTGACTCCATGTGGTACGTGGAGCCGAGCTCCAATCTGATGCGCCAAAGCATGGCTGACGCCCAGTCTCACATTGGTCCAGGAGAGCGTCATCGCAGAAGCAACAAGGCAGCGGAGACGGGCCTCAGCGGTATTGTCGGCCGCCACTGAGCGCGGGAGCCACGTCAGCAGCGTATGGAAGGCGTGAACGCACAGAGCTTCGGCCACTGGATTGCAGTCGGGAGAGCAAACCAGCTCGACACAATGGTCGATTGCCTTGATGCCGGTGGATGCCCAGATAATTTCGGGGGTATGCTGGGCACTCCCGCCATCGAGAATCGTAGCGAAAGGTTTCAATCGCGACGATCCCACGCTGTCTTTTACTCGGGTCCGGTCATCTGTCACTGCCGAGACCCAGTTGGATCCTGCGGCTGAAAGTGTCGTTGGTACCGTCACGAACGGCACAATCGGCCCCTTAAAGATGCGCGTGATCCGCCGCAATTCATCGAGGCTACCAGGATGAGCGAGTTCATTCGGAGCACTGACAAGCACAGCAACCACCCGACCCGCATCGATTGCGCTGCCCCCCCCAACGCCCAATATCAGATCCGCATTCGCTGCTCTCGCCTGCTCCGCAGATTCGAGCACGGAATCTAGCCCTGCGTGTTCCGACACCTCGTCGTAGAGGCCAACGAAACTGTCCCGAAGGGCAGCGACGATGTTCGAGACGACCGGCGTGGAGCGTGACACGGATCTTCCACTGACTAGAAAAACGCGAGACGCACCGGCTGCCTGGACTACCGCGGGCAGCACCCGGAGCCCGTCTTCGCCGTATACGATTCGCTCCACTGCCGACACACGAATAGTCCTCGTTGGCACCGATCACCCCTCTCTTCGCTCTTTCTTAGAGCCCTCGGAGGCGCGGGTCCAGCATATCGCGCACGCCGTCGCCCACCACGTTGACCGCGAACACCACGAGTGAGAGGGCTACTGCCGGAGCGATGAGCATCCACGGCGCCACGATCATGTAAGTTCGGCCGTCACGTGCAAGCATGCTGCCCCACGTCGGATCGGGCGGAGGCACACCATAACCAAGAAAGCTAAGTGAGGCCTCGATTAGTATGACCGTCCCCACTTCGTAAGACAGCAGGACGATGATCAGGGAGAGGATGTTCGGAAGAATATGCCTGAATAACGTCCTGGCTGGGGATGCCCCGATGACTCGCGCGCTCGTGACATAGTCCGACGCTAGAGCACCGAGCGTCACGGCGCGTATATACCTCGTGTTTGTTATGGCGAATCGTAGCGACAAAATAACGATGACGCTCAAGATTGACCGTTCGACAACCGATAGAATCCCCAGCAACAGGACGAGCGATGGGAGTGCCATGACGGCATCAACGAAACGTTGCCAGACGTATTCGACTGGTCCGCCGACGTAGGTGGTCGCCATTCCGATGACGGTAGCCACTACTCCGCCCAGGCTGATGACGACCAGGGCAATCAGCAGGGAAATCCTAGCACCGAATATAACGCGGCTCAGGATGTCACGCCCGAATTGGTCAGTCCCAGCGAGGTGCTTCGCACTTGGCCCGGCAAGCGGGCTGTCGCCGAGTTCAAGCGGGCCATACGGTGCGATCCAAGGTGCTGCGAGTGCAGCGATACAAACGAGTGCAAGAATGACCAGTCCCACGAGTCCGAGCGGGTTCTTCCGCGCGAAAACCGAAAGCGCAGTCACTGCAAGCTGCAAAGAATTGGGCTCCCTGTGTCTGCCGAGAGCAGCCTGCGAACTGGCAATGAACGATTCGGTTTCCAGACTTCTAGGCAAGGCGAATCCTCGGATCGACGAGTACATAACAGACATCTACGACGAGGTTGGCCATGAGTACTATCAGACCTATGCAGAGAGCGATGCCCTGGACCACCGGATAGTCGCGAGTTGATATTGCGTCCAGTAAGAGCCGTCCGAGTCCGGGAATACCGAAGACCTGTTCTATCACTACGGAGCCACCAAGCACGTTTGCGATCTGCGAACCCAATAGGGTGAGGACTGGAATAAGAGCGTTGCGCACGCCATGGCGCCATACGACGACGCGTTCGCTCAATCCGCGGCTTCGAGCGGTTCGCATGAAATCCGCGCGATAAATTTCCAGCATTGACGTTCGCGTGAATCGGGCGATCGAGGCCGACAGTGCCGTCCCGAGGATAAGGGACGGAAGGATGAAGAACCGCAAGTTCGAGATTGGATCGTCTGATAACCGAACGTATTTCAACGGGGGCGTCCAGCCCCAATACACCGCAGGTAGGATGACGACTGCCGTCGCCAAGACAAAATTAGGGACACTGAGCCAGACGAGGACGATTGAGCGTGACACGAGATCTTCAGGCTTGTTGCGTCGGACAGCCCCAAGTACTCCAACTGGCACCCCGATGGCAACAGCGACGGACATTGCGAGCAGGGCGAGTTCCACTGTCGCAGGTAGACGTTCGCTCACTTCTGATCGAACAGTTTGCGAATCCCAAAGCGATCGGCCCAGCGAACCGTCCGCAAGGTCGCCCGCATAGTTCACCAAGGTGATTGGGAAAGGATCGTGGAGGCCGAGCCGCTCTTCCAGGTCGGCGCGCTGGTCTTGCGTCGCAAGAGATTCCTGAAGGATGAGGTCGACTGGGTTGCCGGGCGCCAAGCGGACGAGGCCCGCGGTCGCAATCACGAGGAGTGCGAGCGTCGGGAGCATTCCGACGAGGCGCCTTGCTATGTAAGCGGACATCCAGCGTCCTTTACTTAAGGTGCATGAATCGGCTGACGCGGTAGTTGTCACTAATCGCACCAGCAGTGCCGGGCCCGACTTTCCCTTGGTAGCCGGTCATCCGCTTGTTAACCGCGAAACTCTGAATGTAGGCCTTCATCATCACCATGGGGTAGCCGTCCTCCAAGAGCACCTTTTCGGCGTCCTTCATGGCTGCCACAGCTTCCTCTCCCTCCACGGTGAAGCTCTTGTCGACGAGAGCGTCGAATCGGGAGTTCTTATTGTTCCCGTAGTTCCGGTTCGAGGTGGAATACCAGCTTGAGTTAAGGGCAAGGCGAGGGTCTGATGCTTCGTAAACGAGGTAGGTTGCGAGGTCATAGCTACGGTCCACTAGTGACCTCTGGAACGAAGCTGCGTCAGGCGCTGGCACGAGGTCAAGTTTCATTTCAGGGAAGACCTTCTTTGCCTGGGCCTGGAAGCGCACGGCCACATCAAAGTGTTCGCCATCGGCAGCCGAAGGAGTGAAGACTAGGGAGAGGCCTTGACCGTCTTTATGCCCAGCAGCTTCCATCAGCTTCTTGGCCTCTGCGATGTCCTGATCCTTGGTGGCTGGGTTGAAGCCAGGCATTTTGGCTATCTGGTCAGGCTGGGTTGCCTGGGAGAACACGGAAAGGAATGGACCCGTGTAATTCCAAAGCCCGTCTCCCGAAACAGCATCGTTGGTCCCCTTGTAGTCGGTAATCAGCTGGAATGCTTTCCAAATCTTCGGGTCCTGCAGCGCTGGCCGTGCCGAATTGATGAACATCGCTTGGTAGACGCGGTACGGGTAGTTCACCAAGTCCACGTTGTTGTTGGCTTCGAGCGGCTTCCGTTCCGCAACTCCAAGCACGTTTGCCAGCGTATCGATATCGCCAGAGATCATCGCGGCGACCATGGAGGCGCGGTCTCCATAGGCTTGAGTGGTGACGCGATCCACGTACGGATATGGCTGATCCCAGTGCTCCTTGAATGCGGTATAGGAGATCCGTTCGCCATCGCGGTATTCGTTGCAGACGAACGGCCCCACTCCGGGGAAAGTTGCCGGGTCGGTCCACGGGAGTTGATCAGGCATCTCAACCGGAATGACGTACTGACGCCAGTCGCCCATAGCATTAAGGATGGCGCTATTCGGGGACGTGAAGCTCAGTTTCACAGTAGTAGGGGAAGTGACCTCGACTTTGTCGAGACCCCGGTAAGAGGATGCCCGGACTATCTTCGCCGCATTCGCGGGATCTTGGAGGCCGGCGCCGACACGCAACGTATAAGCAACGTCTTCCGCGGTGAGCGTGCGCCCGTTGGTTGGCTTCTTGTCGTGCCATTTCACGCCCTGGCGGACCTTGAGTACGTACTCGAGACCAGGCTGGACGATTTCCCACCCTTCTACTACTGCGGGTTCGGGGGCCATTGTCTCGGGATTCAACCGCACCAGCGTGTCAGTGATCATCGTGTAATGGTGGCCGATGCTCGACGACGTTTCGTACGGGTTCCAGATCTTGGTCGTGACGTTCCAGCCCTGGTGAACCTCCCCACCGGTCTTAACGGTGGCGGTTTCAGCGCCAGCGGTGGTTGGAGTCTCAACCACGTCGTCGTCATCATCGTCGCCGCATCCGACGAACGCCGATGCAATGAGCCCACTGCCCGCAAGCCCAGAAGCACGCAATAAGGAGCGGCGGCTAACCGGTCGTCCAAGCGATGTAGGTCCAAGATTTTTCGTTCGACTCATGCGAGTGCCCCCTCTCGTCCGCCGACTTCCGTTTTGCGCGACTGACGCCGGGGAACCTACAGGTTCCGTTCCCCACCTGTCAACACAGGGCCTATCATTTTGTCCAGAAAACGAGACTAGATATCGCGAAATCGGTACAAAAGAGTCTTGACAGTCGCAGTATGACCACTGAAGCTTCGCGTCCGAACCACAGGAGGAGATACCTTGACCTTCGTCGAGCTTACCAACGAGGACGGAATTGCGTGGATCCGCCTGAACCGGCCTGACCGGTTAAACGCGTTCGGCAGCGAATTGCGCCGAGACCTGGCAGCAGCGTTCAAGGCCTTCGACAACTCACCGGAAATGCACGTCGGCATCGTAGTTGGAGCCGGCTCTTCATTCTGTGCGGGTCGAGATATGAAGGAGGAGGCGCACGGGGGCGGTGCTGTGAATGGTTCGGAATCCGTCAACGACGGACTGAACCGCCATCACGTCTTGGATACGACTAAGCCTCTTCTCGCCGCCGTGCACGGATACGCCATTGGCGCGGGGTTCGGTCTTACACTCGGTACCGACTATCGCATTGCCACGGAAGACGCCCACTTCGCCTACACCGAAATCGCCACAGGCGTTCCGGGCCCGTGGGATCTTGCGAACTACCAGATCGTGCCATGGGCCATAGCGACCGAAATTGCACTTCTTGGTCGGCGCGTGCCTGCATCAAGACTCCTCGCGGCGGGGCTTCTGAATGAAGTGGTCGCGCCAGGACAGCACGAAGCCCGGGCACGAGAGGTCGCTAAGGAGTTCCTGGCTCAGCCTCAGGATCTGCTTCGAGCCACCAAGGCTCTCATGATCACGGGACGCCCGCGACCTACGCCTGAGGCGATCGCCTATCGCGTCCGGGTTGGAAAGGAACTCCGGGACAGCCCCTCGCGCACCGCAGCGCTTGGGCGCTTTGAGAAGCACTAGCGGAACCAGCAACAAACTGCACGAAAGAGAGAAGTCTATGTCACTGGGACAGGCGGCGTCGGTGCCGCAGACACAATTCGACCGCGGGTCTGGCAGCAAAGGCGTGCACGGGATACTCGTCACGGAGAGCTACCTCAACCTCCACTTCAGCCCCGACACCGGGGCCTCCAAGGCAGAACACTTGGGCTACTTGTTCGGCGATTTTAGCGACCGAGACCAGCTCGCAAGCTCTCCGGATCGCGTTATCGAAATGATGGACGAGATCGGGATCCGTCGCGCTCAGGTTAACGTCCCAAGCATGGAGGACCTGGCGACGTTCCGCCCGACACTCGAAAAGAACCCCACCCGTTTTGCAGTTTCTCTGCGGGTCGATCCGCATCGAGGTCGACCACTTCTAAAGGAGATCGAGTCAGTTCAGCGAGACCTTAGAAGCTTGCTGACCTCGGTCTCCATGGTGCCGTTCACCTACCAGCCCCGGACGCCACCGAATCACGCGCGCTATTACAGCTTGTACACGAAGTGCGCAGACCTTGGTCTCCCTGTAAACATCAATGTGGGTATTCCAGGCCCGAGGCAACCCGGCGAAGTCCAGAACCCGATCTATCTCGATGAAGTCTGTTATGACTTCCCAGACCTGACGATCGTAATGCGCCACGGGGGTGATCCGTGGGCCGACGTGTGCGCCAAACTGCTTCTGAAGTGGCCAAACCTCTACTACTGCACCGATGCCTGGGCGCCGAGTCACTACCGACCGGAAATTCTCGACTTTGCAAACCGACGCAACCCGAACAAGGTGATGTACGGGGGGTACTTTCCGGCCCTGTCTTATGAGCGTCTATTTTCGGAACTCGAACAGCTACCTCTTCGAGATCACGTTTGGGAGCCCTTCCTAAGCGGCAACGCCACCCGAGTCTACGGGCTGTAGGGGGAGCGAACATGGCGAATGCTCCCCTTTCACTCCAGCGGTCGGCGCGTCCGTATCCACCTCATGCAGACCCGTCGGTTGCTCCGCTTGAGCACTGTGTACCACGCGCTCTGCCGAGAGAGCCTCTCTCTCTGATGCTGGGGATTTTCCAACCGAACCAGTCGTGGTCGTTCTGGCCGACCACCGCAACGACCGAGACATCTTGGACGTATCGCTACAACCGCGATGTCGTGCGACTGGCAGAGGCGATCGGCTTGCACTTTGCGTTTCCTGCTGGCCGCTGGAAAGGCATCTCGGGCGATCAAATAGATTGGAGAGGCGCGAGTTTCGACACCGTCACGCTGACCGCCGGACTCCTTGAGGCAACGTCACGCATCACCCTTCTGACGACCATTCACACCAACGTCTTCAATCCGGTCGTGGCCGCCAAGATGGGTGCCGACCTGGACCACATCGGCAACGGCCGATGGGGACTAAACATCGTAAGCGGCTGGGGGGTCGAGGAGTTCGGTTCAATGGGCATTCCTCTCCTCGCACACGCGGACCGCTATCGCTATACCTCCGAATGGCTATCAGTCATCCGGAAGCTTTGGGAGAACGGTGAATGCACCCATCAAGGCGAGTACTTTGCCATCAACGAGGCTGTCGCTCGGCCCCGACCGATGCAGTCGCCGCGACCGTTGATCGTCAACGCGGGGCAATCGAATACCGGCCTACGATTCGCGGCCCGCGAAGCAGACTACTTATTCAGCGGGGCTGGCAACGCAGAGAGGTATCGGCGCCTCTGCGCCGAGGAAGGCCTCGACGGCGGAATCATCGGCACGATTAAGATCCTGTTGCGCGAAACGAGCGCGGAGGCGCAGGAACTCGCTTCTGACATCGCCGACCACGCTGATCGAGGCGCTATTCGCGGAATGATGATAGCGAGCGGCGGTGACACTCCCGAAACGGCAGAGGAAAAGCTTGGAAGCCGGGAACAAGTACGCCAGCGAGCGATTGACGGCGCGATCGTGGGGTCGCCGGACGAGGTTGCAGCGCAGTTAGCGGAACGCGCATTGACCGCCTCTTTGGATGGTTTCTGTTTAACGTTTTTCGACTACCAGCGCGACCTAACCTTGTTCGCCGAACGGGTAATCCCGGTTCTCCGGGAGAAGCTGCTCGAACGCAACGTGCGCCTCCGGCTCACGTCAGACGAATCAGAAAGTTAGCTTTAGGAGAACATCCGTGTCCGCAACTCTGGAGCTCATCTCGTCCATTTCACAGTTCCAACCATCGGCGAAGAATCCCGATCCGTCGCGGGCGGCCGCGGCCGCCCGCAGAGCGGAGGTCGCTGGCTTCGACCGACTGCTCGTGGGTTATGGAAGTACCCGCGCCGATGGGTGGATTACAGCGTCGTTCGTGCTCGCCCAAACGACCACGATGAAAATCCTCCTCGCGCACCGACCGGGCTTCATGGCTCCGACAGTCGCGGCGAGGATGGGGACAACCCTTGATGTCTACTCGCAGGGACGATTCAGTTTCAACATCATCACGGGAGGCTCGCCGTCAGACCAGCGTCGCGATGGAGACTTCGTCGACCATGCGACCCGATATGCGCGTTCTTCCGAGTACGTGGACGTAATGAAGCTTGCCTGGACTGCCGCGGAACCGTTCGACTTCTCCGGCAACTTTTATCGCGTAGAACGCGCATGGCACGACATCAAGCCGGTCCAGCAGCCGTATCCTCCAATCTATCTCGGAGGTTCGAGTGAGGAGGCTAAGCCGTTTGCAGCCCGTCACGCAGACGTCTATATGTCGTGGTCGGAGCCGGTCGCACATGTTCGCGAGCGTGTGCTCGAGATTCGCCGCCTCGCGGCAGCAGAAGGACGAAAGCAACCTGGATTTTCCGTGAGCATGCGCCTCATCTTGGGTGAGACTGAAGAGGCTGCTTGGTCCAAGGCCAGGGCGATGCTACCAGAGGGTCAGACGCCAAAGCCGACGAGGCTCGTCCACAAGGAAGACGCCGGCCGCACCCGCCAGCTCCAACTCGCTGCCGCATCCGAGGTTCATGACGAGCGCCTGTGGATGGGAATTACTGCGCTGACAGATGGACAAGGGAGCACTGGTGCGCTAGTTGGCACGCCGGAGCAGTGCGCGGAATCGCTGCTGAAATATGTGGAGGCGGGCGCCAACGCACTGCTGCTCACCGGACCTGACGGCGCATATATGGATCTTCCATCTGGGCTCGTGAAAGATCTACGTTCCGCCGCTGATGTTATCCTCGCGCGCGACGCGTCGCTCGTCTCGTAAGCATTCCCGGAGGACTGACCCGTGAACAAAGTTGTGTGTTCCGCCGCGGAGGCGCTGGATGGCCTCGAAGACGGGATGACAGTCCTCGTTGGCGGATGGGCCGCTCTCGGCAACCCGGTCGAACTCGTTGACGCGATGCTCGCGCGCGGAACCAAAGACCTAACTATCGTCGCCACCGGAACTATACGTGTATTCGATCTCATCGAGGCCGGCCGAGTCCGCAAGGTCATCACGTCGTTCGCCAGTTACGCGGACAAGAAGGACACACCTTTCGACCGCCTCTACCGAGCCGGCAGGATCGAAGTGGAACTTACCTCGCAAGGAACTCTCGCCGAGCGAATCAGAGCTGGCGGTGCGGGGATCCCCGCCTTTTACTCGCGGGCGACGTGGGGCACTCCGCTTGCGGACGGCAAGCCAGTCGCTGAGTTCGATGGAAAAATGTACGTGCTCGAACGTGCGATAAAAGGCGACTTCTCGTTGGTCGCGGCCGACCGGGCCGACCGATTTGGCAATCTCACCTACCGCCGCGCGCATCGAAACTTTAACGGCCCGATGGCTACCGCAGCGGACATCGTAGTCGCGGAAGCTAACACGATCGTCGACGTCGGAGACATTGACCCCGACGCTGTCGTAACTTCTGGCGTTTACGTGAGTCGGGTCTTGCCACGGCAGAAGGAAGGTTGAACTTGAAACTGTCAGCGGGGCTTACGCCGGAACTCATTGCCATCCGCATCGCCCATGAAATCGAAGATGGGATGGTCGTGAACATCGGAGTTGGGATTGGCGTCCTTGTCTCGGACTTCGTCCCGCCGGAGAAGGAGATCCTATTTCACGCCGAACATGGGATGGTTGGGTTCGGCCCGTCGATCGAAGGGAGAGGTGAAGAATATTTTGATCCCGACTGCGTCGTGTTTGGTCGCTATCACCAGCTCTTGCCAGGGGCTTCAGTCGTGGATCATGCGGAATCGTTCGCAATCGTTCGTGGAGGGCACTTGGACTTAGCGGTCTTGGGCGCGTTCGAAGTTTCCGCGACCGGCGACTTAGCGAACTGGACCATGCCACATATGGCGTCCGGAGGAATCGGCGGCGGGCCAGACATCGCATCGTCCGCGAAACGCGTGATCGTAGCGATGGAACATCTCACGCGGGACGGCCGGCCCCGTTTGGTAGAACGGTGCTCACTGCCGCTGACCGCTCCTGAGTGCGTGCACATGGTCGTTACGAACTGCGGCGTCTTCGAACCCGGACCGGAAGGGCTTATCCTAAAGGAGATTGCCCCCGGGCTGACTGTTGAAGAGGTGCAGGCACACACCGACGCCCATCTAGTCATTGCCGAAGATCTCCGCGAAGTGACAATTTAGGGTGTACCATCGGAACGGTTCTGGGTGGCCCTCCGCTGGGCGAGGTAACTGAGTGATACGGCACCTGAGCATCATTTCGGTACTTGCGGAGCAAGGGAAGCCATTGACTGCCCAGCAAGTTTCGACGCTCACAAATCTGCCTCGCGCGACGACATACAAGGTACTCGAAGACCTACTGCGTGAAGGTTGGCTCGTGGCCGAGGGCTCACCAAGGAAATTCCGCCCGTCATTGCGGGTTGTACAACTCGGACTTCGGGCGCTCGGGCCGCTCCACGCCCGGCGGGTAATCGTTCCACATAGTATTGACTGTGCGAGGGTGCTTGATAAGAGGTGCTCGATTGCATTCTACGAAGGCGGAGACGTCATATACACCGATGGATTCCAACGAGTTGGAGAGAACATCGTGCCATTCGCTTTGACGGCGCGGGTGAATTGCCTGACAACAGCGTCGGGCAAGGTCCTGCTGGCGTTTCAATCCCAAGACGAGATCCAACGGGTGATTTACGACTCTCCAATTCCTCTAAGGCTGGGCGGCTCAGCACCCGATCGTGCCGAGGTGCTTGAGGAACTAGCCCAAATCAGGTTGGTCCGCTATGCCGTTGCGGACGGGGAGTATGATGCGAGATCTCGTGGAATCGCTGCTCCGGTATTCGACGACGAGAGCGTCGTCGCGGCTGCAATCGGCCTCGATGCGCCCTCAGGGCTTTCTCCGACCTTCGTCGAAACCGTGCTCGCGCCGCTGCGTGCTGCCGCAGCGCGCGCCTCACTTGAACTTGGCTGTTTCGAGGAGCATGGGTTGTTGGCGTAGCCGGCGAACCGGCCTGCAGGCGGTCGGGCCCGCGTCCTAGCGTCGCGGCACGCGCCCCTTGTCCGAATTCGATGCTTTGTCTCACGGGTCTGTTGCGCAGGGGCGCTGATTGAGTTCATCGCACCGGCCGTTGGCGTATGAAGACGTCGCATAACGCCCGCTGGGTTGTGGAGCCTTCCGGAGGGTTTCCCGGCCCGGAGGAAATCCAGGCCTCGCGTTTGCGCGATTGCAGCCCCGGCTATCCCCTCGACAGCTCCAGTCCGCGAGTAGCGATCACATTCCGCTGCACCTCGGATGTCCCTCCGCGGATCGTCGCCGGAACGGCCCCCAGGTAGTGGCGCGGCAAGGATCCTGTTTCAGCGTCTTCCATCGCGTTTCCCCGCATGCCAATCGCCTTCATCGCCGTGGAGGTGATGCGCTGGCTCAGTTCTGACGCGAAGAGCTTGGACATCGACGCCTCGTAGTTCGGCAACTGCCCCTTGTTCTGCATCGAGATGATGCGCAACGAAAACTGGTACATCACTTCCGTTTCTATATACCGCTGAGCGATCTCGTGCCGGACCTCGGGGCTCTTCATTCGGGCCGAGAGGACTGGATCTGACTTCATGATGGCGATCAGCTGGTCGAGACTGCGTCGGGCACCTACGGCCCCGCCGATATTCGACCGCTCGAAATCGAGCAGCGTCATCGCGACATACCAGCCACGATTGAACTCCCCGACGAGGTTGGAGGCTGGCACCCGAACATCCTCGAAGAAAACCTCGTTGAAGTAGTGGTTATTTGCCATATCTTTCAGGGGCCGGACGGTAATTCCCGGCGTGCGAATGTCATCGATGAGCAGAAATGAAATTCCGCGATGCTTCGGGGCCATGGGATCCGTTCGGACCAGCGCGAAGATTGCGTCCGCTGTATGAGCTCCGGAGGTCCAAATCTTCTGGCCGTTCAGGATGAAGTCGTCACCGTCTCGAATCGCACGCGTTTGAAGCGAAGCGAGGTCCGAGCCGGCGCCTGGCTCGGAATAGCCCTGCGCCCACGTCGTTTCACCGGCGAGGATGGGCGGGAGATACTTCGAACGCTGCTCATCTGTACCGTGAACGATGAGCGTCGGTCCGAGGAGACCCACGCCGGAACCGCCGACATGTGGAGCCCCTGCTCGAGCGAGTTCCTGGTTGAGGACGAACTGTTCAAGGGCCGTCAGGCCCGCTCCGCCGTACTCAACCGGCCACTGAGGAGCGACCCAGCCGCGCTCACTCAGCGCTGCATGCCAATCAGATGCGGCCTGGCGTCGGTCAGCCTCCTCCGCCTTCCGGTCGAATTCCCAGGTCCGCTCGCCGGGCCCGCCACGAGCCGCCGCTTCCTGGTAGCGCTTCGGCAATCGTGTCTCGATGACCTTCCGTACCTCGGCCCGGAAATTCGCCTGCTCTTCTGAATCACGCCAGTCCATTCGGACCTCCTCGAGTGTTCTAGTAGTTGGGTTGGCGCCGGGGTGAACCCGGCGCCACGGGCAGCACCCAGGGGGAAAATGGATGAGCCACCCTTCTCGAATCTGCCTACCGAGGGCCCGGGCTCTCAGCGAGGCTTCGCTCCAATGCTTCGCGATGGGCGGGATGGGCAACCGCGATCAGACGTTTGGCGCGCTCGCGAAGTGGCTGGAAACGCAGGTCCGCGACGCCCCAATCGGTCACGACGTAGTCAACGCAATAGCGAGGCGTTGTCACGATGGCGCCGTGACAGAGGTTCGGGACAATTCGCGAGACCGATTGATCTGCGGTCGTGGCTGGCATAGCGATGATCGACCGGCAGTTCGGCTGTGGACTGGTCGAACCGGCGAAGGTGTAGTCGGCCTGACCGCCAACTCCGCTGAATTGAGAACCTCCAAGGTACTCAGCGTTGACCTGGCCCGTCAGGTCGACCTCGATCGCGGAGTTGATGGTCGTGAACACCTGTAATTTGGTCAGGATGTCCACCCCGTGGCTAATAGCGGCTGGCACGACCATGAACTCGTCGTTGCGTTCTATGAACTGCAGGAAGCTCCCGGAGCCTGCCACCATGCCGGAAACTGTCACGCCATCCAGGTAGCCCTTCCGGGCGTTATTGATGGCGCCTGATTGAATGAGGGGCCAGATGCCCTCGGTCACCATCCCGGAGTGAATACCCAAATTCTGGTGATCGCCGAGCAAACTCAGCACTGCCTCAACAACGCTGCCCGTCCCGAACTGCAGCGTCGCTCCGTCCGGTACGACACTCGCAACGTTTCGCGCCACCGCCAACTCAGACTCGGACGCGGCCTGCCGAGGCATGTGCCCGAGGGGCTCGCTAACCTCAACAGTCGCATCCAGGGCCGACGACCTGTACTCCCGGACCGACCGCGTGAACGGCAGGGCATGATTCACTTCGGCGAGAGCGATGGGGACCGAATCGCAAACGTCAAAACCGATTGCACCGCAAAGGCCTGGAGAAACCCGTCCCTCGTCAATCGAAGGTATCTGCATCAGCAGGACGTCTGCCGCAAGTGCGCCTTCCCGCCCGAATGCACGAGGGAAATCACTGTATCGAAGTGGTACATAGTCGACCCGCCCGGACAGGAACAACGATCGCGCACCCGGCCCGAACTGCCAGTCGAAGATACGGATGTCGCGGTTTTCGAGTATCGACTTCGGAAGCCGGCCGGCCCCGCAATACAGTTCGATCGGCGATGACCAGGTCCGGTCGCCAACGGCTGCCAGCAATGCGTTCGGGGATGCCGGGCCCGGGGGCACGACGATCCGAGCTCCTTCCGGTATCACGGCGACCGCTTCGGCAGCGGAGACAGACGTATTCCTCATGATCCAGCTCTCAAGCGTGACTCTCTCGCGGGTTAGACCGCGATGCCCCCATTGACGCTCAGAATCTGCCCTGTGGTCGCGTCGCAGAGTTCGGAGCCGAGATACAGAGCCGCGCCCGCAACATGCTTGCCTTCGACGTGAATGATTTGTCGCTTCGCCAGCTTTTCGAACATCTTTGCCGCGAAGGTTGGGTCTCCGCCGTAGCCGCTGGTTCCGCCTCCCGCCGGTCGATCGCCCGTGTCAGTAATGCTGATAGCGAGTCCATTGATGTTGATCTTCCATCGAGCGAACTCTTTTGAGAGCGTCCGCACCATGAGCAGCGATGCCGCGGCACCGCCTCCAATCAACGATTCCCCCTGCGTTGGGAAGCGACCCGAGTCCGAGGTGATTATCACCATCTTGCCGTGATTTTGTTCGATCATCGGGGCGAGCGTGGCCTTAATGCAGTACGCCTTCGAAACCCAGTGCGTTCGCGCATAGCCGTCGATTTCCGAAGGGTCGATTTGCGCGAACGGACGGAAACCTTGAGGTTCGCTGGTACGCCCGGCGGCACTTTGAACCATCACATCGATCACGCCGAACCGCTGCACCGTCTCGTTTACCGCGGCTTCTACTGACGAATAGTCGGTAATGTCGCACGAAACGAAGAAGCCTTCGCTACCCGCGGCCTCAATCTCGCCAACCATGTTCGCGCCGGATTCGCGGTCCCTGCCGGTCACCGCGACGCGCGCACCGGCCGCGGCATAGGCCAGGCCCACGGCACGTCCGATCTTTCGGGTGCCCCCGAAGACCAGGACCGTCTTCCCCTGGAGGTTCAATAGGTCAGTCATTTCTATCTCCTGCGTCGAGGTTGATTGAAGTTCGTTGATTGGACGCCGGACCGGCACGATCCCGGCTCAACGATCGCGGAGCCGGGGATCCAGGTAGTCACGCAGCCCGTCGCCGAGAGTGTTGAAACCGAGGACCGCGATGGTCAGCGCGAGCCCCGGGAATACCGCCAGCCACGGCGCGCGTTCGAAGTACGTGCGGCTCGAACCGCTGAGCATTCCGCCCCATGAAGGCGTCGGCGGGGGTGTTCCGAGTCCGAGGAAGCTGAGCGAGCCCTCAGCAAGGATGGCTCCGCCAAGTCCGGCCGTGGCCAGCACGATAATCGGAGCCAGCACATTTGGCAGGACGTGCTGCGAAACAATCCTGACGTCGGAAGCTCCAATCGAACGAGCAGCTTCTACGTAGAGGTTTTGGCGCACGCTCATCACTGAGCCGCGCACAACCCTCGACAGGCCCGGCGAAAGGGCAAGTCCCACGGCTACCATCACATTGGTGATCGACGGGCCTAGAGCGGCCACAATCGCGAGCGCGAAAATCAGCAATGGGAGAGCCATCAGCGCGTCAACGATGCGCTGGACGACGAGGTCGGTCACTCCACCGATATACCCGGAGAACAACCCCACGGCCGTTCCCACGACGGTTGAAATGACCACAGAGATGATCCCCACCTGGATGGAGATGCGGGAGCCGTAGACAACGCGGGCGAACACATCTCGACCGAGGTCGTCCGTGCCGAAGAGATGTGCCGCGCTCGGCCCCTGAAGGCGATCCCTCCCGGATATTGCATACGGGTCCTCCATCGCCACCAACGGCGCGATGACCGCGACCGTTACCAGGATGATGACCATAGCCAGGCCGAAACCTCCCATTGGCTTTCTGCGCGCGAACCGCTTAATGGCTGCGAGTTTGTGAACGAGCGTGGCCGTCGTTGAGGAAGGACGACGCCCGAGTACAACCTCGGCGACCGCGGAATTCTGTGAACTGCTCATGAGTAACGCACCCGAGGGTCAATGAGCCCGTAGGAGAGGTCCACAAGAAGGTTCACCAGGACCACGATCAAAGCGAAGAAGAAGATGGATGCTTGCAGCTGCGTGTAGTCCCGCTGACTTATCGAATCGAAGGTCAACTTCCCAAGTCCCGGCAGCAAGAAGATCTGTTCGATGATGACCGTGCCGCCGAGGAGCGCCGCAAGCTGATTGCCGCTGACAGTGATAACTGGCACGAGGGCGGTGCGAAGGCCGTGCCGGCGAATAACGATCGATTCACTGAGGCCCTTCGCTCGAGCTGTTCGGATGTGGTCTGAGCGAAGAACCTCCACCACCGAGGCACGGGTCATCCTCGTAGTGAGTGCCGCCAATGGGAGGCACAGAACTGCGGCCGCAGGCAGGATCTTCTCAAGGTTCGTACCAGGGTTAGTCAGGATGCTCTCGTAGCGAAGGGGAGGGCTCCACCCCCACCAGATGGCCGAGAACGTAATGACCAGAGTGGCCAGCCAGAATCCCGGAATCGCCAACCCGAGCAATGCAAGTGTGGTGGGCACGTAGTCACCGAGGACACTCCCCTCGTGGACGGCTGCAATCGTGCCGACGGTGATGCCTATGGCCATCGAGGCCAAAATCGCGATGAGCGCCAACTCGAAAGTCACGGGTATCCGCTCCTTGAGTTCCGTCAGGGTAGGCCGGTTGGTGATCATCGAGTCGCCGAAGTCGCCCTTGAGGGCGTTACCGGACCACTCGAGATATTGGACGACCAGGGGCTTGTCGAAGCCTAGTGACGTCCGGTATTGGGCCACCTCTTCTTCGCTCGCCTCACCGCCAAGTTTTGTCGAAGCAAGATCCCCGGGTAGCACCCGGACCATGCCAAACACGATGAGCGAAACCAGAACGACGACTGGTATCGCCATGATGAGCCGCCGAAGTATGTAGTTAGTCACCGCCAGCGCCTCCTGGACGCGTCGCCAACACCTTCATCGCTTCGAGATTGTCGATCTCTCCATGTGTGAGTCCGGCCTCTATCATGACCTCCCGGTTGTGTTCTCCCAGGCGTGCGGCTGGCCTGGGCGCCCATGCGGCCGGGAGGAAGTCTTTGCCGAGCGGGTTACCGTTGTAGCGCCGCATCCCCAGGCGGTCGCTTTCGATGTCTTCGAAGTGCGACCGGGCCGCGAGCGCTGGGTGTTCCAGGATTTCGGGACCTCGCCACACCCGCGCCGCCGCAACGCCCGCCGCCTTCAATCGGGATTCGATGTCCTTCGCTTTGAGCAATCGTGTCCAGGAACCGACGAAATCGTGTATGGCTCGGCGCGCTCGTTGTCGCGACTCACAGTCGGCGTACTTTTCAGGCTTCATTCCTGTCACGGCGCAAAACGCTTCCCAGGCCGCCTGGTCAGTTACCTCGATGGTGATCCACTCATCGTCACCGTCGCATCGGAATACACCGGTCGGTTCGTCCAGGCCTGTGTACTCGTAGGTTTCCTGATACTCCGGGAGCTGACTTGCGAGCGTGATATCGCCACCGAGCAGAGCGGTCGCTTCGACCTGGGCAAAGTCAATGAATGAACCTGTGCCGGAAAAATCTCGGGCAGCCAGCGCACTGACAATCGTTCCGGAAGCCAGCAGCGGACATGCCTGATCCGGGAAGTTCACGCTGGTAATGAGCGGGTCCGTCTTCGTTCCGAGCAGCCCGGCTATGCCCCCGAGGCCTTCCAGCGTGGCACCGTACGACCCGTAGTCCCGGCGAGGACCAGAGTCACCCTGCGATGAGAGCGCGACCAGCACCAAACGTGGATTGAGCGTCTGCAGCCGGTCGAAGGTCAGCCCCGCTTTGTCGGCAACGCTCAGCCGGAAATTGTGAAGCAGGACGTCCGCTGTCTCGATCAGACGATCGACAGCAGCCCGTCCCTCCGGACGCAGATAGTCGATACACACGCTGCGCTTATGTCGATTATTGGCGTTGGCGCCAACGGACATGTTCCACGGCTCGAGGACGTCTTTTCCCGAGGGGAACATCGCGGCGAAGCGGAACGGATCTGGAAATACTGGGCTTTCGACCTTGATCACGTCTGCTCCGAGCCAGGAGAGGATCAACGCCGTTTTCGGCCCAGTGCCGACAATCCCGAAGTCCAGAATGCGGATGCCATCGAGCGGACCGTTCATCTCGCTACTCCGTGTGCCTCAGCAGGCAAACCCCAACGGGGACGCACACCGTTGATTCGAAAAGGGAGCTGGGGCCAACGCAATCCAGTCTCGTCGGCCGGGAAAAAGTCTCGAGAGTTCAGTTGCGCGTCTTGCAGGAGAGTTGCCGGCGAACAAACCATGCCGAAAGGAAGGTTCGCCTCCTGCGCGGAGGTGAAGATCTCTTCTGCGGTGTGCTCCATCAGCCAGGGAAGCATGAGCGCATCGATCTCGTCCGCGTGTTGGGCTCGTGCCTGGGCGGACTCATATCGTGATTCCGCGAGTTCCGGTATGCCCATGACCTGAGCAAATCGCGCCCAGTTACGGCCTCCGGCCCCAACGATGAGAATGACATGGCCATCCTTACAGGGATAAACCCCCCAGGGATGTCCCAGACCGCGGGCGCCTTGTCGTTGCATCACGACGTTCTCGAACGCCGCTCGCTGGGTCGCATTCCATTGCAGGAACACAAACATCTCCAGGAGCGACAGGTCAACGAGGCCACCCCGGCCGCTGATTTGCGCCCCGCGATAGGATGCCCAAGCGGCACTCGAGATCGCCCAGCCGCAGGCGAACGAAGTCACATGGCCTCGAATCGCTTCGGGTGCTCCGTCCGGTTCCCCGGTGATCCCGAGAAGACCCGACTCCGCTGCCAACGTGAGCGGCGTCCATTTACCGCTGGACGAGTAGGAAGCCAGCCCATACGGAGTCGAGCAGACGACCGACAGCGCCGGAAACCGGCTCACCAGTCCGCCGACCTTACCCCAGTCCCCCTCGGGCGCGTTGACCAGTACCGCATTCGCAGTCGACAACAAACTGTCCCATTCATCCGCGTTCGCCGGGCGTGAGCACAGTTCGATGCCTCTTGAGAGTATGCGGGCGAGGCCGGGCTCATCTCTCGCATCCGACTCACGGGCCGGCCGAAGGACTCTCGCCCCCTGACCGGCCAAAACAGAAGCCGCGAATCGACTCGCAACCGAATCCGAGCAGTCGACGACGACCATCGAACGGGGTTGTGGATCGGAATCGAGGTCCGAACGATTCATGCGTTGAACCACCAGTCGTCGGACGTGTGGTACGCGGAACGGATGTTGGCCGGAAGGAAACCCTCGAGCTTCTTCTGCCACATGAACTGAGAATTCGCGACATAGAGGCTCAAGATCGGCCGGTCGTCCATGACGATGGCCTGAGCGTCGTGCATGAGTTGCGCCCGCTTGGCCTGGTCGAACTCCTGACGCTGTTTTTCAAGCAGCGCGTCGAGCGCGGGGTTCGCGTAGTTGTAGTAGTTGCGGCTGGACGGCGGGCTGTGAAGGTCCTTGTACATGAATTCTTCGGGGTCGGCGTACTGCGCCCGAATGAAGAAGCTCGTCGTGTAGTCCTTCTTAATGCGCCGGTCAGTGAACGCCGCATACTCGATAAGGTCGAAAGGCTCGAGCTTGATCCCGACTTCTTCAAGCTGCGCTTTCATGGCGGTGCACTGCTGGGCGTAGTTGGTCGGGCCCATGAAGGGGATCGACACTCCGTTGCCAAATCCGGCCGCGGAGAGCAGTTCTTTGGCTTTCGCGGTGTTCCGGGCGTAGCGAGTCTTGATCTCGTCTCGGTTCCACGAGAACGCGCCCAGGCCCGGAGGGATCGGAGCGCCTGTCACCTGTCCGTCGCCTCCGAGTAGGAGCGTGACAAGGTCTTCACGATCCAGGGCCAGGTCGATGGCCTCGCGGACTTTCGGATCGCTCACCGGAGCCATGGCCGTGTTGAACATCCAGACTGCACCGGACAACTGAGCGAGCGTCGCAGACTTCAAGTCAGGATTCGTGCCCTTCAGCGCGTCGGCCTGCTCTTTGTTGAAGCCTGACAGCCAATCGATCGCGCCCGAGCGAAGGCTCGCGATACGCGTGCTCGGATCCTCAATGATCGTTGTTTCGACTGCGTCGAAGTAGGCCGGTCTGCGGAAATAGTCTGGGTTGCGGACCACCTTCGATTTAATCTTTGGCGTGTAGGATTCGAGCATGAACGGTCCCGTCCCGACGAGCCCGGCCGAGTCCGAAACAATAGGCCCGTACTGATCGAGGATCGGCTTCGGGATAATCACGTTAAACGGGTCCGCGATGTAGGTGAGGAACGGCGCAAACGGAGTCTTGAACTTGATCTGCGCGGTGGTTTCGTCGATCGCCGTGATTGAATCGTAGCCTTCGAAGTTGAACGCCCGGATGAATCGCGAGGCGACCTCCTTGGGAGCCGCAGCGATCAGCTGCATATTCGCGACGGCGTCCTCGGCCGTCAGCGCCCGGCCATTGAGCGGCGCTTTGTTGTGCGTCTTGATGTTCGGAACAAGCTTGAATGTGTAGGTCAGTTCGTCCGGCTGCTCAGGGATTTCTGCGAGCGCAGGCTTTATGTCGAAACCCGTCAGGTCGGGCTTCATTCGCATTTCAAGCAGCGAGTTAAAGACTCTGCCGGAAACGAACATCGTGGGCGTCGGCGATGCATGTGGGTCGATATCCGAAGTTAGGACGTCGGAAGCTTCCTGGAGCGTCCCACCGCTCTTCGGCGCCACCGAAGGCGTGGAAAGACTTCGGGTATCGGGAGTCGGGGCATCGTTCGAGGCATCGTCGTCATCGTCGCCTCCGCCGCATGACGCCAGGACCGCGGCAGCTGCAGCCGCACTGCCAGAGAGCGCAAGGAAATTGCGTCGGTCGATGGCGCGTCGTGCCGCCACCGAAATGTATCCGGGTCGTTTCATCTTCCCCTCCATTGCTCACTTCGTGCTGTCGAAGCGTGGCCGATGCTATGGGGCGCGCTTAACCTCAACAACGCACAGTTGTTTACGAGTAAAATAGGGCGAGCTTATAGTTGGCCGATCGGAGCCTCCTATGACCGACCAAAGGGACAGTTCGGGTAGCGGCGTCCAGATAACACAACTGCGGTCGTTCGTTGCGGTCGCCCGCCTCGGTAGCCTCACCCGAGCGGCGGAAGAACTCGGCTATACCGAGCCCGCCGTCCATCTGCAGCTCGCGGCGCTCGGCAAAGCTCTTGGCGGTCCGCTTTTTGCGAGGGCCCATCGAGGTATGGACCTCACTCCCCTCGGGGAGGCCTTGCTCGCACATGCCCGGACAGCCTTAGAGGCCGTGGACGAATTGACGCTCGAGGCCTCTCGCCATCGAGCGGTCGCGCGCCGCCTGGTCCGGCTCGGAGTCGGGCGAAGTACCGGGAGCTACCTTTTCCCACATCTCGCGGCTGCCGCGAAGGAACGCGATCCGGACATCGTCCTGGAACCCTCACTCATGTCCGTCGGCGACCTCTACTCCGCCCTTCTGCGGGGAGAAATCGACGTCGCGTTCGCGACGGGGCTTTACGAACAAAAGGTCGGGCAGCCTCTGGGGACGCGAAGGATCACGACGGTTCCGTTCCTCCGCTATCACTGGTCACTTGTATCCTCGCCGAAGACCGCCGAGCAGCTGAAACTCGGTGGTGGGACTTTCCCGATCGTGCTGCCGGCTTATGCGCAGGGCATGGTTCCGAGATTCGATGGCCTCTTACCATCCTCAAATCGGTACGAGTTTCAGTTTGCCCAGGACACCGAAGCTGCGAAGACATCCGCATTGGCAGACTTCGGTATCGCCTGCGTTCCTGCATACACAGTCGGTTTCGAAGTCAGTGCAGGAAGCCTTGTGAGCAGCTTCCCAGACGCGCCTCTTGTCGACTCCGTCATCTACATCGCTCATGAGTTCAAACCTCGCCATCCGGATATTGCGAAAGTCGTGGTGGCAACTAGGAGACTTCCCAACTTCGCCGTTGACGGCCTGCATTCTCGCTCGAGACGTGTCCTCGCTAATGTGAAATAAGCGTTCCTAACTTCATAGTTAGGACCTGTCCATTGCCCGCTCAGATCTCGACGGCCTAGCATCCGGCGTCGGCACCGGCCCCGGAGGAACTCATTGCCATCGAATGCACAGAACCACGGCGATGTTACCGTCGAGCGCACTGAACACGGCGTGGCTGTGGTGGAAATCCATCGCCCGCCCAACAACTTTTTTGATGGCCGATTGATTCGTACTCTCTCGGACATTTACGAGAGCCTGGATGACGACGGTTCTTGCAGGGCAATCGTGCTTTGCTCTGAGGGGCGTCATTTCTGCGCCGGCGCGAATTTCGGCGCACCAGCCGCCGCGGCAGCAGAAAAGAACGACGATCCGCAGCCAGACCTGTACACCGAAGCCGCGCGGATGATCGAGGCGAAGACTCCCGTAGTGGCCGCCGTTCAGGGAGCTGCGATCGGCGGGGGACTCGGACTCGCTGCTTCAGCGGACTTTCGCGTCGGATGCAGTCAAACGAGGATGGCCGCGAACTTTTCGCAGCTGGGATTTCATCACGGCTTCGGCCTGACCATCACGTTGCCCCCACTTGTCGGACAGCAGAAAGCGATGGAGCTCCTCTTGACGGGTCGACGCATCGACGGCGAAGAAGCGCACGCTATTGGACTATTGGATCGGTTCGTTGCCGACGAAGAGGTTCGAAAGGCCGCCATCGCCTTGGCGACCGAAATCGCGAGTTCGGCCCCACTCGCGGTGCGAAGCATTCGAGAGACGATGCGAGGAAATATCGGTGAGCGATACCGAGCGGCTACGCAACGCGAAGGTATCGAACAGAAACGGCTGCAGGCGACTGAGGACTTTCGCGAGGGAATCAGGGCGAGCGCAGAACGGCGCACACCTTCCTTTAAGGGGAGCTGACGGTACTGGCGACCCCTGCGCGCAGGCGGATAAAGCGCTCCTGGGCACTGAGTCTGTGGGCAATCGAGCCGCGACCCTTCCAGTTTGCACCCTGGAGTAGGGCTACTTGCCCTACTCAACCGTTCGCTCGGGAGCGCCTCGCCTGCTAACCGATGGTCCCTAGCGTGACGGAGTCACACGTCACACGGCTTCGTCCGGTTCCGGCGGTAGTTGCGTCGCAATCGCCAGCAGTTCCTCAATAGAGAGCTTCTCAAGGGCTTCCAGGTTAATTCGTTGGGTCCGCGCATCGACGGTCAACGAAGACCCGGTCTCGGCGCGAATCCGCAAACCGCGAGGAAACAACCCGAGATGCTGACCGAGAAGCTTGAGCGCGGCGACCTTGTCATGCATTCGCCACTCGACTTCCTCGATTTCCCATGGCTCTTGTTCTGCGCCGCGACCCTCCACCCGGCGTGAACGCCGAACTCGTAGCCCTTTCACCGCACCACGCGCACGCACTGGAAGGTTCGCAGAAGCGACCAGCACACACCCTTCCTCGGTCCACGGACTCACGTCATCCATATTCGTGAAGGCGATTGCGGCAAGCCCCGAAACCACCATGTCCGCATCGACCTCAAGTTTCTCGGTCACTCGCCGTTGCCTGGCCAAGATAGCTTCGGAAATGTGAGCTTTTGCAAGCATTTTGGTCGCATGCGCGCGGGCCGAGTCGGGGTTCTGGGAATAGCCGGCCTCCATCGCCGCTCGGGTCCCGTTGTAGTGGACCAAATAGTGCGCCACGAAGCGCGTCTGTTTCGGCGTGAGTCTTCCAACGGCGGACGTCCGCTCGGAAGTTGGTTCTGAGCGCCTCCCGCCGTTCATCGAATCAACCTAATCCTCGCCTTCGACACCTCACGGAAGGGTGCTAGAACGTCCGCCCGTTCCGCTTCGGTCAGCTGTGGCTTGTTTCGGTTGTTCTTCATCACAACGGACAGGTACGCCCCGGGATCCTCCACTTCGCCAGGCGATTTGAACCCTAGCTGCTTGATGGCAATGAGCGCCGCATTTACTCCTAGGTCGCGGACTTGAAAGCCGGCATCGGGTAATCCCAACCTCTGTAGTACTTCGATGACGTTGGGTAGGTCGGGGTCGGCAGCGGCAGCAGCGGCGGCGGAATGGGACGCGCCCGCGCGCGCGAGGGAGTTTCCAGACGGTTTAACCGACTGCGACCTCGTCGAAACGGACGATTTCGCCGAAGTTTTCGGTGATCGTTTTCCCCCTTCGACGGCGGCACTGATCCCGGCGGACCTCCGCCCCTGGCCCTGGGACTTCCGTTCCGAACTATCAGTCTCGAGCTCGACGAACTTGAGCTTCACCAGCTTCGTACGAGACTTCGACAGAGAGTCGTCGCAAGCGGCACCGACGACCAATTCACGCAATGCCCCGAACCAGTAGACGCGCCCGTCGTTTTCAGACCCGCGTTTGAAGAGCATCGTCAACAAGATTTGGTCCGTGCGATTCAGCTCACGGATTCGGTCCGTGACCCAGTCAGGAAGTTCCATGCGAATTCTTGCTTTCGCTTGTGCACATCAGCAACGCATCCAACTCTGCCTTGGGTACCAGCATGCGATGGCCGATCCGGATGATGCTCGTGGGGAACTCGTTCCGCCTAGCGTATGTGTAGGCGTGCCGTTCGGAGACTCCTAAGAGCCTCGCTGCCTCTTCGATGCTGTAAGTGAGCGGTGCTTGCCCTCGAGCGCTCCCGTTTTGCATTGCTATCTCCCATTGCGTATTCTTCCAATGGAGACGCTATCACAGGCTTAATCGCCTGGTAGTGTGCCACAAACGCCAAATCACGAGGCGATCATGCCACGAAAGTTGGACACAGATTGGGACGAGCTGATCTTCACCTTGACTCGCGAAAACCCAAAGATTGGTCCAAAACGGATATTCGATCGGATTAAAGCTGAGGCGGCAAAAGGAAAGGGTCTTGGGAGCATTGTGTCCGAGCGAACGATTGCGCGGCGTCAACGTTGGTTTCGAGAGCAGGATGAGGAGTTCCAGGTGCCCTACGGCCGAGTGTACTGGCCCGAGAGCTTCGAGCAGGGACTCCTGCCTTGGGATGCGGCGCAAGGCGTTCTCCAACTTCTCAGGTTCACCTGGCCGAAACGTCCGCTGGTAGGTTTCGCCACGGCCTGGTGGAAGGTTAAGTCAACGCGCCCGGAACTAGATGTCCGCCTTGCTATCCATTACGCCCATCAATTGACCGGAAAAGGCCCAAATTCAGTGGGCAGGCGAACCGCGGAGGAGTGGCTCATAAGCGATGGTCGCCCCGGGCTCTGGCGGGAACAACCCCAACAGCGCGATCTGGAGTTAGCCATCAAAATGGCAACTTCGCCAAACCTCGTTGCCCTCTACACAGCCGACGAGTTTCGCAGCTATGCCAAGCAGTTGTACCCAAACTTGTCTGAGGAAGATTCAGGAGACGAGGCGACTACCAACGATCACGCAGGTTAGAGAACTAGGTGTGAGATGAAAGAGCACGTCAAACTTCGCGGCAAAACGTGGACCTACTGGATCGACGCGGGTAAAGACGATTCCGGACGCCGGCGGCAAACGACTAAGGGCGGATTCACGACTGAAGCAGAAGCCAGAGCGGCGGCGCGGAAGGCGCTCGTGCAGATTGAGCAGGACGGATCATTTGTTCCACCTTCGAGGGAGCGGCTCGCTCCATTCTTGCGGCGTTGGCTGAAGTCTCAACATCTGAAGCCGTCCACCCTGTCCATGTACACATCGATGGTCGAGAGCCACATCGTTCCTCGACTGGGAGACATCGAACTCCGCAAGCTGAACGCCGCGCAACTGAACGCCTTCTACTCCGGGCTCCTGACAAGCGGGAGACGGATGGGAAAAGCCAAGGGCACTGGCCTCGCGCCCATCACTGTCAGCAAGGTCCACGCCGTGTTGCACAAGGCTCTCGCCGCCGGCGTGAAATGGGGCGATCTAACCCGCAACGTCTCCGAACAGGCAGACCCGCCCTCGGGTCGGAGCCAGGCCCAGATGCGAATCTGGACGGCCGAGGAACTTTCGCGATTCCTGGCCTTCACGGCGGGCGAACGCCTTGCCACGGCATACTTGGTCCTCGCAACGACAGGCTTGCGCCGCGGCGAACTCCTCGGGCTTCGCTGGAAGGATCTCGACCTGCCGAAGGCAAGGCTCTCGGTCGTGCAGACAGTTGTTTCTGTGGACTACAAAGTCCAGCTGTCCACTCCGAAGACCGCAGCCGGGCGTCGTTCAGTCGCGCTGGATTCAACGACGGTCGAGTACCTCCAAGCGCACCGCCGGCACCAGATGAACGAGCGGTCCAATCTCGGACTCCCCTGGCCGGGCACCGAAGCCTTCGTCTTCGCCGACATCGACGGCGCACCACTTCACCCAGATGGTTTCAGCGACCGCTTCGACCGCCTCGTGCGCCGTTCGGGGCTGCCTCGTATCACCGTTCACGACCTGCGACATACGCATGCCACGCTTGCCCTTCAGGCCGGGATACCCGCGAAGGTAGTCAGCGAACGCCTCGGTCACGCCAACGTATCCATGACCCTCGACATCTATTCGCACGTGATACCAGCGATGCAAGAAGATGCTGCAGAGCGCGTCGCAGGACTGATCTTCGCGCCTGCTTCGAAGAGCGGGTAATCACGAGGCACTTTCAACGCCCTCTCAGACTCAGATAGACGAGGGTCCCGGCCAATTTGGGCCGTTTTCGCCGATTCGCTTTTCCCTCGCGCGGGAACGCAAAAGCCCGGAGACGGCAGCTATTTTCGTGGCCTTACGATTCACGAAGACGGGGCTGATGGGGGACATTTTCCTCGCTTTCGGCGTAAACTTCCGCCACAACCCGGCGGAGCGGTGTGTCAATGCCCGACCTTTCAGTTTTTCGCGCAGCGCTCGCGGACCTCGAAAAGAACCGCGAGCGTTCGCCGGCGCTCGCCGAAGCGCTCGGCATGACTGCCATTCCAAACCCGGTGAACCGCGCCGCAAGTCCAGGCGAACTCCAGCAGTTGCTGTCCGGGCGCGTCGGAGAGTTCTATCGAGTCGGCGAGGTGCCGCTTGGGCCCGCCACCGCTGGCCTCTACCTGGCCTACGCGGACGAATGGCATCAGCGCTCCGCCGACCGCGAGCCCTACCGGCGAAAGGTCGCCCGGGCTCTCGTCGAACACGGCCAGCAGGACGGTCGCTGGATCTGCCTGCTCCTCGATGGAAACGGCCAATCACACGAGGCCGAAATCATCCTGCCTCGGCGCCGCGAAGGCGCCGCCCCTGGTACCGTCCGCGCAACCATCGATCTCCGCGACCCCACCCACTTCCACCTCGAGCGCATCGCGGGTCTCAGCGCGGCCGGCGCCGGTTCGCTCGCGGTGTTATCGCGCAAATGGAATGACGAGTTCAGCGTTGAAGTCGTCACGAAGAAATTCCACGAGGACTTCCGCGCCCTCCGCGACCGCTTCGTAGCCGAAGTCCTTAAGGCGAACCCCGCCAACGCCGCCTTTCATGGACGCGACCCGAAGCGGGACCTCGCCCTGCTGGCCTTTGGCACCCGTCAGCTCGGTCGAGTGCTCTTCCTCTGGTTCCTCCAGCAGAAGCGCTGGCTTGGCGGGGCCCCGGGCAACGGCTTTCTCACCTTCCTCCAGGACGAGTATCGGAAGCATGCTACCTCTGGGGTGGCCGGCCACTTCTTCAATGATGTCCTGCTGCCCCTGTTCTTCGATGGGCTCGGGCAGTCGGAAAGCACAAAAGCTCATAGGGACGTGGCTGCCCGCTTCGGGCCAGTGCCCTTCCTCGGCGGCGGGCTCTTCCGGCCCGACCAGTTCGAGGAACAGGTTTTCGGGGTTGACGCGGCCGGTAGCCGCACCACACACGTACTTGTGCCGGATGGGATGTTCGATCCCGCCGAAGGGCACGCCTCGATTCTTGGCTTCCTCACTGGCTACAGATTCACCACTCAAGAGTCCACGCCCGACGACCAGAGCGTCGACCCGGATCCTGAACTCCTCGGGAAGGTCTTCGAAAACCTCTATCAGGAAGACGACCGCCACCAGACCGGCGCCTATTACACGCCGCGCGAAATCGTCCACTACATGTGTCGTCAGTCGCTCGACGGCTACCTCGTCGAACAGACCGGCGTTAGCCAGGACACGCTTGACTGGCTCCGGGAGGAAGCGATCGACTGGACCGTCAGCGATCAGGTGCTTGACGCCCGAATGGCCGAGGCGCTCCATCACGCGCTCGACAACGTCACCATCCTCGATCCCGCTGTTGGCTCGGGGGCGTTCCTCATCGGCGCCATGCAAGAGATCGTTCTGTTGCGGAGAGGGCTCGAGCAGTCCCAAGTAACCAGCGACCTCGACCCGGGCTCTCTCGACATCGCCGAATGGAAACGCCGTGCAATTACCCAGAGCCTGCACGGCGTCGACATCAACCCGATGGCTGTCGAGATTTGCAAGCTCCGTCTCTGGCTGTCGCTTGTCATCGACCTGGATATCGCCGACGGCCAGAAGCCCATCAACCTCCCGGACCTCGACTTCCGCATCCTTGCTGGCGATTCACTCGTCGACCGCATGGGCAAAGACCCGTTCATCCAGTCCCTCCCTGACCCGCGCTACTCCGGCTGGCAGCCGCGGCTCGAATTGAGTCAACAGGTCAACAAGTTCCAGAACGAGCTCGATTCGCTTCGAAAAAGATTCGATGGCGAAGGTGTGACGCCGTCAGAGAAGCGCGACCTCTCACGCAGGATCCATCGCGCTGGGCTCGACATCGCTCGCGTCCAGCTGGAAGAGGCGCTCGACCGCGCAAACGAGTCGTATTCGACCCTCCAGGAGAACCCGAAGACGACGAAGAAAGCGCTGAAGGAAGCCGCCGACCACCTGAACGGTCTCGAGCGGCTAGAAGCAGGTCTCGGCGAGGAAGCTCCGTTCCAGAAACCATTCCTTTGGCCGGTCAACTTCCATGAAATCCTCTCAAAGGGTGGTTTCGACGTCGTCCTGGCCAACCCGCCCTACGTGCGCCAGGAACACCTCGACGCCATCGACCAGGAGTCGTACGGCTTCGCCTTCAAGGAAGTCCACGCCGGCACCGCTGACCTCCTCGTCTACTTCTACTCCCGGGCGCTCCAGTTGCTTCGCGACGGCGGCCACGTGGCCTTTATCACCAGCAACAAGTACATGCGCGCCGCTTACGGGAGCGGCCTGCGTGCGACCCTGCCGAAGTCCCTGCAAATGAAGCAGGTCATCGACTTTGGCGACCTCCCACTCTTCACCGTCGCAGCCTATCCGGCGGTGGTCATCGGGCAGAAGCGCGCCGCGCCGGCGAGCGATGCGGCGGTGGGCGTGGCCGACCTCGTCGATCCGATACGCAAGCGCCTCGCCGAGGCCGAGTTGGCTGTGAACCACATCAACGTCCGTGAGGCGCTCGAATCGCTTCCCGCGATCCTCGAGGGGGCCACTGTCCCCGACTACCCGCAGTCCCTCCTGCGCGAGTCTGGCTGGATCCTCGAGGACCCAGCCCTCGTCAGGCTCTTCGACCGCCTTATGGCCCAGGGCACTCCGCTCGGCGAGTACGTTGAGGGCCGAATGTTCAACGGCATCAAATCCGGGCTTAACGAGGCATTCGTGTTGGATGACGACGGCCTCCGCGACCTCCTCGAGGTGGATCCGGCCTCTCGTTCAATCATTAGGCCATGGCTGCGTGGCCAAGACGTGAAGCGGTGGAAAGCGGTGTCGCATAGGCACTTGATTTGCATCTCGCGAGGTACCGAGATTGACCGCTACCCTGCGGTGCTGGACCACCTTTCGAAATTCAAGGATGGGCTGCTGCGCCGCGACAACGCTGGCAAAGACTACCCATGGTGGGAGCTCTCGCGCCCGAGAGGCGAACTTCACGCGGGCTACCAGCGATCGAAAGTCATCTTCAATCGCTTTGCGAACGGGCCAGCGTTTGCATATGACAAGATCGGGCTGTTCCATACCGACTCCTGCTACTCGTGCGCCTCTCCTCACGCGGCACTCGCGGGAGTGCTCAACTCCAAGGTGTGCTGGTGGCTTCTCAGTCACCTCTGTACTCCATTGCAGAACGGCTACCTGCAGTTGTTCCTTCAATTCCTTGAGCGTCTCCCCATCCCTCGCATGGAGGAAAGCACCATCAGGGAGCTTGACGCGCTCGTTGAGTTGGTGATCCGGGAGCCAACCGAGACCAACGAACTGAGAATCGAGACCATCGTCCGGCGAGAGTTTGGGCTGACGGCTGTCGAATCCTCACTAATTGACAGATGGTTCAACCGTTCGACATCGGGCTCCGGTGACGGGCAGTCGGTTGCTGAAGATGACTGACCCCGCGGAGCTGCTTTTCACACGCGATGAGGTCGCAGCCAATCTGGGTGCTGCGCTGGCCGAGTTCATTTCACGTGACCACCACTTACTGGCCGTCAATGCGGGTGAAGTTGCCTGGAATGGCCCCCTGTCTGCGCACGTTCGCGAGCATTTCCCCGGCTGGATCGTCAGCACGGAGTACGACCGCAACGGCTACGAAGCCAAGGCACTTCGAGATCTGTGCGGAGACGGCGACGTTGCCATCCGGCCGGACATCATCGTTCACCAGTACGGCCCGGAAGGTCCCAATCTCCTTGCTGTCGAATTGAAAAAAGCGTCGAACACGAACCGCGCCCACGACATCTGCAAGCTCAAAGCGATGACGCTGCCGCGCAAGGACGGCGGTCTTGGTTACGCTTGGGGAGCGCTTGTGGTCCTCGGTCTACACAAACCGAAGCCCATCCGCTGGTTCGCGGGCGGCGAGGAGGTCGAGCAATGAGCAATCAGCTCGGCTCTTGTCACTATTGTTCGTACAGGACGAGTCAGCAATTGGAGGTCCGCAAAGGAACCCTTGAGTACGTCTGCAACTCCTGCACCCGCGGCTGGAACCACCGCTTGCCCGAAGAGGTTCGTTCTCGAATTCGCGTAGCGGCCGCGAAGCAGCGAATCCTGTCGGACCCGGCGCGACAAACACGCGCGCAACGCGAGGAGACTGCGCACCGCATTGTCGAACAACGTGATTACAACGCGCGTCACTGCGACATTTGTGCGCGCGAGATGGTCCCGGAGCTTGGCCGGGTGCGGAGGCCTCGCTGCCCCGAATGCCGCGAAACCGAATCGGCGAAGAAGGCCGCGGCCAAGGCTGCTGTCTCGCAACGACCTGCCAAGCCAAAGTCGAAGTCCAAACAGAACTCAAAGTATCCGTTCGCGAAGAGTGTCAGCGTTCGTGCCTGGCAGGGCGGCGCGCCAGGGCTAGGGAAAAGGAGTTAGCCATGGGATCACAACTCACCATCTCGGAGTTGATTAGTGCGATCGGGAACAAGGACCTCATCCTGCCCGAATTTCAACGTGGCTACGTTTGGAACACCACCCAGGTTCGGGAGTACCTTCAGAGCCTCTATCGTGGCTATCCGACGGGTAGCTTTCTCATTTGGAAGACCCCAAACCCGGGGCTTGTCCGCGGCGCGGGGGCCCGCGACGACAGCGGCAACGTCTTCCAGCTCATCCTGGACGGGCAACAGCGGCTCACGAGCGTCTACACGCTCATGCAAGGCGAGCCTCCGCCATTCTACGAGGGCGAAAAGGCCCTCTACTTCGATATTCGCTTCAACGTCCGTACCGAAGAATTCGCCTACTACAAGCCCAGCGCAATGAAGGGCCTCGACGAGTGGCTACCCGTGACGCCGTTCCTGAAGACTGGATTAGGGAAGTACCTCGGTGGCAGCAGTCCGGTTCCAGCCGAAACTCGTGCTTTCCTCATGGACTACTTCGACCCGCTCCAGCGTCTCGATAGCATCCGTTCCTACAGCTACTACCTCGACACGCTCACCCAGCGCGAAATGGACGAGGTCGTCCGCATCTTCAACCTCGTGAACAAACAAGGAACACCGCTGACGAAGGCGGATCTGGCACTTTCTCACATTTGTGCCCTTTGGCCCGAAGCCCGACAGGCAATGTCTGCCGCCCAGGACGAATGCAAGAAGGGAGGCTTCGAATTCGACCTCAGCTTCTTCGTCCGCTGCATGGCCGCGGTCGCAACTCAGTCGGGTGTCCTCGAACCCATCTACAAGGTGGACGTTTCCGACATCCGCGCGGCGTGGGAACGGGCGCGCAAGGCGATAGCTGATGTCCTAAACACGCTTCGCTCACATGCCTATATCGATTCGGGCGTGGCCCTCGTCAGCAACTACGTCCTTATCCCGTTGGTTGTTTTCCTCGCGAACGGCTCCGGCTCATTTCGGAACGAGAACGAGCGAAACGAATTCCTTCACTGGATGTACGCCGCCCTCATGTGGAACCGCTACGGCGGGTCCGCCGAAACCAAACTCAATCAGGACATTCAGGCGTTGAAAGGTGACGATCCGGCGCGCCGGCTTCGCGACGCGATTATCGCTGAGCGGGGGCGAATCAAGGTCGAAGGACGCGACCTGGTTAATGCCAGCACTCGGACGGGCTTCTCTACGATGGCCTACGTGGTCGCCCGCTCTCGCAAAGCGGTCGATTGGTCGAAGGGGAACTTGCTCTACAACGATGCTATCGGGAAGAGCAACGGTCTGGAGTACCACCACATCTTCCCGCAAACGCTGCTGTACGCGCCGAAGGGGAAGTACAACCCTAACCTCTCGGCCGACCGCCAGCGCGTCAACGAGATCGCCAACATCGCCTATCTCACCTCCGCCGCCAACAAGGAGATCTCAGGTAAATCGCCAGAGACGTACTTTCCTTGGATTCTTGGAAAGTTCCCGACGGCGCTGGAGGCGCAGTCTGTCCCGATGAATCCTGGGCTCCGCTCGCTCGACAAGTTCGAGGATTTCCTCGAGGAACGCCGGGAGCTACTTGCCGGAGGGATCAACACGTTCATGAGCGGGCTCCTCGCCTCGGGAGACCAACAGCAAGCTACCGTCCGTGACTACATCGCCGCTGGCGAAAGCGACACTGTCGAATTCAAGATGTCGATGCGATGGGATTACAAACAGGGTGTCCTCAGCAGGGCGCTTGAAAAAGTCGTGGCGCGGACGATCGCCGCCTTCATGAATGCCAAAGGAGGGACCCTGGTCATCGGTGTCTCAGACGAAGGCGACGTGTGCGGCATCGAAGCCGACCTGAAGACGTTCCAGGCCCAGGACCGAGACCTCGATCATTGGGAACAGCATCTCAGGAATGTTCTCAACAACTTGCTTGGCAAGGAGATCTGCGCTCTCGTTGAGGCTAGTTTTGCTGGCGTCGACGGCAAGACGGTGGCGCTTCTGCGGGCGGACGCTCACCTGAAACCGGTATTCCTTTTCGATGGAGGTGCCGCGGAGTTCCACGTGCGCTCCGGCAACACCTCCCAGCTGCTGGATGTGAAGCAGGCCAACTCGTACATCGCATCGCATTTCCCGGTTCTCGTCTGATGGGCCTTCAACCGTCTCTTTCAGGCCCCGGCCCCAGGCCTGTCGCCAACGACTTCCTGACGGGAACGATGGACGACCGCCTGAAGGAGGCGTTCTTTCGCGTCCTTCCGACAGACGTGAACGTCGCTACTGCCTACCTCACGCCGGATGGCTTCATGCGGCTCAAGGAAGGGATGTCTGGCGCATCTCGGGTGAATCTCCTCCTCGGTGAACGCCCATTTCTCAACCGCCGCGGCCCGGAAGAGCGCCTGCGCCAGCCCGGCGACGACGATGACCTCGCCGGCCCCGAGGAAGCCATCGATTGGCACGCATTTCTAGAGGGCGATTATCCGTGGATTCTCCTCACCCATGCGCGCCGAAAAGAGCTTCTGGAGAACAAGGAAGCGGACCCCGAGGCCGTCGCTGCTTTCAGCACCGCCGCCTGGGAGAAGGTGCGGGCCCTGGTCCAATTCCTCCAACGTGACGGCGTCGAAGTCCGCCGGTTTCTCGCTGACAAGGCCGGGAAAGTCCCTGATGGCCAGGTTCTCAGCCACAAGACGACGTCTTCGATTCGCCTCCATGCCAAGACGTATCTCCTACGCGGTGAAGGTGCGGCCTTCGCCGCCGTGGGTTCAAGCAACCTCACCGTCGGTGGCCTCACCCAGAACATCGAGCTCAATCTCACGAGTTACGACGAGCCGCTGGTCGCCCAGCTTGAAGCGTGGTTCGTCAACAAGTGGCTCCAGGGCCAGGATTGCCGCGCCGAGTTCATCAGGCTCCTGGAAGAGTGCGTCCTGTTTGGGCGGCGGTTCACCCCGTGGCAGGTGTTCATCAAAGCCCTCCATGCGGCTTACGGGCGTTACCTCGATCTCGCCATCACCGAAGACATCGCATCGAAACTGGCCGAGTTTCAGCAGGAAGCGGTCAGCCGTTGCGTAACTCTTCTTGATCGCCACTGGGGCGCCATGCTGTGCGACTCGGTTGGCCTTGGGAAAACCTACGAGGGACTCGGAATCGTCGGCGAATTCGCCCGGCGACGGCAAGAAAGCACGAACAAGACCGTCCACGCGTTGGTCGTCTGTCCCGCGCAACTGATGAACAACTGGACTCAGGAGAAACTGCTCTCCTACGGAATCGTTGGCGAGACCATCAGCATGGAGACGCTTCCTACGATGGTCGTCGAGGACGAGGACGCGGAAACACCCCTGGAGCGCATGCGCCGGGAGAAGAAACTCCGGCACCTCCAGTCGTTCGACATTGTGCTCGTGGACGAGTCGCATAACTTCCGAAATCCAGCGACGAAGCGTTATCGCGCCCTTCAGCAAATCATTCGCGGCGCCGGCGAGATGCGCGTCGTTCTAATGACCGCCACGCCCATCAACAACACGCCCTGGGATCTGTACTACCAACTTTCCCTCGTAACCCGTGGCGACGATACCTGGTACGCCGGTCGCGGGCCGGTCGCCAACCTCCGAAACACCTTCAGGGCGATTGAATCGGGGGCGAACGGTACCGGCTTACTGGACACGATGCTGCTCTCACTCGTTCGCCGAACCCGGCACGACGTTCGCGCCATGCAGGATGCCGGAAAGCCGATGGAGTTGGCCGGTCAGGAAATGCGCTTTCCGCACCACGAAATTCCGAAGGCGCTGAGCTACAGCCTCGAGGCGCTCTATGGCGGAATCTATCGTGAAGTTACCGCCACCATCGAAGGGCTCAAGTTCGCGGTCTACGACCTCGAAAGCTATGGCGTCCAGACCGGCGACACGGACACGTCCGAGCGCCTCAAGCAACGCAACAGCAACTTCATCGGCATCATGCGAACCATCTTCCTCAAGCGCATGGAGAGCTCGGTCGTTGCGCTTATGAGTACCGTCCGCAGCATGGTGGAGTACTCGAATCTGTTCCTCGCTCAGCTCGATGAGGGTCGCGTTGTCACGCCGAAGGACGCTCAGCGGCTGCGCGCCGCGCTCGGTGGAAGCCTGCCAGACGATTCCATAGAGGCGGCCGAGTGGGACCAGCGCGCCCGCCGCACCGTGCAAGATTCTCCGAAGGCGCCCTCCGACCCCGTCGACCTGGAACGGCTCAAAGCGGCCGTGACCGCAGACCGGGACCGCCTGGCCGGCCTTCTCCAGAGCCTCGAGGCCACGGAAGTCCAGTGGGAGCAGGGCAACGACCCGAAGCTACAGGCGCTTCGAGCGCTTCTCGAGAGCCTTCCAGCCACTGACCGTCACGGCGTTCCGACCAAAGTGGTTCTGTTCACGAACTACAAAGACACGGCCGATTACATCTTCAAGCAGCTGGGTGGGCCGCGCGGTTACCGCCAGCAATCGCGACGTGTCGCTTCCAACCTGAGCGACCATCGCTGGATGGCACTGCTAACCGGCGCCGATGATCATAGGCGCCGCGCGGAAGTGCTTCAGTACTTCGCCCCGCTCGCTTTCCATCGCGAAACCGAAGCCCCCGACGATCCGATCCTGCTCGAAAGAGTTGCGCCGTTTCGGGACGAGGGTATCGATTTGCTCATCGCCACGGACGTGCTATCGGAAGGCCAGAACCTCCAGGACGCGCAATACCTCGTTAACTACGACCTGCATTGGAATCCGGTGCGGATGATCCAGCGGGCAGGCCGTATCGACCGGCTCTTCTCCCCGCACGAGCGCGTGTACTTCTACAACCTTATGCCTGAGCAGGAGCTGGAATCCCTCCTCAAGCTTGTTGGCCGACTCAGCGTCAAGGTCGCCTCCATCGAAGACATGGTGGGCCTGGATGCCTCTGTCCTCGGGGAACAAATCGAGGCTAAGGCCTTCGACCAAATAATGCAGTTAGCTGCCGGCGGGGCGAAAGCGGAGGCCGTCTATCGCGAAGGCGAACAGGCTCAGGGCCTGGACCTCGCGTTCGCTGAACTGCAGCGCTACGTAACCCTCGTGAAGGATCTCGGCACCGAAGAAGTCCGAGACGTCCCAGATGGTGTTTACAGCGTCCGTCTTGGCCCTCAGGCCGGGGTGTTCATCATGCTCCGCATGCCCGAGGAACTCAGCGGCCAGGTCTATTGGCGCTTTTACCCGTTGTCAGAGTCCCAGGCGCGGACGGCCGCAAGCGAAGTCCTCGGCCTCATCGAGGCGACGCGGGACGACCAGCGGCTTGACCTTCCGCCGGACGAGAACCCGTTCACGTATCTGGTCGGCCCGCTCAATGCCGCAATTAATCAACTCGGTGAGGAGTACAAGAGCCAGGTAGCGGAACGGACTCAGGACGAATTCACTCGGCGTCTTGCCAACCTACTGGCGCGCGATGACGTAGTCGAGGCCGAACCCGAACTTTGGGAGAAGCTGCATATTTGGCGTCAGGATCCTCCGCCAACGGACTCACTCGATCGGCCCAAGGTTCGCGATTGGCGCCGTCTGATCCGGACAACAGCGGCTGGCGAACGGCTCGACGTCGTTCTCGAACGTCTGACCGGTCTTTGGCAAGGCCTCAGTGCCGAGGGACTCGATCGGCCATTCGCGAAGCCCGCAGGGCACACCCCAACCGTCCGTGACCTGCAACTGGTCTGTTGGGAGCTCGTCCTCACGAAAAAGGTCTTCGACGAATTCGCAGCTCGGGCCTAACCCTCTCGATTGAGAGACAAATTCCATTCCGTCCGTGACGCCACATTCGGTGGCCTGGGCTTGGCAATGTGCGATGTCCAGGTTGGTGGAGTCGTTTCGGGCGACGCACGCCGAGACTAGCACCATCCGGCGCCGCTGCGGAGCCGATGGGCCTGGCCGCCGCGAAGTAGAATCTTCGAGATGCTATTGTCCAAGGTACGAATCGAGAACTTTCGAGGAATCACTACCCTTGAGATAGACCTTGACCCGACCACTGTGTTGATCGGCGAGAACAATGTGGGCAAATCTACGGTCCTCGACGCCCTCAGCGTGTGCCTCAGTCGTGGACTAGGTCGGAGGTCGGCTCCATTTAGCGAGTACGACTTTCACCTGGCAGACGGCGCAGCGCAGCCTGCGCAAGCTCCGACCATCCGTTTGACGCTCACGTTCCAAGAATCGAAAGAGCAGGAATGGCCGAACGAGATCGCGCAGACTTTTGTCGGCGCCATTCAGTCGCTTGATGATGGGCGGCAGCAATTGACGTTCCGCGTTCAGAGCCAGTACGACGAGGCGACGCGCGACTTCCCGGTGGAGTGGAGTTTTCTCGACCTCAAAGACAACCCTCTGCCCGGCGCCCGTAACGCTCGCTTGGTACCGGATCTCCAACAATTGGCACCGTTGTTCTTTCTCGCGGCCCTGCGCGATGCGTCCCAGCATTTCAGCGCGCGGGCGCCGTTCTGGGCGCCGTTTACAAAGAACGTCTCCATCGGCGAGCAAAAGCGCTCAGAACTAGAAGCTCAGATACAGGCAGTGAATCAAGCCGTTCTGGAGGCCCACGAGCCTTTCGCTGTGGTGAAGGACCAATTGGCCCGGACGGGAACGCTCATGCCTCTTGCGAACACCGATCCCGTAAGCATCGAGGCCATCCCCCTACGCATCTTCGATCTCCTCACCAGAACGCAAGTAAAACTAGCCTCTCGTTCTGGAGCGAAGCTTCCACTCACGACGCACGGCTCCGGCACCCAGAGTCTCACGGTTATCTTCTTGTTCCAGGCATTCCTCCAAGCTCAGCTGAGGGAGTCCTTCACCGCTGATTCCGCCCCGATCCTTGCGCTCGAAGAGCCCGAGACCCACTTGCACCCCTCGGCCATCCGAGCGCTTTGGGAGACCCTGTTCGCGATGGAAGGGCAGAAGATTATCACCACGCACTCAGGAGACTTGCTTGGTGCGGTACCTTTGTCCAGCGTCCGTCGTTTGGCCCGAAAGAATGGTGTGGTTCAAGTCTTTCGCGTGGGGGATGCAACGCTGGACGAGCGGGATCAGCAAAAAGTCTCATATCACATCCGAGCCAAACGAGGGGCTCTCCTCTTTGCCCGCTGCTGGCTGTTGGTGGAGGGCGAAACGGAGTTCACGGCAATTCCGGAACTCGGACGCCTGCTTGGGTTTGATTTCGAACTAGCTGGCATCGCGTGCGTCGAGTTCGCCCAGTGCGGTTTGAGGCCATTGATACGGGTCGCGCGAGATCTAGGCATAGAGTGGCACGTACTGGCCGACGGCGACCCGGCAGGAGGCACATACGTGCAGACAGCGATGGCCCTCCTTGGGCCTGACTCTTCGAATGAAAGAGTCACAAGACTCTCAGTCCGCGATTTCGAACACGCCATGTGGAATGCTGGTTTCAGCTACGTGTATGCAGACGCGGTCGACACCGCGCATCAGGGACTCGTCACCGCACTGCCGGGCACTCCCGAACATGCCTCGCAGACCATCGAGGCCGCGGTTAAGTCGACATCGAAACCCAACATGGCCTACGCCGTACTTGCCGCGGCCGCCAACGCATTACCGTTCGGCCCGCCTGCGATTCCTGTTGAGCTCAAACAAGCGATTGAGACGGTGATACGCTTGGCACGAGCAGCAGACTAACATGGACGTTTCAAGTCTCAACGAAAGCCAACTCGCAGCGGTACGCTGGCAGTCCGGACCCCTCCTAGTCGTGGCTGGCCCTGGTTCCGGCAAGACTCGAGTACTCACGCACCGGATTGCCCGCCTCATAGAGGAATCGCCGGAGAAACGGTTTCACGTCCTCGGCATCACATTTACCAACAAAGCCGCTTTGGAAATGCGGACGCGGATCGATTCTCTTTTGGCGCAGGGGCGAGAGCGTGCGCATCTTACGACCTTCCACTCGTTTGCCGCGAGCCTGCTCCGACAACATGGAAGCCACGTTGGCCTCCGACCCGATTTCGCCATTCTTTCCGAGCCGGCGGACCGGGAAGCGGTCCTCAGTGACGCGCTCATGGGAAGAGCGAACGCCTCAGACTCAGATATCGATCTGCAGCCAGCTCAATTAATGCCAACGATTGATCGCATGCTTGATGAATGTGTGTCTCCGGAGGCTGCCGAGCGCTGGCTAGGAGCAAATGACCGAACCGAACTGCTAGCAGATATTTACAGACGGTATTGGACACTCCTAATTGAGAAGAACCAAATGGATTTTGGTACCCTACTTGCGCTCGCGATTCAGTTATTCGAAAAGCGCCCGGCCATTGCCAGACAGGTACGGCAAGTCTACGAATACGTCTGTGTCGATGAGTATCAAGACACGAACGGAGTTCAAGACCGCCTGCTTAGGACCATTGTCTCTCACGACAATCCAAACTTGTTCGTCGTCGCTGACGATGACCAACTCATCTACGAATGGAACGGCGCAAATCCGACAAGAATCAAGAGCTTGGTGCAGCAATACAAGATGCAGACCATCCAGCTTCCGGAGAACTTTCGGTGTCCGCCTGATGTAATCAGACTTGCCAATAACCTCATACGTCACAATGCCGGTCGCCTGCCTGACAAGCTTCCGATTACTCCACACAAACTGAACGATGGCTCGCGTGCGGTGAGCGTCCGAAGGTTTTCATCGTTCGAAGAAGAGTGCAATTGGTTGGCTACCGAGATCGCCCGCCTCCCGGCCGAGGATCGTTCGCAGGCTGCCGTGCTGGCCCGTCGCAAAAGGCTCCTTGATGTGGCCGTCGAAGCGCTCACGGCGGCGGGGGTGAATGCGTACATCGCGGTTCGCCGGAACGAGTTTCAAAGCGCGCCATACCGATTCCTACACGCTGCGCTTCGACTCGCCAACTCCCGCCAGGACCGCGCCCAATTGCGCAAGTTGTCTAGGGCCTTTTTCGAAATCGAGGGTATCAACGCCGATCTAGATGCTGTCGAGGCAGAAGCGGCGCTCGCCGAATCCGACTTACTTAGATCGTGGGTGGAACACGTGGCGTCGAGGAGCGCTCTATCTTCTGCATCGCGCGCCTTTATGTACGAGATGCAGAAATCTATCGTCGACCGCCTCGAACACTCAACCTTCATCGGACAAGCTCATACTTGGTTTGAAGTGGTGCGGTTAGAGGCAGAGGCGCAAGCGTCCGGCGCGTTCGCGGAATTCGACGACGAGTGCAAAATCTGGCAATCCCTGACTTCAGAGATCGGTGCTCACTACGGGATTGGCGAGTTGACTCTGCACGGACTGTTACAGGAACTCGACCTCCGCGCTAAGGAAGTACCTCCCGGACCGAATGCCGTGCGCTGCCTGACGATACACGGGTCCAAGGGACTTGAGTTCCGGCATGTGTTTCTCGTCGGTTTGGTCGAGGAAGAATTACCCAGTTTCGCCGCGACCAAGCTCGGGGGAGAAAGCAACGGGATGCGTGAAGAGAGGCGAAACTGCTTCGTCGCCATCACGCGAGCTGAACGGTCGCTGTCCCTGTCGTTCGCGGATACGTACTTCGGTTGGGACAAAGAGCCGTCTCGCTTCCTGGAAGAGATGGGAATCCGAATTCAGGCATCTTGATAAGTCCTCGGTTTCGATCCACATGGATGTCACTGGATGCGACTGCGACCCTTCAGAGACTGAAACGCCCGTTAGCAAATCTGTTAGCAAGGCGTCCAACCAGACCATTCGCCTTGTTCGAACTCCGCCGCTCTCAGATTCAAAAAGATTGGTCGGGGTGCCGCGATTCGAACGCGGGACCTCTTGTACCCCATACAAGTGCGCTACCAGGCTGCGCTACACCCCGATGACCGCCGGTGTCACCGCTCCAGACCCCGATCCAATCTACGGATTAGCCGCCGCCCGGTCAAAGAATTTCGAACCCATCAAGCGCAACCGGAAGCCTTAGACCTCGAGCTCTATTCCCACCGGACAGTGGTCCGAACCCATCACGTCCTGCTGGATGAACGCGTCGGTCACGCGGGGAGCGAGGTCCTCGCTCACCATCACGTAGTCAATCCGCCAACCAATGTTGCGCGCGCGGCGATCGCGCCAGGCGTCCCAGTAGCTGTAGGCGCCTTCCCGGTCCGGGTATCTCGCCCGGAATGTATCGACGTATCCGTTCTCGATGATCTTCGAAATCCAGGCCCGCTCTTCCGGCAGGAAGCCCGTCCCCTTGAGTGCTTCTTCCGGCCGCGCGAGGTCGATCTCGTTGTGAGCGACGTTGAAATCGCCCATGAAAATGACGCTTCGGCCCTGGCGGCGAAGTTCGTTCACGTGGGCCAGGAAGGCCGCGTAGAAGTCCAATTTGTATTGCATCCGCTCGATTCCACGGCCGGCATTAGGGAAATACGAGGTGATTACGGTATAATCCCGGTAGTCGGCCTGGATAACGCGACCCTCGACATCGAAAAGTTCGAGGCCCAGGCCGAGGCGGACATCGAGCGGCTCTTCTTGAGACAGCAGGATCGCACCGCTGTAGCCGGCACGCTGAGCCGGGTGCCACCAGCATCGGTATCCGAGAGCCGTCCAGGGCTCGTCCGGCACCTGATCAGGGATCGCTTTCACTTCCTGGAATCCGACAATTGCCGGACGATTCGAATCGAGCCATGCCTGCAAGTGACCTGCCTTAATCGTTGCTCTGAGGCCGTTCACATTCCACGAACTGATTTTCACGGTGCTCACCGCGAAACGGTGGCGCACCTCCGCCAGTGGCGCAAGCCACCGGGCGCTTCGTGCTTCGAAGTGCCGCACGCTTCACATTCGAAGCCAACCCAAAACCTGCAGACTGAAGTCGTGAAGATGCAGGTTTCGACATACAGGTCACGCGAATCGCACGAACGGGTAACCCCTGATCGATTTGTTCACGTAAACCTGCCGATACTACTGAGTAGAAAGAAAGAAGTAAGAGGAAACACATGACCGCATGTCCTCGCTGCGATGCCCGCTTCACGGGCGCGCCGGACATCGAGCGGCAGTGGATCGAGCGCCACGTCGGACGCCATGGCCAAACACGCCTGGCCGTCCTGGCCAATGAGCCGACCGCCGATCCCCGCAAGCTCAATCCAGCCGCCTGATCGGGCACGCACACCAACCACAAGAGCCCTTCCTATTCGTAGGAAGGGCTCTTGTCTTGCCTGGCGGTTAGCTCACCACGCGCGCAACCACGACAGCAGCCGAGGCAATCCCCGCGACCACCACGTACTCCGCGGCCGTCGTCACGTCCAGGTCGCGGTCGAGAAGGTGGTGCACGATGCCCGTCGCCAGATAGAACGCGATGAGCAGCAGGGCGCCCGCCAACAAACCGTCCAGTGGGAAGAAATACAGTGAGAGCCTGAACTCCCCGAGCGTGAGACCAATCGCAAGTCCAACCAGCAGGCTGCTCAGGCCAATGATTCGACTTTCTCTTAGCAACTCCATCGCGAGCAGCGCACTCACGCCTGCCACAAACATTCCTGCGAAAGGGACATCGAAGTCCCGGCTATAAATAACGGTGAAGAACGAAAACGCCACGAGGTACGTGGCGACGGCCATGAACACGCGGAACGGTCCGTATAGGCGCCCGTCCGGGTCAACCGTTTGGAACTCGCCGAATGCGGCCAGCCCAACGGTGAGCCCCGCCACGAGAGCCGACCCCTGGCGCGCATAGCTATCGATCGCGTGGTCGATAAACAGTCCCGAGCCCAACACGGCCAGAGCCGGGAGAAACGTGTAAACGATCGAATCGATTGGCCGCAGGGCGATCCAGTGCGGGTGGCTCTTCACCAGGCCATCTGTGCCCAAAGCCACCATCGCCGTCGTCAGCAGAAGAATCCACGGCTGTTCGGGCCGCATGGAAACGTAAGCGCCGATCCCAAGGGCCGCGAGCCCCCCGATCAGTACGGTCCGCGCCGCCACACTCGTCGCGCCGGGCACCGGCCGCATGTTCGCCGTCGAAGCTGTCACTCCGCCGCGAACGTCGGCGTCTCGAGGCCGTACAGTTCTGCCCCATTACGCCACCAGAGCCGCTCACGTTCGTCGTCGGTAAGACCCAACTGGTCGTAGATGATTTCGAAGCGATCGATGTGCGCCCGGATCTCGTCCATCCCGCAGTCGCTGCCAAAAATCAGCTTCTCGACGCCGAACTCGCCTTGGGAATTCGCCGCGAGCAGCTTCCGCTCCACCATGTGCCGTTCGATCGTTTCGCCGCCGCTCATGTCGAAGTAAACGTTATGTCGCCACCGGGCGGTCGACGTGGCGAAGTCGTAGTTCCCCTGGTTACCAAGATGCGCGCCGATGATCTTCAGCTTCGGCAGCCGGTTCGCAATCGTGTCCAGGTGCAGCGGCGACATCCGGATGGCCGAGACGTTCCGTGGCGGCATGCGGTCTTGCATGGCCATCATCCGCTGGTATGCCTGAGCGGCGGCGGCATCCCGCCGGGGGTGGGTAATTGAGTAATCAAGCCCGCCGCCAATTACGCCCATATGGAAAAGAATCGGCATATTCAGGTCCTGTGCCCTGGCGTACGCCGGCATGTAGTCCGGTTCGTCGTATGGCCGCTGAACCCCGATCAACTTGAGACCGCGATAACCCATCTCGTACAGCCGCTGGACTCCGTCGCCATCGATCTCTTCCGGGTCGATGACGGCCACAGGGATGAACAGCTCGGTGTACTTCTGCGCGATCTCCATGCCCCGCTCGTAGTTCGGCCCGAAGCGCCCACCGGTCAGCAGGCAGGCCTTCGTCACGCCCGCATCGTTCAGGCGCTCCACGAGTTTGTCGACCATCGGAGCCGGGTCTTCTTCCGGATTCTCCCAGTTCCGGGGGAAATGCACGTGGATATCGAAGATCTTCATCTGCCCTGCCCGCATTCGATGACTGTGGCTTCGAGTCTAGCAGTTGACCCGCGAGGGGAAACCCGTGTGTGACCGTGCGGCGGTCAATCGCGGTTAACGCTTCCGCGTTTTGCTGCCGCCGAATACTCCAAGGAACGGGGATCCGGCGCCGAGCAGAAAGCCGAACTGGTACCAGCCCCCATCCCGACCAGAATTGTAGACGGGATACCGTTCCCACCAGTCGAACACATGGGCAATCAGTACCGGCCAGGCGCTAATCCCGTTCCAGAGTCCCCAAAGAAAGTCTTCCATGACTCCATTGAACCGCATCGGCGCAACAACGTCGCGGAGACTCGATAACCGCCAACTGATAACGTCGACTGGTGCGTTCTCGACCGTTTGTTGCCCTCTACGTCGCTGTCTTCGTGGCCACCATGGGAATCTCCATGGTCTCGCCATTGTTGCCGGTCTACGCCAAGGAGTTGGGCGCGAGCGGAGTCTGGCTCGGGCTAACCTTCTCCGTCTTCGCAATCGTCCAGACGTTCTTCGGGCCGTTCGCGGGGCGCCTGTCCGACCGCTACGGTCGCAAGCCGTTCATCGTCGCGGGCCTGCTCGTCTACCTCGTAGCGGCCCTGGGCTATCTCTCGGCACAGAGCTTCTACCAGGTCATCGCCTTCCGGGCGTTCAGCGGGTTGGGCACGAGCCTCATCTTCTCGGTGGCGCGCGCCTACGTGGGCGACATGACGCCGAAGGGCCAGGAAGGCCGTTGGCTCGGCGTCTTCGCCACGGCCGACATCATTGGCTTCGGCACTGGACCGCTTTTCGCTGGAATGCTGCGCGAGCTTGTAGGCTTCCGGTCCGTCTTCGTCGCCATGGCCGGGCTCATGGCGCTCAGCGCGTTCATCCTCATGTGGTGGCTGCCGCGCCACAGCCCCGCCGAAGAACAGCGCCGCGCCCACCTCGCCGCGGGAGGGACGCATACCGATCAGATGTCGTTCGCACTCGCCCTTCGTGAGCGACTGGTGCTCGCCGTGACCGCTCACCAGGGCCTCATCTCGCTCGCCTGGGGCGCGTCGTTCAGCTTCCTCGCACTGAGGCTTGAAGACGATATAGGCGTGGGACCGCTGCTCATCGGCATCGCCTTCGCCACACAGGACATTACGGGCGGCCTCGCTCAGCCCATCTTCGGGCGCTTGGCAGACCGCTACGACCGTCGGGCATTGGTCTCGCTGGGTCTCCTGCTCAACGGCTCGTTGCTCGCATGCCTTGGGATTGTCCCGGCCTACTGGCTCGTCGTGCTTCTGATGTTCGGGATGGGCGCAAGTGCCGGTGTGTCCCAGGTCGCCGCAAGTGCTATCCAGGTCGTTGCCGGCCGTCGGACTGGTATGGGCACGGTTCTTGGCGTAGGCGCCGCGGCGAATGGCGCTGGCATCGTCATTGGCTCGGTCGTCGGCGGTGTCCTCGTCGATATCAACGGAATCGCCGCGGCGTTTTTCTTCGGCGGCGCCATCATGATGGCCGGGGTCCCAGTCTTTCTCGCGCTCACCCGGGGCGTTGACACGCACGAGCGCGAATCGGCAACAGGCCCTCGCTCCGTAGCCGAAGCCGCCGGCGGGCGCTGACTCCGGCTCAGCCTGCGATTCGGCTCGGGCACTCCACCAGCGGACATCGTTCGCACGCAGGCTTCCGTGCGATGCAGGTTCGCCGTCCATGTTTTATCAGCAGCATGTGGAACTGGTAGTAGTCGTCCGCCGGAACGAGGTTTTCCAGCACGTCGTGTGCCTGGTCAGCGGTGGCCTTCTCCGGGATCAGTCCGAGCCGCTTGCTCACCCGCTCGACATGGGTATCCACAGGAAGCGCCGGGCGGCCCAGCGAAAACAGCAGCACGCAGGCCACCGTTTTCGGGCCGACCCCCGGCAGGGCCCGCAGCCAGGCACGCGCCTCTTCCAGTGGCAACTCCTCGAGGAATCCGAGGTCCCAGTCCGGCGACTTCGCGGAGACCTCGCGCAAGATCGCCTGGATGCGGGGGGCCTTCTGGGGTGCGAGTCCTCCGTTCTGGATGGTCGCGATGAGCTCGTCGAGCGGTGCGTCTCGAATTGCATCCCACGACGGATACCGCCGCATCATCTGCACGAACGCCCGCCCACTATTTGTGTCGGCGGTGTTCTGCGATAGGACCGTAAGGATGAGTTCGGAGAGGGGGTCGTGGCTTGGCTGTGGCACCGGACGGCCGTAGACCGGCACCAGCAACTCCAACACTACTTCCGGCGAGTGTGTCATTCGCGATCGAGCATTTTCTGTGCAAGGCCGGGGAGCAGCGGGATCCGGCTTGCCTCGCGCGCATACGTCGATTCGCCGCGCTGCACGGCGAAAAACGCGCTCCAGAGGTAGGGGAACGTCGCGCTGGCGAACATCCACGGCCGTGGAGCGCGCCGCAACATCCCATAGAACATGAACCCAATCTGCCGGGCTGCCCGCAATTCCGGCATGATTTCGCGGTCGACATCAGCCTGGTAGCCGCGAATCGAACCGCCGCCGAGACCGCGGAGGACATTTCGCGCCGCAAGACGGCCGGATTCGATCGCGTACGAGATGCCCTCTTCGGTGAATTCGTCCGCCAGGCCCGCGCTGTCCCCGGCCAGCAGTGCCCGCTCGCTGACGATGGGTTCCCCGGCGCGCCGGAACCGGATCTTGTGGCCCCGCGCTATGTCGATATCTGTCCCGCTGAGCCCGAGCGATTCGACGTAAGCCCGCACCAGGTCTTTCATCCGCCCCGCCTGTTCAGGAGGCACGACTATTCCGATTGAGAGCACTTCCGCCTTCGGAAACACCCACGCGTAACCCCATGGGCGATACCCAAGATGGATCAACGCAATGCTCTGGTAGGCGCGCTGCCGTATCGATGGCGCCCGGACCTCGACTTCCCACGCCGCACATTCGGCGATCCCGTCTCCCAGGCCCACCATCTTGCCAACAGGCGAATGCGCCCCATCGGCGCAAACCATGAAGTCCGCTTCGGCCTCGAAGCCATCGGCCCGAACGCGCACGGCCCCATTGCTCGTGGCCTGGCGGACTACCGTGCCACCGCGAAACTCCGCACCCGACTTTTGCGCCTGGCGCAACAACAACTCGTCGAACCGCTCGCGCATGACCATGTGCGCAAACGCCGGACCCGAATCGCGCACGAATCGCGAGCCGTTTTCGTGGCTCACTTGCAGAAGGCTCACGGAGTCTTCCACGATTGAGTCGATCGGGAACGGCAGCAGCTTTTCCGTCCGCAGCGGGATTCCTCCGCCGCAAGCCTTGTAACGGGGAAACTCGGCGCGATCGACCACCAGCACGCGCGCACCGGCCGCGCTCAACTCCCGCGCAGCGGTACTTCCGGCAGGCCCGGCGCCAACCACAATCGCATCGAATCTCGCCACGCCCAGAAGGTAACAGGTGCTGCCGGTCGGGTCTCAGGCCGTACAGATATTCCACGCCTGATCGAATAGCCGTCGCGCCACCTGGGCCCCAGGACAATGGTTCTCAACCCGCGCCCCCTCGAACATCCCATAAAACCGGGTGAACATGCCGTCTTCTTCGTTCATCCGTGCCTTCGCCTCCTGGAAGGCGGCGCGTTCGGAGTCGTTCGCATTCCATGGTGTCCCTACTGTTGGGCCAGACCAGAGCACCGAATCGAGCAGTCCCGCCACCGAGTCGACGCCGGCCTGGATCTCCGCGAGTTGGTCGCGGTCGAGACCTCGGCCGCGTGCCAGTTCGGCGAGCATCGCCTCAACCCCCGTCCGCCAGGCCTCTGTCCGGGTGGTATCCGGGCGGGCGGCACGATACCGCGCGGAAACCGCTGCCTCGTCGAAGAGCTCTGGCAACCGATCCACCGCGTCGTGAAGTCGCGCAGCAAAACCAGCCTCGAACTTCGAAACGAGGATCGCTTCTTCGGTCTCCCTCACTACTCGCCTTGGTCCGTCGATTCCGAGTTCGTTGAGCCACCCGTTGAACCGCCAAATTCGAGAATCGTCCACGAAGAGAACTATACGGGGCAGGCTCGCTCAGCCATGGCCGCGCGACAGGCGTTCGAGGTGTCCCGATGTCGCCCGCCCCCGTAGACTTCGCGGCCATGAAAGTCCTCGTCGCTGGAGGAGGGATCGGCGGGCTCACACTCGCGCTCTGCCTCGATCACCTGGGCATCGAATGTGAAGTCTTCGAGTCCAGCACCGAGTTCAAACCGCTCGGCGTCGGCATCAACCTGCTGCCGCATTCCGTGCGCGTGCTCACGCTCCTGGGAGTTCAACCAGCCCTCGCCGCCAGCGGCATCCCAACGGCCGAACTGAGCTACTTCACGAAGCACGGCAAACTCATCTGGTCCGAACCACGCGGACTGGCCGCCGGCTATCGCTGGCCCCAGTACTCGATTCACCGCGGGCATCTCCAGCTCCTCTTGCTGGACGAAGTCCACAAACGCCTCGGCTCCGAAAGAGTCCACCCGGCTTCCGCGCTCTCCTCCTTCGAAGACCATGGTTCCAGCGTCGAAGCACACTTCGAAGACCGATTCAAAACGGGCGCGACATTTTCCGCTCGCGGAGACATCCTCATCGGCGCCGATGGCATCCATTCGGCGACGCGCCGCGCCTTCTATCCGGACGAATCGCTCCCGAAGTTCTCCGGCCGCCTGCTCTGGCGGGGCGTCACCGAAGCCGACCCCTTCCTGACCGGCCGCTCCATGATCATGGCCGGCTTCGCCGCACAGAAATTCGTCGCCTACCCCATCTCAGCCGAGGCCGCCGGCCGGGGCCGGTCGCTCGTGAACTGGGTCGCCGAACTCACCGTCGGCGGCGAACAGGAGCCTCCTCGCGACTGGAACCGCGAAATCGACCGCTCGAAGTTCCTCCCCGACTTCGCCGATTGGAAGTTCGATTGGCTCGACGTCCCGGCGCTGATCGAGGGCGCCAAAAGCGTCTACGAGTTCCCGATGTCCGACCGCGATCCGGTGGATAGGTGGTCGTTCGGCCGCGTGACGCTCCTGGGCGATGCCGCCCACCCGATGTATCCCATTGGCTCGAACGGCGCATCGCAGGCCATCCTCGATGCCGCCGACCTCGCCGAAACCCTCAAAGCCAATTCCGACCCGGTCGCGGCCCTCCGCGAGTACGAATCCCATCGCCTGCCCCCGACATCGAAAATCGTCCTCGCGAACCGTCAGCAGGGCCCCGAAGCCGTCATGCAGATGGTCCAAGACCGCGCCCCGAATGGCTTCGCGAACCTCCACGACGTCATCTCGCAGTCCGAACTCGAAGAGGTGTCCAGCAAGTACAAGCAGCTCGCCGGTTTCGATAAGGACTCGCTCAACGCAAAGGAAGATTCCTCACTTGCCTGACCTCGAATTCGCTTTCATCACCCACGTCGACGTCGCCGAGGTCATGGATATCGGCCCCACCGTCCGCGGCCATCGCCGCATCGTGCCCATTCTCGGCGGTACCTTCGAAGGCCCGCGCGTAAAAGGCACCGTCCTTCCCGGCGCCGACTGGCAACTCGTGCGCCCCGACGGCGTGCTCGAACTGGAAGCGAAATACGCCCTCCGCACCGACGACGGTGTACTCATCTCCATCGTGAACCGGTGCATCCGCCGCGCTTCGCCGGAAGTCATGGCGAAGCTCAACGCCGGTCGGCCCGTCGACCCCGGCGAGGTTTACTTCCGCACCACGCCTACCTTCGAGACCGCCGACGCCAAATACGCCTGGATGATGAATTCGATCTTCCTCGGCACGGGCGAACGCAAGGCCAACCAGGTCATCATCAACTTCTTCGAAGTCCTCTGACGCGATTCAATCGACAAGCCGCGCTCCCTCCTTCCATGATCGTCGCGTGACCTCTCCCCGGCTCTTCGCAAACGACCCGGCCGAAGTGCCGGTTCCTGGCGGCCGCTTCGTCGACGTGGTCGTAAACGCCGGCCAACCAGCCCGCCAGCCATTCACGTACAGCGTCCCGGCCGGGCTCGAGGTCGCCATCGGCCAGGCGGTATTCGTGCCGTTCGGGCCGCGCATCCTCCAGGGCGTCGTCGTCGCCGAAGCCGAAACCACCAGCCTCGACGCTGTGCGCCCCATCACGGCCGTCGCGGACCCCGACCCGATTCTCGATACCGCCCACATCGCGCTCGCCCGCTGGCTGAGCGCTGAGTACCTCGCACCACTATGGGACTGCCTCGCCTGCTGCCTTCCGTCGGGTTACGGCCAGAAAGCCGTAACCATGGTCTCGCCTGTCGACGTGCCCCCGTTGCTACCGATTTACCCGAAGGACCGGAAGATCCTGCAATTCATCGCCGCGAACGGCCGGGCGTCGCTCGAAGCGCTCCGCGAAGCCGTCGGCCCGGTCAGTCTCTCCCTCCTCGAACGCCTGCAAAGGGAGGGTCACCTCACCGTCGCTCAGGGCCTCGCGCGTCCCTCCGGCCGGCCGCGCTTCGAACGGCGCATCGCTCTGGTGGGCGAACCAGAAGCGGCCCTCGCCCACGCCGGATCGCTCGAGGCCCGGAGCGCGAAGTCCGTCGAAGCGCGCATCCTCCGCCACCTCACCACAAACCCCGACATCACCCTCACCGAAGCTCGTGAGCTTGGAGCGACACCCACCCACCTTCGACGCCTCGAGTCCGGTGGATATCTTCGCCAGTATGAACACCAGGTTGAGCGCGACCCTCTCGCCGACTACAAGTTCACGCACAAAGACCCGCCTCAGCTCAGCCAGGAACAGCGGTCCGCCTACGAGGCCATCCTCGCCAACTCCGGGACTACCTTGCTGCATGGCGTCACCGGCTCCGGAAAGACTGAGGTCTACCTCGAACTCGTCCGCGAGGCGCTCGATCGCGGTAAGTCTGCAATCGTCCTCGTTCCAGAAATCGCACTCACCCCGCAGGCCATCCGCCGCTATGGCGAGCGTTTCAGCGAAACGCTTACTGTTTTCCATTCGCAGCTTTCGACTGGCGAGCTGCACGACCAGTGGCACCGGGTCCAGCGCGGCGACGCTCGACTCGTCGTCGGCTCGCGGAGCGCAATCTTCGCGCCCATCACGAACCTCGGCCTCGTGGTCCTGGATGAAGAGCACGAATGGAGCTACAAGCAGGTCGACCCGCAACCTCGCTACCACGCACGCGACGCTGCCGAGAAACTCTGCGAGCTCACGGGTGCGCGCCTGGTGCTCGGCAGCGCCACGCCGGACCTTGTCACATACCACCGCAGCGAGGTCGGCACGATCCAGCGAGTCGATCTCAAGCAGCGCCTCGCCCCTGCAGCCGATGGCACGGTAACCGAAGGCACATTGCCCATGGTCACCGTGGTCGACATGCGAGAGGAACTGCGCGAAGGCAACCGCAGCATCTTCTCCCGCCCGCTCCAACGGGCGCTGCACATAGCCCTACGCAACGACGAACAATCGATCCTGTTCGTGAACCGCCGCGGTTCGGCCCGGTTCGTCCTCTGCCGCGACTGCGGATACATGCCGCTCTGTCCATCATGCGAAGTCGCCATGAGCCTCGATGTGCAGGGGCCGATCACGACGCTCCTCGTCTGCCATCACTGTGGCCGGTCACGCCGTCTTGAGGATGAATGCCCCAGGTGTGGCAGCCGCCGGTACCGCCCGTTTGGAGTGGGCACTCAGCGGATCGAACAGGAGGCTCGCCGTGCATTTCCCGGGGCACGCGTCGCTCGCTGGGACAGCGATGTATCGAGTCAGAAGGGTAGCCACGAGCGCATGGTGCAGGCGCTCGAAGCCGGAGAAATAGACATCCTCGTTGGCACCCAGATGCTCGCCAAAGGCCTCGACCTCCCGGAGATGACCGTCGTCGGCGTTGTGGATGCCGACGTTGGCCTAAGCCTGCCTGACTTCCATGCGCACGAACGGACGTTCCAGTTGCTCTCGCAGGTCGCCGGACGTGCCGGCCGGCGGGAGAAGCCCGGGTTCGTCTACATCCAGACTTACGAGCCGACCGCCGCTCCCATCGCCGCGGCGGCCACCCACGAATATCGCCCCTTCTACTTAGAAGAAATCGCGCATCGCCGCCGAGCCGGCTATCCGCCGTTTAACCGCCTTGTGCGCCTTGTCTACCGCCACGTCCGCCAGGAAAACGCCCTCGAAGAAGCCTCCCGCGTCGCCAACGAACTGCGCGTCGCGCGAGACACTGCCGGCCGCGCCGAACCAGACATTCTCGGGCCGACTCCCGCCTACATCCCCCGGATTCGCGGCGAGTACCGTTACCAGGTGCTCATGCGCGGCCGAGCACCTTCGCACCTCCTCGAGTCGGTGCGCCTCGGCGAACACTGGCATGTCGACGTGGATCCAGCCAGTCTTCTCTAGCCGTTTACCATTCCCAATCCGGCCTAAATCTTCCCCAAAGAATCGCTTCCTACGATGGCGAGGTGCCCTGGTGAGAGCCCACTCCGCCGCAAACTTCGGCACAAGATGTATGAGATGAGCCACAACCACGAAGAAGACAACGATCTCCACGACCAGGGTCTTCAATTCGACCTCAAGACCTTGATTCATCGCCGCAGCGCCTTGCGCATCTTTTCAGGTGCGGCCATTGGCGGCGCGGCCTTGGCGCTCGTCGGCTGCGGCGACGACACACCCGCTTCCAACGAACGTACCAGCACCAGCACCTCGGCTTCTTCAGGCACGGCGGCGCAACCCTCGGCTGCGGCGGTCAGTTCGCCAGCCTCCGCTGGCAACTCTGCGGTCGCGACCGTGTCCCCCATTGCCACTGGCGAAACCCCAGCCTCCGCTTGCACCACGGCATTACCAGAAGAAACCGCGGGCCCATTCCCTGGCGATGGCTCCAATGGCCCGAACGTCCTCACGCAGAGCGGAATCGTTCGCAGCGATATCCGCTCGAGCTTCGGCACATCGACAAACACGGCAAAAGGCGTACCGATGACCATCGACCTGACGATCGTCGACACCGCGAAGAACTGCGCTCCGATTGCAGGCGCCGCCCTATACCTCTGGCACTGCGACATGACCGGCGGCTACTCGATGTACTCCAACGGCGTCCAGAACGAGAACTACCTCCGCGGAGTCCAGGTGGCGGATGCCAACGGCAAGGTGAAGTTCACCAGCATCTTCCCCGGTTGCTACTCCGGACGCTGGCCGCATGTTCACTTCGAGGTCTACCCGAGCCTGGCCAAAGCAACCTCATCGGCGAACAAGCTTGCAACCTCCCAGTTGGCCCTGCCCGAAGATGTCTGCAAAACGGTCTACGCCACCGATGGCTACGCGGCCAGCGTCAGGAACCTGGCCCAAACAAGCCTGGGCACTGACAACGTCTTCCGCGATGGCTGGACCACTCAGCTGGCCACGGTCACGGGGAGTATCGCTGACGGCTACGTCGCGTCGCTCATCGTCGGCGTCTAACTCCCCGCACTTGCGGCGGGCAGTATCACCACGAAGAGCGTTCCCTCCTCAACGGCCAAGCCCACCCAGACCCGGCCTGCGTTTCGTTCGCCTCAGCCGAATCGTCGCCCCTCTTTAACCAGCCTGTTATCCTCCCATCCGAGATTGGCGCTCCCCACGCGCCGTCTGGAGGGCATCGGTTCAACCATGGACCAGGAAGTGAAGCCTTGGGGGCGCCTCGCTCTCATCTTCCCCGGCCAGGGGTCTCAACACGTTGGAATGGGTCAGCGCCTCGCGCAGGTTTCCAAAGCCGCGCGCGATATCTTCCAGCGTGCCGATGAGGTTCTCGACCGCAATCTCTCCCGCCTCTGCTGGGAGGGCCCGGCCGAAGAGCTGGAATCGACCGCGAATCAGCAACCTGCCAGCTTCGTGACCTCCGTTGCCTGGCTGGAAGCACTCAAGGAGCGCTGGGCGGCGCTCGATCGCAAGCTCGAACCCGTCGTATTCGCGGGCCACTCGATGGGCGAGTTCACCGCCGCCGTGGCCGCCGGCTCGCTGGGATTCGATGAAGGACTCCACCTCGTGAGCGAACGGGGCCGCCTCATGGGCGAAGCCGGGACCGAAAACCCCGGCGGCATGGCCTCCATTCTCGGCCTTCCGGAAGAGAAGGTCCTCGAGATCTGCGCCGAAGCCTCCCGTGAAGGCTACGTCGGCCTCGCCAACGCTAACTGCGATGGCCAGAACGTGATTTCCGGCTACCTCAAACCCCTCAAGATCGCCATGGAACTTGCGGAGAAGGCGAAAGCACGAAAAGTCGTGCGCCTGCCCATCACGATCGGCTCGCATTCGCCGCTCATGGCCAAAGCAAGCGAAGGAATGAACTCACTTCTCCAAAAGATGCACATCAAAGATCCGGTGGCTCCACTGGTCGGAAATGTCACCGCCGATGTACTTACGACTGCTGACGAAGTCTATTGCGAACTCCGCGACCAGCTCACCCACGGCGTACTCTGGCAGCGGTCTATCGAAAGAATGCGCGACCTCGGGACGGACATGTTCATGGAGATTGGCCCTGGAAATGTCCTGACGAAGCTCGTGCGTCGCATCGATTACGAAATCAACAGCATTTCAATCAGCGACGACTACGAAGGTCTGCTGAGTGAACGCTTTCAGCTCGTGGAAGGAGCCGCCTCATGAACCGGCGAGTTGTCGTGACCGGAATAGGCGCCGTGACGGCAGTTGGTCACACCGCGGAAGAGACATGGCAGGCAATGCTCGCCGGCCGCAGCGGCATCGGCCCAATCACCCTCTTCGATCCCGAGCCGTACCCGATCCGCATCCAGGCCGAGGTAAAGAACTTCGAACTGGGAGACCGGGTCGACGCCAAGCAGCAGCGCTACATGAACCGCGGCGTCACTTTCGGCATGTCCGCCGCCATCGAAGCGCTCGAAGACAGCGGTTACCAGATCACCGAGGAGAACGCCGACATGGTCGGGGTTATCTTCGGTTCCGGCGCCGGCGGGACCGACATGATCCTCGAGCATCAGCGTATCCTCGATGAGAAGGGCCCCCGCAGGATCACCCCCTTCCTCGTCGCGAACTTCATCCCCGATGCCTGCAGCGGACACATCGCCATCCACACCGGCGCGCGTGGCCCCAATTTCTCGCCAGTCGCGGCCTGCGCCACCGGTGCTACGGCACTGGGCGAAGCCTTCGAGACCATCAAGCGCGGCGACGCCGACATGGTCATCAGCGGCAGCGCCGAATCCGTGCTCCTCCCCATCTACCACGCCACATGGTGTTCGATGCGCGCCCTGGCGGGCGATAACGAGCACCCCGAGAAAGCACTTAAGCCCTTCGACCTCAATCGCGATGGATTCATCGCTGGCGAAGGCGCATGTTCGATGATCCTGGAGGAGTACGATCAGGCCAAAGCCCGTGGAGCGAAGATCTACTGCGAGGTCACTGGCTACGGCTCCTCCAACGATGCCTACGACATGATCGGATTGCACGAAACGGGCCGTGGCCTGAAGCGCGCAGTCAACGCCGCCGTCCGCAAGTCGGAAATCGGTGCCGGCGAAATCAACTACATCAACCCCCACGGCAGCGGCACCCCGCTCAACGACAAGGTCGAGACGCTCGTCTTCAAGGAAGTCATGGGCAAAGCCGCCTACAACGCAGCGATATCGTCCGTGAAGCCAATCACTGGCCACTGCATGGGCGCCAGCGGTTCTGTCGAAGCACTCGCCTGCGTCATGGCTATCCGCGATCAAAAAGTCGCCCCAACAATCAATTACTCAACGCCCGATCCCGAGTGCGACCTTGACTACGTCCCAAATGTCGCCCGCTCCATGCCCGTCGACATCGCCATGACAACATCCGTTGGCCTTGGCGGCCACAACTCGGCCGTCATCTTCCGGAAGGTCAACTAACCCTGGAGAGCTATCTGTGACCCGAGCTTTAGTGACCGGGCTGGGGGCGATCACGCCCATCGGCCTGACCGCCCACGACTTCTGGGAGAACCTCGTCGCGGGGGTTTCCGGCGCGGGGACCATCACCCGCTTCGACACAACCGACATGCCCGTCACCATCGCCACCGAAGTCAAGGACTTCGAAGCGGGGAACTACATGGATTCGAAGGGCGCTCGCCGCATGTCGCGCTTCGCTCAATTCGCGGTGGCAGCTGCCCAGCTCGCCGCGGATGATGCAAAGCTCGTCCTCGCGGATGATGAGCGCCGCAAGGCAGCCTCCGCCATCGCCACTGGCTCCGGTGGCGCAATCGACACCATGGACGAGGTGCTGGTGCTTAAGGAGCGCGGCCCCGCGCGAGTTAGCCCGTTCTACATCCCGATCATGGCCCCGAATATGGGCGCCTGCCAGGTTTCGATGCACCTCGGCCTTCGCGGCCCTGCGCTTGCCAGCGTCGCCGCCTGCGCCAGCGGCCTCTACTCCTATATGGAAGCGAAGCAGCTCATCGAATCCGGTCGCGCCGACATCGTCCTCGCGGGCGGCACGGAAGCCGCGCTCCATCCGCTCCCTATCGCCGCCCTCGCGAACATGAAGGCTCTCAGCCGCCGCAACGACGAGCCCACTCGCGCCAGCCGCCCCTTCGACCGTGACCGCGACGGTTTCGTCTTCGGTGAAGGCGCCGTTGTCATGGTCATCGAATCCGAAGCCCGCGCTACTGCCCGCAAAGCGAAGGTCTACGCCGAACTCGCAGGTGGCGGCCTTAGCTGCGATGCCTTCCACATCACCGCCCCGTTGGAAGATGGCTCCGGCGCCCAGGACGCAATGCAGGAAGCCCTTCGCGATTCCGGCATGCAACCAGAAGACGTCGACTATATCGCTGCCCACGGCACCGGCACGCCCCTGAACGACGTGTCCGAAACGCGCGCCGTGAAGGCCGCCTTCGGCGACCACGCCTACAAGCTTGCCCTGAGCTCCCCGAAGTCGATGGTTGGCCACCTTCTCGGCGGAGCCGGTGCGGTGGGCGCCCTGGCCGCAGTGCTCGCAGTCCATCACGACGTTGTCCCGCCCACTATCAACCTCGAAAACCCCGACCCCGAATGCGATCTCGACTACACGCCGCTGAAAGCACGCTCGCGCCAGGTCCGTGCCGCCGCCGCCAATGGATTCGGCTTCGGTGGCCAAAACGGAAGCGTGATCTTCCGTAAGTGGAACGCGTGACCTAACCTACGCCCGCCTGATAGGTCACGGGCGGGAGTCTCGCTCCCTTAACTAACTTTTCGCTGGAGGCCCCCACCCCAATGGCAACTGTCTTTGAACGAGTGAAAGAAGTCGTCGTCAAGCAGCTGAAGGTCAGCCCGGACGAAGTAACCCCCGAAGCCAACCTCGTGGACGACCTGCGCGCCGATTCTCTCGACATCGTCGACCTCACCATCGCCATCGAAGAAGCCTTCTCCGACGAAGCCGAATTCGAAATCCGCGACGAAGACGCCGAAAACATCCACACCGTCCAGGACATCCTCGACTTCCTCGCCACCCAGGGCCTCGAATAGTCGATCGAACCGCCAAGGCGCCAGGGCCGCGAAGATGGATGAACCCGAAGCGTCGCTCGATGAATTAGCGAACGCCGTGATCGGCGAAGCCATAGAAGTCCATCGTGAACTCAACGTTCGCATCCTCGCACAAGGCGGAATCAAGCGAGTCATCCGGTCTCGAGAAGGTTGACGGTCACCCTCCATCGACGATCTCCTCGAAGTCTTGGCGGCCTCCGCGCCTTGGCGGTTGGAAATTCGCTGGCCCTAACCGCTACGCTTGATCAATGGGCCGCATCTACCTGGACCACGCCGCCACCACCCCACCCGACCCGCGCGTTGTCGAGGCCATGATGCCCATGTTCACGCGCTACTGGGGCAATCCTTCCTCCATCTACCTCGAGGGCCAGGAAGCCCACCGTGCCATCGATTCCGCACGCAAGATGTGCGCCGACCTCCTCGGCGCTTCACCGAAAGAGATCGTCTTCACGGGCGGAGGCTCGGAATCCGATAACTCCGCCATCCGCGGCGCCGCCTTCGCCCAGCGCGAACGCGGACGTGGCAACCACATCATCACCAGCGCCATCGAACACCACGCAGTCCTGCACACAGTCGAACAGCTCGAACGCGAGGGCTTCACCGCCACCTACCTGCCTGTCGATGCCGAAGGCTTCGTCGATCTCGCTGCCCTTGAGCAGGCAGTCCGGCCCGAAACAACGGTCGTCTCCGTGATGACCGCCAACAACGAAGTCGGCACCATTCAGCCCATCCCGGAAATCTCGCGAATCGCCAAAGCGAAGAACCCCAACGTTGTCGTGCACACAGATGCGGTCCAGGCCGCGGGCGCAATCGACATCACGCCATCGAACCTCGGAGTCGACCTCCTTTCCCTCGCAGCCCACAAGCTCTATGGCCCGAAGGGCGTCGGCCTGCTCTACATCAAGAACCGCACCCCGTGGCAACCGATGATCCTCGGTGGCAGCCAGGAGAAGGAACGGCGCGCAGGCACCGAGAACGTCCCCGGCATAGTCGGCCTTGCCGTCGCCATGCAGCTCGCATGGGAAGAACTTCAGGCGCGCAATGCACACTCGATGGCCGTCCGAAACCGTCTTCTCTACGGCATCCCGGAACGGATTCCGGACACAGTTATCACCGGCCCCAGCGACCCGGCAAAGCGGCTTTCGAACAACTTCAGCTGTTGCTTCCGCAACGTCGAAGGCGAGAGCGTCCTCCTCGCCCTCGACATGGCCGACATCGCCGCCAGCAGCGGCAGCGCCTGTACCACCGGCGCGCTCGAGCCGTCTCACGTACTCACCGCGATGGGCATCGATTCTGACCTCGCTCACGCTTCGCTCCGCCTCACCGTGGGCAAGGACACGACCGACGCGGACATCGACCGCGTCCTGGAAACGCTCCCGGACATTGTCAGCCGCCTCCGCGCGCTCGCCGGAAGCGCTTAACCGGCGTCACATCGACCCGTTGCAATCGAGTGCTATACTGCTTCTTGGCACAACCTTCTTGGGAGTGGGCTCGCGGCCCACTTTTTTGTTGGGAAATATGAAAAACGACCTTTTGCTCGCTCTGAGCGCGCTCGCAGCCGAAAAGAACCTCCCGCGTGAGATCGTGTTTGAAGCGGTCGAAGCGGCGCTGACTTCCGCCTTCCGGCGGGAGGGCGACAACGCGCCCAACATCAACGTGAAAATCGATCCCGTCGGCGGCGACATCAAGGCCTATCGCCAGATGGTCGTTGTCGACGATGTCGAAGAACCAAACGTTGAAATGACGCTCGGCGATGCAAAAAAGTGGAAGCCCGACGTGCGCGTCGGTGATGTCCTCGACTTCGAGGAACAACTGCCGCCCAACGCCGGCCGCATCGCGGCTCAGACGGCCAAGCAGGTCGTCCTCCAGCGCCTCCGAGAAGCCGAACGCGATGCCGTTTACGACGAATATATCGGCAAGGAAGACGAGCTCATCGTGGGCACGGTCCAGCGCGTTGAAGCCCGCCAGATGATCATCGAGCTCGGCCGCGGCACCGAAGCCGTCCTCCCCTTCAGCGAACAGGTCCGCAACGAGCACCTTCGCCCGGGGCAGCGCGTCAAAGTGCTCATCCTCGAAGTGATGAAGGCCGTGAAAGGTCCGCAGATCGTCGTCAGCCGGGCGCACCGCAACCTGCTGCGCCGGCTCTTCGAGATGGAAGTCCCGGAAATCAAGGCTGGTACCGTAGAAATCAAGAGCATCGCGCGCGAAGGCGGCCATCGCTCCAAGGTGGCGGTCCATGCTCGCAACCCCAACATCGACCCGATCGGGGCCGCGGTTGGTATGCGCGGAAGCCGCATCCAGAACATCGTCAACGAGCTCGCTGGCGAGCGCATCGACATCATCAAGTGGGACCCGGACCCGGGAAACTTCGTTTCGAACGCCTTGAGCCCCGCCCAGGTGCTCGAAGTAGAGGTCGACGAGGACGAGCACCTCGCATCCGTCGTCGTCCCCGACCGGATGCTTTCACTCGCCATCGGCAAGGAAGGCCAGAACGCCCGGCTGGCTGCCAAGCTTACCGGCTGGCGCATCACCATCCAGAGCCAGGCGAACAAGGACCTCGTGGAATCCGGCGAACCCGCCGAAGCGCTCAACTTCGAACCCTACGCACCCGGCGAAACGCCAGACATCGACATCATCGAGGCCGAAGAAGTCGTGCCCGAAATCGAAGTCGAAGTGGCCGCGCCCGCCGAGATGGCTCCCGCGGCCACCCTCGAACCGACCGAAGAAGCCGCCGAAGAGTCTGTCCCCGCCGCCGAGGAAGAGGAAGTCTCATTCGCTGCCATCGTCAATCAGATGGCCGTGCCGAAGGGTGAAGACCGCGAATCCGAAGACTACGGCGAAGACGAAGACGAGGAATATGAAATTCCGACGACCGTCGTCACGGAGTCTCGCCCGGCGGCCATTCGCTTCGGCGAAGACTTGATTCGCCGGGAAGAGCCCGAACCAGCCAAGGCTTCCGCCAAGAAACAGCGCCGGCCGTCTCGCTTCAACGAAGAAGAGGAAGACGACATGGACGACATCGAATACTCGGGACGCATTCACTAAGAAGGAGCACGGGCGTGAGTTCGCCAGGTCCGAAGCCACGCCCCGTCCCACAACGAACCTGTCTCGGCTGCCGCGCCGAACAGGGCAAACGCACCCTCGTTCGCATCGTCCGGACGCCCGAAGGAAGGGTCCTTGTCGACCCTTCTGGTAAAGCCAATGGCCGCGGCGCGTACCTCCATCCTCGCCGCGCGTGTTGGGTGAAAGCCCTCAAAGGCGGTACCATAAAGAACGCACTCAAGATCTCCCCGGCGTTGGACGATATCGAGGCCCTTCGCGCCTTCGGAATGACGTTCCCGGTAGAAGAAAGCGACATCGTATGACCGCACAATCAACCTCTCAGGTCGTGAGCATCCCTCGCGCCCTCACCGTGAAGGAACTGGCCGACCTCCTCAACGTCACGCCGATCGAAGTCATCAAGCGCCTGATGACCAACGGCGTCATGGCCAACCAGAACCAGACCATCGACTACGACACCGCAGCAATTGTCGCGGTCGAACTTGAGTTCGACCCCGTCGAAGCCGCTGAGCCCGAGACGTCAGTCCAGGCGCCCGCCATCGAGGAAGAAGATATCGTCGATGATCCCTCGACGCTGAAGCCGCGTCCGCCTGTGGTCACCATCCTTGGCCACGTCGACCACGGGAAGACCAGCCTCCTCGATGCCATCCGCAAGACGAAGGTCGCGGCGGGCGAAGCCGGCGGCATCACGCAGCACATTGGCGCCTACCAGGTCGAGATGGATGGCAAGCTCATCACCTTCATCGACACTCCCGGCCACGCCGCCTTCACCGCCATGCGCGCCCGTGGTGCCCAGGTCACCGATATCGCAGTGCTCGTGGTCGCGGCCGACGACGGCGTTATGCCCCAGACCATTGAAGCCATCAACCACGCGCTCGCTGCGAAAGTGCCGATCATCGTCGCAATCAACAAGATCGATGTGCCGGCCGCCAACGTGGACCGTGTGAAGCAGCAGCTCGCCGAGCACAACGTGGTGGTCGAAGACTACGGCGGAGACGTTGTAGCCGTCCCGGTTTCGGCACTGAAAGGCACCGGCCTGGATGACCTCCTGGAATCGATCAACCTCGTGGCCGAAGTCTCAGAGCTGAAGGCCAATCCCGACCGCCCCGCCTCTGCCGTCGTTATCGAGGCTGAGCTCGATGCTGGCCGCGGCCCCATCGCGACCGTCCTCGTCCAGGCTGGCACCCTCCGCCAGGGCGACGCCATCGTCGTCGGTGAGACCAGCGGCAAAGTGAAGGCGATGTTCGACGACCTTGGCGAGCGCATCAAGGAAGCTCCACCAGCGTTCCCCGCCGTCATCATGGGTCTCGAAGCGGTTCCCGAGGCCGGGGAACGCATCCGCGTCGTCAAAGATGAGCGTTTCGCGCGCCAGCTCGTCGACGAGCGAAAGCGCGAACGCGAAGCCGCCGAACAGACCGAGCACGCGCATGTCAATCTCGACACCCTCTTCAACGAGATCAGCACGGGCAAGCTCAAGGAACTGATCATCATCCTGAAAGCCGACGTCCGCGGCAGCGCAGAGGCCATCAAGGCTTCACTTGAGCGCCTCAGCAACGACGAAGTCAAGGTGAAGGTCATTCACTCCGCCACCGGCCCGGTGAGCGACAGCGACGTCATGCTGGCCGAGGCTTCGAACGGCATCATCGTGGCCTTCAACACCCGCGTCGATGCCTCAGCGAAGAAGCAATCCGAAGTCTCCGGCGTCGAAATCCGCTCCTACAACATCATCTACCAGGTGCTGGAGGACGTTGATAAGGCGCTCCAGGGAATGCTCGAGCCGGTCTTCGAAACCGTTGTCGATGGGCACGCCGAAGTTCGCCAGCTGTTCAAGTCGAGCCGTCTTGGCGGCATCGCCGGCTGCTACGTGCTCGATGGCACACTTCGGCGCGGTTCGAATGTTCGCGTTATCCGCGGAAAGCAAGAGCTCGCCCGCACCCGCTGCGAAGGTCTCAAGCGCTTCGCCGATGATGTCCGCGAAGTCCAGACCGGTTACGAGTGCGGAATCGTCTTGAGCAACTTCGACAAGTTCGAGGAAGGCGACATCATCGAGTTCATTCACGAAGAACGCGTCCGCTAACCAACTCATGCCGGGCGGCTCACGCGAGCCGCTCGTGCCTGCGAACAGGCCGATCTCCCATGTCGCTCCGAACCACCCGGGTCAACGAATTGCTTCGTGCCGAAATCAGCGAACTGATTCTTCGGGAAGTCAAAGACCCCCGTGTCTCCGAGGGGCTCATCACCATCACCGAGATTCGTGTCTCGCCCGATATGCGTCACGCCACCGTGTTTGTTTCCCACATGGGCACCGAAGAGGAACGCCAGCACGCCCTCGAAGGTCTCCAGCGGGCTGCTCCGTTCTTGCACCGCGAACTCGTACGCCGCCTGCGGATGCGCTCAGTCCCGGACCTCGTCTTCCGCTTCGACCCGTCGATCGAGCGAGGCGCCCGCCTCTCCGACCTCATCCGCAAAGTGAGCAGTGAATACCGTGAGCAGGCGGACTGATAGCGGCCTCGATGGCATCCTCCTCATCGACAAGCCCCCCGGATGGACCAGCCACGATGTCGTCGCCAAAGCCCGCCGGATCACGGGACAGCGCCGCATCGGCCACACCGGTACCCTCGATCCCATGGCCACCGGGCTCCTGGTGCTCTGCCTGGGGAATGCCACCCGCCTCGTCGAGTTCCTCACCGGCCACGACAAGCGTTACACCGGCGAAATCGCCCTCGGCCGTACGACCACCACCGACGATGCCGAAGGCGACACGCTCGCGGATTACCCGGTCCCACCGCTCACCCAGGCCGCCGTCGATGAAGTGTCGTCGCGCTTCTGCGGGGTGATCCTTCAACGTCCTCCGGCCTACAGCGCTCTGAAAGTCCAGGGCCGCCGCGCCTACGCGCTCGCCCGAAGTGGCGCAGCTCCGGAACTTCCCCCACGCCCCGTCACAATCGGGTCCCACAACCTGAGGCTCCTCGCTCCGGATCGCCTCTCGTTGGACCTGACGTGCTCGAGCGGCACCTATGTACGGAGCCTCGCCCGCGATCTCGGCGTCGCCCTCGGAACCGGCGCTCACCTCACTTCGCTACGACGGCAGGCGACCGGCCCTTTCTCTCTCGACTCCGCCGTCACCCTCGAAGTCCTCGAAACCGCCGTCCGGAATGACACGCTCGACGACGTGCTCCTGCCCGCGGACGAAGGCCTCCTGTCCATGCAGGCGGCAATTCTCAGCGCCGAAGGAGCCCGCGCACTGAGCAACGGCATGCCATGGAACATCCCAAATCTGCCGGATTGCGACCTCGCGGCCGTTCGAATCTACTCAGATTCAGGCAGCTTCGTTGGCGTCGGTTCTGTGTCGAGTTTGGGCCGAATTCACGCTTCCCGGGTGCTGCAGCGTGACAAATACCCAAAATAGCGCAGTTATGTAGTTTCCAGACTCGATTTAGCCCTTGACATGCGAGCGGCTCGCTCCGATTATGCCTGATGGAACCCGGCGAACCTGCGCAAACGCGTAGACACTCTATCAATTCGCCGGCCCGCCCACCCGCGGGCGGAAAAAAGGAGGACCTGTTGGAAGCCTACTGCCTCAAGTGCAGGGTGAAACGGGACATGAAAGACCCGAAGCCCATCACCATGAAGAACGGCAAGCCGGCCACTGAAGGCAGCTGCCCCGTCTGCAGCACAAGGATGTTCAAAATCGGGAAGGCCTAGTCCGCGGCCACGCGTTTTAACCGAGCAATCCGAAAGAGGGTTCCCACAGCGGGGAACCCTCTTTCATTTCATCGCCCCGTCCCAATCACCCGGCCGCGTTCAGAATCCCGATGACCTGCTGATGAAGCAGGCCATTCGTCGCCACCACCGAATCGCCTACACCCGGGGTCCCGTCCCACGCCGAAAATCCACCGCCGGCCTCCATGATCACGGGATACAGGGCTGCCGCGTCCCACAGGTTCATGATCGGGTCGAGCATCACTTCGGCCCGCCCGGTGGCGACCATCAGGTATCCGTAGCAGTCGCCCCACGCCCTCGAAAGCCCGCACTCCGCCGCCAGCCGTGCAACACCATCGGCCCGTCCCTTCAACATTCGCGAAATGCTTGTCATAGAGACAGTCGCATCCTTCAGGTCCGCTGTCTTCGAGACCGTGCAACGTTCGCCATTGAGGTACGTGCCCAGGCCCTCCGCCGCCGAAACCGTCTCGCCAACCGCGTGACAGGCAATCACCCCCACGACGGGTACACCATCGCGTTCAAGTGCGATGAGCGTCCCGAAAAGCGGCACGTGATGGATGAAGGACTTCGTGCCGTCGATTGGGTCGAGGATCCACCGGTGACGGCCGTCACCCGACGATTCACCGAACTCCTCGCCGAGAATGCCGTGACCGGGACACTCGCGCCCGAGGAACTGGCGGATCGCGAGCTCGGCGTTCTTGTCGGCGGCCGTCACTGGCGTACGGTCCGCCTTGAGTTCGACGGTAGTACCCGAGTTGTAGAGCGGCATGATGACCTCTTGCGCCACCAGCGCCGCGCGACGGGCTATCGCTAGGAGTTCCTGGAGTTCACTCATCAGCGGGCCGAATCGCCGCGTCGATAATTCGCCGTAAGGTCGTCCAGTTCGGCTTTCAGGGCCGGATCGATTGGCGATTCGGCCGCCTTCAGCGTGTCATCCAACTGCTCGGGCCGGCTCGCACCAATGATAGGGGCGGTCACCGCCGGGTTAGCCATCACCCAGGCCACCGCCATTTGCGGCATCGACATCCCGGCGGCCTGCGCCATAGGCCGCAACTGCTCCACAGTGGCGAACTCGCCTTCATGCCAGTAGCGCTCCTGGTAGCGTTCAGCGGCCGTCCCGAGCGTGAACCGCGAGCCTTCTTCAGGTCCCGCGTCCTTGTTGTGCTTCCCGCTTAGAAGTCCCCCGGCAATCGGGTTGTACGGGATGACGCCGATGCCCTCCTCCCCGCAGAGCGGTAGCAGTTCGCGTTCAACCTCTCGGAACAGCAGGTTGTACCGTGGCTGAACAGAATCGAATCGAACGACTCCCATCGCCTCGCTTCGGCCAATGGCCCGCGCAACCTGGTAGGCCATGAAGTTCGAGCACCCGACATACCGCACCTTGCCCGCGCGGACGACATCCTCGAGTGCCCGCAACGTCTCATCGATCGGCGTTTGAGGATCCGGCCCATGGAGTTGGTATAGGTCGATGTAATCCGTGCCGAGCCGTCTCAGCGAAGCATCCACCGCATCCAGGATGTGCTTGCGCGAATTGCCCTGGTCCCACCGTGACGGCCCCGATCGGCCGAAGCACTTCGTCGCAAGAATGATCCGGTCGCGCTTTCCCTTCAGCCAACGACCGACGAACTCCTCGGTCCGGCCAATCGTCTCGCCCGTGCCACCCAGCGGATAGACATCGGCTGTGTCGAAGAAGGTAATTCCACCTTCGTACGCCCGGTCCATGATCGCGTCGGATGTCTTTTCATCGCACTGTAACCCGAACGTCATCGTCCCCAGGCAGAGCCGCGAAACCTGCAGGCCCGTGCGGCCCAGGCGCGTGTATCGCATCAAATCACCCCAGAAGCATCAGTTGTGCGGCGAAGTATAGACGCCGAACACCAACCTCTCCTTCACTCGCTCAATAGCCACGAAACCCACCGGACGCGACTGACCGGGAGCGCGACAATCTCGACCGTCACCCGCAACGTCCCACCACACGAAAGACCCCCACTCCGAAGCTTGGGAGAGGGCGCAGGGAGAGAGGTCTGGAAGCCTTAGTGCTTCGCCCGGTCGATGATCTCTTCGGCCGCGCGCACGGCCGCGTTCGTGTCGTCTTCGGCGTCAGTGTCGTCTTCGGCGTCAGTGTCGTCATCATCCGTCGATGGCGGTGGCGGCGGCGGCACTTCCTGCAGGTAGGTGCAGTACTTACATGAATCCTGCGAGCCCACCAACGCCAGCGCCAGATGCGCGAAGTTGCGGCCGCAATACTGGGCCCGCCGTTGCCTCACTTTCGCTTCGCGCGTCCGGTGACGCGGCGGCTTGGCCGCATTCGGCTTCGGGATCCCCGCCGCAATCCCGCGCTTGTCCTTCATCGCGACCATCGAGTTGATGAAGTAGATAGCCAGCGGCACCAGGCCCACGATGACGAAAATCAGGAACGAGGCCATGCGGCCATCGTACTACCTTCCGAACGTTCCGTGGTCGAGGATTGGCTGGCCTGTCAGACGAGATTCTCCTCGCGCAGTTCGATCAGCGATCGGCGCCACGCTTCGACCGTCCGCGCAATGTCGTCCTCGGTGTGCACCGAACTGACCAGCCCGCCCGCGCCGAACAGGTGCGCGCCGTGGTTCGCCATCGCCAATTGCAGCATGCGTACGGCTTCGCCCTTCATCCCCTGTTCCAGCAGCGACCACGGCAGGTCTCGAGGGTCATAGTCCTGCGCTTCAGGCACCTGCGTGCCCGCGACAACGATACGGAACTCGCTTGCCTGGCCATAGACGAATCCCGGCATCCCAAGCTCGCACAATACGCCGTTCATCCCCGCCCGAAGCTGGGCTGTGAGCTCGTTCGCCCGGCGCTGATGGCTTCCATCGGCAATCTCCCGCAGCGCGGCGGTGCCTGCCGCCGCCGAGAGTGGGTTCGCGTTGAACGTCCCCGGATGCCCGATCTTCGAAGCCTTCGCACCGAACTGGAGGTGTTCCATCACGTCCCGCCGCCCGGCGACCGCCCCGCCCGGGAAGCCCCCGGCAAGGATCTTCGCCAGGGTCGTCAGGTCCGGCTTCAGCCCCTCGACCTCCTGCACGCCGCCGGGCGCCCACCGGAACCCGGTCACGACCTCATCCATGATGAAGACGATGCCCTCACTGCGGCAGAACTGCTGGAGTTCTGCGAGAAACCCACGCGGCACCGGCAGTTGCCCGCTCGAAGCGCCCGCGGATTCGATGATGATCGCGCCGATGTCGCCGCGTTCGTTGACCGTCGTGCGCACTTCCTCCATATCCAGCGGAAGGACCGCCACGGAATCGAGCGTGGCCTGCGGGACGCCCGCCGGCGCGCCAGCCGAATACTTCGAATTCGCTACTACATAGTCGTGCCAGCCGTGGAAATGCCGGTCGAACTTGATAACGCCCGGCCTGCCCGTGTACGTCCGCGCCAGGCGAAGCGCCATCAGAGTTGCTTCGGTGCCGGAACTCGTGAACCGCACCACTTCTGCCGAAGGCACAATCCGGGTGACTTCTTCCGCCCACTCGATCTCCTTCAGCGTGCTCGCCCCCAGGTGCGTTCCGAGCGCCAGCTGCGCCTGGGCGGCCTCCACCACCGAGGGGTAGTTGTGGCCCAGCATGAGCGCCCCATGCCCCATCACGTAGTCGATGATTTCGTGACCATCGGCATCCCACTTCTTCGAACCTGCGGCTCGCTCCGCATACAGCGGAAATGGAGTCATGTAGCGGCTGTCGTGGGTGACACCGCTCGGCAGCACCTTTCGCGCTCGCTCGTACAGCTTTGCCGATGCCGGGTGGCGTTCGATGTAGCTCTGTTCGATGGTCATGGAGGCCCTCCACAGAAGATGATACGGGCCACTGGCTCGCCCGATACAACTGGCATCAGGAACATGCCCAATCCGCGCTGGCTCCGACGGCGCCGTCACCCGGGTCCATTGCTTATCCGGTGAACCGCCACCGCGTGTACGTCTTCCCGAACTCATCGCCAGGGCGCAGCGTCCACCCGAGCGCTTTGCGGGGCCGCAACACGTACAGCCCTCCCGCATCCCACTGGTCCGGCTCCGGTGAATAGTCGTAGGCCGCGTATTTCGCCGTGTAGAGCGCTGCAAGCCTGGCGGCCAGTCCTCGCTCCGGAGGCACGGCTTCCGAGGCGGCACTCCCTTCGACGATCACCACTTCGTCGCCGCTCTCCAGGTGGACCGCAATCTCCGGGTTCACCGCGATGTTCTTCATCCGCCGGGTCTGGTCGCTCCCATCGAAATAGAACGCGCCCTCGTGCCACACGCCCCACACCGGTGTGACATGCGGCCGGCCATCAGGCCGCACGGTCGAAATCCAGTAATTCGCCGCACTCACAAGCCGCTCTTCAGCCCATACCCACTCGAGCATTCCCTCGTCGTTCTCCGGGAGTCCATACCCTTCAGGAACTTCCGGACGCTCGGTGATAACGTTGACCATTCCATTCGCCATCATGGCCTCCAACCGCGAATCCGCGACCTCGAAACCTAGTCGGGAAACGCGACATCTCATGTCGCCCGTTGCGTACTGGGACAAATGATGAGTGGCGCGGATCACTCAGCGCCGCTGGACAAGCCCGGCCTGTATGGCCACAGTGGAAGGGTGACTCCGCCGGGTTTTTGCGCGGAAACCATGACCTCAACCAAACCTATGGTAGTCTAGGGGAGAGCTATGGCTGACTACGATGTCGCAGTGATTGGCAGCGGACCTGGTGGCTATGTCGCCGCCATCCGTGCCGCACAACTCGGCAAGTCCGTCGTCATCTTCGAACGCGACCGCGTTGGCGGGCTTTGTCTCAACTGGGGGTGCATCCCCAGTAAAGCGCTCCTCAAGAATGCCGATGTCGTGAACCTCGTCCGCGAGGCATCCACGTGGGGCATCAAGGGCGTCGACAAGGCCACGTTCGATTTCGGCGCTGCCGTCCAGCGCAGCCGCCAGGTCGTCGACAAAGTCGTCGGCGGCGTCGAAGGCCTGCTGCGCGACAACGGCGTCACGCTCGTCACCAGTAGCGCGTCGCTCAAGGACACGCGAACCGTCTCCGCCGGTGGCCGCGATTATTCCGCCTCGTCGATCATCATCGCGACTGGCGCCTCCACTCGATCTCTCCCCGGCATCCAGCCCGATGGCAAAGTCATCATCACCAGCCGCGAAGCGCTTGAATTCCCAAAACTGCCGAAGCGGGCCGTGATCATCGGCGCGGGCCCAATCGGTGTCGAATTCGGGCACCTCTGGGCAAGCTATGGCGTCGACGTGACCATCGTTGAACTCCTCGACACACTCGTGCCGCTCGAAGATCCCGATGTCGGTCGTGCGCTCAAACGTTCGTTCGAAGCCCGCGGCATAAAGTGCCTCCTCAAGACGCGCGTCGAAAGCGTCGACGTAAAAGGTTCCAAAGCGGTCGTCGCCGTAAAGTCGGATGAAGGTGAACAATCGCTCGAAGCCGAGGCGGTGCTGGTGGCCGTTGGGTTCGTGCCCCACACCCAGGGCCTCAACCTCGAAGCAGCCGGTGTGACGACTCAGCGCGGTTTCATCACCATCGACGACCAGATGCGCACCAACGTTCCCGGCATCTACGCCATCGGCGATGTCACCGGAAAACTGATGCTCGCCCACGTGGGTATGCAGCAGGGTGTCATCGCGGCCGAGCACATCGCCGGGCAGAACCCTCCCGTCCTCGATTATGTTCAAATGCCCCGGGCCACCTTCTGCCAGCCGAACGTTGGTTCCATCGGCTACACCGAACAGGCCGCGAAGGACGCCGGCTTCAAGGTGAAGACCGGCCGCTTCCCCCTCACCGCCCTTGGCAAGGCCGTCGCCGTCAACCACACCGAAGGTTTCGTCAAAGTGATCGCCGACGAACCGACAGGACAGGTCCTCGGTATCCACATGATCGGCCACGACGTCAACGACCTGCTCGGCGAAGCGACCATGGTCGCGCTCCTCGAAGCCACAACTATCGAGGTTGGCTTCGCCGTTCACGCGCACCCCACCCTCGCGGAAGCTATCAAAGAGGCCGCCCTCGCCGTCGACGGCGAGGCTATTCACATCGCCCGGCGCCGTGCCGGTGCTCAACAGCCACAAGGAGCCGCCACATCGTGACGTCGCCGACCAAACGCACCCCAAAGCCGAAAGTTGGCGAAGAACAACTCGGCCTCTTCCTTTACCAGATGATGCTCATCCGGCGCTTCGAAGAGAAGTGCGGCGAGCTGTATACCAAGGGCAAGATCCGCGGTTTCCTCCACCTCTACACGGGCCAGGAAGCCTGCGCCGTCGGAGCGTTCGCCGCCCTCGCAGAGCGCGACAAGATTGTCACCCACTATCGGGACCACGGCCACGCCCTGGCTCGCGGCCTCGACCCGAACCGCGTGATGGCCGAACTCATGGGCAAAGCCACCGGCGTCAGTGGTGGCCGCGGCGGCTCGATGCACCTTTACGACGTGGCGAAGGGCTTCCTCGGCGGCTACGCCATCGTTGCTGCGCACCTGCCATTGGCCGTCGGCCTCGGCCTCGCGGCACAGATGAAGAACGAAGACTCTGTCGCCCTCTGCGTGTTCGGCGATGGCTCGGTCGGTGAAGGCGAATTCCACGAAGCCCTGAACATGGCGGCCCTCTGGAAGACCCCCACGATCTTCCTCTGCGAAAACAACCTGTACGGCATGGGCGTCCCCTTCAAAGAGTCTCTCTCGACCGACATCCCGAAGCTTGCCGCCGCCTACAACATGCCTGCGGTCTCCGTGGACGGCATGGATGTCCTCGCCGTCCACGAAGCGATGCAGAAGGCCGTCGCCCACGCCCGCAGCGGCAAGGGACCCTACTTCGTCGAAGCCATGACGTATCGATACCGTGGCCACTCGATGGCCGACCCTGAACTCTATCGGCTCAAGGACGAAGTCGAGGAGTACCGCAAGAAAGACTGCATCGAACGCCTGAAAGCCCAGATGCAGAAGGCGAAACAGCTCGACGAAGAAAAGTTCCAGGCAATCGCCGAACGCGTGGAACAGGTCGTCAACGACGCCGTGGAGTTCGGCGAACAGAGCCCCCAGCCGGCACTCGATACGCTCATGGACCACATCACCAAGGAGCCCGACCGTGGTTGAGATGCGAATGCGCGACGCCCTCCGGGAGGCGCTCCGCGAGGAAATGATGCGCGACGACCGCATATTCCTCATGGGCGAAGACATTGGCGCCTACGGCGGCTCCTACGCCGTCACCAAGGGCCTCCTCGAAGAATTTGGAGAACACCGCGTCCGCGATACCCCAATCGCCGAGTCTGGCATGGTCGGCATCGGCATCGGCGCGGCCATGGCCGGTTTCCACCCCATGGTGGAGATGATGACCATCAATTTCAGCTTCCTCGCGCTCGACCAGATCGTGAACAGCGCCGCCAAGCTCCACCACATGTCCAACGGCCAGATCACCGTGCCGCTCGTCATTCGCATGGCCAGCGGCGGTGGCTCCCAGCTCGGCGCAACGCACAGCCATTCGCTCGAAGGCCTCTACGCGCACTTCCCCGGCCTCAAGGTCGTCTGCCCTTCGAACGCCGCCGATGGCAAGGGCCTCCTGAAGCGCGCCTTCCGCGATGAGAACACGGTGATATTCATCGAGCACACCGCGAACTACGCCCTCCGCGGCGAAGTCCCCGATGACCCCGACTACCTCGTCGAGTTCGGCGTCGCCAATATCCTCCGGCCCGGCGACGACGTGACCATCGTGGGTTATAGCGGCAGCGTCCACCAGGCCGTGCGCGCCGCTACCATGCTCGAAGAACAAGAAGAAATCAGCGCCGAAGTCATCGACCTCCGCACCCTCGCCCCCCTGGACATCGACACCGTGGTCAACTCCGTGAAGAAGACGAACCGCGCCGTCATCGTCGAAGACGACTGGAAATTCGGCGGCTTCGGCGGCGAACTTAGCGCCCAGATCATGGAGAAAGCGTTCGACTACCTCGATGCCCCCGTGGCCCGCGTTTCGTCGAAAGATGTCCCCCTGCCCTACAATCGCAACCTCGAATTCGCCGCCCTTCCGTCCGAAGAGGATGTCGTCGAAGCCGTCCTCCGCACCTTCAAGGAGTAGCCCGTGGCCTTCGAAGTGACTATGCCCCAGATGGGCGCCGACATGACCGAAGGCACCGTCGTGAAGTGGTTCAAGAGCGTCGGCGATACCGTCACGCGCGGTGAGATCATCGCGGAAATCGAGACTGACAAAGCCGACGTCGAACTCGAAGCCTACGAATCGGGCACCCTCATCAAGCTCATCGCCGAAGAGGGCGAAGTTGTCCCCGTTGGCGAAGTCATCGCGCTCCTCGGCGAGGCGGGCGAAAAAGCCCCCGACGTCGAACGCAAGCCCCCGGCCGAACCCGCCAAGCGCACCATCGAACCCGAAGTGAAGGCTGAGGCCGAAGCGAAGGAACCCGTCCCCGCCGCTGTCGCCGACCGCCCGGCCCCGGCCCCCGCAAAGGCCGCCGAGAGCGATGGCCGCATCCGCATCTCCCCCGTCGCCCGCAAAATCGCCGGCGAAGCCGGCCTCGACTACTCCAGCCTCGAAGGTACCGGCCCCGGCGGCCGCATCCTCCGCAAAGACATCGAAGCCGCCATCGCCGCCGGGCCTAAAACTCCCCTCGCCCGCGACGCAGGAGTCGGGAGAGGGGCCGGGGGTGAGGGCCAGCAGCCGAAGCCCGCAGCCGCCGGTGAGGGTGGCCTCTCGAAGATGCGCCAGGCCATCGCCCGCCGCATGACCCAGTCCAAGACCACCGCGCCCCACTATTACCTCACCCTCGATATCGACATGTCCGCGGCGCTCGAGTTCCGCTCGCAGATCAACGCGAACGCCACCGACGAGCAGCGCGTCAGCATCAACGACCTCATCGTGAAGGCGTGCGCTATCGCCCTCGAACGCCACCCCAAGTTCAACGCCGAATACCACGAAAACGGCCTCGCGATGCACGACCGGGTGAACGTCTGCATTGGCATCGCCCTCGATGATGGCCTCATTGCGCCGGCCATCCTCGATTGCCAGTCGAAATCGCTCGGCCGCATCGCCATCGAAGCCAAGGACCTCATCGCCCGGGCCAAGTCCGGCCGACTGAAGGCCGACGAATACAGCGAAGGCACCTTCACGATCACGAACCTGGGCGCCTACGGGGTCGAAACCCTCATCGGGATCATCAATCCGCCGCAGGCTGCCATCCTCGGCGTCGGTTCCGTCATGCCCCAGCCGGTCGTCCGCGACAACCAGGTGGTGGTCCGCCAGGTGATGAAAGTCGCCCTCAGCGCCGACCACCGCGTGACCGATGGCGCCGAAGGCGCAGTCTTTATCAAGGAGATCCAGCAACTTCTCGAAGCGCCCGCCGCCCTGGCGTTGTAGGGAGAAAGTACCTGGTCGTCGGTGACCGGTGCCCGGTGGGGTCGTAGGTCCGTTCGCCGCCTCATTGCACATCGCTCGTTGCTCATTGCTTCTGTGGCCAGCGTCGATCACCCGGCCCGCTCGCCGGCAGCCATGCTCCCGCGCTGGAAACTCCCGTCCCCCGGCCGGCCAGGCCCCACCCGCAGCCATGGGAACCGCGCACGGCAGTAAGTGGATGTTCACCCCACCGATCAGCCGCCGTCAGCCGTCAGCCACTGGAGTCGCGGGGCTCGGTCCCCGCTTACCCACCACGCACTTCTCCCAATCCAAAATCCAAAATCCCGAATCCAAAATCACGTGGCCTCCGGGCGCGACTCACGGGGAGCGCTGCACTCTCCACGCCAACCACTGCCCTCACCCCCCTGCGCCCCCTCTCCCGGGACCAACGGGACTCGGGAGAGCAGAATCGCTACCCGGGGGTGAGGGCTAGACCGCTGGCAGACGATGCTTCCGCTCCTGTGGCCCGCGTCGATCACCCCGCCAGCTCGCCGGCGCGAATGGTTTCCGGCGGGGGCTCCGCCCCAGATGGAACGGGGAGCCAGCGGCCACTGGCAAAGTAGTCTTCGGACGATTCCCAGCGAGGGAGGTTGGGGTGGGCTTTGTCCCAGACTGCCTGAGCGGTTCGGAGGCGCTCTTGGCGTGCGCGGCTCCATTGCCGGTGGGTGTCGAGTAAGCGGGGGCCGAGCCCCGCGACTCCAGTAGCGGATGGCCAACAAGCCGACGGCCAACCGGCTCAGCACTTCACCCAGTAGACCTCGCCGGCCGGTGGGAGCCAGCCGTGATAGTGGCCGCCATCGGAAGCGCTGTAGTGACCGGCGAAGGTGGCGACGCGGGCGAAGTCTTCGTGGCCGCAGAAGCCGTAGGTGCCGGGGACTTCGGCGGTCACCGGCGGCGGCGGTGGGCCAGGCCGGGGGGATGGCACGGCCCCGGCCGCCGCTGGTGTTTCGGGAACGGGCAAAGGGATGACTCCGCCGCAACCCGCGGCAGACAGGACGGCGACGCCTGCCAAGAGCGTCGCCACCGAGCGCACCAGCCAGATTCCCTTCGTATCGGCCATGGAGGTAGCGTGGCGCGCACGGGACGTCCTGACATCGACTCTACGGATGATTTCGGTGCAACAAAGGGATCATCAGATCGGATGATTGTCGCCTCGATGCCCGGATGAGGAGAACAGTCACGGCGACGCGAGCATCCCAGCGCTCCTTGCCAGTCGCGCCCTGTGGTATCCGTGGTGGTGCGAACGGCCAACGGCGAACGGCCAACGGCAACCTCGCGGCGCAATCCGAAATCCACAATCCGAAATCGTCAGACCGGGCGGCAGTCGTCGCAGGGGGCAAAGCCGGCGGCCAGGGCGTCTTCGGGGCGGTCGAACCCTTTGAGGTTCTCAGGCGGCTCGGTGTCGAGGCCGGTGCAGGCGGGCAGGCAGAACGCCATGCTGTCGAGCTGGGCGACGAAGCGCGGGGCGTGCTGGATCCAGTCGAGTTCGCGCGCGGTAAGACCTTCCATCTGGAGGACCGCTTCCTTCACCTCGGGGCCGCCGGCGGAGTACTTCCCGAGTGACCAGTCGGAGCGAACGACGCGATGGCAGGGGACGATAAACGGCACGGGGTTGTGCCCGAGGGTGGTGCCGGTGGCGCGCACTGCGCCGGGGTTGCCAGCTTCGCGGGCGACCCAGCCGTAGGGCCGGATGGCGCCGCGCGGGATGCGGGCGGTGGCACGAAGGACGGACTGCTGGAACGGCGTGAGCTCGCCGAGAAAGGCGATGTCGGTGCCGCGCTTGCGCCCGGCGAGGACCTGTTCGGCGGCGGCGCGGACGCGGGGGGACTCATGGAATGCCGGTTCGAAGCCGAGTTCGTGCTCGGCGCGGAACTCGAAGCGGCGCATGTCGTTGTCGACCATGTGGACGAGCTGCTCGTCGTGGACGAGGCGGATGGTGCCGACGGGCAGGTCGAGGTCGAACCACCAGAGGTTGCGGGTTGCACGGGCCTGGCGCCCGCGGAGTTCGGCGCGCAAGCGCGGGGCGAAGCCCGGGTCCGGTTCGCGGCGGACGTCGTCGAGGATGGCGTCTTCGAGGGTGGGCAGGAGGTCGTTGGTGTCAGTCATGGTGTTCGTACCCGGCCTCTTCGAGGAGTTCGCGCAGGCGGTTCACGGCGCGGTAGGTGAGCTGTTTGATGGCGGCTTCGGACTTGCAGAGCTCATCGGCGACCTGGCGGACGCTCCACTCGTGCCCGAAGCGGAGGACAACAACGCGCCGCTGGACTTCGGGGAGCTTACGGATGCAGACCTGGACGACTGAGCGGTTCTCGGCGCGGAGGAGTTCCACGCCGGGCCACTCATCGCGGGCTTCGTCGTGGTCCATGAGCGGGATCTCGCGGCCGGCCTTGCGGCCACCATCACGGGCGAGGTTGCGGACGATCGTGAAGAGCCAGGCTTCGAACGGCTTGCCGCGGTGTTCGTAGCGGGGCAGGTTCACGAGCGCGCGGCGGTAGGCTTCGGCGGTCAGGTCCTCGGCGCCGGGATGGTTTCCGGCGAGCGAGTAGGCGAAGCGGTAGACCGCAGGCTGTGTCCGGTCGTAGAGCTGGGCGAAGGCATCGGGGGAGGCTTTCGCCGCGGTGATGAGGGCCAGTTCATCCATGCACACGAAGAGTAACGGGCGGTGCGGCGTCTGGTAACGCGGGGGTGGCCGGGGTATCGTTCAGCCTTCACACGAGGGGGACTCCATGCCCGGGAAAGCCAGCACCGAATCGCAACTCGCGAGCCGCTACCCGAAGACGATCAAGGCCGGAGACCGGGAGCTGGAGCTGCGCCTGATGCGACGCGGCGACGTGAAGACGATGGTGAAGTTCGCGAAGGCGCTGCCGCCGGACGACCTCCTGTTCCTGCGGCGGAACATCACCGAGGCCGACGCAGTCGAGGGGTGGGTCGACAACATCGAGGCGGACCAGGCGGTGGTGATCCTCGCGTTCGACGGGGGCACGCTGGCCGGGTACTCCTCGATGAACCTGAACTTCACGAACTGGATGCGGCACATCGGCGAGATCCGCCTGCTCACCGGAACGGCTTACCGAGGGATCGGGTTGGGGCGAATCCTGGCGGATGAGATCTACGCGGTTTCGCGGACGCTGGGGCTGCGCAAGCTGAGCGCGCAGATGACGCTGGACCAGGCGGGCGCGCGTGCGACGTTCGAGCGCCTGGGTTTCCGGCCGGAGGCGCTGCTGACCGACTGGGTGATGGATGCGAAGGGTCGCACGCGAGACCTGCTGGTGATGGCGTACGACCTGGAGGGCCTCACCGACACTGTTGACGCGTGAGCGGGGCGGGCACAGGCCGGTGGGGAATCCTGCCGCTGCAACTGGACACGGTCCATTACCCGGACTGGCACCCGAGGGCGGGCGAGTATGGACCGGTGTATGCATATCTCCTTGAGGATGATGAACACCTGGTGCTGGTGGATACCGGGATCGGGCCGGCGCACGAACTGCTCGACCGGCTGTACGAGCCCGAGCGGCGGGACATCGTGCTGGCACTGGCGCAGAACAACGGGATCGAGCCGGGAGATGTCGACGCAATCGTGCTATCGCACCTCCACTTCGACCACGTTGGCGGGGCGCAGTTCTTCGGTGACACGCCGATTTATGTTCAGCGCGCGGAATGGGAGGCGGCCCAGGCGCCGAAGTACACCATCCCGGAGTTCCTGGCGTTCGAGGGTGCGAACTTCGTGATGCTGGACGGCGAGACGGAACTCGCGCCGGGGCTGCGGCTGGTGGTCACCGCCGACCATACGCCGGGGCACCAGGTGGTGGCGGTCTCGACTCCGGCGGGGACAATCGTGATGGCGGGACAATCTGTGGAGACGTGCGCCGAGTACGAGGCGATGCTCGCGGGCGGAGAGCTGAGGGAAGGCGCGAGGACGATCGTAGGACTCGAGCCGACGAAAGTGTTCTTCAGCCACGACCACCGGGGGTGGGAGCGCTAGGCAACGGCCATCGCCGCGGCCTTCAGGCCTTCGAACGCTTCGGAGATGTGGTTCGCGACGACAGAGACATCCGGGACGAGTTCGGGATCGGCGACGATGCCCCAGTAGAGGACGCCATTGTAGCTGGTGAGGCAGGTGTTCAGGCCGAGGCCCATGCTCAGCGGAACGAGCGGGTAGTGAGCTTCGACCTTGCGACCGGCCAGGTAGAGGGGGATCTGGGGGCCCGGGACATTTGTGCAGATGATGTTGAAGAGCGGCTGGGCGTTCGGGACCATTGCGCCGGCCGCGGCCTGGACAAATGGCGGGATCTGTTCAGAGAGCTTCGAGAGAACGGCGAAGCCGCCCGCCTGGTTGGCGCTTTTGAGCCGGTTCATGCCATTAATGACCGCGCTGTGGCGTTCCGAGTGATCCTCGATGCCGATGGGCAGCGATGCAATGAGCATCGAAACCTGGTTGCCTAACGCCGACTTGTCCGACTCGGAACGGACGTTGACGGGCACCATCGCCCGCAATTCGACACCGGCGGTCTTCTGGCCGAGGCCGCGGAGGAATGCGCCAAGGCCGCCCGAAAGAGCCGTGAGGACGACGTCATTGATGGTGCCGCCGAGGGCGCCGCGGATGCCGCGAATCTCCCCGAACGGCATCGCTACATAGGCGTAGTTGCGCTTCCCCGAGACGGGACGATTGAAGGGCGTTTGAGGCGCCGGTTGGAGGAGTTGCGGCGCCGCGGAGGTCATGGCGCCGATGATGGCCTTGAAGTCGCTGGCCTGCTGTTGCGGGTCGAGGCCCCAACGGAGCGCTTCGGCGAGCCGCCCGGCGGATTCTTCGGCGGCATCGCGCCAGGCGGCCTGGAGCCGTTCGAACGCGCTCGGCGAAGCATCGGCCGCGAACTTCGAGGGCGGGTCGGGTGCGGCATCAGGCTGCAGGTCGCAGATTGCCGTGAGCAGTTCGATTCCCGAGACGCCATCGACCATGCAGTGGTGGACCAGCGATACGACGCCGGTGCCGCCAGATGGCAGCCCCTGGATGAGAACCATCTTCCAGAGCGGGCGGTCGCGAGGGAGCATCTGGCTATGGATATCAGCGACCGTCTGCAGCAAATCTGACTCAGTGGCATTCGCAGGGAGTTCGACTTCTTCGATGTGCCGGCCCGCATCGAATTTCGGGTCGAGCTCCCATCGCGGGTGGGCGATGTTCATTCCGTCGAAGGCGGCGAACTGTCGATAACGAGGGATGCGATCGAGACGCGAGCCGATATGACCGACGATGGTCTCGCGGTCGACCGGTTGATCGAGGATGAGGGCGGAACCGATATGCAGAGGAAGAGAGGGCTTTTCGAAGTAGAGGAAGCTCGCGTCCATCGAGGTCATGCGACTGCGGAGAGCGGCTGAGGACATTTCGGGTCTCCCGCGGGGCGATTCAGGAAATGCCCCACCTCTTGCGTAGCATAGACGGTGTCGATGATAGTGATAGTGACAGCACGTGACATATTCACAATGCGAGGAACTCGTAATGTGAAGTTGCAGCTACGAAACACCATCTGTAGCGTTCGCCGGGTAAGGTGGCCTTACCGAGCGGAAAACAACGGGGGGACCGATGAGTACAGCAGCGTACTCCTTCAGCACAGGCGCTGGAGACCCCTTCGAGCAGGACCCATCACTCCAGGTTTCGATGACGCCAATCTGGCGCGAATCGATGTTCTTCCTGGACTGGATGGCCCTCCACTCCTCCCCGGTCTTCTATGGATGCGGCGTCCCCCACGGCAATGGTGAACCGGTAGTTGTCGTCCCCGGGTTCCTGGCAAGTGACGTGTCATTGGTCGACCTGTACTGGTGGCTCGCACGGATTGGCTACCGGCCGTACTTCTCCAACATCGGCCGGAACGCGGACTGCCCGGACCATATCGCCAGCCTGCTGCTCGAGACCATCAAGCGCGCGCATCGCGAGACCGGCCAGCGCGTCCGCGTGATTGGCCACAGCCTAGGCGGGATGCTCGGGCGTCACGTAGCGCTGGATTATCCGGAGTACGTGAGCCTCGTGATTTCGATGGGTTCGCCGTTCCGCGATTCCGTGAAGGCTCACCCGGTATTGATCTCGGCGGCGGCCGCGTTACGGAGCCCGAGCGGCCGGCGCGTGGCGAAGAACGTGAAGCCATCGTGCTTTTCGGGGCACTGCACGTGCAGGTTCGTGAAGAACATGATCGCGCCGGACGAATACGATGTCGCGCACTTCGCTATCTATTCAAAGAACGATGGCGTGGTTGAGTGGGAAAGTTGCATCGAAGATGACCCCGCGCTCAACGACGAAGTGAATTGCACGCACATCGGCATGGCGTTCCACCCTGGCGTCTACCGGGTGCTCGGAACGCGGCTACGGCAGGCTTCCGAAGGACATCACGTCACGGCAGGTTGATCAGGTTCGCTGAGGGGGCGGCTCGAGCGATTCGATCGCGGTTCTTGTGTGTTCGAAGACATTTTCGGGCCCGAGCTTATCGAGCAGGCCGAACCGTTCCATGGCCTCACGCACCTCGGGACGGATGGCGGTGACGATGATCCTGCCTCCCAACCTGCGACGGTGGGCGATGATGCCTTCGAGCGTGATAAGCCCGCTGGCGTCGACATGGTGGACATCGCGCATGCGCAGGATGAGGGGACTGCGGTGATGGGCGGCCAGGTTGTATTCGAAAGTGGCCGCACTGTGGAACGAAAGCATGCCCTGGGCATTGAAGAACGAAATGTCTGGACGCGACTGGATGAGCGCCGAAAGCTCGGGCGTAACCTGGCGAATGTGTCCGCGTTCATCGGGGAGCAATTCGTGGGCGGCAGGGATGCGGATGAGCTGGCGCAGGAGAAGGACCATCGAGGCGACGATGCCGAAGCCGATGGCATAGGTCAGATCGAAGAAGAGGGTGATGAGGATCGTCGAGAGGAGGACGAAAGCGTCGCCGCGCGTTGATTTCCGCAACAGGCGGCCGACCTCCGGCACATCGGCGATGTTCCATGCGACAACCAGCAGGATTGCCGCCAGCGCAGTCATCGGAACATGGCCGGCGACCGTTCCAAGCAGGAGCACGCCCGCGAGCACCACAAATGCATGGGTCACGCCCGTCACGCGGCTGCTGGCTCCGTTGCGGATGCCCGCGGCGGTGCGGGCGATGGCAGCGGTGGATGGAACGCCGCCCAGGAACGCCGCGCTGATGTTGCCCAGCCCCTGGCCGCGCAGTTCCCGGTCGGGATCGTGACGCTCGGGGCTGCCCGACATGCCGTCGGCGACGACCGCGCTGAGGAGAGACTCGACGCCCGAGAGGATAGCGACGGAGACCGCCAGCGGGAGGAGATCCATGACCAGGCCCGTATCGAGGAAGCCTGCATCGAAGGTGGGAAGATGCTGCGGGATCGCGCCGTACTTGCCTTCGACGGTCGCAACGTCCAGTCCGAAATACCACGTGACCGCGGTTGTCGCCGCCGCAACCACGAGTGGCCCCGGGATGGAGCTAACACGCGGCAGGCGCGGCCAGACGATTAGCGTGGCGAGCGCCAGCAATCCTACGGCTGGCGTGGCAAAGCCGACTGAACCCAGATGCCTGAGCGTGTCCCAGGTGCGCGCGTGAAACTGTTCGAGCGCGGGGTCTGTCCCGGTGACGTTGAGGAAATTGTTTACCTGTCCGAAGGCGATGGAGAGCGCGATGCCCGCCGTGAATCCGACGACGACCGTCCCGGGGATGTAGCGGACCAGGCGCCCGGCGCGCAGGGCGCTCATGACGAGCAACATCAGGCCGGCCAACACCCCCAGGGTCGGGAGAGCAGCCGGCCCGTGGGCGATGACCGCATGGCTGAGCACCGGGACGAGCGCGGCCGTTGGCCCGGTGATGTTGTAGCGAGAGCCGCCGAAGACGGCGGCCACGGCACCGGCGACGATGGCCGTGTACAACCCGGCGATGGGAGGCACACCGACGGCCACGGCGAGCGCGATGGAGAGCGGAAAGGCGATGACACCGACGACAACCCCGGCGAGGACGTTCTGCCGGATGTTCGAGGGCATCGCGAGTGGGAAGGCCAGCCGTGACTGAACCGCTTGCAAGTGGTTGCTTCCGAAAGGGGGTCGAGCCTCGCTGAGCCCGTGTAAGAATGTTCGAATATACGCACATAGTACGCAAGCGGTTACACTTACCGTGAATGAACCTGCAGGACTTCAAGGCCGAATTGTTCAAAGCGCTGGCGAATCCAGTGCGGGTGCGCATTCTCGAGGTTTTGCGTGCGGAGGGAAGCCTGACCGTGGGTGAGATACAGTCACGCGTCGGGATCGAGCCCGCTAACGCCTCGCAACACCTGGCCATCCTGCGGGCGCAGGGGATCGTGGAGGCACGGCGCGAGGGAACGAACGCGTGGTACCACGTCGCGGCACCCGAGGTATTCGACATGCTCGATTCCGGCCGGGCGATGTTCGAGCGGCGGCTGGCCGCGCAATCGGAGTTGCTGGAAGCCGAGGCCTGAGGCGCCCCTCCAGCGTCACTCCAGGGAAATGACGGTCACCGTGCCGGCGTCGCCATCCACTTCGATGACCGCGCCATCGGGAATGCGGCGGGTGGCGTTCGTTGCCGAGACGACGCAGGGGATGCCGAGTTCGCGGCTGACGATGATGGCGTGACTGAGCGCCGCGCCGACATCGACCACCACGCCGGCGGCGGGCACGAACAGAGGGGTCCAGGCCGGGTCCGTCATCGGCGCGACGAGGATGTCCCCTGGCTCCAGGACCGTCGGGTCGGAGGCGTCCAGCACCACGCGTGCGCGGCCCCGGGCGAGGCCGGGACACCCCGGCATTCCCGCAATGGCGGTTCCCGCCGCTACGGAGTCGACGGCACTCTCGCCCTTGTTCTTCCAGGTGGTGTTGGCGGGCGGGGTACCGTTGATGATGAACGGCGGTTCGAGGCCGAGCAGCCAGTCGTAGTGGGCCCGGCGCTCCGCGACCAGGGCCGGCAGATCCGCGAGCCGGCCTTCCGCGAGGGCCGCGAGTTCATCTTCGAACAAGAAACAGATGTCTCCCGGGTTCGAAAGCTCTCCAGATGCGACGTGGCGGTGGCCGATTTCCCAGATCGCCATCCTGGTTTCCTGGATGACGCGGATGATGTTGGTCTTCGAGCGCTCGCGGCCCGGGACGAACGTGGCCGCACTCTTCAGCGCGGCTTCGAAGGTGGCGGCCGTCTCCGGGTCGCCGGCGAGCAGGGCGGAGACTTCGGCCTCGGTCGTTTTGCGCTCGGCTTCGCGGGCGCTGTTATTGGCCTTCGGGGAGGCGGAGTCCGGCGCCAGCCGCATCCGGTCGATCGCGGCGAGGGCGATGTCCGGGCTGGTCTCCCAGGTGTCACTGGCGATGTCCCACTCGTTGGGGCCGCGGGAGCCAAACTCCTTGAGGAAGCCGCCGAAGAACGCGTCTGCGAAGGCCCTCGCCGCCGGATCTTCCGAGGCCTGGATGCGCTTCGCGAGACCGGAAGGGCCCTGGGCGAAGAGCGCCGAAAGCGCGTTCGAGGCGCGGACCTGGCGGCTGAGATCCCACATGGCGTACGAGGGGGCGGCTGAATCGACTCCGCCGAAGCCGCTGATGAGCTTCATGGCGGCCTCAGGCTTGCCAACAGCAGCGCAGATGGCCCCAATCGTGCCCGGCCCAATCGATGCGGCGCCGCTCTGGTTGATGTGCTGGTTGAACAGCCGGCGACAAACGGAGCGCAGGCTGGTCGCGTAATCCAGGAGTTCGCGCTCGCTCATAGCCGTGAAGTCCGGGCGAGATTCGCGGATCTTGCGCGCCTCGAGACGGTCGGATTCGAGCTCATCCTGTTCCATGGTGCCCATCACCCAGCCGAGCCAGCCGGTCATGGCTTCGGTGGTCTTCGGGTTTTCGTGCCATGGCTCTTTGATGTAGGGCGGCACATCGGGATGGTCGCCGAAGTAGGCCGCGTCGATCGCGGCCGCAGACATCCCCGGAGTACGTTCGCCCCAGACGCGGATCCAGGTGGCGCAAAGGTAGCCGTAGCCCCCGAAGAGCCCGATCCAGTCGCCCTGGTTCGGGTCGGGATCGAGTTCTTCCCTATCGACGCCGAGGCGCTCGATCGCGCAGTCGGTCCAGCCGGCGATGGTGCCGCCGTTGCCGAAAACGAGATCCCAGCCCGCCGGGCTCGGCGGTTCGGGGAGGACTTCGCCGACATTGGCGCGAGTCCAGAACGGTGTCTTCGGGTTGAATGCCCGGTCGGGAATCCATCGTGTTTCTGGCATTCGAGCAACCTCGGTGCGTGCTTTTCGACGGCCTTTCAGACGCGAGCGCAATTCGTAGACCTTGTGATGACGAAAGTCAACGAATTTGGCGCAAACGCGAAAAAGGCCCGGTCGGTTGACCGGGCCTTTCGATGCTGACTGCCAGGGAAGCAGGTTAGGCGGTTGCCTTTTCCTTCTTTGCCTTGGGGGCGGCGGGCTGCATGGCCTCGAAGCCCTTCTTCACGATGTCGACCATCGGGTTGGCGGTGGCCCACTTGCGCGCGACTTCGACGGCGGCGGCGGAGGTTTCCTTGTTGGCGGCGACTAGCTTCTCGATGGTCTCGCGGGCTTCGGCGCCGGCGCCCATGGCTTCGCCGTAGGCAGCCTGGGTGAAGGCGAGGGCGCGGCCCTGGGCGGCCGTGGTGGCTTCGAGGACCGAGGTGTAGAACTGACCAAGGTCGGTCGGCTCGCTGGCGAGCTTCTTGCCAAGTTCGAGCGCTTCGCGCTGGCCCTTGGTGACATCGGTGACGAACTGCTTGGTGACGTTGAGGCCGCGTTCGTTGGCCTTGGTGACCGCTTCGACGAGGACGTCGTAGCTGGCGATAAGGCTGTCGTAGTACTTCTGGACGTATTCGTTGTTAGCCATGGGAGTCGAGTTCCTTCTCTTTGGATGAGCGTCGGTGCGCTCCAGCTAGATGCAAGTTACACATAGCTGCGGGACTTGTCAACACTTTGCTGCTAGGTGCATAATGCATTTACCAACAGGAGGGCCCAGGTGCCTAAGGAAACCCCCGAAGTGAAGCCGCGTCTCCACGGCGAACTTCTTTCAACAAGTTTGCTCGCGTTCCTCAAGGGATGGAACGCCTATGGGTACCAGCTCGCCCAGAAGCTTTCGGCGGCGGGGCTGCCCGAATCGGACAGCGGGACGGTGTACCGGACGCTGCGCCAACTCGAGAAGACGGGCATGGTGTCATCGTTCTGGGACACCTCGGAGAACGGGCCGGCGCGGCGCATGTACAGCCTGACGAAGGCGGGTGAGCTGTTTCTTTCGGGCTGGATCGACGTGCTCCAGAATTACCAGAAGATCCTCGCAGCAGCGGTTGAGGGCCTCGGCCCGGATGAGGATGACGAAGACCTGGATGAGGACGCACCGGCGGCGGCCGGGAGCTAGACTGCGGGCGAGAGCCCCATGGAGGGAATGAATCGATGGCAGAACAGCGCACCACTCCCGACCCATTCGCCATGTTCCAGGAATGGGTGGCGAGTTCTGAGCGCCAGTGGAACGGCTTCCTGAACAACGCCATGGCGACGGATGAGTTCAGCCAGACCATGGGCCGGATGATGGACGTCTACCTCAACATGCAGAAGAACCTGAACGAAGTGATGGGGCGCTATCTGCAGCTGATCAATGTCCCGACGCGGAACGACATCCTTGCGATTGGCGAGCGGCTTTCGCAGATCGAGGACCGGCTTGACCGGATCGAGAACGGTGTTGCAATGGCGGCGCGGGCACAGGCGGCTGCGAATGGCGCGGCAACGACCAGTGCGCCGCGGCCGCCGCGGACGAAGAAGCCCGCAAAAGCTTAATCAACCGTTCTTCCAATATTGATGCAAAGGCAATGGTGATTCCGCCATTGTGTTTACTGGAAGTGTCCGGAAACCGGGCCTACACTGCCGCCGTGGCGATCCGGTGGCGCCATCGAGCATGCCTGGAGGGCTTATGACTGCGCCCGCACGCGAAACCACCATCGAAGAGCGTGTCCGACAAGAGGTCGAGCGGACGATTCAGCGCAGCATCAAGGGGCTGGAGTACATCTCCACGGGCGACCCCGCCGTGGGTTTGACGCCGAAGGAGACCATTCACTCCCGCGGCACGCTGAAGCTTTACCACTACACGGCGCAGTCCGATGAGGTTTACCGGGTACCGGTAATGCTCGTGATGTCGCTCGTCTCGAAGCCGTACATCCTCGACCTGACGCCAGGGCAGAGCCTGGTGGAGTTCCTGCTGAAGCAGGGCTTCGACGTTTATATGATCGACTGGGGGGTGCCCCGGCCGGAAGACTCGCGGCTGACGCTCGAGGATTACGTCCTCGACTTTATTCCCGACTGCGCGCAACGGGTCCTCGATGATTCGGGTGAAGATGAACTGTCCATCGTCGGGTACTGCATGGGTGGCCAGCTTTCGACGATGTACGGGGCGCTCCATCCGGACGGGCCGATGAAGAACCTGGCGTGCTTCACCACCCCGGTGGATGCGAACGGAATGACGCTCTTCAAGCAATGGACCGACCGGCGCTATTTCGATGTCGACCGGATTGTCGACACGCTGGGGAACATTCCGCCGGAGTTGCTCTTCGCGTCGTTCGATATGCTGAAGCCAGCCGCGCGCGTGACAAAGAACGTGCAACTCTGGGACAAGATCTGGGACGACGACTTCGTGAAGTCGTACCGGATGTTCGACCGCTGGGCAGCCGACCAGATCCCGTTCCCGGGCGAGACCTTCCGCAAAGTGACCAAGGACATGATGTGGGAGAACAAATTCGTAAAGAACGAAATGGAAGTTGGCGGCAAACGCGTCGACCTGGGGAACATCAAGGTCCCGTTCCTGCACGTGGTGGCCGAGCACGACCACATCGTCCCCTATGAAGCGGCGAAACCGCTCGTCCCGATGGTCGGAAGCGACGACAAGAAGGAAGTCATGTTGAAGGGCGGGCACGTCAGCCTTGTTGCTGGCGGGAACGCCATATATCGTCTCTGGCCACAGCTTGAATCGTGGCTTGGAGAGCGTTCCGTATGACCGTCGAAGGGGCCCGAACCTATCCAATGACCCATCGTGCGGGAAACCAGGACATTACGCTGCGGCCGATGACCCCGGACGACAAGGCGGCCGTGCTCGCATTTGCCCGAGCGCTGCCGGAGCACGACCTCCTCTTCCTGCGTCGCGACATCACCGAGGAACCGGCGATGGACGACTGGGTCGCCGAACTGAAGAGCGGCGAGATTGCCACGATCCTCGCGCTCAAAGGCGACGAAGTCGTCGGCTACGCGACGATTCACCGGAGCCTGCTCCGCTGGACGGCGCATGTCGCGGAACTGCGAGTAATGATCGCCGAATCGATGCGTGGCGCCGGGCTCGGGCGGGTGCTTACGCAGGAGGCGTTCGCCACCGCGCTGGCTGAAGGCATCGAGAAGATGGTGGCCCAGATGACGCTCGACCAGAAGGGCGCGATCGCCACCTTCGAGGGGCTCGGTTTCCGGCCCGAGGCACTCCTGCGCGACCAGGTGAAAGACCGGGCAGGGAACAAGCACGACCTCCTCGTGCTGAGCCACGAAGTCGCGCGGTTCGAGTCCCAACGAGCCGCCTACGGGGTCGCGGACGCGTTTGGGTTCTAGCGAATCTGCTACCTGCCTGTCACGCGAAGTGACATTGTTATGGAACCTCACGCATCAGAAGATGGGCGCATGAACCTGTTGCAGGCGCTCGCCCCGACTACCATCCCCGTGGACCCCGTAGAAGGTATCCAGGGCCGGGTGGGTTTCTCCGCAGCCGTCGCCGTGGTGAAGGCAGAAAACGAGATGACGAAACAGGCCGTGCAGGTCCTCGATCCGAACATCGGCAGGCGGATCGACGTCAAAGCGTAGCCTTCGCCACACTCCAACTTCTCCGTGATTTGGTACGCTTTCGGCTGCTCATGACGGTTGCAGCCTCTGCCCCAACGCTCCGGATGATTCCGATCCACGAAGCCGACCTCGGTGTGGTCGCTCCGCTCGTGAACCGCGCCTTTGGGATCTACTCCGACCTGTTCAAAGGAGTGCGGACGTCACCAGGGGACTATCGGGACGAAGCGGGCGACGAGGCACGCGTCATCCTGGTCGAGCAGGACGGCCGGCTGGTGGCCACTTCGATGATTGCGCTGGCGGAACGATTCACCGAACCAGACCAGTTGGGCCCTTCGGGTACGACTCGCCCGGCCGCTCCGCCCGTCGCTGCCACCGCGCATCCGTGGAGTGGCGCGCTCTATTACGGTCTCGCGGGTGTCGAACCGGAGATCATGAATCGGGGACTCGGCAGGATGATGGTCAATTATGTCGAGACTGTCGCGCGGACGGAAGGCTTCCCCTCCGTGGCCCTTGGCACCGTCCGCGAATTCGGGCTGGTCGACTATTACGAGAAGCTCTCGTACCGAGTGACCGACGAACACCTGTACCCGGCCGGGCACTGGGACTTCGTGGTGCCCCATCACCACTGCGAGATGATCAAGGTCCTGTGAACTACGCCATCGCCCTGGCCGAAGCGTGCGATGCGGTCGCCATCAACCGCGTGATCAATGCGGCGTACCGGGTAGAGGACTTCTTCAAGAACGGGGACCGCACGCACGTGCGCGAGATCGCGGAGTACCTGCTGCACGAAACGTTTCTCGTCGCGCGAAACGCCGAGAATGACATCGTCGGAGTCGTCCGGGTTTCAGTTGACGGCGAACGCGGGCATTTCGGCATGCTTTCCGTGACACCCGAAGCGCAAGGGACAGGCCTCGGGCGGACGCTGATAGAGCGCGCCGAGGCGTTCGCACTCGAGCGCGGCTGCACGTGGATGGACCTGGAAGTGGCGAGCCCACGGCTGGAGTTGCCGCCCTTCTACAGGAAATTCGGGTATGAAGTGACCGGGCGTTCGGAATGGCCGGAGAGCGAACTGCACACACTGAAATCGCCGGCGCATTTTGTGGTCATGTCGCGGCGGCTTATTTAGCGCCGGCCGAATTGCCGTTCGATGGCTTCCGTTCCCAGGTGGATCAGTGTTGGGCGCCCGTGCGGGCAGGTACGCGGCGCGGTCGTGCGTTCCAGGTCTTCGACAAGTTTCCTCATCTCTTCCATGGCCAGCAGCATGCCGGCACGGACGCTGCTATGGCAGGCGACCGTCGCGGCGGCTTTGCCGAAGGGGTCATCGAGACGGCGCTCGCCTTCCAGTTTCTGGAGGAGGGCGGTAACCTCCTCGGCGACATCGCGAGCGCCGAGACCGGGCGGTACGGTGCGAATGAGTGCGGCACGGTCGCCGAACGGCTCGATTTCAAGCCCGAGGCGAGCGAGCGAGTCGCGATGTTCGTCCAGGGTGGCCGCGAGTGACGCCTCCAGTTCGAGGACGGTTGGCTCCAACAGAGGCTGAACGGCCTGAGAACCGGAGGCTGGGCGCGCAACGAGCCGGTCGTAGACCACCCGTTCGTGCGCAGCGTGCTGGTCGAGCAGGTACATCCCGTCCGGGCCTTCGCAGACGAGGTAGGTTGCGTTCAGCTGGCCAACGACACGAAGCATGGGCAGGAGGTTCCGCTGGTTGGGCTGGCCCTGCGGCGGTTGGGGAGCGCGCGTGAGTTCGAATGAGCGCTGCAGCGGCTCGGGTGGGCGGAGTGCGGCGGGAGTTTCGTTGTGCAGCGCGCCGACCACCACAGACGCGGCCGAGGGAGATTCGTTCCACGCCACGGGGCGGCTCCCTTCGAGGGCGTGGGCGATGGCGCGTCGAACGGCGCGGCCGACTGCACGCTCGTCGCGGAAGCGGACCTCGGCTTTGGCCGGGTGGACATTCACATCGACGTCTTCATCCGGGAGCGAAATGTGGATAGCCGCGAGGGGGAAGCGGCCGACTGGAAGCTGGGCCTGGTAGGCATCGATGAGCGCAAAGGTGAGCGGACGGCTCTGGACCCATCGGCCGTTCACGAACAGCGAGATGCCGGAGCGATTACCGCGATGCACGGAAGACGGCCCGCACAGGCCGGAGAGGCGGACGCCGTCGTCTTCGAAGTCGACATCGAGCATGGCGCCGGCGACTTCCGCTCCGTAGATGGCGGCGAACGCGTGGCGGATGTCGCCGTCGCCGCTGGTGGTCAGCGTGCGACGACCGCCAACCACAACGTGGAAGGCGATACCGGGGTAGGCGAGCGCGTAATGCGAGGCAAGGACGACGACCTGGCGAGCTTCGGTACCGGGAGCGCCGAGGAACTTGCGGCGTGCGGGGACGCGGAGAAAGAGGTCGCGGACGGCGATGGTCGTGCCGCGGGGCGCAGGCTTCGCCAACCGGCGGACGACCTTGCCTTCGACGAGGATGGCGTTGACCCCTACCGGCTCCGATTCGACGCGTGACAGGAGTTCGAGGTCCGAGGCCGCCGCAATCGAGGGAAGTGCTTCGCCGCGGAAGCCGAGGGTGTGGACGTGGCCCAGGTCGTCGAGTTCGGCGATTTTGGATGTGGCGTGGCGTTCGAACGCGAGCTCAAGGTCTTCCGGATGGATTCCCCGGCCATCGTCGGTGACGCGGATCAGAGCGAGACCGCCCTCTTCGATCTCGAGAGTGATCCGTCCTGCGCCGGCATCGATGGCGTTGTCGAGCAGTTCGCGGACGACGGACACCGGGCGCTCGACGACTTCGCCGGCGGCGATGCGGGCGGCGACTTCGGGCGAAAGGATGCGGATGCCACGGCTGCTCTGTGGGCCGGCCGCAGAATTCATGCGGGGCCTTCGAGGCCAGCGCGCGCCTCGGCGCGGAGTTCGTAGAGCTTCTGGATGGCCTCGATGGGAGTCATGCCATCGATATCAAGGCGTGCGATGGCGGATTCGAGCGGGGAAGGGCCGCTGAAGAGCGCCGGCTGGAGAACAGGTTGCGCAGGCGATCGCAGGGGCGCATTCGATGTTCGCGCGGCTTCAAGTTCGCTGAGGAGGTGCTCAGCGCGGGTGACGACGGCGGAAGGCAATCCCGCCAGGCGCGCGACATGAATGCCGTAGCTCCGGTCGCTTGGCCCGGGCAGGATGCGGTGCTCGAACACCACCTCGCTGCCCTCTTCGCGGACGCCAACGTGCATGTTGTGGACGCGGGGGAGGACATCGGCGAGGGTCGTAAGCTCGTGGTAGTGGGTCGCGAAGAGGGTTCGGGCGGCGACCTCCCGGCGGTTGTGAAGGAACTCCACGACGGCGCGGGCGATGGCCATGCCATCGAAGGTGCTCGTTCCGCGGCCGACTTCATCGAGGATGACGAGCGAATCCGGGGTCGCCTGGTGAAGGATCTGGGCGGTTTCGACCATTTCCACCATGAAGGTGGATTGGCCAGCGGCGAGGTCATCCTGGGCGCCGATGCGGCTGAAGATGCGGTCGAAAAGCGGTAGCTCGGCCGATGCCGCCGGGACGAAGCAGCCGGCCTGGGCCATGAGGGCGATGAGCGCGACCTGGCGGAGAAACGTCGATTTTCCGCTCATGTTTGGGCCGGTGAGGACGACGACCTGGGAGTCTTCATCGAGGCTGCAGTCGTTGGGCACGAAACGGCCAGGACCAACCGCGACTTCGACCACGGGATGGCGGCCTCCTGCGATGCGGACATGGCCCTCCCCGAACCTCGGGCGAACGTAGCCGCGCTCGGAGGAGACTTCAGCGAGGGCCACCGAAAGGTCGATTGTCGCGATGGCATCGGCGACGGCCTGGAGGTTGCCGAGTTCCGCGGCGAGCGATTCCTGGAGCTGGGCAAATGCCTGCTTTTCGAGCTCGACGAGGCGATCGCGCGCGCCGACCAGATTCGATTCGTGTTCCTTCAATTCCTCCGTCACGTAGCGTTCGGCCCCAACGAGCGTCTGGCGGCGCTGGTAGTGCTCCGGGACGAGGTGGACGTTCGACGACGAGACTTCGAGGTAGTAGCCGAACACCTTGTTGTGGCCAACCTTCAGGGTCTTGATGCCAGTGCGTTCGCGTTCAAGGCGTTCGAGGCCGAGGAGGAAGCCGCGGGCGTCGCGGGTCATCGCGCGAAGGGAGTCGATCTCCGGCGAGAAGCCCGGACGGATCACGCCGCCTTCGTCGAAACCGGCCGGCGGATCGTCGTCGAGGGCGCCATCGATGGTGACCAGGGCTTCGGCCGCGGCGGCGAGCCCGCGCAGCGACTCGCGGAGGAGCTGCGGAACGTCGTTTGCGGAGAGATGAATTCCCAGGTCGAGGCTCGCGCGAAGGCCAGCCCGCAGGCCCGCGAGATCTCGTGGGCCTGCGCTGCGAGCACCGACCTTCCCGAGGATGCGAGCGATATCGGGCATGCCGCCGAGGACGGCCTGGCAGCGTTCGCGTTCGAGCGGGTGGGCGATGGACCATTCGACGGCGTCGAGGCGCGTCTCGAGCTGGGAGAGATCGCGCAGGGGGTGGGTGAGCCACTGGCGGAGGAGACGGGCGCCCATGGCCGACCTGGCGCGGTTGAGCACCTGGAAGAGCGACGACTGGTGATTCGGCTGGGGCAGGACATCGAGGTTGCGCAGGGTGCGTGGGTCGATCGCGAGGAGCCCGGCGGCGTTGACGCGACGGACGCGCTGGAGCGATCCGAGCGCGGCCGCATAGGTCTCGCGCAGGTAGGCGAGGAGATGCGCGAGCGCGGCGGCTTCGGCGCGGTTCGAGACGACCGTATCGCGGGCGTGGTCGCCGAACTGGCGCGCGAGCTCGGCATCGGCGGCGGTCTCGCTCATCTGGGGGCGGAGGACAGTGGCGGCATCACCGGTGGCGTCGTTCGCGTCCTCGACCAGCAGCTCGGCCGGGTTCGAGCGGGCCAGTTCGAGGGAGGCTTCCTCGCCGGTGGCGAGGCGGACTTCGCCGGTGGTGATATCGGCCAGGGCGAGGGCCGTGTCGTTGCCGCGGACGGCAACTGCGGCGAGATAGTTCGGGGCCGCGACATCGAGGGAGGCGTCGGCGGTGACGGTGCCGGCAGTGACGACGCGAACAACATCGCGGGGGACGATGCCCTTCACTTCCGCGGGGTCGGCCAGTTGTTCGCAGATGGCGACGCGATGGCCGTTCGCGACGAGCTTGGCGACGTGCCCGTCGATCGAGTGGTAGGGGACACCGGCTAGGGGGACGCGAAGGTCCTTGCCCATCGGCTTCGATGTCAGCGTTATGTGGAGCTCATCAGCGACGAATTTTGCGTCGTCGTCGAAGGTTTCGTAGAAGTCGCCGAGGCGGAAGAAGAGGATGGTATCCGGGTAGCGCTGCTTGAGTTCGAGGTACTGCAGCCGGATGGGCGTGGACACGCGGCGCTACTCCCGGGGGGATAGGGCATTGTAGGGGAGCAAGAACGTTTGTGCGAAGAGGAGGCGCGGCCCAGAGTCGCCTGCCTGGCTCAGGAGGGGACGCCGGACACCGAACCGTCTCCTGCGTTCAGCGGTTGTTCGCGGTTGCGCCGGCGGTAGAACGCGACACCCGCAAGAACGATCGCTTCGAGGGCAAGGAGCACGATGGCCGTTACCTGGGCCTGCTGGAGGCCGAGGAGGACTTCTGGTTCGCTGCGCCAGATGAAGACGACGAGCTGGGTGAGGCAATAGCCGGCCAGGTAGGCCGCGGCGAGGCCACCGCGCGAGAGGCGGTCGCGGAGGGGGAATAGACCCGCGATGAGGGCCAGGTTCGCAATGATTTCGTAGACGGCGGCCGGGTGGTAGGCGGTTGTCGCGTTCGGGGCGAACGAGTCGGGGTGGGTGTAGATGAAGCCCCATGGCAGGGTGGTCGGCGGGCCAACGATGTCGCCGTTGACGACGTTGCCCAGGCGCCCGATGGGCTGCCCCAGCAGCGCGAACATGGCCGCGATATCCAGCATCGGCAGGAGCGGAAGGCGCCGGAGGTAGCTGAAGGCGACAACGACCGCGAGGACCGCAAGGATAGCGCCGAAGAAGGCCATTCCGCCGTGCCAGACCTGGAGCACCCGGTACGGGTCCTTGAGGTACGAGACCGGGTCGTTCTGGACCACGTAGTACAGACGGCCGCCGATCAGGCCCGCGGGGATCGCCCAGAACGCGACCGTGTTGACCACGTCTTCGGAGACGCCGCGGCGAGCCGCATAGCGAAGGATGTACCAGTAACCAACGAGAATGGCGACGACGTAGCCGATGCCGTACCAGTGGATTGCGAGCGGACCGAGATGGATGGCTACGGGGTCGAAGGGGATGGTGACGGACGCGAAGGGCATGCAGACTTCTGGGAGTTCGGAGCGGCGCCGGGATAGTTCGGCCGGTCGTTCTGAGGCGAAGGGCCATTCCAATTGTTGCGGATGAGGGGTCTATGGCGGGATAAGGGGAAGCGCCGGGCCGCCGGGGTAACTTGTTGCCGACTTTCGCACTGTAAGAGGTAGCTCACAGAGAACATTCCTGTTTGCGGCCTACGTTGGATCGACCCCACCCCTGAGAGGCAGGAAAAGCGGGTCATGGAACAGGCACAACCCTTCGTCCGCGAAGCCGGCAACGGACCTTCAGTCGTTTGTCTTCACGCCAACGCCAGCACATCGAGCCAGTGGCGGTCCCTCATGGATCGACTGTCGCCGACGCACCGGGTCATGGCGCCAGATTTGTACGGGAGCGGCCAGAGCCCGGATTGGCCATCGCGGAGCGTGATCACGCTCGATGACGAGTCCGATCTGATCGAGCCCATCCTGCAGTCCGCGGGCGAATCGTTCGCGCTCGTCGGGCACTCCTATGGTGGAGCCGTCGCCTTGATTGCGGCCCTGCGCCGGCCGGAGCAGGTGTCGTCGCTGGTCCTCTACGAACCGACGCTGTTCTCCCTGGTGGATGCGCACCAGCCGCCACCGAACCGCGCAGACGGTATCCGCGAGTGTTCGCAGCGATCGATGGAATTGCTTGCCCTTGGCGAGGACGAAGCGGCGGCCGGCAACTTCATCGACTACTGGATGGGTGCCGGAGCCTGGGCATGGATTCCGGAGCACCGCCGCGGGCCGATAACAGAGTCTGTACGTAACATCGAACGCTGGGGACACGCCCTGAGCGAGGAACGGACGCCACTCGAGGCGTTCTCCGGGCTGACGATGCCTGTGCTCTATCTCGTGGGCCAGCACACAAAGGAATCCTCGCGCGCGGTCGCCGACCTCCTCGTCCGGGTAATCCCGAATGTCGAAGTGGTCGAGGTTCCAGGCATCGGTCACATGGGCCCGGTGACTCACCCAGAGGTCGTCAACCAGTTGATCGCCGAGTTCCTGGAGCACGGCACGACCGCCGGGGAGCGAGCGGCGTAAGGCCACCCCAATCGGTGTCTACGGCCGGACAAGGTGCGGCGAACCTCCTACACCTCTCGAAGACCGACCTTCGTTCTGAGGACAGAGATGAGTCTCTCGGGGTCCCGCACGCCCACCTTGACCCGATTGCCGTCTCTGAAAGTCACGTCCACGGCGCACCACCTGTGCAAACGCCAAATGAAGGGCGGCGTATCCGACGGTTCAACCGTATCGATCGAAACGAGTGGGCGAACGAATCGGGGCTGCAGCCATCGAGCGAAGACGGGGGGCCCGCGAACTTCGAGCCGGTCCTCAACTATTGAGATGCTGTAGACCCCTCTCCAACGAACTGCGTTCTGATGGACGAGTCCAATTGCCGCGTATCGAGCCTTGTCACTGACCGTGGTTTCCCTCTACTCCGTGCCCGCGCCGAGGTTTGCGAGGCTTTGCTCGGCTTCGTCGACTGATTCGAGCTTCACGATGCCGCGCTTGAGGGCGTAGCGGATGAGGTCGGTGCGGGACTTGGCCCGGAGCTTGTCCATGATGTGGGCCTTGTGAGCCTCGACTGTCTTGACGCTGACCACGAGCTCGTCGGCGATTTGCTGATTGGTGTGGCCCTCGGCGATGAGCTGGAGTACCTCACGCTCGCGTGCGGTGAGGGTGTCGAGGCCGGTCTTCTGTTCCGGACGCCGCGCCTGGATCTGGAGCTCGGGGATATCGAAACCCTCGCTGAGGGCGGCTGAGTAGTACTGGTTGCCGCGATGGACGGTCTGAATGGCGAGGACGAGTTCCGAGACGTCACTGTTCTTCACGAGGTATCCCGAAGCTCCACTGCGCAGGGCGCCGGTGATCTGCTCTTCATCGACGAAGCCGCTGAGGATAACGACACGGGTATTGCTGGAGGCCTTGCGGATCTGGCGGGTCGCCTCGATACCGTTCAGGCCCGGCATGACGACATCCATGAGGACGACGTCGGGCTTCATGCGCTCGACGACGAGGAGCGCTTCGCGGCCGTTTTCGCAGTCCGCGACCACTTCGATTTCGGGCCGGCTTTCGAGCAGCATCTTGAGGCCCTGGCGAATCACGGCGTGGTCATCGACGACGAGGACGCGTATCTGTGGCCCGTTGCCGCCGGCGGACCCTCCCCGACCAAGGGTTCGATTCATAGTCATAGGACGCCTCCGCTGCTTCCCCCGATGCCGCTACCAGCGTGTCCAGGTGTTCGACTCGGCTTTTCCGAGCAGTGTACTCGGATGCGAAAGCATCTCAAGTGGTTCTATTCTTGGCGAACGCCATGTTTTTATGACGAATTGATTACTGCAACGGGCGAGAGGGGCACGTTCGACAGCGTTCGTACGTCCTGTCGGGCGAGCGGCAATCGACTCCGGCAGCCTCCAGGAGGTCCTTCGCGGTCCAGAGCGGAAGGCCCATCACGGCGCAATAGCAACCGTCGAGACGAGCGACGGTGGGGACATCCTCGTCCTGGATCGCGTAGCCGCCCGCCTTATCCATGGGCCGGCGGCTTGCGATGTAGGCGCGTATTTGTTGGTCGGAGAGCGGGGAGAGTTCCACCTCCCAGGCCTCGGTGTACTGGAGTTCGCCGGCGCCGCTTACCACCGCGACGCCCGTCGCGACGGTGTGGGTCCGGCCGCCCAGCCGCTTCCACATCGCGAAGGCGTCCCCCTCGTCGTTGGGCTTGCCGTACGAGTGTTCGTCGTCATAGACCACGGTATCCGAGCCGATGACGACGGCGCCGGGGTTCTGGCGAAAGACGTCGGCTGCCTTCGCGTAGGCAAGCCGTTCCGCGTCGACGAAGCCATCGCCGGTGAACGTCTCGTCGACGGACGACGGGATGATCTCGAAATCTGAAACGAGCGCCGCCAGCAGTTCTCGCCGGCGGGGCGAGGCGGACGCGAGGACAACCCGCATCAATCGTCCCCTGCGACATCGTCGTCGGGCGCAGGCGCCCCGGCGAACGTCAGGCGCGAGACGCATTCGATGTGTCCTGTTTGGGGGAACATGTCGAGCGGGGTCACCCAGTCGAGCGCGTAGCCGCCATCGACGAGGATGCGGAGGTCGCGGGCGAGGGTGGCCGGATTGCAGGAAACATAGACCACTACGGCCGGCTGGAATTCGAGGATCGCGCGCATGACGGGCGGGGCGCAGCCGGGACGGGGCGGATCGAGGACGATCGCTCCCGGGCGTTCTTCGAGCGCGGGCAGCACGTCTTCGACCTTGCCAACGAGCATTTCGACATTTGGAGCCTGGGCCAGGTTGCGCTCGCTGTCGCGAGCGGCGCTGTTGGATTCTTCGATGGCCAGGACGCGCTGGAAGCGATTCGCGAAGAGGACGGCGAAGGTGCCCACGCCGGCGAAGCCATCGATAAGCAATTCACCCTGTTGAGGAAGGGCTTCGCCGACGAGCCGGACCATCTGCTCCGCCTGGGCGTGGTTCACCTGGAAGAACGCAGATGCGCTGACATCGAACCGGCGTCCGCCGAGTGCCTCTCTGTAGGCTTTCTGGCCTGTCTCAACGGGAATTCCGGGAATCGCCGGGTTCACGAGATAGGTGTTGGTTTCGGCGGAATGGCGGACCTGGACCTGGTGGAGCCCGGCCCCGTGGCCCTGGAGTTTCGGAAGGAGTTCGTTCACCCAGTCATCGGCGATCGGGCAGTGTTCGACTTTGAGCAGGCCGTAGCCCTTGCGGCCGATATAGCCGACATCGCCGAACTTCTTGCCGGTGGAGAAACGCAGGTGGTTGCGATAGGCCCAGGGATTCGCGGCGCCGACGATCGGCCGGACGACGGCATCGTCGAGTCGTCCGATACGGCGCAACTGTTCGCGGACGACCGATTCCTTGGCGGCGAGCTGTGCGGGGTAGACCATGTGCTGGAGCTGGCAGCCGCCACACTCGCCGAAGAGCGGGCAGCGCGGCTCGACTCGGTCGAGCGAGGCTTCGATAACGCGGTGAGTGACCGCCTGGATGTAGTCCGGGTATTCGCGTTCGACCTGGGCCTCGACAAGTTCACCGGGGGCGGCGAACGAGACGAAGACGACGCGGCCGTCCTCGGCGTGGGCGAGGCCGGCACCACCAAAGACGAGCGATTCGACCCGGACCGTGATGAACGTCGGTTCGGTTGGTTCTCTGTAGCGGTGGCCGCGTCGTGACATGGGATTCGAGGGTAGAGGGAGAAGGGAGAAGGGAGAAGGGAGAAGGGAGAAGGGAACGAATTGCATTGTTCACGTACTGTTGCGCAATTCATACGGTGGAGGCCCGGGATTGGAAGTAGAATCCGTCCACTTTCCCGGGGGTGGGGCGGAGTGGACGTACTTCGGTTGCGCGAACTGGTCGTCGGGGCGGCACTGATCCTGGTCGCTGTAGCGGCATTGCCACGAGATGCGGAGGCCGTCGCTCAGCGGCAGTGGACCGGCTTCGGCACTGCTCCGCTTGTGTTTTCGGACCCGAACAACTGGAACGGGCACACCGCGATAGAGGCCGGTGACTTGCTTGAGTTTCCCTACAACAGCGTCGATGGCGAAATCCAGAACGACCTTGCCGGCCTGCACATCGAACGGCTGACGTTCTCCGCAAGGGAGCACGTCCTCACCGGCAACGCCATCGATGTGAACGACATCGTCGTTTCGGGCGGTGGACCGACGATTGCGCTCAGCATCACCGGAGTGGGGCGAACGACCGTGAACGAGTTCGGAGACCTCACGCTTTCGGGGACGAACACCTTCACGGGCAAGATTGACGTGTATGGAGACCTTATCGCCGCGTCCAATTCGGCGCTGGGGAGTATTGCAGGGCCGACCGAGATCCACGCCGGAGGAACGCTTTCGTTCGAGGGCCGCGACCTGGGGAACGAGCATATCGTGGTAGACCCACCAGCCACGGTGCTTGCGACCTGTGCGCTCGAGAATTCGGGTGGAACGTCCTACCTTCGTTACCTGCTGGTGTCGGGGCAGGCGTGCATCATCAACGGCGGGACGATCAACTATCCGGCCAGCATTAACGAGTATTTCGGGCCATACGAAGTCTTCCTCATCGGAGGGACTCATATCGTGAGCGGACCGACGGCTGCCACGGGCGTCATCCACATCGCGGGCCCCGTTTCCATGCCGACGAACCTGATCTGGAATTCGACGGGGGCGGTGGCCATTTCGACGATGCCGCTTGGTGGCTTTACCGGCCCAGCCAATCTCAGCGGCACCGGCACCGTGGCATCCGTGGACTTCTACGGCGGAACGATCATGGGCGGCACAGAGAATGCGCCAGGCACCTTCACATCGACGGGCCCGTTCAACCTCCACGACGCGACGTTCAATGCGACGTTGAACAGCACCGCCGCGGGGACCGGCTACTCGCAGGTGAAGGCCGGCGGGCCAGTCACGATCGGTGCGCAAACGAGTCTGAGCGTCGCACTGGGCTTTACGCCTGGTTCGAGCCAGAGCTTCCGGATCCTCGACAACACGGGTACCCAGGCGATTTCGGGGACATTCAAAGGGCTGCCGGACGGTGCGACCTTCGCTCTCGGTGGAAAGACATGGACGATCACCTATAAGGGCGGAACGGGGAACGATGTGGTGATTTCGACCGCCGCCCCCTCGCCGCCGCCTCCCACCGACCCAAGGCCGTTCAAGCGGGTGGTGCCGATGGTGGCCAAGACCCCATAAACGCGTTCGAATCTTCCCGAAAAACCCGCCCGTTCGAATCTAATTGACGGACTACCGCCACTTGTAATCTTGAAAAGGGCTTGCTACTATTCAAAAGGCGCAGTCTGCCCTGCACGCCTAGCGTTCGTTCCCCGTTCATAGAGGTATTTAGCTAAAAATGACAGAAGATGTCCTGACAGATACGGCTCCATCGAGCGATGGCGCCGTCATCGATGGTGTCCTCAGCCGCCTTTCGGCGCTGAGCGACGACGATGCAAGTGACGACGAACTCAACGAGATTGCCAACGACGACGAAGACGAAGAAGGCCCAATCGACGAGGAAGAAGAAGAGGAGGAGGACGCTAATCTCGCGCTGCTGACGGAAGAGTCAGAGGGCATCGACGACCCGGTGCGCATGTATCTTCGCGAAATCGGCAAGGTCTACCTGCTGACAGCCGACGATGAAAAGCACCTGGCGCGCCAGATGGAAGAAGGCCTCCACATCGAGGCCATCGAGCAGGAATACGTCTCGAACTACGGACACCCGCCTTCAGCGGCGCGCGTCGCCGTCACGCTGCTCGAGCAGTGGGGTGCGCTCCTGCCCGTTTACAAGGAAGCCAAGCGCTTCGTCGATGAATTCGACAAGCTGGTGAAGCCGCGCGAGGAAGGCGAACTGCCGGTGACGCGCAAGTGGCGGAACCCGGACGGCGCCAAGCTCAAGAACCTCTCGTTCAGCGAGACCATCGCGGACCCGCAGTTCCGCGGGCTGATCGACGGCGAGATGGACCCGGACCTCACCATCCACGTGATGAACAAGCTGAAGATCGAAGACGACGACGCGCATATGCGCATCGTCCAGCTCTCGATCATCACGCACATCCTCACGCCGGACCTGGTGGCCCAAATGGGCACCGAAGCCGGGACCGAGGATGACCTCGTGCCGCCCGTGGACGGTCTGATCGAGAAGATCTCGCCGCTCGAAGAGAAGCTTCGCTACCACTTCGACACGGTGAAGCGAAACGGCCAGAAGGCGACGCGCCGCCTGACCGAAGCAAACCTTCGCCTGGTGGTGTCGGTAGCAAAGAAATATATCGGGCGCGGGATGTCGCTCCTGGACCTCATCCAGGAAGGCAACATCGGCCTCATCCGAGCGGTCGAGAAGTTCGACTACCGCAAGGGCTTCAAGTTCTCGACGTATGCAACGTGGTGGATTCGCCAGGCGATCACCCGTGCTATCGCCGACCAGGCGCGCACGATCCGCATCCCGGTGCACATGGTCGAGACGATCAACAAGCTGGTGCGGGTTAGCCGGCGCCTGGTCCAGGAGTACGGCCGCGAGCCCACGAGCGAAGAGATCGCACGTGGGATGACCGAATCCGGCAAGCCGGAGCAGGCTGCTTCCTACACGCCGGAGCGCATCCGCGAGATCCAGAAGGTCTCGCAGGAACCGGTTTCGCTTGAGACGCCGATCGGTGAAGAGGAAGACAGCCACCTTGGCGACTTCCTCGAAGACCCAACGGCACTCGCGCCGGCGGAAGCGGCGAGCCAGCAGCTCCTGCGCGAACAGGTTGAGGACGTGCTCGCCAGCCTGACGAGCCGCGAACGCCGCGTCCTTCAACTGCGGTTCGGCCTGGAAGACGGCCGCAGCCGCACCCTCGAAGAAGTCGGCCGCGAGTTCGGCGTGACGCGTGAACGCATCCGCCAGATAGAGGCCAAAGCGCTTCGCAAGCTGCGGCACCCGAGCCGGAGCAAGAAGCTCAAGGACTACCTCGACTAGACTTCGCCCATGCCTGCAAGGGTCGGGGAACAGAGAAGCCAGCCGCTACCGGAAGATAGCGACTGGCTTCTTCCATTTCTCGGTGATCTCCGGCGATTGGGCCGGCGCGTACTGGAGATCGGCTGCGGGCCGGGCCTGGACTCCGCGACGCTGACGGCCAACGGATTCGAAGTAGTCGCATTCGACCGGCGGCCGCTGGCGCAGGCGAAGAACGTCGCGCCCGAGGCGCTTTTCCTGCGCGCGGACCTCTCCAGGCCGTTTCCGTTTCGCGATGGAATGTTCGATTCGGCGGTCGCATCGCTTTCGTTGCACTACGACACCTGGACAACGACTCGTGCTGCCTTCCGTGAAATTCGCCGGGTGGTGAAGCCAGGGTCCGCGTTTCTGTTCCGGGTTAACGCCTTCGACGACGTGTTCCACGGCGCGGGCGAGGGCCAGGAGCTCGAACGTGGCTTCTTCCTGACGCCAAATGCGACCTACTCCGAGACCAAGCGTTTCTTCGACGAGGAGATGGTGGCAGCGGCGGTCGAGGGGCTCTTCACCGTGGCGAGCCTGAGGCATATGACGATTCACCGCTACGAAAACCCGAAGCGCGTGTTCGAATGCCTTGCGCGGGCCATTTAGCTTCCTAGTTCTCGGCCCAGTCGATCGTGACGTCGTTGGCGGCGTGCGGATTCACGCGCACGTTGAGGGTGGAGCCTTCGATGAGGAGGCCTGCGAGGGATTCGCGCACGAGCGAAGCAATCGTGACGCGATAGGGCACGCGCCCGGCCGGCATCACCTCAAGCTCAAGCTCGAGGAGCCGCTGGTTCCCGGCCGTTTCGCCCCGGTCTTTTTTCCGCACGATGGTCGCGGTCTCGCGGAGGAGGTCGGAGGTGCGTGGTTCGACGACCGTGGCCGCGGGTTCAGCAGCGGCCGAGGCCGTCGCCGGCTCGTTGTTACGCACGACGCGCGCGCTACGGAGCACCTCAGGTTCGATGTTGACGCCGACTGACTTCAGGTAGGCCCCAAGTCCTTCGGGGTCGGTTGGGACGGGGCCCGTCCGTTGGCCGCGCAGATTGATGACCCGGTGATCGACGCGTGCGCTCGCCTGTTGGGCGGCACTGAGGTCGATCCCGAAGGGTTCGAGGAATCCGCCGATGCTTTCGAGCGTGGGCGTATCGAGGCCGGGGAAGGTCGCCATGTGCGCCACGAGGCGCCGAGTCTTGCGAATCGCCAACTCGGTGGCCAGGCTGGTTATGAGTCCGGCACCTACAAAGCACGCACCGAGGATTAGGAATGTCGAGCGGACGCTGTCTTCACCGCAGTTGCCTCCCTGGCAAGTGGAGTTCGCATCGAGCCAGCTCGTAAACGAGCCGCTCATTCCGAGGACCAGGAATCCGGCGCCGAGCAGGATAAAGAACACGCCCATTCCGTGGCCCAACCAGCGGCTCATTGTCGACATGCTGACCCCGTGAGGAAGTCTCCCGCTCCTAGGACCGGTGACCGGGCCGGATCTTACGGCTTCCGACCGTCTAATATCCGCTCACAACACGCGGAGGACCGAATGAAATTCGAAGAAATCAAGAAAGTTGGTGTCTTGGGCGGCGGCATCATGGGCGGAGGCATCGCCCAGACATACGCGCTCGCCGGGTACACCGTCGCCGTGCGCGACATCAGCGAAGAGGCGATCAACGCGACGAAGCATGCCATCTTCGACGGCAAATGGGGCATCAAGCGCGGCGTCGAGCGCGGCAAGATCGGTTTTGATGACGCGATCGTGGCGATGGGCCGGATCAGTTTCGGCGAATCGCTCGATGTGCTCGCGGATTGTGACGTGGTCATAGAAGCGATCCCCGAGAAGCTCGAACTGAAGCAACAAGTGTTCGCGGAACTCGACGGAGTGGTGAAGCCTGAGGCGATCTTCGCCTCGAACACTTCGGGGTTTGTGATCCAGGAAGTTGCACGAGATGTCTCGGATGCGCGGAAGAAGTTGTTCGTGGGCATGCACTTCTCGAACCCGGTGACCACGATGAAGATGTGCGAGGTCATCTACACGCCGGAAGCCGATCAGGACACGGTCGATGCCATTGCCAAACTGGGCGAAGCGGGCGGCAAGGCAGTCTCGATGGTGCAGGATACACCGGGGACCTACGGGTTCTTGCTGAACCGGATTTTCGGGGCGGCTGCTCGCGAGGCGCGCGCCATCGCGGAGCAGGGCATCGCCACGAAAGAGGACATCGACAAGGCGATGATCACCGGCCGGAACTGGCCGTCCGGATTCTTTGGTGCGCGGGGCGGCATCGGCAAAGAGTGGTAGTCCGCTACTCCATGGCGCCATCGGCCAGGAGCGAGACGAACTCGTCGTCGCTCAGGCCGATGAGCTCCTTGTAGACGTATTCGTTGTCCTCACCAAGCATGGGTGCGGCCTTCGTCAGCTCGGATGGCGTCTTCGAAAGGCGGAAGGCCGGGCCGTCGTAGGTCCGCAAGCCCATGTACGGGTGTTCGAGCTTCCAGTAGTGACCGCGATGGGCGAGCTGCGTGTCGGCGTGCATCTCTTCGGCCGACTGGACGATGCCGCAGGGCACGCCGAAGGACTGCATGAGTTCGACGACCTGTTTGGTCGTGAACTTGCGAATCGGCGGGGCATCGACGCCTTCTTCCGTCTGGAACTCCTCTTCGGTGTCCTTGCGCGTGTAGTCCTCGAACCAGTAGCCCAGGTGGCGGTCGATCTCCTTGAGTTCGTTGATGCGCTGCCAGCGGCGGCGCATGCGGTCCATGTCGCACCATTCGGGGCGGCCGAGCGCGGCCTTCAGGCCCTCCCAGTGTTTCTCGGTGGTGCAGGCGATAGCCACCCAGCGGCCGTCGCGGCATTTGTACGCGTTATGTGGAGCGGCCTCCAGGTCGTGGTTGCCGATACGGATCTGCTCGTGGCCGTTCGCCGTCCAATCGAGGATAGCCGTCCCGAGTCCATGAACGCCGGCTTCCATCTGGCTGAAGTCGATGTACTGGCCCTTTCCCGTGCGGCGGCGATAGTCGAGCGCCGCAATCACTGCAATCGCGGCGAAGTGCGGGACGAGGAAGTCGGTGTAGGCGATCCCGGTGCCGATCGGCGGCCCGTCTTCCCAGCCAGTGAGGTGATTGTAGCCCGAGGCTGCCTGGAGGACGTGGCCGTAGCCCATGTAGGTGGACCATGGACCTGTCTGACCGTAGAGCGGCATTGAGACCATCAGCAGATCGGGACGGATGGCCTTCAACGATTCGTAGTCGAAGCCGAAGCGTGCCATCGTGCCGGGCGTGTAGGACTCCGTGACAACATCACATTTCGCCACGAGTCGTTTCACCAGTTCCGGGCCTCGCGGATGCTTGAAATTCACGGACATGCCGAGCTTCGAGCTGTTGAAGTTCGCGTAGTACCCGGAGCCATCGAGGTTGGGAGTGTCGTCGGGGAACGGGCCAACGCGGCGGAGGGCTTCGGGGTAGGTGCTGGACTCAATGCGGATGACTTCGGCGCCGTTATCGGCGAGATACTTTGAAACCGTGGGGCCTACGCCGACCCACGCGAAATCGGCAACGCGAAGGCCCTCGAAGGGCTTCTTTCTCGGGGTATCGGTCATCGTTAAATCACCATTTTCAGCTTGAGCCGGCGCTGTTCGGCCGCTTCGAGGCCAAGCAAGCCGCCGTAAACCTGGTCGTTGTGTTCGCCGATTTGGGGGGCACGTCCGCGCTGGCGCCACGGGGTGCCTTCGAGCTTGTAGGGCGCCCCGGGATAGATGAACGACTCGCCGATGTCTTCGTGTACGACACGGACCCAGAAGTCGCGGGCGGCGAGGTGCTTGCTTTCAACGATCTCCTGCGGCCCGAACACCGGCGCCCAGCCGGCGTTGCGACGCTGCGCTTCGGCGACCAGCGCTTCTTTCTTTCGCGGCTTACAGAACAGGCTCATCGTCTCCTCGACGTAGGCGCGTTCGTCGGGCGTGAGCGGAGTGAGCGAGGTTAGTTTTGTGCGCCAGGCGTCTGTCGCGAGGTCGCGGGCGTCCCCGGATTCGGCGAGCCAATCGATGATGTTGTTCGCTCCCGGGCCGATGAGACCACCGGACTGGAGAGCGGTGATCCAGCCGTCAGCCGTCTCGAAGAGGTAGCGGCCCGCACGGACGCCGGAAGACTGGCGATTTATGCCGGGGCCGAACGTGTTTACGTGGCGGATGTCCCAGGTCTGCTGGGCGTGGTCCATGGCGTTTGCCATGGCTTCTTGCATCGAGACATCCACATGCTGACCGAGCCCGTCGTTCACGCCACGGGCGTAAAGGGCGACCATCGCGCCAACGGCGGCCTGGGCGTTGACCTGCGCGAAGGCCTGGGGCGCCGTGGTCCGGACGGGCCCGTGCTCGTCGTCGCCGTTGAGGTGCATGTGGCCGCCCATGGCCGAAGCCACGATGTCGGAAGACGCCCAGCCTGCCAGTGGACCGGTCTGACCGAAATTGGTGATGCTGACCAGGATGGCGGCGGGGTTTGCGGCGCTGACGCCGGCATAGTCGAGGCCGAACTGGCGGGCCTGGCCGGGTGCATTTGTTTCGATGACGATGTCCGCGGATGCGATGAGTTTCGCCAGCAACTCGCGACCGGCTTCGAGCTTGAGCTGGAGGGTGATGGAGCGCTTTCCCGCATTCATCGCCCACCAGTAAAGACTGGTGTTTAGGCCCTGCTCGCCCTTGAAGAAGGGGCCGTTGTTGCGGGTGGGGTCGCCTTCGCGAGGAGGCTCGACCTTAATGACGTCGGCTCCGAGTTCACCGAGGAGGCGGGCGCACAACTGGCCCTTTTCGTCGGAGAAATCGAGCACGCGGTAACCGCTAAGTGGACCGTCCTCGTGTGGAAACGGGACGGATGGGCTTTCTGGATTCATAGGCGCAGTTGTACTGGTTCGAAGGGCGCCGTTCAAACGGCGCGGCTGACGAGAGCCGCGATCGCGGCGTCGTCGTCTTCGAGGTCGCCGTCGAGAGCGTCCTCGATCCGGCGGCGCAGCGAATCGAGTCCCCACCGCTTCTCCGCCGAGATGATGACCACGTTTCGGGGCGGGGCACCGGCGCCGAGGATGGCTGCACGCGCCTCGTCGAAGTCAGCGACACGCGTGCCGTCCTCGTTCGCGAGCAGGTCCACCTTGTTCAGCGCCAGGAGTGTCGGTTTCTCTCCCACGCCGAGTTCGTTCAATGTCGAATCCACCGTTTGCGTGTGTTCGAAGGCGTTGGGGTGGGAGATGTCGATGACGTGAAGCAACAGGTCGGCTTCTTCGAGTTCTTCCAGGGTGGCGCGGAAGGCGGCGACCAACTGGGTTGGCAGCTTCTGGATGAAGCCGACGGTGTCGGTGAGGAGCACGACTTCGCCCGAGTTCAGCCCGAGGCGGCGCGTGACGGGATCGAGCGTGGCAAAGAGCTTGTCTTCGGCGAGGACATCGGCACCCGAGAGCGCGCGCATGAGCGTCGACTTGCCCGCGTTGGTGTAGCCAACCAGCGCGACGACCGGGACATTGTTCCGAGAGCGCCGCCGCCGGTACAGCTCGCGCTGCGTGCTCACTTCCTTGAGATCGCGACGCAGCTTCGCGATCCGGCTGTTGATGAGGCGGCGGTCGGTCTCGATCTGGGTTTCACCGGGACCGCGGGTGCCGATGGCGCCTTCCATGCGTTCGAGGTGGGACCACTGGCCAGCAAGGCGGGGGAGCAGGTACTGCATCTGAGCGAGTTCCACCTGGAGGCGCCCCTCGCGAGTCTGAGCGCGGGTCGCGAAGATGTCGAGAATCAGCGCTGTGCGGTCGATGACCTTCACGCCGAGCGACTTCTCCAGGTTACGCTGCTGCGAGGGCGAGAGTTCGTCATCGAAGATGACGACATTGGCGTCTAGCCGTTTTCGCTCTTCGACAACCTCATCGACCTTGCCGGAGCCGATATAGGTGGCGACGTTCGGGTGCTCGAGCCGCTGCGTGGTCGAACCGACGACCTCCGCGCCAGCAGTCTTCGCGAGCTCGGCGAGTTCGCCGAGAGATTCCAGCGCAGGGAGAAGCGCCTTCGGCAGGTCGGCAGCGACGAGGAAAGCGCGGTCGGCTATCTGGGCGGTGGAATGGAGTTGCCTGCGTGTCATCTCTGTTATTGTCGCCCGAAGTCGGATTGGATTGCAGCGAGGGCGTCAGCGAAGTCAAAAAAGACTCTGCACCCCAAAAAGTCAGAAATCTCCGGATCCCTAAAGTCCTTCGAGTTCTTGGTTAGAAACATGGCATCTGACGCGGCCGACGACGCCAGGTCCGTACGGACTGACTCCAGAACAACGGCATCTTCGGGCGCTAAGCCGAAACGCTCCGTGAGGAGACTTGCCCCCTGGAGCACTGCGGCGTCAAGTGAGGTCAAGCGGGAACTCGCAAGAATACGCTCTCGAATCTCTGACATCCGCGACCGATCTCGGTCCGAGCTGGCAATTAAGAAGCTGGAGATTTGTTTGAGCTGTTCCGCCGGGTCGCGATAGGCTGACACCCGGGCTACTTCCGCGCGCTCCTTCTCCAATTTCGATTGCAGTTCATCGCGGTCTCGCTTCCTCCGCACGATTCGCTGATAAGGTTCCATCACGCTGAACGCCGGAATGGTCAATTCGATTGCGTGACTCTCGGCCAAAACTAATAGGCTCTCGCAGGATTGGACCTGCTCTTGGCCAAACACCAACTCAAGGATGAAGTTACTTTCGACGTAGACCCTCACGCTGGGATGGGCTCTCTGATGATCCGTCCGTTCCGAACGTGCTTTCCAAGGTCCAAGAGACTAGCCTGTTCGAGTGTGTATCCGTTCCCGCCGCGAGGCGGATTGATGGTGAACCCGAGCAGCCACTCAGAAACAGCCAAGCTTAGTGTTTCCTCATTCGCGCTCTCGCTCACAACACCAGCCGCATTTAAGAATGGACCAAGCAGCGTCTTTGACTCGAACACCACGGGGGCTCGCGCCCCATCGGCTCGCGGCCACAAATAGACGTGATCCCTGGTAGCGAGTATGAAGAACCGGCCGTCGAGATCGTTCCCTACGAGAGCTTCCCTAATGCGATCTGCCCACGCCGCGTTTGTCCCCGAACGCGCCTTAACTTCTACGAGCGCAACAGTGCCGGCATCGTTCACCACGGCGATGTCCGGACGATATCCTGAAACCATGGATTCAGTTTGCCACAAGTGAACTCGCGGTGCCGCAGCCTACTTCTTGGCCCAGGCCTCGATTCGACGGAGGCCCTCCTCCATCTGGTCGTCGGGAGTGGTGACGCTGAGGCGGATGTAGCCCTCGCCGTTCAGGCCGTAGCCGCGGCCGGGCGTGACGACCACGCCGGTCTCGTCGATGAGGCGGGCGGCGTAGTCGGCGCTGGTGACGCCGTCCGGGAGCTTCGCCCAGACGTAAAGCGATGCCTTCGGCGTTTCTACATCAAGACCGGCGAGGCGCAGCACTTCGACCATCCGGTTGCGGCGGCGCTGGTAGATCCGGTTGTGCTCATCGATGCAGTCCTGGGGACCGTAGACGGCTTCGATGGCCATCTTCTGGATAGCCTGGGGGATGCCGCTATCGATGTTGGACTTCACACGCATGAGGGCGTCGACCATCTGGGCGTTGCCGACAACCATCCCTATGCGCCAGCCGGTCATGTTGTAAATTTTCGACCAGGAGTTGAACTCGACGGCGACATCGCGGGCGCCGGGCACCTGGAAGATGCTGATGGGCTTGTAGCCGTCGTAGGCAACGTCGCAGTAGGGGTTGTCGTGGAGGATCGCCACGTCGTACTTCTTCGCCCAGTGAATGGCGCGCTCAAAGAAGTCGAAGTCGGCAACGGCGCCTGTGGGGTTGTTCGGGTAATTCAGCCAGATGAGCTTGGCTTTCTCCGCGACATCGGCCGGAATGGCGTCGAAGTTCGGCTTCCAGCCCGATTCGCGGGTGCAGTCGAGCTTGTAGCTGGTGCCGCCGGCGAACATGGTGCCGATTTCGTAAACCGGGTAGCCGGGGTCGGGTACGAGAGCGATGTCGCCCGGATCGATGAAGCAAAGGGCGATGTGGCCAATGCCTTCTTTCGATCCGATGAGCGGGAGAGTTTCCTTCAGCGGGTCGAACTTCACTTCGAAGCGGCGTTCGTACCAGTCAGAAATAGACTGACGGAGTTCCGGGAGTCCTTCAGATTCAGGGTAGCGGTGGTTGACCGGCTCCTCGGAGGCCTGGTGGAGCGCATCGAGGATGTGGCGCGGCGTGGGGAGGTCAGGATCGCCTATGCCGAACGTGATGATATCCACGCCCTCGGCGCGCTTGGCTGCGATCTTCTTGGAGATTTCGGCAAACAGATACGGGGGCAGCGCCTCGACACGCTTCGCGAGCTTCATGGTTGAATTCCTGTGGTTCAGGTGGAGCGAAGCGCTTAGCCACGGGGCCCGCCCTCACCCCCGGCCCCGCTCCCCGACTCCGCGTCGCGGGAGAGGGGAGTCATGATGGTGGGGATGTCAGCGGTTACTCGCTGCTGTTGCGATCGCCTGAGTTGGAGACGATCCTACCATCAACCCGCGGCACGGCCACCTTCGCGGTTCAACACCGACCACATGTCTGGTTTGGAGTTGAACTTCACGCGAGGGCGGCCGCAGCGAAGGCCCTCGGCGAGTTCCGCCTCGTCGATGGAGCACCAGTCATCGAAGCTGGTGAAGAGAACACCGCGGCTCATCAGGAGCGAGTTCACCGAATCCGACGCGGGTGAGAGCGGCTGCCACGTGCGGCCATCGGCTGCGTCCTGGAGGAGGGCTGTGACCGATTCGAGTGCGTCGGGCTTGTTCGTCCCGATGACCCCGGAAGGACCACGCTTGATCCAGCCAGCGGTGTATTCGCCCGCCACCGGTTCCCCGGTCTCCGCGTCGATGACACGGCCACTCGAGTTCGCGATGACGCCCCAGCGGTCGTTAAACGGGATACCGGGCAGGCTTACTCCGCGATAGCCGACGGAACGGAAGACCATGCCAGCGGCGATCTCTTCGGTTTCGGTTTTCGGGACGCAGGCGATCGTGCCGGTCTCGGTCTTTTCGAGGCGGTTGCGGACCAGCTTCGCCGTGCCGATGGCGCCGGTGCCGTCGTCGACCAACTCGGTTGGCGACACCATGAATCGGAGGTGCAGGCGGCGTTTCTTGCCTTCCGCAGGACGAGCGGCGAACTCCTGGATCATTTCGACCTTCTTGCTGAGCATGCGGTCGTTCAATGCCTCGACTTCGGCGGCGCTTAGCTCGTCGAGCTCTGCTTCTTCGGGGAGGATGATGAGGTCGGCTTCCTGGAGCTCGCCCAGTTCCTTCAGTTCCGGGTTCGTGAACGCGGCCTGGGCGGGACCTCGGCGGCCGAGGACGTAGACGTCTCTGATGCGGCTCTTGCTGAGCGCTTCGACTGCGTAGGCCGGCATATCCGTCTGGTTGAGTTCTTCCGGGGAGAGGCAGAGGATCCGGGCGACATCGATGGCGACGTTGCCGACACCGACGATGACGACGCTCTCCTGCGAGAGGTCGAAGTGATGGTCGCAGTAGTCCGGGTGGCCGTTGTACCAGGCGACGAAGGCGGTTGCGGGATGGCTGCCGACAAGGTCTTCGCCCGGGATGCCGAGCTGCCGGTCTGTCTGGGCGCCGGTGCAGAACATCACCTGGTGATAGTGGCGCTTCAGATCGTCGATGGTTATGTCTGTGCCGAATTCAACGTTACCGAAGAAACGAAATCGCGGGTCGGCGGCGGTGGTTGCGAAGCTTCTGGTGACGTTCTTGATCTTGAGATGGTCCGGGGCGACGCCGTGCCGGACGAGGCCGTAAGGGGTGAGGAGGCGGTCGAACATGTCGACGGTGACGGCCATTTCGGTTTGCTTGAGGAGGTGGTCGGCGGCGTAAAAGCCGGCCGGCCCTGCCCCGACGATGGCGACGCGCAGCGGATTCGCTTCAGTTCCGACTGGAGTGGAATCGGCCATCAGGAGTTCATCAACCGCGTTTCGAGGGTGGCGACCGCACCGCGGAACTCGGTGAGTTGCGACTTCACCAGGTCGCCAATCGTGACCATCCCAACCAGTTCGCCGTCATCGACGACCGGCAGGTGGCGGAAGCGGTTCGTGGTCATAGTGCGCAGGACGCTGTCCACGTCGTCGTTCGAGGTACCGCTTGTTACAGGGGATGACATCAGGTCCGAGACGCGCTCGCTGAGCACGCCGGCGCCCTTCGCGGTCCGGCGAATGATGTCGCGCTCGGAGAGGATGCCGACGGGCAACCCACCGGAGTTCGTGACGATGAGTGCGCCGATGTTGTGTTCTGCGAGCAGCGCTACCGCGTCGGTGACGGACGCCTCCGGAATAATGGTGAATACACGGTTGCCTTTCGCGGCCAGGACAGCAGATAGCTTCATTCGACGCCTCCGCCCTTCATTCTCGCACGACTGCCCGACCACTCGAAGGCCGGCGGTCGAAGATTGGGGAAACCGATATCAGCCTTACGCGCGGTGGCGCGCCGGAACGCTACAGTTTGTGGCACCGGCAAGCGGCCGGATTTCGAACCTGAGGTTCGCCGTGAACGACATCGAGACGGTCTTCCATCACATTCCCCATCCGCGCACGCAGCGACACATGGATGGGACGGCCGGGCCACCGCCGAAGGTGAACGACGAACGCGTGGGCCTGAACGGACGCTTCGGGCTTTCGATCACGAAGAGCGTGGGGACGATGTGGGCGGCTTACCTCTTCGCGGGCCTGGCCTTGATCAGCCTGCCGGCGGCGCTGACCAGCGGGAGCAGCATCATCATCGTCGCGTGGGTGGCGCAGACGTTTCTCCAGCTGTCATCATCGTCGGCCAGAACCTGCAGGCAGAGGCCGCAGACAAACGGGCAGAGGCGACCTACAAGGACGCCGAGGCTGTGCTCCACGAATGCGTGCAGATCCAGGAGCACCTGAGCGCACAGGACGCGGTCCAGCAGCGGGAGATTGCGGAGTTGAAGGACTTGATCGTGGCGTTGAAGAGTCGGTGACCCCTCATCCCCCAGCCCCTTCTCCCAGGCTTGAGAGAAGGGAGCTACCGGATCATCGAATAAACGACTGGCTGATTCTTAGTCGGGCCACTCGGTATCGAAGACGCGCACGGCTGGGCCGGTCATGAAGACCGAGCCGGCGCCATCCCATTCGAGGATGAGGTCGCCGCCTGGCATGTGATCGACGATGCGGTTGCCGGTGAAGCCACGCATGCGGGAAGCGGCGCAGACGGCGCTGGCACTGGTGCCGGAGGCAAGCGTGATGCCTGTGCCTCGCTCCCAGACGCGGTGATTCACTTCCCCGCTGTTCAGAACCTGGACGACCTGGAAGTTGATGCGCCGCGGGAAAAGCGGGTGATTCTCGACGTGGGGGCCGATGCGCTCGAGAGGGAACGTTGCCGGGTCGTGGTCGACGTAGTGAATGGCGTGTGGGTTGCCCATGCTGACGAGCGTGAGCTTCAGGTCCATACCGTCGACGAGGATGGGGAGGTCGACAACCGGGCCTGGGCCTTCAACGTTCGCCGGCAGCGACGAGGGATTGAAATTCGGCGCACCCATATCGACGCGGGCCGAGGTGATGACACCGTTTTCGCGGAAGAGTTGGAGGATCTTGACGCCGCCGAGGGTTTCGACCGAGACGTTGTCGGCGTCAGCCGGGAGGAACCCTTCCTCGACGGCGAACTTCACGAGGCAGCGGATGCCGTTGCCGCACATCTCGGCTTCGGAGCCATCGGCGTTGAACATGCGCATGCGCATGTCCGCGACATCGGACTTCAGGCCGAGGATGAGCCCGTCGGCCCCGATGCCGAAGTGGCGGTCGCTCATGGCGCGGGCGAGGTCTTCCCAGTCGTCCCGATCGTCAGTGGGCAACGTGTAGATGTAGTCGTTGCCGGCGCCGTGCATCTTGGTAACGCGCATTGAGAGAGTTTAGCAGATGGGGCCCGAGGCCCGAGGCCCGAGGCCCCAGAGAAGCTAGTGCCGGTTTTCGCCTCGGATCACGTTCGTGCAGGCACCGGTGAAGATGTTGGCCCGCATGTCGATGTCGTCGGCGTCGTGGACCCAGGTGATGCGCCTGTCGTCGCGGCGGAACCACTGGTCCTGGCTGCGGATGAGGCGATGAGTGGCGACTTTGGTGCGCTCCTTCGCTTCTTCGAGTGAGACCTGGCCCCGGAGGAAGTTCACGGATTCGCCGTAGCCGATCGAAGACATCGCAGGAGCATCTGCGGGGACACCTGAATCGAGGAGTGACTGCACTTCTTCGAGCAGGCCCGAATTGAACATCGCTTCCACTCGCTGGTCGACGCGCGCGTGCAGTTGCTTGCGCGGCATGTCGATGCCGAAGAGGAGGAACTCGAAGTCGGGGTCGCGCTTGGCCTGCCAGTCGCTCATGGTGCGGCCGCTGCGTTCGTAAACCTCGATGGCGCGGATTACGCGACGGATGTTGCGGGCGTCGATTCGTTCGGCGGTCATTGGATCGATTGCGGCGAGGCGCTGGTGGAGAGCGTCGGCGCCATTGGCTTCCGCGAAGGCCGCAAGTTCTGCGCGGAGTGCCTCGTCCGGAGCGACATCGGGGACCTGCCAGGCTTCGAGGAGGCCCCAGACGTACTGACCGGTGCCGCCGACGAGCCAGGCGAACGTGTTGCGCTCCCAGATGGCGTCGAGCGTTTCGCGGGCCTGCTTCTGGTAGAGGGCGAGGTTGTAACCCTCGGCGGGGTCGGCGACATCGTAGAGGTGGTGGCGGGCCTTCTTGCGGTCTTCGAGGGTGGGCTTGGCAGTGCCAATATCCATGCCGCGATAGACCTGCCGGCTGTCGGCGTTGACGATCTCGCCGCCGAGGCGCTGGGTGAGTTCAAGCGCAATCGCGGACTTGCCGGTGCCGGTCGCGCCGACGATAGCCACGAGACGCCTCAGCATCCCTCACCCCCCGGCCCTCTCTCCCATGTCTGGGCGAGGGGGAGATGGAGGCGCTCGGCCGCGACGGGCTTAACGCGGAGGCGCGGAAAGTGCGAATTGCGAGTTGCGAATTGCGAATTGCGGTGGGACGACGGATGTGGCGCGGGGGAGGAATCGAATTCGACGTGGAGGCGCGAAGACGCAGAGTTTGGCTGGAATGTTACCTCAAGAACCCCCGCGTCTTTGCGTCTCTGCGTTTTCAAAGTGGTGACTCTCAGGGGCGGGCGGCGGCACAGATGGCCGCGAACTGGTCGGCTTTGAGGGACGCGCCGCCGACGAGGGCGCCGTCGATATCGGGCTGGGAGAGCAGCGACGCGGCGTTTTCGGGGTTCACACTGCCACCGTACTGGATCCGGATGGAGTCGGCGTGCACCGGTGCGATTTCGCGGAGAACGCCGCGGATGTAGGCGCAGGCTTCCTGGGCGACCTCTGGCGTGGCGGTTTCGCCGGTACCGATCGCCCAGACCGGTTCGTAGGCGATCGTGATGCGAGGCGAAAGCGTCAGGCCGGTAAGGCCGGCGCGAAGTTGGCGGTAGAGGACCTTCTCGGTGAGGTCGTTTTTGCGCTCATCGAGGAGTTCGCCGACGCAGACAATCGGGTCGAGTTTCGAAGCGAGGACGGCCGCGACTTTACGGTTCACCCAGTCGTCGGTTTCGCCGAAGAACTGGCGTCGTTCGCTATGGCCGATGATGACGAGGCTGCAATAGTCCTCAAGCATCGGCACGCTGACTTCGCCAGTGAACGCCCCCTTCGACTCCCAGTAGACATCCTGGGCAGCCACGCCGACGTGGGTGCTGGCGAGGGTGTCGCGGACGGCCGCAAGGTGCGGGAACGGCACGCCGACGGCAACATCGCAGGCCGCGCCTTTGGTGGATTCCGCCACGGCACTGGCAAGGGCCCTGGCCTCGGTCTCGGTGGTGTTCATCTTCCAGTTGCCCGCTACGAACGGCTTTCGCATCGCTATTTCCTCCGGCCTTTCTTCTTCGCGGGTTCATTCTTCACGGGCCCGAACCGATCGGCCAATTTCTGCGGGTTGCGGACGCTGACGACCACGCGGGTAGCCGAGACTCGCCAGAGGCGGGGCAGCAGCCAGACACGGATTGGGCGCTTGAGAGTGATTTCCGCGGCGGTGCCCCAGGCCGCGACGAGGGCAACATCGCCGCCGAATGCCGTGCGGACGCCCAGGCCACGCCACCAATTCCATGGCACAAGCCGCGCACCGAGGACGTCGTTGGTCTCGACGATGGTATCGACGAAGCCGCCGAAACGGATGCGCATGCGGTCCGGCGAGATAGCCACGAAGGATGTGGGCAGGCGCAGGGCCATGCCGAACAGCCAGAGGAACAGCATGCCGAAGAAGATCGCCATGAGAAGCATGAGCGGTTGTTTTTCGTCCAGGTAGAGGTTGAGCACCAACACACCGGAAATTGCCAGCGCGCCGGCGGCAGTGGCCACGACGACCTGCAGAAAGCGGATTCCGCGAAAGCCGAAAAGGAGAGGCACCGGTCCCGGGTCGGTCACATCAGGCGTCCATCAGCGCTGCGACGCCGGGGAGTTCCTTGCCTTCGAGCATCTCCAGCGAAGCGCCACCGCCGGTGGAGACGTGGGTGAAGCGCGAATGGAGACCGGCGAGTGCGACCACCGCGGCGGTCTCGCCGCCGCCGACGACGGTGGTGGCATCGAGTACCGCGAGGGCACGGGCAAGCTCGAAGGACCCGTGCGAAAACTTTTCCATCTCGAACACGCCCATGGGACCGTTCCAGACGACCGCCTTCGCCGACTTGAGGGCGGCGGCGTACGACTTGACGGTCTGCGGGCCGATGTCGAGGACCATGTAGCCGCGGGGGATCTCGTTGACACCGCGATCGAGGGCCTCGGCATCCGCGGCGAATCGGCTGGCGGCGATGACGTCGGTCGGCATGTGGACCGCGACGCCGCCGGCTTTGGCGCGTTCGAGGATGCTCTTCGCCGCTTCGACTTGCTCGTCTTCGACGAGCGACATCTGAACGTTGACGCCGGTTGCTTTGAGGAAGGTGTTGGCCATGCCACCGCCAAGGAAAAGCATGTCAATTTTCGGAAGGAGGTGATCGATCGCCGCGATTTTCGTGCTTACCTTTGCGCCGCCGACGATGGCTGCGAACGGCCTCGGCGGGTTCGCGACGAGGGCACTGAGATAGCGGACTTCCTTCTCCATGAGGAAACCGGCGACGGCCGGAAGGAAGTGGGTGACGCCTTCCGTGGAGGCGTGCGCCCGGTGTGCCGCGCCGAAGGCGTCGTTCACGAAAATATCGGCGAGGGAAGCGAGTTGTTCGGCAAAGGCGCGGTCGTTCTTCTCCTCCTCCGGATGAAAGCGGAGGTTCTCAAGGAGGAGGACGTGGTGGCCCATGGAGGCCGCCGCTTCCTCCGCGTCCGGGCCGACACAGTCCTCGGCGAAGAGGACCTCGGCGCCGAGGAGGTTCGACATTCGTCCCGCGATCGGTGCGAGGGACAGGTCGGGGTCGACGCCCTTGGGGCGGCCGAGGTGCGAGCAAACAATGACCTGGGCGCCGTGTTCCAGGAGGTACCGGATTGTGGGCAGCGACTCCTGGATGCGGGTGTCGTCGGTGATGACGCGATTTTCCAGCGGAACGTTCAGGTCCGCGCGGACGAGGACTCGTTTGCCGGCGACATCGATGTCGCGAACTGTTTTCTTGCCGATGCCTTCGCTCATTTTGCTTGCGATGCTCCGATGCCGCGGCGTTCGACCTTCGCCAGCTTCTCGCGGCGGCGGGCGTGATTGCCCTGTTCGGGCGTGGCGCTGAGGAAGGCCGTGAGGCACTCATCGGCGACGGCGCGGCCGATTTCCCAGGCGCCGAGAGCAAGGACGTTCGCGTCGGTGTGCTGGCGAGCGCGTTCGGCGCCCCAATGGGTGTGACAGAGCGCGGCCCGGGCGCCCGGCACCTTGTTCGCGACCACGCTCACACCGACGCCGTTGCTGCAGATGACCACCCCGAGATCGACCTCGCCGGCAACCGTGTCGCGCGCGACGGGTTCGGCGAAATCCGGGTAGTCCACGCTGTCCGCGGAGTAGGTGCCGTAGTCGACCGGCTCGTGGCCGAGCGAACGAGCAGTCTCCATCAGGTGCTGTTTGAGTTCGAAGCCAGCGTGGTCTGCGCCGAAACCGACCTTCACGAGCGGACGCTCCTCTGTACGGGGATGTGGGTCAACCCAAGTATACGGGCGACGGTTGCGCGGTCTATCGCCCCCTCGCGGAGGATCTGGGGCACATCGGTGGAGAGGTCGATCACGGTCGAATCGATGCCGGATGCCGTTGGTCCGTCGTCGATCGCTATGCCGCACCATTCGCCAACCTGGGCCACGGCTTCGTCACACGTTACGGGGCTCTTGCCATCAGAGATGTTGGCGCTGGAGGCGGCCACGGGAGCACCGAGGGCGTCAATGACGTCCAAGGTCACCTCAACCGGGACCATGCGGAAGCCGACGGTGCGCCCGCCGCTGAGTGCCGGGCTGTCCCAGCCATCTTTCGCCGGGACGATGATGGTCCAGCCTCCGGGGCCGAGGGCCTCGACGAGCCTGCGGGCGGAGCCGGTGACGACCGCGTATTGGTCGAGAAGTGCGGGATCGCGGCCGAAGAGCAGCTGAAGTGGGAAATCTGGGGAGCGGTGCTTGGCGGCGTAGATGACCCTGACGGCCGACTTATTCCGAACGTCGGCGGCGATGCCGTAGACCGTGTCGGTCGGGAGGATAACGAGCTCACCGCGGGAGAGGGCTGTCTTCGTTTCGGTGACGGCCTCGGGGCCTGGTGTGAGGTACTGCAAGTAGACGTTCGCCTCGAAGAAATGTGCAGATTCGAACCTGCACGGGGTAATTCGTAGACCAAAGTCTACAATTTGGCTAGATTTGCGTATGGGTACCGCGCAATCGATGACCGACACCCTCTCCGAAGCCCAAAATTCCGCCGCACTTGATCCCGCAAAAGACCACGAAACGATCGTCGTCCTGGATTTCGGCGCGCAGTATTCGATGCTCATCGCCCGCCGCGTCCGGGAACTGGATACCTACTGCGAACTGATCCCGTGGGATTCACCCGAGGAACGCATCGCAGGCCTCGATGTCCGCGGGTTCATCCTCTCAGGCGGGCCTTCTTCGGTGTACGACGAAGACGCCCCGCTGGCGCCGCAATGGGTGTACGACTCGGGTAAGCCTATCCTCGGCATTTGTTATGGAATGCAGCTGCTGGCCCACCAACTTGGCGGAGTGGTCGGGCCAGGTACGGAGCGCGAGTTCGGGCCGGCTTCGATTTCTCGTTCGGTGGCGACGCCCCTGCTCGACGGGCTGCCTGAGTCGCTGGAAGTCTGGATGAGCCACGGCGACCGCCTGGAGGCGCTGCCGACAGGATTCGTCTCCATCGCACATTCCGGCAATTCGCCATACGCCGTGATGGCCGACCCTGCGCGAGGCTACTACGGGCTGCAGTTCCACCCGGAAGTGGTGCACACGCCGCGGGGCAAGGACATCCTCAAGAATTTCGTCCGGGGAATTTGCCACTGCGAAGGCACCTGGACGGCCGGCAACTTCATTGACGAGTCGGTGGCGGCGATCCGCGAGCAGGTAGGCACGGGCCGAGTGATCTGCGGGCTTTCCGGAGGCGTTGATAGCGCCGTGGCAGCGGCGCTCGTGCATAGGGCCATCGGCGACCAGCTGGTTTGCATCTTCGTCGACAACGGGTTGCTCCGTTCCGGGGAAGCCGAGCAGGTAGTTGAGACGTTCACCAGGAACATGAAGATCAACCTGGTGCACGTGGAGGCCGAGGACCAATTCCTGGCGCAACTCGCGGAAGTTACGAATCCCGAAACGAAGAGGGTCCGCATCGGCAATACGTTCGTGCGCATTTTCGAACGAGAGTCGCGAACCGTGGAGGATGCCCGCTTCCTGTGCCAAGGCACGCTCTACCCGGACGTCATCGAGAGTGGCTCGCACGGCAAGGGCGCGCACGTCATCAAGACGCACCACAACGTCGGAGGGCTGCCGGCGGACATGAAGCTCGGGCTCGTCGAACCGCTCCGCTACCTGTTCAAGGACGAAGTGCGACGAATCGGCGAGGCACTCGGGCTGCCGGAGGAGATGGTCTGGCGCCACCCGTTCCCGGGACCGGGACTGGCCATCCGCTGTGTCGGTGAAGTGACCAAGGAGCGCCTCGACATCCTGCGCAAGGCGGACCTCATCGTGATGGATGAGATTCGCGATGCCGGGCTGTACCGCGACATCTGGCAGGCGTTCGCCGTGCTGACCGACACGAAGACGGTCGGGGTCCAGGGCGATTACCGGACCTACGGCTACGCCGTCGCGATTCGGGCCGTGGTTGCGGACGATGCGATGACGGCGGACTGGGCGCGGTTGCCGCACGAACTCCTTGCGCGGATTTCGAACCGCATCGTGAACGAGGTTCACGGGATAAACCGGGTGGTGTATGACATTACCCCGAAGCCCCCGGGGACGATTGAGTGGGAATGAACCGACCTGGAACTTCCGATTGCGGAATTTGGATTGAGGGTGGTCTGTGGCGCGGGTTTTAGTTGTAGGCAGCGGGGCTCGTGAACACGCGACAGTCTGGAAACTGCGCCAATCGAAGCACGTGGACGATGTGTTCGTGGCTCCGGGAAACAGCGGCACCGGCCTCCTCGCCACGAATCTTGCGCCGAAAACGACGGACATCGACGGGATCGTCGAAGCGGCCGTCGCCAACAAGGTCGACTTTTACCTGGCAAGCAGCGACGATCCCCAGCCGCTCGGACTCGTCGACCGGCTGCAGGAGCGTGGGATCCTCTGCTACGGGCCTTCCGCGGCAGCGGCTCGCATCGAAGGAAGCAAGGCCTGGGCGAAGCAGTTCATGGCGAAGAACGGCATCCCAACTGCCGAAGGGGAGTCGTTTAACCGGCTGAGCACGGCAACCGAGTACATCGAATCGCTGCCGCCGGGGAAGCTCTGGGTGAAGGCATCGGGGCTGGCGGCCGGCAAAGGCGCAGTGGGCTGCGATACGCATGAAATCGCGATCGAGACCGCGCGGGAAATGCTGATCGACCGGCAGTTCGGGACCTCGAGCGAGACCATCGTCATCGAACGCGACATGCCGGGCTGGGAGACCAGCGCACACGCGTTCTGCGACGGGAAGATTGCCATGCTGTGGCCATTTTCGACGGACTACAAGCGCGCGCTCGATGGCGGCGAAGGATTGAACACCGGCGGCATGGGCTCCTACAGCCCCAGCGCGGGTGTCTCGGAAGGGCTCGCTGCGGACATCAAGCGAATCGTGGTGGATCCGTTGATGGCGGGAATGGCCGCGGCCGGGCACCCCTACAACGGCACGCTCTACCCCGGCCTGATGATCACCGCCGAGGGACCCAAAATCGTCGAATATAACGCGCGCTCCGGAGACCCGGAGACGCAGGTGCTGCTCCCCCGGCTGGAGAGCGACTTCTACGAGGTGGCCCGGGCGGCCGCGCTCGGCGAACTTGCGAACTACGATGTTCGCTGGTCTTCCAATCCTACGGTCGGCGTCGTGGTGGCGAGCCGGGGTTATCCGGAGTCGTTCGAAACCGGGTTTCCCGTGGCGGGCCTTGATGCAATCGATCCGGATGTGAACGTGTTCCATGGTGGCATGCGAGCCGTCGAAAACGGGTTCGTGACCTCCGGGGGCCGCGTTTGCACGGTGGTGGCGAGCGGAAAGTCCCTCCAGGAAGCTCGTGACCGGGCGTATGACAACGCTCGCCGAATCTCGTTTGAGAACGCTTATTACCGCACAGATATCGCCCAGGAGGCTTTGTAGATGTCCAACCCGCTCGTCGCGATTCTTATGGGTTCCGCGAATGACGAACCCCTGCTCGAACCGACCAAGAAAGTGCTCGATGACCTTTCGATCCCGTACGTCGTGCGCGCCATGTCGGCGCACCGGACGCCGGACAAGGTGAGAGAATTCGCGAAGCGCGCCGAAAGCGACGGTTTTGAAGTCATGATTTGCGCGGCCGGCGGTGCCGCACACCTGCCCGGCGCGGTGGCCGCGAACTGCACGCTGCCGGTGATCGGCATCCCGCTGGCTTCGAGCGAAGTGGCGGGCGGCATGGATGCCATCTTCGGCGTCCTCCAGATGCCACCGGGCGTGCCGGTCGCGGGAGTGGCGGTCGGGGCGTGGGGCGCGCGGAATGCGGCCTACCTCGCCGCCTCAATCCTCGCCCTGAAGCACGCGGACATTCGCGAGGCCTACAAGGCGTTCCGGGACAAGCAGTCCCAGGGGTAGACACCCTCAACCGGCGTTAGGGGCGGCGAGCGACCCAGATCTGCTCGAGCCCGTAGGCCGGTGGCGACTTCAGGTAGTCCGAGTACTCAGCCACCACTTCGAAGCCCGCGAGCTCCAGCAAGTAGCGCATTTCGTAACGGTAGGTCCAGCGCATGCGCAGGACCTCCTCTTCCTGGCGCAGCTGGTTTCCTTCGCGGTCATGTTCGGAATAGCGCCAGGTTTCTTCGAACACCTGGCGCAGGGGATCATTCGACCGCGACGCGGCCTCGATGCGGACAAGGTTGAAGGAGACGGGATGCGGAATCGTCCCCTGGTACGACCAGCCTTCGTCTTCGGGGTCTGGCATCATCCTGTCGAGTAGCGGATCAAAGATGTCGATCGCCAGGATTCCACCGGGGCGGAGGTGGTCGCGGACGAGTTCGAGACAGCGGCGCTGGGCTTCGGGTTCGGTGATGAACATGAAGCTGCGAAACGCGCTGAAAGCGAAGCCGAACAGCGTTTCGAGATGGAAGTCGGTCATATCGCCTTCCACGATGGTGATGCGCGAGGCCACGTCAGCGGGCAGACCGGCGACGGCGCGCCGGGCGCGGTCGAGCATCACCGTAGAACGATCGATGCCGGTGATCTCGAATCCGGAACGGGCGAAGGGGACGAGAAAGCGGCCTTCGCCACACCCGAGTTCCAGGATCGGCCCGCCACACTCCCGGGCGAGATCGCCGTAGAACCGCGCATCGCCGCGGACGACGGGCAAAAGGAAGGTGCGCTGGCCGTAGATTTCGGAGGCGAGACCTGATTGTTCGTAGAAGAGCGGAGCCACCTGTGAAGTTTAACGGCCACCCGGGGCGAGTGCTTCTGATTTGCAGTCCACCCGGCAGACTTCAGCGATCCGGGCAGGGCGCCGCGAACGGATCAAACGGGGCACGGAATCGTGAACGTTCGATCCTGTTGTATTCTTCGCGGCGAAGCCACGCTCCCGGATGATCCGGGGTACTGCAAGGGGCAGGCATGAACGTCGCCTTCATCGCAATGAGTGGTGTGCGGGCCTTCAACGAAGACCTGGTGCTCTTCGGCTGGAGCCTGCCGGGGTTCGCCGAGCGAGCGGCCACCATTTCCTCGCTGCCGAGCCTGGGGCTGCTGACGCTGGCGGGCATGACCCCCGATCCTCACGAAGTCAGCTATCATGAGATTGCCGACCTCAAGTCGCTGGCGAAGCTGCCCGAATGTGATATCGCGACGATCTCGACGCTGACGGCCCAGGCGAACGACGCGTACGCGCTCGCGGACAGGTATCGGGAATTGGGCGTGCCTGTCGTGCTGGGCGGACTGCATGCGACGGCGCTGCCCGACGAGGCAGCGAGGCACGCAGACAGCGTGGTAGTGGGCGAAGGCGAGCTTTCCTGGCCCAGCGTGCTGGAGGACCTTTCGAACGGCCGCCTGAAGTCTCGCTACGAGCCATGCGGGCGAGAGTTCGACCTCGCTGAATCACCGATGCCGCGATTCGACCTCCTCGACCCGGTCCGCTACAACCGCCTCACCGTACAGACGCAGCGCGGATGCCCGTGGCGCTGCCAGTTCTGTGCGAGTTCGATCATGCTGACGCGCCACTACAAGGTGAAGCCGGTCGAGCGAGTCGTCGCCGAGATCCATGCAATCAAGCGCGTCTGGCCGAAGCCGTTCATCGAGTTCGCCGACGATAACACCTTCGTGAACAAGGCCCACTCGCGGAAACTGATGCGGGCGCTGGCCGATGAGGATCTTCGCTGGTTCACCGAGACCGACATCGGGGTGGCGGACGACCCCGAATTGCTGAAACTCATTCACGACGCTGGCTGCGCGCAATTGCTGATTGGGCTCGAGAGCCCGACGGCGGACGGCGTTGGCGGCGTTGAGCTTCGCCAGGACTGGAAGCGGAAGCAGGCGCCGAAGTACCGCGAAGCGATCCAACGGATCCAGGGCGCGGGGATCACGGTTAACGGTTGTTTCGTGCTGGGGCTCGATACGCACGGACCCGAGGCCTTCGATTCGGTCGCGGAGTTTGTGGAGGAGAGCGGCCTCGCCGAAGTCCAGATCACGGTCCAGACGCCACTGCCCGGGAGCGGCCTCTACGACCGGCTTAAGCAGGAGGGGCGCCTGCTATATGACGGTGAATGGGACCGTTTCACCCTGTTCGACGTCACCTTCGAGCCCCGCGGGATGACCGTCGCCGCCCTCGAGCAGGGCTTGCGCGACCTGGGCGCCCGGCTATTCACGCCGGAAGCGCGACGAGAACGAGTTCATTCATTCATGAAGCAGGCGCGCGCAGGCAGGCGCGCCAGCAAAGCAGGTGCATCGTGACGAACCGGACCGGTCTTTCGCAGTCGTTGAGTTTCTACAAGATGGTGTTCGCCATCGCGGCGGCATACGACATCATCCTCGGAGCGGCGTTCATCTTTCTCTACGACCCCATCCTCGATGCGCTCGACATCACGCAGCCGGACAACGCTTCGTACATCCACCTGGCGGCGGTGTTTGTGCTGGTCCAGGGGGTCAGCTACGTGTTCGCGTGGCAGGACCTCTTCGGGAATGTCGGGCTGATCCGGACGGGCATCATTTACAAAGGCGCCTACTTCTTGGTCGCGTTCTACTACCTCGTGACTGATGACCTGCTGCACTGGGTGTTCTTCGCGTTCGGTGTCGCGGACCTCGGGTTCATGCTGCTCTTCATCGGCGCACTGACGGCGATCCGCGCGAACCGGGGCGCGCCCGCGGCGAGTTGACCGGGCATTCGCCGCTCACGATAGAGACGCCCGTCTTTGGCGGTGCGCGCAGGATAGGGCAGTGGTTCCGCGCGCCGGATCCTCGATACGCGGAGCTGCGACCCCGCGTGCAGCGGCTGGCGGCGGTGAGCGCGGTGGCTTTGGGCGTGATCTGGTGGTTGAGCCTCGGCATCGACGATACAACGGTCGCCTCCCTTGCCCTTGCGATCGGGTGGGTGACGATGCCTTCAATCCTGCTGGTCAGCCTGCGGGTGCCGCGGCTGAAGTTCGGGCTGGCGGTTCCCGCAGGCCTCGTGACACTTGGTGCGGCGTGGCTCGCCGTGCTCGAGTTCCCGTCGGTGGGGTGGAGCCTCGTTGCCGGGGGCACCTCCATGGGCGGCCTGGTAGGGGCGTGGCTGTGGTTCGCGTGGGCGCCGATCCCTGCGGCTTTCGCGAGCCCAAACGCCCGACCGCGGCTTGCCCTCCTCACCGTGCACGTCGCGATTATCGTCGCGGGCATAGCCGTCCTCGTTCTGTTTTGAGGGAAACCGTCTGACAACCGGGCGCTCGTCGAGGCTGAACTCCTGTTCTGTGAGGCCGCATCCCTGTACCATCAACGAGTGATTCCCCGTTACTCGCGTCCCGAAATGTCGGCGGTCTGGAGCGACCAGAACAAGTTCCAGCGATGGCTCGATGTCGAAGTCGCGGCTGTCGAAGCCTGGGCCGAACTTGGCCAGGTGCCGCAGGAAGCAGCGGCCAAGATCAGGCGCGATGCGGGCTTCGATGTGGCGAAGATCGACGAATACATTCGCATCACGCACCACGACGTCACCGCGTTCCTGCGCTCTGTCGCTGAAACGCTCGGCGAAGAAGGGCGCTACGTCCATTTCGGGCTGACCTCATCGGATGTTTGGGATACGGCGACGGGACTGCAACTGCGCGACGCCGCTGACCTGCTGCTCAAGGGCATCGACGGCCTCTCAGCCGTGCTGGAGAAGCAGGCCGTGGCGCACCGCGACACCCTTTGCACGGGCCGCACCCATGGCGTGCATGCCGAGCCCACGACCTTCGGCCTGAAGCTGACGGTGTGGGTTGATGAGATGCGGCGGAACCGGAAGCGCCTCGAGATCGCTCGCGAAGCGGTCGCGGTTGGTGCGATTTCCGGGACGGTGGGAACGCACGCCTCGTGCCCGCCGGAGCTGGAGGAGATCGTGTGCCGCAGGCTGGGCCTGGGCATCGAAGCGGCCTCGACGCAGGTGATCCAGCGCGACCGGCACGCGCAGTTCGTCTCGACGCTCGCACTCATCGGCGCATCGCTGGAGAAGTTCGCGACGGAGATTCGAGCCCTGCAGAAGACCGAGGTTCGCGAAGCGGAGGAACCGTTCGACGAAGGCCAGACGGGTTCGAGTGCGATGCCGCACAAGCGGAACCCCGAGCTGTGCGAGCGCGTAACGGGTCTCGCGCGCGTGCTGCGCGGGTATTCGGTAACTGCGATGGAGAACGTGGCCCTGTGGCACGAGCGGGACATCTCGCACTCCTCGACGGAACGGATTGTCTTCCCCGACGCGACGCTGGTCCTGGATTACATGCTGACGATTTTCACCGGCGTGATGGAACGCCTGACGGTGTTCCCGGAACATATGAAGGAGAACCTCGAACGGTCCTATGGCCTCGTGTTCTCGCAGCGCGTGTTGCTGGCGCTCATCGAGACGGGACTGAGCCGGCAGGACGCCTACGCGATCGTCCAGCGAAACGCGATGAAAGCGTGGAAGACGCGAACGCCGTTCTTCGACCTGCTGATGGCCGACGCGGATGTCACCACTCGCATCTCGGAAGAGGAGTTGCGCGGACTCTTCGACTACAACTTTTACCTCAAGAACATCGGCGCGACCTACGAGCGCCTCGGCCTGTGACTCCGGAGGCCACCGAAGTCCAGGCGCCACCCCAATCAACCAAACCGCCTCGGACTTGGCGTCGCGCCATGAGGCTCGTCCGCGAGAACCCATCGGCGACGATGTTGCCTCTTACGGTGGTGCAGATCCCGCTCGGGATCATCGGCGCGATCGTGTACTTCTATCTGTACCACGATGCCTACCCGGAAGCGGACTTCGAGTCGTTCAACCGGTTCGAGGATTCGCCGTCGGGGCTGATCCTGGCGCTCGTCTTGATGACCGCCGTGTACCTGCTCTTCAGCCTGGTCGGGGCTGCCGCGACCATCGTCGCGGTTCGGACGATCCTCGAAAAGAAGCCGGCGCGCCTGACTGAGTCACTCGACCCCGCGTTCACGCGGATGGGTGGGCTGCTGCTGCTTGGTTCGTTGTTCTACCTGATGTTCCTGGCGTCCGCAGCCGGGATCGTCGTGGTTGTTTACCTGATCATCCGCTGGGGCCTCGCGGTCCATGCTCATGTGCTCGAGGGGACGAGCGTCTCCGGGTCGCTGGGCACAAGCTGGCGGACAATGCGCGGTCGAATGCTTCGGTTCATCGGCGTGGTGTTAACAGCCGTACCGGTTGGGTTCGTGCTGTTCTTCGCTGCGAGCATCATCGTTGCGATTGCGCTGGCGCCGTTCAGCGTCGATCCCGGGCGCACGACCAACCTGGTCGCGCAGTCGCTCGGGATACTCTTGTTGGGGCTGGTGGCCGTACCGACCGGAGCGTACCTCGCGGCGGCCACCACGATTTTCTATGTCTCGGCGAAGGAGGAGTCTCGTGCCTGACGTGATGCTGGAATCGAACCTGCCGAACCGGACCTATCGCGGCAAGGTGCGCGACACCTACGACCTGGGCGACAAGATGCTGATCGTCGCCACGGATCGGATTTCGGCGGCGGACATGGTGTTGCCGGCCGGTATTCCCCGGAAGGGCCGGGTGCTGACGCAGCTTTCGGCGTGGTGGTTCGACCGTATCAAGGAGGTGGTGCCGAACCACTTCATCGCGGTAATTGGCACACACAACAAGGACCTGGTGCCGTTTGAAATCGGCCCCGAGTACTACGGACGTTCGATGCTCGTGCGGAAGGCGAAACGGCTTGACGCGGAGTGCATCGCTCGTGGGTACATTTCGGGGTCGGGGTGGAAGGATTACCAGCGAACCGGCGCCGTTTGCGGGATTCCTTTGCCGGAAGGGCTGCGGGAATCGGACCGGCTGCCGGAGCCGATCTTCACGCCGAGCACGAAGGCCGAATCCGGCCACGACGAGAACATCTCGTATGAACAGCTCGAAGAACTGGTTGGCGAGGAAGCCGCCAACGCAATGAAGCTGCGGACGCTGGCCGTATACAACTATGCGCACGCGGTGGCACTTGAGCAGGGGATTATTATCGCGGACACGAAGTTCGAGTTTGGCCTCTGGAACGAGGAGGTCATCCTCATCGATGAGGTGCTAACGCCCGACAGCAGCCGCTTCTGGCCGGCCGACCGGTACCGCGCCGGTGGGCCGCAACCGAGCTTCGACAAGCAGCCAGTACGCGACTGGCTGGCGAAGAGCGGCTGGAAGGACGGCGACGCGCCCCCGCAAGTGCCGAATGACGTGATTGTCGCGACTACCGAACGGTACCGTACGGCCTACAAAATGCTGACCGGCGAGGAGCTCCCGAATGAGTAAGAAGAAAGATGACAAGAAGAAGGACTCAAAGAAAGCCGCTCCGAAGGCCTCGAAGCCGACGACTTTCCTGGCGCGAGTCTACGTGTCGCTAAAGCCGACAGTGAACGACCCCGAGGGCATCACGATTGGCGGCGCACTCGGGTCGCTGGGATTCAGCTCCGTGACCGGAGTGCGCTCCGGGCGGTACTTCCAGGTAACGCTTTCGGCGAGTGACCCGAAGGATGCGGCCACCCAGGTCGATCAGATGTGCAGCCGGTTGCTCGCGAACCCGGTGATCGAGACGTACTCGTTCGACCTGGCGAAGGCGTAGCGGCCGGAGGCCGGAAACTTGGCTCCGCAGCGTATCGTCTGCCTGACCGCGGAGACCGCCGAGATTGCTTTCGCAGTCGGAGCGGGCGAACGCGTGGTTGGCGTGAGCGGCTATGCGGTACGGCCGCCGGAAGCGCGGAAGAAGCCGAAGGTAGCGGCGTTCCAGACGGCGCATGTGCCGCGGATCCTGGCACTACGGCCTGACCTCGCACTCGGGTTTTCTGACTTGCAGGCCGGCATCGCCGCCGAGTTGATTCGCGCGGGAGTGAACGTGCTCAACACGAACCAGCGGACGCTCGCTGAGACCTACGATGCAATCGCGCTGATTGGCGCGGTCCTTGGGGAACCAGAGCGCGGAGAGGGGCTCGCGACGGAGGTGCGGACCGCGATTGAGGCTGTTTCGCCGCCGCCCGGCGCGCGAAGGCCACGAGTGTACTTCGAGGAGTGGGACGACCCGCTGATCTCCGGGATTGCGTGGGTTTCGGAGTTGATCGAGGTGGCTGGCGGGGACGACATCTTCCCGGAGCTGCGGGAGTGCGGTCGCGCACCAGAGCGCGTTGTATCCCCGGATGAAGTCATCGCCCGCAGCCCCGACATCATCGTCGCGAGCTGGTGTGGAAAGAAGGCGCGGCTGGAGAAGATCGCGGCGCGCCCAGGGTGGCATACCATCAGCGCGGTGAGAGACGGTCAGCTCTTCGAAATCAAGGCGCCAGACGTCCTGCAGCCCGGTCCGTCGCTCGTGCACGGGGCGAGGCGGCTCTCGGAGATCTTCGAGAGCTGGCGGCGACCTTAAGGCTTATTCACTGGCCCCGGATCGACAGCGAAGTAGACCTCGCAGGCGCGGCGGGCGGCGCCGGGTTCGAGGACGGCGGGACGTTTCACAAAACGCGATTCCTCGATGATGAGCTGAAGCACGTCGCGCGGGTGGCAGCTGCGGAAGTTGCCGTTGCTGGCGCGGCGAACCATTACGACGGCGGCCTCGATGCCCGCCGGAGTGGCCTCCACGCCCATCGCATCGGCGAAGCGGCGGAAGATCTCGGCCATCTGCTCGGGAGTCGGTTCCGGGATGCGGATCTTGTAGGGAATCCGGCGGAGGTGCGCTTCTTCGAGCATCGTCTTCGGTTCGAGGTTCGTGCTGAAGCAAATGGTCGATCGGAACGGGAACGTGATGCGTTCGCCAGTCACGAGCGCCATCGTGTCTTCTCCGCGTTCCAGGGCCGCAATCCAGCGGTTGAGGAGGGCGTGCGGGGAGACCTGCTGGCGGCCGAAGTCGTCGATGGCGAGCAGCCCGCCGTGAGCTTTCACGTGCGGCGGGGCCTGGTGGTAACCGAGGGCCGGGTCGTACGAGAGGTCGAGGTCTTCGTGGCGGAGTTCACCACCCACGAAGACGAACGGGCGGCGGATCCTCAGCCAGCGACGGTCGAATTGCGAAGTCGCGTCCGCGGTGTCGTCGCCTTCGACCAGCTGGTGCACAAGGTCGTCGTAGAGGCGGATGATATGCCCGCTGACGTAGACGGCCATGGGCATCAGGGTGACGCCCTGAATGGCCTCACTGGTGAGTTCGAGGATCGTGGTTTTACCGTTACCAGGAGCGCCCCAAAGCATCGCCGGCCGGCCGGAGGTCAGCGCCAGGCAGACCTTGGCGACGACGTCGCGGGCGAGGACGAGCTGCTGGAGGGCGCGGGCGAGGCGCACCGGGTCGGGCGCGCCGACTTCGGTGTCGCGTTCGAGGACCTTGAAGTAATCCTGGATCGGTACCGGGACGGGGCCGACGTACTTGCTGCGACCAAACGCGGCTTCAGCTTCGTGCATGCCGAGTTCGGTGAGGCGGTACTGCCATTCGGTTTCGAGGCGGCCTGATGCAGAGGTCGTTTCGACGAGACGCTGGCGCCTGAGTTCGTCGAGCGCTTCGCGCGCAACGCCGGGGCTAACGCGCATGGAATTGGCAACGCCGACCGGGCTGGGCACGGTGATGCGGTAGAGCGTCTTCAGGGCGAGGTCTTCCACGAAGCGCTCGGGCAGGCCGAGTTCGTGGGCGTGGTCGGGCGCTTCCGGCAGAGACGGAAGCGCTTTGAGGTGTGCGGGCGCAGGGCGCGGTACGTTGCGAGGCTCTTCTTCGAAGTCCGTCTGCATCGCGAGGCTCCCCGACGTGCTTGGGTACGACTGCTCCATAACACCCTCTCGCAGGCACCGCTCCGGACCGGAGACATTGGCGCCTGGCTCTACAAGGAATGTCGGCATCCGTGGCGCTCTGCCCAGATCAGTCAAGTGCACATGGGCGTACCGGCTGGTGACAGCGCAGTGAACGAACGGTTTCAGCGATCGGAAGTTGCAAGTTCTGGCCGTTGCGGCGGCTGCGGCTCGGACTCACCGGCAGGTTCAGATTCCGCCGGTTGAGTCGAGGCGAAGGCGAAGCGGCCTTCTGCCTCCCAGAGGAGCCACCACTCGCGCCGAACCTCCATGCGCAGCAGCGTTTGCGAATCCCGGAAGACGCGGGCAGCGTCGTCGAAGCCGGTCGCGCGGAACGCCCGGATCGCCCGCTCGTTCCAATCGAGGGCGTGGAGATAGATCAGCCGAACGGGGCGGTTATTCCAGACCCAGCGGAGGAAGACAGTGATGGCCTCGCGGCCGAGGCCCCGGTCGCGGGCATCGGGTTCGCCGATGGATATTCCGAGTTCCGCGACGTCGCCGGTGCGGTCCATGTTGTAAAGCATCACCGTGCCGATGTGGCGGCCATCGATGGTTTCGATGGCAAATTGCTCACGATCGGTGCGGCCGTAGGCAATCTCGTAGCCGAAAGCGTCGAGGAAGCGCTCGAAGGGCTCCTTGTTCGGCGGGCGGCCGTCGAAGCGGGATGTCTCGGGGTCGCTTCGCCAGCGGTATTCGTCGGCGCCGTCTTCACGCACGCGCAGGCGGATCCGGACATTCGGACCGGCAGCGAGCACGAGGTGGTCGAGCGGCTTCTCGGTCATACGTCGATCGGCTTGCCGAGTTTACGGGCAGCTTCGGCAACGAGGCCGCGTTCGCCGTCATAGGTGAGGGTCGCGTAAGCCTCGGAAGCCGGGACCCAGCGCACTTCATCGAACTCATGGTCGTGATCGGCAACGTCTCCGCCCACGGGTTCCATCAGCCAGTGGTGCACGCGCTTGTGATAACGGATGCCGTTCGCCGTGAACCAGTACTCAATAGTGGAGAGCTGGTCGCCGAGGCGCACCTGGAGGCCGGTTTCTTCGCGGACTTCGCGGAGAGCGGTTTGCTCCATCTTCTCGCCGTGATCGGGCGTGCCTTTGGGGAGACCCCACATGCGGTTGGCACGGCGGCCGCAAACCACGACTTCGATTTCGTCGTTGCGCCCGGGGCGCCAGACCACACCGCCCGCGGAGACTGCCTCCTGGATTGGAAGTCTACGATTCATTCGTCATCTTCATCGCTATCTTCGTTATCACTGTCGTCCAGCTCGCCGAAGCGGCGGAACATCGAACTCTCGTTGGCAAGGCTGAGCGCCTCTTCGAGTGCGTCCTCGAAGCCCTCGGGAGCATGCGGGGCGAATTCTTTCAACAGGTCCACCGCATCTTCGCCGCCGATTTCGCCAAGCGCCTCGATAACCGCGAGGACGATTTCGGGGTCTTCGTCGGCAAGTGCTTCGCCAAGCGGTTCGACGAGCGATTCGGAGCCGTTGGCTCCCGCTGCCAGCACCGCTTCGAGCCGCAGTTCGGGTTCGCCGGCGTAGAGCTGATCCGCAATGTACTCCGCCCAGCGTTCCTCCGCCGAATCGCCCATCGCGCGGATTGCGGCGATTCGAAGTTCGCGGGCATCGTCTTCGTAGGCATCGAGAATGTGCGACGCGACCCATTCCTCCGGAAGACCCCCTGCCGCTTCGACGGCGGCAGCACGAACGTCGACGTTCGGGTCTTCGACCGCTTTGCGGAGCGCATCGGAGATGGCGCGCGCGGTTTCGTCATCGAAGCGCCCACCAACGATGGACTCCACGTAGCCGCGGAGCGCGAGGGCGGCCGCGGCCCGGACACCGGCACCCTCGTCTTCGGTGGCGAGACGGGCGAGGCGCCGGGCGATGTCACGGTCCTCCGATTCCCAGAGGGCCGTGACCGCGCGTTCACGAACTTCAGGATGCGGATCGTCGAGTGCGAGGCTACCGAGAGCCTCGAAGTTGTATTCGAGGTTCACGTCGGCGAGTTCGCCCGCGCGTTCCATCAGCAGTGCGCGCGTTTCGACCGCGATCGCAGGCCAATGCTCCTTTACGAGGGCGGCATCGGCGCGCGAGAGGTCAGAAAACGCGGCGTATTCCGGCGTGGCGAGTTCGTGGCCATCCGCGAGCATTTCGAGCAACTGTCCGAGTGAATCCGCCATCCTTTGACTTTAGCATCAGGAGGGCGAAGCGGCCTCCGGGCGCAAGGGGCGGGCCAGCAGGCCAGCCATTGCCTGAGGGATGGTCGCGCGGCCTTCGACCACCTCTGCCACGACAGCGCAGATCGGGAGGTCGACGCCGTACCGTCCGGCGAGGGAGAGGGCGACCGAAGCGGTTGCGATGCCCTCGATGGCCCCGGCGATCTCCTCGCGAGCCCGGGCGACAGACTTGCCCGAGGCAAGGAGTTCACCGAACCGGCGGTTCCGGCTCAGGGGCGAGAAACAGGTGGTAGCAAGGTCGCCGACTCCGGCGAGACCCTGGAATGTCAGCGGGTTCGCGCCCATAGCGACGCCAAGACGAGTCATTTCGGCGAGGCCGCGGGTCATGATGGTGGACACGGTGTTCGCCCCGAAGTCAAGGCCCCACGCGGCGCCGGCGGCGATGGCGATCACGTTCTTGTAGGCGCCAGCGAGTTCGACCCCGATGAGGTCGTCCGAGGTGTAGGCACGGAAGGTCGGGCCCGAGAGTGCCGCCTGCCACATTTCGGCGCTGGCCGACGATTCTGAGGCAATGACGGCGGCCGCCGGGAGTCCGCGGACGATCTCGTGGGCGAGGTTTGGCCCGGAGATGGCCGAGACGAGGGACGAATCCCAGCCGGCCTGGATGAGGACCTCGCTCATGAGAAGGCCGGTCGCGTGCTCGATGCCCTTGGCGGCGTTCAGCACCGGAACGTTGCGGGAAAGCGGAAGTGTGGCCATGGTGCGGCGGACGGCCTGGGCCGGCACTGCGACCACAACGCCGGCAATGTCTGGCGCCGCCGGCCCGGGGAGGAGTTCGATTTCGGGCGGCAGTGAGAGTTCAGGCAAACGTGGCAAGCCTCGAGCCGCGCGGAGCGCCTCCGCTTCTTTAGCGGTGCGGGTGATGATCGTGACCGTGTGGCCATTTCGGTGGAGCAGCCAGGCGAGGGTTACGCCCCACGACGTCGCGCCGACGACGGCGAACCGGGTCATCTCAGCCGGTAGCCGGGCGGTTCCCACCCTGCCCGATTTTCGGTTCGGTGCCGGCTCGGAGTCGCTGGATGTTGGGGATGTGTTTGAATTCGACCAGGGCCGTGGCAAATGCGGCGAAAATGACGTATTCCCAGTGCGTCCAGCCGATGGCGGCGGCGATGGCGATGAGGATGGCACAGAGCGGCACACCCACCACCGACATCACCGACACGTAGCGCGTGGCGGCCACGAGCAGGGCACCGATCACAGGAAAGCCGAGCGAGAGAATCGGGGCAAGACCAAGGACGCCGCCATACGTGCTGGCGACGCCGCGGCCACCGCGGAAGCCGGCGAACACCGGCCATACATGCCCGACCACAGCGGCACAGGCCCCGGCTACCGCGGCGCCATCGCTATCGAAGGCATAGCGGCCGACAAGAGCGGGGACGGCGCCCTTGGCGATGTCCAGGATCATGACAAGGGCGGCCGGGATTTTGCCGGCGGTCCGGAGGACATTGGTGGTTCCGGTTTTGCCGCTTCCGGATTCGCGGATGTCGCGCCGGAGCCAGATGAAGCCAACGATGAGGCCCCAGGGGAGCGAGCCCAGGAGGTAGCCCAGGACGATCGTTACAGCGTAATCGGTCACGGACGCGGATCATCCTCGGTTCGCGCCCTGAACACCAGCTTTATAGCGGTGCCCTCGAAATCGGCAGCCTCGCGAATCCGGCGCTCGAGGTAGCGGCGGTAGCTGAAGTGCACGAGTTTCGGGTCGTTCACGAAGAGGATGAAGGTCGGTGGGTCGATCGAGGCCTGGGTGGCATACAGCAGCTTGAACCGCTTGTTCTGGACGAGGGGCGGGACATGGTCGCGAATGGCCTTATTGAGGGCGCTGTTGAGTTCGGCGGTGGAGAGCCGGCGGCGGCGGGCATCGCGAGCGTCTTTCGCCATCTTGAGCAGGTCCGCGGTGCCCTTGCCAGTCTTCGCCGAAATGAAGGCAACCATTGCCCAGGGCGCGAAGGTGACCCGGCCGCGCATCTGGCCTTCCGCCCAGTTGCGGCGCTCCTCCGGGTCTTCCCAGAGGTCGGTCTTGTTCACGGCGATGATCAGGCCTCGGAGGTGTTCCAGGGCGATTCCCGCAATGTGCATGTCCTGCGAGGTAACGCCTTCGGTGCCATCGACTACGAGTACGGCCACGTCGCAGCGTTCGACTGCCGATTCCGTGCGCATGGCGGAGTGCAGTTCAACGCCCTTCCCGAGCTTGCCGGGGCGGCGGATGCCGGCCGTATCGATGAGAAGGAAGGACCCTTCCGGCGTGTCGATCTCCGTGTCGATCGCGTCGCGAGTCGTGCCGGCCACATCGCTCACGATGACCCGTTGCTGGCCGAGAATCGAGTTCACGAGCATCGATTTGCCGACATTGGGGCGGCCGATGATGGCGATGCGCGTGCGATCGCTTTCTACGAGCGTGGAGTCCTGCGGGAGCAGCTTCACCACCTCATCGAGAAGGAGTCCGACGTTGATGTCGTGCATGGCGCTGATCGGCAATGGGTCACCGAGGCCCAGACCCGAGGCTTCGGCTATGCCGATGAGCTCGCGGCGCTCGTTGTCGGCCTTGGTGGCGACGACGATGGTTGGCCGGTTGGCGCGGCGGACAACTTCCGCCATGTCGTAGTCGCTGGCGGTGAGCCCATCGCGAGCATCGAGGCAGAAAATGACGACGGCGGCACTGGCCATGGCCGCCTTAATCTGCTCGACGATCAGCGGGGCGTAGACGCTCTCGGCGTCAGTTTCATACCCCCCGGTATCTATCAGGCGGAAGCGGACATCCTGCCATTCGACGTCGGCTTCGACGCGGTCGCGCGTGGTACCCGGTTCGTCTTCGACGATCGCGCGCCGTTCGCCGAAGACGCGGTTGAAGAGCGACGACTTCCCAACGTTTGGCCGGCCGACGATGACGACTCGAGCGAGAACATCGGTGGAAGCAGTCATGGCGAAGGCGCCTCGAGCGTGACCTGGATGGGGCCGGCGGGTTCGGCTTTCACCCCCAGGTTCAGCAGGTTTGTAGGAATGACGACGGTGACCGGGTAGAAGGCCGTGCCGGCTACGCCGTTCGCAAGCGACACCTTCGCCTGGATCGATGTGGGCGTGAGCTTCTCTAGCTCTGTAAGTGGCCCCGTGAGCAAGACGTTGAGCCGCAGCACGTTCGTGACCACGAGTCCCGCCGGCTGGTCGGTGGGCTGCGGCGGCACCGGCAGCGTGAGCGCGCCGCAGGGGCCGGACGATGTGGAACTCGCACAGGTTATGGGCTCGACGCCGATGCGGACGGAAACCTGCTTCAGTTCGGGAGTGACGTCGGGAAGCTGGATATCGATGTTGCGGGTAAGGCGGACCTCGCTGGTGGCGTTGGTCACCGGCACCGGCTCGGTCCGCAATTCCGTGAGGCTCGCCATCTTATCGGCCGGCCCCGACACGGAAATCGTGGCCGGATCGCTGACGATACTGGTGATGCGATAGCCGGGGGCGACCTGGCCGGTGGTCGACGGAATGACCGGGACCGATTTGGTTATGTTTAGTTGTCGAACGACATAGGTGACCTTGCCGCGGCTCGGCGTGATGGTTACACCCACTTCGTTGCCCACGAGCGACCGCGCTTTGAATTCGCCCTCGATGACATTGGTGCCCTCCCGCAAGGCGTTCAAGTTCACATCGAAGTCCACGCTGACGACATTGTCGAGGCGCTCCTGGAGCCCGCTGACGGTGACGGTCAGCGGTTCCACCTTGCGGTCGGCAACTTCGAAGCCGGCGACGAGCTGGCCACTGGGATTCAGCCGCACTTCGAACTCCTCCTCTACAAGCGGTTCAACGGTAACCGTAACCGAGGCCGGATGGACGGCAAGCACTTTCACGCCGCTGCGCGTGGAGGAGACGCGCACGGGCACCTCTGTGGGTGTATTCGCGGGGATGTTCTTGAGGTCGATTGTCGCCTCGAAGTCATCGACGGTGAGGGCATCGAGGTCGTCCTGGCGGCCTTCGATCTCGACGGAGACGCGGTATTCCTCGTTGGGAATCAGGCGATCCGCGTTCACGGGCTTTGCCACGATGGAAGGCGGCGTCCCGTCTTCGGGAAACGTCGCGGTCACGCGCGGGTTTTCGACATCCTGGATGACGTACCAGATCACGAATGCGGCAACGATGCTGAACAGCGAGAGCCGCCAATGCTCGACGAAGCTGTTGAGGATGCCCCGAACGACCGTCAGGGCCACGCGCGGGAAGGACATTCGTCCGGTTTCGAAGCGGCTGGGAGTTGTCATACCGGTGGTGTCCCATCGCGCGCGATGGCGGGTGATCCAGGTTCCAGCACCCACTCGAGAACGGCTTTCAGGCGGCGCTCATCGGGAACGTGCGTGAGCCTTCCGTGGAGAGCAACGCTGATGTCTCCGGTCTCCTCGCTGACGACGACCGTGAGGGCGTCGGTGGATTCGGTGATGCCAATCGCGGCCCGATGGCGTGTGCCGAGGTTACGTTCGAAGCCGGGCAAGTCTTCGGCAAGAGGCAGGACACAGCCGGCGGCGATGACTCGTTCGTTGCGCAGCACTACGGCCATGTCGTGAAGCGGGGAATTTGGATAGAAGATGCCGGCGAGGAGCTCGGGCGAGACCTTCGCATCGACCGGGATGCCCGTTTCGATGACGTCCTGGAGGCCGGTTTCACGTTCGATGACGAACAGCCCACCGTGGTGCTCTGTGGACATGCGGCCGGCGGCTTTAACGACGGAATCGATGACGTTCTCGTACTTCGTGGGGGCGAACCACTCGGTGACGCCGGTGCGACCCAGGCGGTCCAGGGCCCGCCGGAATTCGGGCTGGAAGATGATGGCCGCGCCGATGAGCAGCGCGGTCACGGAGTTCTCGACGAGGTAGTTGATGACGATGAGGTTGAGGGCCCGGCCGAGGACGACGAAGACGAGGAAGAGCGCAAGCATTCCTCGCAACTGGGTCATCAGGCGCGTTCCGCTTGTGATTCGCAGGACGGCAAAGATGACCAGCGCGATGAGCAAAACGTCGATCGCGCTCGTCCAGTCGAACTGTGAGGTCACCTCACGGAGGTGCTGAAAATCGGGCATGTGTGGTACAGGCGAATGTGGAAACTATCCGCATTGTAAACCGGTTGCCGGGACAGCCGCGGTTAGCCGACCTCGTCCTCCAATCCGAGGAGGAAGGTGACGGCCGCGGCCTGCGCCCAGACACGGTTTTCGGCCTGATCGAACACGATCGAATTCGGGCTCTCGATGGCTTCTTCGGTGATCTCCTCGCCGCGATGGGCGGGGAGGTCGTGCATCACGAAGGCGCCCGGGGCGGCGTGCGCCATCAGCTCGGCGTTCAGCTGGTATCCCACGAAAGCGATACGACGGCGCTCCGCTTCACGCTCCTGGCCCATGGAGGTCCAGACATCGGTGTAGACCGAATTTGCGCCTCGGGCGGCTTCGGCGGGTTCGTTGACGAGCGTGAGCTTGCCGCCTGTGGCCTGGGCGCGAGCGCTTGCTTCGGTGATGACTTCTTCCGGGAGGCCGTAGCCTTTCGGAGCGGCCATGCGGACATCCATGCCCAGGGCAGTGGCTGTGAGGACAAGACTGGTGGCGACGTTGTTGCCATCGCCGATGAAGGCGATGGCGTGGCCCTCGAGGGTGCCGACCTTTTCCTGGAGGGTCAGCAAGTCGGCCAGGGCCTGGCAGGGGTGTTCCTCGTTCGTGAGCGCGTTGATGACCGGGATATCCGAGTAATCAGCGTATTCCTGGACGATCTCCTGTCCGAACGTCCGGACGGCGACGATGTCGACGTAGCGGGCGAGGACCCGGGAGACGTCCTTAATCGCCTCGCGTTCGCCGAGGCCGACTTCTTGCGGAGCCAGGTAGATGGATTCGCCGCCGAGATGGCGCATGGCCACCTGGAAGCTGACACGGGTACGCAACGATGGCTTTTCGAAGAGGAGCGCCAGCTGGCGGTTCGCCAGCACGGGCTGAGGGCGCTTCTTTAGCGTCTCCGCGAGGTCCAGGAGGCGGGCGGTTTCCCCGGCGGTTATGTCGGCCGAAGAAAGGAGATGCCGTGGTTTTCGTTGCATCGAAAGAGTATAGCAACGCGATTCCCTTCGGCCTTTAGGCGGAATCGATGGCGAAGTGTGAACAATTACCTATGCGCTCGACGGTATTTCCTGCCGTAATTCCAAACAGGAGAACAACGATGGCCGAGCACCGTGTTATCAAGCCGCTCCGGGAACGCAAATTTGCCGAAGGCAAGATGTTCGAACGGATGGAGTGTGACCGCTGCAGGGCCCCGTTTAACTTCCAGCAGAGCGTTCGGGCGACGCGCATTCCGCGTTGTCCGGCGTGCGGGAGCATGGCCTCCCATCCACGCGCGGCCTGACAGGCTATCGGCCGCAGAGGACGAGGACGCGGACAACTTCGCTGCCCTGACTGTTCCCTGTTCGGGGTTCTTTGCTACTCTGGTTGTTCGCACAGGGGTGTAGCTCAGCTGGTAGAGCAGTGGCCTCCAAATCCACCGGTCGCGGGTTCGAATCCTGCCGCCCCTGCCAATGAATTTGTTTCGGTTCGACCCTCATGCGGCTTGCCGCTGGGCCGGAACGGTTCGTACCATGCGTATTCGGGCCCAGGTGGTGGAACGGCAGACACGCTGTCTTGAGGGGGCAGTGTCCTTTTGGGCGTGTGAGTTCAAATCTCACCCTGGGCACCAAACAACTGGTCAGAACCTAAGGCGCCATGGCCAAGTGGTAAGGCAGAGCTCTGCAAAAGCTCCATCGCCGGTTCGAATCCGACTGGCGCCTCCAAACAAAGACGACGGGCTCCCGATGGGGCCCGTTTTTGTTTGTGTCGGCGCGGCATAGTGGACCTTGCGGCGGGGGCCGTAGAATCCGGCCGAATCGAGGAGGTTCGAACATGGAAGTTCGGCGCGTGGTTACCGGGAAGAACGCCGAGGGCAAGTCGGTGTTCGTAAGCGATGCGAAGGTTCCGCCGATTGTTCCGTTGCTCACGCCCGGGGCGGAGTTTCACACCATTTGGGGTAGCGATGTGGTGACGCAGCTTCCGCAGGACGGGACGCTGCCGCCGTTCACGCAGTGGTTTCCGCCGCCCGGCGGGTACCGAGTGGGATTCTTCAGCGTGGCGCCGGCGAACGCTCCCGCGCCCCAGGTGACGGACATGCAGGCGGCGTTTGCGGACCTTGAATCGAAGCTGCCGGGACTGGCCGGGCACATGGAACCGGATACGCCCGGAATGCACACGACCCAGACGATCGACATCGAGTACGTGATTTCGGGCGAGGTTTGGTTGGAGCTGGACGACGGCGCGGAGGTCCGGCTGGGGCCGGGCGACACGGTGGTGCAGAACGGAACGCGCCACGCCTGGCGGAACAAGGGCGATGTGCCGTGCGTGATGATGCTGGTGTTGATTGGGGCGAAAGCGTAGGGGCCTGTCGGGGAGAAGGGAGTTGTTCGAGCGAGTGGACCGCCGGATGCCTGACGGCCCTCGGCGCTTCGCTGGAGGGGCCTCGGCCGGTCGCTTACGCTCGCGGTTCTTTCTCAACGCCGGGATAGCCGACCTGGCAGAAACCGTGGTTGCAGTAGCCGTAGGGGTTCGAGTGGAGATATTGCTGGTGGTAGGGCTCGGCGTAGTAGAACGGGCCAGCCTCGACGACTTCAGTCGAGATTTTGCCGAAGCCGCCTTTGTCCAACTCGGCCTGGTAGCGGGCGAGTGAGGCTTCGGCTTCGGCGCGCTGTTTTTCGCTGGCGACGAAGAGGGCGGAGCGGTACTGGGTGCCAATGTCGCCGCCCTGGCGGTTGGGCGTGGTGGGGTCGTGGTTCTCCCAGAAGACCTTGAGGATCTCGTCGTAGCTGACCTTCGCGGGGTCGAACACGACGGCTGCAGCTTCGGCGTGGCCGGTGCGCTGCGTGCAGACCTCTTCGTAGGTCGGATTTGGCGTGTAGCCGCCCGTGTAGCCGACGAAGGTGGTGTAGACGCCGGGGATCTTCCAGAGGAACTTCTCCGCGCCCCAGAAGCAGCCCATCGCGACGATGGCGGTTTCGTAGCCTTCGGGCCAGGGACCCAGCATAGGGGTGCCGAGGACGAGATGCTTGTCCGCGACCTGCATGCGACGGTCAGTCCGCCCGGGAAGGGCGTCCTTCGGGTCGAGCTTATCGAGGATTCTTTTCTGGAAGAGTTGCATTGGAAGGCTCCCTGGCGGTGGGGTTGTACTTCAATGGTACGAGTTCGGTTCGAAACGTTACGTTCGAAGACTGGCGGGCAACAGGCTCTCGAGACCGGTCAGCCTCGAGTCGGAGCTGCCTTCGGGGCGAGCCCGGAAGAAGCGCTCTTCGCCGTAGAAGCTGGCGCGAAGGTCATCGGGGATGCGGGCCATCATGCTGTTTTCGCCGAACTGGCTGCGGTGCATCGAAGCCGCCCTGCGCTTTACGTCCACGAATTCGCTGACATCAACGATATTCGAGCCCGGCGGATCAGGTTCGGCCATGGCCTTTTCGAAACGCTCGCGGCGCTCAGGGTCGATGCCTTCGGGCATCAGGCCGCGCTTCTGGAGTTCGAGGAACATGCCGGCGAAGCGCTTCATGGTGAAGGCGCCCCAGTAGAGATGGCCCGGTTGCCAGGGATCGCCGGCCTCGGGAAACCGCGATCCCTCGCCAGCAGCTTCGAAGGCAGAGACCGTGTGCTTGTGCGTGGCGATGTGGTCCGGGTGTCCGTAACCACCGTTCGGGTCCCAGGTGAAGACGATGTGCGGACGCACCTCGCGCATGACCTGCACGAGGTGCCCGGTGACGAGTTCCGCGGGCTGCTGATGGAGGCAGGTGGGGTCGTTGTTTTCAGGGGTTCCCGCCATGCCGCTATCGCGGAAGGGCAGGAAGCGGACGTCGCTCAGCCCAATCTGGGCCATGGAAGCGCGCAACTCCAGCTCGCGGACGTACTTCAATGTTTCCGGCGTGGCCAGCAACGGATCGCTGATTTCGCCGACTTCTCCGCGTGTCGCGCAGACAAGTGTCACCTGCGCGCCGCGAGCGATGAAAGCTGCAAGCGTGCCAGTAACCTGTCCTTCGTCATCCGGGTGCCCGTAGGCCGCCAATATTCGAACGTTCTCCATGCCGGCCATCGTACCGGTTGTGACGGATGCGGGGGGCTGCCCAAGCGGCTAGTCTGCAACCACAAAACGAGGTGCATGATGGACTTCAAGGACATTCTCTATTCCCTGGACGGGGGAATCGCGCGAGTCACCCTGAATAAGCCGGAGAAGCTGAACGCTCTCTCCTGGGGATCGTGGGCCGAAATCGAACATGCGATCACGCGCGCGGATGCGGACGACCGCGTGAAAGTGGTACTCATTACCGGCGCCGGGCGCGGGTTTTGCGCCGGCACGGACCTGACCACGGGCACGAAAGAGGCAGATTGGCCCGCCCGCCCACTCGGGGGACGCCCGGGCATGATGCGCTCGCGCTACCTTGGCACAGCACAGGTTTTCCACTGCAAGAAGCCGACAATCGCGGCGGTGAACGGCGCCAGCGTCGGCGCGGGGTTCTCGCTGGCGATGGCCTGCGACATCCGGATCGCCTCGGAGGCGGCACGGTTCAGCGCCATCTTCGTGAAGCGAGCCATCGTCGCGGATACGGGTTGCACGTGGTTCCTGCCGCGGCTCGTTGGAGTGGAGAACGCGCTGAGAATGATGTACACGGGCCAGATCGTCGGCGCGGAGGAAGCGCTGCGCATGGGGCTGGTGAGCGAGGTGGTGCCCGCTGACGAACTCGACGCGCGGGCCACGCAGCTTGCGCAGGAAATCGCCAGTGGCCCGTCGTTGGCAGTCGAGCTGATGAAGCGGCTTACCTACGAGGGCCTGACGCGGAATCTCGATGAGCAGATCGAGATGGAGCAGTTCCTGCAGGGGATCACCTCGAATAGCGAGGACGCGAAAGAAGGGCGGCAATCGTTCCTCGAGAAGCGCGAACCGGTGTTCAAGGGACGGTAACCCGCATCCCCTGCCCTTCTCGCAGGCCTGGGAGAAGGCAGTCCAGGTTTGGACTGCGCCACAGAGCACCACGAGGGCCGTCTCGGGACGGGGCTCCGGCGGGTATGACACAATGACCGCTCTGCGCGGCCGATGGCCGGTGCCTCTGATTCCAGACCGAGGATTCACCCATGTCACGCTTGAAATTCGGCGTCTTCCTTGCGCCGCACCATCCGATTGGCGAACACCCCACGCTCCAAATCCGCCGCGACATCGAGCTTGCCGAACACTGCGACCGGCTTGGGTTCGACGAGTTCTGGTGCGGCGAGCACCACTCGGGCGGCTGGGAGACGATCGCGTCGCCGGAGATGTTCCTGGCGGCCGCGGGCGAGCGGACCACCCGGATCATGCTCGGCACGGGCGTGGTTTCGCTGCCGTATCACCACCCGTTCAACGTGGCCCAGCGCATTGTGCAGCTGGACCACCTGACGCGCGGGCGAGCGATGCTCGGCGTGGGGCCCGGGGCGCTGCCTTCCGACGCACGGACCCTTGGCATCGAACCCGCGGTGCAGCGCGACCGGATGGACGAGGCCCTCGGCATCATTATCCGGCTGTTGCGGGAGGATAAGCCGTTCAGCTACAAGTCCGAATGGTTCGAGCTCAACGACGCGATGCTGCAGATCAAGCCGCTCCAGGAAGACCTGCCCATCGTTTGCGCGTCGACCATCAGCCCCGCAGGGATGAAGGCGGCGGGCAAGTACGACGTGGGCGTCATTTCGATTGCCAGCGCGAGCGAAGAGGGCCTGGCGGCGCTGCCGACGCAGTGGGGCTTCGGCGAAACGTATGCGGCCGAGTTCGGACACACCATGGACCGTTCGAAGTGGCGCATCAACGCCAACTGGCACGTGGCCCCGACGAAACAGCAGGCGATCGAGGAGGTCGCCGCAGGGATGCTGCGCCACCACAACGAGTACAACGTCGGGATTCTGGGCAGGCCGGGTGCGGAAACACATTCCGACGCGATGGCGTTCGCTACGCGCGCTGCCAACGCGGAAGGTTCGATGATCGGCACGCCTGAAGACGTGCTCGAATCGATCAAGTTGCTCCAGAAACGCTCAGGTGGGTTTGGGACACTCATCGGGTTCGCGCACGACTGGGCGCCGCGCGAAGCCCAGATGCGTAGCTATGAGATGTTCGCGAGGTACGTGATTCCGCGCGCGCAGGGCCTCATCGAGCCGGTCCAGCGGTCGGCGGATTTCGTTGCCGACCACAAGGCGGAGCTGATGGAAAAGGCGAACAAGGCGGTACTCGGCGCCATCCGGCAGCACAACGCGACGCACCCGCGCGAAGAGGCGGCGAGTCCCGCAGGCCACTAGGACCGCAGATCAACTCAGGCAACCGAAGGCGCCCCTTCGACCTCCTTCTGCCACGCCATCATCGGAGGATTTCGGCCGCGCATGAGGCTGGTTTCGAGCACGTCCGGACTCCAATCGTTTTCGAAGAATCGAAAGGAAAATCCTTGACAGCTTTGCCAGTATCGGCCGAGATTCCGTAGGACGTCAGGAAGGTTACGGAGCGAGGACACAATGGCAGACACGCGCGGCGAATCAGAGAGCGATTCGAAACTCCTGGCCCTCGAAGAGGCTGAGCTACGAACTCGCGCAATCCTGGACACCGTCGTCGATGGGATTATGACCATCGATAGCATGGGCACGATCGATTCGTTCAATCGCGCGGCGGAGAAGATTTTCGGCTACACGTCGGCAGAGGTTTCGGGAAAGAACGTCTCGATGCTCATGCCAGCACCGTATGCGGACGAACACGATGGCTACCTGAAGAGCTACCGGGAAACGCGGGTAGCAAAAATCATCGGCATCGGTCGGATCGTTGAGGGTCTGCGCAAAGACGGAACAACCTTTCCGATGGAACTGGCCGTGAGCGGCACTCGCTTGCCCGGGCGCGAAGTATTCACGGGCATCGTCCGTGACATTTCGGAGCGGTTGCAGGCTGAACAGGACTTACGAGACGCCGAAGAACGCATGCGCGCCATCGTGGAGACGGCGGTCGACGGCATCATCGTCATCGACGAACAGGGACTCATCGAGACGATGAACCCGGCCGCCGAACGACTCTTTGGTTTCACGCTGGACGAGATTCGCGGGCGCAACGTTTCGGAATTGATGCCGCCTCCGTTCCGGGAAGAGCACGATTCCTATCTTGAGAACTACATCCGCACCGGCATCGCCAAGATCATCGGCATCGGCCGGGAGGTGGTGGGACTCCGCAAGGACGGGACGACATTCCCGATGGACCTGGCGGTAAGCGCCACCAACTTGAAGCACCGGCGGCTGTTCACCGGCATTGTGCGGGATATCAGCGAACGAAAGCGCTCGGAAGCCGCACTCCGGGAAGCGCAGAAGCTGGAGAGCCTGGGGGTACTTGCCGGCGGAATCGCGCACGACTTCAACAACCTCCTGGTGGGCGTCATCGGGAATGCCGGATTGGCCATGGATGAATTGAGCCCGGAGTCGCCGGCTCGTTCGCTCGTCCGTGAGATCGAAGTGACAGGCAAGCGCGCAGCCGAACTGGCTCATCAGATGCTCGCCTACTCGGGGAAGGGCCGCTTCTCAATCGAACCCCTGGACGTGAACGCGATCGTCCAGGAAATGACTCACCTGTTAAGCGTTTCAATCCGCAAGGGCGTGCTGCTTCGCTATAACCTCTCTCCGGGCATCCCCGCGGTGGAAGCTGATCCGACCCAAATTCGCCAGGTCGTGATGAACCTGGTCATCAATGCTTCGGATGCGATTGGAGACAGAAGCGGCGTGACCTCGATTTCAACCGGTGTGATGTCAGCCGACAAGGACTACCTGACCGAGGCGTATCTGCCGCCGGATCTGACAGAAGGCGACTACGTGTTCCTCGAGGTCTCCGATACCGGCGAGGGCATGACACGCGAAGTGCGCGACAAGATTTTCGACCCATTCTTCACAACAAAGTTCACCGGAAGGGGCCTCGGCCTCGCCGTTGTCCTCGGGGTTGTTCGCGGCCACCGTGGCGCCATCAAGGTCTATAGCGAACCCGGCCATGGGACCACCTTCAAGGTCTTGTTCCCGGTCCATGGCGACTATAAGTCGGGGCGGCCGGCGGCTAAACCGAGGCCCGGTGTCTGGCAGACCACTGGACTCGCTCTCGTAGTCGATGATGACGAAACGGTCCGCACCATCACTCGCCGGGCCCTCCAGGGCATGGGACTAACAGTGCTCACTGCCGAAGACGGTGACGACGGGGTCGAGGTGTTTCGTCAGCACAAGGACGAGATCCGCCTGGTCATCCTCGACCTGACGATGCCTCACATGTCGGGCGAAGACGCATTCCGGGAAATTCGCCGGATACGCAACGATGCCACCGTGGTAATCATGAGCGGCTATAACGAGGACGAGACCAGCCAGCGATTCGCCGGGAAAGGGGTGGCTGCCTTCGTGCAAAAGCCGTACGAAGTTGGAAAGCTGCGTGAACGCCTGCGCGAACTGCTGGAACGCCAGTAGCGCTCCTGCGCTTAGTGTCCTGATGCGGCCGCTGCTTCTGAACCTTCACCGCTGCCCGCGCCAATGTCCGCGAGCTTGAGGTAGGCATCGGCCAACGACTGGTTCACGTGAAGGACGCCGTCGTTGAGGGTGGCGAAGGCGTAGCCGGCGGTGATTTCCGGCAAGGCGTCGGCCTGGGCCTGCGTGGTGATGACACTTCCGGCGGGCACGTAACGTTCGGCCGGAACGTTCACGCCGATGACTCTCGCACCGGGCTCGATGACGACGTTCTTGCCGATGGTGGCCTTGAACACCAGCACCTGCATCCCGACGAACGTGTTGTCGCCGACGGCAGCCGGGCCGTGGACCTGCGACTGATGCGCGAGAGAGACGTTCTTGCCGATGTAGACGGCGTATTTCCTGGCACCGACCGTGACGAGGTTCTGTTCGATGGCTTCGCCGCCTTCGACCGTTTCGAGGGCATGGATCACGACGCCGTCCTGGATGTTCGAGCCATCGCCAATCACGATGGGCTGGCCCTCATCACCGCGAATGCTGGCGAAGGGCGCAACGAACACTCCCTTGCCGACCGAGACATTGCCGATCACGGAGGCGAGCTTGTCGACGTAGGATCCGGCACCGACAACGGGCGATTCGATGTCCGGGTTGAAGCTGGTGGCGACGTTCGGCCGAAGGTTCTCTTCGACTTTCGTCTCGACCGAGGCGGGGAGCGCCGTGACTTCGCCAGGAGCGAACTTCTCCTGGTAGACGATCCAGGCGACGAGGAGCGCGACGGCAAGCATCAACCCGCCGTTGATGAGCTGCTGATGCGTCCAGGTGTTTACCTTCGCGACGCTGGGGATTTTCGGAATGTCGAACGAGAACTGGAGGGCGAGGCCGCCTTCGGCTTTGCGCGCGATGGAGACAGCGGAATCGCTCCCGGCCGAGATATCAGCGGGTTCGAGTGCTTCCAGTTGTCCAGCGTCTTCGGCCATTGCTGCCCGGTCCAATTCAGCGAGTTACCGTTGGTATCGTCTGGAGCGGCCGAAGCGCGCATCGGGAGTTCTCCGTAGGGGAGAAAAGGCCGTTGCAGGCGCGGTTGACACCCCATGGGTGCTATCTATGATCGCAACAAGAGGCCCGGCACGCCGGGTGCACCGCCAGAGGCGGTGTCCGGGATTCGGGGTGAGTGCCAAATCGGCACGAGCCCATTCCCTCGGCTCTCCGATGGCTCGAAAGCCATCGGAAAACTAGAGGAGTGGGTTTCTGTGACAACACTCGAACGGCCACGAACAGTTGGCGAACTGCGAGCTTCGGGCTACAAAGTTCTGCCTGTGCGCGAAGAGATGCGCAAGAACTTGATCGCGAAGCTTCGCGCGGGCGAAGAGATTTTCCCCGGGATTTACGGTTACGAAGAAACGGTTATCCCGCACATCGTGAACGCAATCCTCGCGGGCCAGGACATCATCTTCCTCGGGGAACGCGGCCAGGCGAAATCCCGGATCATCCGGTCGCTGGTGTCGCTGCTCGATGACGTGACCCCTGTACTCGCCGGATGCGAACTCGCCGAAAACCCGTTCGACCCGATCACGCAACTCGGCCGAAATATCATCGCCGAGAAAGGGGACGCCGCCGACATCGTCTGGATTGAGCGGGACAAGCGCTACGGCGAAAAGCTCGCGACACCGGACATTACTATCGCCGACCTCATCGGCGAGGTGGACCCGATAAAGGTGGCCGAAGGCCGCTACCTCAGCGACGAACTGACAATCCACTACGGCCTCATCCCGCGCACCCATCGCGGGATCTTCTGCCTGAACGAGTTGCCCGACCTCGCGGAGCGCATCCAGGTCGGCCTGCTGAACATCATGGAAGAGCGCGACGTGCAGATTCGCGGTTACCGCGTCCGCCTGCCCGTCGATGTGTTCGTGGTGGCCAGCGCGAACCCGGAGGACTACACCAACCGCGGCCGAATCATCACGCCGCTCAAAGACCGCTACGGCGCGCAGATCCGGACGCACTACCCGACGAAGATTGAACACGAAATCGGCATCATGGAGTCGGAGCATCACCCGGTCCCGGGGGACTTCAAAGTCGTGGTGCCGGAGTACATGAAGGAAATCATCGCGGAGATAAGCCGGCTTGCCCGCCGCAGCCCCGACGTGAATCAGCGTTCCGGCGTGAGCGTGCGCGCGAGCATCGCGAACTACGAATCGATGCTGGCAAACGCGCTCCGCAGGGTCATCGTCACGGGCGACGACGAGGTGGTGCCGCGCGTGAGCGACCTGCCGTTCGTGGTGCCGGCCCTCACCGGCAAGGTCGAATTCGAAACCGTCGAAGACGGACGCGAAGACCAGATCATCGAAAAGCTCATCCAGGGCGCCGTCGTCGCGGTGTTCAATCGCTACTTCAACCTGGGCGAACTCGAGCTCATTGTGAACCGCTTCAAGACCGGCGTTTCGGTTGAAGTCGGCGACATGACGCCGAGCGCCGAGTACGTCGCCCTCATCGGCGAAGTGGAGGGCATGCAGGAGGCCATCGAGAAGGCGGGCGCCGGAAAGTCCCCGTCGGAAAAGGCGGCGGCGGTCGAGTTCTTGCTGGAAGGCTTGCACCTCAACAAGCGCCTGAACAAGGACAAGGTCGGCGGGAAGATCCAGTACCGCGGATAGCGGGACGCGATGGACTGGTCGATATCAAGCATTCCGGCGAGTGGCCCCCTGTTCGAGGGGGCCATTGCCGTGTACGCGGAAGCCTTCGCGGAGCCTCCGTACAGCGACCCGGACCGTGGGCGAGAGATCCGGCAGCGGCTGCGCGAAACGCACTCGAAGCGGCCGGGATTCCAGTTGCTGGTTGCCTGTTCCGGGCCCGAGCGGGTGGTGGGGATGGCTTACGGGTACCACGGATCGAATGGCCAGTGGTGGCACGATACGGTGCTCAGAGCGCTCGACCCGTTCCGCGGCAAGGAGTGGCTCGGCGACTCCTACGAGCTCGTGGAAATCGCGGTTCACCCCGCCGTCCAGGGCAACGGCATTGGCTCCGAACTGATTACCACTCTGCTCGAACCGCGACGAGAGACGACCTGCGTGCTCAGCACCCGGACGGACAGCGACGCGCACATTCTCTATAGCCGGCTTGGCTTTGAAGTGATCGAAGAGATGCCGTTTACAGTGGGAGGCTACCCGTTCTACGTGATGGGGAAGAAACTGCGCGCGCCGCAGCGTGCGGTCTAGCACGGCGCGCCGGAAAATGACCCTGCATGGCTGAAGATTCATTCCGTTGCGTGAAGTGCAAGCAGCAGGTGGACACGCTTTCGTTCGGGACGACCCAGCGAAACCACTGTCCCCAGTGCCTGTGGAGCCGCCACGTGGATAACTTCCCGGGCGACCGGAAGGCGGCCTGCGGTGGACCGATGGAGCCGCTGGCCGTATTCGTGGCACACGGCGGCGAATGGATGCTGATCCATCGCTGCAAGAGCTGCGGCGTGCTCCACGAGAATCGAATCGCAGGCGACGACAGCGTGATGTTGCTCATGGCGATCGCGGCGAAACCGCTCGCGAACCCACCGGTACCGATGGAGTTCCTTAGCTAGTTCGAGCCCGCCCTGCGTTCGAACCAGATGCCACCATCCGGTCCTTCACCGTGGAGCGGGCGGAAGCCCATGCGAATCCAGAAGTAGACTGACAGCCGGAGATTGGGTGCTGCCCAGGCACGCACGACGGTGACTCGAGACGCCTCGCAGGCCTCGTTCAGGAGGCGAGCGGCCTCGGAGCCGGCGCCATAGCTTCGATGGGCTTCGTCGACACAAAGGGAATAGATAAACAATCCCTGGTCGATGGCCTCGAGCGCGATGGAGCCGACTTTCGAGCCGTCGTCGATGCGAGAAATGGCGATCCCCTCACCCTCTCGCTCTATCCGGAAGCGCTCGCCGGAGAGCGGCAGGGGAAGGTCGTCGATGTTCACGGTTGCAGCCACTCGCGGGCGTGCATGGCGACTGTGTCCGCGGGCGCTTTGAGCTTTGTGCACGCCGGGAGCGAATCGATGAACTGCTTGCCGTAGCGTTTCTCCCAGACGCGCCGGTCGAGGAGAGCGACGACGCCACGGTCGTCCTTATCGCGGATGAGGCGGCCAAACCCCTGGCGGAACTTGAGGATCGCTGCGGGAAGCGAATACTGGCCGAAGGGGTCGTCGTACTGTTCGGAGCGGGCGCGAAACACCGGGTCGCTGGGGACGCCGAAGGGGAGCCGGGCGATCATCAGCATCGAGAGTGCCTCGCCCCGGATATCAACCCCTTCCCAGAAGCTCGATGTGCCGAGAATGAGCGTGCGGTGATTGTTGCGCAGCTGTTCGGTGAGCTGACGCGGCGAGCCATCGACGCCCTGGGCCAGAGCAAGGATCCCGGCGGCTTCAAGTTCCGGACGGACCATGTCCGCGACTCTGCGGAGCGCGGCGTTCGATGTGAAAAGCGCGAGCGCGCGGCCTTCGGAGGCAATCGTCAGCTTCGTGACCGCATCGGCGACACCCTCGAGGTAGCCCCGCTCGGAGGGGTCGGGCATGTCTTCGACCGCGCAGAGCAACGTCGAGTTCGGATAGTCGAACGGCGAGCCAAGCTGGAGCGTCTCCGGGTCTTCGAAGCCGAGGCGGCGGGCAGCGAAGGACATGTCGTTGTTGGTGCTGAGGGTTGCGCTGGTGGCGACGGCTACGCGGCGTTTCGAGAGCAGTTCTTCCCAGAGGCGCGGGCCAACATCGAGGGGGGCGACGTTCAGCGTTCCGGTCTGGTCACGGTCCCGGCCGGCCCAGAGGATGAGGTCATCGGTAGTGGAGCCCAGGAGTTGCAGAGCAAGAGCGTGCACGTCGCTGACGCGACGGAGCGCGGAATCGACTTCGCCGGCCAAAATTTCGGCCGATTCGATGGCTGCCTCTGCGATCATCTTGCGGGCGGCGTGGACGCGCGCCGAGACATCGCGGAGGCCGTTTTCGAAATCGTGCCAGGTGTTTTCTACATCGGCCCAGACCTCGCCGTGCCTCACGCCAGGCGTGATGAGCACGCGTTCGTCGTCACCTGGAGCGACCAATTGCCCGAGCGAAGCAAAGAACGGCGCCGCCTTTTCGGTGCAGCGTGCGACGGCTTCTTCGAGCGACGCGGCCACGGGGGCGAAAGCCGCTTCGGGGAGGGCGCGGACGAGGGTGACGATGCCGCCTTCGCGATGGTCGCGCGAGGGCCGGCGGTGGATTCCGTCGAGGGCGTCGATGGTTTTTCGAAGGCTGATGCTGCCGCCGAACTGGTTGGTCGCGACATCCTCGAGGTTGTGGGCCTCGTCGATGATGAGGTGGTCGAAATCCGGGATGGCACTGCCGCCAGCGACCATGTCGGCAAGCAGCAGCGCGTGGTTCACGACGAGGATGTGGGCCGATTCCGCGGCCTGCCGGGCGCGCAGGAGGAAGCAGTTGCCTTCGCGGACATGACGGTCCTGGCGGGCGAGGCAGTCGGCATCCTGGGCGGAGAAGCGCTGCCAGGTGACCCACTCGGTGGGGTCGAGATTGAGTTCTGAGCGGTCGCCGGTGTCCGTCTCGGAAAGCCAGACGAGCATTGCGGAACTGAGGCGGGCGAAATCGGGGTCGCCGAGACCGGCCGCGTAATTGCCGACCCAGCGCTTCATGCAGAGGTAGTTTGAGCGGCCCTTCAAGAGCGAAGCACGAAACTCCTCAGGGCGTGAGATGACGCCGGCATCGAGGAGCACCTGGCGGAGCGCGGGGATGTCTTTCGAGAGCAGCTGTTCCTGGAGGGCGATGGTGTTGGTGGAGATCACGACGCGTTCGCCGTTCTTGATGGCGTGAAGGGCGGCTGGCAGGAGATAGGCGAGCGACTTGCCGACGCCGGTGCCAGCTTCGATGAGCCAGTGGCCCCCGCGTTCGAAGGCACCGCGCACGGCCTCGCTCATTTCGAGTTGCTCCGGACGCTGTTCGAAGCGTTCGAACGAAGCCGGCGCCGACGCGAAGGCACGGGCAAGCTCGCTGGCTGACACCGCCCGCATGGGATCGACCGGCACGAGTGGTTCGTGTTCGATGGCCGGGCGGAGGACAGGAATGTGGCTGCCACTGGCCTGGCCGTCCCACTCTTCGCCTGCGATGACCTCGGCGAGGATGGGTTCGTGGAGGGCCACGAAGCGGGCGAGCTGGGAGCGCTGCGACTGCGGGAGGGATTCGGCGCGGCGCACGAGGCCAACGAACACGGCGGCGGCCGTGCGTGCATCGCTGAGGGCACGGTGGTGGTCACCCGCTTCGATGCCGAGCGCCCCGGCAACCTCCATGAGCCCGTGGCCCTGCAGCGTCGGGAGGAGATAACGGGCAAGGCCGGCGGTATCCACCGCCTTCGCAGTGAGCTGGACGCCTTCCTTGCGCAGGTAATTGAGGTCGAAGCCGACGTTGTGCCCGACGACCACCGACTTGCCGACGAAGCGTTCCAGTTCGGGCCGGACTGAAGCGATCTTCGGGCCACGGGCGGTCATTTCGTTCGTGACGCCTGTGAAACGTTCGATGAAGGCCGGGACCTCCCGGCCGGGGTTCACGACGTAGGAGAGGGTGTCCAGTTCCTTTCCGTTGAGGTCGAAACGGGTGGCGCCGACTTCGATGATGCGGTCACGTTCGGGGTCGAGTCCGGTAGTTTCGAGGTCAATCGCGACGTAGGTTGAAGTCATAATGCGAACATTCGTGCGGCTAGATTCAGTCTACGGTGAGCGAGCGGCGGGAGCGAGGAGAAACCCGAAACACGACGGGGGATGTCGCATTCTGAACCGTAGCGGCCGGCGGGATTGAGGGGCCTCGCCGCGGACGGGTAGAATCCGCCCCTGAGTGTGGGTCTTATCTATAGCTGAGGAGGTCCGGATCTATGAAGGTGTATGACACCAAAGACATCCGTAATGTGGTCCTGGTTGGCCATGGCAGCGTCGGCAAGACGATGTTTGCCGAATCCGCGCTGTACGAGAGCGGCGGAATCACCCGGCTGGGCACCATCCAGGACCAGAACACTGTCAGCGACTATGACGAAGACGAGCACAAGAGAAAATTCAGCCTGAACCTCGCGATCGTCCCGGTGGAGTGGGAAGGCCGGAAGATCAACCTCATCGATACACCGGGCTACGCGGATTTCATCTCGGAAGTGATTTGCGGCGTGAACGCGGCCGACATGGCTGTGGTGCTGGTAGATGCCGTCTCGGGCCCGGAAGTCGGCACCGACCGGGCGTGGACGATCACGGAGAGGCTCGGGTTGCCGAAGATGATCGTAGTCAACCGAATGGATCGCGAGAACGCGGATTTCGAGGGAGTGCTTGCGCGGCTGCAGGAGCGCTGGGGCCACAAAGTGATGCCGCTGCAGATCCCGATCGGCTCGCACGAGAGTTTCCGGGGAATCGTCGACCTGCTGCACATGCGCGCCTACGTTGGCGAAGAAGCCGAAGAAACGGCCATCCCGGAGGACCTGCTCGAAGAGGCGAAGGCGCTGCGGAGCCAGCTGATCGAGGGCATCGTCGAGACCGACGAAGAACTGATGACGAAATACTTCGCCGATGAGGAGCTCACCGAAGATGAGCTTCGGAAGGTGCTCCACGGCGGCCTGGACCACAACCTGATCATTCCTGTTGTTTGCACGTCGGCGACGAAGCTCATCGGGGTCCGCCAGGCGCTGCACAACATCGCTTTCAGCGGTCCCTCGCCGCTCGACCGCGATCCGATCGACGCTGGCGCCACCACGCTCACGGCCGACGATTCGGCGCCGACAGCGGTGCACGTTTTCAAGACTTCCGCGGACCCGTATGTGGGCCGACTGACGTACATGCGCGTGGTTTCGGGCGTGGTGAAGGCTGACAGCCACCTCTGGAACGCCAACCAGGACTCTGACGAGCGTCTCGGTACCATTTATGTGCAGCGGGGCAAGGAACAGATCGCGGTGCCGGAACTCCGCGCCGGAGATATCGGTGTCGTTGCGAAGCTCAGCCACACTGGCAATGGGGACACGCTCCGCGACAAGGAACTCGATGCGCTGTTCCCGCCGATTGCATTCCCCAACCCGGTATTCAGCATGGCTGTGCACCCCACGTCCAAGGGCGCGGTCGACAAGCTCGGGACGAGTCTTCAGCGCCTGGTGGAAGAAGACCCGGGACTGCAACTGAGCCGCGACCCTTCCTCCGGCGAAATCATCCTCTCCGGGCTGGGTGACGCCCACCTCGACGTGACGATTGAGCGCCTCAAGAGCAAGTTCAACATCGATGTCGAACTGACGCTTCCGCGCGTGCCCTACCGGGAAACGGTTTCGAAGAAGGCACACGCCGACTACACCCACAAGAAACAGACCGGCGGCCACGGGCAATATGCCCGCGTGGTCATCGACATCGAACCGCTGCCGCGCGGTTCGGGGCTGCAGTTCGGGGAGAAGGTCGTCGGCGGCTCGGTGCCGAAAGAGTACATCCCGGCGGTGGAGAAGGGCGTCCACGAGACGGCGACGCATGGCGTGTTCGCCGGCTACGAGCTCACGGATTGCCAGGTGACGCTCCTCGACGGGAAGCACCACCCGGTGGACTCAAGCGAAATGGCGTTCAAGCTCGCGGCTTCGCAGGCGCTGAAGGACGCCATCAACGGCTCCGGCGGGACGCTGCTCGAACCCGTAATGAACATCAAGGTGTTCGCTCCCGAAGCGTACGCAGGCGACGTTGTCAGCGACCTGAACACGAAGCGCGCGAAGATCCACGGGATTAATCCGGACGGGGATATGAGCGTGATTGACGCGGAGGTGCCGCTGGCCGAGGTGCAACGATACGCTTCGGACCTGCGATCAATCACCCAGGGGCGTGGAGTGTTCGAGCTGGACTTCGACCACTACGGAGAAGTGCCGCATCAGCTCGCGCAAAAAGTGATGGCGGAGCACAAGGAGATGCTCGAAGAGGCCCACGCCGGCCACTAGCGAGACTAGTAACCGCCTTCGGAACTGAGGTTCGGGAGGACCGCCTTGTGGACCACGGGGGTGGGCGACTGCGATGCCGGCGTGGCCGGTGGTTCGCCGCCCGCCCCACCGCCACCCGTTGAGACCACAGTCACCGAGAAGGTGGCTGAGGTGGCCGGGCCGAGCAGCGAGTCGATCGTGATCGTGCCCGTGTGAGTCCCGGCAGTGAGGAAACGTGGGTCGACGGTGATTTGAAGCTCGCTGTCACGTCCGGCGGTGGCTATGCGCGGTACCTTCTGGTCGACGACTTCGTAATTCGAGCCAATGGCCACGCCGCCATCGATATGTCGTGGGTCGGAGGCGTGACGGACGATGAGCCAGTCGGCGGTGGTCCGGACACGGAATGGTGCGAGGGCGGTACCGAGATTCTTGATGGTCACCGGTGAGGATGTGGCGGTGGCGCTTTCTGCGGTCAGGTTGACGGTCCGCGCACCGTTGATCTGAAGCACCGGACTGCCAAGGAAGTAGGCAGCGCCGCCCGGGTCGGGGGCCGGGGTGCTGTCGAAGTGGGGCGTCGTCGGGAAGTCCATGGCGGCGCAGCCATCCTCAAAATCCTCGTCCGAGCAGGTGTTGAAGGCCTCGATGGCGAACGCTGTCGCGATTTCGGGTGATGCGAGATTCGGCATGGAGAAAACCTGCGGGAGCCACATGCGTCCTGCGGGGTTAACGGGGGCGTCCGGATCGGGCTCGGGGAGTGGCTTTGCCAGGAACTGGCCGGCGGACCAGCCGACGATGTCGCCGTACTGGATGTTCCACCAGGTGAGTCCGTCAGCATCCTGCGGCCCACCAAGAACGGTGAGCTTGGTGCCGTCGGGAACAACGGTGAGTTCCGTGCCGGCGGTGCCTGGCGTCTGGCGGATGCGCAGGCCATTGCCTGTCCCGTAAACGACGGCGGTGTCGCCTGGGACGAACTTCGGCGCGTTGGGGTCGACAGGGGCCGGCGGCGCTTCGTTACCGCTGGAGAGCGGAGGCGGATAGGCCACGCCCTTCGGCATCGGAGGGTAGCGAACGCAGCCGTAGACGTTCTCCGTGTAGGTGTAGTCGCTCCGGGTGAAGTAACCATAGCCCGGGGCGTTCGGATCGCCACAGTTCCAGACGCTGCCGCGGAGCGGGTCCTTGGTGGGGTTTAACGGGTGGTTGCTAAAGGCGAAGCCGTTGTAGCTCCAGATGCCGTAGTACCAGTCTTCGAGCGAAGCGGGATTGCCCTCGCCCGCGATGGGACGATGCCCTGGGGCGCCGTTCCACTTGTCGGCGAGGATGCGGACGCCTTCGGCAATGTTGAAGAGCGGGTCCGTGCCGATGAGCGCCTGGCGCGCGGCCGGAACGCCGGGTTCGAGGGCGCCGCCACCGAAATACCCCATGCCCGTTGTGATCTGGCCGATGCCGTAACCACAATCGAGCGAGGTTAGGGTTGGGCCGGTGCCACCGTAGACCACCGAATAAGTCGCGTTGGACCAGTCGGCTTCGATGTAGGCAATTGCCTTGTAGATGGAGGGCGGGATGGTGTTGGACTTGCTGGCCGGCTGGCGCGCCGACCTGGGCCCTGACTCGAGACCCTGGTAGGTCACGTCAATCGTTTCATCGCCGACGGCGTAGGTCGATGGAACGGCCATGCCGTTCACGGCGAGGTCGATGATCTGGCCGTATTTGCCGGCGTAGTCCTCGAATTCGTACGTGTCGAAGCCCCAGCCATGGAGCGGAGCGTGGCAGGCGAGATGGTCGGCTTTGGCTGGCCGTGGACCGGCCAGAACCGCAGCGAAGGCCATGATGGCGACAGCCAGGGCGAGCAGGATTCGTTCTAGCGAGAGGCCCAACCGAAGAACCTCGTCTGAGTATCGAAGGCGATCCGCCCGGAGTTATCAACGAGCTGAAGCTGCGGGCGTCCCGGTTCCTGGAAGGATTCTCCCGTCCAGTGCGTGACGACAAGCGCCTCACCGCTTTCGGAGTAGGCCAGCGGGACATCGAAGCCCGCGTTGGATGTCGCGGTGAGCGACTGGATTCGACCACTGGCGGAGGTCGTTGCCGGTTCCACGCCGAAGCTCGCGGCGTTGGTCGCGGGATTCCAGGCCACACCGAGCGCGGAGACGGAGGCTGTCAGGGCCTGGGCCGACGCGGCGCTGCCATCGAGGGAGGCGGTGTTGGACAGGTACTGGACGCCGTTGCTGGTATCGACTTCGACGTAGGCGATGGTTTTGCCATCGGGGCTCAACTGCCAGTCCCGGGTGAGGTTCGGTGACAGGCTCTGGTTCGAGCCGGACCGGAAAAGCGAGGTACCGTTTCCATCGAGGACGACGGTGACCAGGTTCGAATTGCTATCGAAGCCGATGGGATAGGCCCCGAGGACATCGCTGAAGGTGTGGAGCAGGGTTTCACCTTTTCCGGATGCCGCGACATTGAGCAATTGGACCTGGCCGGCCGGAGAATCGCCGCCGAACTGGCGCGTGACCACGACGTTGTTCCCGTCCGGATCCCAGACGGGGCGCGTGCCAGTCGCGATGTTCTCGGCGGCGCGTACCAGGCGGCCTGTTTCGAGATCAACGACCGTGAGATTGGCGACCGGATGAGCCGCCGTACCTTCATCGACCACCACGAGCGCGACACTACCGCCATCCGGAGACACTGCGCCGACAGTCCCATACCCATCGATGTGCGGGACGCGGACGATTTCCGTCTCGGAGCCGGGATCTCCCCGGCGCGCGACCGACACAACATCGACCGCACCTTCAGTGCGACCAAGGACAAGGTATTCGCCCGCGGGTGCGGTGGCATAGGCGGTTTTCGGGCCGACCCTGGTGCCGCCCACGCCGGCAATGGCCGCGACGATGGGAGCGAGGGCGATGACTCCGGCGACCACCGCGAGTGCGATGAACAGGCGTGAGTAGTCACGTTGCCGGGTCATGCTTCGGGAAGAGACAGCCATTCGGGCTCCTACGGGCGACTGATTTCAGTATTAGTTGAGGTCGCGGACCCAGCCAAGGAAGGCTGCGCCCTGGGCTTCGGAAAAGCGCAAGCGGGCGGACTCGCCGGAAACCGGTTCGCGCTTGATGAGTTCGAGGGCGGACTGGGGCGGTCCTGACCCATCGCTGGAGGATGCGTAAACGGTAGCCACGAGGTAGTGGCCGTCGGGAGACCAGTCTTCGGGCACCAGGTAGGCCGCGTCCGGCGCCGGATCGGTGAGCTGCCATGCGCCGCCAGGCCCGCCGAACGCGGGAAGTGGCGATCCGGGCACCCAGCTGGCGCCGATCTGATTCTTTTCGGCAGGCTGTGTGGTGATGGTGCCGGTGGCAATCACCATCGTCCTGCCGATGTAGTTGCGCGCGCCACCGCCGAGAACGTCGATGAATGCCAGGCGGGAACCATCCGGGCTGAGAGCCCAGTCCCGGGTGCGTCCGGGGCTCAATTCCGCCACCAACTGAGACTTGCCGGCCGACTGTTCGTAGAGGTTCGAGCCACGGGCGTCGACGACAACGATGTAGAGGCGGGAGCTATCGAAGCTGTAACCGACCGGCGCCACCTGGATAGCCCCCTCGAATTCGGCCACGGGAATGCTCAGCAGCGTAGTGGTATCCACTTCGATGACCTTGGTCCGCTTGGCGCCGTCTGACTCGCCGGTCGAGATGAGGGCAACGCGGCGGCCATCGGCAGACCATGCGACCTCGGAAAGCGCGTCGAATTGCCCATCGACCTGGCGCACCTCGCCCGAAGATGTATCGACAAGGCTGAGATTGGCGCGGACGGCGAACGGAGAAACCCAGAGGAGAGCGATAGTATCGCCGAGGGGCGACGCGGCGCCGCGAACATGGGCGCCGGTGGGGCCGCCGCTGGGCACCGTTGCGATGACGCGGGGCGCAGTCGAGCCATCGGCCGGCTGGACAACGATGTCATCGAACTGGGCACCGGGAATGGTGTAGGCGATCGAGCGGACGTTCGAGATATCGGGGCCGAAGACGACTTCGTTGGTACCGACGTTCGATGGGGCGATAAGGAGCCATGCGAAAAGGGTCACGGCCACTGCTGTGACAGCGAGGACAAAGGGGACCAGCGCGTGTGGAATGTGGAGATGAAGCCGTTGGGGCCGGGGAAAGAACACTCGGCTACCTCGCGCTTTGGGTACGTACACCCTGGTCTGGCGCCCCCATCGGGCGCCCTGGCCGCATCGAAGAAACCGGTACCCCCGTTGTACCGAGGCCGCCACCAGCGGCCGGCGCGGCAGGCTTCCCTATCGCGTTACAGGCGACCGTAACCCTCGATATAGCTTCGGTCAATGGGTTTTAACGGCGGCTGAACTCGCTCGCGGAGTGAAATCGCGCATCTGTGCTAGCATTTCTTTCCATGGTCTGGTACCTCGACGATCTTTCAGCGAACCCGCAAGTTTTCTTCGTTTACCTGGCAGCTTTCATGGTCGCAATTCTCACCGGCCTGGCGTTCCACGAGTTCTGCCACGCCTGGGCGGCGAACGAGCTCGGAGACGATACGGCCGCCCGCCAGGGGCGACTCACCCTCAATCCACTGGCACACCTGGACCCAATCGGTTCGGTGCTCCTGCTGATGTTCGGGTTCGGATGGGCGAAACCTACGCCTGTGAACCCGTGGAGGCTGAAAAACGGACCTCGGCGAGGCAACGCCATCGTGGCGTTCGCGGGCCCCGCCTCGAACTTCTTTTTCGCCGCGATTGCCGCGTTGCCTATCCGCCTCGGGCTCGTCGAATCCAGCTTCGGGACGAACATCGAGGCCGTCATCCGGTTCGGCAACGGCGAGGACTTCGTCTACCTCTTCCTCTATTTCGTTATCAGCCTCAACATCCTGCTCGGCATCTTCAACCTGATCCCGCTTCCACCCCTCGATGGCTTCAAAGTGCTGACCGGCATCGTGCCGCGAGAGATTGCACACGACCTTGAGCGATTGGCGCCGTATGGTCCGGGCATCCTGATGACGTTGCTGATCATCGGGCTTGTGAACCCGGCGCTCAGCCCACTTGGATGGCTCATCAGCTTCGTCTACGACGACGTGGTTGCGTTCATCGTCTGAACCTGGGCTGTGTTAGCCTTTAGGTAACCACCTTCGGGCAATTTTGGCCCGGTTTCAGAGGTTCCAATGGCTCAGCCACGGATTGGCATTATTGGCACGGGTCTCATCGGGACTTCGATTGGCCTCGCGCTCGCGAGGCGGCCCAACCGCCCGTACGAAATCATCGGCGCAGACCGCAATCGCGGCTCTTCGCGCACGGCGAAGAAACTCGGTGCGATCGACAAGGACGTCGGCTCGCTCGAAGAGGCGATCGAAGGCGCGGGCCTCGTGATCATCGCGACGCCGGTGGTGGCCGCGCGCCAGATTTTCCAGGATGCGGGCAAGTACTTCGCGAACGGCTCAGTGGTCACCGATGTCTGCAGCACGAAGGCGGACATCATGCGCTGGGCGGAAGAATTCCTGCCGGAACATGTCAGCTTCGTTGGCGGACATCCGATGGCCGGCAAAGAGACCAGCGGGCCGGAATCGGCCTCGGCCGACCTCTTCAGCGGGGCGACCTGGGCGCTCACGCCGTCACCACGGGCGGATGAGCGCGCCGTTGGCGTGGTCCTCGGGCTGATCGAATCGCTCGGCGCAAATCCCCTGTACATCGACCCGGCCGAGCACGACCAGTACGCAGCCGCCGTAAGCCACCTGCCGCTCGTGATGTCGGTCGCGCTGTTCCGCATGGTGCGCGACAGCCAGGGCTGGGAAGACGCTTCGCTGCTTGCCGGTCCGGGGTTCCGGGACCTGACGCGGCTCGCGAGCGGCGACCCGACCATGTCGCGCGACATCATGATGACCAACCGCGAGGCCGTGCTGCACTGGATCACGCGGCTGCAGACCGAACTAAATACGGTGAAAGAGGCCCTGGAGACCGGACACGAGCCGGTCTACGACCTTTTCCGGAGCACGCAGTTCGACCGGGATACCTTCATGATGAATCCACCCGAACGGCGGAGGCCGGAAGGCCCGGCGGCGCCATCGGCGCAGGACGCGATGGGCCGGCTATTCGTGGGTGGCCTTTATGACAAGTTGAAGGACGCCACTGACCGGATGACCACGAATCCGCCGAGGGGCGACGATAGCAAGCTCCGACGCGAGCTTGGTATCGACGACTGACCGTGATCGTCAACGCGCCGGGACGAATTCGAGCGCGCATCGAAGTGCCCTCGGACAAGTCGATTTCCCATCGGTCCTTGATCTTCAATGCCATCGCGCAGGGCGACGCCACGATCGAGCGAATCCTCGATTCCGAGGACGTTCGGTCGACAGCCGCATGCCTGCGCGCCCTCGGCGTCGAAATCGACTGGCCCGAAGGCTCACCCGTTGCGCGCGTGAGCGGCCGCGGGATGCACTCGCTCTTCGAAGCGGACGACCTGTTGAACTGCGGCAACAGCGGAACGAGCATGCGGCTGCTGGCGGGGCTGCTATCCGGACACCCGATTTTCAGCGTGCTTACCGGCGACGCATCGCTGCGGACCCGGCCGATGGCGCGCGTGATTAACCCGCTTCGCTCGATGGGCGCGAACATCAGCGGCCGGAAGGGCGATACGCTCGCGCCGATCGCGATTCGCGGCGGGTCGCTGCACCCGATCGACTACAAGAGCCCGGTGGCCAGCGCACAGGTGAAGTCGGCAATCATGCTGGCGGGACTGTATGCACCGGGTACTACAACCGTGACGGAACCCGAAAAAAGCCGAGATCACACGGAACGAATGCTGGCGGCGATGGGCGTCGACATCGACGAAATCGGGACCGTCACGAAATTGACGCCGCCGGCTCACCTCAACCCGCTTTCGATGCGCGTGCCGGGAGATATTTCGAGTGCCGCGCCGTGGCTGGTGCTGGGCGCCTGCCACCCGGACGCCGAAATCGTCCTCCAGGGCGTCAACGTGAATCCGACGAGGACGGGCATTCTCGACATCCTCGAGGCCATGGGCGCGCACGTCGAGCGGCTCGAGGAGCGGGTGAGCGGCGGCGAACCGACGGCCGATCTTGTCGTGCGGACTTCGCAACTTCGGGGGACGACCGTTTCGGGAAGCCTCGTGCCGCGTGCGATCGATGAGTTGCCGCTGGTGGCCATCCTGGGCTGTTTCGCCGAAGGCGAGACCGTGGTTGCCGATGCGGAGGAGCTGGTGGTGAAGGAGTCGGACCGGGTGACGGCGACGGTCGAAGCGCTCTCGCAGATGGGGGCGCGGATCTCACCGAAGGCCGACGGGTTCGTTGTGCACGGACCAGCGAAGCTCGCGGGTGCGAAGCTCGACGGGCGGGGCGACCATCGGATCGGGATGCTCGGTGCGATTGCCGGCTCGTTGGCCAGCGGCGAGACGCGCATCGAGGACGACGCAGTCGGCGTTTCGTATCCGAATTTCTGGCAAGACCTTGCGCGCGCGGCCGAAGGCGGGATGATCACGGCGTGAGCGCGCGACCGCTGATCATCGTCCTTCACGGGCCCTCCGGAGTCGGCAAAGACTCGGTGATCGACCGCCTGCGCGAACGGACAGGCATCCGGCGTGCGACGAGTTCGACCAGCCGCCCCCCACGGGAAGACGAAGCGAACGGCGACCACTACCACTTCATGACGAAGCGGCAGTTCGAGAAGAAGATCAAGAACGGGGACTTCGCCGAGTGGGCGCTGGTGTACGGCGACTACAAGGGCCTCGAGCGGTCGGAGCTCGTGAATCCGCTTTCCCGTGGCGAGGACGTCATCATCCGGACGGACGTGCAGGGTGCGCGTACGTGGCGGGAGAAGCTCGAGGGTGCGATCTTCGTGTTCCTGATGGCCGAGGACCGCGAAACCGTGCGGGCCCGGCTCATTAGCCGCGGAAGTGAAAGCAATGCGGCGGTCGCTTTGCGCGCGGCCGAGCTGGAAGAAGAGCTGGCCGACATCGAGAACAACGACTACGTCGTCCACAACCATCATGGCCAGCTTGAAGCAGCCGTGGACGAGATCGAGGCGATCATCGAGCGGGAACGCGAAAACCCGGGCCGGCCGGCGGCGCGGCTGATCGCTTAGGCCGGAGCCTGCGGGCCGTGTACCATCCGCGCATTCCGTCGCGGGGGTAGCCGTCCATGGATCCGAAGCTTCTCGACCTGTTTAGCCTGCAGGACCGCGTTGCGCTGGTAACGGGCGCATCGAGCGGGCTCGGCGTTGCGTTCACGCGTGGGCTGGCGCGAGCAGGCGCCAATGTGGTGGTCACGGCGCGAAGGCAAGAGCTTATTGACCAGACAGCGGAGATGGTCCGGTCCTACGGAGGCAAAGCGCTCGCGGTTGCGGCGGACATCACGGATGAGGCGCAGTTCGAAAGTGTATTCAACCGCACGGTTGAGGAATTCGGGCGGCTGGACATCCTGGTCAACAACGCCGGCTACACGGATCGCTCGGGGCTGCGGCATGACCAGGGCAGCCTGAAGCGGATGCGGTCGATTATCGAGCTCGACCTTTTGGCGACGGTGAACGGCTGCCGGTTGGCAGGAAAGCAGATGCTCGCCCAGGGCGGCGGCGGCGTGATGATCAACATCAGCTCGATCCTCGGGAAGGTTGGTAGCGAATTCCGGGCGGCTTCATACCACGCCGCCAAAGGCGGCGTGGATGCGCTCACGCGCGTGCTTGCCCTGGAATACGCCCGCGAAGGGATCCGCGTGAACGCGATTGCGCCCTCGTACTTCGATGGAACTGAGTTGATGGACAAAGTGTTCGAAGCGACGCCGGCGACGCGCGACTACAGCATTTCACGGACGCCGATGGGGCGGCTGGGCCAGCCCGACGACCTGGAGGGCGCGATTGTTTACCTGGCGAGCGATGCAGCGAAGTTCGTGACCGGCCACATCCTGTATGTCGATGGCGGCTGGACGGCGGGCGGGGGATACCACCAGATGGCGCCGATGTGGGAGAGCAGTCCGGGCCACCAGGTGACGGGGTAGGGCGGGTTTATTCTTCGGTCAACGGCACCCGTTGTCGAGCGAGTTCGTCGCGTATCTCCCGATTTGCGAGGCTAGTCACTATCCCGTAAAGGCTGGGAACCATGATTAGCAGCGGACGGCCGTTCGAATCGGGGATGTGCTGTTGAGGCACGATCAAAGGCTGAAAACGCGAACAAAATGCATGAACATGGCCGGTTTCCGTCGCGACGATCGGGCCGCCGCTATTCCCGTAATTCAGTGCCTTGTCCAAGACATATGTTTGAAGATCGCGATCTGTTGTCACCATTCGAGTCTCCTCAAGATCAGACGCGACAATGGCGGAGGTCACTCGGGGTCGCCGAGTGACAGTCCCTATTTTGACCTCTGGATCGTCCCTGATGACTTTCGATTCACCGAGCGGATAACCGAAGGAATAGACAGGTTCGGCCTCCGTCAGATTCCTAAGCGAGACGTGGAGGTACGGAAAAGAATCTCGGCCTTCAAGCCATGCCTTCCGCCGGTTTCTTTCGAAATCCACCTTGAACAGAGCGAAATCGGCGCTCGGAATCGTGGCCACCAGCTCGACGAACTGGCACATCGCTCCGGGTATGGCCTGCCCGGGTCGGGTCTCCTTCATCAACCAGATCTGGTCGAGATCAGGTTTAGGCTTTCCCTCCGGGGTTAGCACGACGTGGGCCGCCGTTACAAACCACCCGTCCGCGGAAACGAAGAACCCAGTACCAGCGGGAGATGGAAACCCAGCCCGCGCCGGATCCGGGATATCCACGGAAAACGTTGCGCGCTTAGTCGCGGTAAGCGTCCTGCGAATCAATTTCAGGCGCCTTTGCTGGCTCCGGTGATGTCGGCCATGAGGGTGAGGGCTTCGCGCTGGCGGCTCTGGACCATCATGGTGGTCACGCCCGCGTCTTCCCATGCCCTGTAGCGCTCCTGAATGCGCGCCACGGGGCCAACGAGGCTCATCTCGTCTACCAGTTCATCCGGGACGGCTTCCGTGGCCTCCTGCTTACGTCCGGAGAGATAGAGCTCCTGGATTTTGGCGGCGGCGTCGCCGTAGCCGTACTTCACGGCCATCTCGTTGTGGAAGTTCTTCTCTTTCGCGCCCATGCCACCCATGTAGAGGGCGAGGTTCGGCTTCTGCATGGCGAGGAGCGCCTTGACGTCGTCCCCGATGGCGACGGTGCAGCCGGCGGCGATATCGAAGTCCTTGTACGACTTGCCGTTACCTGCGCGCTTGAAGCCCTCTTCGAGGGCCGGGCGGAAGAGGTCCATCCGCTTTGGTGAGAACCAGATGGGCAACCAGCCATCGGCGAGTTCCGCGGTGTTCCGAATATTGATCGGGCCCATGGTGGCCAGGTACACCGGCAGCTGGCGACCGTGAAGGATGCTCTTCAGCGGCTTGCCGAGGCCAGTGGAGCCCGGCCCCATGTAGGGAAGTTGATATTCCTGACCGTTGTACGTGACTGGCTCTTCGCGCGCCCAGATCTTGCGCAGGATTTCGACGTACTCGCGGGTGCGGGCCGCTGGCTTGCCGTAGGGCACGCCGTGCCACCCCTCGACGACCTGGGGGCCGCTGAGGCCAAGACCCACGAGTGCGCGGCCACCGGAGATTGCATCGAGCGTCGACATGGTCATCGCGCACATGGCGGGCGTACGGCCCGGGATCTGCATGATGCTCGTGCCGAGCTTGATCTTCGTGGTCAGAGCCGCGATGTACGCGAGCGGCGTGACGGCATCGGAGCCGTAGGCCTCGGCTGTCCAGATGGAGTCGTAGCCGAGGCGTTCTACCTCGAGGACGAAATCCATATCGATGCGCATGGAAGCGCCCGAATAGCCGATGCCAGTCGCGAGTTTCATCGTGGTTCCTTGGTGCTATGGTTAGGGTTCAGGCGGAGAATCGATAGCCCTTGCCGCGAATCGTCTGAATCTGATCCGACGTGCCGAGGACATCGCGGAGCTTGCGGCGGAGGTTGCTCACGTGGGCGCGGACGAGGGTGCTGGCGCCTGCGGCATCGTGGTACTGCCAGACGTCAACGAGAAGGTCGCGGGGGTGGAGGATCTCGCCCTCATGCTCGATGAGATAGGCGAGCAGCGTTGCCTCTATGTTGGTCAGGTGAGCCTCTTTGGCCCCGGAGCGAAGCGTATTGGATGAGAGATCGAGGTCGATTCCGGGTTCGTGGCCGTCGCGCCGCGGGTGGCCGATGCGTTCGCGCAGGGCCTGGCCGAGGGCTTCGATCGGGAACGGCTTCTTGATGACGGCGCCTTCGAGGCGGAAGTGCGGCCGGCGCGCGCCCTTATGCAGGAGGTAGACCATCGCCGGCGCATTGGAGCGGTAGGCGGTCGCAACCCACTGGTTGAACTGGGCGAAATTTGTGCCTTCTTCGCCGCGGGGAAGACCCTGGACATCGGTCACGATTGCGTCGTGGCTGTAGTCGGCCAGGTGTTCGATGGCCAGGTCGTAGGTCTCCGCGGTGGCCGTGTCATATCCCCGTTCGCGCAGATACTCCGTTACGGAGGTTCGCATTCGGGGTTCTCGGCTAATCACGAAAACGGATGTCATTGCACGTCCGGCGATCGGTGTGGGGCGAAGTGTTCCGGCATCTTGGGGAGGTAGGGAAGCGGTGTCAAGCAAAAATGGGGCCCCTCAAACATAAGGACGTGAAGTTCTGGTTGTGCGGACGGAAATGGCGGCAAATCGGATGCCGGGCGGCCGGGGCTAGCCGCGAAGAGGCATCATGCCGGATTGCGATCGGATGTTTAGTCCGATGGTTCCAGGTCGTAGGTGACGTCCTGGATGCCTTTGATACGAGCTCGGATGAGCCGGTGAGGCTGGTCGACTTCGACCCACGCAAACTGCGTGACGGAGGCCGTGCGCACCCTCACTCGCCAGGTCGTGAACTCTCCCGCCGGTACGGTCACCTGCTCCTGTGTTTCGACCTTGAGATCGACACGGAATGTTTGGCCTGTTCCCGCGCTCACGTTCTGGTACGACGCTTCGTAACCTTCGCTCAGGTCGATGCCACGGACAAGCCACAAAAGGGACTCGTCGTCGTAGTAGCCGGGGTCCGGGCTGGTCTCGTCCGGTTGCGGAAGGTCACGCGTAGTCTCACGCTGTTTGCCGTTTTCGTCGGCGACGAACCTCACAGTTGGAGGTTCATAAAAACTATCGAATGAAAGCCGCTGATCTTTTTCTGCACGGTACTGCGTGCGGTTCGCGGCGATAGGGGTGAGGGTCTCGGGGTCGACAAGGACGGTGCCGTCGTCGCGGTTTTCGCCATCGCCGCAGAGCCGGTTGAGGCGGGTGTTGCCGTCCTCGGCGTTGAGCTTCGTTTCGAGGGTGCACTCGCCATAGACCTCCTCGTCCTCGGTGCGGTGGAGGAGATAGCGGTATGACTCGTCGGCGGTCCAGGGCGGGGAGACGAAGACTTTCGACAGCTTCACGTCGTCGCTGCCGGAGCAGCCCACAATCAGCACGGCCGCGAGGAGCGCCGGCACAAGAACGAGGCGTTTCAGGATCAAACGGGCACGGCTCCAACGACGTTCTGGATGCGGCTCAGGGCCTCATCGATGTCAGAACGGGAGATATTGATGTGGGTGACGAGGCGCATGCGCTGAGGGCCGAACGCGACGGCGAGGACACCGGCGGATTCGAATGCGCTCAACCACTGGTTCAAATCGCCGCGGACGACATCGGCGACCACGATGTTTGTCTGCGGGGTGTTCGGCCGGAACGGGCCCAGCTCCCGGAGGCCATCGGCGAGGGCACGGGCGTTCTGGTGGTCTTCCGCGATGCGATCGATGTTGTGGTCGAGGGCGTAGAGGCCGGCGGCAGCAAGGATGCCGACCTGGCGCATGCCGCCGCCGAGCATTTTGCGGTTGCGGCGGGCGGCTTCGATAAACTGCTTTGAGCCGCAGAGCAGCGACCCCACAGGGCAGCCGAGGCCTTTCGAGAGACAGAACGACACGCTATCGCAGTTTTCGGCGATAGCCGAGGCGGGAATTCCGAGGGCGGCGGCGGCGTTGAAGATGCGGGCGCCATCGAGATGGACCGACATCTTGCGACTGTGCGCGGCTTCGGCGAGGGAATCCATGGTTGCTTTCGGGATGGCGGCCCCGCCGCAGCGGTTGTGCGTGTTTTCGAGGCAGAGCAGGCGCGAGCCCGGCGAGTGCAGGTTCTCCATGCGGGCGGCGGCGAGCACGGCTTCGCGGTCGATGGTGCCGTCCGGGCGGTTGGGAAGGGTTCGGGTGATGGTCCCGGCGAGGCGGGCGGCGCCACCGAGTTCGTACTGGAAGATGTGGCTTTCATCGCCAAGGAGGATCTCGTCGCCGGGCTTTGTATGGGTGAGCACGGCGATGAGGTTGGCCATGGTGCCGCTGGCGACATAGAGGGCAGCTTCCTTGCCAAGAAGGGCCGCGGTTCGCCGCTCGAGTTCGATCACGGTCGGGTCATCGCCGAAGACGTCGTCGCCGACTTCGGCGGTGGCCATGGCCTCGCGCATCGCCTGGGATGGCCTGGAGACGGTATCGCTGCGAAGGTCGATTACACCCGTCATGCCCGCTGCCGTTCCCAGAGCGTCTGGTAGTGGTCCGCGCCGCGAATGGCGCCGAAGACCTCCTTGCGTTCGAGCGCCATCAATTCTTCCATCACCCGGCCGCAGTCGTCGGTGGTCTCATCGGTGCCAAGTGCGCTAATGCGGTCGACCAGGCGCTGCCAGACGCCGGCGGCGAGGAGGACACCCATCGAGCGCGGCCATGGGAAATGCATGACCTTTTCGGGCACGGGGAAGTCCGGGCGCATTCGCTTGATTGAACGGAAGCGGTCTTCGAGCGATTCGGCGCGGGGGACCACCGTGATCATCGGGCCGGCCTTCTGGGAGATGCGGAAATCGACGAGCAAACGCTTATCGATGAGGTGAAAGCGGACGATCAAAACGTCAGCGGTATCGATGACCTTGAAGACCTGATCAAGGTCAACGCCGAACTCGTCACTCATGTTGGTTTACCCGGCGGTTACGCAGCACGTTATGGCTGATGGTAGGTCAGCGGTGGCGCGTGGGCAAAGGCGGGGAAGGATGTGGTCGGGGTGCCGCGATTCGAACGCGGGACCTCTTGCTCCCAAAGCAAGCACTCTAACCAGGCTGAGCTACACCCCGAGACGGTTAAGCGTAACAGGCGGGCGACCCAATGAGCGATTCGCTCAGGCCGGAAGCCGCTCCGGCAACGCGCAGCCGATGATCTCGTTGACGTCTTCTATCCCATTCGCGGTGAGCCACTGCTCCATGCCATCGAGGACATCGAGCAGTGCCCGCGGGTTCGCGAACGTGGCGGTGCCGACCTGGACAGCTGTCGCTCCGGCCATGAGAAATTCGATGGCGTCCTCGCCGGTGCTGATCCCACCGCAACCAATGACCGGCACGCGCACAGCCTTGGCGACATCGTGGACGATGCGGAGGGCGATGGGTTTGATGGCAGGGCCACTGAGACCGCCGCGGGCGCGGGGAAGGATAGCCTTGCGGCGCCGCGTATCGATGGCGAGCCCGAGCACCGTGTTGATGGCGCAGATGGCGGCAGCGCCTTCGGCTTCGCAGGCAAGCGCGAGGGCGACCGGGTCGGTGACGTTCGGGGTAATCTTCACGATGACCGGCAGGTCGGTGTTGCGGACGGCCGCGCGAGTGGCGCGCGCGGAAGCGCCGATATCCTGTCCAATTTCGATGCCGCCCTGGTCGACGTTTGGGCAGCTGATGTTCAGTTCGATGCCGGCGATACCGGGGACGCCGTCGAGCATGCGCGCCATCTCGCCGAATTCGTCGACGGTGTCGCCGGCGATGTTGACGATGACGGGGACCTTCCAGCGCGTCCAGACGGGCGCCATCTCGCTAATGCAGGCGTCGATGCCGATGTTTTGGAGACCGATAGAGTTCAGCATGCCGGCCGGAGTTTCGGCGACGCGAGGCTGCTGGTTGCCACCGCGGACCGCCATCGTCACCCCTTTGGAGACGACGGCGCCAAGCGCCTCGATATCGAAGTGCTTCGCGAATTCCTGGCCCCAGCTGAAGGTGCCGCTTGCGGGCATCACGGGGTTCTTCAGGATGAGGCTGGTCTTCTGTCCAGGGGCGATATCAACCGAGAGATTGGCGGCCACGGGTATAGCGTAGCGTTCGAAGAACTCACAAACGAAACCGGCCGGGATGTCCCGGCCGGTCTAGTCTCAGGCAACTGTTGCCGATCAGGAGTTCGAAGCTGCGCGACGTCCGCGATAGCGCGAGCCATTCAGGCTGAAGCTATCGTTGTCCCACATTGGTTCTTCGGCTGAGTTTCGGAACTCACGGTCGATGCCACAGCGCTTGCAGCGGCCGGCACTGACGGAGCCGTTGGGTGTTTCGATGACCCAGTGGTGCCGGCAAAGCGCCGTCGAAATGGCCTCGTGCCGCTTTGTTTCTGACATTCAGTCTCCTTGGTCCGGTTTACCGGACGGTAAATCGAGCGTAGCACCACACGGGGCGGTGTGGAACCACGGTAGATTGCGTTTCCGAAAACACCGGTAAACCGTTTGCCCCGGCAGTCCCCGAGGCGGTACGATCGCTTTACCGGGACGAAGTTCCGGAGGCACCCCGGCCGCCAATGCTGCGGCGCGCATGAATCGCCTGCCAGGAAGGCACTTAGACCGCATGACCCCTGCTTCAACCGCGAACCGCGACGAAGTTCTCGCTGCACTGGATCGCGTCCAGGATCCAGAGCTCCACGCCAGCATCGTCCGGTTGGGAATGATCAAAAACCTCGCGATCGAAGAGAACAAGATCGCCATCACCGTCGAACTCACCACTCCCGCCTGCCCACTCAAAGAAACGATCGAGACCGACATTCGCGAAGCGCTCACCGACATCGCGAACGGGGCCGAGATCGCGCTCACGTGGGGGGCGAACGTCCGAGCGTCGAACCCCAAAGAGGGCCAGAAACCGATTGAAGGTGTCCGCAACATCATCGCAGTAGCCAGTAACAAGGGTGGTGTTGGGAAATCGACGGTGGCCTCGAACATCGCCGTGGCGCTGGCGAAGTCGGGCGCATCGGTTGGCCTCGTGGATGCCGACATCACCGGTCCGAACCTGCCAACGATGTTCGGGCTCGCCCAGGGGCTGCAGGCGGGCTCGACCGACGGTCTGCGAGCGGTCGAACGATTCGGCGTGAAGGTCGTTTCGATCGGATTCTTGTTGCCGAAAGGGACGCCGGTGGTGTGGCGCGGCCCGATGATCGGCAGCGCGGTGAGGCAGCTGCTGCACGATGTGCCGTGGGGAGACCTGGACTACCTGGTCATCGACTTGCCCCCGGGAACGAGCGATGCCGCGATGAGCATGGCGCAGGATGCTCCAATCGCGGGCGTGGTCATCGTTTCGAGCCCGCAGGACGTTTCGGTGGAAGACGCCATGAAAGCCGTGGCGATGTTCGAGAAACTCGATGTCCCGGTCTTCGGGATGATCGAGAACTTCAGCTATTTCGTGGCGCCCGATACGGGCACGCGATACGACATTTTCGGCCACGGCGGGGCCGCTAACGCCGCCGACGAACTGGGAATCGACTTCCTGGGCGAAATTCCGATCGAGCCAGCCGTTCGACAGGGCGCCGACAACGGTGTCCCCGTTGTCGAAGGCGCGCCAGAGTCCGAATCGGCCAAAGCCATCACGAACATCGCCCGGAACGTCGCAGCCAGAATTAGCGTGTTGCAAAGGATGGGTAGGTAAACCCCAACCATGTTGAATATCTTTCCAAGGCGGGAAAAGGCGACAGCCACAGCCGCCGCAGAACCTGAACGAACCCTCCCGGAGCCTTCGCCAGAAGCGCTCGACGGGGCCAAGAAACCAACCCGGCGGGGGACTCGCGGCGGACGCGGACGGCGCAAGCCAGCCGGCGAAACCGTAGAAGTCGCAGCGGCGGAACCTGAGGCGAAGCCGGCAGCGAAATCCGCAGCGGCGGAAGAGCCGAAGAAAGCCCCGGCGCGGCGTAGCCGCGCTGCAAAGCCGGCCGAAGCCGCGGAAGAACCTGTTGCAAAATCCGAGCCGGCGACGGAGCCGGAAACCAAAGCGCCCCGCCGCACTGCCGCCCGGAAGACGGCTCCCGCACCGGCATCCGCGCCTGAGGGCGCCTCGCCTGACCTTGCAGCCCTCATCAAGGTGGTTGAGGCACAGGGCAAAAAGCTCGAGCAACTGGTCAAAGCCCAGGAAGACCTGGCCAAGAAAGCGATACCCGTCGCGACGGGTGGAGCGATCTCCCGGGTTGGCGTTTTCGTAGACTCCGCGAACGTCGAGCTCGCCATCGATCGCCTGCGCACGCGGGTGGACTGGAAGAAAGTGCTGAACCTTGTCGCGGAGGGCCGTCAGATCGTCCGGGCAATTGCCTATTCGCCGGTACACGATGACCCGAGCGTAAGCATTGAAACGCAGCGGTTCGCCGAGCCGTTCCTGGGCAAGGGCTACAAGGTGGTGACGAAGCCGCTGAAGCGGTTTGCCGATGGCACCATCAAAGCCAACGTAGATATTGAAATGGCGTGCGACATCATCGAGATGCTGGACCGCCTTGATGTGGTGGTCCTGGTTTCCGGTGACGGCGACTTCCAGCGGCTGGTCGAAGTCATCCAGGGCAAAGGCGTTCGTGTCGAGGTAATGGCCGTCGGATCGAGCACCGCATCAAGCCTGCGGAACGCCGCGGACTCGTTCATCGACCTGCAGTCGATCATCCAGAAGGTCAAAGCCTAACCTTCACAACCGTCAAAACTCGAGAGGCGGCCCCGAAACGGGCCGCCTCTTTGGTTATCTCAGTGCGTCGGAGTTCTGGTACCGTCCGCGTCCGTGACGCTGGTGCTGGTTGGATTGGCGTGGGTCGCCGGCCTCGTGGCGGTTGGCGTCTTCGCCGCGCCCTGGTGGATGGGCGCGGCGTGGGTGGCGGCTGCCTTGCCCATGTTCCTCGTGTCGAAGGCACTGAGCGGCCGTTACGGGCTCGCGGCGGTTTGTGTGGTTGCGGCGCTGCTCGCGGGATACCGGCTGCACGGAGTCGTCGATGCGGCGGTGCCCGGATGGGCGGGCGCCATTGGAACTGAGGTCGAACTGACAGGGACAGTCGATTCCGAGCCAGACCGCGGGACCACGACGACGGGATACGTGCTGCGGGTCGAAACCGTCACCGCCGGCGGAAGCGCCCTGGCGAGCGGCGGCAAGGTGCTGGTCTACCTGCACCAGTACGCCGACTACTTGCCCGGTGACCGGCTGACGGTTGCCGGCAAGCTCGAAATGGCGCCGGTGTTCGACGGGTTCGACTATCGCGCCTACCTGGCGCGACGCGGCATCTCGGCGACGATGCTCCGTCCGAAGGTGCTGACCTATGACGCCGGGCAGAGTTCGGCGAAACGCTGGCTGACCGAAGGACGGCTGGATCTCGACCTTGCACTGCAGCGTTCGCTTCCAGAACCGGAAGCGTCGCTCGCTGCTGGAATCGCGTATGGGAGGGACGACGGACTCTCACGGGAGGCGAAGGACGACTACAACCGGGCCGGTTTGCGCCACCTCGTGGCGGTGTCTGGTTCGAACGTGGTCCTCGTCGTGGCTCTCACGTACGTCGTCGCGATCCCCCTGATCGGGCGGCGGTGGGCCTGGCTTCCGGCGGCGGTCACGCTGGCGACTTACCTTGCCGCCGCCGGACTCTCGCCGAGCGTACTGCGTTCAGGACTGATGGCCGCGGTCTTGCTCGGCGGCACGGTGATCGGGCGTCCACAGAGCGGGCTGCCCGCGCTCGCGGCGGCGGTCGTCGGAATGACGGCCGTCTCGCCGGGCCTGGCCTTCGATGCGGGCTTCCAATTGAGCGCGACCGCGACGGCAGGGCTGGTGACCGTTTCGCCGTGGCTCACGCAGTGGATTGTGGCAGGGACCGCCCGAGCCCGGCTCTTTCTGCCGATTTGGCTCTGCCAGACCATCGCCCTCACGCTCTCGGCGAGCCTCTCGACCGCACCCGTGATGTGGGTGACGTTCGGGCAGATTTCGCTCATCTCTCCACTTGCCAACGCCGTGGTCGAACCGGTTTTTGCGCTGGCGTTCTGGGCGAGCATCGTGACCTCGACGCTTGGATTGGTGTCGCGGCCGCTCGGGGAGGCCAGCGGAGCCGTCGCCTACTACCCGCTCGCGTTCATCAAAGAGTGCTCACGGCTGTTCGGCGAGCCGTCCTGGGCAGCGGTGGAAACGCCGGAGACGGGGCGCACGTGGGTGGTCGCCTCCTACACGGTGCTCGGTGCGATTGGGTTTTTCGCCTACCGGTACGCCCCCCGCCGAGGCGAAGAGCCCGTGGCGGTGCGATCGCGCCGAATCCGATTCTCACGACTGGCTTTTGCTGGCGCGGCAGGAGCTACTGCGCTGGCGATCGTGCCGGTTTCGCTGTTCCCGCGGTCGGGGCCGGGCGAACTGGTGGTGCAGTTCCTGGATGTCGGACAAGGCGATGCCGCGCTGATCACGACGCCGCATGGAAGCCAAATCCTCATCGACGGTGGGCCGAGCGGCATCGACCTGGCGCGCGAACTGGGGGAGGTGATGCCTCACTGGGACCGCAGCCTCGACCTGGTGATCGTCAGCCATCCACAGGAGGACCACATCGCCGGAATCCCCGAGGTGTTCTCCCGCCTTCACGTCGGAGAAGTCGATGACAACGGCGCCGAAAACGCGACGGCCAGTTATGCAATCTACGAAGACGAACGGCCGGCGCGCCTAACACTGTCGCAGGGCGATAGCTTCGAGCGAGATGGCGTTGGATTCGAAGTGCTCTGGCCACCGGCGGACTACGCGCCCAAGAACCTCAACAACACGTCGATCATCGTTCGGGTGACGTACGAGGGAGTCTCGTTCCTGTTTACGGGAGACGCCGAAGGCCCGGCATTCGAAGCGCTTTCGGCCACGGAGTCTGTTCGCGCGAGCGTTCTCAAGGTGCCGCACCACGGTTCGAAGACGACGCCTGCGTGGGTGTTCGAGGCGGTACAACCCTCGCTGGCGGTGATTTCGGTGGGTGAGGACAACATCTTCGGGCATCCGCACGGGGATACGCTGGCGGCGTTGGCCGGCGTACCAACGTATCGCACGGACCTCTCCGGGCGGATCACGGTGAGGAGTTCGGGTGGCCGGCTGAAGGTTTCAACAGAGCGGTAGTTTTGCGCGCGAACCCCGGCGCGAATACGGTTAAGAGCCGGGCACAGCCCGATACGAACTGGAGTACCCCCTTGGTGAATCGCATTGACGGCCGCGCGCCGAACGCGCTGCGACCCGTGTCTCTAACCCCGAACGTCCTCGACCACGCGGAAGGCAGCTGCATGGTGGAGTTCGGCAAGACTCGCGTGCTGGTGGCGGCGAGCGTGGAAGACCGCCAGCCGCCGTTCCTTCGGAACACGCAGAGCGGCTGGGTGACCGCCGAGTACGCGATGCTGCCGCGTGCGACGCACACGCGAAGTCAGCGCGAGGTGGAGCGCGGGCGCCCTGGTGGGCGCACGCAGGAGATCCAGCGGCTCATCGGGCGCGCGCTGCGCGGCGTGGTGAATGTCGAAATGCTCGGGCCGCGGACGATCACACTGGACTGCGATGTGATCCAGGCTGATGGCGGCACGCGCACGGCCTCGATCACCGGCGCGTATGTCGCGCTGCAGGTTGCAATGAAGAAGCTCGTGGCGGCCGGGCAGGTTCCGGCCGCTGCGGTGCATTCGGAAGTGGCCGCGGTATCGGTTGGGATCGTGCAGGGTGTGCCGATGCTCGACCTTTGCTACGAAGAAGACTCGACGGCGGAGGTCGATTTCAACGTGGTCATGACCGGCGCAGACGAGTTCGTCGAGGTGCAGGGGACGGCGGAGCACAAGCCGTTCAGCCGGGCTGCGATGGATGACCTGCTGGAACTCGCGAAGCTGGGCATTGGACAGCTGTTCCAGATGCAGGCTGCGGCTATCGACAAGGCTTAGCCGACGTAGTGGCCGAGGAAGGTGCCGCCGAGGATGTGGAGGTGGCCATGGTCCTGGCTTTGCATGGCGTCGTAGCCGAAGTTCGTGAGCAGGCGGAAACCACCGGGGCACAGCTGGCGGCCGATTTCGGCGGCGATCCGGCCGACCGGGCCGATGTGGTTCTCCCAGAGTTCGGCCTGCGTGGTGTGCACCTTGGTCATCGCGAGGAGCATGACGGGCACCCAGCGGAGCACGTTCTGAATGACGATGTAATCGTCGTCCTGGTAGACGATGTTGGCGGGCTCGCGCCCGGCTACGATGTTGCAAAAGACACAGTATGGTTGCATTCGGCCCCGCGATCATAGATTCGCGCAGAGCCCCAAACAAACGCGAAAAATCGCGAGAGGATCTTCGATGCCCCAATTCCAGCCATTTCGCGGAATCCGCTATACAGCCGAAGCCGGACCGTTGAGCGAATTGCTATCGCCTCCGTACGACGTGATCAACCCTGGTCAGCAGCGGGCCCTCGAACAACGGAACGAGCGCAATTCGGTGAGGCTGGAACTGGCATCAGGTGGCGAGGAGCGTTACGCGAAGGTCGCTGACCTGCTGAAGACCTGGCTTGCGGAAGGCGCCCTGGCACGGGACGAATCGCCGATGTTCTACGTTTACGAGCAGCGATTCACAGAGGAGGGTCAGGACTATGTGCGGAAGGCGCTCATCGCCATCGTTGAAGCGCAGCCGTGGGAAGAGGGGGCGGTCAAGCCGCACGAATACACCATGTCCGGCCCGAAAGCGGATCGCCTGAAGCTGCTGCAGGCGACGGGAGTGCAGCTGAGCCCGGTGTTCATGATCGCGCGCGACCGGGCCGGCACCCTGACGCAGTTCATCGAGTCGGTGATGACGTCTCGCGAACCAGATATGACCGGGACGAGCATCGACGGCGAAAGCCACCGCGTGTGGGCAGTCGAGGCCGGGAGTTACGAAATGCGCCAGGTGGCGCCGTTGCTGGCTGAGAGTTTCTACATCGCGGACGGACACCATCGTTACGAGACGGCCGTGAACTACCGCGACTGGCGCGCGCAGAGCGAGGTGCTCTCGCCGGGACACCCGGCAAGATTTGCCATGGCGGCCATCGTCGCGGCATCAGACCCCGGACTGGTGATACGGCCAATCCATCGCATGCTCGCCAAACCGGCCCCCGCGAACTGGCAGGAACTGCTCGGCGACGCATTTGAGGTGGACCATGTGAAGCTCATCGGCGATGGTCCGGAGCGAATCGCGGAGCTGAACTTGCTCCTGGAAGAGGGGTGCGCGGTGGCGATCAACCTGGAGGACCAGCAGGTGCATCGCCTCCGCCGGGCAAGCAGCGCGCTGCGCGGCTCGACGCCGGCAGGCATGAGCGACGAGTGGACCTCGATTAGCCCGAACGTGCTCCGCTACGGCGTCCTGGAGCCGCTGTGGGGCATTTCTGACGAAGACCTGCGCGCCGGGGTGGTTTCGTACAGCCACGACATCGCTGAAGTGCTGGAGTTCCTTGATGAGCACCCTCAAGGAGTCGCATTTCTTATAACCCCGGTGAAGATTGAGTCAGTTGTCTCACTCGCCGACAAGGGGGAGCGCATGCCCCAGAAGTCGACGTTCTTCCACCCGAAGCTCGGAACCGGGCTGGTGTTCAACCCGCTGAATCCCTAGCTTTCGACGGCCACCTCTTCGGCTTCGAACAGGTAGCCGATGCCCTGCAGTGTCTTGATGATCGTGGGGTTCGAAGGCGTGTCTTCGAGCTTGGCGCGAAGGCGTGAGACCCAGACGCGCAGATATTGCAGGTCGTCGCGGTACTCCGGGCCCCAGACCTTGGTGAGCAGCTCGGTGTTGAGCATCACCTTGCCCGAATTCACGGCCAGGTGCTGGAGGAGGAGCCATTCGGTGCGAGTAAGCGCGACGGGCTCGCCGTTCTTCTTTACCAGGCGCCGGGTCAGATCGATTTCTACGTCGCCGGCGACGATGACGCGGTCGATGTCCTGGGCGATCGTGCGGCGGAGGACGGCCCGGACCCGTGCGCCGAGCTCATCCGGGTTGAACGGCTTAACGATGTAGTCGTCGGCGCCCAGTTCGAGGCCACGGACCTTGTCGGTGTCCTTGTCCTTCGCGGTGACGAGGATGATGGGCAGATTCGAGCGTTCGCGCAGGCGGCGCATGACTTCGAGGCCGGAGAGGCCCGGCATCATGATGTCGAGGAGCACGGCGTCGGGGCGGTGCTCATCGGCCTGCTTCACGGCCTGCTCGCCGCTATTGGCGGTAATGACTCGGAAGCCCTGCGCGCTCAGTTCGAGCTTGAGCAGCCGCAGGATGCCGGCCTCATCATCGACCACCAGCAAGAGCGGTTCGTTACTGTTCATTGGGAATCTCCTCCTCGTCGTAGGCGGGCAGGCTGAATGCCACTTCAACCCCTCCCTCGTCTCGTGGGGTGGCCCAGATTTCGCCGGACATGGTCTCGACAAGGCGTTTGCAGACCGCGAGGCCGAGCCCGGCGCCGCCGGCCAGGCGTGATGTGCGTTCGGAGCGATAGAACCGCTCGAAGATGCGGGTCGCTTCGTCATTGGCGATGCCGAAGCCGCGATCGAGCACGCGGACGGAGGCACCATTGCCATGGCGGCCGAGGACAACATCCACCACCGTGTCACCGGGGCTGTACTTCAGAGCGTTGCCGACGAGGTTGCGCACAACGTGTTCGACGTAGCCGGCTTCCGCGGCAACCGCCGGCACGTTGGGCCCGACCGTGAGGACTACATCGCGGTCGGTGTCCGAGGTTATCGATTCGATGAGACCGGGAAGCAGCCGCTGAAGCAGAACTGGCTCCAGGCTGACTTCCCGGTCGAGTTCGGCGCGAGCCAGGGCGAGCAGGTTTTCGAGCATGCGCGAGAGTCGCTCGGACTCGCGTTCGATGTCACTGAGGAGGCTTTCGCGCGTCTCAGCCTCGATATAGTCGGAACGTAGGCGCAGCACCCGGGCGCCTCCCCGGATGACGGTGATTGGCGTGCGCAACTCGTGGGACATCATGCCCAGGAATTCGTCCTTGGCATCGTTGGCGCGGCGCGCTTCGGCGTACAGCCGGGCGTTGTCGGTGGCGACGGCCGTGCGACGGGCGATTTGCCCGGCGAGGGAGAGGTCTTCGCGGTCGAACAGGGGACTGCCCTGCACGCGCATGAAGTTCATAACTCCGAGGGTTTGGCCGCGTGCGGAGAGGGGCATGAGGATGAGCGAACGCGGTTCGACCGCCGCAGAGGCCATCGGGTGGTTGTCGGCTCCGAGCAACCGTTCCAGGAGTTCCGGTGATATCTCCCGCAGGAAGATGGGCTTATCGCTTCGTAGCACGTGGGCGGCAGAGGCGAGGAGGTCTGGAGGCGCCGTTCGTTTCAAGGAAAGGGTCTCGACCGCCTCCTTGAGGGCGTCGTTCGCGGCGCTGAGGGCCGCGAGTTCCAGTTTTTCTTCCCGCACCACCGAGATGCTGCAGACGTCGGCGAAGCGCGGCACGATGAGGTCCGCGAGTGAGCTCAGGGCGCCCGTGAGGTCGAGCGTTGAACCCAGGGCGACTCCTGCATCGGCGACGAGCTGGAGTGCTTCGTTGGCGCGGACCACCTCGCCCTCTCGTTCGAAGGATTGTTCGAGCAAGAGTGAATTCTCGATGGCCATGGCGGCGCGCCGGCCAAGTTCCGTAGCGACCTGGAAGTCGGCCTCATCGAACGTCTGTCCGAATTCCTGCGCGAAGATAAGCGCGCCCAGACTACGGTCGCGAGCAACGAGCGGAATGCAGATGACCGCCGAGATATTGAGAGCGAGGATCGCATCCCGCCGCAGTGCCGAGATCTCAGCGTTTTCCAGCGTTTCTGGAGAGAGTTGCGGCAGGAAGAGCGGCGTGCCCGACCGGATGGCGTTGCCAAGTATCCCTGGCTGGTCGACTTCTTCGATGATGCGACGTTCGAAGTTCTCGACGAGCGGCAGCCGCCCGGGGTCGCGGTGGGCGCGTGAGACAATTTCGCCGGGCATAACGCCGTCGTGCATCAGGACGACTCCCGCCATATCACAAAAGCTGCGGACCGCGATGGCGGCCACATCGGCGACGTTGTTGCGGTAGTCGAGGGAGCTCGCAAAGTCGGCAGTTGCATCGGCGAGGAACTGGCTGGTCTGGGCGCGCCGCTTCCGCTCGGTGACATCGATCATCACCCCGACGACATGGTCGCGCCCGCCGGGGCCGGGGCTAACCACATGCCCTGTCCCACGAATCCAGCGAATGCGGCCGTCATAGTCGCGAACGCGATACTCCATTTCATTGTGGCCGGTCTGCATCAGTTCCTCGGCCGCCGCCTGGAGCAGAGGCCGGTCCTCGGGAATCACCGTGCGGAACGAATCGGCATAGGTGCCCTGGAAGCTGCCGGGGGGCATTCCCATCACCTCTTCGGCAAATTCCGACCAGACTGCGTTTCCGGTGGCGGGATCCCACTCGTAGGTGGCAATTCTCGCGGATTGTTGGGCCACGAGGAGGCGCGTCTCGCTGGCGAGCAGCTGCTGCTCCCGGGCGAGCAACTGGGAAACCGAACTCCGCAACAGCCGGCCAACGAGGGAAATGGCGATGCCCTCGACGACGAACACCACGGACACGAGCCAGCCATCGGACGTTGGCCTGAGCGTTCCGGTTGGCTCCACGAACAGGAGTTCGAGAACGACCCAGCCGGCGAGAGTGGCGAACAGACCTGGAATGAGACCACCGAGGAGCGCGGAAAAGATGACCGGCGCAAGGAACAGAAGGTACGTAGGCGCCTGGTCGTCGAAGAGGACACCCAGGAGTGCTCGAATGCCAACGGTGACGGCGAGCGCCGCGACGACAACGGCGTAGGGAGCCCACGCGGGTTCGGGGCCCGTACGTCCGAACCAGAAGCCGAGATCGCGAAGGCCCTTCAGCAAGCGCTGTTCCCGGGATTTCATTGCTAAGAGGGTACGGAGGCGCGGGTATGGGGCACAACGTGGTTTGGGATAGGGCTGTAACGCGAAATCGTCCACAAACGAGCAAAATCGAAGCAGAACGCCGCGACCGGGGCCGAAACCGGCGCTGATTTGAGATGGATTTGTAAGCCACAAAGCGGCTTCGCCGAGTTCATATTGAACCCGGTGACGCGTGGCCGCATACTGGCCTTTCGCGGGCGGTTAGCTCAGATGGTTAGAGCGCGTCGTTCACACCGACGAGGTCACTGGTTCGAGTCCAGTACCGCCCACCATTGAAAAGCCCGCGCCGGCGGTTGAACGCTGTAGGGCGCGAGACCATAATGAATTCTGGAGCCGAAGTGGCGGAATGGCAGACGCGCTACGTTCAGGGCGTAGTGTCCGTACGGGCGTGTGAGTTCAAATCTCACCTTCGGCACCATTCCAAAACGCGCCCGTAGCTCAGGGGATAGAGTGTTGGGTTGCGGACCCAAAGGTCGGAGGTTCGAATCCTCCCGGGCGTACCAAAGCTACGAAACGAAAAGCCCCGCAATCGCGGGGCTTCCGTTTATCCGCCGATGGCTGAAGACTTCACCCTCCCGCCTGGGAGGTGCGTTCCAATTCCCTGTCTTCCTCGGGGATTTCGCGCGCTCGCATTACCGCCCACGCATCGCGAAACGTACGCGGGATGTGGGACCGGTGGCTGATTAACAGCCCGATGCACAAGACCGTGTAGATGGCGGCGTAGACGGCCCGCACGTTTTCGTTCGTGATGAAGAGCTGGGTGGCGAAGAGCACAAAGAGCGCAATGGCCTCGTGCCGGCTCATGTGGAGGTTCATGAATACCGCGATAGCGAAGGCCGACTGCGCTGCGGTGAGGAAGATCTCCTCGCGCTGACGCGTGTCCAGCGGAAGGCCAAGGCCGAGGCCGAAGTCTCCCGCGGAGACGAGGAAGGCGATCGGCAGCGTGCCGATAAGAAGCGTCCACTGGTTCACCTTGGATGAAATCAGGACACCCATTCCCGCCGCCGCCCGGCCGCGCCAGGCCAACATGCAGGCGACCAGGACTTCGGGCGATTCGGATGCCAGTGGCGCCAGCCACTGGATGAGGAGGAACTGCGAGACGCCGAAGTCCTCGCCCACCGAGACAAGGGACTCCGCAAACGGTTCGGCGGCACAGAAGATGGTCAGCGCCGCGAAGAGCAGCATGCCTATCACCAGTGTGCGCCGCGGCCGGTTCGGAAGCTGGCCCATCGCTTTCGCAGGGCCAACGAGTTCGACCTCTTCGGATTCGACCTTCGAGGTGAAGTACATGTACATCACGAAGAGCGAAACGAGGACGATGGTATCGATAACGCTCACGTGGTTTCGGAGCGGGATGAAGATGACATAGAGCGTCGCCGCGCCGAGAAAGACGAGCTCGAGGCTGCGTTCGCGGTTCACCACGAGTTCTTTCAGCTTCGTCCGGTAGAAGAACAGGAAGAAGACGATCGGCCAGCCGACGCCGATGAGGAGCCGGTTCCCTCCCGTCATGTTGGCGATCGCGAGGCCCTTCTGAGCTTCTGCGGGATCGGCCCCAGCCTTCCAGGCGAGGACGAAGTCGACGGCGTATTCAGGAAGCACGGCGATGATGGCGATGATGGCGATCGCCAGCCCCTGGGAGATGTCGAGCTCGGCAGTTTCGGCGGCCCAACTGAGCAGGAACGCCGCGGCGAGAATCGAGAGGCCGAACACGAATGCGCCCAGGACCGGCGCAGGGTGAATGCCGGCAAGCCGGAGCACTATGCCCGGGAGGCAGACAAGGGATGCAAGGCCAATGACTGTCCAGCTACGGCCGTAGTTTGAGAGGGACAGCGAAGCCGCGTCGGAGCTCACAGGGCACCGAAGGCACGGTCAGGTTGGGGCAGGGCTCTGATGGATTTGCAGGCGGACAAAATGGCGTTCCTTTTGCCGCGGCCCGGAGAGGTTGCCCTCGACCGACACGCGACGTTGGCGTGTGGCCGAAAGTCTCGTCCATCCGGAATTCCGGACCGCGCCACCGCCTCGCAAGGAGGGAGGCTGTCGATGACGCGCGTTGGGACTACTCCCCTTCGAACAGGCGGATCGTATCGCCGCGGTTGCATCCCGTCCAACCGCCTAATCGTAGAAGGCGATCGGTTCCGCGGTTTCCCAGAAGTTGTTCAATTCGCCCTGGGGCAGGCCCCGCCCGGGATAGAAGCGACCGGCATGCATCATCTGGACCATGTGTTCCGGGCTCTCGATAGTCTCTTCGAAGACAGCGGCGAAGTAGCCGATGCCCTGCGTGGAGTGTGCATCGGAGCCACCGGTGCCGGGTTTGCCGAGGGTCTTCGCGACCTGGAGAGCGAAGTAATTTTCGCGGGGCGTGTTGCAGCCGTTCAGGACTTCGATGCCGTCGACGAGCTGGAAGACGGGCAACCGGGAGGCTTCTTCGGGCGAGAGACTGAACGGCTCCTTGCCTTCGCGCTTGAAGTGCACGGGGTCGAAGAAGTGGCGGAACGGGTGGGCAACGATGAGGAATGCACCCTGTTCGTCGGCGACTTCGCGGAGCTTCTCCAGGCGGCGGATTCCGCCCTGGTAGCCCTTGAGGCCGACGGCGAGGATGTGGCCCATATCGGTCGAAACTTCCATGCCGTTGGACACGAAGATGCCCTCGTGCTTCTTGCGGAAGGGGCTGAGATCCCAGCTCTCCCACATGCGGTCATGTTCAGTTATGTTGACTCCGGTCAGGCCGACTCGCCGTGCTTCGGCGATCAGGTCATCGGGGTCGAGCATTGAATCCGAGGCGCCCCTGGTGGTGTGCAGGTGCATATCAATAATGGTGCCCGGCACGCCGCGCCTCCAGGTGTTGATTTGTTCCGTTTGTCACAAGAGCCACGAGTATATCATCGCTCGGCGAGGACGGGCATCAGCCAGCCGAAGAGGCCGAGGAAACTGAGCGACATCCCCACCCAGATCCACCAGTACTGGCGAGCCAGGAGGAGGAGCGGCGGGATAGGCAGGAACGAAAGCGAACCCATGATGAACAGGAACGTCCAGCTCGGAGCGCCGAGCACTCCCGGCGTGTCCGCGAAGCCCCCGAGTTTGTAAGCGGAGCCCAGGAGCATTCCTGTCATTGTCCAGACGACGCCCGTGCCGATCGAGAAGGGCACCGCGAGGAGGACGCCGGGCACGTCGAGGTATTTCTGGATGACTTTTTGCGGCGCGGGCTGGATGCAGAGATAGGTCAGAGCGAAGGTCGAGAGGATCGCCATCGCGTAGCCAGCCATCCAGCCACCGAGTACGGCATTCATGCGCGCTGCACCGTTTGCGATTCGATGATCTGGCACTCGGCGCCGAGAGCCGCCCGCGCGATGCGCGTGGTTGCATCCGTGGGGCCGATCCAGAACATGCATGGCCCGGCGCCGGCCAGACGAATGACCGCACCGGTGCGGCGTTCGAGGTCGGACCAGAGCGAAGCGAGCCAGGGGAAGAGCTCGAAGGCGACGCGTTCGAAAGCGTTATACGTGTCCTGGCCGGTGATTTGTCGCGGCGGGCGCGCTGCGAAAGCCGCGGAAACGGAACCCGAATCGAACCGGTGCCGGTCGAGCGCGGCGAACATGCGCGGAGTCTTCTTCTCAATTGACCGGCCGGGCACGAAGACGACCACTCCGTGCGTGGGGATAGGCGGGAGCGAGGTCACTGATTCGCCGCGGCCCCGGGCCCGCGCCGTTCCCCCGACCAGGAAGAAGGCCTCGTCGCTCCCGATAGCCTTGGCGACGGCGGAGAGGTCCGCCGCGTTCACTCCCGGCCACACTTCTGCGAGCAGCCGCAGGACCGTGGCCGCGTCCGCGGCGCCGCCGCCGAGGCCTCCGGCGGCCGGGATATGCTTTTCGAGATGGACGCGGACTGGAGACCCGCCAACGCGTTCCGCAAGCCGCATCGCGGCGCGGAGGGCGAGGTTCGATTCGTCGCAGGGAGTGCCCTCGGCCTGGGGTCCGGTGACCGAGACGGACCAGCCAGAAGACGGCTCGACCGTGACCAAATCCGCGAGCGCTATCTCCTGGAGGACGGTGTCTATCTCGTGATAGCCGTCCGGCCGGGTGCCGAGCACCTCCAGCGTGAGGTTGACCTTGGCATGGGCAAGTGCTCGAAACATCTCAGGCACTCTCTCGGACCTCGTTGCAGGCGTCCATAAGGGCGAGCCACTCGGGGATGGTTAGCGTCTCGGGGCGGCGCCAGGGCTCGATGCCGGCGCGTTCGAGCGCAAGCCGCGCACCTTCTGGCGGCAGCCAGACGCCGCGGCTCAGGCCGTTATGGATTTGCTTGCGCGGGTTGCGGAAGACTTTCGAGACGAATTCAAAGAACTCGGCGTTGCGTTCGGCCGGCACCAGCGGCTGTTCGCGAATCACCATGCGAACAACGGCTGAAACGACCGCCGGCGGCGGATCGAAGGCTTCCGGCGGGACGTTGAAGAGCAATTCAGCTTCGGCGTAGGCGCGGACGGAGATCGAGAGCAGCGAGGAGTCTCCTTCGGGGGCCGCGAGCTCCTTCGCAACTTCGCGCTGGACCATCACCACCATCTCGCGCGGTTGGGGTTCGGATTCGAGGAGGTGACGGATGATCGGGTTCGCGGCGAAATACGGCAGGTTCCCGACGACCACGTAGGGGACGCCCGTGGGAATGACTTCGTTGACATCAACCAGTCTCGCATCCCCGGGAACGATGCGAAGGTGCTGGTTGCCGCGAAACCGCTGCTGAAGGTGGGCGATCATGCGGTCTTCGATTTCGAGACCGACGACATCGTAGCCGGCAGCGACGAGGAATTCCGTGAGCTGCCCGGTGCCGGGACCTATTTCGAGGACGAGGCCGCCAGGTGGGCAGCGCACAGCATCGGTGATGTCCTGGAGGATCCCGGTATCGCGGAGGAAGTGTTGCCCAAGGGCTTTTCGCGGGCGCGGACCGGAGAGGCGAGTGCGTGGCACGAGAGCTCCGGTCGAAGAGAGGGATAGGAAGTTAGGCCGTGCACCTGCTGTCGAACGTGGTACCAGGCTTGCCCGCTGTCGTTGAACTCAGACCCGGTGGACCTGCGGCACCCGAGACGGTCTCCTTATGGCTGCTTCCTTCCGGACCTGACCAGGTTCGAAGTGCCTCGCCGCGCAGGACCAGGTCGTCAGCATTCTCCGACAGGAGCAGTCCCCGATACGTCAGCCCTCGAGCAGGAATTCAACCCCGCTGGAGCGGATTGCGGGTACAGGGCACCGCTAGTTCCCCGCCTAGCACAGCCATTCGTTACCGTACCCATGGCCGGCATCGGGGGTCAAGCGAAGGGGCCCGATTTGGCCCTACTCCGCCTTCAGATCGAGCGCCACGAGAAGATCCCCGGCGTTCACTCGCTGACCGGGCCTAACCGGGACCTGCTCGACGGTGCCCGCCGCGGGAGAACGAAGTTCGTTGTTCATTTTCATGGACTCGATGACGAGGAGGACATCCCCGGCGACCACCTGCTGACCGGCGGAACAGCGGACCTCGACGATCGAGCCCGTCATCGGCGCGGTGATGCGCCTCGCGCCGCCTGCTTCTGTTCGCCCGGCCCGGCCGGCGCTCTGGGCCCGCCATCGCTCGACATCGAAGTCCAGGATGTGTCGCCCGAATGTGGCGACGGCGCCGCCACGCCTGCGTTCGAGGAAGATCTCAGTCGGCTGGTTGTCGACCATGAGGAGATAGAGCCGAGAGTCGCCGATTGGTTGGAGGTCGACCGCCTTCCATTCCTCTGTGCCGGCTCGCCGCACGCGGATGCCGTCATCGGTACGTTCGAGTTCGTATTCGCTTTCGGCTTCGGGGTCGCGAACTAGATACTTCGTGGCCATCGTCCCATCGCTTTCACTTCGCTCATTCCAGTCATGCGCGAGCGCCAGCTCGAACCGGACCCGCTTCGGTGGCCGTTGGTCGATGCGGCACTGTTGCCGTTGCCGTTTTCAGATTCGTACTCCGCACCGGTGACGAGCAGGAGGGCCGCAATCTCGGCAATTTCGCGCTGGGCGGCCAGCGGCTCTTCCGCGAAGAGCTGGTTCCTGTCGAGGAAGCCGGTATCCATGTCACCGGTGACAAAGTCCGGGTGTTCGAGAATCTGCTGGAGGTACGGGATGTTGGTTGCAACACCGACAACGCGGAATTCGTTGAGCGCCCGCCGCATGCGCGAAAGGGCGCCATCGCGGGTCCGGCCCCATGCGGTCACCTTCGCGAGGAGGGAGTCGTAATACGGGGTCACTTCGACGCCGTCGTAGAGGGCGCTCTCGACGCGGATCCCGGGGCCCGCGGGCTCGCGTGCGAACACGACCCGCCCCACGGACGGGAGGAAATTGTTAAACGGGTCCTCCGCCACAATCCGGCATTCGATCGCCCAGCCTCGCGTGAGGAGGTCGGCCTCTTCGTAGGGAAGCTCTTCGCCCGCCGCGACGAGAATCTGGTCTTTCACCAGGTCGGTGCCGGTGACGATTTCAGTTACCGGGTGTTCGACCTGCAGGCGGGTGTTCATTTCGAGGAAGTAATAGCTGCCGTCTTCGGCGAGGAGGAATTCGACTGTGCCGACGTTGTGGTAGTTGGCGGCGCGGGCGATCCGAACCGCGGCGCGAGTGAGGTGCCGGCGAAGCTGCGGCGAAACGGCAACGCTGGGGCACTCTTCGATGAGCTTCTGGTGGCGGCGCTGGATGGAGCACTCGCGCTCACCGACGGGGACGGCGTTGCCGAACTTGTCGGCAATCACCTGGACCTCGATGTGGCGTACCCGCTGCAAGTTCTTCTCGACGTAGATAGCGGAGTTGCCGAAGGCGGCTTGCGCCTCCTGCATCGCGCGAGTGGCCGCCTCGCGGAACTCTTCGGCCGAACCGATGAGGCGGATGCCCCGGCCGCCGCCTCCCGCGGCCGCCTTCACCATCACGGGATAGCCGATGCTATCGGCGAACGCCATCGCCTCATCGACCGAGGTGACCTCGCCGCTGCCCGGCAACACCGGCACGCCACACTGGTCCGCGATCTTGCGGGCTTCGATCTTGTCGCCGAGGAGGCGAATAGATTCAGGCGAGGGCCCGATGAAGGTGAGGCCGGCGTTGATACAGGCCTCGGCGAAGTCAGCATTCTCTGCGAGGAAGCCGTATCCGGGGTGGATAGCCTCGGCGCCGCAAGCCTTCGCCACCTCGATGATCTTGTCACCGTTGAGGTAGCTTTCGCGCGCGTCGGCAGGGCCGATGAGGTAGGCCTCGTCGGCATACCGAACGTGCCGGGCGAGGTCATCGACCTCGGAGTAGACCGCCACGGAAGTGATATCAAGGTCGCGGAGACCGCGCACAATTCGAAGCGCAATTTCACCGCGATTGGCCACGAGGACCTTCGAAAACATTCGCAAATCCTGATACTTGTCTAGCCGAATTCGATGGCAAAGCATACGGGTGAGCGCCAAGACATGCGAATCCTCTGGCCCGGCCTTGATGGGGGCTCTACGCTAGTGTTGTGGATGACCACACACTTCGCGTACTCGAATTCGGCAAGGTGCTGGCCTTGCTCGCGGACGAAGCTGCGTTCAGCATCGGGCGCGAGCTTGCCCTTGCCGTGCGGCCAGAACCGGACTACCTGGCGGCCTATGAGCTCCAACTGCAGACCGCCGAGATGCGTGCTATCGACCAGATGGGCATCGACGTGCCCTTCGCGGGCGCGCACGACATCCGCCCGGCGATCCACGCGGCCGCCATTGGGCAAGTTTTGGAGCCGACTGACCTGGTGGACGCGGCACAGACACTGCGCACAGCCTGGAGTGCCCACCGCGTCATCGAGAAGATCCGGGACCGTGCGCCGCGGCTCGCGATGTTGGCCGACGCCATCAGCGACTTCCGCCGCTTCACCGATGAAGTCGATCTTGCCATCACATCGCGCGCAGAGGTGGCGGACGCGGCAAGCGAACAGCTCGCGATAACCCGGCGCGAACTGCGCGTCGCCGAATCGCGGCTGGAACAGCGGGCACAGGCGGCGCTTGCCGATGCCATCCGCCGGGGTGTGGCCCAGGAAGGCCTTCTGACGGAGCGCAACGGACGCAAGGTTATCCCGGTGAAGGCGGACTACCGCGGGCAGGTCCAGGGAATTGTCCACGACGTCTCGTCGAGCGGGGCGACGGTGTTCGTCGAACCGATGGGCGTGGTGGACGCGGGGAACCAGGTGCGGGAACTGCAGCTTGCCGAACAGCGCGAAGTGCGGCGCGTGCTTCAGCGGCTGACCGCGCTCCTGGGCGCAGCCGAAGAAGATGCGTTGCGCAGCACGATGGCGCTTGGCGAACTCGACCTCATCAACGCGAAGGTGAGGTTAGGGAGGAGGATGAAGGCAGGCCTGCCTCCTCCGGGCGAGGTGGACACGTGGTTCCGGCCCGCGGGCGCGACGATTATCAAGCGCGGACGCCATCCCTTGCTGCGTGGCGAGGTGGTCCCGACCAGCCTCGAAGTCGGCGGCGACTACTCGGGCGTCATCATCACCGGGCCGAACACTGGCGGAAAGACGGTCGCGTTGAAGACGCTCGGACTCCTCACACTGATGGCCCAGTCCGGCATCCCGGTACCGTGCGATGAAGGGAGCGTGTTCGCCAGCTACCCCCGTATCTTCGCGGATATCGGCGACGAGCAGTCGATCGAGCAATCGCTTTCTACCTTCTCGTCGCACATGCGGAACATCATCGAAATCCTGGGGAAAGCTGAGCCAGGGACGCTGGTATTGCTGGACGAACTGGGCGCCGGGACTGACCCGGCGGAGGGCGCCGCGCTGGCGCGCGCCATCCTGGAAACGCTGCTTGAACGCGGTTGCACGCTGGTCGCTACCACCCACCACGGCGAGTTGAAAGTCTTCGCGCATAACGATCCGCGGCTGCGAAACGCCTCGGTGGAGTTCGACATCGAAACGCTCAGCCCAACGTATCACCTGACCGTGGGGCTGCCAGGCCAATCAAACGCGCTCGCCATCGCCCGGCGGCTGGGGCTCTCGGAAGACGTGCTGGAGCTCGCGAGCGACCAGCTTGCGCCAGAGCACTTCGAGTTCGAGAACCTGCTCGGCGAGATTCGTACCGAGCGGGCCGCCGCGGCTGATGCGAGGGAGAGCGAAGAACAGGCGCGCAAGGCGGCAGAAGAACTGCGCGTCTCGCTGGCGGAGCGCCGTGATGAGATCGAACAGGAGCGGGCGGGCATCCTCGCTGCCGCGCAGCGAGAAGCGGAGGACATCCTCGCCCGGATGCGGCGGGAGGTGGATTCGCTCAAGCGCAAGGCAGCGGCCAGCGCTTTCGATGCGCGCGAGGCCGACGCGACGCTCAAACGAATGGACGCAGACCTCGAAAAGGTGACAGCGGCCGCGAAGCCAAGGCGCGCGGCGCCCGCGCCGGTGACATTCCGCCACGAGGTGCTACCCGGCGACGTCATTCACGTCCGCGACATTCCTCAGCTGGGCGAAGCCCTCACGGCGGTTGGAGACGACGGCCGCGTCGAAGTGCAATTCGGCTCGCTGCGAATGAAGGTTTCGGTGGAGCGCATCGACCGGATTGAACAGATGGGCCCTTCGGGAGAGAAGGTGGCAGTGCCGACCGGGCCGCATGTGAGCATGGAGCTTGACCTGCGCGGACAACGCGCCGAAGCAGCACTGGAGCAATTCGAGACCTACCTGGATGGCGCTTTTCGCGCGGGCCTGCCGTTTGTGCGGATCATCCATGGAAAAGGCACCGGGGCGCTCCGCGCGGCAATCCGCGAAGCGCTCGCGAACCATCCGCTGGTGAAGCGATTCGAATCGGCCTCGCCACAGGATGGCGGCGACGGCGTGACCATCGCACTCCTCGCAGGTTAGGCGCCGTCATGGACACGGTAGTGCTGAAGGGGCAGTTCACGCTTGGCTGGGGCGTGAGCGAACTTCGCGCGGCCGGCGGCTCCGCTCGATTTCGGGTGGAGTGGACCGCAGATTCAGGACTCATATCGGCGTTGCGCGAGGCAGGGTTCGATGCGGCCTGGACGCCCGGATACGGCACGGCGGCTGTGCGAGTCGAAGGCACGGTGCTTCCCTCGCCAAACGGGAGCGAAGACATCTTCCTGGTGCGAGTTGTCCGCGAGATCGGCCCGGCGACGATCAGCGACGCTCCTCCCCGATGAAGGAGCCAGCGGCTAAACTGCGCGGATGAGTCAGCAGTGGTGGTACCTCGCCATCGGGTTGTTCGTGGCTGTGTTGGCGATACTGGCGGGCATCGCGATCTACCGAAGCCAGCGCGAACGCTCGTCGACTTTCGTTGGCAAGTACAGCTATGGGTTCGAGGTATCGTCCTTCGTTCCGTGCAACTCGCCCGATGTGAAGTACTGGCTGGTCTGGCAAAAGCCGATCGACCTCACCTCGGAGATGCAGAAGGCCGGGGCCAACGGCTTCGGTTCCGAGGTGTACCTGAAGTTCGAGGGCAAGCTCGAAACCGGCGGCGACGGCTACGGGCACCTGGGCCAGTACACCGGCCAGCTTGAAATCACGAAACTGGTCAGCGTCGCGCGCGAAAGCCTGTGTGAGTAGCCATGCAGCCGAAGCTATCGTTCGGCGATGAACACCTCCCGCCGGACGCCCCGCTGGCGGCGAGGATGCGGCCGACCACGCTCGACGACTTCGTCGGGCAGGAAGAGGCTGTTGGGCCAGGATCGATGCTCCGCGGCTCGCTCGAACGCGGCCGGCTGCCGTCGTTCATCCTCTGGGGACCGCCGGGCTGCGGAAAGACAACCCTCGCGCGCATCCTCGCGAAGGGGGTGAACGCCGAGTTCATGGCAGTTTCGGCGGTATCCTCCGGCGTGGCGGATCTTCGCAAAGTCGTCGCGGAAGCCCAGGCCCGGCGTGCGGCCGGCATGCGCACGGTGCTCTTCATCGATGAGATTCATCGCTTCAACAAGGCGCAGCAAGATGTCATCCTGCCGTACGTCGAAGACGGGACGGTGACGCTGATCGGCGCGACGACGGAGAATCCCTCGTTCGAGGTCATTGCTCCGCTGCTCAGCCGGGCGCGCGTGGTTCGGCTTAAGCAACTCGGTCCAGAGGCCCTCGGCCGGGTCATCGAACGAGCGCTTGCCGACCGGGAACGAGGGCTGGGAGAGCGTGGCCTCGCCATCGACGATGACGGCCGCAGGGCGCTACTGGAAGGCGCCGGCGGCGATGGACGCGCGGCCCTGACGGCACTCGAAATCGCGGCGGATGTTGCCGAAGGCGCGGGCCGAAAGGTGATTGCCGCGATTGATGTCGCGCAGGCACTGCAAGATCGGCGACCGTACTACGACCGTCAGAGCGACTACCACTACGACACGATTTCGGCCTTCATCAAGACAATCCGGGGGAGCGATCCTGACGGCGCCCTCTACTGGCTGGCGCGAATGATCGAGAGCGGCGAAGACCCGCTCTTCATCATCCGCCGGCTGGTGATCCTGGCCTCAGAGGATGTGGGCCTTGCCGACCCGCAGGCCCTGGTAGTCGCGACCGCGTGCCAGCAGGCTGTCCACTTCGTGGGGATGCCCGAAGGCTTTTTCGCGATGGCGGAATGCACGCTCTACCTGGCTCTCGCTCCCAAGAGCAACAGCGTCGGCGCCGGTTACGGCCGGGCCGCGGCGGATGTGGCGAAAACCTCGCACCTGCCGGTTCCCATGCAACTACGGAACGCCGTCACGGGGTTGATGCGCGAGTTCGGTTACGGACAGGGCTACCGGTATGCACACGAGGAGCAAGGCCACGTTGCCAGGGGAATGAAGTATTTGCCCGAAGAGTTAGGCTCGCCACAGTATTACGTACCAGGCGAACTCGGCTTCGAGGCGCGCGCATTCGCGAGATGGGCAGCACTTCGTGACGAGGAGCCGACTAACTCAGGACTACGAGAACCACAATGAAGATCGAATTCATGTATTCAAAGGCAACCGGCCGCAGTGAGAAGGCCGAAGAGGCCCTGAAGATGGCCATCGAATCGACCGACCCGAGCATCGAGGTGTTCTACACGGAGGTGTACGACTCGGAGGACGCACGCGCGAAGAAGTTCCTCGGTTCACCATCTATCCGTGTGAACGGCGTCGATGTCGAATACGGGGAGCGCGAGCCAGATGAATACCAGGCGGGTACGCGGTATTACAACACGCCCGACGGCTGGAAGCCGTTCCCGCACGCGAAATTGATCGCGAACACGATTCTGGAACAGCAGGCCAAAGCCCAAAAGTAGCCCGTTCCGGGCTAACCCCGCACCAGTCAACGAAACCGGACTCGTTATCCTCGGTCGAGCATCGTCTCGATGCCTTCGAGATGGCACATGTCGTTGTGCCTGGCTAGGACGAGCCGGCCCGCGCGGTCTTCAGTGATTTCCGTGATGGAGCAGTTGCCGACCTGGAAGGCGCCGGGCCGGTCGAGGTCGAGGCCGACGACGATGTGGCAGAAGGCGCTGATGACGCCGCCGTGGGCGACGGCGATGGTGGTGCCTTCTAGTTCGCGGAAGTTCGCCATGGCACGATTGAGGCGGGCATCGAAGTTATCGCGTCCTTCTTCGCCCGGGTATTTGAACCGTCGGCCAGTAGCTCGCGAGTTGAGGATCTCGGGGAACTTCGTGCGGAGTTCGGTGCCAGTCAGACCGGCGGCTTCGCCGATGTCGTATTCGGCCAGGTCCGGTTCGAGACGCAAGTCGATCTTGAGCGATGACGAGATGAAGGCGGCGGTGGCACTTGCGCGCGTCAAGGGGCTCGAGAGGATTCGCACTGCGCCGGAGGAGGCGAGCCGAACTGCCGTCAACTCCGCCTGCTGGATTCCACGGTCGCTGAGGGCGTAGTCGAGCCTGCCCTGAAGGACGCCGCTCGCGTTTCCAAGCGATTCACCGTGGCGCACGAGGATGAGATGCAATGTCAGTCAGCTCGCCTCGGCAAGGAGGCTGAGTTCGCCGCCAATCGGCACATCGATTTGTTCCCCGTTGCGGGCGCGTTCCATGAAGAACAGAATTTCGAGGTTCTCGATGTGTCCTGTTTCCGGGTTGGACCGCGCCACCACGAAGTCACTCACCATATCTGAGTCCTGGCCTGCATACGGCGGCACCAGGTTCACATAGAGAATGTCGCCAACGGCGTCATAGTCGAAGACTAGGTGGGTTCCCATCGGCCGACTCCCGGCAATCGCCGTGCAATAAATGCGGTGACAATCCAGAACCGCACGGGCGATTCCTGGCGAGCCACGATAAGAACACTGTGCTTAGTTCCTGTTGGGAGGTCAACTTCTCGTGCGAGCAGGAACTCTGCATTGTTCTGGACGGATCGGTACACAAGGTCCGGGGCGGCAAGCGTTGTTTTGATCGATGCGAGGATGATGGCCGCCTCGACCGGGTGGCTGGACCCGATTTGGTCTGCGCGCTCGTTCGGTTAGTTCAACGCGATGTCCCAACCGAGGGCAATCAAACCAGGCCACCGTCCTACTCGGTGAGACGGCGATAGAGAGCCGGGAGGCGGCTTGGCAGGGCTTCGATATCGGCGACGACTTCATAGCCCATGTCTTCGCACATGGTCTTCAGGTAGTCGTGGCCCGCGCGGTCGACGGTGAGGGCGAACGGCGTGATGCCTTCGCGCTTCGCCTCGTTGAGGGCCTGCTTCGTATCGTGGATGGCGTATTCCTTCTCGGTGCGGTCACGGCCGTAGCCGTGGTCCTGCGGGCGGCCATCGCTGAGGAGGACGAGGATTTTCACCTTCGCGTCGGTCTCCATCAGCTTGTAGGTCGCATGCCGGATTGCGGGGCCCATGCGCGTCGAGCGAATCGGCGTCACCTTGTCGAGCCGGTTCTTGATCTTGTGGTCCAGCGTTTCGTTGAAGTCCTTGATGACGAAGAACTCCACGTTGTCACGCCCGTAGCCGCTGAAGCCGTAGATGCCGTACTGGTCGCCGATGGTCTCCAGGGCGGTCATCAGCAGCACCGTCGACTCTTTTTCGAGGTCGATGATGCGCTTGGGCGGGCTAGTCAGCTCCTGGCGGCGCTTGGAGACCCACCAGCTGAGGTACTTGCGCGGATCGTCGTCGTAATCGTCGTCGTCGTACTTTTTTTCGCGTTTGTTGATTTCTTCATCGGTGCTGGCGGACATGTCGATGAGGAAGGCCACAGCGACATCCCGCTCGATCTTGTTTCGGCGCCAGTAGATCTTCTCGTTCGGGCTGGCGCCGGCCTTCTTCTCGATCATCCATTCGATGGCTGCGTCGAGGTCGAAATCTTCGCCATCCGGCAGGCGCTTGAGCTTGCGGAACATCTCGGGCTTCATCAACTCGAACTGCTTGCGAGTCTGGGCGACGAGGCCAGCGTGCTCACGAAGAGCGTTTTCGTAGAAGTTGTCTTCGCCCTCTTCGAGCTTGGATTCCTTCACGGCGCACCAGCGCGGCTTGTAGTCCTGTGCGCGGAAATCCCATTCGTCGTAGTAGTAGACGGTGACAATCGGGATGAGCGGCTCTTCGCCTTCGCCAGCGCCCGTGCTGTTGTCGCTAGTCGGCTGGCCCTGGTCACCCTTTTCCGAAGCCGGGTTGCCGGCTTCCTTCATGAGGTTGCTCATGAACATACCGGTTGAGGCATCCAGATCGCCGTCGTACATCGCGTCGAGGTCGATTTCGACGCTCTTGGCGAGCAGTTCAGCGAGCTGTTCCGGGGTGAGCGGGACGGGCGACATTTCGCCGCCTTCGCCCATCTGGGCGTTCTCGCGAAGCTTCATCAACAGGTCGACCAGTTCAGGCTTGAAGTCGCCGCGGAAGTCGATCTCTTGCGGGCTTTCGTAGTCCGCCTCGCCCTCGCCGCCTTCTGAGCTGCCGAGCTGCATCTGGCTGCCTTCGCCGCCGGATTCGCCGCCCTCCATGGGCATGGCCTGGCCGGCATCCATCGGCTCAACGCTGTCCCACTCGCCCTCCTCCATATCCTCGAAGATGTTGGGGATGGCAATGGCGATCTCGTAGAGGGCGAGCGTTGCTTCCGCGGCGTCTTCGACCACCGCCTCGGGCGATTGCACGGCCTTGAGCAGGCCGAGCGCGCGCGCCATCTCCTCCGCGCGATCTTTGGGCCAGCGGATAGCGTCGATACCATCGAGGCTGGCGCGCACGAGGTTCTCGACGAAGCCGTTTCGGAGCGGAAGCTGGCGCGCGTCGGGGCGCTTCAGGAGCTCTTCCTGCTGCATGCGGACGAGCGGCCGGCGGATGCCGCCGTATTCCGCCTTCACGCGGGAGTCGATGCGGGAGTCTTCGGCGATAGTGAACAGGTCGCTTGCCAGCTGCCGCTCGGGGAAGAGGTCGAAGTACTCTTCCATGTCGGTGGTTGCTGGTGCTTCCCGCGAGCCGGCGAATGCTACGCGCCGGAGCGGGAAGACGGCTCCGGGGCGGTGGAAATCGAAATCGAAGCTGCCGAATTCGATGTGCGCCGCCTGGTGGGTGGCGAACACTTTCATGGCGGCGAAGTTCTCGTCTTTTTCGTGGAACCGCTCCATCAGTTCCGGGAGGAAGATTGTGCTGCCGTCGGTGCTGGCACGGTGCTCCTCGACCCAGCCAATGCCTTTTTCGGCGAGGGATTCGGCGGTCTGGATACTGACGTTTCGGCCCGTAAGCGCCTTGCAATAGAGGCGCATGATCTCGCCGATCTTGGAGAGTTCGACGCGCGCGGAGAGGGTATCGAGGATGTCCTCGCCGCGGGTGGACTGGAGGCGGAAGTACGCCTCGCCACCATCGTGGCTGGCCTGGAGGATCTTGAGCCCGGCGTTGTGCCACGGTTCGAGTTCGTCGATGCGGATGCGGCTGAGGACATTCGGCACGCTGGTGACAAAGTCCATGGCTGCGTAGGCAGAGTAAGGGGCCAGCTGTTCGGCAAGTTCGATGACCTTGAAGTGGTCATCGGGTTCGAGTTCTCCGAGCGCTGCCGAGGCTTCTTCGAAATACTGGAAGGCCGAGCGGTTGTGGCCGCGGGCAACCTGCGCCGAAAGCACGAGGTAGCGTTCGCGGACCGGCGCGTGGACCTTCTGGATGAGGGCGGAGCCCCGCTCGAAGTAGAGCCGGGAGTCGGCCCAGCTGGACTGGGCCAGTTCGACCGCGAAGGCGATGAACGGCAGGCGGTCGTCCTCATCGAGTTTCTGGAGGACGGTGGGCGCGGATGACAGACAGGCCGAAGCGAGCTCGTAGCTGTGGCGGGAAAGCTCATCGATGAAGAGGACGAGGCGCGCGGCCTGGCCGATGCGCATCACGCCGAATACGGTTGGGGCGAGGTCGAAGAACTGGGCGGCGAGCGAGGAACTCTTCCAGTTCCCTTTGTAGAGCCGCCGGCCAAGGTCGGCCCACTGGCGGACGTGGGCAGGGCCGACGGCCTCCATGGTCGAGGGAGAAGCGCGGAGGAAGCTCACCGCGAGAGGCGCGGATTCGCCGGCCATCTGGACGGCTTCGCGGCCGAGGGTCTCGATGGCCTCCCAGGTGGCGTTCTGGGGCATGGCGGCGCCGGCCTTGAAGTATTCGACGGCGGCCTCCCACGAACGGAGGCTCAGGGCAGTCAGCTCAACGCCCGTTTCGGCCCAGGTCTGCATCTGCGACGGGGTCAGGCGCGGCGCGAGCGCGCGCAGTGCGGCCTCGTAGTGCTGTTCGAGCGGAGCGGGGAAGCCCGAAAGGCGTTCGTGGTGGCGTGCCAGGAGTTCTCCAACGATAGTCATGCGCCCTGGTGTGCCTCCGATGGTAGTCCGTGCTGAACTGGGGAAACGCGAGAGCGGAACCGCGCCGCGTGCCGGCTCATGCCTCTCCCGAGTGCTTCACGAAGTTGCGAGTTGGATCCTTGTAATCGTAAAAGACAACCTCGTCTGTTGTCGTGTCCCAGGTCGCGCAGGAAAGCTGGAAGTCGTTGCGATGGTCGCGGGGATCGCCTGCCGAACCTGGATTTATGACAAGCACTCTTCCGAAACGCTGCGACATTTTGAAGTGCGTGTGCCCAACGATGACGGCGTCGCAATCGAGTTCGGCGGCGCGGCTCCAGATGGTCTCGTGGGGGTAGTGGTACTCCTTCCACGGCTCCCAAGGCGACCCGTGGGTCATCACGACCTTCTTCCCGTCGATCACTTCCTCGATGCGGTATGGCTTTTCGCGCATCCAGGCGACGAGATCCTGGTCGACTTTCGGCGAGGAAAGGGCGCGTTCGCCATCGCGGCTGAGGATGGTCTCCTCGTGGTTGCCAAGTACCACTTTGGCGTCGAGGTCGCGGAGTTTCGCAACGACGTCGTTCGACCAGCGGAACTGGAAGACGGAATCCCCGGCACACCACAGCTCATCGAACGGCGCCATAAGCTCCAGGGCCTGTTCGAGGCCACCAATGTTGCAGTGGATGTCGGAGACGAGGCCAAGTTTGGTCACGGAGTTCCCGGTGCCTGGTGCCCGGTGCCCGGTGCGTTGGCCGTCGAACGACGGAGGCCCGCCAGGACTTTGCCCGTTTCGTCGACGAGTTTCAGGAGTTCCTCCAGCCTTGCGGCACTCAGGTATCCGACATCTGACGCGATGTAGAGGTGTGAGCGCACTTCAGCGAGCGAACCTTTCGCGATGTCGAGAAAGCGGCCGAACTCAGTACTGCGGTGCTTTTCGAAGCCTTCCGCGTTATTCGCCATCACAGAAACCGCCGAGCGCTGCATCTGTCCCGAGAGTCCAAATCGCGTCGCAAGGGCTCCTCTCGAGTGCACGCGTATACCTCGCCAGCGAGAGTCCGGGCGCGTTGCCACGCGATCAGATCCTCAAACCGATAAACGGCCGTAGGGCACCCCCCAATTGCGTTCCGGGCACCTGGCACCGGGAACCAGGCACTACTCGAAGATGCTCGTCACGACTTCTTCGATGCTGCGCTGGACTTCCGTGTCGTCGGTCAGGGCCCAGGTAATGGCGACCTGGCAGGCGCGGCGAGCGCCGACGCCCTTCGCGATCAGTCGGCCTGCGTAAACGAGGAGTCGTGTGCTGACGCCTTCACCGAGGCCGTGCTCCTTGAGGTTGCGGACCTTCTCGCCGAGGCGGGCGAGGTCCATGGCCGTTTCCTTCGAACAACCAGACTCGTGGGCGATGATCTCAGCTTCCTGTTCGCGAGGCGGGTAATCGAACTCGATCGCGATGAAGCGCTGACGCGTGGAATGCTTCAGGTCCTTGAGGGCGCTCTGGTAGCCCGGGTTGTACGAAATGACGAGAAGGAAGCCTTCGGCGGCTTCGATCACCTGGCCGAGCTTCTCGATCGGGAGCAGGCGGCGATAGTCGGTGAGCGGGTGAATGAGGACGGTGGTGTCTTTGCGGGCTTCGACGACTTCGTCGAGGTAGCAGATGGCGCCGACCTTGACCGCGCGGGTAAGGGGGCCATCGGTCCAGCGGGTCCCGTCGGTGTCGAGGAGGTAGCGGCCGACGAGGTCGCTCGCGGTGAGGTCTTCGTGGCAGGCAACGGTGATAAGCGGCATCCGGTGCTCGGCTTCTTCACCCGTGCGCGTCGAGACTTTCATCATCGGGCGGCCGAGCTTGTAGGCCATGTACTCAACGAAGCGCGTCTTGCCGGCACCGGTTGGGCCTTTGAGGAGGACCGGGATGCGCTCGGCGTAGGCGGTCTCGAAGAGCTGCACTTCATCGGCGATTGGGAGGTAGTAGGGCTCGTCGTGGACGGCGTATTCCTCGACGTTGAAAACCGTTGCTGATGATTCGATGGTTTCAGTCATGGTCCTTACCTCCCGGCCGCGGTCTGCAGCTTCTGTTGTAGTTCGTCCCAGGCGCTCTGGATGGCCGATTGGAGTTCTTCGAGCGTCCCGTTGTTGGTTATCACGACGTGCGAGCGGGCGATGCGCTCCGCGTTGGAGAGTTGCGAATCGATGCGCGCGCGGGCGGCCGTTTCGTCGAGGCCGTTGCGTTCGGCGAGGCGTTTCACCGCGAGGTCGGGCTCGACGACGACAACCCAGATGTCGTCGACGAGGTCTTCCCAGCCGGCTTCGAACATGACGGCGGCTTCGAGGACAACAATCGTGTTACCGGCGGCCTCGAATTCGGAGAGGGCTTCGCTCGCGAGCTTGCGGATGCCCGGCCAGACGATATCGGTCAGGCGCTTGAGTTCATCGGGCTTGCCGAAGACCTTGCCACCGAGAACGCGGCGGTCGATGGTGCCGTCGGCGGCGACAAGGTCATCGCCGAATGCTTTGACAACGGCGGCGAACGTGTCGGTGCCGGGATCGTAGGTACGGTGGCCGAGTACGTCGGCATCAATTACGGGGATATCGAGATCTTTGAAAAAGCGGGTCACGGTCGACTTACCGCTGGCGATCCCACCCGTCAGCCCAATGACATGCACAAGGTACTCCGCGATTTAGTGGAACAGTTAGTTTAGTTCCGGCCTAAGCGAGGCGGCAAACAGAGCTGCCGAATTGGGACAGATTCGGGCATCACTGCCAGAGATTGACCGCCGGCCGGCCAGCCGCGGCGAGCGTTTCGTTCATTTCGGCGATGTGCGAGAGGTCGTGGGCGAAGACGCGCTGGATCACGTTGCCCCTCTCGCGCCTCCACGTCTCGCCATTGGGCCAGTTGCGAACGATCTCCTCCGAAAGCGACTCGATCGTCCAGGAATCGAGGCAACGTTCGATGAGAACAAACGTGGTCTCGAGGGCGCGTACAAGCCGGTCGGCCTCGAGGACGTTCTCCAGATCGTCGTCTCCGGGACAATTCGAGGCGGCATCGAGGAACGGAGTCGATTCTTTTCCGGGCACACCCGCGAAATCGGCAAGCCAAAAGACACGCTGGCATGCCAGGTGTCCGGCCACGGCCCAGAGTGGCCATCGCTCGGGGCCGGGCGCGAGACGCACCTCGTTGGGGCTCAAGGGGCGGATCGCCTCGATCAGCTGCCGGTTGTACACGGGCCAGAGGTTGTACGAGGTACGCAAGGAAGGCATCGCCTTACCTTACGCGCCGAGGTGCCCAACGATACGTGCCCTGCGGCGCGGAGATTCCCGGGCACAGGTGGGGCAGTGATAGACGACCTGGATGCCGTGGCCACATTCACCGTCGACCAGCGAGAGGTCGCTTTCGGCGTACTTCTCGCCGAAATTCGCGAGGGCGCCGACCACAACACCGAGCTGGTGGCCCTTGGCCGTGAGCTGGTAGGCGTACCGTTCCGGGTGTTCCTGGTAAAGCTTCCGCGTGACGATTTCGGCGGCTTCAAGGTCCTTCAGGCGGCGGGAGAGGACGGCGGGCGGAATGCCCTCCACGGACTCCCGCAACTGGGTGAAACGCGAACGGCCGCGGAGCAGATCGCGGACGATGAGCAAGGTCCACTTGTCGCCGACAAGGTCAAGGGTGCTGGCAACAGGGCATCGGACGCTTCGGGTCATCGGGTTTCCTCGGGAGGAGCGTTGCGTTATGCTACGCACGCGAGAGAGTAAGTTCAACTTTTGAACTCACTCGTCGGCAGCGGAGGCCCCTATGCAACAGAACACCCCGGAGATCCTGCGGCGGGCCTTAGGTGGGTCGCTTCCGAGCCGAAAAGAATCGCTCGCGCTCGCGGACGAAACCGAGCTCGCTCCGCTGCTGGAGACCGCTGCGGCCCTGCGCGATTCGTATCACCGCAACGTGATCTCTTACTCGCGCAAGGTGTTCATACCACTGACGCAGCTGTGTCGCGACGTTTGCCACTACTGCACGTTCGCGAAGCCACCGGTGCCCGGCCAGCGCGCCTACATGACACCCGAACAGGTGCTGGAAATTGCGCGCGCAGGCGCCGCACAGGGCTGCAAAGAAGCCCTCTTCACTCTCGGGGATAAGCCGGAGCTTCGGTACAAAGTCGCGCGGCGAGAACTCGACGAGATGGGCTATCCGAGCACCATTGCCTACCTCACCGCGATGGCGGAGCTCGTCTACAAGGAAACTGGATTGCTTCCGCACGCCAATCCCGGCGTGATGACTCGCGACGAGATCGCGGCGCTGCGAAAGGTGACGATCTCGCAGGGGATCATGCTCGAGAGCGTGACCGATCGGCTCCACGAGAAGGGGCAGGTCCACTACGGGTCGCCGGATAAGCACCCGGCGCCACGCCTGCAGACCATGCGAGACGCGGGCGAACTGCAGGTGCCGTTCACTTCGGGAATCCTCATCGGCATCGGTGAGACCCGGCGCGAGCGAATCGAGTCGTTCCTGGCGCTGCGCGACCTGCACGCCGAGTACGGCCACATCCAGGAGATCATCGTCCAGAACTTCCGTGCGAAGGCCGATACGAAGATGGCCAACGCACCGGAGCCGGACCTCGATGACCTGCTGTGGTCGATTGCGATGGCGCGCATCGTGTTCGGGCCGGAGATGAACATCCAGGCGCCGCCGAACCTGAGTTATGACGAATATCCGAAGCTCGTGGCGGCGGGACTAAACGACTGGGGCGGGGTTTCGCCCGTGACGCCGGACCACGTGAACCCCGAGGCCCCATGGCCGCACCTCGACTCGCTGCGCGACCACACCGCCGCATGCGGCAAAGTGCTGACCGAACGCCTCGCTGTGTATCCGGACTGGGCACTCGATTCTGCGCGCTGGCAATCGCCCGAGATGGCGACGGCCGTGGTCCGAGCCATCGACGGCGACGGGTTCGCCCGCGTGGAGACGTGGTCACCGGGGGACGCCGAGATAGCGCCGCCGGCGGTCGACATTCCCCAGAAGCTCGATGCGAGTCGCACGATCGATACTTCGACTCCTGAAATTCGGGCGATCCTTGATCGGGCAGAGGCTGGCCAGGACCTGGACGAGAAAGACCTCGCGCGGCTGTTCAAGGCGCGCGGAGACGATTACCACCTGGTGTGCGACGCGGCTGACCGGCTGCGCAAGACAGTAAACGGCGACACGGTTTCGTACGTGGTGAACCGGAACATCAATTACACGAACATCTGTTACTTCAAGTGCCAGTTCTGCGCGTTCGCGAAGGGAAAGATGAGCGAGAGCCTGCGCGGCACGCCGTACGACCTCGGCCTCGACGAGATCGTTCGGCGCTCAGAAGAGGCATGGGAACGGGGAGCGACCGAGGTTTGCATGCAGGGCGGCATCCACCCCGAGTACACAGGCCAGACGTACCTGAACATCCTCGGGGCCGTGAAGGACGCACTGCCGGACATGCATATTCATGCGTTCAGCCCGCTAGAGGTCTCGCAGGGAGCCGAGACGCTCGGAATACCGGTGCCGGAGTTCCTGCGAAAGCTGAAAGCTGCGGGCCTGGGTACGCTGCCGGGAACAGCCGCCGAGGTCCTCGACGACGAAGTGCGCGTGACACTCTGCCCGGACAAGCTCACAACGCAACAATGGCTCGACGTCGTGGAAGCGGCACACAACGAAGGCTTCCGGACGACTTCGACCATCATGTACGGGCACATTGATGGGCCGGTGAACTGGGCGCGCCACCTCATCCGCCTGCGCGAACTGCAACAGCGTACGGGCGGGATCACGGAGTTCGTGCCGCTGCCGTTCGTGCACATGGAAGCCCCGATCTACCTGAAGGGGAAGGCGCGCCAGGGACCGACGTTCCGCGAGGCCGTACTCATGCATGCGGTCGCGCGACTGGCGCTGCACCCGTACATCACAAACATCCAGGTATCGTGGGTGAAGATGGGCGTGGAGGGCGTGAAGGCGTGCCTCGCCGCGGGCGTGAACGACATGGGCGGCACGCTGATGAACGAGAGTATCTCGCGGGCCGCCGGCGCCGCCTTTGGGCAGGAACTGCCGCCGGAGGAGATGGAGCGGACGATCCATTACATGAACCGGACGCCGCGCCAGCGGACGACTCGTTACGGCCCGGCCCCCGAAGAGCGGCAGATTGCATCGTTCAATGCGGCGGCGCTGCAGCCTCTCGTCCTCACTCCAGTGAAGAAGTACGAGCGGAAAAAGGAGACCGTTTCGGCATAGCGGTGGGTTGCGCACCAGATACCGGCGAGTACATTTCCCGGAACGCACACGAGAGCGGAGGCATCGGTGGAGCGTTCGGGTACGAACCGGCTAGGGATCATCCTCCTTGTGCTCGCACAGGGTGTGTCGGTCACGGGCGATATGGTGCTGCTGACGGCGGCGTCCATCGCCGTCTTCCGCGCGACTGATTCCGCGACCTCGGTGAGCCTCCTCCTGGGCTTAGCAGCCGTACCGACGGTGGTGCTGGGGCCGTTCGGTGGCACGTTTGCGGATTGGTTTCCGCGCCGGCGGATCCTGGTGGGGGCCGACCTGATTGCCACGGTCGCGTGCCTCGTGGCTCTGGGCATCAGCGAAATCTCCTCGACAACCGTGACGGCGTTTCTCGCCGTCGTTTCGGTGGCTTCGCTGGGGGCGTTCTACCGTCCCGCGGCGCAGGCGCTGCTTCCTTCGCTGGCAACGAACGACCAGATTGGGCGCGCGAACAGCGCGCTGCGCCTGGCGACCGGACTGGCGAGCATCCTCGGGCCGGCGCTGGCGGCGTTCATGGTCGAACGCGGCGGGCTTGATTTCGTACTCGCGGCGGATGCGGGCACTTTCCTGGTCTCGGCCGGGCTGGTCCTGTTCATCCGTCACGTGCCTCCGCGAGTAGCGGCGGGGGGCCGCCGCAGCGCCTTCCGCGACGCCTGGGCCGGCCTCGATTACGCAGGCAAGAACCCACGCATTCGAACAGTCACGGCCGCCATCGGAGTGGTGATGCTGGTGGGAACGCTGGTGAACACGGGCACGCTGCCACTCGTCTCGCGAACGCTCGATCTGCCCGAGAGCCGGTACGGAACGCTGCTCGCGATCGAGGGAGGAGGCGCGATGGCGCTTGCCATCATCTTCCTGACGCTGGGACCCGGGAAGCGACTGCTTGTCACGGGAGCCTTCGCGCTGGTCGGCACAGGCGGCACCACGCTCGCGCTGGGGAGCGCCCAGGGGTTCGGGGTGGCGGCGGGAGCCATCCTGCTGCAGGGTGCGAGTGTGGTTGGCCTGCAGGTGGCGTTCTCTTCCTATCTGCAGCAGGAAGCTGAAGACGCCTTCCGCGGGCGAGTAATGAGCCTGGTCGGGATGGTGGCTTCGTTCGCGCAGCTGGTGGGATATGCAGTGGCCGGCCCGGTGATCGAGTGGCTGGGGCCGCGTACCTCGTTTGTTATCGCGGGTTCGGCTGTGTGCGTTGTCGCAATCCCGGTCGTGGCCATCGCATTCGCGGCAGCCCGGGCCGAACGCGCGCAGGTCGCTGCAACCACCTGACGTAAGGCCGCGCCTCCGGTAGATTCCAGCGAAACGCGCTGGAGCCCGAATGGACGCACTCGAAGGCCTGACAGTTGTCGACTTCACGAGCCACATCGCCGGACCGTACTGCACGAAGCTACTCGCCGACCTCGGCGCGCGCGTGGTCAAGATCGAAGCGCCGGGTGGGGATACTTCGCGCCGGATCCCCCCGTTTAAGGGTGACCAGGCCGGCGCCGACCGCAGCGCCACCTACCAGTACCTGAACACCAACAAGGAATCAGTCGTCGTCGATCTCAAGCAGGCCCGAGCGAGGGAGATTGTTCACCGGCTGGTGGGGCTGGCTGACCTGGTGGTGACAGCGAGTTCGCCGCGGCAGGAGACCGCACTGGGCATCGATTACGCGACGCTCGCGAGTTACGGCGACAAGCCGGTCGTTTCCCTCACGAACTTCGGCCACGATGGCCCGTACCGGGATTACCGGCTTTCCGACACGGTGCTCTACGCGATGGGGGCCGAGATGTATTCCCACGGGATCGCCGGGCGCGAACCGCTGAAGCTTGGCGGCACCGCTGCCCTCCTCCAGGGCGGCGCGATGGCGGCGGTGGCGGCGATGGGGGCCATTCACGATTTCGAAGCGAACGGCACAGCGCAGCTGGTGGATGTACCGCTGTTCACGGTCCAGATCAGCAACATCGACCGGCGGAGCGCGGCGATCCTGGGCTACCGATTCTCCGGGCGCATCCAGGAGGCTCCGGCGAACGCTTCCGCCGGGCTCGCCGGGGGCATTTACCCGGTTGCGGACGGCTACGTGGAACTGACGGCTTCGGCCGGGAGTTACTGGCGGCGCTTCGTGGACATGGTCGACGACGACGCGCTTCGCGACCCGAAATGGGAGAATCCGATGACCGCCATGAACCCGGCCGCGAAAGAAGAGGCCGACGGCATCGTCTACCCCTGGATGCTCTCCCGGACGCGGGCCGAGGCATGGGTGGCCGCCCGGGAAGCGCACGCGATGATGGCGCCGCTGAATACGGGCCTCGACATCTGGGAGGATCAGAATTTCCATCAGCGTGGGGTATGGACTGAGGTCAAGCACCCGGAGTTGGGCACCCTGCCGATGCTGGGGCGGCCGTATATGTTCGAGGAAACACCGTGGCGAATCCGGAGCGCGGCGCCGGCGCCTGGTCAACACACGGACTCAGTGCTTTTGGAACTGGGGATGACTCCAGAGTCGATCGCGGCGCTGAAGCAGGACGGGGTGGTGGCGTGACCGGCAAACTTCCGCTTTCAGGCATCCGCATCTGTGATTTCACGGCCGTTTGGGCGGGCCAGACCGCGACGATGTACCTCGCCGACATGGGCGCGGAGTGCATCAAGGTCGAAAATCCCTACATCTGGAACCCGATGACGCGCGCGGCGACGCCGCGAATCACCGGGCCGATCGCGCAAATGCTGCCGCCGTGGATCGCCGGGCATCCGCCGGAGCCGGGACCGCGGCCGTGGAACAACAGCCCGGCATTCATCCAGGTGTTGCGCAACAAGAAGTCATTCACCGTCGACAGCCGGCGGCCGGAAGGGCTGGCCATCGTCCAGCAACTGGTACGCATCAGCGACATCGTCGCTGAGAACCTGGCACTGGGGACACTGGACAAGATCGGTCTCGACGACGAAGCGATCCGCGAACTCCGGCCGGACGCGATCATCCTGCACATGCCGGCGTTCGGGCGGACGGGCGAGTACATTGAAGGCCGGGGGTACGGCTCGCACATCGATGCTGTCGCTGGCTCGACGGTGTTGCGCGGCTACCGCGAGACGGCACCCGCCGACAACGTGAGCATTTTCGCAGGCGACTACTGGGGAGGCATGCACGGAGCGTTCGCGTTAATGGCGGCCCTGCGGCACCGGCGGCGCACAGGCAAGGGCCAGGTCATCGAGATGGCCCAGGTTGAGTCGTCGATGCACATGTTCCCGCAGGCGGCGCTGGACGCGGCCTGGAACGGCCGGGCGCAGGGCTCAGCCGGAAACCGGAGTGTCGAGGGGTTCGTGCCGAACGGTGTGTTCCCCACCAACAGCGCGAACCGTTGGATCGCCATCTCATGCCGGTCGGATAGCGAGTGGCAGGCGCTCACCGGAGCGATGGGCAACCCGGGCTGGGCGACTGCGCCGGGGCTTGCCGCACGCGACGGACGAGCCGCCGCCGAGGACCAGATAGAAGAACGCATCGCGGAGTGGACAGCGAACAACGACCGGGATGACCTGTTCCATCGGTTGCAGGCAGCAGGCGTGACTGCCGGGCCGGTGTTGAATGCGAAGGATGCGGCGGAAGACTCACACCTGGCAGCGACCGGGACATGGAAGCGGCTGCCCGCGACCGAGGACTACCCCGAGGTGGACTGGCTTCGCCCGGCCTACCGGTTCTCGAAATCCAATGTGGACCTACGTGAACCGCCGTGCCTGTTCGGCGAGCACAATGATTACGTCTACCGCGAGGTGCTAGGCCTCTCGGACGATGAGATCGAGAAGCTCCGGGCGGCCGGGCACATCGCCGATACCTTCGCGCCGGAGGCCATCGCAAACGCATGATCACCGGCACGACCGAGACGTTGGTCGAGCGCAAAGACGTGCGCTTGCGCGTGTTCCACGCGGGCCACGGGCCACTCGTCGTGTTGCTGCATGGGTTCCCGGAACTGGCGTATTCCTGGCGGCACCAGTTCGCGCCGCTGGTTGCGGCCGGGTTCCGGGTCGCCGCTCCGGATCAGCGCGGGTACGGGGGAAGTTCGTCGCCGCCGAATATTGAAGAGTTCAGCCTCGAGGAACTGGCTGCGGACGTCGTCGCGGTAATCGACCACTTCGGCGAACAATCGGCGGTGGTGATCGGCCACGACTGGGGCGCGCCGGTGGCCTGGCGGACGGCGCTTCGTTATCCGGAGCGCGTTCATGCGGTGGGATCGTTGAGCGTGCCACATGCAAAGCGCTCTTCCCGCCCGCCGCTCGAACTGATGCGGGAAGTGGTGGGCCCGGGCTTCATACACTACGTCGACTACTTCCAGGAACCCGGACGCGTGGAACTCGAGTTCGAAGCGGATGTGCGGGCGTCGCTGCTGGGCTTCATGTGGTCGATCTGCGGAGATGCGCCGCGCGAAGAGCGCTTCAAGCCCATTCTGACGAACGGGCGGTTCCTTGATTCGATCGTGGTCCCGCCGGATCTTCCAAAGTGGCTAACGGCCGAAGATCTTGAGGTATATACCACGGAGTTCCGCCGTACAGGCTTCCGTGGAGGGCTGAACTGGTACCGGAACATGACGCGGAACTGGGAGGAATCAGCCAACCTGGGCGATGTCGTCCAGCAGCCAGCGTTCTTCGTGACAGGAAGTCGCGACCCGGCCCGGAACCCGACGGCGATGGCGCACCTCCTTGAGGTGGCGCCCAACCTGCTGATCGCAGAGGTCCTCGAAGATTGCGGACACTGGACACAGCAGGAACGGCCCGAGCGCGTATCTGAACTCTTAACGGAATTCGTGCAGGCAACGGCGGACGGTTCGCGTACTATGTGAAACTGGATGGACCCGGTAATTCAGTACGCGAAGACTCGCGACGGTGTGAACATTGCGTTCAGTACTTTCGGGCAGGGCCCCCCGGTTGTCATACTCCCGGTGCTACCGCTCAGCCATCTCCAGTTGGAATGGCAGATGCCGGGAATGCGCGAATTTCTCGGGGCCTTCACCAACGACCACCAGCTCATCCGCTATGACGCGCGCGGGCTTGGGCTCTCGGACCGCGACGAATCCGACCGCTCGCTCGATGCGCATGTCATGGACCTGGAGGCGGTTGTCGATCGGCTTGGCGCGGAGAAGGTTGCGCTCTTCGCGGCGAGCTACAGCGGTCCGATAGGCATCCGCTATGCGGCGCGGCACCCGGACAAAGTCAGCCGGTTGATCCTGTGGTGTACGCACGCGTTCCACGGCGACGTGGTGGCGAAGCTGCCTGCCGACCTGAACCAGCAGCGCGAGGCGGTAAACCAGCTGGCCGAAGTCGACCGCGACCTCTATATCCGAACGTATTTGCACCGGGCCGTCGGCTGGACAGAGAGCGACACGGCGAATCGATTCGTCGAGGTGGCCAAGAAGAGCATCGACCTGGACCGCTTCTTCGAAAACCTGGCGAATCATGCGGCGTTCAACGCCAGTGAGGACTTGCCGAACGTCGCGTGCCCGACGCTGGTCCTCCACCGCCCGGCGTTCGTCGGATCCAGCGTCGACGTAGCGAAGCATCTCGCGGGGACAATTCCTCACGCCCGCCTGATGCTGATGGACGGAGATTCGGTGGCGCCGTTTGTGGGCGACGCGCAGGCGGTACTCGACGCCACCATGGCGTTCCTGGCGGAGGGCTCCGAGGCCGGCGGGAGGGGCGACCGCGACAACGCGATTCGCACGATTCTCTTCACGGACCTGGAATCCCATACCGAATTGTTCCAGCAACTCGGGGACGCGGGAGCGAGGGCCATTCTTCGTGGTCATGAAGAAATGGTCCGGAACTCGCTGCGGGCACATGGGGGCGAGGAAGTAAAGTCGTTCGGCGATGGCTTTATGGCAACCTTCGAATCGACCCAGCAAGCGTTGCGCTGCGCCATCGAACTGCAGCGCATGACGGCGGCGGCGGACCTGCCAAGCTTTGTCCGGCTTCGGGTGGGCATTAACGCCGGCGAGCCGATTGCCGAGGGCGACGATTTCTACGGCAACTCCGTGACCATCGCTTCAGAGCTGGCCGGGCGCGCCTCGGGAGGACAGATCCTGTCGTCGTCGGTGGTTCGAGAGCTGGCCGCGGGGAAAGGTTTCCACTTCCGGGACCTCGGCGAGAGCAGCGTTTCCGGGGCGGATGGCCCGGTGCGCGTGTTCGAGGTCGACTGGCAGGAAACCGCGAGGCCAGTCGTCACGCAGTAGGCCGGAGGCGCCTCGGCGGCCGGCGGTCAGTCGGCGGCGACGATGCTCCCGGCCGCGACGAGCGCTTCGACTTCCTCCTCAGTAAGTCCCGTTTCCATCAGCACCGTTCGGCTGTGCTTTCCGAGTACTGGCGATGCCGTGTCTGCGTGTAGCGGAGATTCGGAGAATCGCACCGGCGGCGCGACGACCGTCAGGTCGCCCACGAGTTCGTGTTCCAGGTGGATAAAGTAGTCGTTGGCGATGGCCTGCTCGTCGGTGAGAAGTTCTTCCCGGAAGCGGGTGGCCGAGGCCGGGATGCCCGCCGCCTGGAGGAGCCCGACCCAGTGAGCCGTGGGCTGGGTGGCAAGGCGTGCCGCGACTTCACTTTGCACATGCCGGACGTGGGCGTGCGCGTCATCGGGGAGCCAGCCGGGATCGGTGACCCAGCGGTCTTCAACGCCGAGTATCCCGAGGAGTTTGCGGCGGTTAGCGTTGCCCGGTGCCGCGATGGCGATGCCGCCATCCGCGGTGCGAAAGAAGCCGTAGTAAGCCTTGTTCGTGGCATGGGGCGAAAGCGACGTGCGGAGGTCGAGCACATCCTCCCAGGAGGCGCCATTGGCGAGGGCCGCGCGGGCTTCCGAGATGAATCGAGCGCGCCAGTCGTTGTCCAGGATGTCGATGTGGTTGATGCCATTGTTCTGGAGGACGAGCGAAGCCTGGAGCAGCGACACGTCGATCTTCTGCCCCTTCCCCGAGCGCTCGCGGTGAAAAAGCGCGCTGGCGACGCCCCAACTGAGGAGCATCGCAGCCATGTAATCGACGATCGGCGCTTCGAGGTCGATTGGTCCGGCGGGGCCGATGGGTGCAAGGCCAGTGTAGGCGGCCATCATGAGGTCCATGCCGGGTTTGCCTGCCATCGGGCCGCGCCTTCCGAAGGCCGTGTTCTCGGCATAGATGATGCGCGGGTTGAGCGCGGAAAGTGATTCGTAGTCGAGCCCGATGCGTTCGGATTGGCCCGGACGGAAATTGGCAACGACGACATCGGCGCCGGCGGCTAGGCGCTGGACGGCGCCGGCGACCTCGGGGACGTTCAGGTCTACGGCGATGGAGCGTTTGCCGCGGTTCTTGTTGAGGAACTGGCGGCCCTCCCCGGGGATGACTTCGCCGGTCCGGCGGGTGTCGTCACCGATGAGTGGCTCAACCTTGATGACATCGGCGCCGCCATCGGCGAGGAGCTGCGCGCAGTAAGGCGCAGCGATAAAACGGCCAAATTCGACAACGCGAATTCCCTCGAACGGTCCTGGCATCACTTCCACCTCTCGGGGCGCCGCTGACGGATGGGCACCCCTGAATTTGACCGCTCGAACTGGCTGCATTCACGGCATGTCAACGCCACGGCGGCGCCTGGAGGTCACCGGGGTAGTGAATGGCCGGCCGCGGCGTCGGCCGTCGCGAATCGGGGACTTCAACCTCGGTGTCGCGATGATCCGCGCGGTTGGCTTCAGGTTCACCGGGCTCGAGTTCGTGAGTCGCCGGCTCGAAACCGCGCCTGTCTCCCGCGGTCCATTCAAGGCTGAGCACGAATTCGCGGAAGGTTCGCACGACGGTGGACTCCCACCCGGAAACCGGCGAGACAAGCACGAAGTCCCGGCTCGGTGCATCGGCCAGTTCGAAGGTGACAAGCTCCGGATCGCCGACATCGACCGCGTAACGCGAAATGATTGCCACCCCGCCTCCATCCTTTACCGCGCGCTTCATCCCGGCGAGGGTGCCGATGGTGAGCGGAGATTCCGGGAAGCATCCCGCTCGTGCGAACCAGTTGTTGACCTGGGCCTGGAACGTCGGGATGCGGGCCCGGTCCGGATTCGTGTAGCCGAAGTGGACCATGGGCTCGCGGGCGAGGCGCTCGGGTGTCACAAGTTCGTTGGTATCGGCGAGAGGATGGTCGCGCCGAGCGAGGCCGATGAGGGCATCCGATAGGAAGCGTGTTTTCACCACCCCCTCCGCCGGAGCCGGCGCGCTGTGCATGCCGAGGTCGATCGACCGGCGGGCGACAGCGCCATCGACATCGGGAATGGTCCCGAATGCGGCGAGGTGAACTTCGATGCCGGGGTACTGGCGGCGGAAGGCGACGGCAATGGTCGGCAGGATGAATTCGGCCGAGGTGGTCCCTGCGGCGACGCGCACCTGGCCACGACGGAGCGAGGCATCGTCGGCGAGGTAACGGACGAGGTCCTCTTCCTCGGCGTGCTGGCGGAGGGCAAAGGCATAGACGGCGCGTCCGTGTTCGGTGGCGACGACCTGCTTGCCGTTCTGTTCTACCAGCTTCGTGCCGAGTTCCCGTTCGAGCTGGCGGATGTGCTGGTAGACGCCGGGCTGAGACCGCGAGAGGGCTTCCGCGGCTCGCGTGTAGCTGCGGTGGTTAATCACCGAGACGAGGCTTTCGAGGGATTGGGGACTCAAGTTCACGGGGAAAGTTCTCCGACCGGAAGCTTACCTACCGAAAGATTGTGGTGCAAACCAATGATAATCATCGTAATCATTGTGTTGAAGAGTCGAACCCACGGCACTAGGATGCCTTGATGGCCGATTCAGACACTCGCGGGCTCCCGCTGGCAGGGTTCCGCATCATCGATTGTTCAACCGTGCTCGCGGGCCCCCTTGCCGCGACGCACCTGGGCGACTTCGGCGCCGACGTTGTGAAGGTCGAACTTCCAACGTCGGAGCCGCAGCCGCAACGGCCGATCCGGCTGCACGAAGAACGGAACAAGCGGTCGATTGCGATCGACCTCCGAACGAAGGACGGCCAGGACCTGCTGGTCGAGCTCGTGAAGACGGCCGACGCGCTCATCGAGAACTTCCGGCCCGGCACATTCGAGAAATGGAACCTTTCGCCAGAGCGGCTGCTTGAGGCGAACCCGCGCCTGATCATCCATCGGTTGAGCGCCTTCGGGCAGACGGGCCCATGGAGCTCGTTCGGCGGATATGACCGCCAGGCCCAGGCGATTTCCGGGGCCACGTATGTAACCGGCTTCCCGGAATCGGAACCGGTCCGCAGCGGCTACGCGACCGCCGACTACATGGCGGGCATCTGGGGCGCGTTCAGCATTCTGCTGGCGGCCTACTGGCGCGACGCCCGTGGCGGGACCGGCCAGGTATCCGACCTGGCTCTCTTCGAGCCGATGCTCCGCGCCTGCGAAGGCTCGGTCGCCGAATACAGCGTTACCGGCCGAATCCGGGAACGCAGCGGCAACATGAACCCGGGGGTTGTCCCGGCGGCGAATTTCGCCACGCGCGACGGCGTGACTATCGCCATCAACGCGAATAACGACCGGCAGTGGGCGCGGCTGGCGCGCCTCATCGGCATGGACGCCCAGGCGGAAGACCCCGACTACCAGATGCCGAACCGGGTGAAGCACGCGGACCAGATCTATGCCGCAATCCGCGAGTGGGTGGGTGCGCGAGACATCCGGGATGTGGAAAACGAACTGACGAACGCCGGAGTGCCGAGCGCGCCCGTACTCAATATGAAACAAATCTTCGAGCACCCCATGATCCAGGGGCGCGGCTCAATCGTAAACATAGCGTGTGAGGGCCGGGACGTCGCGATGGTCGACGTGCTGCCGCGGCTCTCGAAATCGCCAGGGCGCATCCGTTACGCCGCTCCGCGCTACGCGGAGCACACCAGAAGTGTTCTCGAAGAAATCGGCCTCAAGGCCGACCGTATCGCCGAACTCGCCGCTGCGGGCGTGATCGGCGTGGCCAACCAGTAAGCCCACGGCAGAGCGGTAGCCACCAAGTCACGCCCCAAAAGTCTGGAGGGAAACATGAGTCAGGACAGCCGGACCAATTGGTTCAACACACGCAGAAACCGGCGCACGTTCGTGGGAGGGGCCTCGGCGACAGGTCTCGGCCTCGCGGCACTCGGACTCGTCGGCTGCGGCGACGATGACGACGACAACGGCGGTAACGAAACACCGAGCGGAAACGGCACTCCGGCCGCCAGCCCGACTTCGGCCGATAAGCCGAAGACTGGCGGAACACTGAAGGGCGCGCAGACCGCCGACCTCAACATGTCGACGGGGTACCCGTTCGTTGGTCTCGCCGAGAACCCGTACATCAACATGATCCCGGTTGAAAGCGTGATCCAATACCGCGACACGCTGGAGCCGGAACTGCTGCTGGCCGAGCGATTCGAGTTTAACAATGACCGTTCGGGCGTGGTTGTCACGCTGAAGCCCGGGCTGGAGTTCCACAACGGCGCTCCGGTAACCGCAGACGACTTCGTCTTCGGCATCAAGCTCATCCAGGACCCGAAGTCTTTCGGCATCACCGGCAGCTTCCAGACTGCCGCGTTCGCCAAGGCGATCACAAAGATCAACGTGGTGAGCAAGACTGAAGTTGAGATGACGTTCGACCAGCCGCGGGTGAACATGGCCGACTTCTTCACCCAGCTCAAAGTCGTCCAGCAAGCCACCTACGAGGATACGAAGAACGGCAAGGCGATCAACGGCACCGGCCCCTATATCTTCAAGCAGTGGACGCCTGGCCAGACGCTCACCTTCGAGAAGAACCCCAACTGGCATGCAAGCGACAAGCTCGGCGGCCCGTACATGGACGGCATCGAAGTGAAGTTCTTCGGTGACCAGGACGCCATGGGCCTTGCCTACCAGGCGGGCGAACTCGACCACGTGTTCAATCCCCTGGCCTCGCTGGCCCGGCAGTACGAAGACCTTGTTTCGCTCACGCCGAAGACGGGCCTGACGTACATGGGCATGAACGTGACCAACCCCGAAATGACGGACGCCCGCGTGCGGAAGGCCATCTTCATGGCCATCGACCGCGAGCGCGTCGTGAAGGAACTCAACGAAGGATTCGGGACCGTCACGGCTCAGCCGTGGCCAAAGTCTTCGCCGGCGTTCGATCCGGCACTGGAAGGCGCCCTTTACGACCCGGCCGGCGCCAAGAAGCTGCTGAGCGAAGCCGGCTTCAAGCAGACGGCCCCGATCCCGTTCGACCACCGGACGACCCAGGATTACGTAAACCTCGCGTCGCTCATTCAGCAGAACCTGAAGGATGTCGGCATCGAAGTGAAACTCATCCCTTCGGACCCAACCGCCTTCCTGGCGATCCTGCGGGCGCGCGAATTCAAGGGGCTGTGGACGACGACGCATTCGTTCTCGAATATGGCGCCGCTCACGAACTTCCAGCAGACGTTCCCGTACCAGCAGCCGAACATGAGCTACTACGATCCGCCGGCATACCTGGACGTGGTGAAGCAGCTCACGAACCTGGACCCGCTGAGCGAGGCCGCGAAGGCCCAGTACAAGCGGTTCAACGACATGTGGCTGAACGATCCGTTCCTCGTGCCGCTGGCGCCAAACGAGAATCCTCAGCTGGTTTCCAAGCGGGTGCGCGGGTATGGCTCGTACCTGACCTCGCCTGCGAACCAGGTGGCCTTTGAAAAAGTTTGGCTCGACTCTTAGGCTGCGCGACGGCGAGGACAACGAGCATGCTTGAGAGCCAATGTTAGGCTACCTGGTCGGGCGCCTCGCCCAGGCCCTACCGGTGCTTGTGCTTGCCAGCATGGCGGTGTTCCTCGTGTTGCGGCTTGTCCCCGGCGACCCCGCGGACGCACTGGCGGGCGAAGACGCTTCGCCCGCAGAAGTCGAGGCGATCCGCGAAGAGCTCGGCCTGAAGGACCCGCTGCCCGTGCAATACGGGCGGTGGGTCGGAGACCTGCTTCGCGGGGACCTCGGCACCTCGATCCGCACTGGCATCCCGGTCACGAGGCTGGTGAAACTGTCATTTCCATCGACCCTCGAACTCGCCGTGGCTTCGTACGTGATCGCGGTGTTGATCGGGATCCCGCTGGGGACGATTGCAGGTGTGAAACCGAGGTCCCTCTGGGACTGGTTCCTGTCGCTCTTCACGATCAGCACCCTTGGGGTGCCGAACTTTCTGCTCGGCGTGCTGCTGCTGTGGGCATTTTCCGTGAACCTCGGCTGGTTCCCGGCAAGCGGCCGCGTCTCGTTTTTCGACGACCCATACGAGTCGATAAAACACCTTGTGCTGCCGGCGTTCGCGCTGGGCAGCGGGCTTGCCGCCGTGCTGGCCCGCTACACGCGGACCACCGTCCAGGAAGCGATGGGCCAGGACTACATTCGGACCGCGCGAGCGAAAGGGCTTTCTTCTCGCCACGTTGTCATCCGGCACGCGTTGCGAAACTCGCTCATCCCGGTCGTGACGATTATGGCGTTGCAGGTTGGGCAGATCCTTGCCGGCGCGGTAGTCATCGAACGGGTGTTTACCCGGCCCGGCCTTGGGCGGCTTGTGGTGGATGCGATCCAGAACCGTGACTACCTCATCGTGCAGAGCACGCTGGTGATACTTGTGGTGATTTTCGTGGGCGTAAACCTCGCTGCCGATATTGCATATGGCTTCCTCGACCCGCGGGTGAGGCGACGATGAGCGAACTCGTCGTCCAGCCGCTGGTCTACAAGAGCCGCCGCGAACGCCTGACTCGCGAGTCGATGTTCTGGGGCAGCCTTGACCGGCTTGTCCGCAATCCCCAGGGGCTGGTTGGGCTCATCGTATTGCTGATCCTCGTGGGTGCCGCCGCGCTGGCGCCGTTCATCACGTGGCACGATCCGAACGTCCAGGACGCTTCCGGACGGTTCCTTTCACCAAGCTGGGATCACCCATTCGGCACCGACGAATTGCGGCGCGACCTGTATGCCCGGACCGTTTACGGCCTGCGCATCTCGCTGGTAATCGCGCTGCTGGCTGTGGGCGTCGGCGCATTCTGCGGCATCGTCATCGGCTTCATCTCGGGCTATGTCTCGGGCTGGGTGGACACGGTGATCATGCGAATGGTCGACGCCCTCCTCGCGTTCCCGGGCCTGCTCGCCGCGCTCGCCATCGTGACGATCCTGGGGCCGGGTGTGCGGAACGTGGGCATCGCCATCGCATTCTTCTCGGTGCCTTCATTCGCTCGGCTCTCGCGGGCGCAGATGCTGGGCGAGCGGAACCGGGACTACGTACTCGCGGCCCAGTCGCTCGGGGCCAGTGGACTCCGCGTGGTCTTCGGGCACATCGCTCGCAACGCCATCGCGCCGCTCCTGACGCAGTTGGCGCTGTTCATGGCGGCGGCGGTCATCCTGTCTGCCTCGTTGAGCTTCCTGGGGCTGGGCGAGCGCCCGCCGGCGCCATCGCTGGGCGGCCTCGTGAACAGTTCGAAGAGCAACCTGCAGACGGCCTGGTGGTACGCGGTCTTCCCCGGGGCGACGCTGGCGGCGCTGCTGCTGGCGCTGAACCTGCTGGCCGACGCAATCAACGAAGCAATCAACCCGTTCGCGCGACGCCGCGCCTAGCAGTCTGGAGTCACCTTTCGATGCGTTTTCGATTCACCCCCGAGCAAGAGGCGTTTCGCGCCGACGTGCGCAAATTCCTGGCCGACACGCTCACACCGGAGTTCTGGCGATATCACCGGGAACACCGGCTGCCGGGATGGTCTCCCGAGTTTTCGAAGGCAACGGCCGAGCGGGGATGGCTGGCGATTTCGTGGCCGAAAGAGTACGGCGGGCTCGGGCTTGGGCCCACGCTGCAGTCCATCTACATGGAAGAGATGGCCTACGCGGGCGCGCCACAGGAGCACCACCGCCGGGCGGTCCAGCAGGTGGGGCCGTCGATCATGCTGTTCGGGAACGACGAGCAGAAGGCCGAGTACCTGCCGAAAATCGCAAGCGCGGAGATCAGCTTCGCAATGGGGCTTTCGGAGCCGAACGCCGGCTCGGACCTTGCGAACGTGGAGACCCGCGCCGTGCGCGATGGCGACGACTACATCATCACCGGCGTGAAGCGATATACGAGCGGCGCGCACTACTCAGACTACCTCTGGTGCGTCGCGCGCACGGATCCGGACGCGCCGAAACACCGCGGCATTTCGATGATCGCGGTGCCGCTGGATTCGCCGGGCATCGAAGTCAAGCCGCTGCTCGACCTGCAGAACGATCATCACTTCAACTACGTCTACATGACGGATGTCCGCGTGCCGGTGGCCAACCGCGTCGGCGAAGAGAACCGCGGCTGGTACGTCAACGCGCAGACGATGGACTACGAACGCTCCGGCGGCGCACATATCGGTTCGACGAGGCGGCTCGTCGACAGGGCCATCCGCTGGGTGAAGGACCACCCGGAGGTACACATCTCGGCTGGCGACAAGGGAAAGCTGGCAGAGATCGCGACTACCTCGGAGGTTGCATGGCTGCTCGGATACCGGGTGGCGTGGATGCGCGAACAGGGGCTCTTCCCGAACCACGAGGCTTCGATGGTGAAGCTGCTGACCTCTTCGGTTCGGCAGAACGTGCCAAACCTGATGGTGAAGATCATGGGGCCGGCCGGCCTGCGGGCCCTCGATGATCGCGACCCCGACGCGTGGGGCCCGGACTACCTCGATTCCGCGTCGGCGACAGTCGGGCAGGGGACGAGCGAAATCCAGCGGAACGTTATCGCGACGCGCGGACTCGGGCTTCCTCGCGGCTAATTGGGCAAGGAGGCCGCATGAACGTCTCACCGGAAGTCTGCAGCGAAATCATCCGCCAGTACGACTCGCAGGGTTGGCACCGGACAGCGACCGCCGTTGATGACGCATCCGGACGGTGGCTTTGCGAACAGCTGGCGGCGGCGGGCACGGAGGGCCGTGAAGTCCCGTTCGCGTTTAAGCGGCTCGACCTGGATGAGAGCTTCGTGAAGGTCCCGGGCGTGACGATCCCGGCAGTGCCACTGATCGATTCGTGCCTGCCGGGAAGTGGCGCGGTGATACGGGCAAAGTTCGGTGAGCCTGGCGAAGCGGGGACGGTGGCGATCGTCGAACTCGGGGCGCACGGCATGGCATCGGAGCTGGAATCGCTTCGTAGCGGCAAGAACGAGGCCATCGTAGCCTGCATCGAGGGCCCGGAGGGCGGACAGTCTCTGCTGAACGCCTGGCACTACGACGCGCCGAAAGGGCCGCCAATCGTCCAGGTGCCGGGGAATGCACGAGAAGAGCTGCAGACGGCGAAAGCCTCCGGCTTAGCCGTCGAAATCCATTGCGGAGCGACCCGGACCGCAACGGAGGCGTGCAACATCCGGGCCGACGTTCGCGGGAGCGAAAGCGGCCTCACGCCGCTGATTGTGTTGACGCCGCGGAGCGGCTGGTGGCACTGCGCGGGCGAACGTGGGGGCGGACTGGCGATCTGGCTCGAACTGGTCCGGTTGGTGAAGTCGGCGCGATTCCAGCGGGATGTGATCTTCCTTGCGAACACCGGTCACGAACTTGGATTTCTCGGAGCGAAACGGTACTTCGAATCGGAGCCGTTGCTTGCCGCCGCCGCGAAGGTCACCGTCCACCTTGGGGCGAACATCGGCGCGGCTGGAGCGCCGCTGATGGTCCGAAGCTCAGACGAAGCACTGTTGGAAGCCGCACGATCGGCCGGATCCCTGGCGCGGTTCGGCACTTCACCGCAATTCGCGATAAGCGAAAACCCGGCTGGCGAGGCCGGAGTGGTCCATGCGCATGGTGGCAAGTTCATTTCGCTCATCGGACCGGGATTCGAGATGTTCCACTCGACGCTCGATCGATGGCCCGAGGCCATCAACCCCGCTGCTATCGCTGCGGCCGGTGATGCGGTGTTCGAGATGCTGCTGGCTCTCGATCGCGAGCCGTGACATGAAGATTGCGGACATCTCGACGGTAGTGGTCGACGCCGAGCGCGGGCGGACCTGGCTCTTTGTTGAAGTCATGACGGACACCGGTGAAGTCGGGGTGGGAGAGGCCAGCCAGAGCCGGTTCGATGCCGGCGTGGAAATGCTCGTGCAGCAGGTGAAGCCGCTGATCGTGGGGCAGCACCCGATGGACCTGATCGAGCCGCTTCGGGCCCGATTCCTGCACAATCCATTCGCGGACCGGACAAGGTATTCGGCGTTTTCGGGAATCGAGCAGGCGCTCTGGGACCTTGCCGGCAAGTCCGTCAATGAGCCGGTGCGACGGCTGTTCGGCGGGGCACATTCCGAACGGCTGCGCCTCTACGCGAACATTAATGCCGCCCAGAACGGCAACTCGCCGGATGAGTTGGCGAGGGTCGCCGCGTTGCCCGTGGCGGAAGGTTTCACGGCGATCAAGATGTATCCGTTCGCGCCGGAGCGCGGCACGGTGGCGGGCCGCCCGCTGAGCAGCGCTGAGATGAACCTCGCCGTCTCGCGCGTCGCCGCCGTCCGGGCGGCGATTGGGCCGGACGTGGACCTGCTGACGGACTGGGCGTGGGCGCTCACGCCGGCCGACGCGATGCAGATGGCCGACAGGCTCACCGAGTTCAATCTCTGGTGGATCGAAGAGCCCTACGTGGTGGCCGACGCAAGGGCGCTGGCAGAGCTTCGCAATCGCATCCGAACGCGCCTGGCAGGCGGCGAACAGCTCCAGGGCGCCTACGCCTTCCGCTCGCTCTTTGAGGCTCGGGCGCTCGACGTGATCATGCCGGACGTGAAGTGGATCGGAGGCATGAGCGAAATGCGAAGCGTGTGTGCCACGGCAGCGACCTACGACATCGAAGTTGCGCCCCACAACATGTCCGGGCCCGTTTCGACCGCGGCGGCGGCGCAGGTTGCTTCGACGCTCCGGAACTTCGGGATCCTCGAGTACTGCTGGGGTTCCGTGCCGTGGCGGAGCGAACTGGTGCGCGGTACCGAACGCATCGAAGACGGACACCTGGTGCTGTCCGATGCTCCGGGGCTCGGCATCGACTGGGACACAGCCACAGCGCGCCGGCACCCGGTGGGCTAAGAACCAGGACTATCGCGCGGCAGCGGCGATCATGTTCGTCAGGGTTGCGGCCGCTTCGGCTACCCCAAAGCCGGCGTCTCTGAGCGCCTGCCAGGTCCGGAAATCGATGGCGAAGCCGGCAAGCGGCCCAATCGGCCAACCCTCGGACAGGCAGGCCCGGTAGGCCGCTATCTGGGCGCCCATGAATTCGCCGACGAACGGCGGCATGACCTCGATGTCGCGAAATGAGTTGGCCAGCATCCGCTCGTTACGTTCGAAGTAGGTGTAGAGCTGCTTCAGGCCGAATCCAAGCCGCTCCTCTCCCGGAGCATGTGCCTGCCAGTCCTCGACGCGCGGCCAGGGGTTCTGGGCGAGCCAGTGGCTCGTACACGCCCCGAAAAGGGCCGCTTCATCGGCGAAATGCCGGTACACCGTCGAGCGTTGAACCCCGGCCCGTTCGGCGACCGCGGAAAACGTGGTCTGCGCCGGGCCGACCGAACCATGGAGCTCGACGGCGGCCTCCACGATCCGCTTTCGCGTCTCGGCAATGTCTTCCTGGCGTCTACGCATTTCGTAGCGACGTCGTTCGGCGGTCTGCTTCATGTTTTGATGATACATTCCCGTTGTTCTAATTCAAGTGATTCATCGGGAGTTTCTTTCACTCCCGGAAGAACGCGTAGGTTCTCACCGGGCGACTTCTGTGAGATTGCCCACAAATCGTCGAACATTAGTGTTCGCCGGATATTGCCGGATGTCCCGCGGGCTTGGTAGGTTGTTTCCAGCGAACACCAATGTTCGACTAAATCAGGAGCAACACCATGTCCTTCATTCATCTCAGCCCCGCACAGCCCGTTGCGCGGAAGGCCGACACCACCACCGGCAAGCTGCTCGCCATGGGCGCGCGCTTCGTCATGGATGGTGCGAACTCGGACGGCCGGTTCGGGCTGATCGAACATCCAATCATTCCGCGCGGACTGGCGGCCCCGATGCACCTCCACACCCGCGAGGACGAGTACTCGTTCATCCTCGAAGGCCGCTGGGGGTTCCAGCTTGGCGACACCGTCGTGTACGGCGAGCCCGGCGACCTGGTCTACAAACCGCGCAACGTCTGGCATTCGTTCTGGAACGCCTCGGATGGCCCGGCGCGCCTGCTCGAAGTCATCTCGCCGTCTGGTTTCGAGCACTACTTCGAGGAGTTCGCGGATGTGTACGCAAAGCATGGCCTGGAGCGCATGGACCTGCTTCAGCAGGTCAACGAACGCTACGGCCTGACCATCGATTTCGATTCAATCGAGTCGCTTGTCACGGCTCACGGTCTTGTGCCCACCGCCGAACCGACGGTCACGTACTAGGACTGGCCCCGCCGGTACCACCACAGAAAGGAACCTCCAATGACCACTCCAACTCCCACGACCACCCCATCCGTCCGCAGCGGCGAACTCATCTATCGCTTCGAAGCTCAACTCGGTGAACTCTTCCCGGTCGGAATCTTCGACGACGGGATCCGGTTCCACAACAAGTTCGACGGGAAGATCGAAGCCGGACCCTTCGCCGGCGCGCGGATCTTCGGGCTCGATGAGTTCGTCCTGCGCCGGGACGGGGTCGGCGTGGTCGTCGCTCCCGAGGCGATTGACTGCGGAGAAGTTCGAGCACTCGTGCAGGTGCGCGGCTATGTCGTGCCGCCGGAGGGCGTCACGATGCCGCCGCTCGAGGTTGTGGCTGCCCCGGGATTCGAGTTTCCGGAGGTGGACTTCCGCTTCACGGGCTCGGCAACCATGGCCACGACAAGCCCCGAGCACTCGTGGCTAAACTCCACGATCGCGGTGCTCGAAGGCACCGTGAACATGGGCAGCGGGACGATTCGCGTGGAAGCTCGTGCTGCCTGACACGCCATGCGCCACGAAGAGGCGGCCGCCGGGTTCGGTGGCCGCCTCTTCGTATGTCCCTGTGCGTTCGCCGCGGCGGGCGACGGTGCCGGGGGTTCAGTTTTCGCCGAGGAGGGGACTGAGCTTCGCTTCCAGGACTTCCGATAGCGAGCCGGCGTACGCGGCCGTGACGTGGGAATCGTTCGTGTACGCCAGGAAGTTGCCAATCACCGGTGAACACACACCAGCGCAAAACCAGGGGGTGACGTCGATGAATTGCGCGCCGGTTTCTGCGGCCACCGCACGGTCGACGTCGTTATACGTGGCGTTGGCAAGATCCTCAGCCTGCTTCGAACACGACTGGACCGAACGCGGATGGAGGGCGAGGCAATCGAGGGGCCCGAACCAGCGCGGGATGTCGCTGAGGATGGCCGTCGTTTTCGCGGCCGTTCCAACGCGCCCGAGAGTCTTCCGCATGGCCTCGGCCCAGGCTTCTTTCGAGATCCGGTCGCCGGAGGAGTCGACCATGAATTCGCAGCCGCTGCAGTTAGCAACGACGAGCAGATCGGGCTGGATTTCTTCGATTCGGGCGATCGCATTGCCCAGCCACGGGAGGCAATCAGGCTCCTTGCCGAAGAAGCGGTTGGCTCCGGTGCCGTAGGCCATCGTGAAGGTGAGGGAGGCGGCCGGGCACCCGGATTTCGCCAGCAGCACCACCTTCCAATGTTGGCGCTGGCCGATCTGGTCGAACGCACCGATCCACTGAGCGGCGTGCGAATCGCCCAGCAGGACAAGCGTCCGCGAGCCCGACGCATCTCCGAAGACGCAGGGAGGCGACTCGATCTTGTCGGGGTCAATCAAGCAGCCGAGCACTCCCGGTTCGACCCATGCGAAGTCGGTGCGCCCGCTTGCAAGGTCAGGCTCAAGGTCGCTCGGGAGCGACGTGATCGAAGACGCCGCGGCGACACGCGCCAGGACTTCTTCGACCGGATCGGTCCGGGGCGCACGGGCGAATGGTGTCACTTCCGGCGCGCTGGCAGCGGCGACACGCACTTCCGTACGCGGGAAGCTGTTCGCGGTGAGTTGCCAGTTCGAAAGGAAGAACGCGCCAGCGACCAGACCCAGGCCGAATGCGATGCTTACTGCCGGGCGGCGAGCCAGCGGCCGAGCGTAGCGGACGGGATTCTCAAGCGCGTAATGCGTTATCACCGAAAACGCGAACGCCGCCCCCACGAGACCGAGATTCTCCGGGAGCGAGAGTGCATGACCGGCGCGTTGTTCGGCGATTACCAGGATGGGCCAATGCCAGAGGTACAGGGAAAATGAGAGCCTCCCCAGGAACTGGAACGGAGGCAGGCGAAGCAGTCGCTCGGCGCCGCAGCCCGGGGCGGCGCCGCCGGCGACCAACACCATGCCGGTAGCGAGGACGGGAAGCGCTGCCGCAGAGCCGGGAAACGGCGTGGTCCGGGTGAAAGTGAGCGCCGCGAGGGCGATCCCCACCACGCCCGCCCAGCTCAGCCACGGCACAAAGGGTTTCGGCAAGCGGCGGAACGGCTGCGCCGCGACTGCGAGCAGCCCGCCGAACGCCAGTTCCCAGGCCCGCGTGAGCGGCGAGAAGAAGGCCCATGCCGGGTTCGAACCGGTTTGGACGACGGACCAGGCGAACGATGCGAACATCACGCAGAGAAGCGCCGTCGCCAGTCGCCGGCGGGCGCGCATGGGCGAACCGAACCGGCAGACCGCCAGGAAGAGGATGGGCCAAACCAGATAGAACTGCTCTTCGACGGCGAGCGACCAGTAATGCTGCAGCGGCGACGGGGGCGCTGAGACGTTGAGATACTGCGTGCCCTCGCGCGCAAGGTGGAGGTTCATCGCGAAGAGGGACGCCCATTTTCCATCGGTGGCGATGGCTTCTCCGCGCAAGAACCCGAGCCACTGATACGACGCCGCGACCGTGACTATCAGGACCAGGCTTGCTGCCGGAAGAATGCGCCGGGCGCGCCGGGCGTAGAACCCGACGATCGATGTTGAGCCGGCGGTTTCACGCTCGCGGAGGAGCAACGCGGTGATGAGGAACCCGGAGAGGACGAAGAACACGTCCACGCCGATGTAGCCGCCTTCGACCCATGGCACGCCAGCGTGGCCAAGGACAACCAGGCAGACGGCAACGGCACGCAGGCCCTCGACATCGGGCCGGAACTGGCGTTCGTTCTTGTTCATGTGAGACAAACGAATGCTCGCATAGCCTGGCCGAAGTGGACACATCGCGTCGGTTTCACCTGGCGGGATCACCCGTTCGAAGAGGGTCGGTGAACGTTCGCCCGGCATTTGCCAGGTCGCCAAACACGTCGTCACCGGCCGGGCGTGCCCCATCGGCGACCCAGGCCCGAAGGTCCTCCCAACCGCGAAGCAATTCGCCATCGCTGAACGCGCAATGACCGCTGCTCCTTATCAGCCGCTGGACGAGGAGCGCCCCGGCGCCGGAGGCCTCGACCTTCCGGCGATAGGTCTGCTCCATCGACATGGGCACGGTGAGGTCACCGGTTTCGTGCAGCGTGAGAAGCGGCCGGCCGAGACTCCCGGTGGTCGGCGCGGAATCGGCGTGCGTTGCAGCGTCCCGAAGGGTGGAGTCGCCGATCAACCGGCGCACGCTGCGGTTGATGGTGGCGCTGTCGAATCCAAGACCGGGACCGATCTGGTACTTGATCCCCTGCGTGGTGGCAGCGCGGGAGATGTCTGTCAACCGCGCAGGGTCGCCCAGCGCCATGCCGAAATTGCCTTCGAATGCATTGGCGAAGCCCTCTTCGAAGAACGGCCTCGGCCCACCGGTGAGGTTGCGAATGATGTCCTCGAAGGCCGCCCCGGCCGGGCTGAGGGCTCCCGGCGTACCAAGAGCGGCGACCACGTCCGCCTCGAACGGTGAGGCCGCATCCTGAGGTGCGTTCCCCGCGATGAATTCGGCCGCCAGCGCCCATGCCCAGAGGTAGTCGATCCACTCCACGCCTGCGACGGCTCCACAGAGCGAGAGCCCCCCAACGTACTCACGCGGGAACTGCTCCAGGGAAATCACGACGGCGTTGCCGCCCATGGACTGCCCGACGATGTACGTCCGTGCGGGCGCTCCCACCAGCCGCGCGAACTCGCGTTTCAAGGCGAGCGTGTCCTGCGCTCCCACACCGGGAACCCAGCCGTTGTGGCTGTAGGAACTCGCCGCCCAGGCGTAACCTTCCGTGACGAAGGCCTCGCGCAGTGCTTCGGGCGGGCTGACGGGAAAAAGCTGCGTGCCCCAGCCGTGAAAACCGTGGGCCCAGAGCACGAGGTCGCCGTTCCAGTTCACCGGCATCTCGATGCGGTACGCGGCGCCATTGAGGTAACCGAAACGAGCCGTTGCGCCGGGCAATGGCGCAAATTCGGGCGCGCCGGGAACGAACCCTGTGGGTGCGGTGGCGGAAGGCGCATCGGCATTCGAGGTTCGTGTCGACATCGGCCCTTCAGCGTGCCCGCCCCCAGAGCACCCGGACGCGAGGCCAGCGAGCAACAGAAATGCACAGAATCCCGCGCGGAAGAGCATTCGCCCGACGGTACCGCTTGAACCGATCGAGTGCGAGAAACGGGGAAGGTGGACGTGAAAGGGCAAGGCAGAGATGCCTCGGTGCGATTGGCAGTTTCCAACCCGGAGTCGTGGTACCCCCGACAGGACTCGAACCTGTGCCTTCGGCTCCGGAGGCCGACACTCTATCCGCTGAGCTACGGGGGCAACTCCGCTCTGGATGGTAGCCGGTGGAGGGCTTTGCCGCACGCGGCGGCGCGATCGGTCAGGCGCGGCTGAAGGCGAGCACGGCGGCCCCGAACAACACGGCCTGGAGCATCCCGGAGGCGGCCAGCATCCACAGGCCCGCGGCACGTTCGCGGGCGTGGAGGAGCACCCCCACGATGGCATTGAACCCCAGGATCCCTGCTCCAAGGTAGGCGATGCGCAACAGTTCTCCCTTGTCGCCGACACGTACGATGCCGCCAAGAGCGGGGAAACTGAGTTCTACGACGTTTGGCAGGCCGGGGTAGCTGGCGAACACATAGCCGCCGAGAACCACGCAAAGCAACGCCCCGATGCAGAAGATGATCGCAGCGGTTCGATCGCGCCAGACGGGCATAGCGGCGATGCCTTCGGCTGAGGACCGGTGCGAGAAATCGTCCATCGGCGCGAGCGCGGCGCGAGCCTGGATCTCCTCCGCGAAGCCCGCCTGGTCAAGGACAGTGAGTGCGTAGGCTTCGGCGGTCGTCACAAGGTAGAGCAACTCGTCCGGGGTGCTGTGGGTGGAAAAGAAGAGGGTGAAGCCCACGCGCTTCACCTCGGCGCCACCGACATGGCAGCCCCACCAGTTGAGGCCCCTGATGTGGGCGATATCGAGCGTCCGGCCGGGAATCATGCGCTGGATGACGGCGATCGGGACGACGATGCGGCGGAAGCCCCAGTGGATGGTGAGCGCTTCGTTATCGACGACGTAGCTCATGGAGCCCACGGCGTAGGCCCAGTTCGCGAACAGCAGGCCCAGGGCGCAGGCGACCGCGCAGACGGCCCAGGCGAGGAAGGTTTTGAACTCGGCATCAGCGCCGACGGCGACGCCGGCGGCCAGCACCGCCGCTACGAACGCCCATGCCGCGAGCGCACCCCCGACGATGACACCGAGCGCGCGAGGCGGTCGAAATTCGACCGGACCTAGCGAGCGACGCGCGCGCGTGCCGGCGTGCACCATGCCTTGTATTTCTCGCTCTTCCCACGAATCGCATCGTAGAAGAGGCCGCTGAGTTTGCTGGTGATCGGTCCCGGGCGACCACTGCCAACCTTCCGCCGGTCGATCTCGACGATCGGGGTCAGGTGGGCGGCGGTGCCGGTCATGAAGACTTCGTCGGCGATGTAGAGCTCGGTCCGGTCGATTTCGCGCTGGACGATCTGGATGCCGAGATCATCGGCAGCCATCTGCATCACGCTCTTGGCGGTGATGCCTTCGAGGACGTTATCGGCGGGGCCCGGCGTGATGAGCTGGCCGTGGCGAATCATGAAGATGTTCTCGCCGCTGCCTTCAGAAACGTGGCCGTTTTCGTTGAGCATGATGGCTTCGTCGTATCCGTTGGCGTTCGCCTCGGTCTTGGCGAGGGCGCTGTTCACATAGATGCCGGTGACTTTCGCACGCGGGGGGATGCCGGTGTCCTGCACGCGGCGCCAGGTGCTGGTGTGGCAGCGGGCGGTCTCTGGAAGGTAGGCCGGGAACGGTGATAGGAAGATAAGGGTGTCGCAGGCGACATCGTGGAGGCGGACGCCGAGGACCTCGCCGGAGAGGTAGACCATCGGACGGAGGTAGACGTCTTCCGTGAAGCCGCTACGCTCAACAAGTTCCACGGCGGTTTCAGCGAGCTTGTCGACCGAATCCTTCATCTCCATGCCGAGGATGTGGGCGCTCTGCCCGAGCCGCTCGAAGTGCTCGCGCGAGCGGAACAGGTAGGTGGTCTGTGCTTCCTGGTTCCAGTTGCCGCGGATGCCTTCGAATACGGCGGTGCCATAGTTAAAGGCGTGGGTCATGATGCCGATTTTCGCCTCGCTTAGCGGAACGATATTGCCCTGGAAATATGCGTACGGTGTCGGCATGACAGACCCTCGAAGCGATTGGTGGTGTGGGGACAGCCTACATCGGCGGGCGGCTTCGCGCTCCCGTGCTACTTATCGAGATCGCGGCTGAAGAACGTCCCGTCTTTGCACTCTTCGACGGAGAGCTCCTTGGCCGCAAGGCGGCGCTGGATGTCCTTCGATGGCAGCGGAGGGTTCCGCGTTACCAGGGACGTCGGGTCGCTGAGCGCGTCCTCGAGGTACTTCACGAAATCTGCGTTGTACTGCACGAGGTCAGCTGGCGGGTTGGCCTGCTTCATCTGGGCGATGAAATCACGGATGACGCCGGCGATTTCGTCGGCCGTGGTCTTGCTGATGAGGGCATTCGAGAAGTCCGAGGTGCCTTTGCAGATGGCCGCCAGGTAGCCCTCATCGGTGCCGGTGCCGCCGGCAAGCGTGGCAGTCGGTGTCTCGTCGGACTTGTTGTCGTTCCCACACGCGCCAAGGACGAACAGAAGCGGAAGGAGCAGACCTCCCGCGATCAATGGTAGTCGCATGAATGAATGCTACAGCCGGGCGACGTTAGGCGAAGTTCAGAGAAGTATCCGTTTTGGGGCCGAGCGTGGCTCGCGGCGCCAGTTGTGGACCAGGTAACGCCGCATGCCGTCTGACTCGATCTGTTCGACGCGGCAGCGCGAGGAGTTCTCAACCACCTTGCGCGCTTCGGACAGCCAGGATCCGATGCCTGGTTCGAGCGGCGCGAACGCTTCGCTGCCCGCATCCAGTGCTTCAAACTGGGCGATTCCAAGTTCAAGCAGCCAGCCCAGGTGAAGTTCGGCCAGGCCCATGTGGAAGTCGCGATCGCCAAACGTTATGGAAACATGGTCCGGTGCGGATTCGGCTCCGGCGAGGAGCAGCGTCGAGCCAAAGTGGGAGAGCGAAAGGTCGGTCGCGACGCGGTAGAGCGGTCCGAGAATGTCATGGGCGGCGAGGACTTCGGCGGCGCGGAATGCATGCAACTGGAATTCGGTCGCGTGGTGTTCGGCGGAGATCGCGATGCCACCGGCGTCCAGCCACTCCTGCCACTCTTCGGCACCGGTGCGAAGGAGATAGAGCATCGCGGCTTCGTGGTCGGCGGCGGCGCGGATGAGGGGTGACGAAGCGGAGTAATTGCCCCACTGGAGGCCCTGCAATGCCTGGAGGCGGGCAAGCCAGCCCCGTGACCAGAGACCCATCGCCGAAGCCGTGCGCTGCGAGCGGAATTTCGCTCCGGAGGAAGCTTCCGCGACCTTGCCTTCGAGGTTCAATCCATCGAGGACGAGGTCGAATTCCGAACCGAGGACGAATGACGACTGACGGTAGGCATCGACGCTGCCGGCCGCATCGTTCGGCGGCTTCGGGGCGAGCGTAGCGATGGGAAAGATCTTCGGGGGCGAAACACGCAGCGCCATGAATCAGCCGTTCATAGCCTTCTGGTAGCCCTGGATGACGGGATCATCGAACCAGGGGGCGAGGGCGGCCTGGCGTTCGGGGAGGGCGCGACTCATGTCGAGCGCGTGCATGGGGTCGTGTTTGCACCAGCCGCGGAGGTACGCGCCGAACGGGAACTCCGACGGTGGGCGCTTGGAATCGCCGCCGAACTTCATCGTGCGGGCGAGGTCCTCCTCGGTGAGCACGACCATGTGCTTCTTCAATTCCGCGCGGGTCTGGGCGGCTTCGGCGAGGACTTCGTCGACGGAGAGAGCACGGCGCTTCTCCACCTGGCGGTCGTTCCAGCCATCGACTTCGAACTTTCCGCCGTCGGCGTTGCGGAGGCCGGTGTCTTCGGCGGCGTGCATGGAACGGAACATTTCGCTCACGGGGCCATCAATAGTGGCGAGATGAGCGATGAAGTCACGGACAATCCAGGTGCTCTTCGGGACCGGCCGGCTCAGTTCTTCCTCGGTCAGCGAGCGGCAGAAGTCCTCGAACTTCGCACGATGGGCATCGAGTTCATCGATCACCTGCTGGACTGCGGGGATGGTCATGCGTCCTCCTCCTCTTCCTCTTCTTCGTCAGGGTGGTTCGCAACATACGCTCTCGCTTCGGCGAGTAGTGCGGCCTGCCAAGCGCGGCCGGCATCGTCGGTGAACTCGAGGTCCAGGAGCCAGTTAAGGACGAGCGGGTCCATGCGGACTTCGGGGATGGAGTCCACGAGTTCGATGGCATGAGTCTGGCAGTGGCCTGACATGGACCTTAGGACTTCGATCGCAGTCGCGTATCCCATAGGTCCCTCGAATGATTCCTCGGGAATGAATTTCAAGGTTGAGATCAGAGAATTCAGACCAGTGCCGAATTTGCGCGCGACGTCATCCCTCCAGCGGGGCCCCGAGCCAATGCGAGCCAGGTCGGCCATGGAGCATACCTTTGAACTAATGTGAACGCCCTCGCTATCACCGCGCCTCCAGGCGGCCAAGACATCGGCAAAGGCGCCGAGAGAAACCGCTAGGTGCGCGAATTTCGCCCCCACTTCGTTGAGAGTCCGCCCCGTCGGCGTCAGTAGGGCGGAATCCGGCACTAGCTTCAGCATGTGCTTGAGCGTCGCCTGTTCGTAAATAAAGCGGTCCGCGATGGCGCGGACTTCGGGCGTCATGTCAGTGCCGGGCGCGCGGCGGACGGCGGTCCGAACGAGCCGCGCGTGCCCGCGAAGGAGTTTCGCGCGCCGGTTTCGGCCCGAGCTGGCGGATGCAGTCCCAGCCCGCGTAGGTCCCGCCGGCGCCGAGCTCGGCTTCTATCTCGAGTAGGCGGTTGTACTTCGCGGTGCGTTCGCCGCGGGCGGGCGCGCCCGTCTTTATCTGTCCGGCGCCGGTCGCGACCGCGAGGTCGGAGATGAAGGTATCTTCGGTTTCACCCGAGCGGTGGCTAATGACCGCCGTCCAGCCGGCGCGGTGGGCCATCTCGATGGCGTCGAGCGTCTCCGTAAGGGTGCCTATCTGGTTGAGCTTGATGAGGACGCTGTTGGCTGCCTTTTCGGAGATACCGCGGCGAATGCGTTCGACGTTGGTGACCAGCAGGTCGTCGCCGACGACCTGGCAGGATTCGCCGAGCTTCGCGACGAGCTTCGACCAGCCGGCCCAGTCGTCCTCGGAAAGCCCGTCTTCGAGCGAACGGATAGGGTACCTCGCGACCCAGTCGGCCCAGTGATCGACCATCTGCGCGGAAGTGAGGACGCGTTTTTCTTTCTTCAGGGCGTATTTGCCGCTGGAGAAGAGTTCGGTGGAGGCCGGATCCAGCGCCAAAACAGCATCGGTGCCGGGTTTGTAGCCGGCCCTGTTGATCGCTTCGAGGACCACCTGGACGGCGTCTTCGTTGCCCGGCAGGGACGGCGCGAAACCGCCCTCATCGCCGACGGAGGTGATTTCGCCGCGGTCGTGCAGTATGGCGTGCAGGGCGTGGTAGATCTCCACGGCCATGCGCAGGCCTTCGGAGTATGTGTCAGCTCCGACCGGCATCACCATGAACTCCTGGAAGTCGGTGCTATCAGGTGCGTGCTTCCCGCCGTTGAGGATGTTGAACATCGGCACAGGCAGGCGATGGGCGCCGGAGCCGCCGAGGTAGCGGTAGAGCGGGACCTCAGCAGAGGCGGCGGCGGCACGGGCGACGGCGAGCGACACCCCGAGGATGGCGTTCGCGCCGAGACGGCCCTTGTTCGGGGTGCCATCCAGTTCGCAAAGGACCTTATCGATAGCGCGCTGCTCCGTGGCGGGGAAGCCGTTGAGCGCCTTCGCGATCTCGGTGTTCACGTTGCGGACGGCCTTAAGGACGCCCTTGCCGCCATACCGCTTGCCGCCATCGCGGAGTTCGACCGCTTCGTGAGCCCCCGTCGAGGCGCCGGAGGGGACGGCAGCGGTACCGACGGCGCCATCTTCGAGGACAACCGTTGCGTGAACAGTGGGGTTTCCGCGTGAGTCGAGGATTTCCCGGGCCTCAATTGCTTCGATAAACATGGTTCTCCTTAGCCGCGCACTTCGGGCGCATCGCTCAGCGGTATCAGCGAGTCGGGGCTGTCGAGGTAGTCGATGTAGAGGATGCCGTTAACGTGGTCGATTTCGTGTTCGAGGGCTTCGGCGAGGAGGTCGTCTTCGGCCTTGATGCGAACTTCTTTGCCGGTGTAGGGGTCAATGCCCTGGGCCGTGACCTTGACCGAGCGAGTGATTTCGCCGCGGTAGCCGGGGACCGATAGGCACCCTTCGTCGCAGCGGCGTTCGCCCGAGCGCTTCACGATCTCGGGATTAATCAGCGCGATTTGGTTGTCGTCGCCGACATCGATGACGACGACGCGGAGCGAAACGCCGATTTGCGGCGCGGCGAGGCCAACGCCGGGAGCGTCGTACATCGTCTCCCACATATCCTCGATGAGTTTGTGGATGGACTTGTCGATGGTCCGCACTCGCCGCGCTTTTTCTCGCAGGACGGGGTCGCCGGCACGGCGAATGGGAAGGATGGCCAAAGAACGAGCTCCGGGGACGATCTGGTGGCGCCGCTGCGCGAACGGTAGTATATCGCGGCGTTGGCGCACGCGCCCCTTGGCGGGTACTTCGTGTCAGTTCTACACTAAGTCCAATGCCAGCTGAGGCGCACCGGGACACCGCCCAGTTTCAAGCGAAGCGATACAAAGTCATCGTGATTGGCAGCGGCATTTCCGGACTGTTCGTAGCACTGGAGGCGCGAAAACTCGGGCCCGTACTGGTCCTGACGAAGGGCAGCATCGACGACTGCAATACGCGCTGGGCCCAGGGCGGCATCGCGGCGGCGGTTGGGCCGCTCGATTCTCCAAAGCAGCACCTGGAAGACACGATTGCCGCGGGCGACGGGCTCGTCGACGAAGAGGCGGCGCGGGTGCTCTGCAACGAAGCGCCGGCACGAATCCGCGACCTGGTCGAGTACGGGGTGGCATTCGATTCGCTTGGCGGCGAAGTGGCACTGGGGCGAGAAGCAGCGCACAGCCATTCGCGCATCCTGCACGCGGGAGGCGACCGCACCGGCGCGGAGATCGAAACCGCGCTTTCCGCGGCTGCGACCGACCCTCAGATCACCGTGCTGGATTTCACTCTTGCAACCGGGCTGACGATCCAAGGAGGCCGGGTGACGGGCGTCGAGGCCATCGCGTTGCAGACCGGGGCGGCCGAACGGTACGAGGGGGAGAATGTCCTGCTGGCGACGGGTGGCGCGGGGCAGTTGTATTCGCACACCACCAATCCCGATGTTGCAACGGGCGATGGCATCGCCCTTGCGTTCGAGGCCGGCGCGGAAATCGCCGACGTCGAGTTCTACCAGTTCCACCCGACCGCGCTACGGCTGGACGGCGCGCCGCCATTTCTGATCTCCGAGGCCGTCAGGGGCGAAGGCGCCACCCTTCGGAACAGAGACGGCGAGGCTTTCATGTCGCGCTACCACCCGTTACGGGAGCTTGCGGCGCGCGACATTGTCGCGCGGGCGATCGTCGCCGAGATGCACGCAGCGAATACCGATTCTGTCTGGCTCGACTGCACGGGCCTGAAGTCGGTCGACCTCGGAGCACGGTTCCCGGGCATCTTCGCCTTCTGCAAAGGCGTCGGCATTGATATGCGGTCGCAGCCCATCCCCGTGGCGCCGGCCGCGCATTACCTGATGGGCGGTGTCCGGACGGACATCTGGGGGCGGACGACGTTGCCCGGGCTGTTCGCCTGCGGCGAAGTCGCCTGCACGGGTGTCCACGGCGCGAACCGGCTGGCGAGCAACTCGCTCATGGAGACAGTGGTCTTCGGCAAGCGCGTGGTCGAACACATCGAAGGCGGTGAAGGCGGCGCCGCGGAAGCGAGTCCCAACCGGCAGCCAATCTCACTCTCCTCGGGTGCGCCGGCCACTCATAGGGAGCTTCAGCAGATGATGTGGCATGCGGCCGGCATCGAACGGAACGACGACGGGATGCGCGCCGGGCTCGAAACGATCGCCGGCTGGTCCGCCCCCGGCACTGCGGTCACGCGTTCCGAATTCGAACGGTTGCAGATGACCCGACTCAGTTCGTTGATGCTCCGGGCAGCCCTCGCCCGGACCGAAAGCCGCGGAGGACACTTCCGCAACGACTTCCCTGAGCGCGATGACGAGCACTGGCGACGGCAACAGGTGTGGGTGCGCGGTGATTGAACCGCCCGATTCCTCTGCGATCGCAACAGCGGTCAGGGCGGCCCTGGACGAGGACCGTGCCGTGGAGGATGCGACGACGCTCGCGACGGTCACGCCGACGCTCAAAGGGACGGCGCGGTTCCTGGCGAAGCAGGACGGGGTGCTGGCAGGGATGCCGGTCGCACTCGAAGCATTCAAATCGTTCGACCGGGAGGCGACGGTCACCGTTCGCATCCCGGAGGGTGGAGCATTCTCCTCAGGCACGGTGCTGGCGGAGGTCACGTGCAGCGTGAGGGCGATGCTGCAGGCGGAGCGCGTGGCGCTCAACTTCCTGCAGCGGCTCTGCGGGACCGCGACACTGACGCGCGCGTTCGTGGATGCCGTCCGTGACACCGGGGCGGTGATCCTCGACACGCGAAAGACCACGCCGGGCATGCGAGACCTTGAGAAGTACGCTGTTCGCTGCGGAGGTGGCACCAACCACCGGCGCGACCTCGCCTCGATGGCGATGATCAAGGACAACCACCGCGAGGCACTGGCGCGAGCAGAACTGTCGCTGGCCGAAGGCGTCGCGGCAATCCGGGAACGGACTCCGGGTATAGCAGTGGAAGTGGAGGTCGACTCCCTCGACCAGATCGGCGAGGCCCTCGCCGGGGCACCCGAGTGGATCCTGCTGGATAACATGAACACCCGGGACATGGCCCAAGCTGTGCACCGCGTCGCGGGACGGGCCAAGCTCGAAGCCAGCGGCGGTGTGAACCTGAGGACCGTGCGGGCGATCGCGGACACGGGTGTCGACGCGATATCAGTTGGGGCCCTGACGCACAGCGCGGGCTCAGTCGATATCTCGCTTGACCTCGAGTTCTGAGGATTGTTTTTCTCGAACCGGAACGGGTACATGGCTGCCTATGGCGAAGTGACGGATCGCCAGTAGTAACGTCGCGACCAGTGCCGCCGCCAGCGCGCTAAGCCAGATTCCCACCGCGTCGTCCTTGCCGAGCAGCGGAACGGCGAGGCCGGCCACGATGGCACCGAACAGACAGAGCGGCAGGTTCGAAAGTCCCGCTCGGCCGCGGGTTGCCACCGACCACGCCAGCCATGGGATGAATCCAAGCAGACACCAACCCATGACCATGATGCTGACGAAGATGAGTGTGTACACCGCTGCGTATCAGGTGACCAGGCGGGCGATATCGAAATAGGTCACGACGAGGACGCCGGCCATCATCAGCGCGAAGCCGGCGAAGTGGACGAGCCCTTCCTTCTCCGGAGAGATCCTGCGGCCGCCGCGGAGGATTTCGAGGAAGACGAAGAACATCCGGCCGCCATCCAGCATGGGAATCGGAAGCGCGTTGAAAATCGCGAGGTTCAGAGAGAGGAGGGCCGCGAATTCAATCAGGGGGCGCCAGCCGGCCTCTTCGATGAGATTTCCCGTGGTATCGGCAATGCCGACCGGCCCGGTGAACGCGGGCTGGTCTTCGCCCCCAATGCTCGCTCCGCCGCCGCCACCGATCCGCACGCGGATCTCGTTGACCGTTAACACCATCGTATCGACCAGGGACTGTGTCCCCTTCTGGAAGGCGGTCCACGGCGGGTACCACTCGGTCTCAGTCTGCGGATATTTCAGCTGGCACTCGATGGGTTCGAAGTTCTCATCGTAGGTGCAGGTTGTGGGTGCGCCGATGCGCACGCCGGTAGGGCCCTGGCCGGCCGGCGGGTGCCAGCGCGCATACACTTCCGCTTCGAGCGTCGAACCGGAGCGGATGATCGTCCAGTGCTGGGTTTCGCCGAGGTTGAGGCGATTCGCGTACACCAGTTCGTTGGTGTTCTTGATATCGCGGCCTTCGACCTCCATCACGATGTCGCCGACCTGGATGCCCTGGAGCGGTTGGGTACCGTCGCGCATTTCGCCGGTCACCACGGCTTCAGCGGCCGGCGAACCGGGGGAGACTTCGACAATCTGGGCGAGCGACAGCGACCGTTCCCGCGGGATCATGAACCCGACTGAGAGCAGGAAGATGGCGAGGAACAGGTTCATCATCACGCCGGCGCCCATCACCGTGAGGCGCTGCCACCGCGGCGCTGCGGCAAGCGATCGCGGGTCGGACGGGTCTTCTTCGCCCAGAAGCCGGACGAAGCCGCCGATGGGAAGCCAGTTCAGGGTGTATTCGGTCTCACCCTTGGTGAACATGGTCTTGGCCCGGGGCGGGAAGCCGATACCGAATTCGAGCACCTTGATCCCAAACGCTTTCGCGGCGAGGAAATGGCCGAATTCGTGGATGACCACCAGCACGAGCAGCAGGCTGAGGAAGGGGAAGACTGCCCGCACGATCGCGACGGGGTCGAAGGCGAGGAACATCAAACGGTCACTCCCACGGGAACGAGGCGCGCAAGTTCCCGCGCGGCCCGGTCGGCTTCAAGAATAGTCTCGAGATCAGGATCGGCAACGTTGTCGTGCTTCTCCAGCACGGACTCGATGATTCGAGGGATATCGAGGAATCCGGCCTCGTGTGCCATGAAACGTTCGACGGCGACTTCGTCGGCTGCGGCCATGGCGGCCGGGAAGGTCCCGCCGCGGCGGCCGGATTCCATGGCGAGTTGCAGGCATGGAAATCGGTCCATATCCGGCGTACCGAAATTCAGGGAACCGATGGCCGCGAGGTTCAGGCGCGGCATCGGGGGTTCGGGCATTCGCTCCGGGTAGGAGAGGGCGAGCTGGATGGGAAGGCGCATATCGGGGACCCCGAGCTGCGCCTTCACGCTGCCGTCGCTGAACTCGACAAGTGAGTGGACGATGGATTCGCGGTGCAGGACGACTTCGACTTTCTCCATGGGGACATCGAATAGCCACATCGCTTCGATGGTCTCCATGCCTTTGTTCATCAGGGTGGCTGAATCCACCGTGATCTTGGGTCCCATGTTCCAAGTTGGGTGGTTAAGTGCCTGTTCAGCGGTAACCGCGGCCAGCTGTGAGCGGTCAAGGTCGCGAAACGCCCCGCCGCTGGCAGTGAGAAGGATGCGCGAGATTTCGTGCGCTTCTTCGCCCCAGAGACACTGCCAGATCGCCGAGTGCTCGCTATCGACAGGACGAAGGTTGCCGCCGCCTTCCGCCATCGCCCGACGGACCAGGTGGCCGGCCATGACGAGCACTTCCTTATTGGCGATGGCGACAGACTGACCGGCCTTCAGCGCCGCGAGCGTCGGAAAGAGACCGGCGGCGCCAGCTGTGCCCACCAGAGGAATGTCCGAAGCCAGGGCCATCTCGACGGGATCAACGTGGGCGCTGACCGAATCGCGGATCGCATCGGCGAGCGATTGGTTCGCCTCGCCCTCCCAGGAAACAGTCGCCGGGCGGAACTCGCGGACCTGCTCGGCGAGCAGTTCGTGGTTACGGCCGGCGGCCAGGCCGCTGACTTCCCAGCGTTCTGGGAACTGGCGAATGACATCGAGCGCCTGTCGCCCGATCGATCCGGTAGAACCCAAGATCGCGATCTTCTTGCGATTCGTCACGCCAGCGATCGTAAGTCCCAAGGGTGAACGGCGACAGCGAGCGCGATTACTTCTCGGCGAATGCGGGGATGACCTTCTCAGCCCAGGCGTGCAGGCCGTCCCAGTCGAGTGGCGGCCGTTGCGCGATGTTCACTCGAGCGGCACCGGCATCCTTCAGCCGCCCTACGAGGTCGATAGCCTGGTCCGGGAGGCCAATAACGACGCCGCGGCCGCGCATGACTTCGCTCGCCGGCCCCCAGGTCTCGCGGTACTGCTGCTCAGCCCGTTCGAGGTGCGCCGGCGTCGCCGCCATATGGAAGCTGAGGTTCACGTTCCGCTCTATCGTGGCCGGGTCGCGGCCTTCTTTTTCGCACCATTGATCGAGCACGCCGGAGAGGCGCTTGAATTCCTCGACCGAAGGGTAGGGCGTGTTCCAGCCGTCGGCGTGGCGGGCGGCGATGCGGAGCGTCCGCTTCTCGCCGTTTCCGCCGATCCAGATGCGCGGCCGAGATTGGATCGGCTTGGGGTTGCAGGCGGCGTTGTTGAGCTGGAAGTACTTGCCATCGAAGTCGGACCGATCCTGCGTGGTGAGCATGCGGACCACCTTCACCCCTTCTTCGAGGATGTCCATCCGCTGGCCTATGGGAAGGAACGGGATGCCGTAGCCAGCGTATTCCTGCTGATGCCATCCGGCGCCGAGGCCAATCTCAAGGCGGCCCTTGCTAAGGTGGTCGATGGTGACGAGCGAGTTCGCGAGGATCGCCGGGTGCCGGTAGTTCATTCCGAGGACAAGGACGCCGATGCGGACGTTCTTCGTCTCGCAGGCCATGGCCGACATGCATGAGATGGCTTCGAAACAGCTGCCGTTGCCATCGACTGGGGGCGCCTCGTAAAAGTGGTCCCAGACATCGACCCAATCGAACCCGGCGGTGTCCGCCCAGGTCCAGGTCTTCCGCATCTCGTCGATGGTGATGTTCTGCTGGCCGATGTGGAGTCCGAAGTTCATGAACGCTCCTCAAGAGGCGATGGGCCGATGAAGAGTATCGCGTTCCGCATGTCGGCGGGAGTGCGTTCGCGCTGGAGCCGCATCAGCGAGGCATGCAAAGCTACAGCGGTGATCCAGGGGTATGTGACAATCAGGATTCCGGCATGTGAGCGATTTGCGGCCATCCAGGCACCATGTAATCGCTGAAAATCTGCTCGATCGAACGTTACGATGGCTCGACTGGACTGTGCTGCGAACGAAAGCTGATCATCGTCCGGTAGTTCGCCATTGCCCGCTTCGTTGGAAATCAGGCAATCAACACCATCCTTGCGCAGGAGCGATACCAGCAGCGAATCCTGGGAGTTCTCGTCGAAATAGACAGGAAACACCGTCAGGTGTAGATGATTTCGGCGCCGTTCGCCTTCGCCCAGGCAAGAGCCTCCTCGCACTCTCGAGACTCCTCTTCATCCATGGCCTGGCGATGTTCGAAGTAATAGGCGAGAGCAGCGTAGACCGCTGACACCGAAAGGTTGGGATATTCCGTTGCTATCTCTTCCGGCGTCCGCCCTTCGGCGTGGCGAGCAGCAATCGTTATGACTCGCAACCGGCCCCCGCGGATTACGGGCTTGCCATTGAAGGGGTCAATGTCGAGTAGCCCATTGATGTCGATGGTTGGCGCCTTCATAACCAACATTGTACATCACCATCCGTCTCAGTTCGCCGCGTACTCACGGCAGAGGATGGCGCGCAGGAGGTCGTCGTTGGCTTCCTTCACCATGCGGGCAAGGACGGGCAGTTCTTCGCCGTAACCGGTGAGGACGGCCTCGCTCCGTGCCAGCAGCTCGCGTTCGACGCGGTATCCTGGGAAGAGCGAACGGAAGTAGTCCGAGGTGAATTCCTTGTCCTTAGTCCGGAAGATGTTCGGAAGGGCAGCGAAGAACAGCTCGACGTACGGGTCGAGGAGCGCCCGCTGCTCGGACCAGTTGAAGCCGGACATCGCAGCGCCGGTGAGGTAGAGCGATCCGTAGCCATCGCCGTTGAACTTCGCCCAGGCGTCGGCTTTCGCTTCGGCGGTGGGCACGGAGGTTTCGCAGCGCAGTTTCGCGCGCACTCCGCGGTCCGAGGAATCGCGTGCGAATTCGGCGGCGACGCGTTCATCGGCACCGGGCATTCCGTAGGCCACTTGCTTGACGGCAATCGCCCAGCGCATGTCCTGGTCGATGGTCACACCTTCGATCGTCTCGTCGCCGTCGGCGAGTCGGGCGACAAGCGCGAGATCTTCGCGGACGATGGCGTTTCCGATGAGGGTGCGTGCCCAGATGATCTTCAGGTCCGGCGAGCTCGGCTGCTTCAGGGCGAGGTAGGCCGCCTGGCAAAGCTCATGGGCCTCCCGTGACTTCCATTCTTCCGGGACGTAGCGGCCGATGGCGGCGGTTGCGTTGCTCAACACTGCTTCGACAAGCTCGGGCATCTGTTCACGCGGAATCTTCGTCCGCACGAGCTCGAGATACTCGGTGGATTTGAGCTGTTGGTCGCGGACCATATTCCATAGGGAGCCCCAGAGCTGGAGGCGCAGCAGCGGGTCTTCGATTCGCTGCATGTGCTCCTTCAGGAACGCCAGCGATTCGACATCGAGGGCAACTTTCGCGTAGCCATGGTCGCCGTAGTTAGGAAAGACGAGGGAGGGCTTCGGGAGTCCGCGCGCTTCGACGACCTCGGCCTCCGAGCCATCAATGAAGGCCGGGAGGACGGTGAAATCGAGCTTGCCATCCTCATCGCGCAGGAGACCGATATCGACCTTGTGCGGCCGGAGCGTCGGGTACTCCGCGGGCACCGATTGGGTGAGCGTGAATCGCGTAATTCGCTCGCCATCGGCCTCCCAGTGGCTGCCGATGGTGTTGAGCGATGGAGTCTCGAGCCAGAGCCGCGCCCATTGCTTCAGGTCGACGCCGCTACCGGTTTCGAGGGACGCAAGGAACTGCGAGAGCGTCGCGTTTCCGTAGGCGTGTGTGCGGAAGTAGTGGCGCATGCCCTCGCGGAAGCCTTCCATCCCGATGGCCTTGACCAGCTGCTTCAGGACGCTCGCGCCTTTGCCGTAGGTAATGCCATCGAAGTTCAGGAAGGTCTGGTCCGTGTCTTCCACCTGCCCGGCAATTGGGTGCGTGGTTACCAGTTGGTCCTGCCGGTAGGCCCAGTTCTTGATGGACGAGGCGAAGTCCTGCCAGCCCGTATCAAAACGGGTAGCTTCGTCCATGCAGAGGTAGGACATGTAGGTCGCGAAGCTTTCGTTGAGCCAGAGGTCGTTCCACCAGCGCATGGTCACGAGGTCGCCGAACCACATGTGCGCCATCTCGTGGAGGATGACTTCGGCGCGGCCACGGCGCTGGTTATCGGTCGGCGGATCGCGGAACACCATGTACTCGTTGTGGGTCACGCAGCCGACGTTTTCCATCGCGCCCGCGTTGAATTCGGGGACGAAGATCTGGTCGTACTTGCCGAACGGATATGGGAAGGAGAAGAAGTCGGCGTAGAAATCGAGGCCCTGGCGGGTGACTTCGAAAAGTTCAGGCGTATCCAGGTGCTTCGCGAGGGACTTTCGGCAGAAGAGCCCGATATCGATGCCGTTGTGGTTTTCGCGGGCGACGTGGTACGGGCCAACCACGAGCGCGAAAAGATAGGTGCTGAACAGCTTCGTCGTCTCGAACGTGTGCAACTTCCGGCCATCGGAAGTGGTCTCGACTGAGGACTCGCGGCTGTTGGCGACCACCTCCCATTCGGCCGGGGCAAGGACCTTCAGCGAATACGTGCCCTTGATGTCCGGCTGGTCGAACTGCGGAAAGAGGCGGTGCGATTCGTAGGGTTCGAAGTTGGAGTAGAGGTACTCTTCGCCATCTTCCGGGTCCTTGAATTGGTGAAAGCCGTCGCCTTCGTGGTCGTACTCGTTTTCATACACCACGTGGAGCGTGTTTTCGGCTGCGAGGGAGTCCCCCGGGAGCCAGAGCCTGTAGCCGTTCCATTTCGGTTGCAGCTGTTCGCCGTTCAACTGGAGGAGGGAGATCGTCTTCCCTCGGAAGTCGAGAAAGAGGTCTCCCGAGCCGCTTGCGGCGAAACGGAGCGTTGCATCGCCCCTGTAGGTCTCGGAGCCACGGGTGAGTTCGATCGTGAGTTCGTAGGCGCAGGTCTTCACGCGCGCGGCGCGAGCTTCGGCTTCCGACTGGGTGAGGTTGTCACGAAGTTCCGGTGCGGCGACGGTCATGGGTTTCGCTCCTGGACAGCCCGAAAATGGGCAGGTTCAAACGAGCTTACAGCCCCGCCGACCGGAACGTCAGTCGTGTTGCCTACCCCGCATTCGTGACAGGCGGTACAATCCGGCCGCACCCTCCAGGACAGGTACAGCTGACGCGTATGTCGAACATCCCCGCGGTCAATTCGCTCATCACCGCTATCAACTTTGATCGATTCGCCGAAATCGAGGCGCACCACCGGCCCGATGCCGTGTTCCACTCGTTCCGCGGCCCAACGTTGCGCGATAGCGTCGCGATTGCCGACTGGCACCGCGAGTTCCTCCGCGACTATGCGGACTGCAACTATGCGGAGCTGGAGTACATCGAAGAGGGCGACAGCGTGGCAGTGCGCACCACGATCGAGGCCAAGGCCTACGATTGGCGGCCGTTCACCCAGCGGGCAGTTGAAGTTTTCGAGTTCGATGACGAGCACGAGGTCACGAACCGTCGGCTTTACGGCATGCTCCGGGACCTCGAGTTCGATAAGCCGACGACGGCCGCGATGACCGACGCGCAGGGATACCAGGGAGGCAGCGCGAGCGGAACGAAAAGCACGGTGGAGAAGTTCTACACAGCGCTTCTGTCCGGTGACTCGGCTACGGCGCTGGAACAGATGCACGACAAGGCGGCCTGCATCGACGGGGTGTACGGTATCGCCAATGGCGCCCAGAACATCCTGGATTTCATCGGCCAGATCCCGATGCCGGCGTTCGGGCGGCTGCGGGTGACGAATATTCTTGCGGGTGAACACGACGCCCTCGTCGAGCTTGCGATCGACCCTTCGCGACCGCGTTTCGCCGACTGGGTGCGACTGGTCGATGGCAAGATCCGGGTGATCGAGGGGTATTCGATGCTCCGCGAGATTGGCGTGAACCCGTACGAGAATTACGCGAATGACCGGCATCGGCGGCAGGTCATCCTGCCGATTTAGGGCGGTTCGCGGTCGTTCGAAACCAGGTGAAATCGAAGGTCGGGTACTGAGCGAACACCCGATGGAATTCCTAGCGCTCCTTATCAGTCGCGCCTTGTGTTGTGCATGACCTGGACCGGATGCGACGCCGAGGCTTGACGGCCCTCGGCGCTTCGCTGGAGGGTGCTCGGCCGGTCGCTCTCCCTCATCCCTGCCCTGCTCCCGCGACGGGAGAAGGGTGTTTTGGTGGGTTTGAGCGGTGAGGTTGAGGCTTCGAGGCCCTCGGCGCTGCGCTGGAGGGTGGGGTGGCCGGTCGCTTACGCTCGCGGTTCCTTTGCGGTGGCGGGTCAAAAAGGAGCGGCGGAGGTCGGGAGGTACGGCGTGGCCGCTCCCCTTGCAGTCGCGGTTCGTTGCCTACAGTCCTGCGTCGCTTATTCGACGAAGATGTCTACCGAGGGGCGGAGCTTGGCGCATTCCGCGAGCACCTGGTGGATGGTGTGCTTCTTGAATGCGTCCACCCGGTCGCTGTCCACGGCTTCCTTTGCATCGACTGAGACGTAGGCCTGTTCGGTGAGCGTGTAGTCGAAACGTGGAGCCCACTTGCGCGAGCCCAGCCGGGCCGTGGTCGAGCAGTTATCGACCATGTAGGCGACGCCGCGGGCGTGCATGTACGGGTTCAGCGAGTCGACTGCTTCGATGACCGACTCGTTGGCGACTTCGGAATAAGGATGGCCGTGCTCCATGAGCACATCGATCTGCGCCATCATCGTTGCAATGTAGACACCCGCGGTGAACGGATCGAGCGGGATGTCGTCTTCGTGGCGGGTTGCGCGGACCTTTTTTCCGGTTTGCCACGTCTCGGTGCGGTCGATAATGCCCATTGGACGACGCTTCAGGCGCTCCCCGGCGAGGATAACGCTGCGGATCTCGTTGCCACTGGAGACCTCATCGTAGATCTCCTCCAGCACTTCGCGGGCCGCGGGGTACGAGGCGGAGTAGGCGGATTCGAATGCGGGTCGGCCGTCGGCCCCGACGGCTTCGTACACACCCAGCATGCCCTTGCGGGAGATGATCCGCGAAATCGGGCCGGTGATGGCCTCGGCCGAGCGTTCGAAGGCGTCTTCGTGGCTCATTCCCTCGTTGATGTAGCGGCGGTAAAGGCTCTCGATGATGCCGTGGACCGCGCCGAGCAGGATTCCGCGTTCGCCGTAGATGTCGGATTTGAATTCAGACTCGAGCGAGGTCTGGAAGGTGTAGGGCGAACCAATGGCGACCGACCAGCCAAGCGCGATATCGGTGGCGCGCCCATCGATATCCTGTTCGACGGCGAAGCTGCTGTTGATCCCGGCGCCGTTGACGGTGGACCCCTGGACGTAGAGCCGGCGCACGGAAGGGCCCATGCCCTTCGGGCAAACGGCGATCACGTTGATGTTCGTAGGGAACTTGGCGCCGACGTTCTTCATGTGGCCGATGAGGAAGCCGTGGGAGAGCCCGAGCGTGGCTCCCGGCTTCAGCTTTGCGAACACCTGCTCGAAGATCTCCGCCTGGGCAGCATCGGAGACGAGGAGGATGACCAGGTCAGATTCGGCGACCACCGCGAACATCTCGCCGAGAGTGCCGTTCTCTTCGCTGAAGCCGGCGGCGCGGGCTTCGTCCATCGAGCTCGAACCGGGGCGCAGGCCGACTTTCACCGTGATGCCGGTGCCCTCGAGGGAATCGCGAAGGTTCTGCGCCTGGGCGGGCCCCTGGGAGCCCCAGCCAATCACGCCGATCTGGTTGATGCCCTCGAACGCCTTCGGAAGGAGCGGGAAGAGGTGGCGACCGCCCTTAACGATCTGTTCCGTGTGGCCCTCCAACTCGATGGTGTCGACCTGGAAGACCTTCGAACTGAAGGAGAAAGATGGCATGCGTAACCCCCGCGAGAAGAAGCCTGAGAGATAGGAAAGTGCGCTTCAGTATACGAGGCTGCGCGGTAGGGGCTTGCTCCCCTCAGGTTCGTGATATTTTCGCCGGGCACTTGCATCAGAGGGAACGGCGTGGAAACGAAAGATGAGTACATCGCGTACTGCCGTGGCATGCGAGGAGACCTTCTCGGTGCAATCGATGGCCTGACCGACGTACAGATCTCCGAACAGTCGCTTGATGGCTGGTCAGTGAAGGACCACCTGTTGCACATCGCGCTCTGGGACGAATTTCGCGCGGCCGAAGTCGAACGCATCTCGGCCGGACAGGATTCACTCTGGAAGATGCGCGAGGAGCAGGTGGATGCCATCGCCGATGTCCTCTACGCACTCCGGCGGAGCGCCACCGCAGCGCAGGCGAAGTGGGAAGCGGCGAATACGCACGACCGGTTGCTGAATGCGCTCTCAGAGGCGACCCCGCGTGGGCTGGACGCCTCGCTTTATGGCGAGGCGGGATTACCGAGCGATCACGAAGCCGCGCACACGTCCTGGATAAAGCGATGGCGGGCCGAGCGCGGCTATTAGCGTCCCGCCGCACCGCGAGTAGAATCCTGAGCCATGCCCCAACCACTCGAAGGTCTGCGCGTCCTCGAAATCGGGACGTTCGTTTCGGCGCCGTATTGCGGCAAGCTGTTCGCCGGCTACGGCGCCGAAGTAATCAAGGTCGAACCGCCGGGCGGCGACATCTCGCGCGCGCACGGGCCGTTCAAGGACGGCGTCCCAAACCCTGAGACGAGTGCACTCTTCCTCTACCTGAACACCGGCAAGAAGTCCGTGATCATCGACCTCGCCACGCCCGGCGGCCGGAACGACTTCCTCGCGCTTGTGAAAACCGCGGACGTTGTGATCGACAACTTCAAACCGGCGGATATGCGCGCGTTGGGGCTTTCGCACGAAGAGATTGCGGCAGCGAACCCTCGGGTGGTCCATATCTCGGTGACCACCTTTGGTCAGGACGGTCCGTACGCCGACTATGAAGGAAACAACCTGATCGCCTTTGCGATGGGCGGCCAGATGTTCATCACCGGGACGCAGGACGGTGGCCCTCTGAAGAACGGCGGCTACCAGGCGGACTACCAGGGCGGTCTCAACGCGTTTTCCGCGGGGATGCTTGCGGTGCTGGCGGCGGAACGCGACGGAGTGGGGCAGCACGTGGATGTCAGCATCCAGCAGTGCATGGCGCCGATCCTGGAAGCCACCGTGCCGTACTACACGTACCTCGGACGATGGCTCGGTGTTCGCCGGGGCAACCACATGGCCAGCTTCATCGGCATTTACCCGTGCGCCGACGGGCACCTTGGGATTCACATCATGCCGAGGAACTGGAAGCCGTTTACCGACGTCATCGGGCGGCCGGACATGCAGGAGGACCCACGGTTCGTCACCCAGGCCGTGCGCGCCCAGCACAACGACGAGTTGATGGCCGAGTTTTATGCGTGGGCCGCTGGCGAAACCAAACACGACATCTACAAGCGCGCCGGCGCCGGTCGGGCTCCGATCGCCTTCGTGCACACGATGGAAGACCTGCTCACCAGCGAACAGCTGCGGGAGCGGGGGTTCCTCCAGCGCATCGACCACCCGGTCGCGGGCGAGGCGACGTATCCCGGGCCACCGTGGTGGATCGGGCCTGACGCGTGGAGCCACAAGCGCGCGCCCCTGCTCGGCGAGCACACGAGCGAAGTGATGTCGCAACGGGCAGGGGGCGTGCGATGACACCACGCGAACAAACGGCCCGCGCGATCACCTTTTTCGAAAACAGCGACGACATGCAGCTGTTGCGCGCCTCCCTGGAGGAAGCCGCGCCGCGAATCAAGCGGATGGTCGTGACCTTCCTACAGAAGGGGACCGAAGAAAACATTCCCCCGCCTTCGGATCTGCGCGGGGCCCGCGAATCGGCCACGAAGGAGGCCGCGATCCAGTGCCTGCGGAAGACGAACGATTTCTCGCTGCTGCAGGCCATGACCCGCGCGATCGGGCAGAGGATCGAGACCCTGGAGATCGCGGCGTCGGCGGACTTCCCGCCCGGCGTCCGGGTGACGGTCCCGGAGAAACGTACCTACCCGCGTGGTGGCCGGGAGCTTGCGGGCACCGTGGAGGAATCGGGAACAGTGCTCATCGTCCGGCTGGATAACGGCGAAACGTGGCAAGGACCTTCGAGCCTCGCGCGGCTGGGGACTGCGAAATGACGATGCCACTCGAAGGAATCCGCGTGATCGACCTGACGATGGTCTGGGCGGGCCCGTTCGGCACACGAATGCTCGGCGACTATGGCGCTGAGGTCATCAAGATTGAGTCCCCGCGCCAGTGGGACCTGCTACGTTCGCTGGGGCAAATCCCGCGGGAGACGCACCACTGGTACAACATGTCCGCGTACTTCAACCACAACAACCGCGACAAGTACGCGGCGGCGCTGGATCTTTCGGACCCTCGGGGCCGCGACGTGTTGCTGAAGCTCTGTGCTGTCAGCGACGTGATTGTTGAGAACTTCCGCTCGGATGTGATGGACAACCTGGGCCTCTCATTCGAAGAGGTCCGGGCGGCCAACCCGAACATCATCTACGTCTCGATGCCGGGGCATGGGAAGACAGGGCCGGAGAAGGATTATGTCGCGTACGGCTCGAACGTGGAGCAGGTGGCGGGACTGGTTTCGCTCTCCGGGTACGAGGGCGACGAGCCGATGAAGACTGGCTTCAGTTACGGCGATCCCATGGCGGGGACGGCGCTGGTCGGGGCCGTGGCGACTGCCCTGAGACAGCGCCGGCTCACGGGCATCGGGACCTACCTGGAATTGGCGCAGCGCGAGAACCTGACGATGTTCGTCGGCGAGTACATCGTCGACTACAGCATGAACCGGCAGGAGCGGCCGCCGATCGGGAACCGGCATGCGTTCCTGGCGCCATACAATCGCTACCCGTCGGCGGGCGAGGACCGCTGGGTCACGATCGCGTGCGAGACCGACGAGCAGTTCAGCAAGCTCGCGACGGCGATTGGGATGCCGAACCTGGCGACCGACGAACGCTTCGCGACGAATTCGTCCCGCAAAGCAAACGAAGACGAACTCGACGCGATCATCGAAGCATGGACCTCGGTGCGGGGGCACTACGAGGCGATGCACCACCTTCAGCGGTTCGGGGTTCCCGCGGGAGCCGTACTAACCACGCCGGAACTGCTGTCCGACCCACAATTGCGCTCCCGGCGTGCGTGGGTGCAGCACACGCACCCGGATGCGGGCACCTGGGAAATGGAGGCGCCACCCTGGAAGCTTTCGGGCACGCCGGGCCACATCCGCATGCCGGCGCCGGGGTTCGGCCAACACAATAGCTACGTGTTTCGGGATGTGCTTGGGCTCCCGGAGGATGAAATCGAGGCGCTGTACCGGGATGGGATTACGGCAGATGACCCGGACGAGTCGTTGCATCGGTAGGGATCAGCTCAGCATCAGCACTGCGGGCACCGCCACGATTGCAGCAAGGAAGATGCCAAGGTTCCTCTGGCGGTGCGTGACGCGGCCGGCGATGGCGAGGATTCCCCGCGAGTAAGGGCCATAGGCGAGGAGCAGGATGCTTGCGGACACCACGCCCACCGCCAGCATCTCGGTCAACACGACGGTGAAGGCAGCGGCGCCCCCGAGAACCAGTGCCCCGGCCAGCGTGTCGATGAAGGTGGTGATGTTGGCGCCCATCACGTAGGGGATGACGTGCTCACGGCGCAGGTAGCCCTTGAGCGAGAGCGGCACGAGCAGGGTCAGCGAGATGGAGACGCTCAGCGTCAGAGAAGTCACCGCGCAGCCGAGGCCGAACATCACCCAGCGCGAATCGAAACGCCGCAGGGTGCGCTCGAAGCCGGGGGAGCCGGCCTCAAGTTGGGGCAGCGCGCGGTCGAAGAGAGCGAAGCTTCCGAGCAATACGCCAATGCCGACGCCGAAGAGCGCGCCCGAAGGCAGTGCGTCTTTCAGCCAACGAACCGTCGGCCCGTAAACGGTGTCGATCCAATCCAGGAACCCCGGCGGGGAGCTGAACTGTATGGGATCGAGCCAGCCGTAGTGGAGCGAGACGAGCCCGACGCCGATTGCGGGCCCCTGAGTGGTGAATGTCGTGAGGAGGGCAATGACGCCGATGGCGAGGCCATCCGGGCTTCTGCGACCACCGATATAGAGGGCGTAGCCAACGGCGAGGACAATGAACGAGGCGCCAAGCCGCGAACCACCGATGACCGCGAACGCTTCGGCGCGGTCCAGGACTCCCCCCGCGAGCAGCGTTGTACCAATTGCGGCCACCGGAGAACCGCTGAGCGCAACGTAGGCGGCCAGCCAGCCAAATCCGAGGGCGTTGGTTGGGCCCGAAATGTGGAGGTTATCGAGAAGCGGAACGACCGCGCTGGCACCCGCCTTGATGATTTGCAGCGCGAAAACGAAGAGGAACAACCCACCGACGGCTACCGAGACACGGAGGACCTGCCTCAGGCCGAGACGAAGCGCAGGCCGCTCAACCTCCGCCGTTGCGAGCGGCTCTTGCAGGGGCGCTGCTGGGGCGCGCTCTTCAGAAGTCACTAACGGGTTCCGGCGAGACTTCCCGAATCATGCCGGCGGCGACGGTGTGCCGCGTGGCCGGATCAATGAGGATGAAACTGCCGGTATCGCGGCTGAGAATGTATGGGTCGGCGAAGATCGGTTCCATCGCCTTGATCGTGACTCGGCCGATGTCGTTCAGCGTGAGGTTGGCGGGCTCAGGGATGCGATCGAGGGACTGGACATCCAGGCGGTCATCGATGGACTCGACCATGCACTTCACCTTGCGAGTGGTGTGCTTTAGCCAGAATTGCTGGCGCGGGCGGAGGTCGGTCGCGTCGTTCATCCAACAAAGGTCCGCGGTGAAGCGCCGGGTTGTTGGCACTTCGCGGTCGGCGCTGACGAGCATCGAGCCGCGGCCAACGTCGATGTCATCCTCCAGCCGGACCGTGACAGCATCGCCGTGTTCGGCGGCGCCGATTCCCTGGTTGAAGCGGTCGATGGCCACGACCCTGGACGTTTTCCCGACCGGGAGGACCGTGACGTGAGCACCGACTTCGAGCACGCCGGCTGCGAGCGTGCCCGAGTAGCCGCGGTAGTCATGGTGCTCGGTGGTTTGGGGGCGAATGACGTACTGCACCGGGAAGCGCACGTCGGCATGACGGGCAGGGTCGGGCACTTCGACGGTCTCGAGCAGTTCCAGCAGCGTCGGGCCGGCGTACCAGGACATATTGGGGGCCGGGTCCACGATGTTTTCGCCGGAGACCGCCGCCATGGGGACGACCGAGACATTGGCGACGCCGAGGCGATTGGCGAGAGCGCGGTATTCGGTTTCGATCGCGCGGTAACGGTCTTCGGACCAGTCCACGAGGTCCATCTTGTTGACGCAGAGCACGAGGTGCTGGATGCCGAGCAGATGCGTGAGGGCGGTGTGACGGCGCGTCTGTTCGACCACGCCCTTCCGGGCATCGACCAGGATGAGCGCAAGTTGGGCGGTGGAAGCCCCGGTGACCATGTTTCGCGTGTACTGAACGTGTCCGGGCGAGTCAGCGATGATGAATTTTCGGCGGGGCGTGGCGAAGTAACGGTAGGCGACGTCGATGGTAATGCCCTGCTCACGCTCAGCGCGTAGGCCATCGGTCAGCAGAGCGAGGTTAACCTCGCCGCGGCCCTGGGCTGCGCTCGCTCGTTCGAGGCTGGCGAGGGTGTCTTCGAACACCTGCTTCGAGTCGTAAAGGAGACGGCCGATCAGCGTGCTCTTGCCATCATCGACCGAGCCGGCCGTTACAAAGCGGAGCAGGTCCACTAGAAGTAGCCCTCTCGCTTGCGGTCTTCCATCGCGGCTTCGGAGAACTGGTCATCGGCCCTGCTCTGGCCTCGTTCGGTGATGCGGGTCAGGGCGATTTCGGCGACGACGGTGGAGATGCTCCGTGCATTCGAACGGACCGCCGCCGTGCAGGTCATATCACCGACTGTGCGATAACGGACGTCCGCAGTGAACGGCCTCTCGTTCGGCAGGAGGGGAAGGTAGTCGCTCACAGCCATCAACATGCCGTCGCGCTCGAATACCTGGCGCTCGTGGGAGAAGTAGATGGAGGGCACCTCGAGGTTCTCGCGTTCGACGTAGCGCCAGATGTCGAGCTCGGTCCAGTTGGAGAGAGGGAAGACGCGCATGTGTTCGCCGCGGATGTGGGTGCCGTTGAACAGGTTCCACAGCTCGGGCCGCTGGTTGCGCGGGTCCCACTGGCCGAATTCGTCGCGGAAGGAGAAGACGCGCTCCTTGGCGCGAGCCTTCTCTTCATCGCGGCGGGCGCCCCCGATGGCGGCGTCGAGCTGGTTCTCGGCGATCGCGTTGAGGAGGACGGGTGTCTGCAGGCGGTTTCGCGAAGCGCGTGGGCCGCGTTCTTCCACGAGCTCTCCGCGATCGATGGCATCCTGGACCGAGGCGACGATCAGCTTCGCGCCGAGCTGGTCGACCCGGCGGTCCCGGAATTCGATGACCTCCGGGAAGTTGTGGCCGGTATCCACGTGCATCACCGGGAAGGGGATGCGCGACGGCCAGAAGGCCTTTTCGGCGATGCGGAGGAGGACGATGGAGTCCTTACCGCCCGAGAAAAGCAGCGCCGGGCGCTCAAACTCGGCGGCCACCTCGCGCATGATGAAGATGGCTTCTGCCTCGAGCATTTCGAGGACGGAATCGTGGACGACCGGCACCGAGGCTTCTTCAGTCATCATCCGGCAGGCTCCAATACAACGTCGACGAGGCGCTCCTCCGAGAGGAACGTAAGGACCCGGGCAAGAGACGCGTTCAGCGATTCCTGGCCGGTTGGGATGGTGAGCTCGGGGCGCAGTGGCACTTCATACGGGTCGTCGATGCCGGTGAAGCCCGGGCGCTTGCCGGCGCGCGCTTCGGCGTAGAGGCCCTTCACATCACGCGCTTCGCACTCTTCCAACGTGGCTGCCACGTGCGCCTCGATGAAGCGCGATCCATCGGCTTCGACCATGCGCCGCACTGCGTCGCGAGTCTCGCGATACGGCGAGATGGCGGCAGTAACGACTCCGATACCGTTCCGAGCGAGCAGGTTTGCCACGAACCCGATGCGAAGAATGTTCGTGTCCCGGTCTTCGCGGCTGAAGCCGAGGCCCTTCGAGAGCTTCAGGCGGACTTCATCGCCGTCGAGGACTTCGATGCGCCGGCCGTGCGCGCGCAGGAGCGGCGCGACGGCTTCGGTTAGCGTCGACTTTCCTGCGCCGGAAAGCCCGGTAAACCAGAGCACGAAGCCTTCTTCTTCGGTCACGAACGCATCCTCCGGGGGACTCGGCTGGTTCTCTTCATCGTTTCGGCCTAGGTGTGGAGGCCGCACTCCTCTTTGTCGAATCCCTGCCAGCGGCCGGCGCGGCCCTGGACTCCGGGGACGGTGCAGTTGTAGCAACCAATGCTCGCGTAGCCCTGGTCGAGGAGCGGGTTGTAAGGAATCTTGTTCGCCATGATGTATTCCCAGGTCTGCTTCTCGGACCAGTTCGCCAGCGGGTTGAGTTTCACAACGCCGAATTTCGTCGCCCACGAAACGATCGGCGTGTCAGCTCGGCCTTCGGACTGATCGCGACGCAGACCGCTGACCCAGGCCGTCTTGCCATCGAGCGCGCGCCGGTTCGGTTCGATCTTGCGAATCTCGCAACACAGGTCGGGGTCGCGCATCCAGAGGGCGGAACCATGTTCCGCGGCTTGCTGCTCGTGGCTGAGCGCGGACTTGTAGACGTTCACGTTTTCGAGGCCGAGCGCCGGCACCGAGCGCCGCATCGTTTCGTGAGTCTCTTCGAAGAGGTAGTCGGTATCGAGGACAAAGACATGCACGTTGGGCTTCAACTGCGCGACCATGTGCAGGATGGCCATGCCGCTGGCGCCGCCGAAGCTCGCGCCGACAGAAAGACCATCGCCGAACGTATCGACCGCCCAGCGTACGATTTCGCGCGGATCGGCCGACTCGAACTCCGCGTTGAGCGCTGCGAGTTCAGCTTCGGTGAACGTGCTTGCGGAAGTTGTGGTCACCCGATCCCCTATACCTGAGTAGGTCGCTCAACATTATCAACATCGTCCGTTGCAGGCAATCCCTATAGTTGATAAAGTCAGTCATCTTTCCCGCCAATCTCTTGTGCCTGCCGGGGGCCGCAGCCCGGCTGGAGTGATGCATGCCCGAAGTCGAAACCCTCGTTTACTCGAACGAGCCTGACAAAATCCTTCCGGTCCTGGAGAAGGAACTGGAAGACTTCCGAACTGAGGCCCACCGAATGCTCAATGGCGAGTGGGACGAGACGCAGTTCATCGGCTTCCGCCTGAAGCAGGGCGTGTACGGACAACGACAGCCCAACGTGCAGATGATCCGTGTGAAGTTGCCCTTCGGCGGCGTGACGCCGGACCAGATGGACGCGTTCGCCGAAATTGCCGAGAAGTACGCGCCGCTTCGCAAGGGCCATATCACCACCCGGCAGAATTTCCAGTTCCACCACGTGCCGCTGGCGAAGGCCGCCGAGGCGCTGTTCGTGCTCGGCAAGGCTGGGCTCTCATCGCGAGAAGCGTGCGGAAACACGGTGCGCAACGTGACTGGCGATCCGTGGTCGGGTGTGCAGCCGGGCGAATTGTTCGACCCCACGCCCTATGCCGGAGCGTTCGCGCGCTTCTGGCTGCGCAATCCGCTCTCGCAGTTGCTCCCGCGAAAGTTCAAAGTGGCCTTCACCGGCACCGATGCCGACAACGCCATTACCGGCATCCACGATCTGGGCTTCATTCCACGCATTGAGAACGGCGAGAAAGGCTTCGAAGTCATCACCGGCGGCGGGCTTAGCATCATGCCGCGGAACGGGATGGTCCTGTATCCGTTCGTCTCGGTGAACGAATACCTCCGCGTCTCCGAGGCCGTCATCCGCATCTTCGAAAAAGCCGACGAACTGCGGAAAAACCGCGCCAAGGCCCGTCTCAAGTTCCTTGTAGACCGTGTCGGCATCGACAAGTTCCGGCGGATGGTGGACGAGGAGCTCAAGGGCGAATGGTCGAAGAAGGATTTCCGCCCGGACCGGCTGCTGTATGTCCATGACGAGGAAGCGAACGCGCCGGCGAAGAAGCCATACTACGACCAGCCCAACGGCGACCACCGGGAGTTCACCGCATTCGTGACGGCCAACGTGGCTGCACAGAAGCAGCAGGGCTTCAGCACCGTGGAAGTGAAAGTGACGCGGGGAGACCTGAAACCGGAGCAGTTCCGCGGGATCGCGAACATTATGCGGGAGTACTGCGGCGGCTACGCGCGCACGACCATCGGCCAGAACATTGTGCTCCGGTGGGTGCGCGACGAGAGCCTGTACGAAGTCTTCCAGCGGCTTCGGGACCTCGAGCTTGCCGACATCGGCGCGCAGAGCATCACCGACGTAGTGAGTTGCCCCGGCACCGACAGTTGCAAGCTAGGGATTACCTCCTCGATGGGGCTCAACCAGGCGATCCAGCAGAAGGTCGAGGTGATGGACATCACCGACCCGCTGACGAAGAAGATCCACATCAAGATGAGCGGCTGCCCGAACAGCTGCGGCCAGCACCACATCGCGAACATCGGGTTCCATGGCGCCGCCATGAAGGTGGGGCCGCAACAGCTTCCGGCGTACCACATGTTCATCGGTGGCTCGTACGACAACGGTGCGCTGCGCATGGCGACGCAGCTGAAGGTGCGGCTGCCCGCGAAGCGCGGCCCCGAGGCTGTCGAGCGAGTGGTGAAGCTCTACGAGCGAGACCGCCAGCCGGGCGAGGAGTTCAATGCGTTCTTCGACCGCGTTGGGTCTGCCCCGTTTGAGGAAGAGATCAAGGATCTCACGCTCCCCGGCGACTTCAGCGACGACAACCTGCAGATGTTCATCGACTGGAACCGACTGGAGCTCTATCAGTTGCAGCGCGGCGAAGGCGAGTGTGCGGTCTAGGCTGGCGCTTCGACGTTAACCACTGGCGGCCCTGAGCCCATGCGGAAGAGGACGACCTGACCTTCGTCAGGGCCGGCGGCTCGCTCGCGGTGAACAACTCCGGCCGGCACATGCACGAAATCGTTCGGCTTGATCTGCACGACGTTGGCGCCCTCGACTTCGAATTCCAGGGCGCCCTTGAGCACGTACAGGTAAGTGTCATGTTCGCCATGGTGGTGCCATCCACCCCATTGGCCAGGCTCGGCACGCACGAATCCGACCCACCGGTCATCGGCGGCGAACGCCTGCTCGCGGACCATTCCGGCTGTTTGTGGAGTTGCGTTCGACTCCCTCTCGGAGCCGCTGATTACCTCAATTGGCGTTGACAAGCGCGCCCCTCCTTCGTCACGTGGTCACGGTTGAACCCGACCTTACACGTTGACGCCCCATGGGGGGAAACCGTTTTGAATGCACCTCAGACACATCCCGGTCGGCTACACTGCTTGCGAGGGGTACTCTGCCGCCGGCAGGCCATTGTGGGGAATGGCCGCCCTTTCCAGCCGCACCGGTGCGTGTGCGGCGCTGGAGGTTGGTCAGGTGCACCGCTACACGGAAGAATCCACGACGAATGTCCCGCTCACGGCCGGGGGCTGCCTGGAGGTCGAGAGCTTCAACGGGTCTATCGAAATCACCGGGCGGGACGGCGAAACTGCCGAAGTCCGCGCCACAAAGTACGCGGAAGAGCAGCAGCTTCTCGACGAGATCAAAGTCGAGGTGACGCACGGCCCGGGCGGGGTGCGGGTGCGGGGCATCAGGCCGGAAGGTTTGCGCGGCAACATGGGCGTTTCCTTCGTGCTCACGGTTCCCCGAGAGGTCTCCCTGGAGAACATCCACAGTTCGAACGGATCCCTCCATGTGAGGAACATCGCCGGCGGGGGACATTTGAAGACCTCGAACGGCTCGGTGCACATCGCGGATTTCGAAGGCGACATTGACGCCGGGACTTCTGACGGGAGCATTCACGTAAGCAACCTGCAGGGCGCAGCCCTGCTGCGAACCTCGAATGGGACGGTGCAGGCATCAGGAGTGCGCGGTTCGTTCGAGGCCACTACTACAAACGGGACCATCAGGGCCGAAATCGTCGAGGTTCCTGCCGGTAGGGCCATTGTGGCGAAGACATCAAACGGCGTGATCGACCTGGCGCTCGGAGCCCTGCGTGCCGATGTCCTTGCGAAGACGACCAACGGAAACGTCGTCGTGCGACTTCCCGATGGAACCGGCGCCCATCTTTCGGCGAAGACGTCGAACGCGAGCATTTCGTCTGATTTCGAAGTCACCTCGGGATCGAGGTCGAAGAGCCACCTGGAGGGGACGGTCGGACGGGGCGGACCGAGAATCGACGTTCAATCGTCGAACGGGCCAATCAGGATCGTTCGCCACGAGGGTGCGGCCAGGGAATTCTAGCCCGCCTGCAGCGTCTCCCAGGCCTCTTCGAAGGGTACCCCGCCGTTGGCGGCCGCTTCTTGCAGCGCGAATCGCTGCCGGGCTTCATCTACTTGCGATAAGAACAGCGCGGGATTGGCGCTAACTTCGAGGGCGAGCGGTTCGTGGCGAACGATCATCCCACAGAAGGCCTCGAAAATCGCTGCGTTGCCGAGGTAGTTCTCGAAGACGAACAGCGAGATGTCGTCGCGGGCTTCCATCTCGTTCGCAGCGACCACCCGGTCGTAGACGTCGCCGAGCCAGTCGCCAATGCGTTCCCACTCGCCGGGAGCCTCGGCACAGCCGCGTGCGTCCAGCGCTTCGAGAGACGAGAAAAGCATGACGAGGAAGGTCGGCAGGCGGCGGTGTTCGAACCCGAGCCGGGCGACTTCCACCCAGCGGACATCTTCCGCGCATTCGGCTCTCGGGCGCTGGACGGGGATGGCGCCGGCCAGTTCGTTGGCTTCGGAATCGGGGAGCGTGCGAATCCAATCCTCGATAGTCGAGGGCGCGACATCGGCCAGATCGATGACGGAGAGCGCAGCCAGGCGGCGCTCGGGGGACCCGTCCTGGATTTCCAGCACGAGTTCGGGCGTGCTCAGCCGGCGAAAGGCTGCTTCGTGCTCTTGCCAGCCTGCGTACTCGGGCGGAAGGCGCCGTTCCATGGGCCGAAGGATACCGCAACAATCGCCTGCTGAATTTGGGGAGACCACTGATGCTAGACTTGAAAACCGTGGAACTACCTGCATTTAAGCGCCATCGCCGCCTGCGCGGATCGGATGCGATTCGCGACATGGTTCGCGAAAACGAGCTCACGCCTCGCCACCTGATCTATCCCTTGTTCATCGAGGCGGGCCTCTCCGGAAGGCAGCCGATCCCATCGATGCCGGGTCAGGATCGGGTAGGAGTCGACGAGCTCGCGGGCGAAGCTGCGAGCCTCCAGGAACTCAGGATCCCGGCTGTGTTGCTGTTTGGCCTGCCGGCTTCGAAAGACGAGCTGGGGACGGGCGCGTATGCCCGCGACGGCATCGTCCAGCAATCGATCCAGCGGTTGAAAGAGGCGAACCCGGACCTTGTAGTCGTGGGGGATGTCTGCCTCTGCGAATACACATCGCACGGTCATTGCGGGCCGCTTCGGCCGGATGGAACGGTCGATAATGATGCGGCGCTGCCGCTGCTCGCGGAGACGGCGGTCTCGCTGGCTGAGTCGGGCTGCGACATCATCGCGCCGAGCGACATGATGGACGGCCGGGTCGCGGCGATCCGGGCGGCGCTCGATTCCGCGGGCTTCGCACAGACTCCGATCCTGTCCTACGCCGCGAAGTTCTCGAGCGCGTTCTACGGACCATTCCGCGATGCCGCGGATAGCGCGCCGCAGTTCGGTGACCGGCGCGGCTACCAGATGGACCCGGCGAACGCGCGTATGGCTCTCGACGAAGTCGCGACAGACATCCGCGAAGGCGCCGACATGGTGATGGTGAAGCCGGCATTGCCGTACCTGGACGTAATCCGGCAGGTGCGCGACCGCGTCGATGTTCCGCTTGCCGCGTACAACGTGAGCGGCGAGTACAGCATGCTCATGGCGGCCGTACAAAACGGCTGGCTGGATGAGAACCGCGCCATCGATGAGACGCTGACCTCAATCCGGCGCGCAGGCGCGGACATGATCATCACGTATCACGCAAAGCAGTGGGCCGCCCGGCAGTAGGGTTCAGCGAGGACTATCCGGCCACCTGGTAAATCAGCGGCCTGTAGCGTGGTTCCGGAATGGGATCTCCGTTCTCTTGCGCCACTGCGAGCCAGGCTTTCTTGGCGATGAGCAACTCTTTCAGGGCTTCTTCTGGAGTGTCTCCATGCGCGGAGCAGTACTCGAAATCCGGAAGATTCGCGATGTAGGCAGAATCCTCGTCACTCCAAAAGATATCAATGTGGTAGTCGGTCATTCGATGCCCTCTGCAGACAGTCTATACCGCTCAACGAGGGTTAAGAACTGCCGCACCTGGTACGGTTTCGCATCGCCCGAACGGTCGGGTTGTAGGCTCAACTCGTGACGAATACCTGCATGGCGGTAGATGTGGTGACTCCCTGCGGTCCGCTGCAAACGGAATCCATAGGCTTGCACCAGCCGCACGAAGTCATCAAAGGAGATGTTCGCGAAATTGCGCAGGCGGATCCGGCGCATCAACTCGCGCGGCTTCATATTCAGGCCCGGCGCAATGCTCCCACAGCCTGGTTCGCGGCCATTGCCGTAGAGAGCACAGTCCGGCGGGAAGGCTGGCTCGGCTCCTGGCAGGCGGCGACCAGTGCTTGATCAACGCTTTCGGCGATCCCGCAATCACGTGCCTTCGAGCGGACATGCGCGACGGTCCCCGAGATGGTCGCTTCAGCGCCCGGCCAGGGCTCCGCGCGCAAGACGCGGAGGTGCCGGGTAGTCTGGTTCCACTCAAAGACAAGCCGGGCATGAGAGCCCGGCCCGGCAGAGAAGCGCGTGTATCCGCCCAGATATTCCTGCGTCATGTGCAGACCCTTCGCCGTGGGATCGACACCCGCTCGACCGAGGCCATCCCAGAGTTCTCCGAGAGCAAGAAGAAGCCTGAACGCGACATCTGAATGATCTGTGCGCACGTGAACCAAACCTGGGCGGATGAAGTCAGAACCGCTCGCGGCCCCCGCAAGCCGCAAACCCGATTCTAAACCATTTCTTGCCGAGGTATGCAAGCCGTCGATTGCGGCTATAGAGCCGGGCATCGGTGAATTTCTAGCGCGGCAGGTAGGTGGAGAGGCCTTCTTCCAACGGAGTCAGCGGCAGCCCGAAGGCTTCTTGAAGCGGCCCAATGTCCGCCACTCCGTCCTGGGTGATGAAGTCGATAGCATCCGGCGTCAGGGGACGACCAGGAGCGAACTGGATGATGCTCGCCACAAGCTTCATGAGGAACGTGGGCTGGTGCATAATGAATCGCTTTTTGTCGGCGGCCTTGAGCGCCGCGCGGACAATTTCGTCCATCGTCAGCGTCCTGGGGCCGCCGAGTTCGAAGATGCGACCGCGGAGATCGTCTCGCTCCACTGCTGCCGTAACGTGGGCGCCGAGGTCATCGATGAACAGCGGGTTGATTGGCGTTTTGCCGTTCCCGATCACGGGGATGAAGGGCAGCCAGCGGGCGAAGCCAAGAAACCGGTTGAGCGACACGTCGTTCGGACCATAAACCCAGCTCCCGCGAAGGATGGTGTAGGGCACGCCGCTCGCGATAATGTGCTGCTCTTCCTGCCACTTGTAGCGTAACCAGTGGTACTTCCCGTGCTCATCAGCGCCAACACCACTAATTCCGATGAAGCGAGGGATCCCCGCGGCTTTCGTGGCGTCGACGAGGTTCATCGTGCCGTGGAGGTCAATGCGTTCAAAGGTCAGGCCCTTCTTCGGGTTCTCGATCGGAGAGTTGGGGAACTGGACCGCGTCCACGACGGCGTCGAAGCCGCCAGTGAGTGCGGCCGACAGGCTGGCGGGGTCCGTCACATCAGCGTGTGCCCAGCCGGCGCGCGAATCGGTCGAGTGGTTCGACCGCGAGCCTATCGTGACCTCGTGCCCGGCATCGAGCAGTGCTTTCGTGATCCCCTGGCCCAGGAGCCCGGAACCTCCTGCAACAAAGACTTTCATGATTTCCCTCCAGGCCGGGCACTCCGGCCCAGCCGATTGATTCGTGCAAGCGCCGTGCCGAGCTCGCGGCCAGCGTAGTGTGCGTGGTCGATGCGCTGCCGCGCCGGGTTTTCATCGAATGCCGCACCGCCAAAGACGACGGCGGAAAGCGGTGCGACCTTCAGAAGACGGGGGACGATTCGTTCGACGACGGACGCGGAGGCCTCCGTCGTGGCATTGAGAGCGATGACCCGCGGCTGGGAGTCTTCGACCGTGCGAAGGAGCGCCTCGGTGGGAACGTCCTGGCCGAGATAGATTGGCCGGAGGCCCTGGAAGCGGAGGAGGACAGCAATCATCAAGAGAGCGAGCTCGTGCATTTCGCCTTCGACGCAAGCGAGGAGGACGGTGGGAGCGCCGGGCAACGGGTTCACGTGCCTGCTCATCATCTCGAGGCGCGAACGGATGAAATTCGTCGCGAAGTGTTCCTGGGCGACGCTGGCCGAGCCTTCGTGCCAGCGGTTGCCGATCTCGATCAGCACCGGCGCGGCGACGCGTTCGAATAAGGCCAAGAGGTCCATGGACTCGAGCGCTTCGGCCCAGCACGCCGCCGCCGCCGTTTCGTCCCAGGCGAGGAGGGCCTTCAGCAGTCGTCCAGCGTGACCCGCCATCGGCATCGTGCCGGCTGCCGATTCCGGTAGCAGCTCGGCCTTGCTGTCCTCGGCGGCTCGCGCCAGTGGAACGCCGGCGAGCGAGAGTTCGTGCATCCTGCGAATAAGCCGGACATCTGCGAGCGAGTACATGCGCTGGCGCCCCCGGGTCCGATCTGGAGCGGGAACACCGTAACGCCGTTCCCAGACGCGCAGGGTATGCGCGCCAACGCCGGTTAGTTGTTCGACCTGCGCGATACGAAATCCGTCAGCGGGGCGTTCGTCCATGGGGTCAAGTGTGTGAATTTGCGTCTAAGTTGTCAAGTATTGTCTAAGTCTGTTATGTTGTCGGTGTGAGAACGCTGGACGTGGCGGTGGTGGGCTCAGGATTCGGCGGCCTGGTCGCGGCGGCGCTGGCCGCGCGTTCCGGGCTGGACGTGGCGCTGCTCGAACGGCACACAAGGCCAGGCGGGTGCGCCGGGGACTTCGCCCTCGGCGGATTCTGGTTTCCCGCTGGCGCCACGGTGGTCACCGGCCTGGAACAGGGCGGAATACTTCGACAGGTCTTCGACACGCTCGGCGAAAGCGTGGACTCGAGGCCTCTCGACCCCTCGATAACCTTTCACGCCGGCCGTGGGATGCAGTTGCCGTACACGGCGAATGTCAACGACTGGAAAGCAAACCTCCACGAGGTGTTCCCGAGAGCGGCGCAGTACGACAACTTCTGGGACTGGACGCATGATGTCGGTGGCGAGGTGTATCGGATCGGCACTCACCTGCCATCGTTGCCGCTGCAGCGATTCGCCGACATTCGCCGAACAGCGCGGGCGGCCGCGCCTTCGGTGTTGCGGCTCCTGCCGCTGCTGGCCACCACCATCGGGCGAGTGAAGCAGCGGCTGGGAGCAACAGGAGCGCCGGCTATCGACGCCATGATCGATTCGCTGCTGATGGACGCCACCGGCGCCCCCGCCGCGGAAAGCAGCGCCATCCAGGGCGCCATCGCACTCGACCTGTACCGGCGAGGGTGCCAGTGGGTGGAGGGCGGGACCGGGACCCTGGCCATGAAGCTCGTGCGGTCCATCCGACGGTACGGCGGGGACGTTCGCTTCAATACCGAAGTCGTTTCGCTGCGTCGAGCCGGCAACCGTTGGAGCGTTGGACTCGCGAGCGGCGAGCGAATCCTTGCGCGGAAGGTCGTCGCGAATATGCCTCCCGCGGCGTTGGCCCGGCTTCTGGGCCGAAGGGTTCGGCCAACGACCGCGGAGGACTCCTGGGGCGCGTTCGTCTTGCACCTTGGGATCGATGGCACCGGGCTCGATGCGTTGAGCCCGTTCCACCAGGTGCTGCCAGACGGGGGAGCGCCATCGACGCTCGTCAGCCTCTTTCCTTCGCGGAAGCTGAATCAAGAGCGCTGGAGCATCTCGGTTTCGACGCACGTCCGCGCCGGTGACTGGCGGGGCTTTCCATGCCACATGGCCTGCCGGCGGCTGGAGATGGAGGAATTGCTCGTCCGGAACGTGGCCCAGGTCATCCCGGACATTCGCGAGCGGATCATCGTGCAGCGTTCGGCGACACCGGCGACGTTTGAGCGGTTCACCGGTAGGCCCGGCGGTTTCGTCGGCGGACTCATCCAGCGGCCGGCTGTCGTGGCACTTCGGGCACCGGGCCACCGGCCCAGAAGGGGCCTGTTTCTTGCGGGCGATCACGTGTTCCCGGGGCAGGGGACCGTGGGCACCGCGCTCTCAGGCATCAACGCTTACCGTGACGCGATCGAAGCACTCGGAGGGAGGCCGCTCCTGTGACCCTGGTCGTGTATTCCAGCCGGATACCGGCGAGCCCCGAGGAACTCTTCGAGTTCCACATGGACGCCAACAACCTTATCGCCATCTCTCCCCGCATCGCCCCGATGCGGATCCTGTCGGAAACGAAGCGCGCCGAAGTCGGAGACTTGCAGGTCATGCGTGTAGGACCGGAGCCGTTCGCATCGGCGTGGCATGCCCGGATCACCCGGATCGTGCCGGGCCGGATGATGGAGGATGGTCAGGAACGAGGCCCGTTCCGCAAATGGCGTCATCAGCACCGCGTAAGCCCCCAGGGCGATGGCGCGCGGCTGACGGACGCCGTCTCGTTCCGGATGCTGCCAACCCCTGTGGGCGAGTTCCTCGAGTACTGGATGATCAGGCCCGTGTTGCTCGGGATGTTCGCGTACCGGCACCGCAAAACGCGGGCACTTCTGGCTCATTCCAAAGCTTGATGGCCACGTACCGGGCGGTCGAAAGTTCACCTTTGCAGGATCATTATCGACAGGGGCAGTGCTAGCCTCCGCCGTGCGCCCGGAGGTTAGAGCATTGTCCAACTGTGCCATCTGCACGCATCTTTCTGCATCGCCCAGGGCGGCAACCGGCACCGTTGGATTGCTAACCGCCGAACCTTCGCTGATCCAGGACGCTATCGACCGGTTCGACCTCGAAGGTCCCGAACAGCATATCGTCGTGAATGCATGCCCAGAGCATGTGGTAGATGTCTACCGCGGACGGATCAGCGGCGTGCAGATGGCCTGGCGCCTGGGCGGCGGCGAACCCTCTAGTCTGGCCCGCCGGCATCCCGCAGAAGCGTCCGCATCCCTGGCTTGAAGACCACCTTCCCATCGAGCACGACCACCTCGTTATTGAGGTAGAGCTGGAGCGCGCGGCTCAAGACGACACCCTCGAGTGCACGGCCCTTTCGTCGCACATCTTCGACGGCATCGACCCCGACTTCGATATGGAACACGTCCTGCAGGATGATCGGTCCGGCGTCCAGTTCTTCCGTGACGAAGTGCGCGGTGCAGCCCGTCACGCGGACACCATCCTCCCAGGCCCGGCGATAGGGGTTTGCCCCGGGAAAATAAGGCAACAGTGACGGGTGAATGTTGATGATCCGGCCGGCGAACGGCCCGACGATCGTCGGCGTCAGAATCTGCATGTAGCGGGCGAGGACGACGACGTCGACTCCCGCCTCCATGAGCTTCTCCAGGACGAATGCCTCGTGCGCGGCCTTGTCTTCGCTGGAAAGCCAGGCAAATGGGATGCCGGCGGCCTCGGCGACGGGCCGGAGCGATTCGTGATTGCCGACGACGAGCGCGAGGTCGCCGTGGAGCAGGCCAGCGCGCTGGTCAGCGATGAGCTGTTCAAGACAGTGTGATTCTTTGCTGACGAGAACGCCGACCTTGCGGCGCTCGCGCTCATTGTGGAGCGAGACGCGAATCTCCATCCCGATTTCCTGGCCGATTGCCAGGAGCCCCGTGACCAATTCGTCGAGCGAGATCGACGCTTCGGTGATGTCGACAAGCATGTCCATGAGGAATTGCCCGCGGACGACGCGTTGCTCGATATCTTCGATATTGATGTCGCGTTCGGCCAGGTAGGTGCTAATGCGGGCGACGACGCCCTTCTGGTCCCGGCCAAGGACGCCGACGATGGCGAGGACTCGATTCATGGGTGGACGACCTTCCGTGGCGAGATGAGAGGGCGGATGCGCGATTGCTTCTCTTGAGAATATTCGGCGATTGGCGTACATACACAGCGCCTGGAGGCGGCCTATAGGATTAACCGAGACATCCATTGAGCGACAGGGGAGCGTACCATGGCATGAACGGCGGCCATGGAGACGCCTCGAAACGAGGAGGTGCGGCGGATTAATAGCGGATGAAACTGCGCCAGGAGTAGTTAAGAGTTATTGACCTTAAGGCTTCCGGCCAGCACCTTACCGGACGGTTAATCGAATAGAGGAGGGAACCACTACCGATGACCAAGTCCAAGTGGCAGTTGCTGCTCAGCATCTTTGCCATCTTCGCCATCCTGGCCATCACCGCAGCATGCGGCGACGACGATGATGATGACGATGGTGGCGACAATACGGGCAACGCAACGCCCACCACTTCCACCGCCGCCCCTTCGGGCACCATTACCGTCAGGACCATCCAGTTCGAAAGCTGGGATCCTCACTTCTCGGACTTCAACCAGGACATTGAACACATGTTCATGGTCTGGCGCGGTCTCTATCACCTGGATAAGGACAGCAAGCCTCAGCCGGCCATGGCCGATGGCATGCCGACCGTTTCCGCCGATGGCAAGACCTACACGGTCAAGCTGAAGAAGGACCTCAAGTGGTCGGACGGTGATCCGCTCGACGCCGCAGACTTCGTGCTCGGCATCCAGCGCACCTGCAACCCCGACAACGCGGGCCACTACCAGTACATCCTGACCGCGATCGCCGGTTGCGATGACTACTATGCCGCCGCCGACAAGTCGGCCGATGAGAAGGCAAAGCTCCAGGCCGCTGTTGGCGTGAAGGCCGTCGATGCGACGACCGTCGAATTCACGCTGACCGACCCGCAGCCGACCTTCACCATTCTCCTCGCCCTCTGGCCGACCTTCCCGGCGCCGTCGCACAAGCTCGCGACCGTCGACGCGAAGTGGCCGGACCCGCTGGATAACGTCTACAACGGCCCCTTCAAGCCTTCCGCTTATACCGAGAAGTCCTCGATGGAGCTCGTCCCGAACCCTGAGTACAACGCCGGCCAGAAGGCCCAGGTCGAGAAGATCGTCCTGAAGTACATCGATGACCCGGCGGTTGCGCTCAACGCCTATCGCGCTGGTGAAATCGATGCGACGGCCGTTCCTTCCACTCAGCTGACCGCCGTCCGCGCGGACCCGACCCTGAGCAAGGAACTCGTCGACTACGCGGCAACCCGCACCACGGGCATCGAGCCGAACCTCAAGGACCCGACACTGGCCAAGCTTGAAGTGCGCCTCGCGCTCTCCCAGGCGACCGACCGCAAGACCTTGAACGACAACGTGCTCAACGGCGCCAACATCCCGTCGACCAACTGGATGCCGCCGGACCGTTCTGGCAACAAGGCCGGTATTTTCGATGCCGCGATCGGCTTCGATCCCGCCAAGGCCAAAGCGAACCTCGCCAAGGCCGGTTACCCGGATGGCGCCGGTTTCCCGAAGCTCACCCTGCTCCAGACGGATAGCGCGACCAACCGTGCGATTAGCGAGTTCCTCCAGTCGCAGTGGAAGAAGCACCTGAACATCGACATCAACCTGGAATACACCGACTCGAAGACCCGCTCTTCGCGGTTCAACAGTGGCGACTTCCAGATTGTTCTCGGCGGCTGGGGCGAAGACTATCCGGACCCTGAGAACTGGATCCTCGGTCTCTACGAGACAGGCGGCTCGATTAACAAGCAGCACTGCTCGATGAAGGAGATCGACGACGTAATCGCGAAGGCTCGCTTCAACAAGAATGAAGAAGAGCGCCTTCAGCAGTACCGCGACGCTGAAAAGCTCATCGTCGAAAACGTCTGCGGCATGGCTCCCATGTGGCAGGTCGGTCTGCACTCAGTGGTCAAGCCCTACATTAAGGGCATGATCGAAAACAAGAAGCCAGACGACAAGCAGGTCCCTGGCGACACCAGCGTCGAACTCTGGACGACGTCCAAGAAGTAATTCTGGAGGGGCGGCGGACGACTCAAAGTTGTTCGCCGCCTCTTTAGTCTGTTCGACAACTTCGAATGGGGTTTCGCGAGAAGCCCCTTCGATGATTCCCGGGAACGCGCAATGCTTCGCTACACCGTCCGACGCGTCATCCTCCTGATCCCGCTGCTGTTTGCCGTGGCGACGATTACGTTCTTCCTGATGCACTCGGTGCAGGGCGGGCCCTTCGATTCGGATAAGCCACTCACGCCTGCTACGCGTGCCCGGCTCAACGAGAAATACGACCTCGACGGCACGCTTCTGACGCAATACACGCATTACATCGCGAATATCTCGCGTTTCGACCTTGGCGTTTCCACATCCGGAAACGACCGTGAAGTGGTCGATATCATCAAGGAGCGCTTCGGAGTCTCCGTGCAGCTCGGCCTCTTCGCCTTCCTCTTTGCGGTGACGATGGGCCTGACGCTCGGGACGATTTCCGCGATCAATCAGAACGGGATCGGCGACTACGCGGGGGTGTTCCTCGCGACCGGCGGTGCGGCCCTGCCCAGTTTTATCCTGGCGCCGCTGCTGGTGATCTTGTTCGCCCTCAAGTTGAACTGGTTCGATGTTCTCGGCTGGGAGCTCTGGAACTACAAGAAGATGGTTCTGCCGATGGTGGCGCTCGGCATGCTACCGGGCGCGTTCATCGCGCGCATCGCCCGCGCTTCGATGCTCGACATTCTGCGGCAGGACTACATTCGCACCGCGCGCGCCAAGGGCGTCAAAGAGTTCTCGGTGGTGGTAAAGCACGCCGTAAAGAATGCGATGATCCCGGTGCTCACGGTCCTCGGACCGATCTTTGCCGGGCTAATCACTGGCTCGTTCATCGTCGAACAGGCGTTTGCGATCCCCGGCCTCGGCAGCACGTTTGTCGGTTCGGTGCTTGTCCGCGATTACGGCGTCATCATGGGTGTGACATTGTTCTATGCTCTGATCATCGCGGTAATGAATTTGATTGTGGACCTGCTCTATGCCGTTGCCGACCCTCGGATCCGATACTAGGTGGTAGTACATGGCGACTGAAACCGTTGCTCAGCCGTTCGACTTCACGAAGGAGTTCATCGCTACGAAGCAGCGAGGGCTCTGGAGCATGGCCTTGCAGCGGCTCATGCGGAACCGCCTCGCATTCGCCGCCGCCATCATCCTCCTTTTCATCACGCTCCTGTGCATCGCTGGACAGTTCATCCCGGCGATCGAACGGCACGATTCCACCCTCCAGCAGTACGAAAGCGTGAACAAAGGCCCCAGCGGAGAGTACTGGTTCGGCACCGACATTCTTGGGCGCGATGTATGGGCGCGCATGCTCCAGGGCACGCTGTTTTCGTTGAAGATTGGCATCGGTACTCAGGTCGTCGTGCTCCTCGTGGGCATTACCATCGGTATGACAGCGGCTCTCGGCGGACGCTTCACGGACCAACTGCTCATGTGGCTGACCGACCTGGCCTATGCCTTCCCGGACCTCCTGGCGATCATTCTCCTCCGACAGGTGCTCATCGGTCGGGATTGGCCAGTCATCGGTTCCGGGGACCCACAGATACCGGGATTGGGCTCCGCATTGCTTGTCACCATCCTGGCGATTTCCCTGGTGAGCTGGGTGACGATCGCCCGGCTCATCCGCGGCCAGATGCTTTCGATTAAGGAACAGGATTACGTTTTGGCTGCGCGATCGATTGGCGCCAGCCCATGGCGAATCGTCCGCGCGCACATGTTGCCGAACACGCTCAGCACCGTGATCGTCGCCGTTACCTTCGGCATCCCGCTTGCGATTTTCGCGGAAGGGGCGCTCGGATTTATCGGCCTCGGCGTCCCGCCCCCGGATACGAGCCTGGGCGCTCTTATGGGCGATGGCTATGCTTACCTGTTCGTGAACAACTGGCTCGTGGTCTGGCCCGCGATCATGGTCGCGACACTCATGCTTTGCTTCACGTTCCTGGGCGATGGCCTGCGAGACGCACTCGACCCGCGCACCAAGAAGTAGGGCAATCCCGGTTTGGCGCGGAAACAGGGCGACTGGTACGATCGAACTCCGCATAGCACGGGGCTGTAGCTCAATCGGGAGAGCGCAACACTGGCAGTGTTGAGGTAGAGGGTTCGAATCCCTCCAGCTCCACCAATAAATTGAATCTGAAGGCGACAATAACGCCAACGCGTTAGGTCGCCTTCAGTGGTTCGAGAGCAAGTCTCTTATGGCGCGCCGGTCAGGCGGTGTTACCAGGCGGAACCATTTCGGAAGTAACGGAGCCCTCAACCACGTCTGAGAGGCTTAGACCGGGTGGCCACGTCCACCCCCGTCAAACGTGATGTTCTCCGGCGACCAAGGAGCCGACCAGACGTTCGTGAGTCCTCTCCGCTGCTTCGAGCAGATTGGGCAGCACCTCATGGCGTCGTTCCGGCCCGAAGACGTGTGAAGGCGCGCCAATCGAGATTGAGGCGATCATTACTCCGTTCAATCCAAATACCGGGACTGCGATATCGCTCGCCCCGACTATGTGTTCGCCATCTACCTCCGCGAAGCCCTGCTCGCGGGCCTTCTCAATCTCGCAAAGGACAGAATCAAGGTCGGTACTGGTGTCCGGGGTCATTCTGCGGAGCGTATGAAGGCTCAGCGTGGCCCTCGCACGTTCGGGAGACAGCCCCGACAGAAGCACGCGCCCGGGCGAAACAGCGTGCGCCGGCTGCAACTGAAGGAGGGGCATATGCACCTTCAGGGGGGAGTCACCGGCCACGCGCGCGATGTAATAGACACGGTCGAGCTCCAGCAGGCCCAGCCAGACGTCGAAGCCGGTCTTCCTCGAGCACTCATACAGCGGCTCCTGCGCCGCTGCCAGTATGGCCGCGGTTTGGGAGTGGGGCGGCACCAGCGTTAGGAGTGTCGGCCCGAGGCTGTATTTCCTTGTCGTCGCGTCCTGTGCAAGGAAGCCTTCATCGACCAGGGTTTGCACAATGTGATAGATGCTCGATGTGTTCGCATCGAGACCCCGGGCTACCTCGGTCAGCGAGAGCGGTTCGGCTCCCGGGAAGAGACGCAGAATGTCGGCCACCTTCGAGACTACTCTGATTCGTTTCGGCTCTGCCATAGTTACCCCGGAGGTTCTTCGGCGATCACGCCCCGCTCTGTCAAAGTGTCCAACCCTTCATCCGTAAGGCCGAGCATCCCCTGCAATATCTCTCGATTGTGCTCACCGAGCCCTGGAGCCGGGAGGTTGTATGCGGCCGGCGTCTTGCTCATTTGGAATGGAAGGCCTGGAAATAGTTTCCGGCCGGCGTCGGGATGGACGATGTCGGCGAAGAAACTTCTCGCAGCCAGATGCTCATGCAGAACGATGTCGCGAGCGTCGTTCACCGCGATGGCGATGACGCCGCGCTCCTGTAATTCGCGCTCCAGCCGATTCCTCTCGTGGTTCCGCGCCCAGCCGGCAATTCGCGCATCGAGCGCATCCTGCCTCTGAACTCGCTCTTCTCGGGAAAGCCCCGCAAGTTCTTCGCCAAATCCCGCAGCCTGACAAAGCGCGCTCCATTCAGCATCCGAGGTGACTGAGATTGCGAGCCAGCGGTCTTCTCCAGCGCACGGATAGCAGCCCTGTGGGGCATAGACAGGGTGGCGATTCCCGCGTGGGCGCTGCACCTCCGGAGAGCGTTGCGCCGCAAGAACCTCGCCTCCAATAAAACAAACCATCCCCTCAATCTGCGCGAGTTCGACAGCCTGGCCGCGCCGTTCCGGGTCGGCGTCCCGGTCGATGATCCCCATCAAAACGGCGGCAGCGCCGTGCATTGCCGCCACCGGGTCGGCCCAGGCAACGCCCGATTTGTAGGGGCCGCTATCTTCGTAGCCCATCAGGCTGGAAAGGCCTGCTTCTGGCTCGAGAGCCGTTCCCAATGCGGCGAAGTCTCGGCTGGGGCCATCCCAACCGTAACCGGGCATCGAAACGTAGATGATGCCGGGGTTCAGTTCGCGGAGCCGCTCATAGCCGAGGCCGAGCTGGGGCATGACGCGCGGCGTGTAGTTCTCGATGACAACGTCGGCCAGCGGGACCAGCCGTTCGAAGAGTTCCTTGCCTTCGGTGGTGTTCAACTGAAGCGTGACGGACTTCTTGCTTCGATTCAGCTTGTTGAACATGCCTTCGCGGTTCCAGGGACGTTCGCCAGCCAGGTTGTCGGGAAATCTGCCGGAGACTGTGACATCGGATTGAGATACCTGCTTCGGCCCACGTGCCCAGGTCGCCTCAATCTTGATCACGTTCGCGCCGAGGTCCCCCAAAATGCGCGTGGCCAGGGGTCCTGCCCAAACCCGTGTCAGGTCGAGAATGGTGACACCAGTGAGAGCGCCCTTCGCCGGTGTTGTCATGGCTGCCCTCGGACCACGGACACGGAGCCAGCAGCAACCTCGTTCAATTTAGGAGCATGCTTCAGGGCCCATGGGTGTCCAGACATACGGAACGGTGGACCCGGGTATCTGAGACTATCCTCCTCACCATCCGGGTGAGCCCAGAACTCCCGGTAGTTCAAATGGGCATCGGCCAGCAGGTCATTCATGTCATTGACCGGAGCAACCGGCGCTCGCACGCCCTGTCCTAGCTCGACGACCTCCGCAACTGAATGCTCCAGCATCCAGGGTTCGATGATCGCATCGAACGCATCAGCGTTGGTGAATCGCGCCGCGCCGGAGGCGAATCTCTCGTCCTCCAGGAGGTATTCCATCCCGACCACCGCGAGGAACCTGCTGAGAGACTCGTTCCCCACCGCCGCGAATGCGACGTAACCGTCCTTGCACCGATAGATGGTGCTCGGATGAAGAGACCCGTAACGATTGCCGACGCGACGTTGGATTACGCCCCCGTGCGTATATCGAACGGTCGTCCACTGGTGAAGGCTGGCCATAACCTCGAAGTGCGAAACATCGACGTCCTGTCCGGCGCCGTTTTCGTCCCGAGCGATAAGTGCCGCCAAACTGCCGACGAAGGCGTGCGCACCTGACGCGTAGAGTGTCTGGTTCGGTGCGCCTTGCAAAGGCTCGCGGTCCGGCTCGCCGGTCAAATACATGTGGCCCGAGACGGCGAAATCAGTGAATGGCGTCGAACGGTACCTGGAGTACGGCCCGGTGAGCCCAAACGGCGACACTCTGACGCGAATCAGCTCTTCATGCCTGGTGATGGCGTCCGGCAACGGTTCGGCAGGTCCGGGAGAGAAGCTCTCGACGAGGACATCGGCACCGGTGCACAGCCGACGAAGCACGTCCGAGCCCGGAGAAGACCGGACATCCAGAGCAAGGCTCGATTTGCCGGTGTTCAGGTAGGCGAACTCCGTACCCATGCCGCCCGCTAGCAAAGGCCCAGCCGTTCGGGAAGGATCCCCTTCGAGCGGTTCCACCTTGACTACTTTCGCCCCGTAGTCGGAGTACAGCTTCCCTGCATAGGCACCGGCCACAGACCCGGCGATTTCGATGATGGTTAGTTCTTCGAAGGGCTTCACTGCCTACAGCCGCCCCCGAAGCTTCGGGTCGAGTGCATCCCGGAGTGCGTCGCCGACGATGTTCAGGGAAAGAACAGTCACAAAGATGGCAATACCGGGGAAGATCGAGAGCTCCTTCGCCTGGTAGATCCTGGGGAGGCCCTTTTGGAGCATGCCGCCCCACGTGGGAGTCGGCGGTTGAACCCCCAGACCGAGGAAGCTCAGTCCGGCCTCCGCGAGGATCGCGAATGCCAGGCCAAGCGACGCAGCGATGACGATCGGAGCAATCGCATTCGGCAAGATGTGACGAAAGAGGATCCGAGAAACGGGCACGCCTGTCGCTCTCGCGGCCAGGACGAAGTCCTGTTCTTTCAGAGAGAGCACCTGGGAGCGGATCAAGCGGGAATATAAGGGAATGCTCGTGACGCCAATCGCGACCATGAGTTGATAGAGCCCTGTACCCAGCACCGCCACGATTCCGAGGGCAAGCATGATCGCCGGGAAGGCCAGGATGGCATCCATGCAGCGCATGATGATGGTGTCGAGGTACTTGCCGTTATAGCCAGCAGCGAGACCGAGAGGCACGCCCACCGCGATGGCGATTGAGACAGAGATCAGTCCGACCGTCAGGGAGATGCGCGAGCCATAGATGAGCCTGCTCAGGCTATCCCTGCCGTTTTCGTCCGAGCCAAGCCAGTGCTCCGACGAGGGATGGGCCAACGTATGGTAAGGGTCGATGTCGGATGGGTCGTGAGGGGCGAGGAGCGGCGCCGCGATGGCCACGAAGATTAGGAATAGCAGGATCCCAATTGCGACTGCCGTCACCGGATCGGTCACCAGCCGGCGGATGACCGACCCGAAACCAACCGTCCAGAAGCGGGAGGCCTCGTGGAACTCCAGTCCCAACTCCTGCCGAGCGGCAGTTGGCGCCGTCATCGGTACGTGATCCGCGGATCGAGAAATGCGTAACTGAGATCCGTGATGAGGTTGGCAGTCACCACCACGAGTGCCGTCACGAGCACCACCGCCTGCACAACGGGATAGTCACGGATGAAGATGGCATCGACCGCGTAGCGGCCCATGCCCGGCATCGCGAAGACCGTCTCTGTCACCACCGAACCTCCGAGCAGTGCACTTACCTGGATGCCGATGATTGTCACAACTGGAAGGAGTGCGTTGCGCAGCGCGTGGGTCACCGTGACTCGCCGCTCATTCAGACCCTTTGCCCGCGCGGTACGGACGTAGTCTTCCCGGAAAACCTCCAGGAGGCTTGAACGGACTTGCCTCATGATGACCGCTGCCTGGACTGTCCCGAGCGAGATTGCAGGCAAGATCAGGTGCTTCAAGCACTCGATTGGGTCTGTTGTTATGGAAACGAACCCCGACGGCGGTAGCCATTGGAGCTGCACCGCAAACAGCAAAATGAGGAGTATGCCCAGCCAGAAGCTGGGCATAGCCACTCCCGTGAGAGCCAGGATGGTCATGACCCTGTCCAAAAGGCTGTTTCGCTTGTAGGCCGAGATGATGCCGGTGGGTAATGCGATCGCGACGGCGACGACGAACGAGGCCACCGCGAGATGAAGGGTGACCGGGAAACGATCCCCGAGCGCGTCTTTGACCTCCTGTTTCGTGACCGCCGACTGACCAAGGTCGCCGCGAACTGCGTTCCCCAACCAGTCGAGGTACTGAACAGGCAACGACCTGTCCAGGCCGAGGTCATGCTTCCGGGCCGCGATCAACTCGGGTGAGGCGCTCCCTGCTTCCGGGCCGATCAGAGCAACGACGGGGTCGCCCGGAAGCAGGTGAATGAACGCAAACGTCACCACCGAGACAATGAAGACCACCGGCACGAGCGCGATGAGCCGTTGAAGGATGTATCTCCACACGGGAAATGGTGCTCCTAATCCGGATATCTACGCCTTTTTCGCGAGGTTTGCGTACCGAGGTTTGGCTTCGCCGCCGTATAGCTGGCTCAGGTTGAGGATGTTCTTCTGAGCGGCGGAGTTCAAGTACGAGTAGAAGACGTACCAGTCGTAAACCTGGTCGATCGCGATCTGCTGAATCTGATCGTAGTAAGTCTTCCGTTCGGCCTGTACGTACGTCTCGCGAGCCTTGTCGATAAGGCCGTCGAGTTCCGCGTTGGGCAGGTGGCCCGGGTTGTAGAAGCCGTCCGAGCGGAGCGTCTCTGAAATGGTCCCGTCCGGGTCGGCGCGAAGGGAGAAGCCAGCGAGCTGCATAGGAGCGTTCTTGAGGACGAACGTCCTGTTGGTCAGCTCGGCTACCGCCAGGGGAACGACCGTCAGGTCGATGTCGATCTTGCTCAGCATCTCCTTCCAGAGCTCCGCGTGCTGCTGATAGAAGGACGTGTTGATGGTGATCATTTCGATCTTGGTCCCGTTCGGGTAGCCACTTGCCGCGAGTTCCTTCTTCGCTTCGGCGAGGTCGAAGTCCAGGCCCTTGAGCTTGTCGTTGTAGGCCCAGGTGCCAACGGCGATCGGCCCGATGCCTGGAGCGCCAAGTCCGAATTGGACGGCCTGCAGGATGGCCTTTCGGTCGAGTGCACGGGCGATCGCTCGGCGGAGCTTCACGTCGTCGATCGGTTTGAGGGCATGGTTGGCGTAGGTGCCGCTCCAGCCGGAACCTGTTGCCGACTGCTGAACCTGGAATTTGTCGTTCTTCGCGAAGCGGTCGACATCACCTGCAGAGAGCCCGACAAGGTCTACGGTGCCAGCTTCGAGGTTCGCGAGCGCGACCGTTGAGTCAGGCACTATGTTGATGCGAATTTGATCGAGGTAGGGCAGCTGTGTTCCGGCACCGTCCTTGCCCCAATAAGACGCGTTCTTCGTCACGAGAACATGGTCGCTTTGCGCCCACTCTTTGAAAACGAACTTTCCGGTCCCGACCGGGTTGCGGCCCAGCTGGTCGCCGAACTTTTCGGCAGCCGCGGGCGAAACGATCGCGCCGCCTCGGTCACCGAGGAGCGTCAGAATGGCAGCGTTCGGTTTGTTCAGCGTGAGGCGAACGTGAGTGTCGTCAATCGCCTCAACCTTCGTGATGGCAAGCATCTGGGCCTTCGCCGCTGACTTGTCCGACTGAGCACGTTCGATGTTGAACTTCACCGCGGCAGAGTTAAACGGAGTTCCGTCGTGGAACTTCACTCCAGAGCGAAGGGTCATGTTGATTGTCGTCGGATCTGCCTGCTCCCAGTTCTCCGCAAGCGAAATGCTCTTGTCGAGTTCACCAGCCTGGTTGTAGTTCACAAGGTTGTCGTGAATCATCCAGAAGAACTGATGGTCGCCGCCGCCCTGTCCGAAGTGGGGGTCAATGCTCGTCGGATCGCTTGCCTGGAGCGTCGTCAGGGTTCCGCCCGTGGGGATGGTCGCAACGGTTGCCGTTGCGGCCGGACCGGTCGTACTCGTCCCGGCGGGAGTGCCGGAGGAGTCATCATCGTCATCATCGCCGCAACCCACGAGCGCATAGGCAGAGACCCCAAGGGTGCCCACCAATCCACCGCGAAGCACGGCGCGTCGACGGATACTACGTGTCCAATAGTTGTCCTGGCGTCCCTGTGTCATCATTTCCCTCCATTTTCCCTGTGGGAAATCGGTGTCGACTTGTTTGCCGACCGTCGCGCAGTCTAGACTGCGGGTTGCGCAGGCGGCAAGTGGTTTCAGTTGAAAATCTTTCCTAGAAGGAAATGCGCTGCAAGTCTGACTTTAGATTCGAGGCTTCAACCCGTGAACATTCGCTCCGTCGTTCAGGGCCGCATCCTGGAGATACTGGTCACGCCCGGGCAGAGTGTCCGCGAGGGCGACGAACTACTGATCATCGAGTCCATGAAAATGGAAGTGCCCGTGCAGGCGACAGTGTCCGGCACTGTGGCGAGCGTTCATGCCGTCGTCGGTGATGCGGTCGCTGAGGGCGACGTCGTGGTCGTGCTCTCATGACCACGGAGAGCCGGAATACGACAGGCACCAGCGGCTGGGAGCCCGAGCTCGAACAACTCCAACGGCGCAGGGAACTGGTTCTTCGGATGGGCGGCGAAGAGGGTGTTGCCAGACAGCATTCCCAGGGGAAGCTGACCGTCCGTGAAAGGCTTGAGAAGTTCGCGGACCCGGGAAGCCTTCGCGAGTTCATGAGCCTGATGGGCGTCGGCCAATACGCCGATGGCGAGCTCGAGGCCTTCACACCGAGGGCGTCAGTTGAAGGCTTCTGCAAGGTTGAAGGGCGCAAGGTCGTGGTGACCGGCGGAGATTTCACGGTCAGAGGCGGAAGCGGAGGAGGGTCCCACGGCGGCCTCGGAATGGAAATGTCTGCCAGCCGGAGGGCTCTCGAGTGGAGGGTTCCTTACATTCGCCTCCTCGACGCAGCCGGGGGAAGTGTCCGCTCCTTTGAGGAGATTGGGCGCACGTATCTCCCCGATGGGAACTCATTCACGCTTCCCGATGTGCGGCTGCTCAGGGCGGTGCCTGTCGTGTCCGCAGTCATGGGGTCCGTCGCCGGGCTACCGGCAGTGAACGCCTGCGTTGCCCACTTCAACGTGATGGTGAAAGGGACAAGCCAACTTTTCCCAGGCGGGCCTCCGGTCGTGAAAGCTGCACTGGGCTATGACATCACCAAGGAAGAACTGGGTGGTTCGGAAATGCACACCACCGTGAGCGGTGTCATCGATAATCTCGCGGAGTCCGAGGACGAAGCGATCGCCATGGTGCGGAGGTTCCTCGGCTACTTACCCTCGAGCGTCTGGGAGATGGCGCCTCGAAAAGAAACGGGGGACGACCCGGCACGTCGCGAAGACAGGCTCCTGAAGATCAAGTCCAGGGACCCGCGGCGAGCGTACGACGCAAGACAACTGATCACGGCCATCGTCGATATCGACTCGTTCTTTGAGATTGCACCCCGGTACGGGCGCGCCCGGACCACGGGTCTTGCCCGGCTCAACGGCTATCCGGTCGGGATCATGGCGAACAACCCGATGTACGGTGCTGCGACGGACGTTGCCGCCGGCGAGAAGGTAATGCGCCTGGTCCAGCTATGCGACACCTTCCACCTCCCAATCATCGACCTCGCAGACGAGCCTGGATTCATGGTTGGACTGGACTCCGAGCGAGCCGGCATCGAGCGGGCCGGGGCGCGGGTGGTAATCACCACCTGCGACAGCCAGATGCCCTGGGCCACAATCGTCGTTGGACAGCTCTACGGCGTCGCAGGCCAGTGCCATCATCGGCCAACGGGCATGTTCCAGCGGTACGCTTGGCCATCGGCAAACTGGGGTTCCATGCACATCGAAGGCGGGACAACCGCGGCATACCGGCGAGAAATCGAAAGCTCGCCCGACCCCGAAGCCAAGCGCGCTGAAATCGAAAAGCGGCTCAAGGACATCGCGTCCCCGTTCCGCACGGCCGAAGCGACGGGCCAGGACATCATCGACCCAAGAGATACGCGGCGTTTGCTGTGCGAGTTCGTCGAGGAAGCCCAGCCGATTCTCCGGACACAGTTGGGCCAGACCGCAGTGCCGTACAGACCATAGCGAGAGGCTCCTCAGAAGCCAGCGTCCGCGCGACTCGTCTGCAGGAGAAGGCTGGAATGCTCAGGGAAGATGATTCATCTCTTACGTTTTTCAAGCGCTTTTCTACCCTCACCGACGACCACCCCGGTGAGCAACATGGAGCACAGAAGATCGCTGAACGCATCGGGTTTCATCTCGCCAGCGTCGTTGTACCAATTAGTGGTCCGAGCAATTGCACCGAGAAGGAGAGAAACAATGATCCGTGGGCTACCAGGCCGAATAACTCCCGCCTTCTGCCCACTCTCCACCGCCTGCTCTAACAGCACCGCATAGTCTCGTTGCGCTCGACCAATGGCACTCCGGACTTCGTTGCTAATGGGGACAATCTCATGGAAGAACATATATTTCCGTGAGCGATCCAGAGTCAGGCTAATGGTCAGCTCGACCAGGTGAACGAGAGCAGAAAGGGGATCGCTGTAACTTTGAACAGACTCACTGGCCTGTGCGGTCGACTGTTCCAACAGGGCGACCCGGACGGCTGCGTAAAGCTCTTCCTTGGAAGAGAAATGGTAATACACGGTGGCTTTCGTGACTCCAGCCTGTTGCGCAACCTCGTCAACGGAGGAGGCACCGAAGCCACGCTGGCCGAAGATTTCCGCTGCCGCGGCGACGATGCCGTCCCTAGTACCCCCGGATACGTTACTCCGGCGGCGATGGATACGAGGCGCTGGTTCCTGGGCCAAGGTTCGGTTTCTCGGTTTCCTGGTTGGTTAGCGGCAATGCGCTCCTGCTTTAGTCGGCGAGGCAACCATACTCGACGGGCGGGCTAAAGAATAGACTTGCAAACCTATACTTGTAAGTCTAATCTTCCGCAAGCACTTCGGATCGTTCCCTCGCAGAAGGGGCACTCCGAGCTTTGAGAGGGGAATCTCAGGATGGCCACGGACAATTATTGGCTTCGAAATCGCTCACGTTTCGGCCGGCGAAGGGTGTTGCAGGCCGCCGCTTCGGCAAGCGTTGGACTCGCTGGCCTGGCGGCCGTCGGGTGCGGAGACGACGACGACGATACCAGTGGCTCATCGCCCACGGCAGCGGGGGCTACAACAGCACCTACCCCGGCCGAACAGGCTGACCTTACCGCCACACTGACCGCTGGCATCGGGTCTGACATCGGTAGCGGCGACCCACAGTCGCTGGCTGGAACCGGCGGCGGAAACTGGCCGAGCTACGCCACGCATTTCATCACCCCGCTGACAACCAACCGCGACACTTCGGAGGTGGTTGGGTATGCCGCGGACTGGGAATGGGCAGACAACAACACCGCGATCCTCCTGAAGGCGAAACCTGGCCTGAAGTTTCACAATGGCGAGCCAATCAATGCCGCCCAATTCAAGTTCAACATCGATCGCGAGCTTGGACGTGCCGAGTACAACCCGAAATTCGCGAGCGGCCACAAGAGCCAGTTCACCTCAATTGGTGAGGTGAGCATCGTCGACGAGCTGACCGCTCGGCTTGAGGTAATCCAGCCCGACGTGATCCTCCCAAGCAAGCTGGCAGGTTCCATGTTCCTCGTTCCGAAGGACTACGTGGTGGCAAAGGGCGATACAGAATTCGGTGCGAATCCCGTCGGCGCCGGACCGTTTAAGTTCGAGTCACGGACTGCGGACTCGCAGATCAAGAGCGTGCGATACGACGACTTCTTTTACGGACGCGACCAACAATTTGGCCCACGGCTACCGTGGATTCAGACACTCGTGCAGAAAGTTATCCCCGAAGACGCGGCAAGAATTGCGGCGTTGGAGACCGGCGAAATCGACCTCGCCCACAACGTGAGCGCTGACCTTGCGAAATCGTTCGAGGGACGTTCCGGGTTCAAAGTCTATTCGCTGCCGGGCGACCAGCCTATGCACATACACATCAACACGATGCTCGAAACTGGCGAAGGCGGCGGCCCAAATCCCTGGCGTGACGTTCGAGTTCGCAAAGCCGCGAACCTGGCTGTCGACCTCGACACAATCATCAAGACCATTCTCACGGGCACCGAGAAACGAAGCTTTGGCTCCGCTCAGCGGTCGCTTGGGTTCCCGCAGGATTTGCCAGCGAAGCAATTCAAATATGACCCGGCCGCCGCGAAAGCACTCCTGGCGGAAGCCGGCTATGCCGACGGGTTCACGACATCCCTGAACTACCCGACGGGCCGGTGGCCGAACACGGAAGCTGTGGTCCAGGCTGTGGCCAACTACCTCGGCAAGGTTGGCATTAAAGCCAATCTTCAGGCGCAGCAGTACCAGGTCACAACCACTGCATTCAAGCAAAAGACCAGTCCTGGACTGACGTTCTTCGGAATGTCCGGCGGTGATGATCCGGGACCGAACTTCCGGTATGGGTACCACTCGAAGGGCGCGTACACAATGTCGACGGACCCGGCGCTGGGACTGGACGCGCTCATCGAGCAGAGCGAGGCAGCGTTTGATGTCGAGAAGAGGAAAGCTCTAATCGGTCAAATCATTACCAAGTTCTACGAGAACGCCTCCTGGATCTTCCTGTATGAGCCAGTCACCATCGCCATCGCCGATGACAAGAAACTTCAGTGGACCTACTACAACAAGGTCCTCTCGAATCCCGAATACTGGAACATCAAGGTGGTCAAGAGTTGACGGTGGATGATGTCCTGCTTGTCGACAAAGGCCCAGTGACCACGCTGACTCTGAATCGTCCAGAAAGGCTTAACGCCCTCAACCGAGAGCTCGGAACCTTGTTCATTCGAACGATCATGGAGGTTGGATTCGATCCAGCGGTCCGAGTTATCGTGGTGCGAGGCCAGGGGCGCTCATTCTGTGCCGGAGACGATGTCTCCGGCACCTCGCCGCCGGACCCGAGTTACGACCGATCCGATCCGATCACGGCCGGCAGGCTCGGTCACTACTGGCAGCTGCAACGGGCCATCCGGGTGGTGCCCCGGCCGGTCATCGTCCGTGTACACGGTCATTGCATGGGTGCCGGCATGGACCTGACCCTGGCATCCGACTATGCCGTCGCTGCGGACACCTCCGTTTTTGGGGTCGTGTTTATCAAGCGCGCGATAGCGGCGGGCACAGTCATGCTACCTCGCCATGTCGGCCTGAAGCGGGCGACAGAAATGCTCTTTGAAGGCGAGTCCATAACGGCGGACAAGGCGTTGCAGCTAGGGCTCATAACTCGCGTTTGCCGTGAAGGAGAGCTCGATCATCAAGTCGACGATTTGGCCACGAAGCTGGCATCGGGCGCAACCCGCACGTTGGGCCTCATCAAACACGGCTTAAACCAGGCATACTTCCCGGCGCTTGAAGATGAACTGCAGGACATGGCGTTGCTGCAGCAGTTCGCCACGAAGTCTGAAGACTCAGCCGAAGCACGACTGGCGTGGCGAGAACGCCGAAAACCAGTGTTCGTAGGGCGATAGAAATGGGCAGTCAGAACCTCTGGCGGCTGCTGCTGCCGCGCTTTCTCCAGGCCATGCTCGTCGTGTGGGTCGTAGTCACAGTGGTGTTCCTGGTCACCAGACTAACCGGCGACCCGGTCACGATCCTCGCGCCCGTGAGCGCGACTCAGGCCGACATCGACGAGATAAAAGCCACTTACCACCTGGACGAGCCCTTGCCGCAGCAGTATGTCCGGTTCATGTGGGATGCGGTTCGGCTGGACATGGGGAATTCTTTCCGTACGGGACAGCCGGCTATCCAGGAGATCCGGGCACGGCTCGTGCCGACGATTCAGCTTGGCATCACCGCCCTGACATTTTCTCTCGTTTTCGGGGTTGCGGTCGGAACGCTTTCTGCGGTGATGCGGGGCACGGCGGTGGATCTCCTCGCTCGTATGCTGGCATTGCTGGGCCAGGCTGCCCCCAACTTCTGGCTGGGAATCATGCTCATCCTGCTCTTCTCAGTGAAGTGGGGGCTGCTTCCCACCGGGGGCAATACCAGCAAGACATCGCTAATCTTGCCAGCTATCACGCTTGGGTCCGCGAGTTCGGCATCCATAATTCGGCTCACGCGGTCCGGGATGCTCGAAGTGATGCGAAGCGACTTCGTCCGGACAGCTCGAGCAAAAGGCGTCCCGGAACACCTCATTATTTGGCGACACACCCTTCGGCATGCCCTCCTCCCGGTATTGACAGTTCTCGGCATCCAGGTCGGGTTCGTTCTATCCGGCTCGATTATCGTTGAAACGGTGTTTTCTTGGCCCGGAATGGGACGGCTGATGATCCAATCTATCAACAGTTCGGATTATCCGGTGGTGCAAATGGGCGTAATGCTCGCAGCGATCATGATCGTCACTGCCAACTTTCTCGTCGATGTCTGCTACTCGCTTCTGGATCCTCGGATTTCAGAGAACGCCATATGACTTCGGACCAGCTGGAAGTGACCGCCAATCAGTCGTTAAGCGGCTGGATAGCTCCGACCAAATCCGTCCGGGCGCGCGTGATGCGCTTTCGGGGAGCAGCACCGTGGCTTTGCGTTTATCTGGCCTTTGTGTTGATCGGCCTGGCTGCCCCGTTGATTGCGCCGCATGACCCTAACGCGCAGGAACTGGTCGAACGGCTGCGTCCACCATTCTGGGAGGATCGTGGAAGTACCACCTACCTCCTCGGAACTGACAATCTCGGCCGGGATGTCCTGTCCCGGCTCATTTACGGGACGCGCCTTTCGCTCTTCGTCGTGGCTGTCTCGGTTCCATTGTCGATGGTTGCAGGCTCGACGCTCGGTCTAATCGCGGGACTCCGCGGCGGGTTGACAGACAAATTCATCATGCGACTTGTCGACATCCAACTGGCGTTGCCGGCGATTCTGTTCGCGGTCCTTCTGGCAGCTGCCTACGGGGCGAGCCTCAGAAACGTCCTCATCATCATCGTTTTCTTCAGATGGGCAGGATTCGCGCGCCTGGTCCGAGGCGAGGTACTCAGTCTTCGCGAGCGGGACTTCATCCTCGCGGCAAGAACCGTCGGCGCATCCGAGGCGAGGATTGCGATCTGGCACATCGTTCCAAATATCGCCAATGTTGTCGTGATTCTTGCGACGCTCGACATCGCGAGTGTGATCTTGATCGAAGCCTCGCTCAGCTTCATCGGAGTCGGCGTACCGCCGCCCACGGCATCCTGGGGTGGCATGGTCTCCGAAGGGCGGAATTACATCACTATCGCATGGTGGCTGGCGACACTTCCGGGCCTGGCCATACTCACGGTCTCACTCTCCGGGAATCTCATTGGCGACTGGCTTCGCGACTTCCTTGACCCGAAGTTGAGGCATTGATCGTCATGCAACGCGATGACCTTCCTCTCGCCAGATGCCGTGTTCTCGACCTTGCCGATGAAGCAACGGTCTTCGCCACACGACTCCTGGTCGATCTCGGCGCCGACGTAGTCAGGCTTGAATCCCCCCGTGCCGATTCCATCCGAACCCGCGGACCGTTTCTCGACGCACGTCCTGGGGCTGAACGGTCGTTTCAGCACTTCCTGTTCAACGCCGGCAAACGGTCAGTCACCGCCGATATGGACAACCTTCGCGAGTCTGCCGTCGCGCGACGCCTGCTCAGATGGGCGCAGGTTGTCGTGGCTCCGATGAACAAGACACCTTCGATGGAAGCGTTTCTCGATTCTGAGCGACTCGCAGAAGAGTTCCCCGGACTGACCGTCATAGACACGTGCTTCCAGCGGTCGAAACCCTCCGAGCCCGGTTCGGACCTGGCCGGTGTGGCAGCCGGTGGTCTCCTGTGGCTGAATGGATTTCCGTCGGACCCACCCAACTATCCCGCCGGGTTTCTCGCACACAAACAAGCTTCCCTTGCGGCCGCTTTCCACGCAGCGGTGGCGTTTCTATCGGAGGCTCGGGGCCACCGCCCACGAAAGGTGCAGGTTAGCCTCCAGGAGGCGGTCACTTCGACGATCATTCAGTCGGGAAACCAGAACGCGTGGATATGGCAGAACCGGAACCCGGGACGGACCGGGGGCGGCGCCGGTGGTGGACCGTCAGTGTTTCAGGGGCGAGACGGCAAATGGGTTTCATTTGTTATCCCGCCTCCGTATTGGAGCGCCTTCGCTGATTGGGTGCATGAGACTGATGGGGGAGCGCGTTTCTTCAGGCCGGAATGGGCCAGCCCTCAATTCAGACTGGAAAAGGCCCGAGAGATCTCGACCGCGATTTCGGAGCTCTGCGAAAAGTTCACTGCCCGTGAACTCGTCGTCCTCGGCCAGGCTCGCCACCTCCTCGTCTGTCCGGTGAATTCAGTTTTCGACCTGGCGAAGGACGAGCATCTCCGGGCGAGAGGCTTCTTTGCCTCAGTCGACGAGCCCGACGGACAGACCGCGGTCCGTCTGCCCCAGTCACCGCTGAGGTTCGCCGACCGGCCCAGCCCGACTCGCTCAGCGCCGCGCCTTGGAGGAGATGGCGCAGGTGCCTTCGACCCGGCACCGCGACTAGCACGCGCTGCCCTCAAAGATGCGTCCCTGCCACTCGCAGGGATCCGTGTGCTGGACTTCTGCTGGCTCATAGCCGGGCCGCTCGGGACGCGGCTCCTCGCAGACCTGGGTGCCGAGGTCATCAAGGTCGAGTCCAGCGCTCGCCTCGATCGAATTCGCGAGGGCAACATCACCCCACCGAGCGGCGCTACCGTTAACACGGCGCCCGTCTTCAACGACTGTAATACCAGCAAGAAAAGCCTGGTGTTGAACCTGGGAACTCCCGAAGGACTGGAGATAGCGAAACAGCTCGCAGCTCACGCCGATGTGGTGACGTCCAACTTCACGCCCGACCGCATGGACAGGTGGGGATTGGGTTACGAAGCACTGAAGTCAATCAAACCTGATCTCATCGTTGGCAGCCTCCCGGTAATGGGAAAGGTTGGACCCCACAGTTCCTGGGGAGCGTATGGCAACGGGGTCATCGCCATGTCCGGTATCTCATCGCTGACGGGGTTCCCCGACCGGCCTCCCGTCGGGTTGGGAACTCTCCATTCCGACTTCACTGCCCCATACATGTTTGCCACCCAGATCGTCGCCGCGCTGGTAAGTCGCGAACGAAACGGCGAAGGGCAATTCATTGAACTCGCACAATTTGAGTCGGCCGTGGCACTCCTGGACACGGAGCTCGCAGAGGCGTTGAACGGGGTGCAGGACCTCAAGAAGGCGGGAAATCGAAGCCGTTTCCAGAGTCCCCATGGTGTCTTTCGATGTGCCGGGGAGGACTCGTGGGTAGCCTTTGGAATTGAATCGGACGAGGACTGGAAAAAGCTTTGTCTCGAGTTGGGACGGCACGACCTCGCAGCGCGAGACGACCTCACCTCGCTCGCCGGAAGAAAGGAACACGAGGACGAGATTGAGGAAGCGGTGGCCGCATGGGCTTCGGCCCGCCATCCCGAAGAGGCTACGTCTCGACTGCGTAACGTCGGCATCGTCGCTAGCCCGGTCCTTCGCATTCAGGACCTGGTTGAGTCGCCCGACACGAACGAGTTCTTCATCCGTCTCCAGCACCCCGAATGCGGGCCAGTTCTGACGCAGCATCAACCCGTCACGTACGACGACGAGCGGCTTCCACTTCAGCGAGCGCCATTGTTTGGAGAGCACACGCGCGAAGTGCTCTCGAACTTACTCGGAATGTCGGACAACCAGATTGCGGGACTCTCCGAAAGAGGGGTCCTTTCGTGATCGAGGCGTACCGTTCCGCCGGAACCACGGTTCCGGCAACCGCTGCCGTCGGGGAGGAGGAGCGTTTGTCCCCTCTGCATCGCTCCTCCTCTTCGCGACCACTCGAGCAGGCAATCGACTGCGGAACATGGCGAGCCGGAACGAATTATCACCAACCGATCTGCGTGGAGGAGGCTCCGTTTTCTGGGACGGAGAAGCACTCATGAACTTTCCGTTGGCCTCTGTGCGGGTCCTTGATCTGGCCGATGAACCGGTAGCACTGGCGCCGAGACTCCTGGCCGACCTGGGGGCCGACGTGGTCCGGGTCGAACCACCAACCGGAGATTGGCTAAGGATGCGGGGTCCTTTTGTCCATGGCGAGCGAGGCTTGGAACGCGGACTGGCCCATCTCAATTACAACGCGGGGAAACGCAGCGTCGCACTGGATCTTGAGACGAAAAATGGCATCGTCCGGCTGAAACAATTGTTGGGGAAAGCTTCGGTCGTTATCGCGCCTCTCGAGCCAGCGGATCATCTGGCGCCGCTTCTCGAGGAGGAGGAGTTTTCGCGTTGCTCATCCGCTGGACTGGTTGTCCCTGTCTTTCGTCGTGGTGCTCCAGACCGGGCAACGGACCTGACGGGAATTGCGGCGGGTGGGCAATTGTTTCTGAACGGCGATTCCGAGGATCCGCCGAACCATCCAGCGGGAAACCTGGCCTATAAGCAGCTAGCCCTCGCATCAGCCCTCGCTGCCATGTCTTTGATTCTGGAAGCATCGGATGGCCGCAAACCAGGAAGGATCGAGGTGTCGATGCAAGAGGCGGTCATGTGGACAACCATCCAGTCGGCAAACGAGAACTATGCGTTTTGGGATCGACCGACGCCAGCCCGGCGCGGACTGGGAAATCTGGCTGGCCAGTCCGTCTTTCGCACATCTGACGACCTGTTCGTTTCATTCTCACAACACCCGCCAGCCTGGCCGGCCTTCGCACGGTGGTACGAAGAACGTTTCGCCGATTCGCAATACACGGCGCCGCAATGGGAGGACGGGCTCTATCGGGTCCAGAACAACCAGGCCATCGTCGAGGCCACTGAAAGGCTTTGCGCCTCAATGGGCCGCGAAGAACTCGTCACCGATGCCCAAGAGCGTGGAATCCTTTGCGTACCGGTGCACGATGTCAGTGGAATAGCTACCGATCAGCACCTTCGCGAGCGTGGATTCTTCTCAAACGTCGAGCTCCCCCAACTGGGCGAAGAGCTCGAACTGATCAGGCCCCCATTCATTTCGTCGAACTACAGGTCCGCCGCCAGAGCCGCACCGGCGCTCGGTGAACAGACGGACGAAGTGTTCCGCGAGTGGTGCGGGATCGATATCTCTTCGATGCAGGCGGTCCGGCCATGACACCACAACCACTCGCAGGGATCCGTGTCCTCGACTTCTGCTGGATGATCGCGGGTCCGCTCACGACGCGTCTGCTTGCCGACCTCGGAGCAGAAGTCATCAAAGTCGAATCAATGGCCAGGGTCGATCGCATCAGGGAAGTGGGTGTGCAGCCAGCGACACCGCATGCCGAAACGAACGGGGTGTTCAACGACTGCAACGTCAACAAAAAGAGCATCCTTCTCAACCTTGGCAGCCCGAAGGGCGTCGAAATCGCTCGATTACTGGCAGCAAAGTCGGACGTCGTCACGTCGAACTTCACACCAGACCGCATGGTGCGCTGGGGCCTCGGATATGAACACCTGAAACCACTCAAGCCAGAGCTCATCGTTGCGAGCATGCCCGTTATGGGAACGGAGGGCTCCCATAGCAGCTGGCGTGCCGTAGGGAATGGTGTCATCGCGATGGCTGGACTCAACGCGCACACCGGCTTTGCGCACCGTGAGCCGTTCGGTCTCGGCACTCTCCATTCGGATTTTACGTCTCCCTATCTGGGAGCTCTCCAGATAATGGCAGCGCTTCATCATCGAGACCGGACAGGCGAAGGCCAATTCATCGAACTAGCCCAGTACGAGGCCACGATTCACCTGCTCGATACAGAGTTGCTGGAGTACCTGGTCGACGGGGTCGTGCCGCCGCGCCGCGGAAACAGTTCCCGGCAGTACGCGCCCCACGGCGTATATCGGTGCGCCGGCGACGACCACTGGATTGCTATCAGCATTCGCAATGTCGACGAGTGGAAGGCGCTTTGCCGGGTTCTTGGCCTGGAAGAGCTTTCCTTCCGTCGCGACCTCGCTTCGATCGAGGGGCGGTTGGCGGCGGCAGAAGAGATTGATGGCGCCATCGGCAGTCGGACGAAGAGTTCCGACGACTGGGCGTTATCCGCTGCTCTTCAAGCATCCGGCGTGTGCGCCTCACCGGTCGAGAATGTGTCGGATCTCGTCAACCGCGACCCAATGCGAAACGGATTCCTCGAAGAGATTCAACACCCGGCCGGCGTATCCATGCTCCTGCAGCACGAGCCCATTACGTGGAACGGCGACCGCCTACCAATACGGCGCGCCCCCTTCCTGGGTGAGCACAGCGCATCGGTGTACGGAGAACTCCTCGGCCTGGGCGAGGACGAGGTTGCCGAACTCGCCGCGGAGGGTGTGATTTCGTGATCTTCTACGCGGCGGCCGGCCGCGGCACATCCATTTCATCTCTTTTGGGGGCTACCGAATGATCAAACGTTTACTCATCGCCAATCGCGGTGAAATAGCAATTCGCATTGCAAGGACAGCTTCCGACCTCGGGATCGCTACGACAGCGATCTATTCGGAGGACGACGCACAATCGCTGCACATCCGTCATGCGGATACTGCAGTTCCGCTCGGTGCCTCCGGGGTGCCCGCGTACCTCGACGGAGAACGAATCGTCGCAATCGCTAAAGAATCCGGATGCGATGCCATTCATCCCGGCTATGGGTTCTTGAGCGAGCTCGCGTCCTTCGCGGCATCCTGTGACGCGGCCGGGCTGACATTCGTGGGCCCGAGCGTCGAAACACTCCAGAGCTTCGGGCATAAAGCTCAGGCGAGGAGCCTTGCAGAGAGTTGTGGCGTCCCGGTGCTGAACGGAATCAGCCGGCCTGTCACGTTCAACGAGGCTCTCACATTTATGGAAAGCATGGGCCCCGGCGGCGCGGTCATGCTGAAAGCTGTCGCCGGAGGCGGGGGGCGTGGCATGCGGCCGGTCCACGAGGTCGGCGAACTCCGAGAAGCTTTCGAACGAGCGACCTCGGAGGCGCAACAGTCGTTCGGTTCAGGCGAACTCTACGTCGAGGAACTGCTTCCGCGGGCGCGCCACATCGAAGTCCAGGTGGTTGGCGACGGTTCGGGCGCGGTTTCCCACCTGTGGGACCGCGAATGCAGCCTGCAACGTCAACGACAGAAGCTGATCGAAATTGCTCCCGCCTTTGGGATTTCGGAGGGCATGCGCTCGGAGATGCTCGCCGCGGCGACCAGGATCGCATCCCTTGTGAAGTATCGCGGAGTCGGAACAATCGAATTCCTCGTGGACGCACGTCTCGAGGGGGGCGAACGATTCGTCTTCATGGAGGCGAACGCGCGTCTGCAGGTGGAACACACCGTTACCGAAGAGATTACTGGTCTCGATTTGGTCGCGGTTCAACTCAAAATTGCGGGTGGCGCGACACTGAGCGAGGTCGCACTGGAACAGTTTCAGGTACCGGCCGCCCGAGGAGTCGCCCTGCAGGCACGCATCAACCTCGAAACGATGATGGCGGATGGAAACTCGCGGCCCGGCGGCGGCGTGCTCACCGCCTATGACCCGCCGGCGGGTCCTGGCATCCGGGTGGACGGATTTGGCTACGCGGGCTATGCCACCAGCAGTCGATACGACTCACTCCTCGCGAAACTCATCGTTCACGCGGACACGCTTGAGGCGGTGTCGAAGAAAGCACGACGAGCGCTCGCCGAATTCAAAATCTCGGGAGCTCGCAACAACGGGAGCTTCCTCCAGGGACTCTTGAGCACTGCTCCTCTGACGGACGGAATGATCTATACCCGGTACGTGGAGGATCATGCCGCCGAGATACTGAACGCCGAGACCGAGCGGCCACGCTACTTCGAGCCAGCCGAACGCGATGTACGCAAGGCCGGGACACGAGTCGACCCGGATGATCCGCTGGCTGTGTTGTCCCTCAAAGGTGCAACGGCGTCTTCTTCGGACACGGCTATCGAACCAGCACCATTCGCCGAGGGCCCGGACGGGACTGTCGCGGTTGCGGCCCCGCTTCAGGGCATGATCATCGCCCTGCACGTAACGCCCGGCGATGTGGTCCGAAAGGGCCAACCAGTGGCCGTCATGGAAGCGCTTAAGATGGAGCACATCATCCGCGCGGAGGTGGCCGGGACGGTCCGAGAGATTGCGCTCGAGATCGGCGACACCATCTACGAAGACACTCCGATCCTCTTCGTAGAGCCGCAAGACGTCGAAGGCGAGTACAGAGCCGAAGCGGCCCCTGATCCAGATAGCCTTCGACCTGACGTGGCGGAGGTTCTGCACTTCCACAGGCTTGCGTTGGATGAGGGCCGTCCCCTCGCAACGGCGAAACGCCACGAAGCCGGCCGACGAACCGTCCGGGAAAACATCGCCGATCTCGTGGATGACGGTTCGTTCTACGAATACGGACCGATCGTGACGGCTACCCGACTCCGGAGCGACACGAAAGAAGAACTCGAACAGCGTGTCATCAAAACGGCGGCAGATGGCATGGTGATGGGAGTCGCGAGGGTCAATGGGGAGTTGGTGGGGCACGAGAACGCCCGTTGTGTCGTGATGTCTTACGACTACACGGTCCTGGCGGGCACTCAGGGCGGGAAGAACCACCAGAAGCAGGACCGCATGTTCAGCATGGCCGGTAAGTACCGGCTGCCAGTCGTCCTGTACACCGAAGGCGGTGGCGGGCGCACCGGCGGTGGCTCCAACGCTAACTCAAGCCGCCAGCCGGCCGCAAGCGTCGGGGGAATGAACAGCAGTACGTGGCGCGAACTTGGAAAGCTCTCGGGGCTTGTGCCGATCGTCGGCGTCAATTCCGGCTATTGCTTCGCCGGAAACGTGGTCCTTCTCGGGGCCTGTGACGTGATTATCGCGACCAAAAACTCAAGCCTGGGCATTGGCGGTCCGGCCGTCATCGAAGGCGGCGGGCTGGGCGCCTACGCCCCCGCCGAAGTCGGCCCTGTCAGCATCCAGCAGCCAAACGGAGTCATCGACATCCTCGTCGACGACGACGCGGCAGCGACCGCGGCCGCAAAGAAATACCTCTCGTTCTTTCAGGGACGCGTAAAAACGTGGCAGGCGCACGATCAGCGGCCGTTGCGCCACATCGTTCCAGAGAACCGGCGCGCCGTTTACGACATTCGCAAGCTCATCGAAACGCTTGCCGACGTGGATTCAATGCTCGAGTTGCGGCCCAAGTTCGGCGTTTCGATGGTGACGGCCTTCATTCGAGTCGAAGGTCATGCAGTTGGCGTCATCGCCAACAACTCCAACTCTCCCACTGGAGGAGCGATCGATTCCGATGGGGCGGACAAGGCATCCCGATTCATGCAACTCTGCGACGCCTTCGATATTCCCATCCTCTCCCTCATCGACACCCCCGGAAACATGGTTGGCCCAGAAGCTGAAAAGACGGCGCTCATCCGGCATTGCGGCCGCATGTATGTGGCGGGGGCGAACATCACCGTGCCTTACTTCGTCGTAGTGCTGCGTAAGTCCTACGGTCTGGGCGCGCTCGCAATGTCGACGGGGAGTTTCGATGAGACCTTCTTCGCCATCTCCTGGCCCACGGGAGAGTTCGCCGGAATGGGGCTCGAAGGTTCAGTGAAACTGGGGCGCCGCGCGGAACTCGCCGCAATCACGAACATCCCCGAGCGCAAAGCGCTCTACGACAAGTACGTCGCCGAGGCTTACGCGTGGTCGAGGGCCCTCAATGCCGCGACCGTGATGGAAGTGGACGACGTGATTGACCCTGCCGAGACGCGCGGGTGGCTCGCCATGGGTCTCAATTCGGTACCGCCCCGAGTACCCCGCGAGGGCAAGAAACACAGCTGGGTCGACACCTGGTAGTCAACTTCGCCGTCATCAGCACCCACGGAAGTTGGAAGGAGAATCTCAATGCGCAGACTTGAGGGCAAAGTCGCGGTCATCACCGGCGGAACGAGCGGAATCGGGGAGGCGACCGTGCGGTTGTTTGCCGCCGAAGGGGCGAGCGTAGTTTTTTGCGGTCGCGGAACCGAGACCGGAACCGCGATTGCCAACGCTCTTGGTTCAAACGTTCGGTTTGTCACGGCCGACGTGACCCGAGAAGAAGACATCGCCCGGACGATTGCTGATGCTCGCGACCACTTTCGGCGAGTCGACATCCTCTTCAACAACGCAGGTGGGAGCACTCCGGGCTCCATGGAGTCTCTGACCCCCGAGCAGTTCCACTATGGTATGGACCTTCTACTCGGAAGCGTTCTGTTTGGGATCAAACACGTTGTGCCCATCATGCGAGAACAGAAGTGGGGCAGGATCATCAACAACTCGAGCGTCAACGGAATCCGCGTCTCCAGCGGCGACTGGCTGTATGGGGCCGCAAAGGCCGCGGTAACACACATTACAAAGACCGCCGCGATCCGGCTGGCCGGCGACGGCATCACCGTCAATGCAATCTCCCCTGGCGCGGTGGCTACGCCAATCTTCTACGGAGGCTCCGCGCAGGCGCGGGGACTGGACCCCGAACATGAGCGGGCGAAGATGAGGAAACTCACCGAGAACCTCGGTCATGCAACGCCGGTCGGGCGCGCGGGAACGGTCGATGACTGCGCGCAGGCCGTTCTCTACCTTGCGAGCGAAGAAGCGGGGTACATCAACGCACTCGACCTCGTAGTTGACGGGGGAATGGTCGCTCGCGGGACCTGGTAACCCTTCGTCGGCATCAGTCGGAGCCGAGTTCGGGGCTGAACGCGCGCGCGGTGGTCGCACGGTCGCACCAGGTCGCGGCGGATATGACGGTGTTCTGTTGCGGGGCATTGCCGGATAACCAGGCAAGCACTATCTCCGCCGCCGCCTTCCCGAGTTCCGCAAGATCGACATGGATAGCGGAAAGCGGCGAATCCATCAGTTCGAGCATTACCGGCTCGTCGCTGACGGCGATAACTGACAGTCGCTGAGGAATCGCGATGTGCTGCTTTCGGCACTCGACGAGGATGGGGAGAGCGATTGGATGGCTGGCGATGACGGCCGTGGGGCGCCCCGGACTGCCCACCAGCTCGCTCACCACCGCGGCGGGATCGAAGCCTCGTGCGAACGGGTCCTGGTATTCGGTCTCCGCCGGGCTGGCGCGGAGCCGCCTGAACACCGCGCGGAAAGGTCCGCGCTCTCCGGCGGGGAGGAGCGCGAGGAATCGCCGGTGACCGAGCGATTCGAGGCAAGCGATCGCTTCGTTTGCGGCCTCGCGCAAATCAGGAGTGACCAGGGGCAACATTTGCGCCCCGCGGCCTCGGCTGATCAAAGCGACCGCCGGCACACCTGCTTTGAGGAAACCATCGAGCACGTCGCCGACTCCGTGCGGATTGACGCAGATCAAGGCGTCGACACGTCGTTCGAGGAATCGATTGAGAATGACATCGAACCGCGACGGATGGCCCCCGGTGTCGGCGATGAGGAGGGTGTAACCGGCTGCGTCGAGAGCCGAAGAGAGTGCTTCGAGCATATCGAGCGCCCCGGGGAGTTTGAGACTGAGGAAGGCCACGCCCACGGTCATCGTTCGTTCGCTGCGCAGGCTGCGCGCGGCTTCGTTGGGAACGTATCCGAGGTCGGAGACCGCTGCCTGGACAAGCTCGCGACTTCGTGGCGAGGAGACAGAGCCGCTGAGCGCGCGAGATGCGGTCGCAATCGATACGCCGGCCCGGTCGGCGACTTGTTGGAGTGTAGGACGCCTCGGGGGTGGCTCGGGCACTCGCAGATCTCCTTGCGGCGGGCTTGCAATCCAGTCACACCGGGGCTAGGCTTCGGCGCGTTGTAAACGATTCCACTGTAAACCATTACACCGCAAGCCAGAGGTAACCTTTGAAGGCCGCACAACTGCAGGATTACGGACCCGCAGAAAACTTCCAGATTGTCGATTTGCCGAAGCCGGAACCTGGACCGGGTGAGGTCCGCATCAAAGTCGAGTACGCAGGGCTCCGTTGGGGCGACATCATGGGACGCAACGGCATCCCCGTCCGATCGAAGACGCCGCCATTTGTCCCGGGACAGGAAGTCGTGGGGACGATTGACGCCCTCGGCGACGGGGTGACCAGGCTCGAGCGCGGAGACCGCGTAACTGCGCTTCCGCAAGGTGGGGCATATGCCGAATTCGTGACCATTTCGGAACGCGCGCCGAGAAAACTCCCCGACAGTGTGTCGATGGAATCCGCGCTCGTCTATCCGGTGAACATGCCCACGGCGTACATGCTGGTGTACGAATGGGCGAAGGTGCAGGAAGGCGAGATTGTCCTCCTGCACGCAGCCGCCGGCGGGGTGGGGTCGCTCGTGGTGCAGATCCTCAAGCGGAAGTTCCGGGACGTTACGGTGATCGGACTTGCGGGCAGCGAAGAAAAGGTCGCAGCTGTGAAGGCGAACGGCGCCGACCACGCGATTAACTACAAGACCACCGACTATGTCGAGGCGGTCAACCAGGTTGCGGGTGAGAAACCGCGCGGCTTCAACCCGGGAGCGCCCCCGGCCGGTGTCCATGTCTGCCTGAACGGCGTGGGCGGCGAGACGTTGAGAAAGGACCGGCGCGTAATCCGAAAGCTTGGCCGCTGGGTCCTCTTCGGGACACCTGCCGGGACTGAGCCAATCAACCTGTTCGCGAACTCGTACGACTCGATCACAATCATGCCGTTCTCGAAGATTCCGTTCCGAGGAACCGAGGAGGACCGGCGTGCCGAGGAGTTCACGCAGGAGTGGATGCGGAACGAATCCCTCGATGTTGCAACGGTCCATCCCATCGAAGAGATCGCCGAGGTTCAGGCTGCCATGGAGCGAGGGGAAACGATTGGGAAGGTGGTATTTAAGCTGTGAGGCTCGTCGACCTGACGCGACTACTGGATCCATCCGATATCGAACGGCTGCCTCCGGAACGGCGCGCCGGCGCGACGCCGCTCTTCCCCCTGGTGAAGCACATCGAACCCGAGGACGAAGGCGCCCGCGTGATGTCGCAGATTTTCGGATGCACTCCCGAGGATCTGCCGGATGGCGAGGGTTGGGGTGACGAACATGTGCGGATGTCGACTCACCTCGGAACGCACGTTGACGCTCCCCTGCACTACGGCTCGAAGTGTGAGGGGAAACCGTCCCGGACTATCAGCGATATCGCGATCGAAGAGCTGTATTGCCCGGCCATCGTGCTTGATCTCCGAGGGCGATGTTCGGCCGGGAGTGGCATCGAAGTGACGGCGCTGCAGGCTGCACTGGACGCGAACGGGGCAAAGGTTGAGCAAGGGAGCGCGGTGCTGCTCCGCACCGGGCAGGAGAAGTTCGGGCTGAGCGATCGGGAGTTCTTCAACTACCCGGGAATGACGCGCGAGGGGACGCTCTTCCTCTCCGGACTCGGCGCGAAGGTCCTCGGCACCGATGCGCTTGGCTGGGACCGACCCTTCGCCGTGATGGCGAAGGCGTTTAAGGAAACAGGCGAACGCGCACAGATCTGGGACGGCCATTTTGCGGGCCGCGAGCGCGAGGTGTTCATCGTCCAGCAGATGGCCAATCTTGTAGCACTTCCCCCGTCAGGCTTTCACGTTGGGTTCTTTCCGATGCGGCTCAAGGGTTGCAGTGCGGCCCCGGCCCGGGTGGTGGCGTTCCTCTCGTAAGCCCGCTCGTCCCGACGATGAGAACAGGAGGTCTACTACATGCCGCGATTGCCACTCCTGAATAGGCGAGAGCTCGTCCCACAAGAGGCTCAGCCAGTCTTCGATGCCATCATGGAGAACCGGGGCGCGGTTACGACCCCGGTCGCACTGCTGATGCATGCACCGAAGACGGCACTTCACGCGGCGAACCTCGGTGCCTACCTGCGTTTTGAATCCGAGATTCCCAACGACATCTTCGAGCTCGCAGTCATTACCGCAGCCCGTGAGTTCGACTGCGAGTTCGTGTGGGCAGCGCATTCCGAAACCGCAATCCGAGAGGGTGTTCCACGAGAACTCGTTGATGCCATCGGAGTCCATGGGAGTACCGCGGCATTTGCACATCGGTACAGAGTGATCGTGGAGTTCGCGCGCGAGATTGTGCGGGACCACAAAGTCTCGCCGGGCACTTTCGAGTCCATGCGCGAGGAGTTCGGAGAGAAGGGCCTGACGGATATCACGGCGCTCGTCGGCTTCTACCTGATGCTCGCCTGCACACTGATGGCGAACGAGATGGAGTTGCCTGCCGGCAGGCAAGGGTTTCCTGAAGCAACAAACTGAGCAACCGGCCGAATTACCCGGCCTGAGGAGGCGTCACAATGGCAGATTGGGAGAACTTCAAACCCAACCACGTAACCCAGATCGGAGACCGGGCGTACGCCTACACACAGGTCGGTGGCTGGGGCTTTAACAACATGGCGCTGGTCGTCTCTGAGGGAGAGACGCTGCTGATTGACACGACGAGCGACATTCCGATGACCACGCGAATGCTCGCGTCTTTCGCGGCGGCGGACCCCGCAGCCGCGAAGATTGACGTCCTTGCGCTGACGCACTGGCATGTCGACCACGTACACGGGGCCTGCATGCCCAACTTCGCCGAGACCCGGATCATCTGTACGGAGACGGTGGAGGATTACATGGCCAACCTTCCGCCGAAGGCATGGCTCGGACAGATCGAATCGCTTACCGGCGACGCGAAGCTCGCAATGGACCGAAACCTCCAGGACTTCTTCGACTTCTCAGGGCTTGAACCCGTGGTACCGAGCGAGAGTTTCAACGGCAGGACGGAGTTCACCTTCGGAAGACAGAGAGTTCAACTCATCGAGGCGGGGCCGTGCCACACGGCAAGCGACACCGTTGTTTACCTTCCTGATGCAGGGATTGTGCACTTCGGAGACATCACGGGTGCGGGCACGTATCAATCCCTGCAATACCCGGGCCTCGGAAACGTGATCGCGATCCTCGAGGAGGCTGCTTCGTGGGAAGCAGCCGCATACGTCGCCGGCCACGGGCCGGTCATGGACCTCGCTGACGTGCGCGATCAGCTGGATTCGTGCCATTGGCTGATGGGCGAGGCGAAGCGAAGGCACGAGAAGGGAATGGAAGCTGAAGAAGCTGCCGATGACCTCCTGCGAAGCCTGGAGCGAGGAAAGCTTCGCAGAAACCCGCAAGGGCTGTATGCCTCAATCCAGATGGTCTTCAACGAACTCGACGGCCGCCTGAACTACCACCTCCGAAAGAACTACCCCAGGTACCTTGCGAACTCGTACCGCCTGAGCCAGGAGTTCCCGAAGCGGCACCCGGAACTGGCCGGGGGCCACGGACACTAGCACGCAACCAAGCGTCGCCATACATCGTTATGTCCATCGTCAGCCGGTGGTGATGCCCAGGAAGTCCATAACGGCGGCGTTGAAGGCCTGGGGTGCTTCGAAATAGACCGAGTGGCCGCACTCCGGGACGACCACGAGGCGAGAGGACGGCGTCAACTGGTGCGCCGCGCGCATCATGGCCGGCGGCATCAGTGCGTCGTCTTCGCCCACGAGCCAGAGGATCGGGACCGCGAGCGACTGAAGCTGGTCCGTTGTAACTTCGGGTTCGGCGACGGCGAGGAAAGATGTATCTCGCGGCGGGTTCAAATCGGCGATTTGTTGGTACAGGAAGGCGCCCGCAGGGTTTCGCTGACGGTATTTCGGCCCGAGCGCCCAGGTGTTCGTTGGTGCGTTGGTCGTGGCTCGCTGGCGGCGGGTCTCTTCCATCTGAGCCCGGGCGGCTCCGCCCATGTTCGCCAGGACAAGCTCGCGGATGCCGAGGACGGTATCAGCCATCACCAGCGCCTTGACGCGTTCGGGATGGCGAAGCGTGAAGCCCATGGCGGAACGGCCGCCCATGGATTGGGCGATCAGTGTGGCCCTGGGAATCTTCAGGTGGTCCAACAGGCCAGCGAGGTCATCAACGAAAGCGGCGGCGCCGGCGCCGGTAGTGTCGAGCGATTGCCCAAACGCCCGGTGGTCGAAGGTGACGACACGGCCCCGCTCCACGAAGGCGGGGACCTGGTTCCACCAGGACAGGTGGTTGCCGCCGGCGCCGTGGGCGAAAACGAACGCGGCGTCGCCCTCGCCATGCGACTCGTAATAGAGGTCGATTCCGTTGACGTTCGCGCTCGGCATGCATGCACCCCAGGCCTGGTTTGCCGCGAGTCTACGCTCGCGGGAGCCAAGAGTGCCGGGCGCAACCTCGCCCAGAGCTCAGGTTAGCCGTCTTCGGCGCCGGCGTGGGCCAGCTCCTGTTCGGAATTGTTCACGCCTGCGTCAGCTTCGAGGCGGGCGCCGGACGACGGCTCGAACAGGTGGATGCGCAGGTGCTCCAGTTCGAGGCGGTATTCCGAACCGACTTTCGCCGAGGACTGCGGGTTGACGCGGGCCAGGAGGGTGGTTTGCCCCACCTTCGCGTGCAGGAAGGTCTCGTTGCCGAGTTGCTCCTCGAGGTCGATAACCGCGGTGAAGCCGGTCGTTCGAGACCGGTTCGGGATGAACTGCGGATCGTGGATGTGCTCCGGGCGAATGCCAACGATCACCCGGCGGTGGCCCTTTACGGCCCTCGCGTGTTCGCTCGCGGCTTCGAGTGGCAGGTGCAGCCCCGGCGCCGTGAGGATGGTGCCACCACTTCCCTCCTGGACATCCATCTCCACGAAGTTCATCGCGGGGCTTCCGATGAATCCGGCGACGAACTGGTTCTGGGGATGGTCGTAGAGCTCGGTGGGCGTGCCAACCTGCTGGAGTGCGCCTTTGTGCATGACGGCGATGCGCGTCGCCATGGTCATCGCTTCCACCTGGTCGTGCGTGACGTAGATGAACGTCGCCCCGAGGCGCTGGTGCAATTTCGAAAGCTCGGCGCGCGTGGCGACGCGGAGGCTGGCGTCGAGGTTCGAAAGTGGTTCGTCGAGAAGAAAGACGGCGGGGCTGCGGACGATCGCGCGGCCGAGGGCAACCCGCTGACGCTGGCCACCGGAGAGTTGGCCGGGCTTTCGCTTGAGCAAGTTGTGGATGCCGAGGATGTTCGCAGCTTCGTTGACTCTGCGGGTGATTTCGTCGCCCGGAATCTTTCGAATCTTGAGGGCGAAGGCCATGTTGTCGTGAACGGTCATGTGGGGATAGAGCGCGTACGACTGGAACACCATCGCGATGTCGCGGTCGCGTGCCGCGATGCGGTCCACGCGCTGGTCGCCGATCGAGATGTTGCCGGAAGAGACCTCCTCGAGGCCGGCGAGCATACGGAGCGTTGTTGTTTTGCCGCAGCCGGAAGGCCCGACAAGGACGAGGAATTCGCCGTCTTCGACCTCCAGGGACAGGCGGTCGACGGCCGCGTTGCCATCGTAGATTCGGCTGACGTCTCGGAATGTCACGCTGGCCATTGGTTATCCTTTCACCGCGCCGGCAAGCAGGCCCTGGACGAAGTACCGCTGCAGGCCGAAGAAGACGAGAAGCGGCACGGCCATGGACACGAATGCCGCGGCCGTCAGCAACTGGTACTGGGCTCCGAACGAGCTCACCAGATTGGTTATGTTGAGCGTCATCGGGGCCAGGTTCGGATCGCCCATGAAGATCAACGCGACCAGCAGGTCGTTCCAGACCCAGAGGAACTGGAAGATTGCGAGGGCTGCCAGGGCGGGCACCGAAAGCGGGATAACGACACGGAAGAAGATCTGCCGGTCCGAGGCGCCATCGAGGTGGGCGGATTCCATCAACTCCCTGGGGAGCGAACCGAAGAAGTTGCGCAGCAAGTAGATGGCGAACGGCATGCCGTAGGCGGCGTGTGCAAGCCAGATGCCGGGGAAGCTCCCGGTGCCGAACAGGCGTCCGCCCATCACCGGGACATGGACATCGACTGCGAGTTGCGTATAGAGGCGCAGAATCGGAATGAGGGTGACCTGGAGGGGCACCACCAGCATCGCGACCATCACGAGGAAGAGCACGTTGCGGCCGGGGAAGTCCATCCAGGCGATGGCATACGCCGCCATGGCGGCGATGATGACCACCAGGAAGGTGGCCGGCACGGCGATAAGCAGGCTGTTCATGAAGGCGCGGCCCATGCCGCGCTGCTCGAGCACCTTCTCGTAGTTCGAGAACGTGAAGTGATGGTCCGTGATTGCATGCCACCACCCGGTGGAGGCGATGGCCGAGGGATCGCGGAACGAGCTCACGAGCAGAGCGACGGTCGGGATGCTCCAGAGGAGCACCAGGCCAATCACCGAGACATGAATCCCGAGACGTTCGACCGTGCGGGCCAGGATGTGGCGCCGCTCCTCGGTGACGGTCCCTGCGCCGGATGCACTGATGGCGGTCATCGAATTCGCTCCTGGAACTGGAACCGGCGAAGGCTCACGACCATCACCGGCAACACCGCGACGAGGAGGACGACCGCAAGTGCGGCCCCTGTCCCGAAATCGCGCGAGACAAATGCCTGTTTGAAGAAGAGGGTGGCCACAACGTCGGTGCCAAAGCGGCCTCCGGTCATGACCCAGATGAGGTCGAACACTTTCAGCGACTGGACGACGAGGGTGGTCGCCACGACGGCGATGGTGGGCGAGAGGACGGGAACGATGATGCGGCGAAAGACCTGCCACTCACTCGCGCCGTCGACGCGAGCCGCCTCGATCATCTCAACCGAGATGTTCTTGAGCCCGGCCGAAAGCACGACGAGTGCGAAGCCGGTCCACATCCAGACTCCGACGATAATGAGCGCTACGTTGTTGATCTGGAACGGGCCCCACCAATCCTGGGGGCCGGCGTCCGTGAACCAGGTTTGCAATCCGCCCCGGTCCTGGAGCCAGGCGGTTGGATCGAGGCCGACAGCCCCGGTGACGGCGTTCACGGTGCCGATGGAGGCGTTGTATTCGAAGATGAACTTCCAGATGACGCCCGCCGCCACAAACGAGATGGCCATCGGGATGAAGATGCCCGCCTTGGCGACGGCCTCATAGCGGACGCGCGAGGTCAGAACGGCGAGGCCGAGCCCGAACGCGACGCAGAGCGCCGGGAAGAGGATCAGCCAGAGTGCGTTGTTCCAGAGCGCCGCATGGGTATTCGCCGCCAGGGGCCGCGGGTTATCGATGATGAACCGGTAGTTATCGAGCCCCACGAATGAGTCGGACCGTGCGTCGAGCAAGCTCCGCCGGACCGTGTCGACAACTGGGTATGCGAGGAAGACGGCCAGCAACAAGAGTGCCGGCGACATCCACAGCCACGGCACCCATGGCTTCCGTCCGATCATGCATTACCTCCCCAGGGCTGGCGCCTGCCGCGCCACAAAGCGCGGCAGGCTAGCTGTTACGGCTCGCCTCACGGAGTCTTTCGAGCGCCTTCAATCTGCTGGAGGATGCTGTCCAGCTTCGATGGGTCGCTGAGGAATTCGGTGACTCCGGCGAAGTACGTCGTCTGGAGGTCGCCCCCGATGGCGTCGTCCAGGTCGAACCGGAAGGTGGCGGCGTCGAGAAGCTGCTTGGCCTGCTTCCGGGCGAGATCGCTCGGATAGTCTTCGAGGCTGACCTTCGAGTTCACCGACGTGAAGCCTCCGGCCTTTACCCAGATGTCCTGGGCATCGGCGCTGGCCATGTAGCGGAGGAACGAGCACGTGGCGGGGTCGTTGTTGAAGGCGTAGACGATGTTCGCGCCGCCGGTGACCTTACCGCCGGGGAACGTGAAGAAGTCGAAGTCGGTGCCAGGTTTGGCATCCGGGAACTGGGTCGTGATGAAACCGCTCGCGAAGCCGCCCAGGAACGTCATCGCTGCCTTCGGCGGGGATTCGAACGGCGGATAGGTGGCGTCCTGGAAGTTGGTGGCGTTGATGCCAGTCGCCCCACCCTGCGAGGTGAAACCGTCGGCGAGGGCGATATCGGCGAACTTCTGCCAGGCGTCCTTCACGCGCTGATCGGTGAAGGGGATGCTGCCATCGATGAGCCCGTCATAGAGGGCCTCGCCGTCCGGGCCGTTCAGGATGATCTGCTGGAGCCAGTCCGAGCCGGGCCAGCCGCTCGCCTCGGCGCTTTCGACGCCGATGGACCAGGGAGCGATGCCGTCGCTCTTCAGCGTCTCCGAAAGCTTGATCAGATCGTCGTAAGAAGCGTTGGCATCGAGCGGCTTGAGGTTGTTATCGCTGAAGACGTGGGGGTTGTACCAGACGGTCGCCTTCGTATCGGCCTTCATGAAGAAGCCGTAGAGCTTCCCGTTCACGGTCGCGAGGTCGACGAAGCTCTTCGGGTAGTCCGCCTTCACCATCTCGGCTAGCCCAGGGCACTGGTCGAGCGAGATGAGCTTGCCTTCGTCGATGAACTGCTTGAACAGGCCGACTTCCGCGGGGATCGCGACGTCAGGGGGATTGTTGCCTTCCACCCGGACGGTGAGGTCGGCGGTGATGTTCCGGGTGCCCGTGAAGCTGATGTCGCCGCCCTTGTCTTTCCATGGCTTGGTCATGTCGTCGAACTTCGTGAGTTCATCGCCGCCCCAGATGCCGAGGACGTCAACGGATCCCGGCTGATCGTCGATGGTCGGGCTCGCGCCTGATTGGGTGCCGGACTGCGTAGGAGTGTTGCCCGCGGGCGAGGTGGCCGTTGCGTCGTCATCGTCGTCGTCGCCACATGCGGCGACGGCAAGGGCCAGGGCCGCGATCAGCATGAGCGCGAGCCAGGCGCGAATGAATGGTGGGCGGTCGAGGTTTCTTGGTCTCATGTTCCCTCCTGGATTTGAGGCGAGAAGAACAGTGAGACCCAAACGCTGGTTCGCACCGGTCTCTTCTCGGCCGGCGCTCCGCGAGCGATTCGCGGAGGTACTTATGACCCTAGCCCGCGACCTGTTGCATCGGCGTGCACGTTAACGGCGAAACTATTTCAAAACCATATCGAAACAGAGCTCTCACGGAATGCCCTGTAACGCCCGAGCCTGCGACGAAGCCACCGGCGCGAGGGGCAGCGGAGCGGTGCAATGGCCTGTAGCCTTGAAGCGGAGGAAACGCCATGCCGGTGGACGCGGGCGAGGTCGACGAGATGGAAATCTCGACGCGCGGATCGCAGCTTGAGGAGATCACCCGTGCCATGGTCGGCGGCGGTCTGGTCTCGCCCACGAAGAACGTCGAGGTTCGCGAGACACACGCTTCGCGCGTCTTCCTCACGCTGTCGGACGTTTACAAGCTCAAGAAACCCGTCGATCTGGGGTTCCTGAACTACAGCACGCTCGCCCGGCGCCGGACGATGTGCCGGCTCGAGGTATCGCTCAACCAGCGGCTGGCGCCCGATGTGTACCTGGGCGTCGACCGCCTGACCCGCGAGCGAGATGGCGAGCTGGCTCTCAACGGGCGCGGGCCTGTGGTGGAGTACCTGGTGCACATGCGCCGGCTTGCCGACGAGGTCTCGCTCGATTCTCTACTCCGTTCGGGCGAGGCCGGACCGACTCAGGTTCGGAACGTCGGGGCTATCCTCGGGGCGTTTCACTCATCGGCTGCACCGGTTTCGATTTCACTGGGCCCGCAGACGTTCCGCCGGAACGCACGTGACAACCTCGCGTCGCTTCAGTCGTCCTGGCCGGCGACCTTGCCCGGCTTCGCGCTGGGTGAGATCTCGTCCCGGTTCCTGGAGGCGCTGGAAGGTAGCCGCCGGGAAATCGCCCGGCGGGCGAAGGCCGGCCTCGTGCGCGACGGGCACGGCGACCTGCGAATGGAACACGTCTACCTGGAAGAGCGAGTGCAGGTGATAGATTGCGTGGAGTTCAGCAAGCAGTACCGGGCGAGCGATACCGCGCTGGACTTCGCCTTCCTGGTGATGGACATGGAATCGAGCGGTTACGCACATCTCGTTGGACCGCTTATCGATGGGTATCAATCGAGCGCGAACGACGACGTTGGGGCCGTCCGCGGAATCTACAGCGTCTACCGGGCGCTGGTGCGGGCCAAGGTGGCCCTGATCCTCGCGGGCGAAGAGGACGCCCCCGGAGCCGCCCGCCGCGCGGCGGGAATGAACGCGCGGATGCACCTTCACTACACCCTGCGGACGTTGCGCGGCCTTCAACCGCCGCTGCTGTTGGCGATTGGCGGACTCCCGGGGACCGGAAAGTCGACGCTGGCGCGAGCACTCGCGGCAGCAACGGGCTCGGTCGTGCGTAGCGCGGACGAAACGCGCAAACGGCTCGCCGGGATGGCGGCGAACACCCACCCGGAGTCCGCCATCGACAGCGGCATCTACAGCGAAGCCATGAACAAGCGCGTGTACAGCAGACTTCTGGAAGAGGCGTCGGCGGCGTTGCGGAGCGGCCGGAGCTGCATCCTGGACGCCACCTTCCGGCGCGCGAGGGATGTCGACCAGGTACGTCAGCTGGCCGTTCGAACGGGCGCAGCTTTCCTGATGGTGCGCTGCGAAGCGCCCGAAGAGACCGTCCTCGAACGGCTCCGGCAGCGCGCTACCACCCCGGACACATGGTCGGACGCGACGGAAGCGACGTACTTCGCCCATCGAAGCGAAGTGAATGAGGTTCTCGATGAGGCAGCGCTCATCGTCGATACAACGAGGCCAATCACCGAACAGGTGGATGTGGTGCTCACTCAACTCTGGAGCTGACGGACCGCCGGTACGGTCAGGCGAGGGAGATGACGCTGGCGCCCGAAACCTGTCCGTCCTTGAGCCGCTGCAGTGCCTGGTTCGCCTCGCCAAGCGGGTGAACTTCGGTTTCGGTCCGGATGGGAATTTCGCTGGCGAGATGAAGGAACTCGGTCGCATCGGCCATGGTGAAGTTCGCGACGGACCGGATCTGGCGCTCGAGCCAGAGGTCGTCGTAGGAGAATTCCGGAATCCGATCGAGATGGATCGCGTTGATGGCAACGATGCCACCGCGGGCCAGGGACTTCAGCGCGGCGATCACGACATCGCCGGACGGGGCGAAGGTGATTGCCGAGTCCAGGGGCACGGGAGGGCGCTCGCCATAGCCACCCGCCCACGTCGCCCCGAGGCGCAATGCGCGCGCCTGTTCTCGCTCCGACCGAGTGCAGACGAACACTTCGCAACCCCAGTGGTTGGCCACCTGGATGGCCAGCGTCGCCGAAGCTCCGAAGCCATAAAGCCCGAGTTTGCCGCCGGGCTCAATGCCCGAGACCTTCAGGGCTCGATAGCCGATGACGCCTCCACAGAGGAGCGGCGCTGCGTCAATATCGGAGAAGCCCTCCGGGAGCCGGAGCGCGAAGTCCGCGCGCGCCGTCATCTTCTCGGCGTAGCCGCCATCGCGATCCCAGCCTGTGAAGGCCGCCGATTCGCAGAGGTTTTCCCTGCCCCCGGCGCAGAACCGGCACGCGCCGCATGCGCCACCGAGCCACGCCACCGCCACGCGCTCCCCCGCCTGCCACTGAGTCACGCCCGCGCCGACCGCCGAGACGCGGCCGACCACCTGGTGTCCGGGAATGATGGGCAGCTTCCGCGGAGGGATGTCACCCTCGCAGAGCTGGAGATCCGTCCGGCAGACACCGCAGGCGACGACGGAGATCAGAATCTCGCCGGCGGCCGGCACGGGATCGGCGACGTCCTCGGTGCGCAGAGGGTCGAGCTCGATTGGCCCGGGACTGCGAACTACAGCTGCGCGCATGCGGGCAGTATAGGCACGAGCCGGCGAGGGATTGAGAGCCACCGGTTCACCGGCGGAAGTCGGCGCGGCTGGAGTTCACCTGGACCGTTGGCTCCGCTGAGTTGGTCAATGGCCGGCTCTTTCCAACCAGCCGTCGCCAGCTGAATTCGCGGCCCCCGCCAATATCGCGGCGTTCGAAGGCGATGATGGTGAACCCGAGGATCACGAGAGACGCTAGCAACAGGACGGCCGGCCGCCAGAGTTCGTAGTCGCCAACCAGGGCTTTCGAGGCATCGGCCCAGTAGAACGGCGTGTACTTCCGGGCCTCTCCGAGCGCCTCGACCAGCAATCCGAGCGTGTAGAGCACGTACGCGGCGACGGCCAGCGCCGTGCTCACGGCGACGGCGAGAGAGCGCGTTGGGAACAGTGCGCCCGTGAACATCGAAATGGCGAGGAAGAGGAGGATGAGCGGGATGGTCATGGCCATGGCGGCGATGGTGCGGACCGGCGAGAGATCGAAGTCAACGATGGCCTGGCCGATGAACACGCCCGGGATGGCCGCAAGCATCGCCACGGTGACAGCGGCGCCGATGCCGAGGGCCTTTTCGATAAGCAACCTGCGGCGTCGAACGGGCTGAGCGAGCAGGAGTTCGAGCGTGCCGGCCGATTCTTCGCCGGCGGTGGCCCCAGTACCAGAAACGATGGCGAAGATGATGAGAATGATGGGCACAAGAGTGAAGAACTCGCCGGAGAGGTATCCGGCAGGCGTCCCGTAGGAGCCTGCCGCCCCGGCAAGGTTCTGCATGTAGTCGGGTAGCTCCATCTGGTCCAGGGTCTCTTTCACCGAAGGAAAGATGCAGACGTACATCAGCGCGAGCGAAAAGCTGAGCAGCCCGCCGCCGAACGCGGTCACCCTGGCATCGCGGAAGGCCTTTCGCGCGAGCACCAGCCGGGTCATGAGGCGGACGCTCCCTGGTAGTAACTGAGCAGGATTTCATCGAGCGTCGCCTGCTCGGTCCGGAGGTCCACGACGTGGAATGGCACAAGCGCTTTGAGCAACGGGTCGATTTCGCCCGGCACCTCGAATTCCAGCGTGGAATGCTCGCGGCGAATCTCCTGGACACCGGGGATGTCGAACACGGCCGGCCCCGGGGCCGCGCCAACGAAGCTGACTTCAACGTGACGGCGGCTGCGGCCCTTCAGCGTCGCGACCGGTTCGACGGCGACGAGCCGGCCCTCGCGAAGGATGCCAACGCGCTCGCACGTTACTTCTACCTCGCTCATCACATGCGACGAAAAGAAGATTGTGGCCCCGCCGGCGGCGTGGCGTTCGAGGATGTCCCAGACGGCCCGTTGTACGAGCGGATCGAGACCCGACGTCGGTTCATCGAGAAGGAGGACCTCGGGCTTCCCGAGGAGCGCGAGGACGACACCCAGCTTCTGCCGGTTGCCCTTCGAATAGGCGCCGCACTTGCGAGCCAGGTCGAGCCCGATTGCCTCGGCGAGCTCGTTCGCCTCGGCGATTCCGGCCGAGTCATCACGCATGCCCGCGAACAGCGCGACGGCCTGCGCCCCGGTAAGCCCCGGATAGAGGCGCAGTTCGCCCGGGAGGAAGCCAACCCGGCGGCGAACCTCGATGGACTCCCGCTGGCAATCGAACCCCAGGATGGAGGCGCTTCCAGAAGTCGGCCGGATGAGATCGAGGAGGAGGCGAATCGTCGTGCTTTTCCCGGCTCCGTTCGGCCCGAGAAAGCCGAAAACCTCTCCTCGCTCGATGCGGAGGTCGAGATGGTTGAGCGCGGTGCGCCCGTCGAAGACGCGTGTCAGCCCGTGGGTTTCGATCGCGGCAAGCTCAGGCATGGTTCAACGATAGCTGTTGTGGAGTCGGGCGAGCAGGGGCGTTCGGGCACAAGATTCGGCCGTTTGGGCCGAGCGCGGGGACTTGGGCTAGCGCAGGTTCGGGGGCTTCGCTCCTGTCCGGAGGACGATCTCGTCAATGTCTGCCTGCGTGGCGTTGGCCGGCACCTGGAAGTCATCCGGGACATGGCCGTTGTAGAAGGCGATTACAGACTCGGCGAGCGTCATTTGGAGACAACGACCGCTTGGAACGGTACCCGCGACGTGCCCGGTGAAGAGTCCCCCGAGTTCGTCGTCGAAAAGCAGCGGTACATCGATGTTGTTGTTCACAATCACCGGCTCCTGGAGCGGGTTACATGCGTTGACCGCGAAATGCAGGTTGCCCTGGACATCCCACTCCCAGAGTGGATCCAGCACAAGGTAATCGATCGGATCGCGGTCGTTCGCGCCGCCTCCGCCCGTGAGGCCGAGGCTCGACGGGTTCACGAGCGCATCCGGAACCTTGTTCAGGCGAATGAAGACATCCTGATATGGGTTGAAATGTTCGTTCAGAACAACCGGCACGGTCCCGAACTGGAGGGTCGGCCGGTTCAGGTGCGAAGGCGAGATGATGCTCAGTGTGACGGTGTTGGAGTTGTCGCCCGTATCGACGACATCTACGAGGTCGACCGCTGGCGCGCTGAGCAAGGGGTGGGCTGTCTCATTCGCCACAGCGAAAGCCCATCGAACATCGGGGCTATTGAACAGCCCCGAGACAGGCCCCGTGATCGGATTGCCATCGTTGATGGCAATGGAGAAGGACTCTACGTTGTTAAAGAGTTGGGCAGCGCCAGAGGGAACCAACGTCAGGTTACCGGTGACAACCGTTTCAACCGGAAACGGCACGGGAGCGCTGATGTGGAGTACGCCTCCATCGGCAAACGTGATGTCCGAAACCGGCGGAGGAGTTCCGCGCTTGAAGCAGAACTTTATGTTCATTTTGGTCGATTGGCCGATGCCGTCCGCGACGAGGGTAGGTTCGCCGTACCAGGTGACATCGGGCGGCTTGACCATTGGGCGCCGGAAAGTTGTTCCGGCGGCGGGGCCATCGAGGAGCGTGATGACTGCTTCAACCGCTTCAACATCGGCCCCTACCGCGGCGCCGAGGACCAGGACCAAGCTCTGGTTGATCTGGAGTTCGACGTACCCATGGGTGAAGTTGTCACCGAATCTCGTCCCAACATCAGTCGAGATCACGCCGAGGTCCACGCATTCACCGTCGCCATCAGGCGAGAAAAGGTCCACGGAAGGGGCCGAATCGGCCGCGACATTGCCTACGGTAAGCGGGGGCGTTGATTCTCCGCCTTCAGTCAGGGCTGAAGAGAACGGCAAGACTGCCACCAGGCCCGCGACCGTCGCTATCGTGAACGCACACCACCGCTGCACCTGGTGAGCCATACCTTCCCCCGAATCGGATTCAGACAATAGCGGAAACGGTTAACCGCGGGCAACCTCGGAAGCAGAAGCACCGCTCAGACGAGTACGGTGACCTTGATTGCTCCGCTCTTCTTGTCGAGTGAAGTCTCGAAGGCCTTCGATGCTTCTTCCAGCGGGTAAGTGTGGGTCACCAGTTTCGAGACAACGTCCTTGTAGCGATCGAGCACGCCGAGTGCCTCGACATAGTCAGGCCGTGGCCCGACGTGGTCGTAGCCGAAGGCGCCGATGATATCGACTTCGTGGAAGAAGACGCGGCCGGTGGCGATGGTCTGGGGGGCAGAGTGGACCCCGAGGAGGAGTACCTTGCCGCCCCGCGTGGCCATGTTGATGGCGGGCTGGAGCGTCTGATGGCCTCCTCCGATGGACTCTACGACGATGTCCCAGAACTCTCCGGCCACCGGGCGGCCCGTCTCGACGTCAGCCGGGTCGAAGACATCCGTGACACCCAGGGCGCGTGCCGCCTCGGCCTGCTGGGGATAGCGGGCAGTGATCCCGATGCGGCGGGCGCCGGCATCGCGGGCGATGAGGGCGGCGAAAAGGCCGATCGTGCCCGCGCCGAGGACCAGGACATTCTGGCCGCGGCGAAGCCCGGCACGCTTGAGGCCGTGGAGGCTGATGCCGCACGGCTCGGAGAGCGCCGCGACCGGCCAGCTCATACCGCCGGGAATCGGATAGAGGTAGCCAGCCTGGGCCGTGAAGTACTCGGCCATGCCACCGGGGTAGGTCGAACCGCCTATACGGAGTTTCGGGCAGAGGTGGAGTTTCCCGGCGCGGCAGTAGGGGCACTGGTCGCAGACCCGCCCGGCGAGCAGGACCACACGAGTGCCAGGCTCGGGGCCGGCTACGCCCGGACCGAGAGCAGCGACTTCTCCCGCGAGTTCGTGGCCGGGCCCAATACCAGGAAGGGCCTGGCGAGGTGCGTTGTTGTGGAAGGCGTGCAGGTCGCTGCCGCAGATACCGCAGGCGCGGATGCGGACGAGGACTTCGCCCGGACCGGGTGGGCTCACCGGGACCTCACGGATGCCGATGACATTGTTCTCGACCCAGATTGCAGCCCGGCACGTGCTGGGGATTGCCGGCGATGCCTTGGTTTCGGTCATGGTTCCTCCGGGACCTTCAGTGTCTAAGCGGGTTGCGCTGTGATGGCGAAACCGGCGCCGGAGACGACACGGGACTTCGCCAGCTCGTTGATTTCTTCCGGGCCAAAGCCGGCTTCCCGGAGGATTTCCTCCGTGTGGTCGCCGGGTGCGGTGGGCGCGTGCTTGCGCACCGAAGCGGGTGTCTTCGAAAGGAGCGCCACCGGGCCCTGTGTGGCGACCCTGCCCCAAACCGGGTGTTCCTCTTCGTGGACGTAGCCGTTCGCGATAGCCTGCGGGTCCTCGCGAATCATGGCGTAATCCTGGATGACGGTGCAGGGAACATCGGCGGCCTTCAGGACCTGTATCCAATCGGCGCTGTCTCGCTGGATGACCTGGCTATCGACGAGTTCGATGAGAGCGCCCATGTTTTGTCCGCGGGCTTCCGCGGAGGCGTAATTCGGGTCGGTCGCCATCCATTCGAGGTCGAGTGCGGCGGCGAGCTTCGGGAAGTGGCGCGCTTCGAGGAAACCGAAAGCAATCCACCGTCCGTCGAGGCAAAGCGCACGGTGGCTGAAGACGCCGGACGACTTGCCGGGCGGGGCGAGCGGATGACTGGTCCAGGCACGAGAGGCGTGGATCCCCTGGATCGAGATCTGCGCGCCATAGAGGGAGACATCGACCTTCTGGCCTTCGCCGGTGCGGAGCTTGTGGACGAGTGCGCCGAGGATCGCGTAAGCGAGCATGGCACCGCCGGTCTGGTCGGCCATGCCGGGCTGGACGCCGTGGGGCGTGTCGCCATCGCGAGTGGTGAAGGCCATGATCCCGCCCGCTGCCTGCGCGATGGTGTCGTAGCCGGGGTCGGTCGCTCGCGGGCCGTTCGGGCCGAACATGCTCCCGGAAGCGTAGACGAGGCCGGGGTGCAGCGAACTGAGTTTTTCGTAACCCAGTCCGATACGATCCATGGTTCCCGGGCGGAAGTTCTCCGCGACGATATCCACCTGCGGCACCAGCCGGTAGACCACGTCAAGCGCGCCGGGCTTCGAAAGATCGAGGCAGAGGCTGCGCTTGTTGCGGTTGAGCGATTCGAAGTACGACGAGTAACCGCCGATGTGGTTGCCGAGCGTTCGGCCGGGGTCGCCGCCGGGCTGTTCGATCTTCCAGACATCGGCGCCGAGGTCCGCGAGCTGGACGGTGCTGAATGTGCCCTGCTGGAACCGGGTGAAGTCGAGGATTCGGATCCCATCGAGTGGTCCGGGCATTGGGGCTGCCTCCTCGCAAGTTTCGGGGGATTCTAACGGACAAACTCCGGGATGGTTGGGGAGTCGGGATGACTGACGCCCGACGGAACGCGTAAGCTCCGGGGCATGAAAGTCGGCGTCCTCCAGTTCTTCTCGTGGTCGCGGCGAATCCCGCTCGAAACCGTCTACCAGCGCGCTTTCGAGCGCATCGCGATCATGGACGAGGGCGGTTACGACGGCGTTTGGCTGGCGGAGCACCACTTCAACACGTACAGCGTTTGCCCTTCGCCACACCTGATGGCGATGAACGTGGCATCACGCACGAAGAACTTGCGGATCGGGATGGCCGTCTCGCTGGCGGTGTTCTACAACCCGCTCCGGTTGGCCGAAGAGGTCGCCATGCTCGATGTGCTCTCGGGCGGGCGCATCAACTGGGGTGCCGGGCGAGGGTTCGACCCCTCGGAGTTCCGTGCCTTCGACGTGAACGTGCAGGAAAGCGCCGCACGGTTCCAGGAAGCAGTCGACATCGTCCTGGCGGCGTGGACGAACGAGAAGCTGACCTATCACGGCCAGTTCTGGAACTACGACGACGTGGAAGTGTTGCCGAAGCCGATGCAGCAGCCGCACCCGCCGACGTGGCTGGCCGCGACTTCGCCCGAGGCGTTGCAGCGTGCGGCGAGCAGGGGTCACACCATCCTGATGGACCCGCACGCCGCGCACACAGAGATCAAGAACAAGCGCGAACTCTACCGGCAGACGCTGGAAGCGAATGGCTATTCGATCAAGGGCCGGGACATTCCGATGGCGCGTCTCATCGCAATCGCCCCAACAGAAGAGGCGGCGAAACAAGTGGCATATGAGGGCGCTCGCTGGACGGTGGGTTCGTACGCCAAGGGGCTGCACTCGGGCGTCGACCCCATCGAGCGATACGTGAACGAAGTCATGGTCCACGGCACGCCCGAGTCGGTCACGGACAAGCTCCTGGAACTCAAGGACGAGCTGCCGATGAACTACCTGCTGGCCGCGCCCTTGAGCCACGAGAGCTTCGTGCTATTCAGCGAAAAGGTGCTCCCGAAGCTGGGTTGAACCGCGTACAACGGTCCTTCCTCACTGCCCATGCTAGAAACTGGGAGTACTCTCGCGTCTTCCCTGTGCGACAAAATATTTGTTGACAATCACTCCTATTCGATGTCAGATCATGCCAGACCTGATTAGAAGAGGTTAAACATGACTGAAACGCTGGATTACCGGACTCCCGAGTGGCTTGCGGAGCAGCTCGACATCGACAAGAACGCGGTCTATCGGTACCTGAATGAGGGCACGCTGCCCGGCCTGCAGCTGGGCCGAAAGTGGCTGATCTCGGAATCTACGGTCCGAGGCTTCCTCAAAGAAGAGGAGGCCCGGCAGACCGCCGAGCGACGCCGGATGCAGAACGACCGGTTCGCCGGGTTCACCGATGCCGCGCATGCCGCGCTGCAGATGTCGGACCAGATTGCCATTCAGCGAGAAACCAACTGGGTCGGGACCGAGCACATCCTGCTGGCGTTGATCGAGCAGGGGGCCGACGCAGTGAAGGTCGCGCTCTCGCGCTCGGGACCTTCGCCCGAGGCGGTGAAAGAAGCGGTAGAGGCTGTGATGAACAACTTCACGCCGCCATCCGGGACCGCTAGCGCGCCCCTGGGCTCCGGGCTTACCCCGCGGGCGAAGAAGGCCATCGAGCTTTCGATGAAGGAAGCCGAGGGCCTGGGCGAAACCCGGGTGGGCCCGGAGCACCTACTGCTGGGCATGCTGGCATTGAACGAGGGCATCGCCGCCGAGCTGCTGAAGTCGCTGGGCGTGACCATCGAAGGGCTGCGACGAAACGTCGCGGCGGTGCGCGACGAGGCGAACAAGGCCGAGGAGAAAAACTAGCGGAGTTCGCTGCGGCGCAGGGCTGAGAGTTCCTTGATCGCGCTTCGGGCGTCGGGGCCGAAGCCGTGAGCCTTGAGGAATTGGGGTATGCCGCCATAAAGCAGCGTCACCACGGCGGCTTCGGCGGCGCGATCGTGGCCGGGCAAGAAGAAGGCACCGGGTTTCGTGCCGCTTCCGCAGCCGCACCAGCACTGCCCGCCCGGTTGGAGTTCCTCTGTCATCGAATCATCGTACCCGGACTCGGCACTCAGCACCCGGCAGGCTACACTCCGGCATCACCTCGTGGAGTGCCGCATGGCCAGGATCCCTTTCGCGCAGCGTTCAGACATCCCGGAAGATCTCGTTTACGTCTGGGACAGGAATGCGAACGACGGCGGCCAGCCCGCCAACATCTTCCGGACGATGGCGAACAATGCGCCGCTGTGGCGCTCGTATCTGCGGTTGGGCAATGGCCTCTGGAGCCAGTGCGGGCTCGATGTGCCGACCCGCGAACTGGTCATCCTGCGAACCTCGATCCTTCACCACTCGACCTACGAATGGCATCAGCATGTCCGCATCGGCCGGCAGGCGGGGCTTTCGGATGAACGCATCGTCGGGCTGCACCAGTGGCGCACGAGTTCCGGGCTCTATTCAGAGTCCGAGATGGCGATGCTCGGCTACGTCGACGCGCTCGGGGCGAGCGATCACCCCTCCGACGAGGCGCACGCAGCCGCGGCGAAGCATTTCGATGCGAGCACGCTGGTGGGCATCAATCTGCTGACGGGCTTCTACGGGATGACGGCGAAATTCCTCGGCGCGATGGAAGTCGAAACCGAAGAGCCGTTCATCGGCTGGCAACTCAAGGGGTAGTCGTTAACCACTGGCGAGCACGCTCATTGGCGGAGGTTCTGAATGACAGCTACTGAATCCCGGCAGGTCGATCGCATTGGCCCCGAACGGCCCGGCGGGCAGGGACTCGACCATCACCAGGAGGAGTCGGGCAACAACGCCATCCACAAGCTCCTGACTTCTGACGACGGCCGCGCCTGGACCGACTTCGTCGCGACCGCGCGGCAGGACCGCGACGGTTCGTGGTCATACGAGGCGTGGGCGCTGCGAGGGATGGTGCGCTGGGTTCGTCACTATGCCCACCGAGGTGGTTACGAGTACGAAGTAGTCGAGGTCGTTGGCGAGAACCCAATCGCGAACCAGGACTTCCGCGCGCTGGCCACCCTGTCAGACGAGCTCGCGGCCGGGAGCGGCGAGGTCGAGACCAACTTCGTCGAGCCGGAGAAGCTCACGTACCCGTACGCCTACGAACGGATTTCGCAGCTGTTCGATAGCCCCAACGCCCCGGACCTGGTAGTAAACCCGAAGAGCTACTGCTACGGCCGACAGCCCGGGCAGCACGGCGCGCTCGATGTTATCCAGTCGCGCTCGCCGCTGGTGTTCAGCGGTCCGGGCGTGAAGCGTGGGGAATACATCGAGGTCGCATCGCGGCAGATCGATATTGCGCCGACGATCGCGAAGCTGATGGGCTTCCCGTTGATCGACGGGATGGACAGCACGGGCCGGACGAGCTCGGAGCGAGTCAGTGCACCGGACGTATATCTCAAGCGCCAGGACGGAGCGGTGCTGGAGAAGGTCCTCGATTCGAGCACGGGGAAACCCGAACGTGTGTACATCATCCTGCTCGACGGGCAGTCCCACACCGACCTTCGCCACCGGCTGGAGACCGAACCGGACGCGATCCCGAACCTGCGACGGCTGATCGACCGGGGTGTGATGCTCCAGCACGGCAGCATCACGAACTTCCCGAGCATCACATGGCCCAGCCACAACGCCATCGGCAGCGGGGCATGGTGCGGGCATCACGACATCGTGAACCCGAGCTACTACGTGCGAGAGACGCGCGAGACGGTTTCGCCACAGGGACAGCAGTTCGATACCGCGCGCTTCCTCGCCGACGGCGTGGAGACGCTCTACGAGGCATTCCATCGCGTGTACGGCGCATGGGACGGCAAGACCGGGGTGGTCACGGCTTCCGTGAACGAACCGTGCACCCGCGGGGCGGCCCATGCCTCGCTTGAGCGGCGGCTCCTTGGCGACCGCGGCGAACTCATCATGCTGACGAAGGAGACCGAACACGAGATCAGCCCGCGCTGGTTCCAGGAGCTCGAGAGCGACGGCCACAAGCTGCAGGGCCAGATCGACAATCGGGCGCTCGCGCAGGCGAGGCAACTCTTCCTGGACCAGTCGCACCCGGCGCCGATTTTCACCTACCACGAGTTCGCCCAGCCGGACTCGAGCGCGCACGACTATGGTCCGCACCACGAAGGGGCGCGGCAGGCGTTGGACGAAACCGATGTCCGCATCGGGCACCTGCTGCGGACGATCGAGGAGCGGGGCATGTTCGAATCCACGCTGTTCGTGATCACGACCGACCATGGGATGGCCCAGCAGGACGTCTCATTGACGGCGAACCCGGCCCGCATTCCGCAGCGCGACGGCATGGAAGCGATCACGACCGAACCGTGCATCTACCTGCGCGACCTGGACGTCGAAATCGTCCCCCAGGCCGACGGCCGGACGGCACAGGTGACAGTCCTCGACAACGACGCCGAAACCTCGGGCGAAAAGCCGCCGGTTTCGGGCGCGGAATTGCTGGTCTCGGATCACAAGGACGGAAGGGTCGCGCGCGTGCTGACCGACGCGAACGGCGTCGCGGGAATCTCGATCCCCGCCGACCTGCGGCCTTCGGACTTGCGCATTCGCGTTCACGCGGAGGGTTTCAACCCGCGCCACATGCTGCTCGACGGGAACAACCTGGCGCTGGACCTGCAACGGGTGTTGTACGGGGCATGAACCGGATCACGCCAAAGTAGTTGTCTCGCACGCGTAATATGTGCGCCATGCTTGGCACACATAGCCTCAGGCGACTACTCACGCCGGAGAGCAACACGTGACTCCCGAGGTCCGCTACACCACGAGCCACGACGGCTGGCGGATCGCCTACTCGGTGAGCGGCAGCGGGCCCCCGGTGTTCCTGGTCACCGATTTCGCTGTTTCGCACCTGACGCTGAACTGGGGGTCTCGGTCTATCCGCGAACAGTACGATCGTCTCGCCCGAGGACGCACCTTGATTCGCTCGGACCCGCGCGGCTCCGGACTCTCCCAGCGCGGAATCAGCTGCTTAGAACGCGATGACCTCGTCGCGGACATTCAGGCGGTGCTGGATGCAGCGGGCTTCGACACCTGCGACCTCGTGGCGGCGGGGTCGGGAACCAACTACGGAGCCATCCCGTTTGCGGTGCGCAATCCCAGTCGCGTTCGCCGGCTGGTGTCGGTCAACCCTCGCGTGCACGAGCCTCCGCAGAACCCGCTAAGCCGCGCGCTCCAACAGCTCCAGTCGGACGATTTCGAGTCCTTCAAGGAGACCGTCCTCCAGGTCTCGTGGGGGCTTAACGCGACGGAAGCGTCCCAAACGGCAGCCTTGTACCGCCAGTCCCTCACCCGCGAGGACTGGGAAATTAGGCTTCGCGGAGTTCGATCTATCGACCTGGCCGATGTGCTGCCGGAGGTCCGGGTGCCGACCCTCGTGCTATCTCTGAAGCGCCCACTCGAACGAGCCTTCGCGGTCACGGACGGCCCGGAAGCCGTCGCGGCCGCGATCCGCGGCGCCCGCCTGGTGGTCGCAGCCAGTGCGCGCCCGTTCAATCTCTTCCCCGGAAACCTGGACTTCCTGGAGATCATCTGCAACTTCCTCGATGAGGGCCTGCCTGAGACAACGTCGACGCTTATTACCAACTCCAGCCTTTCCGACCGGGAACACGAAGTACTCGCACTGATCGCCGCAGGCAGGTCCAACGCCGAGATCGCCGCGGCTCTGGTCGTTGCCGAATCCACCGTCGCGCGGCACGTGCACAACATCCTCGTCAAACTCGATGTTTCGAATCGTGCGGAGGCCGCCGCGTGGTGGGTGAAGCGCGCGCACAGATGACGCGCCCTCAGGCACGGCCATTGTGTTTGTAGTCACAATCCTCGCTTGGTAGACTCGCGGGAGCGGGCCGGCGTGCAGTGCGCGGGCCGAATGGAGACCGAATGTCGTACGGCAAAGGCATCGCAAAAGGCATGAGCCTCACGCTCAAGAGCATGTTCAAGCCTGTCGCCACCATTCAGTACCCCAACGAAGTGCGGCCCGTACCGGTTTATGCGCGCACGAACCTTCTCTGGTTCGAGGAGCGCTGCACCGGCTGTTCGACCTGCGCACAGGCTTGCCCCGACGGCTGCATCCTCGTGGCGACGAGCCAGGATGCCGAAGGGCGCCGCAACATCGACCGCTACGAAATCGACTTCCGAATCTGCATGTACTGCGGGCTCTGCACCGAAGCCTGCCCGTACGAGGCCATCCAGCCCGGCGGGCCGCTCGATGACGCGGTCTACCAGTTCGAAGAGATGTACCGCGACAAGCATTCGCTCACGTCGGTGGCTCAACGGTTCCTTGAGGGGAACAACAACGAATACCCGAACGGCATGAAAGCCCCGGCGCCTGACGCGGACTTCCATCGGCTTTAGTCACCACGGAGGCACGGAGCGCACGGAGGTCTTCGTGAGTTCACGGAGCCTATGGGCGCGCGCGCACCAACAGGCGTTTGATGCCGCCCACGTGGAGCTGGCCCGCGAGCCGCTGCGGCGGCGCGGTGACTTCCATACGCGGCAGGATTGGGATGAGAGCCTTCAGCAGGGAGCGCATCTCCCAGCGGGCGAGGTTGGCGCCAAGGCAGAAGTGTTCGCCATAGCCGCCAAAGGCGAAGTGGTCGTTCGGGTCGCGTTCGATGTCGAACACGTACGGGTCCTCGAACACGTCTTCGTCACGGTTGGCGGAGGGGTACCACATGCCGACGGTTTCGCCCTTGCGGATGGTCTGGCCGCGAATCTCTACGTCCCGCAGCGCGGTGCGGGTGAACTGGATGACCACGGAAGTCCAGCGCAGGATCTCCTCGACTGCCGAATCCACGAGGTCAGGGCTTGCGACGAGCTTTTGCAGTTGGTCCGGGTGTTCGAGGAGCGCGTGGACGCCGCCCGTCGTTGAGTTTCGGGTCGTTTCGTTTCCGGCGGCGAGAAGCAGAATGATGTACGACATCACCTCGCGCGGAGTCAGCTTTTCGCCGTCGATTTCCGCGCGCAGTAGCATCGTCAGCAAGTCGTTGCCCGGCAGCCCCTGGTCTTTCCGCCGCTCGATGAGCCGCTCCATGTAATCGAACCACTCGTTGATGTTGCGACGGGAGGCATCGCGCGCGCTTTCGCCGGGCAGCTGGTATTCCGGGTCCTGTGAGCCGACGAGGACCTCGGTCCAGCGGAACACGTTGTCCCAGTCCTCGCGCGGGATGTCGGCCATCTCGCAGATGGCGGCGACAGGTAGCCTGGCCGCGCAATCGTGGACGAAGTCGATCTCCTTGCCGGAGGCCAGCGTCTCCACCAGCTTCTCCGCGAAATCGCCGATGTAGGCGGCCGTCATTTCGTTCAGGTGGTCCTCAAGCATCGCCATCGCGCGAGGGGTGAAACGCGAACTCACGATCGACCGGTACTGGCGATGCTGGGGCGGGTCCATGAACACGAGGTCCGGAGGTTCATCGTTGGCCGGGCGATAGCGGCTGGTGGCTTCCTGCTGCTTCCAGTTCTCCCAGTCGACCGGCATCGGATGCGCGAGGCGCAGACGCTGCGCGTTCGAGAAGATCTCCGGGTTCTTCGAAATGAACTGGATGTCGGCGTACTTGGTGATCGCCCAGAACGGTTCGAAGCCGGGGCGCTCGTACCAGAACATCGGGGCTTCGCGCCGGAGCAGGTCCCACTCTTTCCACGGGTAGCCGCGTTCGACGTAGAGGTCGGTGTCGGTGATGTCGAGGTTCTGGAGGGTGAGTTCGGATCGATCGATTGCGGGAGCGGTCATCGCGGGGGACCTCCGGCTGGTGGCTTGGGCAGGGCGGCCGCACGTACGTTAGCATCGCCGTCAACTTTCGCCAGCGAGGTCATGCATGCCGACGATCACGCGTCCCGATGGGGCGACGATTCGCTACGAGGTCTACGGCTCGGGGTACCCATTGCTGCTCATCGCACCGGGCGGGGTGAGCAGCCAGGTGGAGTTCTGGCAGCGCAGCACCATCAACCCGATCGAACGGTTCGCGAACGACTTCCAGGTCATCGCGATGGACCAGCGGCACGCCGGGCAGAGCCTCGCGCCGATGCGCCCGTTCTCGTACGACACCTGCAACGGCGACCAGCTTGCCGTGCTCGACCACCTCGGCATCGAAAAGGCGCACGCCATGGGCGGCTGCATCGGCTGCGCCCACATCTGGCGGCTGATTTCGAACGCGCCGGACCGCATCACGGCCGCGGTCGCACAGGACCCGGTCGGCCTCGACGAATCGAACGACATCGAGGTGTTCTACAAGATGTTCCACGAGACGATGCGGCTTGCTCGGGCGGATGGCGTCGAGGCGGTGGCGAAGGCTGCCCAGGAGAATCCGATGTTCGTGATGAACAACGGGGCGGGACCGTTCGCGCCGCTGTTGGCCGCCAGCCAGGAAGCCCGCGACGAACTCGTGCACATGGGGCGCGAGCGTTACATCGCCCTCATCGTCGAGTTCCGCGACGGCATCTGGCCGTTGAACGCGCCCTATTTCACGGTGAGCGAAGAGTGGATGTGTTCGATGCGGACGCCGGTTCTTGTCCTCCCGGGGCGAGACGCATTCCATCCCACCGGGGTCGCGCAGAAGATCTGCCGGGAAGCGCCGAACGCGCGCTGCCTGGCGCCGGAATGCCGCGACCCCGAAAACCTGGAAGCGACGGTGGAGGCAATCCGGGCGTTCTTGAAGGCAAGCACTCCGTAGAGATTTCGCTTTGGCGTTCTCCACTGGCACGAAGAAGGGCGGCCCGATGGGCCGCCCCCTTGTACCGGACGTCTATTGCTCGTTAGATTCGGCGCGCCTCGCGCCACATCGGATACATGCTGGGTCCATCCGGCAGATCGATGGTGTGTGGCAGCCGAACGAAGCCGTGACGCTCATAGAGACGCGCCGCGGTAAGAGTCGTCGCTTCCAGGTACGCTGGGAGCCCCTCGCGGTCAACGTCGATAAGCTTCGAAGCGAGGAGTTCGCCACCGATGCCCCGTCCATGTTGCTCCGGCCGCACGCCGATGAATGGCAGATAGGCATGGATCTCCTTCTTCGGGTGTGCGGCGCTCATGAGCTCATCGATGATCCCCAACTTTTCGACGAAGGGGCCGCAGGCCTCGGCAAGTGCGGCGCCGAATGCCTCGTCGTGCACGTCGTTTTCGGGATCGACGGTCAGCCAGAGTGCTGCACCCCCTTTCGATTCGTGGAGCAGCGCCTCGCCGGCCTCCAGGACCATGCCGGAGAACACGGCAAAGAAGTCGCGGCTCACGCGGTGAGCCAGTTCGCCGGATTGCCAGACCCACTGGCAAACGGGGTCGTTCGCGAATGCCAGGGCGAGAGTTTCGGTGATGGCGGCCTGGTCTGAGGGTCCAGTGGCTCGCCGAATGGCGGTTACTTGAGTCATGTGCATCTCCAAAAAGGGACTGAGCGGAGAACTCCGCCCGATCCACCGTATGAGTGCCACTTCTGACCCGTATGCGACTCATTTCACTGTCGGCCACGGTGGATTGGACGCGCCTGGCCGACCTGCCGGGCAGTCGTCGCCTCTCCCAACCCCGGGCGACGACGAACAGTTGCGGCGGAGGTCACCATGGGCACCGTCTCGACGAGCCCCGTCTCGGTTCGTGTTCCAAATCACAATCTGGTAGATTTCCCAACGAACCATCCACTGGGGGCGTGGGTTGCCGCGTGCCCGGTTTGCGCAGGTAGACATGGCATCACTCACCGTCGACGGCAAGGTCATTGAGGCGCCCGCGGGCGCTCCACTGGTCGAAGTACTGAAGAACAACGGGTTCTATGTTTCGAGCCTCTGCTACATCGACGGCCTGAAGCCGTACGCTGGCTGCCGCTCGTGCCTGGTCGATATCGAGGGCCCTCCCGGCCTCCAGCTTTCTTGCACCGCCGTGGTGCAGGACAACATGGTCGTCCGCACAGATACCGAGGAAGTAAAAGAAGGCCGCAAAGCGGTCCTCTCGATCATCCTCGCGAACCACAGCGACCGCTGCCTCACCTGCCACCGACGCGAGCATTGCCACCCCGGGGACGTTTGCCTGCGCGACGACGTCGTCACGCACCGCTGCCTCACCTGCTCGAAGAACTACCGCTGCGAACTCCAGGCCACATGTGAAATGGTCGGCATGTCGGGCTATGAACCGTGGGTCGGTGAAGAGCGCTCGTTCTACCAGGCGCCGCAACCGCCGGCCGACCGCGCGAACCCATTCATGGAGTTCGACCCCCAGATGTGCATCATCTGCACGCGCTGCGTGCGCGCCTGCGATGAGAAGCGCCACACGGGCGCAATCACGCTTTCCGGCCGCGGCTGGGACACGATGATTGCCTTCGGCGCCGGCGGCGCTATCGACGAAAGCAACTGCGACTTTTCCGGCGCGTGCATCGACGTTTGCCCGACGGCGACGTTGATGGAGCACCCGAACAAGTGGGTGGCGAAGCCCGACACCTGGACGACCACCACCTGCGATTCGTGCGCGATTGGCTGCAGCCTGCGCATGGGCTCGGCGGAAGGCCGCGGCGTCATCGTCCGGCCTGGAAATGGCAACCCTGTCAGCGGCGACCAGATCTGCGTCCGCGGCCGCTACCACTACGATTCGCTCAAGCCACGCGAACGGCTCGGGAAGCACCTCATCCGCCGCGGCAACATCCAGGCGCCGGCGTCGCTGGCTCAAGCCGCCGCCGAAGCCGCGAAAGCGCTCAAGGGCGTTTCTGGCAAGGTTGGCGTGCTCGTTGGCGCGACCGCCACCAACGAAGAAGCTTATCTCGCCGCGCAGATCGCGAAGGCCCTGAAGTCTTCCGCCGATAGCTCGCTCGGCCCCGTGATTCGGGCCACGAAGAGCGCGCTCGAGGAGCGCTTCGGCAGCTGGCGCATGGCGGCGGATATGACCCGTATCGCGCACAGCAAGGCCATCGTCGTCGTCGCCGACGACCTCGAAGAGAGCCACAACATCGCCAGCGTCCGAATCAAGGACGCGGTCGTTCGCGACGGCGCGAAGCTCATCGTTATCGGTCCGCTGCGGAGCGAGCTGGTGGACTTCGCCTCGCTGTGGATTCGCACTGAGGCAGGCCAGGAAGGCGCTACGGCTGCCGCGATTGCCGACGCGCTGAACGGCTCCAGTGCGAATAGCGATGATGTCGCAGCGGCGGTGCCCATCCTGAAGGACGCTCCAAAGGACAATTCGCTCGTCATTTGCGCGCCGAACCCGGCGAGCGCGGCAATTGCCCGGTTGATGACCGGTGGCGCCGCGAACCTCGCGATCGCGCTCTTCGGCGCCGAAGCGAGCAACAACCTGGTGGTCCTCCCGCCCGAAGTGAACGTCCACGGTCTGCTCGACGTTGGTGTGGCCGCCGACGGTGGCGCGAACCCGCTGGAAGGCCTCTCGGCCGTCCTGCTCGTGCGCGACGACCCAACCATGCGGCTGGCCGGGGCTTCGGGCGCGCTGGCGAATATCGGCACAGTTGTTGCCATCGATAACGTTCTCAGCGAAGCGGCGAAGCAGGCTTCGGTTGTGCTCGCCGAAGGCCGTGCCTACACAAGCACCGGCACATACACCCAGGGCGACCATCGCATCCAGAAGGTCACTGCAGCGGTGAAGCCGGAAGGGGAGGCCGTCTCGTTGTTCGAGGCGTTGGCAGCGCTGGGCAAGGAACTTGGCATCGAGCTTCCCGCGACCCCAGACGCCGCGCTCGGCGAGATTTCCAGGCTCGATGCGGCCTACCGGCCGGCATGGGACCTCATTATTGGTGAGGGCGTCCGCCGCGCGGTGCCCGTCTCCTCGAAGGCAACCGCCGTCCCTGTGGAGGCGCTTTCAGCCGATGCGGGCATGAAAGTCATCGCTTCCCGCGACCTCTACACGGCGCTCGATGCCGCCGCATTGCGGCATCCCGAAGCCGAGAAGCTGCACCGCTACGACAAGATCCAGGTCAGCGAAGAGGACGGGAGCCGCCTCGGCATTGCGACCGGCGATGAAGTGACCATCTCGGCCGGCGGTGCCGCCGTTGCCGCGCAGGCCACAGTTACAGAGCGCGTGCCGGCAGGGCATATCTATCTCTCGACACTTGCCCAGGGAGGAAAGGTCTCGCAGTTCTTCGGCAATGGCCACGTGCCGGCGGTAACGCTTTCGCGAGCGGGCGTCGCGCCCGTCGAAACGGCGCCGACACCGGTCCCCGCCCCCGCGACCACGCTGGAGGCCCCCCAGGAGACCGTCGACCTCGAAGGCCTGCCCGTCGAATCCATTATCGGCGTGGATGAGGCATCGAAGAACAACCTCAACGACGCCGGCATCGACTTCGTCGGAGACCTGCTTGAAGTTGCCGCATCAGCCGAAGGCCGGAAGGCCCTGGCGGTCCAGACCGACATCGATGCCTCAAAGATCCTCGAATGGGTGAACCGCGCCGACTTGATGCGCATCGCCGGCATCACCCCGAGGTTTGCCAACCTCCTGGAGAACGCAGGGGTGGACACGGTGAAGGAACTCGCCCAGCGGAACCCGGCGAACCTCGCGGCGAAGCTGTACGAAATCGACGGTAACGAAGCGCCACCCGAGGCGATCGTGACCTCGTGGGTCGCAGCCGCGAAGACGATGCCTGGCCTGGTCACTTACTAGGAGCTCTCGACCGGCCGTTTTGGCAGCCCGGCGAAACCGTTGGGCCACTACAATGTCGCTCCCGCGGCGCACCACGCCGTGCTGGAGGGCATCTCGGAATGAGCGATCCAGCTTCGCTGAAACCCGACTCGTGGGGGGACGGCCAGAATTACGAGGCCTATATGGGCCGATGGAGCCGCCGGATTGCGCGGCTGTTCGTCGAGTGGCTCGAGCCCGCGGCCGGCTTGGACTGGCTGGAGGTCGGTTGCGGCACCGGCGCGCTCACGGGCACCGTCCTCGCATCCACCGAACCCCGGAGCATCCTGGCAATCGATCCGTCGGCCCCATTTGTTGAATACGCGCGTCGGACGCTGCCGGACGCACGCGTGCTATTCGAGGTAGGCTCAGCGAGCGAACTTCCCGCCAAGGACGCTTCCGCCGACGCCGTGGTTTCGGCGCTGGCATACAACTTCTTCCCGGATCGCCGGAAGGCCCTCGCGGAAATGCTTCGGGTGGCGAAGCCCGGGGGAAGAATCGCGTTCTACGTCTGGGACTACCCTGGCGGCGGAATGGGGTTTATGGATGCGTTCTGGAAAGCGGCCATCGCCGTGGATCCGAACGCGGAATCCGCCGGAGAGCGCTCACGGTTCCCGTTCTGCACGCCGGATGGGTTACGAGAGGAGTTGCAGGCGGCCGGCGCCATCAACGTTGAAACCCGCGCAATCGAAGTGTCCGCGCGATTCGAAGATTACGAGGACCTCTGGGCTCCGTTCACGCGGGGCACCGGACCGGCCCCCGCTTACTTCAAGCGTCTCGAAGCCAAGATGCAAGACGCTTTGCGACAACGTCTCGCCGCTCAGGTTGGCGACAGCGTGCCGATAGAATTTCCGGCACGCGCCTGGGCCGTTCGAGCGCGGAAGGCCTAGCAACGAATCCAGACGAAACGAGAAAACCCACCGGGCCAGCGGTGGGTCTTCTGTTTTTCAGCCTTCGACGACTGGAGAGAGGTAGGGAAGTCGAAGACGAGGAACCAGGAAAGCGTAGCGCCGGACGAGGGGAGGTTCGCCGGCGCCACGAGGACGGAATTACCCCGACTTCGGGGTGAGTGGGCGCTTCGAAGGAACCACGATGGTCTCACGCAGCCGCCTGTCACCCGTTGGGGCGCCGGCGGAGAAGGTGGGGGAGAGCGTGAAAGCCATCGCTGTTCCTTTCACGCTTTATCTTGCCCGGGCCACATCAACGCCGTTGGGTGTATCTGTAAATGGCGGGAAAAATGTTGGGGTCAGCGTGCCTGGACGCGAAGTTCCGAAGCCGCCGGCAGGGTAGCGCCGGGAAAGGCTCCCGGCGAGATAGGCGCGAAGTCGTGGGCGAACACGCCGGTACCACCGGGCACCACCCACACGTGCATCTGGTAGGCCGTCTGCTTCACAAACAGTCCTCCGCGGCACTCCGCGGCGCTCGCAGTCACCGAGACGCGGCCGCCCGCAACGAAGCAGAGGTTCTCGTGGCGGTGCCAGACATCGAGCGGGCCAAAGTAGGAGGGAGGCGCGTCGCTCACCGTTTCGGCGAGGAACATCACCCCAACCAGGCGCCACTGGCCATCGAGACGCTTCGTATAGAGCAGCGTTTCGGGGTAATCGGGATCCAGTTCATGGCCATCATGCTGGTAATCCGGGCGAATGAAGTGAGCCGCGATGCCGGGCAAATCCTGCGTGATCTGGACGTAGCCGGCCGCCATGGCGTCGCGAATATCGGCGTACTTCTCGGTCTTCGCCTTCACTTCGAGCGCGAAATTGCCTGCAGCCAGGAGTTGTTCAGCCGTGGCCGGCACTTCGTTGCCGTGTGAATGCGCATCGCCTTCCGCGAGCGGATCGCCGCTGGCCGCGGCAGCATCGGTGGTTGTGTGGACGTGGTCCTCGGTGGAGGCTGCGGCGCCCACCAGCGACGCATCGCCGCTCGCCCCAACCGGCACGGGTGTGGGGTCGGGGAGGTGCTCCATCACAAGTTCAACGACTTCCGGAGCGGGTTCATCGGCGTTCGTGGCCAGCCACGCGGAGCCGCCGACGATGATAGAGATGGCCGGCAGGGCCAGCCCGCGGGCAATGGCGGCACGCCGGCCGGTACCGCCGAGCTGGCGGTCGTTCGCCCAGAGCGCGGCCATACCGAAGATAGAGGCAGCGACGATTGCCATGCCGATGACGATCATCAAGTCGCCGGGAGAACCCAGGCTCAGTCCGTTGTCACCTTGCGTGAGGATCGTGTCCCCGGAGTTGCGGTAGACATCCCACGTGAGCCCGGCGAGGTGGATAAGCAGTCCGGCAACGGCAGTCGCCCACAGGATGCGATATTTCATATTCCGGTTCTCCGCACGAAAGCATAACGCGAACGGCGTTCGCAAACACGAGGGTTTACTTCGGAGCCCGCGAAAATCCTTCGCGGCGCCCGGCGCGTGGGCGGACTCTGTCTATAATCCGGCACATGGTAAAAGTGATTCGTCCGAACGAACGCGATAGCGGCACCGCCCAGACTCCGGGCATGGTCCGGCAGGCCGGTATCTCGGCTGGCCTCACGAACTCGGAGGGACTCTGGATGGGCACGGCCGTGAACGGACCGGGTGCCTGCTCCGACGCCCACCACCACGGCCACAACGAGTCCGGGATCTACATCCTGCGCGGGCGGGTTCGCTTCCGCTGGGGCGAGAAGCTCGAACACGTGGTCGATACGGAACCGGGCGACTTCGTCTTCGTGCCCCCTTACGAGGTGCACATGGAAGAGAACCTCGATCCAGGCGCAGAGGCCGAATTGCTGCTCGCGAGGAACAGCCAGGAAGCGATCGTGGTGAACGTGCCGGATCCGCGCGAGAGCTAGGCGATGCCGCGCCTGAAGGCGATCGTCGACTGCGATCCCGGACATGACGATGCCGTAGCGATCCTGCTCGCGGCGCACAATTTCGAACTGCTCGGGGTTACGACCGTGGGCGGAAACTCTCCCATCGAGAACGTGACCGCGAACGCACGAAGGGTCCTCGAGCTGGCGGGCCGGAGGGACATCCCGGTGGCCCGAGGCGCTTCACGGCCGCTGCTGAAGGAACTGCAGACGGCCCCGAGCGTCCACGGCGAGTCTGGCCTCGATGGCGCGGTTCTCCCCGAGCCCGTCGCGACTCTCGACCCGCGCCACGCCGTGGAATTCCTCATCGAGACGCTCCTCGCGAACGAGGGCGTCATTCTCTTTCCGATCGGACCGTTGACGAATGTCGCGACGGCCATACGCCTCGAGCCCCGAATCATCGACCACCTCGGCCACATCAGCCTGATGGGAGGTTCCGCGACGTGGGGAAACGCTACAGCGGCGGCCGAGTTCAACACCTACGTCGACCCGGAAGCGGCGGATATTGTGTTCCGCAGCGGAGCGCCGCTGACGATGTGCGGGCTAAACCTCACACGCCAGGCCTTCGTCGATGAGGCCGTCATCGCGCGCCTCCGCGCACTTGGCAACGAGACCGGACGGACCGTGGGGGACTTGCTTGAGTGGAACTTGCGATCGGTGACGCGGCTTGTCGGTGGCCGCGGCGCGCCGTTGCACGATCCGTGCGCGGTCGCTGCCATGGCCGCACCGGAGATATTCGAATTCCTCGAAACCTACGTCGCCGTTGAACTGCAGGGCCACCACACCTACGGCATGACAGTCGTCGACCAGCGATTCGGTGGCAGCGAGGAGGGTCGAGCGCGGAGGGAACGTGCCGACGTGCCCCCTGCGAACTGCCGGGTAGCGATGACCATCGACCGGGAACGGTTCTTCGATCTCGTGCTGGAAGCGCTGCGCAGCTACCCGTGATTCCTGGCGGCTAATTCGCTTCGGGGAAGGTCACGCAGGTGGTGGTGCTTTCGATGCCATCGACGGCGCGGATGTGCTTGCTGATGACGGCGGGCACATCGGTGAGTGAAGGCACTTCGACCACGGCCACGATGTCGTAGGGGCCCATCACCTGGTAGACCTCGGCGATGCCATCGACGGCACTGAGCTGGTTGAAGACGTCGACCGTCTTGGCGGGGTCTACAACGACCAGGACGAATGCTTTGATCATGGCGGGTCAAGCTCCGTTCCGGGCTCTGGCGCCCGTGCGATGCGGTTAACCTAGCACGAACAAGTTTCCGACAGATTTCGCATGCTTCGCCGCCGCTAGTCTTCGCGCAGGCGAAGGACGGCCATAAAGGCTTCCTGCGGGATCTCGACGTTCCCGACACGCTTCATCTTCTTTTTGCCTTCGGCCTGCTTTTCGAGCAACTTGCGCTTGCGGGTGATGTCGCCGCCGTAGCACTTCGCAAGCACGTTCTTGCGCATGGCCCGGATCGTTTCGCGCGAGACGATCTTGCCGCCGACGGCCGCCTGCAGCGGGACATCGAACATCTGGCGAGGGATGAGATCTTTCAGTTTCCCCACCAGCGCGCGGCCCTCGCGGTCGGCGTTGCTGGAATGGGTGATCAGCGAGAGCGCATCGACCGGGACGCCGTTCACGAGGATGTCCACTTTCACCAATCGCGCCGGCCGGTACTCGCTGAGGTGGTAGTCCAGGCTGGCGTAACCGCTCGTCGAGCCTTTCAGGTTGTCGTAGAAGTCCACCAGGATCTCGGCCATCGGGATGTCGTATTCGAGAAGCACGCGAGCTTCGCCGGGAGCGAGGTCGCTTTCTGCTTCGAGGAATTCCATGCGCAGGAACTGGCCGCGCCGGTTGGTGACGAGCTCCATCACCTGGCCGATGTAGCGGCTCGGCGTGATGACATCGATCTTCGCCCAGGGCTCGGAGATGACTTCGATCTTCGAGGGGTCGGGGAGTTTCGCCGGGTTATCGACGAGGACTTCCTGCCCGCCGGTGGTGCGGACGTGGTACTCCACGCTCGGCGCGGTGGTCAGCAGGCTGAGTCCGTACTCGCGTTCGAGGCGTTCGCCCACGATTTCGAGGTGGAGTAGGCCAAGGAAACCGCAGCGGAAGCCAAAGCCGAGGGCGACCGAAGACTCCGGTTCGTAGACGAGGGAAGCGTCGTTGAGGACGAGCTTTGCAAGGGCTTCGCGCAAGTCCTGGTACTGGTCCGAATTCGTCGGATAGATCCCGGCGAACACCATCGGCTTCGCCTGGCGGTAGCCGGGGAGCGCCTCGCTGGCGGGCTCTTCCTTCATGGTGATGGTGTCGCCGACGCGGCAGTCGGCCACGTCCTTGAGGCCCGTGGCGACGTAGCCGACTTCGCCGCATTCGAGGCCTGGCAGCGGGCGCATGGCCGGGCTGAAGATGCCGAACTCGAGCGGTTCGAAGTTCACATCCGTTTGCATCAGGTGCTGGTCCTTGCGGCCGGCCATGTGGCCATCGAAGACACGGACGTGGGCGACGACGCCCTTGTAGGCGTCGTACTTCGAGTCGAAGATGAGCGCCTTCAGCGGGCCGTTCGGGTTGCCCTTCGGCGGCGGGATGCGCTTGACGATCGCTTCGAGGATCTCAGAAACGCCCGTGCCTTCTTTGGCGCTGGCGTGGATCATCTCATCCTGGTCGAAGCCGACGACGCGCTCGAGCTCGGCCGAGACGCGCTCCGGTTCGGCGTGCGGCAAGTCGATCTTGTTGAGCACGGGGATGAGCTGGAGGTCCTGGTTCATGGCGAGGTAAACGTTCGCGAGGGTCTGGGCTTCGATGCCCTGGGACGCATCGACCACAAGCAGCGCGCCTTCGCAGGCGGCAAGGCTGCGCGAAACTTCATAGGTGAAGTCAACGTGCCCCGGGGTGTCGATGAGGTTCAATTCGTAGGTTTCGCCGTCGGAGGCCTTGTAGCTCATGCGCGCCGCGGCCGCCTTGATGGTGATGCCCTTTTCACGCTCGAGATCCATCGAGTCGAGGAGTTGTTCGGCCATTTCGCGCTTGGAAACAGTCTCCGTGGTCTCGAGCAGGCGGTCGGCCAGCGTCGACTTCCCGTGGTCGATGTGGGCGATGATGCAGAAGTTGCGGATGCGCGACTGGTCCACGGATCAAGTGTAGGGGAGGGAAGTGTTAGGCGTGGCCAACTCGAAACTTGCGGACTGTCTCTTCGTCTCCCAAAGCGTCCGCGAGAGCAAGACCGCGATGAAGATCGACGGCGACCCGGAGGTTCATTGCTCGCGAAGAAACGTAGTGGGGCCGCGACTCAGTTCGCTCGACCGACAAGTCGGCACCGGTCCTATCGTAGATTACCAACTCAAGCGAGCGCGCTCGCCTGCCACCGAAACGAAGCATCTTGGTCACAACGAAAAGCGGCCTGGCTACGAGCTTCATTGCAGCATCATAGCCCCGTTCGAATTCTCAGTTGGATGCTCCGGCTTCCCGTCTGTTCCAGCACCGGAACGGGAGCCGCCCCGATCAGCAACAACTGACGTAACAGCAACGCGCGATACAAGAGAGTTGTCACCACCCTCTGAACTCGGTCTAGCGCGTCCACGTCCCGCATCCATGGTGCGCGAACCCTTTGTCGCCAAGTGACACTTGTACTACGACTTGACCACCGCTGCTGAAGTCGTTGGCGATAATGTCATCGAAGTTGCCAGAGAAACCGGATAAGCGCTCCCAATAGCAACCGCTACCACCCGAGGCTCTCCAGATTCCCGGAGCGATGTCGACTCCAACCAAGAAAGTGCCCTCAACGACCAATGGACTGGTCGGAGACGCGGTCACAGGCGAAAGATCACTGGTCCAGACTCCGCACCGACTGGACTTGAAAGCAACATCCGTTGGGCTGATGGTCACAATCGCCAGTCCATCGGTAAAGTCGTTGGCAACAATGTCATCGAAGTCTCCGCTTAATCCACTCAATCGTTCCCAGTAGCAGCCATCGGGCAGCGATCGGGTCCGATAGGTGCCGGGCGCGATATCGGAACCTATGAGGTAAGTGCCGCTTCCGAAGGTCTTTGGCGTCGGCACTGGAGTAGACGTTGGGGTCGCCGTCGGAATCTTCGTTGGGGTCGCGGTTGGCGGCGGCACCGTTGGCGTAGGTGTGGGCGGACCTGCCGAGTCACCTGAAAGCATAGGAAGATATTGCTTGTTAGAAAGAGGCGTCGCGGTTGGGACAGCGACCACCCTTCCCCAGGTCAAAAATGCGGAAACTACGGTCAACAAGATCGCGAACCGCCAGGATGCTCGGTACATTTGTCGCTCCAGAATCCAACCGGACGCGAGAAGTTTCGGGGAATCCAGAAAAAATAGCCAGTGACGCCTAAATGCAAATGGCGGCATCGAGCCTACGAATCCGCCATAACCGCTTCGCGTGGTAACCTCGGCGCGCACTATTTCCCTCCCATTGGAGTTCTTATGCCTCGCAAGAAGGTCACTATCGTCGGCGCCGGGATGACCGGTGGCGCCATGGCGCAACGCCTCATCGAACGCGATATCTGCGATGTCATCCTCCAGGATGACCCCCAGTTCGCCGGCACCATGCACTTCGGCAAGGCGCTCGACGAATCGCAGGCGTCTTCGTGGGAAGGCTATTCGATGAAGATCTCAGCCACCGATGGCTGGGACGAGACCGCGAACTCCGATGTCGTCATCATCACAGCCGGTGCGCCACGCAAGCCGGGAATGACTCGCGAAGAACTCTTGAATGGCAACGCCGACATCGTGAAGGCCAAGGTTTCCGCGGCCGCGAAGGCGTCGCCGAACGCTGTTCTCATCATCTTCTCGAACCCGATGGACGCGATGTGCTCCGTGGCCATGAAGGCCAGCGGCTTCCCGCGCGAGCGCGTCGTCGGCCAGGGCGGCGCACTCGACAGCGCTCGCTACCGCTACTTCGTCGCCGATGCGGTTGGCGTTTCGGTGCGCGATGTCCAGGGCTACGTCATCGGCGGCCATACGGACACGACGATGGTGCCGGTCGTCTCGCAGACTCGGATCGGCGGCGTGCCGCTGACCGACCTGCTGCCGGCGGACCAGGTGCAGGCGATTGTCGCTCGCGCGATGCGCGGCGGCGCCGAAATCGGCGAGCTTTACAAGACCGGCTCGGCCTACTTCGCGCCTTCTGCGGGGACGATTGCGATGACAGAAGCAATCCTCATGGACCAGCGCCGGCTTATCCCGTGCTCCGTCTACCACCAGGGCGAATACGGCATCCGAGACGTCTTCAGCGGCACGGTCTGCCAGCTCGGCGAAGGCGGCATCCAGCGGACGTTCGAGCTCCCGCTCACGGACGACGAGCGTTCGCGAGTGGTCGGCGCTGCCGAAGCCACGAAGGAATTGCTCAAGCTCCTCAACTAGAGCCGGAGAACTCCGGCTCGCCAGAGAACGTGTTATGGCAAGCCGCGAGTATTCCGCACGCCTTGGCGTGATCTCCGATGAACAACTGCAAGCCGCCCTGGACCGGTTCGGTCTGGGGCGTTTTGTTTCTGCGGAGCCGATCGCCAACGGGCTCTTCGGCCAGAACCTGATGGTCACGGCCTCGACCGGCGACTACATCTTTCGGGGCGCCCCTCACTGGAACCCGGCCGGCGAAGATGACTGGCAGTTCCAGAAGGAGCGGTTCTTCTCTCGCGTCGTCCATGATTCGCCGTCTGGACCGCCGGTGGTCTGGCCGTACCTGCTGGAGGAAGGGCGGGACATCTTCGGGTGGGGCTTTGCGTTCCAGCCGCGCTTGCCCGGCGGGCCGCTCCAGCAGCCGCTGGGCAAGCACTACTCACCGTCGGAGATCCTGGAGCAGTCGCGCCAACTCGGGAAAGCGCTGGGAGCATTGCATTCGGTGGAGATGCCTGAGCCCGGGACGCACGACCCCCAAACCGACTCGATTCAGCCCCTCGGGAAAAGTTACGCCGACTACGTGGAGTGGGTGGTTGAAGAACTCCTCGACCGGTCAGCGAGTGCCTCCTCCGCTACGTCAGCTGACGACATCGCCTGGGCGCGAACCATCCTCGCCAGGAGCCGCGAGTTCCTCGAAATGCCGTTCCAGCCCGTCGTCGTCCACCTGGACTACGGTTTCCACAATGTCCTCTTCGAGAAGAGCGACGGAGCCTGGAACTTGACGGGCGTCATCGATTGGATGACGGCGGAAGCCGGCCACCCGGAGTGCGACCTGGCGCGGCCCCTCGCGACGGACATGCAATTCCGGCTCGCGGCTGGAGACGCGCTCATGGAGGGCTACCGCTCGATTCAGCCCGAAATGCCAGGATTTCGCGAGCGGTTTCCTGTCTTCATGCTCTGGGAACGGCTCCTGATCTGGGCGTACTGGCAGACGCACAACGGGTTCAAGGAGGGCCTGGGAATGCGGAAGTGGATGGAGCCGTTCGTGCGGATGCTGGACTAGCTAATTGACCGCTTCGCGCAGCTGGCCCGCAGCCAACCGCACCTGTCGCGGCGCCGTGCCGCCGGGGATATCTCGCGCAGCAAGCGCCGAATCGACAGTGATCTCGAGGACATCCGGCTGGAACAGGGGGCTGGCCGACTGATAGACCTCGAAGGGCAGTTCGTTCAGTTCGCAGTCGCGGGATTCAGCCTCGCGGACGAGACGACCGACGACTTCGTGCGCGCTGCGGAACGGCAGGCCCTTCTTCACGAGGTAATCGGCGATGTCGGTTGCGAGCGAAAAGCCCAGGCCGGCGGCGCGGCGCATCTCGCCCAGGTTGAAGCCGAGCTGGGGCACCATCGCTGCGAAGATCCGTATGGTCGGGAGGAGCACGTTCGAGGCGCCGATGATGTAGGCCTTGTCCTCCTGCAGGTCCCGGTCGTAGGACATCGGGAGGCCTTTCATCGTCGTGAGGATTCCCACGAGTTCGGCGATGGCGCGGCCCGAGCGGCCGCGGGCAAGCTCCGCCACATCGGCATTCTTCTTCTGCGGCATGATGCTCGAGCCAGTGGCGAACCCGTCGGGCAGCTTCACGAACCCGAACTCCGCGCTCGCCCACAGGACGATGTCTTCGGCGAAGCGCGAGAGGTGGACCTGGGCGATGGCGCAGGCAGCGGCAAACTCAGCGACGAAGTCACGGTCGGCTGTCGCATCCATGCTGTTCCGCGAGATTGAGTCGAAGCCAAGTTCGTCTGCGACGGCCTGGCGGTCGAGCGGGTAGGGCGAGCCCGCAAGCGCACCAGAACCAAGCGGCAGGACGTTGGTGCGCTTTCGGCAGTCGGCGAAACGTTCCCGGTCGCGCAGCAGCATCTCGCCGTAGGCGAGGAGGTGGTGGCCGAGCGTGACCGGCTGCGCCCGCTGGACATGGGTGTAGCCCGGCATTGGGTCGCCGGCGTGACGTTCGGCGAGGGCGCAGAGGGCGAGGATGAGATCACGCAGAGCGTCGATGGCGATGTCGCAGGCTTCGCGAACAACCATGCGGTTGAGCAACGCGACCTGGTCGTTCCGGGAACGAGCGGTGTGCAGGCGCCCGGCGGCCTCACCGATCTTCTCGCGGAGCAGCACTTCGACGTGCGTATGGATATCTTCGAGCTCGGCGCGCCAGGTCACCCGGCCAGCGCGGAAGTCCTCGAGGACGAGCGCGAGCCCGGAGACGATCGCTTCAGCCTCAGCAGCCGGGACGATGCCCTGCTTGCCGAGCATTCTGGCGTGCGCCACCGAGCCAGCGATGTCGTGGGCCCAGAAATCGCGGTCCATCCCGGCGGTATAGTCGGCGGTCAGTTGTTCCATGCCGCCCTCGAACCGGCCGCCCCACGTGCGTTGATCGGTCATCGAACGGCCCTCGCCAGTGGCGGCCACGCGAGAAGTTCGCCGACCTGGTCGAAGGTGAAGTCGGGCTCGACGCCTTCGGCATCCGGGGCGGAGCGCTTCCAGGCGGCCCTCATGCCCAGCGATTGCGCCCCGGCGATGTCCTCCGCGAGCGAGTTGCCGACCATGAGCGTCTCGGCGGCCTGGGTTTTGAGGCCTTCGAGCGCCCGCCGGAAGACTTCCGGGTGGGGCTTCAGGAAACCGACCTCTACCGAAACGACGATCGTGTCCCAGGGAATGTCGAGGCCCGCGGCGGAGAGGTCATCCCGGAAGCGCCGGCCGCCGAAAGCGCGGTTCGAAACGATGCCCAGTTTGAACCCGCGTTCGCGGAGGGCGTCCAGGGTGGGCCGCGCATCCGGATAGGCGGCCTTCCCGCCATCGACGCCTGAGACGTAGATCGTCTCCAGGAGGCTGGCGGCCTCTCGTCCGGAGACGTTCACACCGCGCTCCGCGAGGGCCGTGCGAGCTGCGGCAGCGTAGTCCGGTTCGATGCGATCGGTGTCGCGAGCACGCTTCATCGCCATTTCGACCGCGTCCCAGGCAACGCGCGCGGCTTCGGAAGCCGAGCCCGGTGGAAGTGCGGATTTGGCGAAGAACTCACGCGCGCGTTCGGACGCTATCCGTCGAAATTCGGCAGCGGGAGGCGCATCGCCGGAATGCCAGAGCGTGTCACCAATATCGAAGAGGACGGCGCGAAAACCCATTCGTCGGTTGCAATCCCGTCTGCCAGAACGTGGCAGCGCAGACTGATGTTCGCATGGCCGAAGCTCTCGGCCAACGGTTCATAGGCCGGTAGCACGCTGCCGCTACAATGAAGGGATGCACCTTCGAGCCACCCAGACGCTCCTCGTGGAGCCGAAATTACCCGCCCCGGTGCAGGGCTTGCGAGACCTCGCCTACAACCTGTTCTGGACGTGGAACACCGATACCGCCGCGCTCTTCGAGCGCCTGGACCCGGCGCTCTGGCACGAAACGCGCCACAACCCTGTCCAGCTGCTGCAGCAGATACCGTTCGCCACCCTCGAGCGGGCGGCCGAAGACGGCGACTTCCGGGAACACCTGAATCGAGCCGGTGCCGCCTTTAGGAGCTACCTCGCACGTCCTCCGCACCACACCATCGAGGGCGTTTCGCCTCAGGAACCTGTGGCCTACTTCTCGCTCGAATTCGCGCTCACCGAAAGCCTGCCGAACTACTCCGGCGGGCTCGGGGTCCTCGCCGGCGACCACCTGAAAGCGGCTTCGGACCTGGGAATCCCGCTTGTAGGCGTCGGATTGCTCTATCACGAGGGTTACTTCCGCCAATCGCTGGGCGCGGATGGCTGGCAGCGCGAGGAGTACCAGCTCATCGACGTCGCGCAGCAGCCGCTCTGCCCCGTTTTCGACGAATCCGGCAACCGCCTCTCAATCACCGTCCCGGTAAACGGACGGACGGCCTCCGTCCAGGTCTGGCGGCTGGATGTGGGCAAGGTGCCGCTCTTCCTGCTCGATACGGACAACGACAAGAACAGCGAAACGGACCGCCAGCTGACAGGACGACTCTATGGCGGAGATTCGGAACTGCGAATCCAGCAGGAGATGGTGTTGGGCATCGGCGGCGTCCGGGCGCTGCGCGCAATGGGCCTGAACCCGGCTGTCTGCCACATGAACGAGGGCCATTCCTCGCTGCTTGGACTCGAGCGCATCCGGAGCTTGATGGAGGAGCAGGGAGCAAGCTTCGCCCAGGCGATGTTGCCGGTCACCGCCGCAACCACCTTCACCACCCATACGGCTGTGGCCGCCGGCATCGACCTTTTTCCGCCAGACCTCGTCCGGCGCCATCTCGGGGATTTCGGACGGTCGATGGGCCTTGATGAAAACACTCTCCTGGGACTGGGCCGAGTCAACCCCCTCGACGAGTCTGAGCCGTTCTCCATGGCCATGCTTGGACTGCGCCTGAGCGGGTTCCGGAACGGGGTTTCGAAGCTGCACGGCACCGTGTCCCAGCGGCTTTGGGACGCCGCCTGGCCGGCATTGCCGTTGGAACAGGTGCCTATCGACTCAGTCACCAACGGCGTTCACCTGACGACCTGGGTGGCGAACGACATCGGCGAGATCTACGACCGCTACATCGGGCATTCCTGGCGCGATGACCCATCGAACGCGAACTGGGCCGGGGTCGCGGACATCCCCGACGAAGAACTCTGGACCACGCACGAGCGCCAGCGCGCACGGCTCATCCACCGGGCGCGAACCCAGCACGCCGAGACGCTCATGAGCCGCGGCCTTTCGGAGACGACCGGAGCGGTGAGCGCCAAGCTCGATCCGAATGCGCTGACCATCGGCTTCGCCCGGCGATTCGCGGCCTACAAGCGAGCAACGCTCCTGTTCCGCAATCCAGAGCGCCTGGCCGCGATACTCAATCGTTCTGACCGGCCGGTGCAGTTCATCTTCGCCGGCAAAGCACACCCCCGCGACGAAGGCGCCAAGGCGCTCATTCGCGAAGTCATGCAATTGAGCGCGAAGCCTGAATTCCAGGGCAGGCTCGTCCTCCTTGAGCGTTATGACGTCGAGCTGGCGCGAGCGCTTGTCCAGGGGTGCGACATCTGGCTGAACACGCCTGTCCGGCCTCTGGAAGCGAGCGGAACCAGCGGCATGAAGGCCTGCGCCAACAGCGCCATCCACATGAGCGTGATGGACGGCTGGTGGTGGGAAGCCTACCGGCCGGGGCTTGGATGGAAGGTCGGTCGTTCACAACTGGATGACGACCCTGAGGCCCAGGATGCCTTTGACTCTGAATCGATCTACGACCTGCTGGAACACGAGGTCACCAACGCCTTCTACAACCGGGACTCGGTCGGTGTGCCGCGGGAATGGGTAGGCCGAATGAAGGCCTCGATTGCGGCATTCGCGCCAGTGTTCAACACATCGCGCATGGTCACCGAATACGCGACCAAGGCCTACGCACCCGCAGCGGCGAGCTGGCATGCGCTGACCGCTGACGGCCTCTCGGGGGCACGGGAACAGGCGAAGTGGTTGGAGAGTGCGCGTGCCGCGTGGTCCGGGCTCAAAGTCCACGATGTCTCGCACACGGTTGGGGAAGATGGCTCGTTGCAGATCCGGGTGCAGCTCCACCCGGCGGGGCTTTCGGCCGCCGATTTCTGCGTGGAGGCTGTGTATGGCGCTTCGCAAGAGGATGGCCAGCTGACACAGGAGGGCATCGCGCGCCTGCTCCTTACCGAGACGTCGCCGGAAGGGGAACTGCTCTACTCGGGTAGCGCGCCGATAGTCTCTGGGGGAAGGAAGGGCTATACCATCCGGATCCTGCCGTCGCACCCGCACCTCCACGACCCGCTTTCCACAGGACTTGTCCTCTGGGCTTAAATCGGCAAAACGAAAATTCGACCGCGGAGCACTCCGACCCGTGACCTATTGGGCCCAACTCCTCCACTTCTACCAGCCACCGACCCAAACTCACGACATCCTGGTGAAGGTTGCCGAAGAGGCGTACCGGCCGCTATTGAAGGTGCTCGACGAGCACGAAAACGCCCGCATCGCCGTGAACGTGCAGGGCGTGCTGACCGAACTCCTCGTGGACCATGGGCTCAGGGATATCGTCGACGACCTGCGCGTGCTCGCGGAGAAGGGCCGCATCGAATTCGTCGGGAGTGGGAAGTTTCACCCGATCCTCCCGCTGATCCCCGCCGTGCTCCGCGTCCGGTCCATCCAGGAAAACTACCGCACGAACCAGGCCGCCTTCGACGGCGGGTGGAAACCACGAGGATTCTTTCCGCCAGAGATGTGCATCAGCGCGGAAACATCCGAATCCATCAGATCAACCGGCCATGAATGGTTCATCGCGAGCGGCGTTGGATGCCCGGTTGAATGGCCGACGCGCGTCATCCATCGAGTGCCGGCAGGTGATGGTTCGATTGCCGTGTTGTTCCGCGACGATGTGATGAGTAACCGGATCTCGTTTCGCGAGACCGACCCAAAGCGCTTCCTCGATGACCTCTTGCGCGTGGGTACCGGCGACGGCGCCTACGTGGTGACCGCCATGGACGCGGAAACATTCGGGCACCACATCACCGCCTGGGAGCGCGACTTCCTCGCGGCGATGTTCCAGTTGATGGAATCGGAGCCTGAATCCGGCGCTCGCATGGTGTTCCCGAGCGACCTTGTGGATCACTTCCCCGCCGGGGAAACGATCCAGCCCCTGAACTCCTCGTGGAGCACCTCGCATGGGGACTTGCTCGACAACAATCCCTTCCCGCTGTGGAAGGCCCCCGGTAACGAACTCCATCGCCTGCAGTGGGAATACGTCGACCACTGCCTGGCGCTCCTTGCCACCGCCGAGCAACACGCGACCACGAAGGACTCGCGGAAATTCGCCATATTCGCTGACGCCCGCCTGCAACCGGGGCTCCACAGCTGCCAGTTCTGGTGGGCGAGCCGTCGGCCAATGTGGGACGTGACCATGGTCCACCGTGGCTTCCTGATGCTGAGCGAAGTGCTTCTGAACGCCGGCCGCTCAATCAATTTTGGCTCAGCTTCACCCGAGACGAAGCAGGAAGCGTCGTGGCGAATCGCGCGGGCCGACGATGTCCGGCGTTCGATCGAAAAACTGCTCCGGGAGACGGAAGCATCGTGAGAGTGCTCTTCGTGACGGCCGAGATCGACCCGTTTTCGAAAGTGGGCGGTCTCGCGGATGTGGCGGCGGCCCTGCCTCTGCGCTTGAGAGAGATGGACCACGACGTGCGAGTGGTCGCGCCGGCCCACCGGACCTCGATGCCGGCGCACGCGGCGGCGACAAGACATTATCCGCTCACTGTCCCGATTGCCGGTGCGGATGAGCATGTCGACGTTGGTGTTGCTGAAGGACCCAGCGGCGTGCCGGTCCATCTTGCCGCCAACAAGCGCTACTTCGACCGAGAGAGTGTCTACGGCGAACCCGACGACCTGATGCGGTACCAGTTCTTCTGCCGCACCGTGCTCGAGATGCTGAAAGCCGACGACTGGGTGCCCGACATCCTGCACCTCAACGATTGGCACGCCGCGCCTCTGGCGTTCGGGCTTCGAAACCTGGCGTGGGGCAACCCCAAGCTGCGCGGTGTGGCCTCCGTTTTCACCATCCACAACCTGCGGTATCGCGGTCCGGACGAGCTGAACGACTTCCTCGCGCAGGCCATCTACTACAGCGACATCGTGACCACGGTCAGCCCGACCTATGCACGGGAGATCCTGACGCCGGAATTCGGCGAGGGCCTGGACGTCCTCCTGGCGCTGCGGGGCGATGCCCTGCGAGGCATCCTCAACGGCCTGAACGCCGACCTCTTCAATCCCCGTACGGACCCGCACATCCAGCAGCAATTCGATCTCGGGACCATCGGGGATCGCGACGTCAATCGGGCCGCGCTGCGGGCGGAACTCGAACTGCCAGACAACTCCGGGCCGGTGCTCGCGATGGTCACGCGCCTGACGGAGCAGAAGGGCGTCGACCTGGTCCTGCGGGCACTGCCGGAGATCATCGCCGCAGGTGGGCAGCTGGTGGTCCTCGGCGACGGGGACAAGTGGCTGAAAGACGAACTTGGGCGGCTGGAGACGGAGTTCCGCAGCCATGTGCGACTCGTCGCCCGGTTCGATGAAGGTCTCGCCCAGCGCATTTACGCCGGCTGTGACATGTTCCTGATGCCTTCGCGCTACGAGCCGTGCGGGCTCGGACAACTGATCGCGATGCGCTATGGCGCGATTCCCATCGGGCGACGGACAGGTGGTCTTGCAGACACAATCCTCGACCTCGACGAACACCCGGAAACGGCCACGGGCTTCCTCTTCGATGAGTTCAGCACCGTTGATTTCGCTTCCGCATTCGATCGGGCAGTGAGGGCGTTCCGAGACGAAGCGCTCTGGGACCAGTTGCAGCGGAACGCGATGAGCCGCGACTACTCGTGGCGGGCGGCGGCGAATCACTACATCGATGCGTATAGAGCAGCCCTGCGAGCGAAGGGCATCTTCCCGCAGGAATAGCCGCTCCTTCCGCTCGCGCCGCTGGTATGCTCCCGAGGTGACCTCCGAAATCCGGATTCATGTCGTCGGGCTCGGCCCGGGCGACCCGCGCCACGTCACCGTCGAAACACGCGAACTGCTTGGCTCGGGCATGCCGGTCATTCTCCGGACGCGCCATCATCCATCGGCGGAGGAGCTGGCGCCGAACGCCGAAAGCTGCGACGACCTCTATCGGGCGGGCGCTTCGTTCGATGAGGTTTATCAGGCCGTGGTCGAGCGCGTCCTCGAGAGAGCGACCACTGGTCCCGTGGTGTTCGCGGTGCCAGGAAGTCCGTGGTTCGCGGAGCGAACGGTCAGCGCCCTTGTTGCCGCGGCAGGCAAGCCATCGGCCGCGATCAAGGTCTATCCGGCAGTGAGTTTCGTCGATGTCGCGGCCGGTGCGATCGGGCTCGACATGGCCGAAATCCAGGTGTGCGACGCCACGGACTTGCGCGTGGACACCTGGCGGCCCGCACTCGTGCACCAGGTGTTCGACCGTGATGTCGTGACGGCCCTGAAGCTAAAGTTGCTGAAGATGTATCCGCCTGAACACCGCGTCACAGTCCTTGGCGCCGTTGGGACCCCCAACGAGTCAATCCGCACCGTGCAACTGGCGGAACTCGACCACCGCCCGTTTGGCTATCTCGACACGCTGTTGGTGCCGGCCATCCGGCCCCTTGAGGACGTGCGACGCTTCGATGGCCTCCTTCACGTTGTCCGGTCGCTGTTGGCGCCGGGCGGATGCCCGTGGGACCGCGAGCAGACGCACCAGTCCCTGCGGCCCTACCTCCTGGAGGAGACGTACGAAGCACTCGAGGCTATCGACCACGACGAACCCTCGGAACTGGTCGAAGAGCTCGGCGATGTGCTGTTCCAGACGCTCATCCACACAGCCATCGCCGAAAACGCTGGCGAATTCGAAATGCACGACGTGATCGAACGGATCGCCACCAAGCTGATCCGCCGCCACCCGCACGTGTTCAGCGACGGAACGGCTTCGACAGCGGCCGAAGTCGAAGAGAACTGGGAGAAATTGAAGAAGGCCGAGAAGCAGCGCGAATCAATCCTCGAAGGCGTCCCGAAGTCGTTGCCGGCGCTGGCCGAGTCACAGTCGCTGCAGGGGCGGGCGCGAAAGATAGGCTTCGACTGGCCTGACATCGAAGGTCGACTGGAAAAGCTCCAGGAGGAGATCGGCGAGTTCGCCCACGCCGAGGGCGCCGGTGAGCAACTGGACGAATTCGGCGACATCCTGGCCGTGCTCGTGAACATCGCCGACCACTTCGGGCTGGACGCGGAGCAGGCGTTGCGCGGAGCGAACGCGAAGTTCCGTTCGCGCTTCGGGCGGGTGGAGTTGCTCGCGAAGGAGCGGGACGTTGCGTTGAAAGACCTCAACCTCGCCGGGCTCGACGAGCTCTGGGACGAGGCGAAGCGGCTCGAACGGCAACGGTTGTGAGGGCCTTTTCGACCACCTAGACTGTCTGTTGCAATCTGCAACTTACTCGCTGGGAGGCGACATGACCCAGGCAACCCAATCCGTCATCACGCTCGAACGATTCGCGAAGGGCAAAACCTTCAAGGAGTACCTCGATAGCGGCATCAGAAACCGGGAGCTGTTCGAGGACAACTACAACGGCCTGACAGTCAGCGATGAGCAGAAGGCTGCGCTGCAGAAGCTCGCCGCCCGCCCCGACGGACCGCACCACATGGTCGTCATCGGCGAAGACTGGTGCCCGGACGTCTATCGTGGCGCCGGCGTTGCCCAGAAGATCGCGGAAGCCGCAGGCATCGAGATGCGCTTCTTCGAACGGGACCAGAACAAGGACATGATCGCCGAGTACCTGAAGGACGGCGAGTTCGAGTCGATCCCCGTTTACGTCATCTACGACAAGAACCACAACGAACTGACGCACTTCATCGAGCGCCCCAAGCTGGCGAACGAGCAGATTCATGTGACCCGCGAAGTCATCGGCGATATGAGCCCGGCGGCGATCGCCGCCCGCCTCGGCCACGAACCTTCTGAGGAGGAGATTGCAGCCGAACGCGCCAAGGGCCGCGAGAAGTACATGACCTGGCAGCGCGAAAGCCCGGTCTGGGCCGGCTGGCGAGTCGCCGCTGTCGACGAGGTCATCGAAAACCTGCAGGCGAAGCTCGGAAAATAGCGTCCCCTGTTTCACACTCTGGAGGCGGTCCCGCCGATGGCAGGGCCGCTTTCGCTTGTCAGCCCGTTCTGCGATCGCCCAAGATTCCCACGTGCAGGAAACTCGGAGCAGGGGCGGATCGGCGACAGTGGTGCTGCTGACGCTTCTGCTGCTCTGCCTGCTCATCGCTGCCTACGTCGGCGTCATGCACGCCGTCGTCGACGTTTCGAAGGTGGCGAACGACCACGAGGCCAACCAGCGTGACCGTGCCTACGTGTTCCTGCACGTGATCATGATCGTCGGCGCGGGCGTCATCGGGTTTGTGACCGGGAAGTGGTTTAACGGCCTCGGAATCGCCTTTGCGACGCTCTTTGTTGTCGTACTGGCAGTCGGGATGCTCTCGGTGCAGCTGACGTCCTATGAGTTGGCCTGCCACGGCCATAACGACCTCGTGCGGCACTGGCAGTGTTGAGGATCGACCACTAAAGCAGGTCGATGACCTCGGAAAGATGGGCGATGACCGCCAACGGCGACGAATCGCCGGGGTCTTCCTGGCGGAATTCGTGCGTCAACACTCCACGCATCCCGACTGACTGCGGCCCGCGGACATCTTCACGGACGCGGTCCCCAACAAACAGGGTGTCCTCGGGCTTGGCATCCATGAGCCGTAGCGCCGCCCGATAGATCTCCGGGTTCGGCTTGCGGATGCCATGCTCCACCGAGAACACGGCCGCCTCCGCATGTTCCAGCAGCTCGAATTCCTCGAGCCGGCGGCGCATGAGTTCCGGCGACGTCAGCGTGTTGGAGACGAAGCCGACGCGAATGCCCCGCGAACGAATCGTATCGAACACCCGGTCGCGCTGCTCGGCCTGTTCCCACCGGCCGATGTCGGCTTCGCCGAGGAGCGCGTCGAGAGCCCCGGCCAGCCTGCGGGCCCGGGCATCGTTGCCGATGAAAGGCAACACGACCTCTGCGATAGCCGGCTCTACCAGGTCGCCACGGCCGTAGCCCGCCATCAATCGTTCGCGGAACGTTTCGAGGACGCGCGTGGCCTCGAGTTCAGCGTCCTCGATGCCTTCGCCGGCCATCAAGCGGGCGAAGTCTTCAGCTACGTCCGCCATAGGCAGCAGGCGAAAGAGCGTGTCACCGAGGTCGAACAACACAACCTTCGTCATCCGAAGCCCCACGGCCGGATGCGCTCGGCGGAGATCCGCAACATCACGCGGTCGGTCGAAGCGATGCGTTCTTCCATCGCGGGCGGGAGCTCCGGGCCAAGGTAGCGCTCGGCGATCGTCCGCATCGAGCGTTTCTCCGGGTCTTCGATGACGACCGCGGTACCTTCTATGGCGACACCCCGGTAGGGCCGCTCCTTGGTATCGACGATGAACGAAACGCGCGCATCGAGGCGGGCGTTGTGCGCCTTGGGACGTGTCGCCGGGGTAGAGATGACGATGTCGTCATCGATCATCGCGAACCAGACGGCGGACGTGATTGGCGCACCGCTGGGGCTCAACGTGGACAGCACGCCGGGCCATCGCGCCTCGTTGAGAAACTGGCGGAGTTCGGGTGTGAATTCGCGCAGCACCACCGAATTCTGCGGTCGCCTGGCATGCCGTGTCGAACGAACCAGAAATGCCCGAGCGGCTTTCTCCTGTACGCTGGCCGCACAACGGGACTCGGAACCCCTCATCGATGGAGAGAAGCGTGATCGAACGACCGGGCCCTCTGGAGTACGACCCCTACTACCAGGGCTACCTCGACCTCGCGGAGGACGACCCGCTGCTCCAGCTCGGGGCCCAGATAGAAACGATCGGGCAGATCGGACAGCTCGATCAGGAGCCGGCAGCCCGGCGGCCAGCTCCCGGCGAGTGGTCGGTGAACGAGGTGCTCGTACACCTGTGCGATTTCGAGCGGAACTTCGTCTACCGGGCCCTGCGCTTTTCGCGCGGCGATTCGAGTCCGATCGAAGGTTTCGACCAGGATGCGTTCATCGCGACGGCCGAGGCGAACAGGCGAGATCTCTCCGGTATCATCGACGAGCTGGTGAACCTGCGGCGCAGCACCATCAAGTTCTTTCAGTCGCTCTCAACGGCTCAGATGGATCAGTCGGGAGTTGCCGGGGGCGCGGCGATCACGGTTCGGGCGCTGGTATTCATCGTGCCGGGACACTGCGAGGGTCACCTGAACGACCTTCGCCGCCTTCATCCGGCGATTCTCAAGCCGGCCTAAAGGTCGCTCGCAGCGGATTCTTCATCGAGTGGTACTTGCCGAACCTTCACGCACACGGTAGACATTGTGATTGCATTCACAGCCGGGATCCTTCGCCAGGGACCCGGACTCCACGCACTGGCAGGTTTCTTTGCACGACTATTCCCGCATGGCCCCACAGGCCACACCGGAGACCAAGCCCTATTGGGATGGGTTGAAGGAAGGCAAGCTGATGATTCAGCGCAACAAGCAGACCGGGAAAGCCTATTTCCCACCCCGCCCGTTCGACCCGGCAGACCCGTTCGCCGAAGTTGAGTGGTTCCAGGCGAGTGGGAAGGGGACCCTACTGAGCTACATCATCAGCCATCGGCCGCCTCCAGGTTTCCAGGCCCCGTTCTCCATCGCCGTCGTCCAACTGGAAGAGGGCGTCAAAATGATGACCAACATCATCGACTGCCCACAGACCCCGGAGGCGCTCCAGCTCGATATGCCACTGGAACTCGCCCCAACAAAGGTCAACGACGACATCACGCTGCCCACCTGGCGGCCGGCGAAGGGAGCCTAGCCAGTGCCTACCCCAGGAAAAGTAGCAATCGTCGGCGCAGCCGAAATGGTGAGCCCGGAAGGTGTCTTCCCGGGCTATTCACAGCTCGGTCTGCACGCTGAAGCGGCTCGCCGCGCCATGAAGGACGCGGGCATCGGCCCGAAGGACATCGACGGGGTCGCCTGCGCAGGCGCAAGCCCCACCGAAACCGCCTACTACCTCGGCATCACTCCGACCTATGTCGACGGGACGTCGGTCGGCGGTTGCTCGTTCATGATTCACGTCCGCCATGCCGTGGCGGCGATCGAGGCCGGCCTCGCGAAGACCGTGCTCATCACTCACGGCGAAAGCGGCAAGTCTGGCATTGGCCGCGGGGGCTTCCCGGGTGGCCGCCAGGGCCTGAACGCCCAGTTCGAGGCATGGACCGGCCCGATGGGCCCGCCAACGATGTTCACCATCCCGGTGATGCGCTACCTCCACCAGTACAACGTCTCGCAGGAACAGCTTGCGATGGTCGCGGTGGTCCAGCGCGAATACGCGGCGAAGAACCCGAACGCGATGATGAAGGACCCGATCACGGTTGAGGATGTCCTCAACTCGCGGATGATCGCCTACCCGTTCCGGCTCTTCATGTGCTGCCTCGTCACCGATGGATCGGGCGCCCTCATCCTGACGTCCTCGGACCGGGCGAAGGACTTCCCCACCAAGCCGGTGTACATACTCGGCACCGGCGAATCAGTCGAGACACCGATGATTTCGCAGATGGAGGACTTCACGTCGTCTCGCGCCTTCCGGGTCGCTGGACCGGGTGCGTTCCGCGAAGCAGGAATCAAGCATGACGATGTCGACCACCTGATGATCTACGACGCGTTCGCCCACCTGCCGCTCTACGGGCTCGAGGACCTCGGGTTCGTCGGTCGCGGGGAAGCCGGCGCGTTCATCTCGGACGGCAACACCCGCCCGGGCGGAAAGCTTCCGCTGAATACCAACGGCGGCGGTCTGAGCTACACGCACTCGGGGATGTACGGGATGTACGCGCTCCAGGAGAGCGTCCGCCAGATGCGGGGCACCGCTCCGGCGCAGGTGGAGGGCGCGAAAATCAGCGTCTGCCACGGCGTGGGCGGCATGTTCGCGGCCTCCGGCACGGTCATCATGTCGAACGAAAAGCCCTCCTAGCCCAACGGGAGTTCGCAAATACATCCGAAAGCCCGGTGACATGTCACCGGGCTTTTGACTTCGGACGCCCGCCTGCTACTCTAACCCCCTTGAAGACTTAGAAGGTTAGCACCTGTAAGAAGGAGAGAGCACCATGTCGAAGATCACGCCCTGTCTCTGGGTCGAGGATGATTTGCAGGAAGTATTCGATTACTACCAGTCGATCTTCCCCAACGCGAAGCTCGAAACCATCAACAAGATGCCGGACGGCAACGCGATTACGTCCATCTTCGAAATCGAGGGCCAGCGGTTCATGGCGCTTCGCGGAGGGCCCATGTTCAAGTTCAACGAAGCAGTTTCGTTCTACGTCGAATGCAAAGACCAGACCGAGTCCGACTACTACTGGAACAAGCTCACGGCCGATCGCGGCGAGGAAAGCCAGTGCGGCTGGCTGAAGGACAAGTACGGCCTCTCCTGGCAAATCGTGCCCAGAGAATTCGAAGAAATGATGCAGGGCGACGATCCGGTGAAGGTTCAGCGGATGATCGACGCCATGATGCAGATGCAGCGCCTGGATGTCGCGAAGCTGAGGGCGGCCTACGAAGGGGCGTAGGTACGCTGCCTGACTTGCGCGAGTCCGCATCGTCGGCCAGATTCTTGGCTACATTCCAGATTCGGACGGCCCGCACGATGACCGACACTCCAACCGCAGACTCCACGGAAAAGAAAGGGCCGCTCGTTATCGGATTAGCCGGGACGATTGCCGCCGGCAAGTCCACCGTCGGGCAGCTACTCGTGGAGCGCGGCGCTCATCACTGCGACGCCGACAAGCTGGTGCATCGCCTCTACGACCCGGGCACTCCCGGCTTCGACCGCGTGGTGGAAGCGTTCGGGCGCGAAGTCGTCGGAGCCGACGGGTATGTGGACCGCAAGATTCTCGGAGCGAAGGTGTTCGGCAAGCCCGAGGAGATGAACAAGCTCACCCGGGCGATGGGCTCGATTACCGAAGCGATCAAGGGCGAGATCGATAAGTGGCGGGCCGAACTCGGACCAGACGAGATTTGCGTAATGGAAGCAGTGAACCTGATGGAGCCGGGCTACGCGCGCTGGTGCGACCAGACCTGGCTCATCGGCGTGGATAACGACATCGCCCGGACGCGGCTGATCGAGACGCGCTCGATGTCAGAGGCGGAGGCGAACCAGCGGCTGGCGAGCATGATCCCGCTCGAAATCCGCGCGCCCGGCGCCGACTGGGTCTACAAGAACAACGGCAGCATGGATGACCTGCGCGCCGCGGTGAACGCCGAACTCGACCGCATCCTCGCCGTCCGCAAGAGCGGCGGGAAGCTCGATTCGGTGTTCCCGGCGTGGTGGTCGGACTTCCTAGAAGAGAACAAGGAGCGGCTGGCAAAGACGGGCGTGACCATCGAACAGGCGAAGAAAGCCGGCGAGTAGCTAATCCGCGCTCAGCCGGCGTCGCGGACTGAATCGGCTCGCTCGGCGAACTCGCTGAGGTGATTGCCGGGCAGCCGACTGGTGGCCAATGGAAGTAGCCGCCCCTGTTCGAAGGCTCGAAGCAAAGTGGCGGCGATGAACTGGTGGGCCTCCGGCGTCACATGCAGACCATCTGGGAAATACCAGCGGTCGGAGCGGACCTCGGGAATGTCTTGCAGGTTGAGGAACTCGATGTGGAGCCGTCGAGTCGCTGCCCGCATTTCCTCGAGGAAGCGGTCGACGAGCACCGCCTTCGGCGATTTTCGGCCCGCGCTCGAATTCGGCAACCGGACAAAGCCATGAAAAGCCAGCACTGCGAGGTCTTCGTGGCGGGCGAGGATTTCGAGCGCACTGACCGTCCCCTCGAGGGCGACTTCGTAGCTTCCCACGGGCGAAGCCGGGAAGACCTTTTTCGCGAAGCGCCGCGTCGTTCGGTTCATCGCCTGGGCGAACTGGCCGCGATGGCGCGTCGCGCGGTCGAAACGATTCACACCGCCACTGAAGAGGTCGCCAGCGCGATTGCCAAAGCGACGACGGAGTCCAGGCTCGAGGACCTCTGAGGTGAACGAAAACGTGGTCAGCATGAGGATGACCAGGTCGGGCTCGTGCTTCTTCAGTTCGCGTTCGAGGTATCCATCCGAACCGGGAACGTGCGCGAAGAATGTCCGGGTGGTGATGGAGACCGGCGAACCGAGCATCGCTGGCAATGCGCCCGCAACGAGGTTCGGCCAACTCGTACCGGCGTCCGCCAGCTGGACGCCGCGTGTGTTGCTCTGTCCGAGGATGAGGATGCGGAGTTCCGACGGCACCCGCGCAGTCTGGCGCGGAGGGCATCGATGCGACAAGTCGCTTCAGGTGGTGAGGAAATCTTCGACGAACCGGCGGGGAGAGAGGACGCGGGTTGGGAAGTGGTCGCTTGAAAGGAGGAGGGGGTCGCCGGTGACAAGCCGTACCTCGGGGTAACCAGCAAGCAGATCCCACAAATGCTGGTCGCCCCGGTCGGGAGCTTTCGCGATAGCCCTCGGAGGAGATAGTTCTAGAGACGCCAAGCCGATTGAATCGACCACCCGGCGAACTTCATCGTGTGTTAGTCGATGCCGCGACTGAACCGTCGGACGAAGGAGCACATCGCGGTACTCGGCCAGCAAACGCGTCGTCACATAGTGCTGAAATCGGTCGTCGAATATGGCCTCGTAAACACGGCGATACGGAGCTTCCGGATGCTGGACGAGTTGGGCGCTCACGATGACGTTGGCATCGGCCGCGAAGGCGATGGTCACGAATCCATCTTTTCCATCCGCTTTCGCGGAGCAACCACAGTCTCATCGACCACCCACTGCTCGATCTCCTCGTCGGCCATTCCAGCCATGGTTTCGGACGCTGTGCTTCTCGCGCGCTGACTGAGCGTCATCGCCCTGAGGCGGTTGGCTTCATCAACCTCGGTGAGAGTTTCCTCGATGACCTGCCCGATGGATTTCCCCTCACGCGTCGCTCGCATGCGCAACTGTTGGTGATGTGCGTCGGAAAGAGTGATAGTCAGACGTGCCATGCGGTGATCTATACACCATCGCACCAATGCACCAATGCATCACGGTGCGCGATTCGGTTCAGTTGCCGCCCCTTCGCAGCCTCCGTACCATCGCCTGCGCAAAACAGTTGCATCAGGAGACTTACATGGCAGACGAGGGATTCGAATTCCCGGTCGACCGCACACAGGTGATGCTGTTCGCGCGGTCGTTGCTCGATATCCGGCCCGAATTCTCAGACCCGAATGACCCGGCAACCAAAGCGGTCGGCGGCATCGTCGTCCCACCGACGTTCGTGCAATGCAGCGCGCACTGGCAGCCGAACTACCCGCTCGACCTGACCCGTCCGCGCACCGGGCCACCCCCGGCGCATCGTGGCGATGGGGGTGGCGGCGGATTGGGTCGCGGACTGCATGCCGAACAGCATTACGAATACCACCACCCCATCCATGAGGGCGACACCCTCACGGTAACGACGAAGCCCGGCAAGCGCTGGGAAAAAGAAGGCCGACGCGGCGGCAAGCTGATGTTCAGCGAATCTATCACCGAGTACCGCAACCAGGACGGCGTGCTTTGTGTTACCGCCACCAGCGTGGGCGTTCAGACCGAACGCGCCGTGGACCAGTAGGGAGGCTTTCGATATGACACTCAAAGTCGGCGACAAGCGAGAGCAAGTCGTTATCGAAAACGTGAACCGCACGCATATCGTGAAGTACGCGGGTGCGAGCGGAGACTTCAACCCGCTGCACCATGATGAGGGCGCGGCCCAGAAGATGGCCGGCTATCCGTCCGTATTCGCCCACGGCATGCTCTCGATGGGTCTCACCGGGCGAATGCTCACCGACTGGGTCGGCCCCACCGGCCTCAAGAAGTACGGAGTCCGCTTCACCAAGCAGGTCTGGCCCGGCGATACCCTGACGGCCAAGGGGGAAGTCACCGCCGTGGAAAATGGAATCGCGACGATTAAGGTCGTCACTACCAACCAGAACGGTGAATCCGTTGTCGAAGGCGAAGCCCAGGCCATCGCCTGATTCGGTTCGTTCCGCCCGGCCGACCGCGAGGCTAAATCTCGCGGTCGGCTTTTTCGTGCCGCCCGTCACCTTGCGCCATGTCCGCGCCATGTCTCAGCCAGAAAGAAACGCATGAACCGCGCCTTCCCCGCCGGCGTTCTCCTTATGCTTGTCGCCATTGGGCTGGTTGCCTGCGGCAGGTCTTCGCCGGATCGGTCACCCACAGCCGAGGCACCTGCAACGACCACCATCGCGACGACCGTCGCTGCTTCCCCGAACCCATCCGCTCCAGCGAAAACGGCAACCTCCATCACACACGGCGTCAGTCACGGAACAATCGAGTTCGCAGGTATCGAACGCAGCTATCGTCTCTTCGTCCCCTCGGGCGTCGAGGCAACCGAACCAGCCCCACTGGTGGTGGCACTCCACGGTGGTCTCGGTTCCGGCGATCAGTTCGCCGGCGCTTCCAATTTCGAAACACTCGCCGAGAGCGAGGGTTTCATCGTGGTCTTCCCGGATGGACTCGACCGCACCTGGAATGCCGGCACGTGCTGCGGCCAGTCGGTGCGCAAGAACACCGACGATGTCGGCTTCCTCGCCAACCTCATCGACCAGCTGGAGGCGACTCTCCCGGTCGACCCGGAGAGGGTGTTCATGACCGGCCATTCGAACGGGGCGATGATGGCGTTCCGCTTCGGCTGCGAACGGGCGGACATGGTGAAGGCGATAGCGCCGGTCGCAGGATCCATCGAAATACCGTCTTGCCAGCCCTCGCGGGGAGTATCACTCATCGCCATTCACGGCGACGCAGACCAGAACCATCCGATCGATGGCGGCGAGGGACCGCGCTCGATTGCGGGCGTCAGTTACCGTTCGATGCACGATACTCTCGATATGTGGACGGCGGCGATGAACTGCGAGTCTGAGCCGGACCACCGGACCGCGGGGGCTCTGACCAGCACGGTTTGGGTCGACTGCCGGGACAACACGCGAGCCACCTATATGGTGATCGCCGGCGCCGACCACCCCTGGCCCGGCGGCGTTGCCGGCTCGCCGGCACTCAGCGGAACGCCATCGCAAGCCCTGGACGCGACGCTTGCGGTCTGGAGCTTCTTCAAGACGCTGCCGTAGCGCCATCTGGCTATTTGGGCTTCGGCGGAGCAACGCGACGATCCGCCGCATGCGCGTCGAGTACCGCGAGGAGCCGTGCAAGATCGCTCTGAGTCCTGTCAAAGGCATGCACTTCGAGTGGTCGCTGAACCCGTACATGGGCTGCGTCCATCGCTGCACATTCTGTTATGTGCGCGGATTCGAAAAGCGCGCCGACCGGCCGTTCGATGACCGCTATGGCGCGTCCATCCGGGTGAAGCCAAACATCGTCGAGGTACTCCGCGCTGAGCTCCGGAGCCCGCGACGCCGGCGAGCCCACATCGCGATCGGCTCCGCAACCGATCCCTACCAACCGGCCGAGGGCCGTTACCGCCTGACCCGCGGCTGCATCCAGGCCCTTGCGGAGACGCGGACGACGTTCAGCATCATCACGCGCGGGCCACTATCGATCCGGGATGCCGATGTACTCCAGGCTGCGAGCCAGCGGTCCGCGCTGAGTGTCAGCTTCTCGGTGCCGACTCTTGATGCCGATGTCTGGCGACGGACCGAACCCGGTACATCGCCGCCGGCGCAGCGGTTGCGGGCACTGAGAAAGCTCGCCGACGCTGGCATCAACGCGGGAGTCAGCATCGCGCCGGTCTTGCCCGGTCTCTCGGACCGGCCGGAACAGCTAGAGACCGTTGTTCGCGCGGCGAAGGATGCCGGGGCGCAATTTCTCTGGTGCGGCACGCTGCGGCTGGCGCCGGGGACGCGCGAACACTTCCTGAATTGCCTCTCGCGCCACTGGCCAGAACTGGTGCCTCGCTACGAGAGCCTCTACACGCGCACCACGCCGCCGCGCTGGGTCAGCCAGCCGATTGAGGGCATGGCCGACGCGCTCAGACATCGCTTTGAAATTACGGGCGAGAGCAGCCGGCTGACGACAAAGCAAGAGCCGGAGCCGGAACAGTTAGCGCTTTTTCGTCAGTAGAGGGCTGCTGCGGCCTCCTCCAGTTCCTGCTTCTCGGCGTCGGTCATTGGCACGAAGTTCGCTGCGGTGGCGGCGTTTTCGACCACTCGCGAGGGGTGGCGCGCGCCGGGTATCGCAACAGAAACGGCCGGGTTCGAAAGGACGTACCTGAGAAGGTTGCGGGGCGTGAGGACCCCAGCCGTTCCGCGCTCCATGTTGCCGCGCATGGTGGTCGTCCGGCCCGAGCCACCCACCGGGCGCATGACAATCACGCCGAGATCGTGCTTCGCGGCAAGTTCAAGGAGTGGCCTAGTGACCGGAAAGAAGGCCGAGTACTCGATCATCACCGTGTCGAATTCGCGCGAGGTGATGAGGCGGGGAAGCACGTCCAGGTTGTGCGATGAGACTCCCACGAAATCGATCAGCCCGCGATACCGGGCAGCCTTCAGGCCATCCAGGGCGCCGCCTTCGGCCATAACTTCGTCGAAGGCCTCCGGTGTCGAAATATCGTGAAGCTGGTAGAGGGAAAGCTTCGAAAGCCCGAGGACCTTCAGCGACCGGTCGACGTCGTACTGGGCGCCGCTTGCGGAACGGCGAAAAGTCTTCGAGCCAATGTGAAAGCCCCCGGCCCCGCGCTCGCGGATGACCTGGCCGAGCAGGAACTCGCTGCCCTCGTACTCCCGGGCGGTGTCGATGAAATCCATGCCGGCATCGAGCGCCGCGCGAATGGTCTCAGCGGCCTCGTCAGAGTGCGGGGTGTCCATGGCGCCGAGCCCGACCTCGGCGACCTGCAGGCCGGTGCGGCCGAGCCGGCGCTTCTTCATCGTTGCCAACGTGTGCTGACCATAGCACCGAAGCCCGGGGCCCGGGGGTTCGGCGTCAGTCCTTGAATGCTGGCTTCAGCGCGGCGAACACGTCTTTCGCTGCTTTCTCCGCTTCGGCCTTCGACATTCCTGCTTCAAGGTCGGCGAGTGAGCGGACCGAGGTTGCCCCGCGTGCGTAGACGTCCATGCTGATGAAGATGCGGCCGTCGTGATACCAGGCGCGATAGGTATTCGCGGAGATGCGAGTGGTGCCGCCGCTATTGTCCTTCGTTTCCACGTAGCTGAGGGCGTAGGTGTAGAGGCCGGTCTCGCCCGAGAGGTCGACGATCCCGAATTCCCATCGCAGGTCCGGGTTTTCAATGTGGGCGGTGGGAAGAATAGACTTCAGGTTGCGCTGCGCTTCCGGGCTGGAATACGCCTCGGGGTCGAGTTTTCCGCAGATGAACGGGTCACAGGAGGCGAGGGAGACCAGCACCTGCACCTGGGCCCCGCCAGCAGTCTTCGTTTCCGAGGAATAAACGACCGTGGCGCCAAGGCCAGTCGCCCGCGGATCAACCGCCTCGAAACCAGGGACGGCCGTGTTGGCGATGGCGACCAGGTCTTCCGCCGTTGGAGTAGCACGAGAGGAGGCGTCTTTCGAGTCATCGCCGCCCGACGAATCATCGATGTCCTCATCCTCGCCGCCGCCTCCGCACGAAAGCGTGACCAGGGCAACCAGGACCATGAAGCCATTGAGCACTCTGAGCATGACCCCATCTTGATCGCGCCCTGGTTACCGGTCGACTCGGCGGCTAGCTTGTTTTGCTGTAGACCGAGCGCAGACCCTGGACGATCATCGGCGCCTGTTCGTGGCCCGCGCCACGGATGATCTGCAGGTCTATCGAGAGCCCTTCGTATTTCCGGCGGCTTAAAGCGCTCGCCAACTCGATGGCGTTGCTCACCATCCTGAATTGCGCCGTATCGGGCCGGGCCGGCCCCTCCTCGTCTTCGCCGGCCGAGATGAACAGCCGCGCCCGCAGTTCTTTTGGGCCGGCGGCGCGTTCTTCCTCGAGTCCGAACATCATCCGGTTGTGCCACCAGAGCGAAGGGCTACCGGCGACGAATCGTTTGAACGAAGTGTTTGGCTGAAGCATCGCCCACGTAGTGAACAGGCCGCCGAGCGAGAACCCGAAGAGCCCGCGGTCGGCCGGATCGCCGCCATAGGTCTCTTCGATCATTGGGGCGAGTTCCTGCTCGATGAACTGGAGGAATCCGGCAGATCCGCCGAGGCCGTTTGGCCCGACAGAATGTCCTTCGGAGTCAACGCGTTCGATGTACTTCTCGTCGACCGTCGGCGTGAGCTCGAAGTTCCGGAAGGTCATCTGGTCCCGGAAGCCTTTCGGGCCCCCGTATCCGATTCCGACGACGATGACAGGCGGTATCTGGCCGGCGAAGGCAAGTAGCCGCGACGCCTCGGTGACGGTGCCGAAATCGGAATTGGCATCAGTCATGTAGAGGACAGGCCGAACTTTGCCGGGCTCGCGCTTCGCGGGCGTGGCCACCCAGACGCGATACGGCTGGCCGTTCGAGGCGGCGACCAAATCATGCGAGTGGGTATTGGGTATGGCGAACGGGCCGAGATCTTCCAAGGCGGCGCTCCGGATCAAGCTGGCCGAAGTCTAACCGTTGGGCTGCACCGGAGTATGGCCTATTTCGTTACGAGCGCTGCGAGATTTCAAGACGACGACTACGCCGCAGGCCGCGGCCAACACCCCCCACAGGGGCGCGAAGCCGTAGAAGAGAATGAGCGGCCATCCCAGCGCCGCTGCACCCAGCGCTGCAAGCCCCGGCCAGAGCCTTCCCGGTGCAACGCACCAGGCTGCAGTCGCCACACCGCCGAACCAGAGGACAAGAGCGGCCCCGAGGAGGATCGGAAACGCGCCTGGCAGCCCAACGGTCGGCATCGCTACTGCAGCCAAGATCCCAAACGCAGTAAGCACCCCTCCGGCGATCCGCATCAGGGCACCGTCACGCTGTCGAGCACTTTTCCGCTCGAATCCAGGAAAGTCATGACGACGCCATCCGGGCCGTCGTCCACGCGGAGCACGCCGAATTCCGCGAGCGAGACCTCCGCGTCTTCGGACCGGGGCGTCAGGCTCTCGTCGCCGCTTCGCGGAGCCCCGCCGGTGCCTACTGTGAGGGTGAGCACGCCATCGATCACTCGCCGTTCGTAGCGATGGTTGTGGCCCGCAATCACGGCGGAGACTTTGTCTTTCGCGATTGCCAGCACCGGATTGCCGGGGGCGGGTGGCCGGTGAACGACGAGGTAGACACGGCGGGCGTTCGTTTCGGCCAGCGCCTCGCGCACGAACGGCACGTCGCCTTCGTCAGCCTGGAGCCCCAGGACCACGAATCGCAACGGGCCATAATCGAAGAGGTAGCGGTCGCCGCCGTTGGGCAGCCCAAGCGCATCTGCGATGTCGTCGGCGCCAAAGAAGGTGAGGTCGTGCTCGCCGAGCGTGGAAATGAACGGACCCTGGGCGAGGAGCGCGCGCATCGGCGCGAACAGGTTGCGGTCGAACAGCGCCGGCAACGCGAACGGATAGACGTTATCGCCCGGGACCACCGTGAACGCCGAGTCCTGGGCGGCGGCTACCCGCCCGACGGCACGTTCGTCGTCGGTGCCGGCTCCGAAATCACCGAAGGCGGTGAAACGAATTCGGGCCTGCGGGTCGGTGGGCGCGGTCGTGATGGTGCCCCATGCCCGCGCCCTGTCGTCGACAACGGCCACCCACCCCTGGCGCGCGCCGGGCGTGAGGCCGGTCAGGTTTCCGTCCTTGCTGGTTATGTTCTTTCCGTCTGGCGTCGTCACGACGATTTCGACGGGCACATCGCCCTTCACGTTCCACTTGAGGGTGGCGGTGGTAGTGCCAACCTGCGCGAGATAGGGCCCGCGCGTGAACGGGTCCGGCTCCGCCGGCAGGACATAGGTGAAAACGAAGAACAACACGACGCCTGCAACTACCGCCAGCAGAGCGGCGAGGACGGACGTGGCGACCAGCGCCAGGCGAAGCCTGCGTTCGTGCGGGGTCAATGCGTCGGCCTCGTTCATAACATTGGCTCGCGCGGCATCACCCACGAGCGTACGTCATGCCGAACCTCGCGCAACATCGTGAAGGTGGGGCGTGTCAACGGCGGGATAAGACCAGGCGCCCACGAAGGCCGCGCATACGCGAATTACTCAGGCGCGCCGAAGAGGCTCTCGAACGTCGCGGCGCGCATGGACGCGGGGACCGAAACCGTGATCTTGTCGCCGGGAGTGAGCTTCCAGGTGCCGTCAGGCACTGACGTCTCTTCGTTTCGCTCTACCAGCAAGACGCGGACACCCTGCGGCAAACCCGAATCGAGGAGCTGGCGACCTGCAATCGGCGACGTGGCCGGGATCACGACTTCGAGCGCGGCGAGGTCGCTATCGAGCGCCGTTAGCGGCCGGATCTGCTGCCCAACCGCACGCCGATACGAGCGCAGGAGGTCGGCTCCGTCGACCACCCCGAGGACACGCTTGCCCTCGGTGATGGGGAGCCAGCGCCGTTCGTTGGCGGTCAGCAGGTCGAGCGCGACATCAAGTGTGACGTCGGACGAGATGGTGGTCGGGATGGGCCGGCAAATTTCGCCGACCGTGGGCTGGTTCGCCTCGACTGCCGCGCGCAGCTCGCTTTGGTTCACCTCGGAGAACTTGCCGTTGCCGATTTCGATGACCGCGAACTGCTCGCGCGCGAGCTCGAGGGCTTCGAGCACGCGTTTGGGCGAGGTATCCGGCTCGAACACCGACACTTTTCGCATCGCTCTCTGGACAGGTAGCGCTGAGAGCAGCGGGAATGAGAAGCGGTGACGGTGGGCCGGCGAATCGGCGCGGGTCATCTGCTGGCTTTTGTAGATCGTGGTGTCTCCCACCAGCAGCGTGGCGATCGCCACGGCAGCCATAGCAGGCGCCAGCAACGAGAGGTTGCCGGTCATTTCGCCGACCATGAGGAGCATTGCGAGGGGGGCGTGGGCGACGCTTCCGAACATGGCGATCATGCAGATGATGATGATCGGGGCAGGGTCCTCCGGGAAGCCGGGCAGGCCATGCCCCACGCGCCAGGCGGCGGCGCCGACGAGACCTCCGATGACCATGCCGGGACCGAAAATACCGCCCGAACCGCCTGAACCGACGGTGAGGGACGTGGTCATGATTCTCGCGAAGGGGAGGAGCAGCAGCAGCCACGGCGAAAGCGAGAGGACCTCGTTGGGGTCGAAAGCGCGTTGCACCCAGCCATAGCCGACATGGATTGATTCGGGAGCGGCGAACCCGATGATACCGGCGGCAATGCCGCCCACCATGGGCTTGAGGATGCGCGGGAAGGGCATCTTATGGAAGAGCGCCGTCGTCCCATAGAACGACTTCACGTAGAGCAGGCCCATGAGGCCGCAGGCGGCGCCGAGAACGCAGTAGTAGGGAATTTCGGAGACGTTCGAGAACGTGAACCCGCCGGTGTTCCCGAACATCGGCTCGAAGCTGTAGTACGAGCCAAAAATCGAGTAGCCCACGATGGAAGAGATGAGGCCAAGAAGGATGACGTCTGACTCGAAGTCGTGCACGTAGAGGACTTCGGCGCCCATCATCGCGCCGCCGAGCGGAGCGCGGAAAATGGCGCCGATGCCGGCGCCCATGCCGGCTGCGAGCGCCCGGCGCCGTTCGGCGGGATCGAGGCCCAGCCTGTCGGCGAGCACAGAACCGAAGGTTCCGCCGATCTGTGCCGTCGGGCCTTCGCGTCCAGCGGCGCCGCCCGAACCGATGGTCAGCGCTGAGGCGAGGAGCTTGATCGGGATGACCTGCCAGCGAGCCCGCCCACCCTTGTTATGAAACGAATCGATAGCGGCATCGGTACCGTGGCCTTCGGCTTCGGGAGCGAAGGTGAACACCAGGATTCCCGAGAGCAAACCGCCAAGCCCGAGGACCAGGGGAAGCGCCCAGCGCCGCGTGGGACCGGAATATTCCTGCGAACCTTCACCCAGCGGATTCGGCGGGTAGAAGCCGGCGAGGGTGCCAAGCATGTGGTCGCCGACGAAGGCAATTGATTCGGTGAAGAGGATTGCACCGGCCCCGGCAACGATCCCGATGAGTATGCCCAGCCAGAGTGCTCGGACAACTTCCTGGTTCGTCATTCTTCCGAAGTTGTAACGACGGCCTCTGTGGGTGAAGCGTCTCAGCATCCGGGTCCGTGAATCCTCCTCACTGGATCTGGTTCCATGCAGCGGCAGGGCGAGCGCTGCGCTTGCGGTTGGAATCCCGAGGAGCCGGCAAACGGACGAGAGTGTGACTCGTGCTAGAGGCTCGAGGCCCCAACGCGATGCACAGCGGAACTATGGAAAGTAGTTCACTAATAACTATCAACCTTCCGGGCGCTAAGCGGTACTGGGGAAGATGACGGCACCGGTTTATTTCGTGAAGAAATGGTCGCCACGAGGGCCGGCCCGGCCGTGGTATAGTGTTTCGAAGTACAAACCGCTTTGACCGGGACGAGTAGCCAGCCGCCCACCCAGAGAGTCGCGCCACCGGCTGAAAGCGCGACACCAGGCAGGCGAAAACCACCCGTGAGCAGGCGCCGAAGCCGCCCACAGGGCGTGATAAGGCAGCCCGGATGGCCCCGTTACCGGCCGAAACTGAGAGCTTCCCCCATCAGGCGCGGAAGTTGAAGTTGGGTGGAACCACGAGCACGTCGCTCGTCCCAACGGCACGACGAAGCACGATGCCGGCTGAGGTCCACCATGGCGCATTCCGAATTCTTCCCGTTCGTTCCATTTGCCACGACCGGAGCGCTGACGGCGACTCGCGCGCGGCATGCGGCCGCTCTCCGCTAACCAGCCCGACCGACAGCAAATGGAGTACCAGTCATGGCTGAAGCCATCGAATCCCACGTTGATCTGAAGTCCCTATCGAAGGAAGAACGCCTGAACCGCATGCGCCACTCGGCGGCACATGTCCTCGCCGAGGCGATGGTCGAACTGTTCCCGGACGCCGAACTCGGCATCGGCCCGCCCATCGACAGCGGGTTCTACTACGACTTCCGCCTGCCCCGTTCACTGAACGAAGAAGACCTGCAGTGGCTCGAAGAGCGCATGCGAAAGTCCGTGGCAGGAAAGCATGCATTCCAGATGGCGAGCATCACGAAGGCCGAGGCCGAGAAGCGCTGGGCCGACCAGCCGTTCAAGCTCGACCTGCTCTCGGAGCTCGACGAGGGCAATGTCACGCAGTGCACGCACGCCAGCTTCACGGATCTCTGCCGTGGCGGCCACGTCAACGACACGGGTGAAATAGGCGCGTTCAAGCTGATGAACATCGCGGGGGCCTACTGGCGCGGGAGCGAAAAGAACCCGCAGCTGCAACGCGTCTACGGCGCGCTCTTCGAGACGCCGGAAGAGCTGGCCGAATACGAACACCAGCTCGAAGAAGCGCGTCGCCGAGACCATCGCCGAATTGGCCGCGACCTGAAGATCTACGACCTCTTCGAGAACATCGGGCCGGGCCATGTGATCTGGCTGCCGGCAGGCGCCACCATCCGTCGCGAACTCTCGCGCTGGATCGAAGACCTCGAAATCGAGCGCGGCTACCAGCACGTCATCACGCCGGTGGTCGGCAAGCGTGAGCTGTACGAGCGCTCCGGACACTGGGACCACTACCAGGACGCGATGTACCCGGTGATGGAGCGCGAAGGCGAGGAGTACTGCCTGCGCCCGATGAACTGCCCGCACCACATCATGGTGTTCGAAAGCGAGTTGCACTCGTACCGAGAACTGCCCATTCGCATCGCCGAACTCGGCAACATGCACCGCTGGGAGAAATCGGGCCAGGTCAGCGGCATGAGCCGCGTGCGCATCATGACGCTGAACGACGCCCACATCTTCTGCAGCGACCAGTCGATGGTGGAACGCGAAGTCGAGGGCGTGCTGAACCTGATGGAGTACGTCTACCAGACGCTTGGCCTGAAGAACTACACGTACCGGCTTTCGCTCGGCGACCGCAGCAACACGGAGAAATACGTCGACAACCCGCCGATGTGGGACATGGGCGAAGAACTCTTGCGGCGCGTGCTCAAACGGACGGAGCTCGACTTTTACGAAGCCGACGACGAAGCAGCGTTCTACGGCCCGAAGATCGACGTCCAGTTCCAGACGGCGGCGGGCAAAGATGAGACGCTCGTGACGGTGCAGGTCGACTTTCACCTGCCCGCGCAGTTCGAGCTCGAGTACGTCGGCGAAGACGGCGAACGCCACCGGCCGATCATCGTCCACCGCGGCGTACTCTCGACCATGGAGCGCATGGTGGCGCTGCTCATCGAGGAGTACGAAGGGAACTTCCCGCTCTGGCTCTCGCCGACCCAGGCGGTGGTCATCCCCATCGCCGACCGGCACATCGAGTACGCGGAGCGGGTCGCGGCGCAACTCAAAGGCGCGGGCCTGCGGGTCGAGGTGGATGATCGCGGCGAGCGGATGAACGCGAAGATCCGCGATGCCCAGCTTCGCAAGGTCCCGTACATGCTCGTGGTCGGCGACCGCGAGGCCGAGGCGAAAGCCGCCGCCCTGCGCGTCCGCGGCGGCGGCGACAAGGGCGCCGTCCCGGTGGCCCAAATCCTTGACCGGCTGCGGACGGAACGGGATTCGAAGGCGCTGACGCTCTGGGAGGAGGGCGCCAGTTCCCTGGCCGAGTAACGATTCCAGAGAAGGGTTCGAACGTGTTTCTGAAATCAGCCGATCTATATGACTTTGTGTACTCACAGAAAGACTACGCGGGCGAAGTTAGGGTGGTCGAGCAGTTCGTGCTGGGGTCCAAGCTTTGCCCTGGCCGGCGTCTTCTCGATGTTGCGTGCGGGACCGGCCGGCATCTGGAACTTCTAAGTCGTCGATTCACTGTCGAGGGCCTTGACCTCAACCCGGAGTTGCTTGCCGTCGCGGCCTTGCGCCTCCCGAAGGTCAGATTTCATGAGGCGGATATGCGGGTGTTCGACCTCGGCAAAACGTTTGACGTTGTCACGTGACTATTCAGCTCCGTGGGATACATGAAGACCGTCAAAGATCTCCGCAATGCGATTTCGCGGATGGCGTTGCACCTAAACCCTGGCGGCGTTCTTGTAGTGGAACCCTTCTTGTTTAGAGATGCAATACGAGACCGGCACCCGTCAGCGCTGTTGGTGCAAGAGCCCAAACGCAAGCTCTCGAGACTCAGCGTGACGAGGCTGTCAGCACGGCAGTGCACATGGACTTTTTACTACACTTTGGCCACCGAAGACGGGATCAAACGATTCACGGAACGCCATACGTTTGGGTTGTTTTCAAGGAGTGACTATGTCGGAGCCTTCGAAGGTTCTGGTTTGAATGTGCAGTTCAAAACGCCCGGCCTCACCGGGCGCGGATTATTCGTTGGAGTGAAAGCGCTCAGTCACAACTAGACGGCGGCGACGATGTCGGTTGTGTGCGGGTTGCAGAAATCACGCCACGCCTCAAGAAGGAGCGCGACAAGAAATGGCTGACGCTTTGGGAGGAGTGACGGGCTGGGGGCCACCTGGCGTGGCCTCTAGGTTCCGTTCCTGCATGGACAGCCGACAGATGGAGCGAATCGTCCGACATAGAAGCTTCCGTCGAAGGAAACCCCGACCGAGATCTTTTCTCCATTGGATGCCTTCGCGGTGTAAACCCAATGGGTCGCGGCAGGCCCGATCACTTCCCCAGCCGCCACTTCGTGCTCGTCACAGGAAAAGTTGGGCGAGCTGCCGTACCCCGTGTCTACCTGGGTGACTATGACGACGAAATCACCGTGGTCGATTTCTAGCTGGCTTGGCGACGAACACCGTAATCTCCCCGATACGGGCGCGGTGAGCGGCTCCGCGGTGCGCAGCGAGACATAGCACGTCCCGTCGTCGCCGCAGCCGGTGAACTGGAATAGTCCCGCGCTGCCAGGGAGTTGATGACCCTGAAAAGATGAACGGACATCGAGCGCGACGCCCGTCCAGTTGTCGAGCACAACTGAGCCTGGGATCGGCGAACTTGCCACAAAAAGGTGGCCGTTCGTGCCGATGGCCGCACGCCGAGGGCGGCCCGAATTGATTTCGCGAACGGACAGCAGGAGTTCGGGCGGAACGCCCCCTGTCTTCGAGGAGATCTCCCACACTCCATCGGGTCGAACCGTAACCACCGTGCTCTCCGACAGAGCCATACTTTCGGCCCACAGCTGTACATCGAGCTGATGGTCTGCGCCCGGGCCAGACAATTGGATCCAGTTGGGCACAACGGCCCCGAATTGAAGTGTCCAGAGTTGCCCGCTGCCCTGGATCAGCTTCGCTGGACCGTTGAGCAAGACAACTCCAAGGGAGTCTCGAACCTGGCCCGCGAGCACCGGCGTGTCGCCGGTCGGAGATCGAAGAATAGGTCCCAGATCAACCAGCCCAAGGGCAGCCAATCGGTCAGGATCCATCGATGAGTACCCGGGCGGAATGTCTGGAGCCTGCTCCGATGAAGAATCTTCGTGGCCGCCGAGCGCCAGACCCGCAATCCCACCGATCCCTGCGACGCACACGAGGATCGCCCCCACTTTCACGAAAACTGGTCCTGGAAATGAGGCAAGAGCACCTCGCAGTCCTCGACGATTCTCGTGGGACGCCTCGCCTTGCCAATTCGCCAGGGCGACCCGGTCTTCGACCTCAAGCTTTCCGAGCATGTTGGTCACGTGGTACTTCACGCCAGGTACGGAAATCGCGAGTTCGTTGGCAATTTCCGAGTTGGTCTTGCCTTCTCGGATCAGCTCCAGGACCCGCTGTTCGGAAGGTGTGAGAATCTCGGGGTAGGGAGGGCGTCCGCGCCGCCGCCGGAGTGAAGCCATGGCCGGAGGGTAGTCTCTTCGGGGAAGAATTACCCTATACCGCCGCAGGTTCGGCTTAGACTTCAGGACCATGCCTGACCCCATCTTCGCCGACCCGCGGCTCGCGGCGATCTATGACGCCTTTGATGGGGAGCGGGACGACCTCGAGGTTTACGCCGCGATGGTCGAGGAGTTCGGCGCGCGCCGGGTTCTTGATATCGGGTGCGGGACCGGCTCTTTCGCATGTCTGCTGGCTGGCCGAGGATTCGAGGTGGTCGGAATGGACCCGGCACTGGCTTCGTTGGAGGTGGCTCGGTCGAAGCCCTTCGCCGATCGAGTCCGATGGATTCACGGCACAGCTGCGGACGTCCCGGAGATCGACGTCGACTTCGCCGTGATGACCGGAAACGTAGCGCAGGTGTTCGTGGACGACAGCGAGTGGCGGGGCACTCTCCGGGCGGCGCACCGGGCATTGCGGCCCGGCGGCCATCTCGTATTCGAAGTGCGCGACCCCGCGCGTCGCGCATGGGAAAGCTGGACGCCGGAGAAGACGCGGCGAAAGCGCAGCGTGCCTGGAGCCGGCGTGGTTGAAGCCTGGACGGAGGTTACCGAGGTCGCGTTGCCGCTCGTTTCGTTCCGGCACACCTACCGGTTCGAGTCCGACGGCGCCACGCTGACTTCGGACTCGACCCTCCGCTTCCGCGAACGTGATGAAATCGAAGCGGACCTGGCCGCGACGGGATTCGCCGCGCTCGACGTGCGCGATGCCCCCGACCGGCCCGGGCTCGAGTTCGTCTTCATCGCCTCCCGGTAGGCGCGTGTAGAATCCGGCTCCCGGAGGTTCGCGAATGTCAACATTTGTCCTGGTCCATGGCGCCTGGAGCGGCTCGTTCACGTGGAAGAAAGTCCGGCCGCTTCTCGTGCGGCAAGGCCACGTCATCTACACGCCGAGCCTCACCGGCCTTGGCGAACGCGCGCATCTGACAAGCCCACAGGTGAACCTCTCGTTGCACATCCAGGACGTGGTGAACGCAGTCTGGTACGAAGACCTGCGCGACATCACGCTCGTCGGCTACAGCTATGGGGGCATGGTGGTCACCGGCGCCCTGGACCACCTCGGCAGCCGCGTGAAGCACCTGGTGTACCTCGATGCGTTCGTGCCCGGCGATGGCCAGTCGCTGCAGGACCTCACCGGGCGGCCTCAGGAAATCGCCGAGTCGTTCCCTGGCGGCGAGTGGCTGCTCCCGCCGATGCCGCGCGAATACGACGACCCGGCAGACGTCGCATTTACGGCGCCACGGCGAGTGAGTCACCCGGCCGGCTGCTTCAACGAACCTGTCCGACTGCGCACGCCGCTCGAAGAGCGCGGCATATCGCTCACCTATATCAAGGCCACCGGCGAACCGCGCCCGGAGGGCACCGGCGGGCCATTCTGGGTCGCCGCCGACCGCACAAAAGCCGATCCGCGCTGGCGCTACGAGGAGATCGCCACCAACCACATGATCCCATTCAACCGGCCGCAGGAGTTCGTCGATATCGTGACGAGCGTGGCCGCGCCAGCGGGTTAATGCCCGGCCGCCGTCCAGAGATCATGCTCGGCCTCAGTCCAGGCGGGCCCAAGCATTTTCGAGCCGCCACGGACGCTGCTCACCTTGTCCCAGGCCTGGCGGCCGGGCTCGGTGACCGCATGGCCGCACGAAAGGCAGGAAACGCTGCCGTGGCTGCCAATCAGTGATGAAGACTCGCAGCGCGGGCACCTCATCCGTTTTCGCGCTTCGACCGTTGCTCCGTCAGTTCGGCTTCCATGCGCGACCGGGTGGCCGCCTCGTCGGCTTCAGATATGGCGGGCGCGCTCATCGTCACCTTGCCCTTGCCGGGGTGGTCTGCCAGCCACTGATCGTGGTCCGGCTTGCGGCGGAGCAATTTATCGAGAATTCCCATTATTGGCCTCCATGGCGGCAATTGCGGCATCGCAAACAGGTCGCGGAGGCTCCAGCTATTGCTGAGGTCGGCGCAGCGCATTCGTGGCCGGTCGTCGTCCCGCATGCTACGCGCACCTGTCAAGGACGCTCTGTCGCGAGGTCAAGGACCAACCTCGAACCGGCGGCAGTTCCCGCCGGCAGTTGCCTTGCGCGAACGAGTGGCATCTCCCGAGGGCTAACTCGTGTCACATCGGCCCGTTACACTGGAAGAACATGTTCGAATCGCTAACCGACAAGCTCCAGGGCGCGTTCAAGAAGTTCGGATCGCGCGGTGTTGTAACCGAGGAAGACCTCGACCAGGCGCTGCGCGAAGTGCGCATGGCCATGCTCGAAGCCGATGTGAACTTCAAGGTTGTGCGCGAGTTCACCTCACGGGTGAAGGAAAAGGCGCTCGGCGCGCAGGTCCTGCGCAGCCTCTCCCCGGCCCAGCAGGTCATCGACATCGTCCACGGCGAACTCGTGGAGATTCTCGGTGGCGCGGCGCCGCAGCTCGCGAGTTCCTCCCGCCCGCCGACGGTGATCATGCTCGTGGGCCTGCAGGGCTCCGGTAAGACCACGAGCATCGCCAAGCTGGCGAACTTGCTGAAGAAGCAGGGGAACCGGCCGCTCGTAGTGGCCTGCGATGTCTACCGCCCCGCCGCTGTCGACCAGCTGGTCACGCTCGCGAAGAGCCTCGATGTGCCCTACCACGAAGAAGGCACGAGCTCGAAGCCGGCGGTCATCGCCGCTCATGGCCTCGAGAAAGCCCAGCGAATGAACGCCACCCACCTGTTGGTGGATACCGCCGGCCGCCTCCACATCGACGAAGAGATGATGGGCGAGGTCGCGGACCTTCGGAAGCAGTTGAACCCTTCGGAAGTGCTCTTTGTCGCCGATGCGATGGCCGGCCAGGACGCGGTAACGGCGGCGAAGGAGTTCCACGAGAAGGTCGGTACCACCGGGCTGATCCTCACGAAGATGGACGGCGACGCCCGCGGCGGGGCGGCCCTCAGCATCCGCGAGGTCACGGGCGTGCCGGTGAAGTTCATCGGCATGGGCGAGAAGTCCGACGCGCTTGAAGCGTTCTACCCGGATCGTCTCGCGGGCCGGATCCTTGGCATGGGCGACATGCTCTCGCTCATCGAAAAAGCCAAGGAGACGATGGGCGACGAGGACACCGATAAGTTCGGCGAAAAGATGAAGAAGGGGACGTTCGACCTCCAGGACTTCGTCGAGCAGCTGCGCAAAGTCCGGAAGATGGGCCCGCTCGGCCAATTGGTCGGGATGCTGCCGGGCTTCAACAAGATCAAGGCGCAGCTCGATGTCGACAACATCGATGACTCGTTCTTCAACAAGGCTGAGGCCATCGTGCTCTCGATGACGCCGTGGGAACGCCGCCACCCGGAGAAAATCGACGGCAAGCGCCGCAAGCGAATCGCTCGCGGCAGCGGCACCGATGCGACGCAGGTCAACCAGCTGCTCAAGCAGTTCTTCGAAGCGCGAAAGATCGCGAAGACGCTGAGCACCGGCCGCATGCCCATGTTTCGGTGAGTTGAAAGTGATGAGGACTGAGATGCCGGGCGAAACTCGAACCAAATGGAAGAACTACAACTCGACTGACGAGTTCGAACGCGACCGCCGAGCGATGCTTTCCAACGGGTGACTAGTCGCTGAGGAAGGATCAACCCGAGGCAAGGGTAGGTACGATTATGGGGGAACTGGCTCATTCGTGGACCTTCTGTTTTTGCCCATCCTGTGGCTGTTCAACCGGACACAACCGGAGCGCGTCATCCGGGTGCTGTACGTGAAGCGGCCGGACTAACAACGGGGACAGAACCTCTGGTCATCTCTGGAGGTCGGAGGGGTTTCCTTGAGCGACGATCTACTGACCGAGCAATATGATGACGACCAGGAAGCCGAACTTGGGCGGCGCCGCAACTGGGCCAACGGCTGGATTGTCCGACGCCGTCGAGAGGTGGAGGTCGGGGACACTCCATCGTTCCTCAGCATCCCCTCATTCGAAGAGGTACCGCTCTTCGCGGCACTCATCGGCGTGATAGTGATAGGACTTGGATTCTGGGCAGTGAGAAACCGTCGCCGCCGCAAGATCGAGGTGGTCTACGAGCGGGCGAATGACGACTGAACTTTCGCCTCAGTCCTCAGAACTTTCACCTCCATCCCATCCCTGCGCGTTATGCCGCGATGGTGTACCGTGGATCGAAGTGCATTTTTCCGCCCGCGAAACGGAGCGGGTGTATTCCAGGAGTAGCAATGATCCGGATCCGGCTTAAGCGCATCGGTAAGAAGCGCCACCCTTTCTACCGCGTGATCGTCGCGGATAAGCCCGTCAAGCGTGACGGCCGTTTTATTGAGAATCTCGGGTCGTATGACCCGCATGCCGACCCGCCCGCCATCGTCATCGACGGCGAAAAGGCGAAGGAATGGATCGCCAAGGGCGCCCAGCCGTCGGAATCTGCCGAGAAGATCCTCGTGCGCGCCGGCGTGATGGAGAAGAAGGCCCCGGTGGTGAAGGCGAAGCTCGAAGTGAAGCGCGCCGAGCAGGCAAAGGCTGCCGAAGCCCGGGCGAAGGTTCGCGCCGCGGAAGCTGAGAAGGCTGCCAAAGCCGAAGCTGCGGCCGCCGCGAAGGCCGAAGCTGAAGCTGCCAAGGCCGCCGAAGCCGAAGCGCCCGCCGAAGAAGCTGCCGCTGAGGCTTCGGAAGAAGCAACCGCCGAGGAGTAACCCGTGGCCGAAACCATGATGGGCGAAGTCATCGAATACCTGGCCAGGGAACTGGTCGACCATCCGGAAGAGGTCCGCGTGACCGAAACCCAGGACGGCGACCGCGTGCAGGTCCGCCTCGACGTGGCTGAAGACGACTGGGGCAAGGTCATCGGCAAGGGCGGGCGGATCGCCAGCTCGATGCGCGCCCTCGTGAAGGTCGCCGCCGTCCGCGAGGATGTCCGCGTCAACCTGGAGATTGGCGACTGACCAGCGACGAACCGGCGCCCCGCCCGAAAGCACGGAAACCCCGGTACAAGAACCCGCTCAGCACCGCGAAAGAACCGCGCCCTGGCTTCACCGCCGTCGGGCGCGTTTTGCGTCCCCACGCGCTAACGGGAGAGATCCGCGTGCTGGCCTACTCCCCGACAGCGCGCAACCTCCAGCGCGGACGGCCGGTCTATCTCTCGGGCGTCCGGCGGGTCGTCGAACGAGCCCGCCCGGACCACGAACACTGGATCCTGAAGATCCAGGGCATCAACAACCGCAACGACGTTGAGGAGCTCCGTGGCGAGCTCGTTGAGGCTGCAGACAACGACGTCCAGCGAGACGATGACGAGTCGTATTTCATCCACGAGCTCATCGGCCTGAAGGTGGTAACGACCTCCGGAGAGACGCTCGGGAACATCACGGAAGTCATTCAAACGGGCGCGAATGACGTCTACGTGGTGAAGGGCGATGGCCGCGAAATCCTGGTCCCGGCCATCGGTGGAGTTATCGAATCCATCAATGTCTCGGCGGGGGTCGTATCCATTACACCTTTGGCCGGGATGCTGGACGAAACGAAATAAACGATTGAAACCATCTATAGGTAGGACTACACTGCCCAGCGGCCGGTGGCGGGGTGTGTCGCACCCTCGGCCGTTCACTACAGACGAATAGTTAGAGGGGTGTAAGCATGTCCAAAGCCGAGGCGCTCCAAATGGTCGCTGACTGTGTCCACCACTGGGTACTGGATCCTCCGAGAGGAGAGCTGACGCCGGGACGTTGCAAGAAGTGCGGAAAACAACGCGAATTTACGGGAGAGACGAGCTATCGCATCGGTAGGGGTTCTTCTCACCGCTCATAGTTGAATCTACGGTTGACCCTTTCGCGGGCCGCTCCATACGATGATAGATGGAGCGGCTCGTTTGGCATCTGGGGACGTAGCTCATCTGGGAGAGCGCAGCGTTCGCATCGCTGAGGTAAGGGGTTCGAGTCCCCTCGTCTCCACCACCCCCTCTGTCTTCTGGCTTCAGTCCCGCCTCGCCATCACCCGCGCGAGCCAGTCCTCCATGTCGCGTCGCGCCTGGCGAGCCAGGCGGCTTCCAGGGACGATGCCATCGAAGCCGTGGGGCGCGCCCGGGTAGACGTGCAGTTCGGTCGGGACATCCGCATGCGTAAGGCGCATGGCGTACTCGACGTCCTCATCGAGGAAGCCATCGAGCGCGCCAACCATGACATAGGCGGGCGGCAGCCCGGCCAGGTCCTGGGCTCGCGTGGCAGCTGCGTAGGGCGGCACATCTCCGTGGCGCAGGTCGCCGAGGTAGGCGTCCCAGCCGTCGTTGTTCGACTTCGGCGTCCAGACAGGCACCTGCCATGCGCTCGAGCGCGAGGTGATCGTGTCGTCGATCATCGGGTAGATGAGCAGCTGGAAGGCGACCGGAATCTCCCCACGGTCGCGGGTGAGGAGGGCGAGGCCCGCGGCCAGTCCGCCGCCGGCGGAGGCGCCTCCGATGCCGATGCGGTATTTATCGACGCCCAGCGTGGCTGCGTTCTCGTACACCCACTTCAGGCCGGTGTAACAGTCCTCGAGCGGGCCAGGGTACGGCGTCTCGGGGGCGAGCCGGTATTCGACCGAAACGCCCACACAGTTCAAGGACGGGCACCAGCGGTCGAAGCGAAGGTCATCCATGAGGTGCGTGCCGAAGACGTAGCCGCCACCGTGCATGAAGTAGAGGCAAGGGAGCTCGCCGGATGAGCCTGCGGGCCGGTGCACGCGAATTGCGACATCGGGCGCGCCATCCTTCCCGGGGACCACGTAGTCCCGTCGCTCGGTCTTATCTGAAAGCTGCATGAGCGCGAGCTGCGCCAGGCGCACCTCGCGCATCGCGGGGAGCTGGTCGAACTGGAAGCCATCCATCTGCGGGAGCCCCGCGAGCGCGGCAGAAATTTCGGGGTCGATGAGTTTCGGAACGTCCATGGGTTTCTCCGGTTTCGCTTTGCGTGTGGCGAATCCTACCTGACTTGCCGAGCCGCCGAGGAAACCCCCGGTTCGGATCAGAAGGTGAGGTGTGCAACCCGGCGTTCGAGTTCGTCCGCGGCGCGCCGAAATGCTTCCGCCTCGACCAGGCCGGGCTGTGCCGGATCCGGGAGGCTCCAGTGACGATGCTCGGCTGCCCGCGCCCCAAGTTCCGCAGGCAAGTCTTCGCGGACTCGGTCACAGACTGTCACCACGACATCGAACGAAGAGACCGGGATCGAGCTGACGGACTTCGAATGGGCCCCGGACATCGAGATCCCGCGTGATTCCATCTCGGCGATGGCGCCGGGGTGCACCGTGGTGGGTCTGGTGCCGGCGCTCCAGACATCAACAGTCGGACCAAAGCGACGCCTCCAGAGAGCCTCCGCCATCTGAGAGCGTGCGCTGTTTTCGGTGCAAAGGAACAGGACCGAAAGCGATGGACTTTGCTGCACGGCTTCGTCGGCAAACGCGGGGTGCAGGGCGCTCGCTACTTCATCCAGCATTTCAGCGATCCGAGAGCCGTCGAGCATGTAGTACACGATGCGGCCGTCGCCGGAACTGCGCCGCTTTTCGACAATGCCACCGCGGTTGAGCAAGCCAAGGTGGTACGAAACGAGATTCTGCGGGCGTGCGGCCGCCGCAACGAGTTCCTCGACGCTCCGGTCACTTCGAGAGAGCTCGGTGAGAAGTGTCCACCGAAGGGGGTCCGAGGCGAGAGCCAGGATCGGGGGGACGCCGGGCATTCCTGAATTATATCAATTCTGATTGATGTGTTAATGAGTGGCCCCTACACTTCGCTTACCAATTCAAACCACGGAGCCAGCAGCACGATGAACGCAGCCGAATACGCAGAATTACGCCACCAGGTGAGGCGCGAAGCACAGCGCCTCAAGGACGAGTTCGCCGGGATATTCAGCGCGGAGACCATCGAACGATTCATCAACGAGTCGTGGGACTCCATCCAGGCGACCGCTCCAAGGCTGCCGCAGTTCCTTCCAATCTTCGTCCGTCGTTTCGCGCGCGAACGGCTGGTCGCAGTCGCCCAGTCGGAGGGCCGGATCACAACGGAACGCCCGCAGGTGTTGTACGTGTGCGTGCACAACGCCGGGCGCTCGCAAATGGCCGCTGTCCTCACGTCGCACCTCAGTGGCGGGCGAATCGAGGTGCGCTCTGCCGGTTCTGTGCCCGGCAACGAAATCAATCCGAGCGTCGTAACGGTGATGGCCGAGATGGGCCTCGACCTGTCGCAGGAGTTTCCCAAGCCGCTGGTGGACGAGTTCGTGCAGGCCGCAGACGTGGTTATCACGATGGGCTGCGGTGACGCCTGTCCGGTGTATCCAGGCAAGCGTTACGTCGATTGGGACGTGGAAGACCCTGCTGGTAAGTCGGTCGAGCACGTTCGGCGCATCCGCGATGACATCGCGGAGCGCGTTCGGGGCCTCGTACAGAACCTCGGGATTGAAGCCGTGGCCCGGTGAGCGTTCGACCGAGGTTCAATTGTTCGAACGTGGAAGTTTTCGATCTGTTCGCCCTGCCAGCCTGGGCTCAACAGGCCACGGCGGAGGGTCGACTGACGGCTGAACGCCCGCTGGAGATTGAAGTGCGCCATCCGGACCGCGAGATGGACGGCTCGTGCCGATGGTATGGGTGCCGGGACAATGAGATTGTCGTCATGAGCCAATGAGGTCGAGCCGAACGGCTGGCGCCTCAATTAACAACAGACGCCCTCGGTCTCCTCGGGACAGCAGATGGCGTAGGTGAAGTTCGCCAGCCAGCGGACCGTCTCCGGGTTGAGGCAATAGCACTGGTCACCCTCCACGGTGCCCTGGATGATGCCGGCTTCTTTCAGCACCTTCAGGTGCTGCGAGACAGTCGACTGCGCCAGCGGCAGGACATCGACGAAATCGCCCGTAGCGCAGGCATTCCGCTGGGCAAGCTCGCGAACGATGCGGACTCGGGCGGGATTGCCAAGGGCGCGGAAAATGGCAGCCGCGCGCTCCTCTTCGACCGCAAGGTCTTCGATAACTTTCATGGCCTTCAGCATATCGTTAAAAAACGATATTGACAGCCCTTCCCTTCCCATCGTAATTTTACGATGAACTCAAGTCCAAGGAGTCCTGGCCATGCCGAACCGAAGCCCTGAAGAGATCCGCAGTGAAGTGTCCCGCTCGTACGGCAACCGCGTACGCGGCGTCCTCAACGCCGATGAAAGCCTGGAAGTCATCAACGGCAGCGCCTGTTGCACTCCTTCGCCAGCATCATCGTCCGCTTCTTGTTGCGGATCGGAAACATCCGCCGACATCTCGTGCTGCGGTGTAAGCGACGATCAAACCATCGTCACGAACGTGGCCAGGCTCTACGCCCAGACGGACATCGGCGATTTGCCCGCCACCGTCACAGATGTCGCGTTTGGCTGTGGGAATCCGACGGCGATTTCCGCGCTCCAGCCAGGACAGGTGGTCCTCGACCTCGGTTCGGGCGGCGGAATCGATTGCTTCCTGGCCTCGAAGATGGTCGGAGAAACCGGGCGCGTATTTGGCGTTGACATGACACCGGAGATGATTGCCCTGGCGCGGAAAAACCAGGCAAAAGTCGGCGCGACGAACGTCGAGTTCCGGCTTGGCGAGATCGAACATCTGCCAATCGATAGCGGCACTGTGGATGTCATCATCTCGAACTGCGTCATCAACCTCCCTCCGGACAAAGACCAGGTGTTTCGGGAAGCGTTCCGGGTATTGAAGCCGGGCGGCCGTCTGCAGGTCTCCGACATCGTATGGACCAGGCCGGTCCCGGAGGACATCAAGAACGACATGGACCAGTGGGCGGGATGTGTCGCCGGCGCGCTCCTCGAATCGGAGTACCTGGATGGCATCCGCCGTGCAGGTTTCAGCGACGTTCAATCGGTGGCGACCGAGTATCCCGGCGGCAAGGGCATCGCTTCGGCCGCCGTCACCGCGACGAAACCGGCATAGCTTGCCGACTGCACCGACTGTGGCGCTGGCACGTTATGAACCGCAGGTCAGCGTCACGGTCACTGGATTCGCAGGCATTTTGAAGGATGTCGTGGCTTCGTTCGGCGCCGCCAGCGCGGCGCCGTCGGCGCTCCAATGTTCGAACCTGGCATCGGCCGTGGAAACACCCACGAATGTTCCTGGCGGGACGCACGAAAGGTCGATGCCCTTCGGCGATGTCCCAGTACCCATTGTGCAACCTGCAGGATTGACGACGGTCACCGGATAGCACGTTCCAGGGTCTGACTGCGTTGCCGGAGCACTTGTCGAAGTCGGAGGTGGAACGGTCGGGGTCGGAGGTGGAACCGTTGGTGTCGGGAGCGGTGACGTGGCGGTCGGGGGCGGAGGAGCCTGAGTTAAAACGAGAGCCGCGGCGGGGACGGTAGGCCCCGTGGTGATCGAGGCTACCGCTGCAGCCGGCGACACGGTTGCAGTCTCCCCTACAGACGCTGTCGTAGCCGCGGAACTGAGTTGCCGGGTCGCCGTCGCTGAAGCGCGCGCAACGCCTGCGGCCTCCGCGGCCGCACCTGAATCCGCACCATCATTGCCACCCAGCAGCAGGAATGTGGCGGCCGCGGAGGCAACGGCTACCGCCGCGACCGCAAGGCCACACGTTATGAATAGGACCCGCCTCGAACCCGAGGCCACCGTCGGAGTGAACACCGCGTCTTTCGAGACGGGAACGCCACAGGTTTCACAGAATCGCAGACTGGCCGCGGTAAGCGGATGGCCATTCGCGCATGTCAGCCGTGTGCCACATGCGATGCAAAACTGGTTGCCTTCCATGCAGGGAGCCGCGCAGTGCGGGCAAACGGGCGCTGGATTCGTCATGATGCGGTTCTAACGGCGAGGGCATGAAACATCGTCATCGAGGCCGAAGTCAACCCCTGACCAGGTTCGCGGAACGCCCTCAACCGTGCGCCAAGAGGGCCCCGATGCTAGGATGGCGAGCGCGCGAGACGTTCCGCCCGGCCGCTGGCCGGGTTCTTTGCGCCCCAACAGCACATCAGTCGCCGAGCCACAAGGGGCGACCGGGAGAGGCCCATCCATGACCGAACAACTCACTGCCGAGCAGAAGCTCGCACAGCTCGTTGAGCTCAAAGCGAAGGTCACCGAGGGTGGGGGAATCAAGGGGATCGAACGCCAGCATTCACGCGGCAAACTCACCGCTCGCGAACGAATCGACCTCCTCCTCGACCCGGGAAGCTTTGACGAAATAGACCCCCTGATGCGCGCTCGCAGCATCGATAACTCCACGGGAGAAGCCGTCGTCACCGGCTGGGGAAAGGTCGATGGCCGCCCCGTCTACGTTTACGCCTACGACTTCACTCTGATGGGTGGCTCGCTCAGCGAAGCCGTCGCCGAGAAGATCCTGAAAGTCATGGACCTTTCCATGACCACCGGCGCCCCGATCGTCGGCATCATCGACTCGGGCGGCGCCCGCATCCAGGACGGCCCGGAAGCCCTCCGCGGGTTTGGCGAAATCTTCGCGATGAACACGCTCGCAAGCGGGGTCGTCCCCCAGATCAGCGTCATCATGGGCCCATCCGCGGGTGGCGGGGCCTATAGCCCGGCGCTGACCGACTTCATTTTCATGACCGAAGGCAGCGGCCAGATGTACATCACCGGCCCTGACGTGATCCGGGCCGTGACTGGCGAGGAAGTCACCCACGATGAACTCGGCGGTGCCATCGCACACGCAAGCAAGTCCGGCGTCGCCCACTTCGCCGTCCACGGCGAGGAAGCGACGATGCAGGAGGTCCGGCGACTGCTGGCGTTCCTGCCTTCGAATAATGCCGAAGACCCGCCATTCTTCCCTTCGAACGATGACCCGGCACGAGCCGATGAGGACCTCCTGACGATTGTCCCGGCAGAGCCCAACCGCCCCTACGACGTCCGGGAGGTGATTGACCGCCTGGTGGACGACGGAGACTTCATGGAAGTGCACGAGCTCTTCGCGCCGAACATGGTGGTGGGCTATGGCCGGATGGCCGGGCGGGCAGTTGGCTTCGTGGCGAACCAGCCGGCGCAACTCGCGGGCTCGCTCGATATCAACGCCAGCCGCAAAGCGAGCCGCTTCGTTCGCGCTTGCGACTGCTTCAACATCCCACTCGTCACGCTCGTGGACACCCCGGGTTTCTTGCCCGGTCTCAGCCAGGAATACGGTGGCATCATCACCCATGGCGCGAAGTTGCTGTATGCCTACAGCGAAGCGACCGTGCCGAAAATCTCGGTGATCCTGCGCAAGAGCTACGGCGGGGCCCACCTGGTTATGTCCAGCAAACACCTTCGCGGCGACATGAACTACGCCTGGCCTACCGCCGAGATCGCGGTCGCCGGCCCGGATGCGGCGGCGAACGTCGTCTTCCGCGAGGAGATCGCCAACGCGCCTGATCCAGAAGCGAAGCGCAAGGAACTCATCGAGGAGTACCGTCAGAAGTTCGCGAACCCGTACATCCCGGCGGGCCGCGGCTTCATCGACGACGTGATTGACCCCCGCCAAACACGGCAGAAGATCATCCGCGCGCTCGAAATGCTCGAAAACAAGGCGGACCGCAACCCGCCGAAGAAGCACGGCAACATCCCGCTCTAACTGCGCGACCCAGCGTGATATTCTGACCTTATGACGAAGCTGGCAGCCGAAGCATGGGCCAAACTCCAGGAACTCGATGACGCCGACCAAGATCGCCTGGCCCGCATCGTCCTGGACGACATCGAATCCGAACGCAGATGGGACAAGCTCTTTGCCGAAAGCGAAGAAGCGCTTGAGACGCTCGGCGACGAGGCCTGGGATCAACACAAAAAGGGTCGGACGACGGCGCTCGACCCAAACAACGCTTGAAATCCTGGACCGACCGGCGCTTCCAGCAGGCATTCCAAGCTCTGCCGCAAGGGGTCCGGGAGCAGGTCATCGCCGCGTATCGCCTATTCCGCGCCGACCCTTTCCACTCGAGCCTTCAATTCAAATCGATCACTGGCTCCGGACGCATCTGGTCGGTGCGCGTAGGCCGTCATTACCGAGCCCTTGGCCGACGAGAAGGTGACACGGTCGTTTGGTTCTGGGTAGGAACCCACGCCGAGTACGACCTTCTCGTCCGCCGGCTTCGATAAAATTACTCCGCCACAAGCACCAGCGTTCCCGTGGTGCTCAGGCTGCCACCGGTGCCGTTGACGACGCAGGAGCGCGCCTTCGTCTGCTTGCCGGGAAGGCCGCTGTAGCCGCCGTCCTCGGCGGTGCCGGAAAGCTGGCGATAGGCTTCGACCAGCAACTGCATGCCGTACATTCCCGAGTGGTTGAACGAGAGGCCGCCGCCGTTGGTGTTGATTGGCAGGCGTCCACCTGGGGCGGCGTGGCCGTCCTTCCAGAGCTTGAAGCCCTCGCCGCGCGGCGCCAGGCCCAGCATCTCGGCCGTAATCCCCGCAGTGACCGTGAACGAGTCGTAGATCATGGCCATTTCCATGTCTTCCGGGCCCATCCCGGCCATTTTGTAGGCCGCGGCACTGGAAGCGGCCGCGGAAGTCGCCGTGAAGTCGTCCATCTCGAGCATGTTCTGGTGGCTCATGCTTTCGCCGGCGCCCGCGATCCAGATGGGCTTGGTCTTCACGCTCTTCGCGATTTCGGGGCTCGTGATAAGAATTGCTCCGCCGTAATCCGTGACGAGGCAGCAATGGAGCAACGTCAGCGGCCACGAGACGAGGCGCGCGTTGTTAACATCGGCCACTGTAATGGGGCCGCCGGCCGGGTTGGTTTCGCGCGAGAACATGATGGCCCGCGGATTCAGGGTCGCCCACTGGCGCGTGACCACCGCAATGTGGGCGAAATCTTCCGGCGTGGTCCCATAGCGATGGTTGTGGCGCGTCATCGCGTGGGAGTAGTTCGAGGGGGCGCCAGAGACGCCGTAGGGGTTACTGAACTGGCTGGCGGCGTCCCACGGGTCGCCGCCGCGAGCGCGGCCGGTGCCGCGGCCCTTCGTCGCACGTGACGACCATCCGTTTTCGCCGTGGGTGACGAGCGCGACGTTCACGATTCCGGCGTGAATCGCGGCGAGTGCATGGTGGACATGCATTTCGAACGAGCAGCCACCGACCGCGGTCGTGTCGATGTAGGCCGGATGCAGGCCGAGGTGTTCGGCAATCTGGGACGACCAGCCGGCCGTGAAGATGCCGTCGATGGCGCTGATCGGGATACCTGTCTGATCCGAAACGTTCTTGATGGCCGACATATGGAGTTGCAGAGCCGTCTTCGGCTCGTCGGGATATCCGATCCAGTCTGCTTCAGCGGCGCCGACGATGGCGGCAGCGCGAGAGAGTTCTCCAGGCATTGTTCGTCTTCCTTCTTAGACCACGCGCCAGAACGGGATGTGGACATCCTCGCTGGCAGCTTCGAATTCGACCTTGACCTTCGCACCGATCTTGATCGTCTCCGGCTTCGTCGCGTCGACGCCGCGGAGGACGGTGAACATGCGGTCGCCTTCGGCGAGGTCGATGTAAGCGGTCACGAACGGGGTTTCATCGGCCCAGCCGCCGAATGCACGGTGCTGGACGGCGAACGTGTGGATGAACCCATCGCCCGAGCCATCAATCCATTCGATGTTGGTTGAATGGCAGTGCGGACAAATCCAGCGGGGGTACCAGTGAACGCGGTTGCAGTCGGTGCAGCGCGGAAGGACGAACTTGTCCTGCTTTGCGGCATCCCAGAACGGCTGGGTGAGGGGGTCACCCGGCTCCGGTATTGGCTTCGTATACGGCATGTCGAGCAGCGATCCTTTGGCACGCGACGCCGTGGCGGCTCTCGTGCCGCAGCCAGCGATCGGTGCAGTGTTATGGTGGCAGGAACGCTACGGAGCACCGGACTGAAGGTCAAGAATCGCGCGGTGAATTCCGGTCATTCCGAGGCGCCGAAGCGCCAGGTCTTCGCTTTATCTCCCAGTACGTGTCGTGGATCTCCGGGACCTCGGTCGCGAGCTCGGAATCGATTCGTTCAATGAGCCGCTCTGCCTCGGAAAGGGTCAGCCGATCCGAGATCTGGAGTTCGCCGGTCACGAGGACGCTTGAGGAGCCGATCTGCATCGTCAACATTCGAGGGATCGCTTCGACTTCCGGGAACCGCGCGAGTACCCCGTCGATGCCGGCGAGCGTCTCCGGACCGGCTGCCGCCCCAATCAGGAGATGACGGGCCTGGATTCCGAGGATCAAGGCAACCATCGCCAGCACGACGCCGATGACAAGCGATGCTGCGCCGTCCCAGTGTTCGTTGCCGGTCGCCTCGGAGAGGAACAGGCCCACCGCGGCAACGGCAAGGCCGGTGAGCGCCGCGCCGTCTTCCCAGAACACCGTCTTGGTCGCCAGGTCTGGTGACTTCCGAAGGTAGCGGACGATGCTCCAGCCCTTCCGGCGAGCGCCCTTCCAGAGGCCGCGAATAGCGACCACGAACGAGATCGATTCGAAGAGAAACGCCATGCCCAGGACGCCATATGCGATGACGAGGTCGCGGCTGCTTCGCTCGTGAATGTCGTTCTGGATCATGGTTCGGCCGCCTTCGTAGAACGAAAACGCCGCGCCCGCCACGAAAATGAAAATAGCGGCCAGGAACGCCCAGAAGAACGCCTCCTTGCCGTAGCCATGGGGGTGGCTCGCATCCGGTTCGGAATCGGCGAGGTTGATACCGACCAGGAGGAAGATCTGGTTCACGGTGTCTGCCACCGAATGGCCCGCTTCCGCGAGAAGCGCGGCGCTGCCGGTGAGGAGGCCCGCTCCAAGCTTTCCGACTGCAATGGCGAAGTTCGCGCCCATCGCGGCGACCACCGCCGACTTGCTCTCTTCCGTCACCTGTACAGCATGATGGCCTGCATCGTGCCGAGAAAGTCGGCCGGGCTCCGCGGCGCGTCCGGGATCGAAGACATAGCGGCAAAGGGTCGGTTCAGAACCGCTATCGCTTAGGCACATGAGCAATTCTTTGTGCGACAATGGTTGCCCGCGAACACTCGCGAGTTCCTCGAACGGCTGGCGATGCCATGGCAATCCAGGTGACCCTTCTTTCGCATTCCGAAGACCCATTGCGATCTCTCTACATGGCTTATCGAACCTGCTACAGCCAGCTCACACCGCAGCAGGTGGCGAAGCGCATAGAAACCGACCGCATCACCCGCGAGGAGATGACGAAATTCATCGAAGAGCGGCTAAAGACAGGCCATGCCAGCCCGCTGGAACAGGTTTCGTACGAGTTCGGCATCTCAGGCGTTTCACGGGCCTTCAGCCACCAGTTCGTGCGCCATCGAGTCGGCATTTCGTTCGAACAGCAGAGCCAGCGTTACGTCACCTATAAGGAGGGCGAGTTCCCATACACCGTGCCGGAAACGGTGCGGAAGGCGGGGATGCAGGACAAGATGGATGCCCTTTTCGACCAGGTTGGCGAGTTGTACGAGGAGATGGTCGCGGCGGGAGTGCCCGCGGAGGATGCCCGCTTCCTCTTGCCCAACGCGACGAACACGAACTTCAAGATTACCGTGAACTTCCAGAGTCTCCTGCACATTTGCGATCTGCGGCTCTGCACGCGCGCCCAATGGGAGTTCCGGAAGGTTGCCGCGCTCATGCGTTCCGAGGTCATGAAGGTCACTCCGGAGCTGGGCCGCTACCTTCAGCCGAAGTGCGGCGAGCATCGGCTCGGCTACTGCGACGAGTCGGAGAAGGACTGGGCGGCCTGCCCAATCGGGCGCGTACGCCCGCACAAGGAAGTGCTGTTCCGGATTTACGAGTCCTACCGAAAGGGCGAGATGCAGCCCCTCCGAGGCCAGGATTGGGACGTCATCGAAGAGAAGGACCTGGTGGTACTGGGGGACTGATGGCACGCCCCCTGTTGCCACTCGGCAACAAAGCTCCGTGGGTGCTCCTCGGCGTTGGGGCGTTCCTGGTGATTTCCGGCCTCCTGGCCCGGAACATGGAAATGGTAATCGTCGGGGCGGTTGCGGCGGCGCTCTGGCTGATCGCGTTTCCCCTCTCGCGCTTCTTGCTGGGTAGCGACGAAGAGCCTCCAGGACAGGGCTGAAGCGCGGCACCCATTCTGTTACCACGGCCACCGAACTGATCTGCGCCCGTACACCAAGCCTGCCGAACCTAGAAGCATGAGGATCCGTCGCTTCGCCCTGGTCGCCCTTCTCGCCGTGCTTGTTGTGCCGTTCGCACGGGAGATTCCCGCGACGCCCGCGCAGGCAGCGGCGATCACCGTCCCCTACGCGGTGGCCTCCGAGTCGTATTACACCATGGACACCGAGACCGGACGCATCTCGGTCCGCGTGCACGGCGAGTACCAGAACATGCAGTCGAAGGACCTTGCGACGCTGCCGGTCTGGGTGATGCCCGGCGCTGAAAACATCCTCGTGACCACGAACAACCAGACGCTCGAAACCAAGCTGACACCAGGTTCGGAGGAGGCAGGCCAGGCCGGCTATGTCGATGCCACCCTGCCCCAGCCGCTCAAGCAGAACCTCCGAATCACCCTGGACGCAACGTACGACATCCCTCCGCGCTCGGGTGGCAAGCTCATGACGCTCGAACCTGGGCTCATCGAGACGCCGTTCATCGGGCAGGGCCCGGGTTCGTTCGTCCTGGTGGACGTGCCGGAATCCGGCGACAACTACCTCGACCCCGGGTGCCTCAAGGCAACTGATCAACCGAACGACGTGAAAGCCGCCGGGAACGTCCGCTGGGTGTGCGGCGAGGTGACGATCATCGCCCTCAGCGCGGACGATCCTGACCTTTTGAAGCGCTGCGCGGCGATGGACGATAAGTGTCGCCAACGGACGTTGATCAGCGTGTTCTCGGCCTATGCCCAGTCCATCACGGATGAAAGCAAGGCAGGAAAGCTCGAATCGGACCTCACCATGCCCGACGGCCGGACCGTCAAGATGGTGCTCAAGTACTTCAAGCGCGACCAGGCCTGGGCCGACAAGCAGTTCGCGGTGGCGAAGGTCGCGTTCCCCAAACTCGAAGAACTCTTCGGCTTCCCCTACGCGCACGACGAGATCCTCATGCGCCAGTCTCACCACATCGAGAACATCGGGGCGCTGGGCGTCGCCTTTTCACGCGTGGGCGAAGTCCTGCTGGCAAGCGACACCGGGACCGACGAGCACGTGACGGTCCACGAACTGGCGCACCAGTGGGCGAGCCAGGGAGTTCAGTTCGACTCGCCGTTCATGGGAGAAGGCCTGGCGGAGTACGCGGCGAGGACACTCGGCCCTGAGCTTGGCTACACCCTGATGCTCCGGCCCTGGCAGGAGATCGCCCAGGTCACCGGGAACGAACCGCTCGCCATGTGGGGATACGGCGCGACCATCCCGTTCGCGGACTACTGGTATGGCCGCGCGGGCGACTTCTGGTTCGCGTACGAGACCGCCATCGGCGGCCGCGACAACATGAAGACGGTCCTCAGCCGAATCGACGATGAGAAGGCGCTCTGGCGGCTGAGCCCCGGTTGGTTCATGGACCAGGGCGAATGGGTCAGCGGCAAGAACCTCGATGCACTGTTCACCGACTGGGTCTATAATTCGGTGACCTCGAAATCGCTGCTCGAACAGCGGCGCGCCGCGCACGACCTGGTCGACGCGCTCCAGGCTCGCGCCGCCGAGCTCGGCCTCAGCGGCATGCCCTCGGACATCTACGACAACCTCCTCGCGTGGGTCTTCGATCCCGTCGCCGGGCAGGTGGACCGAGCCAACAAGGTGCTCGATTCCTACGCCGAAGTCGTGAAGAACAGCAACGACGCCGGCCTCGGCACACCTCCGGGGGTGGCCGAATCGTGGGGTAACAGCAAGATTGCGGATACCCAGGTGGTTGTTGAAAACCAGCGCCAGGCAATCCTCGCGATCCTGTCCGCGGCGGACGAACTGAAAGATGCGTCGCCGGACTCCTTCGCGCAGAAGAAACTTGCCGAAGCCAGGGAGTTCTACTCCCACGGCGACTATGCGGGCGCGAAGGCTTCGGCTTCGGCGGGCGTGACGGCCGCTTTCAACGAGGTGACCGCCACGAAGATGATCGAAATCGCGAAGGAGAGGCAGAGCAGCTTCAGCGCCGGATTCTTCGGGCGCTTCGGGATGATGTGGACGAACCCGGACGACGAGTTGCGCCGCGCTGAAGAAGCGCTGGCCGCCGGCGACGGCACGGAAGCGCTGAAACTATCGCGGCATGCCTACGAGACGTGGGACGGCGCGTCGCAACGCGGCATCCAGCGGCTCGCGATTGCCGCGGGCATCATGTGTGCGCTTGCCTTCCTGGTGTGGTTCATCCTGCGCAAGCTCGATGGCCCGGTGGCAGCCCCCAAGAAGGTCGGCCAGGGGCACTACCTGGAGGAAGCTTCGGAGCGCCGATCATGGAAGGACTGGGAGAATACTCCCTGAGATTCCGAGGCTAACCCTGGATCGCCTTGAGCCCCAGGCGGAGGCCAACCAGCACCAGCCCCACGGCGAGCGCCCGGATAATGTGTGCATCGTGGACGTGGCGTGAGAGATAGGCCCCGATCTGGGCGCCGGGGACTGCGCCGATTGCGAGCATCACCGCCTGCACCAGCGATTGGTCCCATTTCAGCGCGCCGGTGCTGAAGTGGACGGCGGTCCCTTCGAGCGCCATGAAGGCAAGCACAAAGTGGGACGTGGCCGCCGCGACATGTACGGGGAAGTGAAGCACCGTGGCCATCACGGGGACGTGGATCACGCCGCCGCCGATGCCAAGTAAGCTGCTCATGAAGCCAACCACCGAGCTGATAGCAACGCCCTTCCACATCTGGAACGAGTAGCGATAGGTATGGCCCTGCTTATCGGTGATCGTGCGCTGGACGGTGCTCCATCCCGTGACCGGCGGCTGGATGGCCTGGGTGGCCCTGCGAAACAACAGGAGGCCGCCGAGGAGCACCAAAACGAGCGCGAACATCCCGTCGAAAGTCCTGCGGGGGATGTAGGCCACAACGATGGCGCCGGCAACGGCCCCCGGGAGCGTTGCCACGGCGAACCAGCCGCCGCTGCGATAGTCGATCCGCCTCTGGGCGCCATAGGCAATCGACCCGGAGGTAGCGTTCGCCCAGACCACGAAGAGCGAGATCGCAGTGATCGTTTCCGGGTCCTTATCCGGGTAAATGAAGAGCAGGACGGGTACAAGAACAAAACCGCCGCCGGCGCCCACGAGGGTACCGAACGTCCCGACGGCAACGCCGAGGATGATGAGCAGTAGGTCCTGGTACTCCAGAGTCGTCTCCAGCCGCTGCAAACCCAGTCTCACCCGGGAAACAGGAACCGTCCAACGATCAGCGGGCCTTCAATCGCCGTTATACGGCGATGTCGTCGTCTCCGTAATCGATCTTCCGTCGCAGTGCAGCACGCCCGCGCACGCGGTCCGTGAAGCCGCGGACGCGGTCGTTGAAATGCGCCAGGCGGCGCTCCAGGCGGCCGCGGAGCCAGCTCCGCGTGGAGCCGATTTCGCGATAGCGGGCGTAGCGCTTTTCCAACCGCCGCTTGGGCTTCATCCGGCGAATTCCCGCGAGTTCGCGGAGGATGGCACGGCGGAGGAGGAGGGCTGCCCGCGCGTGGTCGGTGTGTGCGCCGTCTCCCGGCTCGGGCACCGTCCGATCGATGATGCCGAGGCCAAGGCAGTCGTGGGACGTCAGGCGAAGCCGCTCAGCCGCTTCACCCGCTGAACCTTCGCCGCCATCGAGGATCATGGCTGCGTCTTCCGGTCGCATCACTTCGTAGACGGCGTTATCCAGCATAAGGACACGGTCGGCGACAGCCATCGCCATGGCCCCCTCCGAGTTCGCTTCGCCCGTGATTACCGCAACGGTTGGCACCGGGAGCTCCATCATCGAGGCCATGCACTGCGCTACCGCAAATCCGAGGCCGGCTTCTTCATTCGCAAGCGACGGATCCGCCCCGTCGGTATCGATGAGCGTGACCACGGGAAGTTCGAACTTGCGTGCGAGCATCATGGCGCGACGCGCTTTGCGGAAACCGGCGGTGGAGATATGCGCGGGTTCATTCGTCCCGTGGGGCCTCACCTGGCCAACAAACAGGACCGCTTCGCCAGCGAGCGACCCGATACCTGCCTGGATTAACGAGTCGTCCGCGCCGCTTCGGTCTCCGCGGAGTGCGACGAACGAGACGGTGAGATGGTGGATGAAGTCGGCCGCGGTCGGGCGGTTTTCGTGGCGGGAGATTTGCACCTGCTGCCAGGCGGTCCGCGGCGTGTGGTAGGAGTGGCTTTCGCTCGAATCGTCCTGCGCCGTCAGGCGGTAGTCGTTCATCAGGAGGTCGAGCAGCTGAGCGATAGAGTCGCGCAGTTGCGGGCGGGGCACCACCGCATCGATGAGCCCGCGAGCGAGATGCACCTCGGAGGTGTGCGCACCCTCCGGCAGTTCGGTGCCCGAAGCTTCCTGGAGCGCTCGCAGCGCCGCGTAACCCACGAGAGCGTTCGGTTCGCTGATGATCACATCGGCGAGGTTCACGAAGCCTGTGTAGGCCGAGCCGGTGGTCGGGTCGGTGAGGACTGCGATGTAGGGCAGCCCTGCACGGTCATGCCGGCGGACGGCGGCGGCGATCCGCGGCGCCTGCATCAGCGCGAGCAGCCCTTCCTGCATGCGCGTCCCCGAGGTGGAGCACACCAGGAGCACGGGCTCGCGTCGCGACGTGGCCTTTTCGAAGGCGCGCGCGAGCCGTTCGCCCGCGGCGACGCCGATGGAGCCGCCAAGAAACGAAAAGTCGATGACGCCTACCACGAGGTTTCGGCCGTAGATGCTGCCGGTACCCGTCAGGGCGGACTCGGTCAGGCCTGTGCGGCGTTGCGCATTGATGACCCGGGTGCGGTAGGCGCGCTTATCACTGAACGAGAGTGGGTCGATGTTCGTGACACCGCGGTCGTCTTCGTGAAAGCTGCCGACGTCGAGGAGCGTGGCCAGGCGTTCACGCGCCGTAAGGTGGAAGTGGAACCCACACGAATGGCAGACGCGGAATCGCTCATACGATCGCGAACCTTCGAGGTCCGCGCCGCACGACAGGCATTGCTCGTGCTGCTGCGGCGCCGGCGCTTCTTCTTCGGGCGCTTCGCCACGGCTGAGCAAGGTCTTCAGGCTTCTCATACCTTCAGTGTATCAAGCCAGGTCGTCAGTCGCGGGACCCTGGAGCACCCGGCGCGACTCTCCCTCTTCGCGCGGGCCGACAAATCCCTCTTCTTCGAGGATTTCGATGATCTTGTTGGCCTTGAGCAGACCAACTTTCAGCCGGCGCTGGAAGAGCGACGGCGAGATCCGCTGGTGCTGGAGCGTCAATTCGCGTGCCAGGTCGACGATGGGGTCGTCGAAGTCGACTTCAATCTGCGCTTCGCCGCCATTCGCCTCGGCGAGGGCCTGCTCGAGCAGTTCGTCGGCGTTTTCTGGCGTGAGTTCGCTGAATCGCTCGTCCTTCCAGAAATCGACGAGGCGTTCGACTTCGCCGTCGGAAACGTAGACCCCCTGGATGCGGATGGGCTTCGAGGCGTCGGTCGGCATGAAGAGCATGTCGCCGCGGCCGAGCAGCTTTTCGGCGCCACCAGTATCGAGGATCGTCCGTGAGTCGATCTGCGACGTCACGGCGAACGCGATGCGCGTGGGGAAGTTCGCCTTGATCAGGCCCGTAACGACATCCACGGAGGGCCGCTGAGTGGCGACGATGAGGTGGATGCCCGTCGCGCGGGCAAGCTGGGCGAGGCGGCAGATGAGCTTCTCAACCTCGAACGGCGCCGCCATCATCAAGTCCGCCAGTTCGTCGATGATGACGACCCACTGGGGCAGCTTGATCAGGACGCGAGGGTGCTTGTTGTAGGCCTCCAGGTTGCGGACCGCGACATTCGCGAACTTCTTGTAGCGCGAATCCATCTCGCCGACGACCGCCTGGAGTACTCCGACGACCTTATCCATGTCGACGATGACTTCGCTGAAGGCCATGTGTGGAATACCGGAATAGCCGATGAGCTCGACGCGCTTGGGATCGACCATCACGAAGCGGACCTCGTTCGGGGTCGCATTCATCATGATGCCGGCGATGATGGAGTTCATGCAGACGCTCTTGCCGGCGCCCGTGGCGCCCGCGATGAGCAGGTGAGGCATCTTCGCAAGGTCGGCCACGACGGGAACGCCCGAGACACCCTTGCCCAGGGCGAGGGCCAGCTTGCTCTTGGCGGCCATGTCGTGGAACTCCTTCGTTTCCATGACGGCGCGCAGGGTGACGACCGAGGCGGAGTCGTTCGGAACTTCGATGCCGACGATCGCGCGACCCGGCACTGGCGCTTCGATGCGAAGGCTCGGGGCAGCAAGCGCCAGGGCGAGGTCATTTTGGAGCGCGGTGATCTTGTTGACGCGGACTCGCGTCCTGCCGGTTTCAACGCGCTCGGTGCGCGGTCGACCGTCACTGGTGAGCAACGCCTTGCCCTGCTCGTCGCGAAGTGGGACATCCTTGTAACGGACCTCCCAGCCCGGTTCGACGCCGAACTGCGTAACGGTGGGGCCTTCGTTGATTTCGACCACGGTTGCATCGACGCCGAAGCTGGCGAGCGTATCGACGATCAACTGGGCGCGGGCGGCGTTGTCGTGCTTTCGGTGCTGGCTTGGTTGCGGCGCGTTGAGCATTTCGATCGCGGGCAACTGCCAGCCGCTGTTGCCGTTGTCGAACTCGAGGCCGAGTTGCTGTGGCTCCTCGGTCTCCTCAGGTGCGGCGGCCGGCGCGGCCTCCACCACCGGAGGTTCCGCCAGGAGTGTCGCCTCCTCGACATCTACATTGGTGAATGCCGCGGCTGCACCAGCACCCATCGGAGACGAAGGCGAGGCCGGGTCGATCGACGGCCGGAAGATGACCGGCGAGTCTTCGTAGTTTGAGCCGATCGCCGGTTCGGTCCGCTCGTAGGGACCGCCGCCAATGACGATTTCCGAATCACCAGTTCCGGGCTTCCGCAGGATGAATCGCGTCCACTGGAGAATGGCCGCTCCGGCCCGGTGCGGATAGCGCCGGCGCCAACCCTCTTCCATCCAGTAGGGGAAATTCGTCGCGAACCAGCGTGTGGCCGTAGGGGCGAGAAGCGCAGCCGCGAGGATCAGGACGCTCAGCCAAGCGAGCTTGCCGAGGAATCCGGCGATGAGCGTCTGGCCGATCGTGCCCCCGAGGCTGACTTCGCGGAATTCGACGCTGCCGGTGGACCAGTCCGCCTCGTTGAGCGCGAGCAGGCCCCAGATGAAGAGAGCCAGCGCAACTGCGCCGGCAGCCTTCCGCCAGAACCACAGGCCACGTTCGTACCATCCGAGCCAGGCCGCCATGCCGCCAAATAACGCGCCTGCAAGCAGGATGAAGATCCCGAGGCCGAACGTCCGCAGCGTCCAGTCGCGGGCATCACCGATGGCGTTCTGAACATCGGGGATAAACAGCAGTGCGACGAGCGCGACCAGCGCCGCGGTGGTCCCGATGACCTCCGGGCGGTTCAGCCGCGAAAGAAACGTCGAATGTTGCCGCCGGCTCCGCGAGCTTCGCGTAGCGCGCGACGAACGGGGCTTCGTCCGTGGGCGTGCAGCCATAAGTCTGCGCTCCTCATTACCCGTACCGGCGCCCCCCGTTGCAGCCCGGCACGGCCGCGATCAATGGCGTTATTCCGACTAGACCTCGACAGTCACCGTCAGCACCATTGGCCGCCTGCGGGTCTCATCATAAAGGAACTTGCTTAATGAGTCGCGAATTCTGCTGTTGATATCGCCAAATTCCGCGTAATGCTCGGCGCCTTCGAGGGCTTTCGCGGCCACGCGCCGTGCGCTATCGAGCAGATCTTCGCGTTCATCCAGGTCCACAAACCCCCTTGCAAGAATCTCCGCGGGCCGTTCAAGTTTCCCGGTCTGCTTATCCACCGCAACCATCACCACGACGACGCCATCGGTCGAAAGGTGGGCGCGATCGCGTAGGATGTGGTGGTCCACATCGCCGATGCCGAGGCCGTCGACGTACACGTAGCTCGCCGAGACGCGGTCTCCGACCCAGGCCGATTCTTCATCAATTTCCAGCACGTCGCCGTCGGTGATGACGAACGCATTGCCTTCCGGGACCCCCACCGATTCCGCAAGCCGGGCGTGAGTGACCAGGTGCCGGTATTCGCCGTGAATGGGGACGAAGTACTCCGGCTGGAGCAGGCCCTGGATGATCTTCAGCTCTTCGCGGCTGGCGTGGCCACGAACGTGGATGTTCGCGATCCGGTTGTAGAGCACGTTGGCGCCGAGCCGGAACAGGTTGTCGACGTTCCGGTAGACCGCGGTCTCGTTGCCGGGGACCGGGCTGGACGAGAGGACGACTGTGTCGCCTTTGTCGATTGTGATGTGGCGGTGGTCGCCGTTGGCCATTCGCGTTAGGGCGCTCGTGGGTTCGCCCTGGCTCCCAGTAGTGATGATGACGAGCTTCGACGGGGGCGTGTTGCGCATCTCCTCGACGCCGACGATGACGCCGTCCGGCGCAGTTATGTAGCCAAGTTGGCGGGCCATCGCGACGTTGTCGATCATCGAGCGGCCGGTCACAAAGACCTTTCGGCCGGTGAACACGGCAGCATCAACCAGCAACTGCACGCGCGAGATAAGCGACGCGAACGTCGCGACGATGACGCGCCCCTCGGCGTTCACGAGGATCTGCTTCAGCGCTTCTCCCACGAGTTGTTCGCTCGGCGTATAGCCTTCCATCTCGGCGTAGGTGGAATCGGCGAGGAGAAGCAGGCAGCCTTCCGCGCCGACCTGGGCGAGCCGGATGAGGTCGGTGTGCTGGTCCATCACCGGGGTGTGGTCGAGCTTGAAGTCACCGGTGTGGACGACGAGGCCCAGCGGCGTCCGGATGATCAGCCCGCAGGCATCGGGAATGCTGTGCGCGACCGTGAAGAATTCGACTTCGAAGACACCGGCCTCGATGACTTCGCCGGGTTCCACTACGTTGGTGGCAGCATCCTGGAGGAGGCGATGTTCCTGCAGCTTCACGCGAATGAGGCCGTCGGTGAGCTTCGCGCCGTAGATTGGCACGTTGAACTCGCGCTGGAAGTAGGGGATAGCGCCCACGTGGTCTTCGTGGCCATGGGTGAGGAAGACGGCGCGGACCTTTTCGCGGTTATCGCGGAGGTAGCTGAAATCGGGGATGACGAGGTCGACGCCGAGCATCTCCTCTTCGGGGAACATGAGTCCAACGTCGATGACGATAATGTCGTCGCCGTATTCAAGGAGCATCATGTTGCGGCCAATTTCCCCCAGGCCGCCAAGAGGAATGACTCTCAGTTTGTTTTCTGCCATTGAATCCTTATTCGAAAAGTCTGATTTGTTCTGATTTTGAAGCCGGTTGGGCCTGTTCGGCCTTCTCCGGCGCAAGTTCTGTTTGGTCTCCCTCTGCCTGCAGCAGAGGATTTTCCGCCTGGAGTCCCGGCGGTGGCGGTTCGGCAGCTGCGAAACCGTTCGCTTGTGCAATCGGCTCGGCCGCGGTCGCCGGGGCCGGTACGGGTTCGGCGCGTTGTTCCGCCTTTACCCTACTTGCTCGCGCGCGTTCAAGGATAGCCGGGAGCGCTGCGAAATCGTCGAGCATGACCTGCCGGAGGCTGCCCTGGTGGAGCGCGGCGGCGGGATGGTACATGGGGACGATGAAACGGCCATCGACTTCGCGGACAGTGCCGTGGATGCGCGAAATCGACTGCTGTGGGAACCACTTCGACATCGAGTAGCGCCCAAGAGTGACGATCACGAGCGGGTCGACCATATCGAGTTGCAGGTCGAGATACTCGCTGCATGCCTCCATTTCGCCGGGAAGCGGATCGCGGTTTCCCGGCGGCCGGCACTTGAGCACGTTGCAGATATAAACCTGTTCACGCTTGAGCCCGGCGGCGCCCAGAAGTTCGCTCAGGAACTGCCCGGCATTGCCGACGAAGGGGCGTCCTTGCTTGTCTTCGTTCGCTCCCGGTGCCTCGCCAATGCACATGACCTCGGCCGGCACGGGACCTTCACCTGGTACCGCGTTGGTGCGCGTGGCGGAGAGCGCGCACAGCGGGCAGTTCCGGATCACGTCGTAGAGTTCGGCCGTGCGTTCTTCGAGGGTAATCACGCGGACTCGGCCGCCATGGCAAGAGCCTCGCGCTGATCCTTGCGGATTCGACGGCGAGCCGTCGTGAGCATCTGGATGCCGATGCAGATCAACAGGATCGCGAAAACGACCTGGAGCGTCCGTCAGCCCATGAACGCCGCGGCGATCGAACCAAGGAGCGCACCGGGGAGCGCGGTCGGCGCGAGCCACTTCGCCGCGGTGACGTCGACGGTGCCCTGGCGGTAGTGCGTGAGGCCGCCCATCACTGAAGCGATCACGACGACCCAGAGCGAGATCCCCTGCGCCTCGTGCTGTCCAATGCCAATCCCGAGGACGAGGCCCGGCACGAAGATCGAACCGCCGCCGACGCCAAGCGCGCCAGATGCGACGCCACCTGCGATTCCCAGTCCGGCTCCTGCGGCCGCTTCCTGCCAGCCTCCTGCGGAGAGCAGGGGATCAATCGAATCCCAGAAAAGCAGCCTCAGAGAGACGAGGATGAGAAAGACGCCGAAGACCTGGCGCAGATGCATCGCGGGGACGCGCGCGGCGCCACGCGCACCGAGGACGGCGCCGACGATAGCTCCGGCGCCAAGCGATGCGACGAGCGTGATGCTGATGGATTCGTGGACGCCGTAGGAAACGGCCGCAACCGCCGCTGCGGCGGTAATAACTACGAGTGAGGTGCCGTGAGCGATGTGCTGCGGCATCTTCAGCGGGCCGGTCATCAACGGGATCATGATCGACCCGCCACCCCCGCCAAGCAGGCCGCTGACGAAGCCACCACCAAGCCCGGCAGCCGCCGCCACAGCCGGACGGTGGGCAGCAGCGGAGGGCTCGGTCATGCCGCGGCCTCAGCTGGCTTCGACTTTCGGGGCTGGACGATCCAGGCGAAGAAGATGCCGACCACATACAGGGCCAGCAAGGGGCCTGCCACCAGGCTCTGGGTCAGCGGATCCGGCGTTGGCGTGACGATGGCCGCGATGATGAAGATGATGACCACGGCATACCGCCAGAATCCGAGCATCTGGCGGGCTCGCACAAGCCCAAGCTTTGCTACCAGTGCGAGGACCATGGGCAACTCGAACGAGAGCCCCACCCAGAAGATGATCCGCGTCGCAAAGTCCATGTACTGTTTCGCGCCGATCACTGGATCGAAGTTGTCGCCGCCGAGGTCCAGAAGGAAGCCGAGCGAGGCGGGAAGGATGATCCAGTAGGCGAACGCCATCCCGGCGACCAGGAACGCGATGACGCCGAACAGGCCGGGCAGCACCAGCTTCTTCTCTTTCGGCGTGAGCCCCGGGACGATGAAGGCGAGCATCTCGTACAGGACCACCGGCGATGCCAGCATGAGGCCGCCGTACATGCCAACTTTGAAGAGCACGCCGATGGTTTCGGTTGGGCTGAACACCGCGAGGCCGAATTCCGGCCCCTGCTTTTCGCGCGCGGGGGCGATCAGCCAGCCGACAATCGTCTCCCAGAAGTAAAGGCAGACGATCATCCCAAGGACGACCGCGACGGCGCTCACGAGTACGCGGTTCCGGAGCTCGCGAAGATGCTCCATGAGCGTCATTTCCGCGCCACCGTGGTACTGCTGGTGCTCGGGTCTCAGTGGGATTGGTTCGTTGATCTGTTCGGCCGCCATCAGAACACCATCGGGGGCTTCGCTGGCTCAGCTGGCTTTTCCGTGGGTGTTTCGGCGGCCGGAGCCGCGATTGCGGCGGGACTCGAAGACGGGGCTGCCGCGGGATCGTTCGCAACGAGCGCCGCCGCCGCATCGACATTCGCGCTAACTTCGCGCAGTTCGGCGTTCAGCTTCTGCTGCTCGATCCGCATTTCGCGCTGGGCCTCATCCACCTGGCCCTTCACCGTCTTGTATTGCTCATCGAGGTAGTCGATCTCGTCCTTGAACTCGTCGCGGACTGCGCGGGCATAGCTCTGCATGGTGCGCACCGCGCGACCAAGCTGGTAGGCCATGCCGGGCAGCCGTTCGGGGCCGACCACAACCAGCAGCAGCCCCAACACGAGCAGGAGTTCCTGGTAGCCAATACCCAGGAATTCCACATCTACCTCCCGTCGGACCGACGGCGAATTCGGGGAGAGCGCTTAGTCCTCGACGCCGTGATCCTTCAGATAGTCTACGGCGTCCTGCACGGTAGCGATCTTTTCTGCGTCTTCATCGCTGATTTCGAGTTCGCCGCCTTCGGAGAACTCCTCTTCGAGAGACATGATCAGTTCGACCAGGTCCAGGGAATCGGCGTTGAGGTCATCGACGAACGAGGCTGCGGGAACAACCTCATCCTCTTCGACGCCAAGTTGTTCGACCACGATTGCGCGGACTCGTTCGAATACTGTTGCCACGTGGGGAGTGCTCCTGGTAATTCGGGTTTGATTTAGATTGGGGTTTCCGCATCCTGCGGTTCGGTGTCGGCCGCCTTCGCGGCCGTGATACGTTCGCTTACGGTTCGCAGCACTCCATTTACGAATGCCGGGGACGATTCCCCTCCGTATCGGTGGGCCAGCTCAACGGCTTCGTTGACGACTGCCCCAACCGGCGCCGAATTATCGGTAAGCAATTCCCATATTGCAAGGCGAAGGATGTTCCGGTCAACGATTGCGAGCGAGTCTACGGGGTACATCGTGGCCGCCTCTTGGATGTATGAATCGAGGTCATCGCGACGCTCGATAACGCCCTCCAGGAGTTGCCTGCCATAGCTTCTCGGCTTGCCCTTCGCCACGCCTGCATCCTCACGCGCGGCGTCTGCGAGCTGTCGCTCGTACACTTCGATGGCCGGGTGATCGCTCGTCTCGGCCTCGTAAAGCGACTCGAGTGCGAGTTGCCGAGCGCGGCGCATGGGGTTCTGGCTCACGCCATCACCATACCGCCATCCACGTGAATGCACTGACCGGTGATGTAGCCGGCGCCCTCGCTGGCGAGGAAGCCGACGAGTGGCGCAACTTCTTCGGCGTTGGCAATGCGGCCGAGAGGGATCTGGCCCATCACGGCGTTCACCGCCTGTTCCGTCATGCCGGTGATGATGTCTGTCTGGATGAATCCGGGCGCCACGGCGTTCACGGTGATGCCGCGCGAGGCCACCTCGCGTGCCACCGAACGAGTGAAGCCGATGATCCCGGCCTTCGCCGCGGCGTAGTTCGCCTGGCCGGCGTTGCCCATCACACCCACCACGCTGGTGATGTTGATAATCCGCCCGCCGCGGGCCCGCAGCATCGGCCGAAGGGCAGCCTTGGTGACCAGGAATGTGCCGCGGAGGTTCGTGTTGTGGACCGCGTCCCAGTCATCCTCGGACATGCGCATGAGGAGTCCGTCACGAGTGATCCCGGCATTGTTCACGAGGATGTCGAGGCCGCCGAACTTGTCGATGGTTTCCTTCACCAGGTTGCCGGCCTGTTCGGAGTTCGAGACGTCTCCGCTCAGGGCCACCGCTTCGCCGCCCGCGGCCGAAATCTCCGCGACGACGCCTTCGGCAAGCGCCGGGTTTGTGTTGTAGTTGACGGCCACTCTCGCGCCGCGCCCGGCGAGCTCAAGGCAGATCGCCCGGCCGATGCCGCGCGACCCCCCGGTGACGAGCGCTACTTTGCCTTCGAGGTCTCCCACGGCGTTACAGCGAGACGCGAACGCTCGCGGCGTCGTTCACGTTGATGCAGTTCGACTTGCGCAGCATGCGCTTGATGACCGACGTCAACACGCGACCGGGGCCAAATTCGATGAACGTTTCGACGCCCTGCGTGCCAAGGTATTCGACCGTGCGGCTCCACTGGACCGGCCTGCAGATGTGATCGACGAGTTCGTGCCGAATGTCGACATCTGCCGAGACCGGGGTGGCCGTGCAGTTCGCGATGACCGGCACCAGGGGGTCCACAATCGGGGCGGTCGCCACGGGCTGGACCATCCCGTCCGCCGCGGGCTTCATCAGCGTGCTGTGGAAGGCGCCGCTGACGTTCAGCGGGATGACCTTCACGGCGCCGCGTGCCTTGGCGTAATCGAGCGCGCGGACCACGGCTTCGCGGCGTCCGCCGATGACGATCTGGCCCGGGGCATTGATCGTGCAAACCTCGGCGCCCGCTTCGCGGCAGACTTCCTCGCAGTCGTCAACATCGAGGCCGAGGACGGCGGCCATCATGCCGGGGTTGGTGTTGCCGGCCTCCTGCATGAGTTCGCCGCGGATGCGCAGGAGGCGGATCGCGTCGTCGAATGGCAGCGAACCCGCGGCCACCAGGGCGGAGTATTCGCCCAGGGAGTGGCCGGCGACGTAAGCGGGCTTCTTCAGGATGGCCGGGTTGAGTTCGGAAGCGACCTTGAGCAGCGCGATGCTCGTGACGGCGATAGCCGGCTGCTGATTCCGCGTCTGCTGGAGCTCTTCGTCGGGCCCCTCGAAACAGATCCGGGAAAGCTTGAAACCGAGGATTTCATCGGCACGGTCGTACAGTTCGCGCGCCGAAGGGAATTCGTCATAGAGGTCTTTGCCCATGCCGACGGACTGGGCGCCCTGGCCGGGGAACACGAAGGCCCGGTCGACCTGAGGGGGCTCCTCAAGTGCGACGAAGGGCGTCACGGACAACTGGGGGTTCGTTAGCTGTCCAGATCCGGTTCCGGAAGGGCGATCACTTCCCGGCCCCGATACGTCCCGCAAATCGGACAAGCGTGGTGGGCGAGCCGCGGGCTCTTGCACCGCGGACAATCGATGACGTGAGGCATTTGAATTCGAAGGTGAGAGCGGCGTTTCCCCTGTCGCGATGACGGGTACTTCCGCTTTGGCAGCGGGGGCATAACGGGACTCCTTCAGGTGTCTACCCATTCGTCTTACGCTTCAGTGCCACGAGCGCCTGCCAACGAGGGTCTATTGGCGTCCGATCACACTGGCAAGGTGCAATGCTCATATCTGTTCCGCATACCGGGCAAATCCCGGGGCAGTCTGGACGGCAAAGCGGCTGCATTTCTGCAGCCATATCGCTATATTGCCGCACCGCCTCCGTAATGTCGATTGAATGGTCGGCGCCGATGAGAAACGCATCGGGGTCTTCGATCTCGAGGCGCCTTCCGGTGACCGGATCAACCTGCTGGGCGTAGACCTCCTCGAATTCGATGTTGGCCATGTAGCCGAACGGGGTAAGGCAGCGGGAGCACTCCGCCTCCAGGCCAACTTCGGCGCGGCAACGGACAAGGACGCCGCCCGGCGTGCGAATAAGTTCAACGTGGCCGGAATGGACGTTGCCCTCGGGTTCGAGTTCGTAGTTACGCGAAGCACCGGTTTCCTCGCGCAGCAGTTGAGAGACGTTGAAAAGCATCGGGGGTGCCTTCGAAACAGGGGTACTTCCAGCGTACACGAGCAGACACGACGGACGGCGGTTCTGTAAACACTTCGCCCATTCCTCGACCACGCGCAGACCGCGCCTCTACACTCTCGCCCCATGAAGATTCTTGGGCTGGTAGGCAGCGACGTACACGGGGGAAACGCAAACATCCCAAAGCAAGACCTGTATCCCGAACGGATGGTGGTTGGCCTCGAGAAAGCACTTGGGGAAGGGGTGGAAGTGGTTTCCAGGGCGGTGTGGCCAACCCCTGAGTTGCCCGCGTTGGTCGACCGTTGGATGAGGGAATTCGAGCCCGACCTCGTTGTCTTCTCCGTGAGCGGCTACCCCTTTCTGTACGAATCCACTCCTGTCCGAATCGAACGACGCCTGGGCCCGGTTGGCCGTCTGATTGGACAAACATCCCGGAAGGCGGCCGCGCAACCGCGGCTCGCTCACAATCGCACGTTTCAATGGTCGCGGAAGGCGGTGCAACGGATCATCGGGGGTGAAGCGTGGTTCACCGCGAAGGAGGTGTCCGACATTTCGAAGCAGGTCATCTCCGCCGTCCTCCGCAGCGAATCAGGCTATATTGAAGTCTTCGGGCCCTCCGGCGGCGAGAAGTGGAGTCGCAACCACCAACACCTGAACAGGCTTATCGCCCGACGCCGCTGGGTGGACAGGGAACTGGCTGAGTTTTGCCAGGCGCACCACGTGGCGTATTGGGATGAGGCCCGGCGGGCGACGATAGCCGACCCAAAGCCGAAGGCCCTCCAGGGAGATGACCTCCATCTCAACAAGGAGGGCCACAAACGGATGGCCGAGTACCAGTTCGATCTTGCGCTCGGGATGGCCCGGAGGGCCCGCGAACACGCCGGTGCTTCGGTCGGAGCAGCGGTTCACACATAACAGTCGGCCCCGCGTAACGATTCTCTAAAGTCCTTGCGGGGGCCGTTTACGCACCCACATCGCGCTCCTACGCTTAGCGCTACGGTTAGCCCTCTTTTCGCGGAGGGCCGGGCCGTGGAAAAGCGAGTGTGCGTTTGTCCCAGATAGCCGAAATCCGTGCGCTCCTCGAACTCGACAATTCGCTCGCCTCGCTGCGGGATTCGCTCGAAGACGCGGAGTGGCGCGCGAAGAACAGCCCGGAGCTCGAACGGGCGCGCGCGCACTTCGAATCTGCTTCCGGCGCTCTGGCGGAGGTGCGCAAGAATCAGCGCCGGGTGGACGGCGAAATCGCCGGGCTTACGGCCAAGATCACACCGGAAGAGAAGCGGCTCTATGACGGTTCCGTCCGCAACCCGAAGGAACTGACGAACATCCAGCACGAACTGGATTTGTTGAAGGAACACCGCTCGACGCTCGAAGACGAACTGCTGGAGATCCTGACTGCGCTGGAGACCGCGGAGGCCGAAGAAGCGACCGCGAAAGAAGCCTTCGACGCTGCCCAAGCAAAACGTAGCGCCGAAACCACGGACCTGGACGCCGAAGTTCAACGACTGACAGCGGCCATCGCGACGGCGCAGACGAACCGGAAAGCCCAGGCCCCGAAGGTCGCCGCTGCAAACATGAAGCTGTACACCGATGCCCGCCGGCGCCACGGGAGCGGTGCGGTGGCTCGAGTGGCTGGAGGAAACTGCAGCGGTTGCCGGGTCTCCATCCCGGAGTCGGTGAGGCGCCGCGCCTTCACAGCCGATCAGATCGCGGTCTGCCCGAACTGCGACCGCATTCTCTACGTGGGGTAGGTCTCCATGCGCGCTGTCGGCTACTTCGCGGAGAATGCCCGGAAGGACGGACAGAAGCGAAGCATCGCCGAGCAAAACCACGCCTTCAACGAGTTCTGCACGCGCTTCGGCTACGAGGTGGCCGGGACATTCCTGGATACTGAGGACGAGTCGACACCGGCAGGCTTCGCGCAGATGCTGAGCTTCCTGATGCGGCCGGAGCGAGGCTTCGTGGTGGTGGCCATCGATAGTCTCGGCACACTTGGGGCGGACCTGGGACAGGCCGCGCTGAAGCTGCTCGAAATCGAACAGACCGGCTGCCATGTGCTCATCGCGCACACCGGCCACGAAGCCTTCCGCGAACTGGTCGACACCTGGGCCGACCGCGGAGATGGCACACCCGTCTCGGAGAAAGTACGTTCGGCGATGCGGCGAAAGGCCGTGAAGGGCGAGGTGCTCGGCCGGCCGCCTTACGGCTACCGGGTAGGGCCGCGGCGCCGGCTGGAACTTGTGCCCGAGGAAGCCGTCGTCGTGCGCTACATCTTCCGGCTCTACCTCCAGGAAGAACTCGGTATCCGCAAGATCGCCGGCCAGCTGAACTCCGAAAACGTGGCGACGCGGCGTGGAGGGCGCTGGAGCATGGTCACGGTGCGCGACATCCTCCGGAACCGCGCCTACCTCGGACACTATTCGCGTTTCGGGACGACGGTCACCGGTAGCCACCCGTCGCTGGTTTCGGCCGAGGACTTCCGGCGCGTGCAGGACCGCCTGCAGTCGCATCACGGCGCGATCCGCACCCGGACGGTCCAGCCATTCCTCTTGAGCGGGATGCTCTTCTGTGGAAAGTGCCAGAACAAGCTCATCGGCGTCTCCAGGCGCCAGAGCTGGGTGACCAAGGCGGGCGAGAAGAAGGAATCCGGGTACCGCTACTACCAGTGCGAATCCCGCACGAACCAGAGCGCCTGTTCGTACAACACCCAGCGCGCCGCGGATCTCGAGGAACGCGTGCGGGAGGCGCTGAAAGACAAGGATCGGCCAGTAACCCGCCTGCGCCGCGCCGGCAACGTTGACGGCTACTTCATCGACCTCGTCAGCCAGGTCGACCGTGTAGAGGGCCGGATGAAGCGCAACCGCCGCCAGGTCGAAGAACTGGTTGCGGACGCGGCCCACGGGCACATCACGCTCGAACGGATGAAGTCGCTTGGCGGCGAACTGGCGAAAGACCACCTGGAGCTCGAAGGCGAGCTTCACGCGGCCCAGGAGCGCCTGCAGGCGCAGCAGACCGAAGCGGAACGCCAGGCCCACCTGGAGGCGCTGCGAGACAAGGTCGTCCGCGAATGGGACAAGTTACCGCTGGAAACACTGCAGGCGGCGCTCCATGAGCTCGTGGACCGGATCGAGGTTGACGACGAAGAGCTGCGGGTGTTCTCGCGCGTCTGAGTCCAGTTACTCCGCCCGGCGGAACCGCCTGCCGAGGATTATTCCGGCGCCGGCGATAACGAGGACAACGGCAAGGCTACTAACGAGAGCGCCGCTCGAATCCGTACTCCCCAAATCCATCACGCTATCGCCCGTTGTTGGCGCACCGGGCGTCGGTGTCGGCGCGGGTGGGCCGTCGAACGGCGCCAGGATGAAGTCGGCGAAATTGTGGACGTGGTACCCCGGCGTGCTGCCGCAGCGAATTTCCGTGCCGACGATTCGGCCCTCGTCGTTGACGAGGGTGAGACCGCCGAGTGGGGTTCCAGCACCACCATCCCACCAGGCGATCCCGTACTTGGCGTCCTGGTAGCGAAGGGGAAGGTCCGGGTCGGACGGAACTCGGAAGACGGCGTAGACCAGCCCCGCGGGGTATTCGGACTGCGCCAGGTTGTCTTTCGAGAAGATGTACGGAGCGCACTGCCAGCTCGCGATACCCGTCACAGGAGAGCCAGCGAGAGTGGTGCCCTCCCGGAAGACGAACCTTGACCGGACGGCATCGCTATTCAGGGCCTGGCTGAGGGCAATAACTTCATCGACGGGAGCGATCCCGGTTTTCGTGCCCTTCGGATATCCGAGGCCCGTGCCTGGGTTATGAGCGGCGACGCTGATCGTTGGGGCATCGACGGGGACGCTCTCGCCGCCCTGCATAGTTCCCGGCCCGGTGAGTGTGCCAGGCACCACTGCCAGCAGCCGGTTGGCGGAAGCGTTTTGAACATAGGACAACTGGACGAAGAACGTCATCGTGCCGTCTTCCTTCACGAAGTCGTTGACGGCTGACTGGATTGGCTTATCACACGGCAGGTCGGCACAGGCGACTTCGCCGATCAGGAAACGCTCGCGCGGAGTGAATCCGCTGGCGTAGATGTACCACGAGTCCTCCTCCGGGCCGGGAAACGCGCGGAGGTAGTGCGGCGTCGATGGGAACGGCTGGACCGTCGTAGAGGGAGGGGTCGCCGTGGGCATGGGTGTTTCGGCAAGCGCGCCGAACACCAGGACGGCGAGGAAAATGGCGACGAGGACCGCAACGGCTTTCATGTTCTGTAACCGAATCTCGATCCTACAACGTACAAAATCCCCTAACCGCCCGGCCGCCCCAACTTCTTCGGCGGCAGGTAAATCGTGAACTGCGTGATCGGCTGGATCAGCACGCTGTGCGGCTGAAGTGCCTCGTCCGCGGTTAGCAACCCCAGGTCTTCGAACAGCCCGATCTTCGCTGATTTAACCCGGCCCACCGTGAGCTCCAGCGGTGCGTGCCAGACGCTGTAGCTCCCCAGCCTGCGGTCGCGACGGTAGAACGCCCCAATGAACGGATGGGTGAGGATCACCCGGGCAGCTTCGAGCGAGTCGAAACCCCGCAACTCCGTGGGCGGCTCGCCGGTGTCTTCGAGTTCCAGTGTTACCGGCGCCCAGTCGCTCTGGGTCGAGAGCCGGTAGTGCGAGTAACGACCCGCCGACTCGTCGTACTCGCAGTCGAAGGTCGAGTGGGCGCGATACCACGGGAGCTTCCACAGGCGGTTCGGGATGGCCACCGACCACGAATCGAGGGTGGTGCCGAAGAACCAGGCCACGCGGTCACCCGTGTAGCGGTCGATCACGTAGGCCCGGTAATTCGTCTGGCCGAAGGTGAGCTGCGGGTAGTTCAGCCAGGCCGAATGGAAGTCCTTGTCCATGAACGGGACCATGGAGATGAGCGCCTGCGGAGAACCATCCGGCCCTTCGATGGTTTCGAGGTCGAATCGGCGGTGGACCAGCGGCCGCAGCCGCTCGGCCGGGATGGCATACGTAACGATGGCGAAATGCTGGAGCCCAGAGTCCACATCGAAGAGCCCCGGCTTCGGCCGGGCGTTCATCTCTTCCGTGAACCGGAGGTCGCCGCGGGCAACGGGCTCCTGCATCGCTATCCGACCGTCCCTGCCTCCTTGAGGCTGGCGATCTTGCCTTCGTCGTAGCCGAGGCCCTTGAGGATCTCGTCCGTGTGCTGGCCGATAAGTGGCGAGCTGAACTTCGGCTTGCCGGGGGTGTCACTCAGCTTCGGGCCGACGCCGATCTGCTTCACCTTGCCAATGGGCGAATCGACTTCGATGACCATGCCGCGGGCGAGGTTGTGCTCGTTCGTGACGACGTTCTCCATTTCGAGCACGGGCGCGGCGCAGATGTCGTACTGCGACATGATCGCCATCCACTCGTCGGCGGTCTTCTGCTTAAAGATGCCCTTGAAGCGTTCGATCATCGCCGGCCACTCGGGCTGGTTGAACTGCTTGGGCAGCAGGTCTTCGGTGCCGATGACCTTGCAGAGCGCCTCCCAGAAATGGCCTTCGATGCTACCGATGGAGAACCAGCGGCCATCGGAGCACTCATAAGTGTTGTAGAACGGAGAGGCGCCGTTCAACAGCGATGCGCCGGGCTGAATCGTCGTCCCGGAGGCGAAGTACTGGGTGAAGGCGCTGGTCATCAGCGAGAGGACGCCGTCGCTCATGCCGATATCGACGTTCTGGCCGCGACCGGTCTTTTCGCGGGCGATGATCGCCAGGCAGATCGCGAATGCACCCGTGAGACCGCCTCCGGCGAAGTCGGCGACGAGGTTGACCGGGATTGATGGCGGTTGGCCGGGGCGGCCGGTGACGCCAAGCGCGCCGCCGACCGAGATGTAGTTAATGTCGTGGCCCACGAGGTTGCTGTATGGCCCGGTCTGGCCGAAGCCGGAGATGGAGCAGCAGATGATGCGCGGGTTAATCTTCGCGAGCGTGTCGTAGTCCACGCCGAGGCGCTTCACCACGCCCGGGCGGAAACCTTCGATGACCACGTCGGCGGACTTCACCATCTCGTAGAAGATGTTCTTCGCCGCTTCGTCCTTGAGGTTCAGGGCGATGGACTTCTTGCCGCGGCCGAGGGCGTTATAGGCGGCGGCACGGTCGGCGGATTCACTGCGGCGGAGGCCGCCTCCGCCGAGTTTCGCGGACGCGCCGGGGACCGCTTCGACGAGCGTCACATCGGCGCCGAAGTCGGCGAGAAGCATGGAGCAGTGGGGGCCGGGGGCAAGCCGGGAGAGGTCGAGTACCTTGATGCCATCGAGGGCCATAACCATGGTTGGAGACTCCTGAAAGGGGTGTGGCTTCGTCGCGGTAGCATGGCCGGGCCGCGACGGGCGCGCAACCAAAGCGCGCACTTGCCGGATGAGCGCGGAGCCCGTAGACCTGCGCAATCAATCGTTGAGGGATTTCCATGGGACGTGTCAGCCAGCTCAGCCGTTCGGTCGAAGGAAAAGTCGTGCTTGTCACCGGCGCGGGCAGCGGCATGGGCGAGGCGACGGCTTACGTGTTTTCGGATGAGGGCGCGAAGGTAGCGGCGGTCGACCAGAACCGCGAACCGGTCGAGCGCGTGGCCAACGCCATCACCGCGGCCGGAAACACGGCGCGCGCATGGGCCTGCGACGTTTCGGACCGCGACGCCGTGAACAAGCTGGTGGCCGAAGTGGTCGCGGAATACGGCGGCCTCGACATCCTGGTGAACAACGCCGGGATCTCCGCGGCGCTGCCGCTCGAGAGCGAAGGCTACGATGCGGCCTGGGCGCGCGTGCTGGCGGTGAACCTCACGGCGATGACGCACACGATCCGGGCGGCATTGCCGCACCTGCGGAAGTCGGCGAGCCCGCGGATTATCAACATCGCCAGCACGGAAGGTCTCGGAGCGACAGCGGGCAACAGCCCCTACACGGCGGCGAAGCATGGAGTTATCGGGCTGACGCGCTCGCTGGCACTTGAGTTCGGGAAAGAGGGCATCACGGTGAACTGCATCTGCCCGGGCCCGATCCGCACGGGCATGACCGAGCCAATCCCCGAAGAGATGAAGCAGAAGTACGCGCACCAGCGCACCGCCTTGCGCCGCTACGGCTCGCCGGAAGAGGTGGCGCAGATGACGTTGAGTTTCGCACTGCCAGCTGCGAGCTTCCTCACCGGAGTCGCCGTGCCCGTCGACGGTGGGCTCACTATCCGCCGGGCCTAGAAGCGTCTACTGCGTGGTGATGGTTTCGGGCACCGCCGCGGGCTGGATATCGATGTATTCGTTGCCGGTGGGCTCATGTCCCTCGCCCTTAGGGCCTTCCGTGGGTGTGGAAGCCACAATCGCGCAGGCGACGACCACCAGCGAAATGAGCACGGTCGCAACCACGATGCCGAGACCGAAGTCCTCCGGCAGTGAGACATGCGGCGACGTATTTCGCAAAACCGCCATAACCCTGACCGTAGCGGGCGCACGTAAGCGGCGTCATAAATGATGGCAACAAGCGCGTTGCAGGTTCGTAAAACGTTGGCGGCCGGGATATTGCTCGTAGCAATTGCAGCCATCGGGTAGTGACCTTCCGGCGCATCCGGCGCACCATCGCCCCATGGCGAGCGAGACGGAACAGTTCCGGGCCGCGAGATCACTCGAGTCGCAGTTGAATGACCGCCAACTGCAGGTGCTCGACCTGCTGGTCGCGGGCAAGACCAACGGCGAAATCGGCGACGAGCTGGGCATCACGCTCGACGGGGCCAAATGGAACGTCAGTGAGATCATGGGGAAGCTCGGGCTCGATTCGCGCGAACAGGCGGCGGACTACTGGCGCTGGCGAAAGCGCTCGCGGATTCCCGCGCCGAACCTGCGCGGACTCGCCACCATGGGCGCGCTCAAGTGGGCCGGTGGAACGGCGGCTGTCCTGGTCGTGGGAATCGTGCTGCTCGCCGTCCTCTACCGGGACGATGACTCGCAGGTCGGCGACCTGCCTCCGTTCTACCTGGAAGCGAGGATTGAGTCTCTTGACAGGTCGACGTCCGTTGGGACGAACCTCGCGAACGCAGATCTTGAGCCCGTCCGTCGGGTTATGGTCGTGCGCTGGTGGAATCGGGACATGGACCACATGCGCGTCGAAATCGAGACCCTCGAACCGGCATCCGATGCGGGCACCGACCTCATCGTCACGAATGGAACCGAGCAGATCTATTACCGCGAATCGACCAATTCGTATTCGAGGACGCCGCTTTACGACTTCCCAGAAGAGGCCAAACTCCGCGTCCGGCCGTGGAGTTTTTCCACATTCATCGGTCCATGGCCCTCGGCGGTCGCGAACCTCGATGAGTTAATCGGCCAACTCAAAGCCAGCGGTGGCAACGACCACCAGGCAACCGTGACGCGGGTGGGGACGGATGTGGTTCTGGGGAGACCAACAACCATCATCGAGCTCGCTCCTGTCAGTGCCAGCTCAACGTCTGATGGTGTTACCACCTATGGCCGCTCCGCCCGGTACTGGGTGGACGAGGAGCGGATGGTCTTCCTTCGCGAGGAGGTCGATTCTGGCGGTGCTGGAAACTTCGATATCGCAGTGACAAGGCTCGACTGGGACACGAAGATCAGCGCCACAAAGTTTGACTTCGACCCACCGAAAGATGCGCGCAGGGAACTCGACAACAGTCCCTCCCAGCTGGCTGATCAGCCAGGCGACAGCACTTCGATGGGCAGTTCGGGAGTGCCGGAGAAGTTCGACGTCGACACACCGCCGGGAATGCTTGAGCTGCCTGCGGTTCCGCAGGGTTTTGAATCCGTTGAATACGAAATCACGAAGGACTCCGGCAACGAAGCTGTGACTTTTCGGCTTTCATACGCCGGGCCGGGATCGCGCGCCCTCGAAATCCTCCAACGCGTCCGGCCTGGAGGGCTGCAGCAGTGGATGACCGCTGGAATGTCCCCCGTGGATATCTCTGGAACTTCCGGATACCTCAGCGAGGACGGAGAGACCACCGTTCTGACCTGGAGCCAGGGAGACCTTGTCGTCCGGATCACCGCGGTTGGAATGGACCTCGACGAAGTAAAAGGAATCGCAGAGAGCCTTCGAATCACCCCCTGAACCCTTCCGAATGGCCGCCCGGTTGCCGTCTCTAAAGAGGAGGCGTTCGCGCCCGGGGGAGGTACTCATGGCCGTGTCCGTTCGTGTTCCGGAATTCGGCGAAGGAATGTCCGGCGGTGTGGTCGCCGAGTGGTACCAGCCCGATGGCTCCAACGTTTCCACCGGCGAACCCATTTGCCGCGTCGAATACGAGTTCGTTGCGTTCGAAGTCGAAGCCGAACAGCCGGGGTTGCTCCGCCACAGCCTGGCGATGGGAAGCGTCCCGATGGCGGGCGGCGTGATTGGTCTCATTCTCGCACCGGGCGAGGCAGATGCCGAAGGCGGCGCGCAGCCGGCCGATGAGCCCGATGCTCCGCCGCACGACGAAACCATCGCAAACGAGACAATATCGAGTGCAGAAGAATTCCCGGCAGAGCCCGCCGAGAACAACGACGCAGCCCAGGTACACGGCGAACCGAAAGAGCCCCAGTTCGAGGCGGTGGTTGTACCGTTTAAGCGGCGATTCACGGACGTTCCCGCGATCGAGTGGGACCATGCACCGGGCGACGAGGTGGACTTCGACAGCGGCTTCTTCTCCGGAAAGCCAGATGCCGTGACCGAGGCGCTCGACGAGCCCGGCGGCTCGATCCCCGGCCTCGCGCTCTGGGAGACCGAAGAATCCCCCACCGGGGCAACTGCGCCGGGCGACGCCAGGAGCGAACGTTATGCCCGCATCTCCGCGGAGGCCGCGGCCGCGGCACAGGTGCTTTCGGTGACCGTCGGCGTGAACGTGCAGGAAGCCGACAGGCTTGCCGCGGCATGCCGCCGGGCGTGGGCTCCGGATGGCTCCGGCGCCCGCATCGAAGATGTCGTCTTCCGTGCGATCGCCGTCGCGCTCGACGAGGCCGGCTCCATGCCCGGAGCGGGCGCGCTGGTCATCGCGGAGATTGAATCGGATGTCTCGAGCGCGCTGGCTTCGCCCGAGGCGATGACGCTTCGGGAAGCGGTCGCGGCGCGCGCGGACGGCGGCAATGCTGCCTTCGAAGATGCCGAGTGGACGATGGTTTCCCTCGCGGAACTCGGGGTGATTTCGGCGACTGCCTATCTCGCGGCCGGGCGCGGCGTGGCCTTCGCACTTGCGGCTCAGAACGAATCTGGCACCGCCAGCCTGACCATGTCGTACGACAGTTCGCGCTGGAGCGAAGGATCAGCGGCACGTCTCCTTTCCCGTGTCCGCGAACTGGCAGAAACCCCATATGCGATGCTTGTATGACGAGGAAGGCAGCGAAAGTGGAAGCAACACGCCCGGTCGCCGTGTACGAACTCGGGACGACGAGCTATGGCGAGGTGCATCGCCTGCAGCAGCGTCTTCAGGCGCAGCGCCGCGAAGGCGCCGGCGTCGACACCCTCTTGCTCACCGAGCACAGGCCGGTTCTGACACTCGGCCGAAGCCACCCTGAGCCGAACTTGCGGGTGGAGGCCGAGACGGTTCGGCAGTGGGGCATCGAAATCGTCCAGGCCGAGCGCGGTGGCGATATCACGTACCACGGACCAGGACAGCTGGTCGCCTACGGCATCATCGACCTGCGCGGCTGGGGAATCGGCGTCCTCGATTACCTGAAAGGCCTCGAAGAGGCAGTCATCGGCGTGCTCGCCGATTGGGGGCTGCGTGGAATCCGGAGTGATGCGGGGCGCGGCGTGTGGGTCGAAGACCGCAAGATCGCTTCGGTCGGCCTGAACGTCCGCCGCTGGGTGACGATGCACGGCATCGCGCTCAACATCGACCCGGACATGAGCCACTGGGACCTGATCAACCCCTGCGGCATGCGCGACATGGAGATGACCAGCATGGCCGCGGAAGTCGGAAAGCAGGTGAACTTCAAAGAAGTGACCGACGCCTTCGCCTTCCACTTCGGGCGCGTATTCGAATGCCACATCGAACCTGCGAGCATCCCTGGCCGGGATGTCCTGGGTGGTCAGGCGTGACGCGGTTCACAGACTCGCGCGCGGATTAACCGCAGACTGACGGCATACGGCACGAGACGCGGCAGAGACACACCGGACCCCCCTCCCGGAGCCGCTTCCGTGCCGTTCCTCTTTTCCTTCGGTTCTAACCCGCGTACGACTCGATAGCTTCATCCGAGAAGTCCGCGTTCGAATAAACACGCTGGACATCTTCCAGGTCTTCGAGCCCTTCGATGAGGCGGAGAACCTGGTGGGCCGCCTTCGTATCGAGTTCTACGGTCACTTTCGGCACCATGGCGAAGTCGGCGTTCTCGATTTCGAGCCCGCTCGATTCGAGTGCCTTGCGAACCGGCTCCAGGTTCGTCGGCTCGGTCTTCACCTCAACTGACTCGTCCTGGATCTCCACATCTTCGGCGCCCGCGTCGATTGCCTCGAGAGCGATGTCGTCCGGATCCTTGCCGTTCACCGGGATGGTGATCAGGCCCTTGGCTTCGAACTGCCATGCCACCGAGCCGTTTTCGCCCAGGTTTCCACCCGAGCGCGAAAACTGGTGGCGGACTTCGGCGACGGTGCGGTTCCGGTTATCGGTGAGCGTGGTAACGATGATGGCCGTGCCGCCGGGGCCGTAGCCCTCGTACTGGATCTCATCGAGTTGCTCTTCGGCGCTGCCGCCGGTGCCCTTGGAAATCGCCCGTTCGATGTTGTCGTTGGGCATGTTCTGGGCCTTCGCCCGCTGGATCGCGAGGCGAAGCTTGAAGTTCATCCCGGGGTCGCCGCCGCCCTGCTTGGCGGCCTGGATAATCTCGCGGCTCAGCTTGGTGAAGATGGCGCCGCGCTTGGCGTCGTTCGCGCCCTTGGCTCGCTTAATCGTGGACCATTTGGAGTGGCCGGACATAGGTCTCTCCGCAAAAGAGGTGAAATAGTTGTCCTTGGAGTGTATGGCGGAGAGCGTCTGAGTGCTAAGCGTCTTTCACGCTCGCATGGACTGAAGGCGTGTAACCGGCGGCGAAGGCAATGGCGAAAGAAGGCGGAGTGAGCAGCGTCACGGGCCGATCCGCGGGGATCGGGACCGCGTCGGCATAGCCTCCGAAACTCCATGCGAGGAGCCTGCCTTGCCAGCGCAACAACGGTGAGCTCGGGGCTTCTGCAAGGCTGACGAATGCGCCATCCGGGACGGTGGAAAGGAGCACCTCGCGCGTCACCTGGCGATACGTTTTGGGGTCGACGCGCTCACGATGAGCGATCTCATCAAGATGCGAGATGGTCTTCAATCGCTGGCCGCCCAGGTGTGCGCGGGACCAGGCGGCAATGAACCGGTTGGCATCGTCGCGGCGGCACTCCATGCAGGGCCGGTGCCCCGCGGCGAAGGCGGTTGCTTCGTCGAGAAAAAAGAGCTCGGTGTAGCGGTTCTCGGCCATCACCTCGCGGTGGCGGCCCTTGAATTCAAGAACACAGCAGATCCAGCGGGAGTTCGTCCAGGGGCGGCCGACGAGTTGCCTGTTGCGGTGCATGCATCCGCCGCGATTGCCGAACATGGTCCCGCGGGAGCCGTTCGCGTGGATTTCACCGAAAGGGTCGACGCGGTTCTGCAGCGACATGACCGGTCCTCTCTCGGCAGCTCAGATAGCGCGGACACCGCTCACGATCAGCCCCGCCGCGACGAGTATGAGAAGGCCGCCGGTGACGCGGGCGACCGCGTCGCAGGCAGCTTCGAAGCGGCCAACGCGGAGCGCAACGAATACTCCTGCGATGCCAACGCAGATCGCCGCTGCGAGTAACGCCTCCGCCTTCCCACGGTCGACGCCGTACGATACCGCCGCTGCAAGGACAGCCGGGGTCGCTAGGACTGGCAACGCGAGTGGGAATACCGCGGCGGGGCGGCCCTCCCAGGGGCCACGGTGGGCGGCGCCGCCGTTCCAGGCCGCGAGTGCCCCGCCGATGAGAAAGACAACTCCCGCGCCCACACGGAACGTCTCCGGCTCGACACCGAGGCCGTCGAGAATCGAATTCGAAAGCAGGGCTGCTGCGCCGGCCAGCGCCACTCCGAGGCCGAGCCCCATTGCGGAAACCTCAATTGGCAGCCGTTTCCCGGCTGGCGCCGCGGCGGCGGCGGCGGGATTGACCGCGGCGAACATGAAGACGAAAAGCTGGAGGAAGTCGGTCACCTGTTCTCCTCGGATTCGATGATTGGAGCGGCGCGGAGCAACGCCGAGAGGGCGTGCTGCTGGTCATCCATGCGCGTCACATCGTTCGTAAACCAGGCGCCGAGCGTCCGGTCCGGGTTGTCGGAGCGGTTGGCAGCCTCCTGGGAGACCTGCCGGTCCGCGAGCATGCCGGCGCCGCAATCGATGCGCTCGGCGATCTTCACCTTCATGTCCGCCATGCGCGGGTCTGCTGCCGCCACGCGATAGAGCGAGGTGAGGCCCTCGACCCACGTCCCCATGCCGGCCGCGCGAGCCTGGCGCCCATGGAGCGCGCGAGAGAACCAGTTGTCGCGCCGCTGTGATTCGACTCGGACCAGGAATCCGAACCGCTCGGCGAGGCTGCGGGCGTAGGCGATGTGATAGTCCTTCAGCGGCCAATCGGCCATTTCGCCCAGCCCGTAGGCTGCCCACTGGTCGGCCCATGGCGGGAACTTCTGGTTTTCGTAATCGTCGCGAGCGAGAGCCAGGTAGTCAGCCGTCTTGAAGGCATAGGTATCCCACCCTTCACCGGGAAAGAAACGGTGCATGAGGGTGAGCCCCCAGAAGGCCTCGCCGGTCGCGTACTTCGACCGCTCGTTGGGGACCGGGGCATTGATTCGAGGATCCCAGCGGTTGAGGAACGACCCGTCATCCAACTGGAGCGCGAGAAGCGCCCGGGCGACTTCGTGCGAGAGTTCGTCATATTTCGTGTCGCCCGTGGCGAGGCGGCGCTGCATGAGCCCATCGAGCATGAGCGCGCTCGCGCCGAGCTGGACACCGCCGTCGGACGGATCCTGGAAGGCGGCCCAGTCGTCGTGACGGTAGAGATTGTCGACCATGTATTGCAGCCCGCGGTCCGCGGCCGGCAACACCGAGAGCTCACCGGCGGCGGCCAGTTGGTAGAGCGACATGGTCACGCCTGCATGGCGCACGACGTTGTATCCGCCGGGCTCGTCGTTTTCGGCGCGGTTGTATTCGTACACGTAAGACCCATCGGCAAGCTGGGCGCGTTCGATCCAATCGGCCGACTGGTTCGCGGCAAATATTGCCGATTCCGGGGTGACCGCCGGGCACTGGTGCGGGACGAGCAACGTGGCGCGAATCATGGCCGCCCCGACCAGCCAGACCGAAAGGGTGAAAAAGAGGCCCCGTCTCATCAGGGCGGAACCATACGGTGTGTTCGGTGCAGGGAATAGAAAACCGTTGACCGCGTTCCTAGACTTCCCGAATGGATGAACACGAGAGACTCGAACGATTGCGGACCATTTGCCTTTCGCTACCGGAAACAACGGAGCGGCTCAGCCATGGCGAACCGACATGGTTCGTCCGGGATAAGAAGTCGTTCGTCATGTTTTCCAATCGCCACCATGGCGGCGAATTCGGTTTCTGGTGCGCGGCTCCGTTCGGTGCCCAGGACGCGATGATCACCACCGCTCCGGACCGGTTTTTCCGGCCACCCTACGTTGGCCACCGTGGCTGGGTTGGCGTGCGATTGGACCTGCCGGAGACGGACTGGGCCGAGGTGGAGTCGGTGGTCCGTGAGGCCTATCGAACGATTGCCCCCGCGAAGCTCACAACACTTATGTAGCCTCTTCGGTCCGGGCGCGAGCCGTTCGACTATTATGTGCGGGTGACCGCGGACCAGATGGAGATCGAATGGCAGTACGCCGCGCTCGACACCCGGCCTGTGGTGCGGTGGCTCCAGGGCACGATGCCCGCTGGCTACACCGTTGAGCGCGTCGGGCTCAAAGAGCTCGATGACACCTATTTCGACACCGAGGAATGGCACCTCAACCGTGCCGGCTACACCTGCAGGATCCGGCGCAAGGGCGACTCCGCCGAGCTCACGCTGAAGTCGCGGGCCGAGCCAACCGGCGCGATGCGCACTCGGCGCGAATTGAACGAATTCCTGGATCCCGATGTGTTGACCCCGGCCGCGGCGCCCGGCAGTTGCGGGGCAATCGTTCGCGCGGTGGCAGGGCGATTCCCCCTGCAAGAGCAGTTTCGTCTCGAGACCCAGCGCGAAGTCTTCAACCTGAGCGACTCCGAGGGCGTGATCGCCGAAGTCGCCGTCGACGAAACGTCGATCCCCGTGGGCGAAGACCGGCCGGTGCGGCTCTCGAGGGTGGAAGTCGAAGTCGATCCGAGCGCTGTCGAGCGCACCCGGCGGTTCGTGGAAGTCCTGGTCGCCGAGAATCGCCTGACCGAGGCAGGCACCTCGAAATTCGAATCGGCACTCATCGCCACTGGCAAGACTGTGCCGGCTGCGCCCGAGCCTCTCGGGCCGACCACACCTTCACCTGAGATGACCGCAGGCGAGGTCGCGTACGCGGTGCTGAGGAAGCAATACGCCGCCATGCGGGCGAACGAACCCGGCACGCGGCTGGGCGAGGACATCGAGGCTCTGCACGACATGCGGGTGGCGACCCGGCGGCTGCGCGCCGCGATGGCTGCCTTCCGGCCCGTGCTCACCCCACGCATGCAACGATTTCGCGACCAGCTCGGCTGGTTAGCCTCGGCCCTCGGCGAAGTCCGCGACCTCGACGTCCAACTCGAACGGATGCACGAATGGCGGGCCAATTTCCCGCCCGAACGCGCGGCAGCCCTGGAATCGGTGGAGGGGCTGCTGAATGCGCGGCGGCGGGCCGCGCGAAAGCGAATGCTCACAGTTCTCGATTCGCGCCGCTATGAGCGGCTCTGCGGGAGCTTCGCGAGCGCACTGAAAGCGGGCCCACCAAAGTCGTTCGCCCCGGGCCGCGCGCCGATCCTCGCGATTGCTCCCGACATGGTGGAAAAGCGCTACAAGCGCGTACGCAAGCAGGGCGATTCGATAACGAAGGACTCCCCTCCGGAGGCGTATCACCTGCTGCGCATCGATGCCAAGAAGCTGCGCTATGCGCTCGAATTCGTTGGCACAGGCATCTATGGCAAACCCGCTGTCGAATTCAGTGCGCGGGTGACGGCGATGCAGGATGTGCTCGGATTACACCAGGACGCCTACGTAGCGATGGACCTTCTGCAGGAGATCGCGGATTCATCCGGGCGGCGGCTTGGCCCGAGCACCCTCATGGCGATGGGTTCGATCGCCGAGCGATACCGGCTGGACGCCATTGAGTTGCGGTCGAAATTTCCGGCCGTTTACAAGCCGTTGGCGGGCGACGAGTGGCGGAAGCTTCAGCGGCTAATGGAAAGCCGCCGGCCCGCTGTGCCGAAGGCAGTTCAGGCCAGCGCGCCATCCCGCAAGCGCCCGCTCACTCAGCGTGTCAATCAACCCCAACGACGCACGCCTTAGTGCTCCCTGAGTTCCAACTCGAATACTGTGCCGGGGGTGATCTGGCTGGCCACCTCGCCAATCAATTTCACGTGTGGACGGAGGGTTTGCAAGGAATTCGACTTTGCTCGCAGCACCAGAACGCCGATCTCCAGACCAGAGACCGACTGCTGAAATTGAATGCTCTTGTCCATGGTGATAAGGACGTCGAAGATGGATTCCGCGCGGCGTAACAGTGCGCCGTTCTTCAGCCCTGACCATCGCATGTCCTGGACGGTGAATACCGAATGTCCGATGAGGCTCTGTTTGAGCCGGCGCGGCATTTGCTCATCAAGCAATAAACGCGCCATGCCGCTCCGTGTATTCCACGCCAGATTCTGTTATGAACCGCACCGCTTGCTTTCGGCTTACCGAGGGAAAGTCATCCAAGAATTCATCCAGCGAAATGCCTTCCGCCAGGTGGTCGATCAGGCTCTTCACGGGCACCCGCGTACCCATGAACACCGGCTCGCCTCCCAGGATCTCGGGGTCGACGTTGATCAGCGGTTCCGGTGTGCTTTCCATCTGTGGAGTATACCTTCCGCAACGAGATGAACGCCCTCGAAGGTCGCATCTACAAAGCCCGGCCTGTATCGTCTCTTTCCGGGCATCCGAACCCCCCATGCGGCCGCTCGCCGTCCGGAAACCGGAAATTGCTGAATCGGAAATCGCCACATGGCTGTGCTTGTTGATGCGAATACCCGCCTGATGGTCCAGGGCATTGGAACCGAGGGCGCGAACCACATGCGACGCTCGATCGCCTACGGGACGAACGTTGTGGCAGCGATCCATCCCAAGCGCGGCGGCGAACAGCAAGACGGCGTGCCTATTTTCACGACGGTCGACCAGGCGGTCCGCGAAACCGGCGCGAACGTAACCATCATCTTCGTGCCGGCGCCGTTCGCAGCGGATGCAATTCTTGAGGCTGCTGCGGCCAAGCTCCCGCTCATCGTCTGCATCACCGAGGGCATTCCAGTCCTGGACATGGTCCGCGTGAAAGCAGCCATGCAGGGTTCTTCGAGCATCCTCATCGGCCCGAACTGCCCGGGGGTCATCACCCCCAGCACGAAGACCCGCGTCGGCATCATGCCCGGCGATGTGTTCCTCCCCGGCCGGGTTGGCGTCGTGAGCCGCTCGGGCACGCTCGTGTACGAAGTGGTCGCCCAGCTCACAAACGAAGGCATCGGGCAGAGTACCTGCATCGGCGTCGGGGGCGACCCGATCATCGGTACGCGCCAGGTGGAAGCGATTCGCATGCTCAACGAGGACCCGGACACGGACGCCATCGTGATGGTCGGCGAGATCGGTGGTTCTGCGGAACAGGAAGCCGCCGCCTACATCAAGGCGAACGTGAAGAAGCCGGTCGTCGCGTTCATCGCCGGGGCCACAGCGCCTCCCGGTCGTCGGATGGGCCATGCCGGCGCGATTATCTCGGGCGAGGACGGCAAAGCCGAAAACAAGAAGGCCGCCCTTGCGAACGCGGGAGCGTGGGTTTCGGATTCGCCGGCCGATATCGGGTCGACGATGAAGCGGGCCCTCCAGGAGCGAGGCCTGCTTAAGTAGGCCTCGCAAGGATTGCAAACCAACATCCTTCTGACCTAGCGTGCGCACCCAGTGGCGGCGCGCGTTTCTGTTGTCATCCCCTCGTACAACCGGCGGGAAGCCCTCATCAGGCTCCTGGATTCGTTGGCTGCACAGACCCTGCCGGCAGAAGAGTTCGAGGCGATCGTCGTCCTCGATGGCTGCACCGACGATTCGGCAACGGCGGTGAGCGGCCGCGACTGGCCATTCTCCATTCACGTTATCGAGCAACAGAATGCCGGGGCCGGGGCGGCGCGAAACGCGGGAGCCGGTTTGGCAGGGGGCGATTTCTTTGTCTTCGTCGATGATGACGTGGTCCTCGAACCGGGCGCACTGGAAAACCATCTCAGGGCAGCAGGGACCGGCCAACGCAACGCGGTACTTGGCCATCTGAACACCATCTGGAAGTCGCGGGGCGTTGGCTCCACCAACAGCAGCATTTGGGCGAGCCTCACCCAGCTCCAGGATCTCGAGCGGATTCGCTTCTCCTGGTGCTATAGCGGGAACCTCCTGGTGCCGCGCGCCGAGTTCCTTGCCGTCGGGGGATTCAATCCGGCAATCCGGCGGATGGAGGACTGCGAACTGGGATACCGGCTCGACCGCGCAGGGGTTTCGTTTCTGTACAGCCGCGGCGCCGCCGGTACCCAGCACAACACCAAGTCCACCGCGGAGGTTTTGGCGGATGCCGCAACGACGGGCGCCGCGGCAATGACGCTCTACCGGACGGAGCCACAATTCCTCGCGGCCGTCCCGAGGAAAGGGCGCCCGGCACGCCGAAGACTGACGCGATACCTCGCGGAATTCTCGAGCAGACTGCCCATTCCGGTGCAGGCGGCGGCCTTCGCCGGTGCGCTTCCGCCGTGGGTTCCTGGACTGCGGAAATTGCACAACGCGCTCTGGACGCGCTGGTACCTGGTCGGTGCGAGGAAGGCAGCGACGAGCCGGGCTGAGTTCCAGGCCTTCCTTTCGCGTTGATGCGTCACAGCTGCCGGCAGCAGAGATTAGACATGGGTCGCTCGCAAACGTGTAAACTCCCGAAATTCGGATTTAAAGGCTAGCGGGACTCATGCTTTCGCCGTATCGCGTGCTGGACCTGACCACGAACTCATCGGCGATTTGCGGCGCGCTCTTCGCCGACCTTGGCGCCGATGTGATCGCAATCGAGCCGCTGGATGGCTCTCCCCTCCGGCAGCAGGGTCCATTTCGCCATGACGAGCCGGACCTCGAACATTCCCTGACCTGGTGGGCATATTCCAGGAACAAGCGCAGCCTTGCCCTCAACATCACAACCTCCGAAGGGAAGGCTGAGTTGCTCGCCCTGGCTGCCACAGCGGACTTCCTCATTGAGTCGTTTCGACCCGGATACCTGGACGACCTCGGGCTGGGCTATGAGGCACTGAAGGCAAAGAATCCCGCGCTCATCGTGGTCTCTATCACGCCATTCGGACAGGAAGGGCCACACGCCAACTGGGCCGCCTCCGACCTGACCGTTTGGGCGTCTTCGGGGGCGCAGGACCTGGCAGGAGACGGTGACCGTGCGCCGGTAGCCGTTTCCGTGCCTCAAGCGAACCTCCACGCTGGCGCGGAGGCCTGCTTCGCGGCGCTCATCGCGCTTGCAGCTCGCCAGCGTGACGGCCTGGGCCAGCACATCGATGTCTCGGCGCAGGCGGCCTCGATAATGGCGACCCAGTCGGTCATTCTCGCGCCGGCCTGGAACGACACGCCCATCGAGCGCGCGGCCGGCGGCCTGAAGGTCGGCCCGCTATTCATCCGCTTTGTTTATCCGTGCAAAGACGGCTTCGTGAACATCACACTCTTGTTCGGCAACGCCCTGGGCCCGTTCACCAGGCGATTGTTCGAGTGGATGTGCGAAGAAGGCGTCATCGACGAGGCGACGCGCGACAAAGACTGGATCGGCTATGGCCAGTTGCTCACTTCCGGCCAGGAGCCGCTCTCGGAGTTCATGCGCTGCGTGGATGCGATCGAGCAGTTCACCCGCTCGCACACCAAAGCCGAGCTTTTCCAGGGCACGTTCGAGCGCCATGTCCTCATCGTGCCCGTGAGCACGATGGCCGATATCGCCCGTTCGCCCCAACTCGAGGCTCGGGAATACTGGCAGCGACTTGCCCATCCCACTGCGAACGAGCTCTCGGCGTTTCCCGGACCGTTTGCACGGTTCTCTCGCTCGCCGATGGCGTTCCGGCGCCGTCCTCCACGGTTAAACGAACACCGCGCGGAGATCGCGGCGGAATCGCCCCGGCGCGCTTTACCACCACGAGGCGAAGCGGTCGCTCGGCCTCCGCTCGAAGGCCTGAAGGTCTGCGACTTCTCCTGGGTGTTCGCCGCCCCGGCAGCAACCCGCGTCCTTGCGGATTGGGGCGCCACGGTGGTGAAGATCGAAAGCTCCCGCTTTCTCGATGCGCTCCGAACCGGACAGCCATACAAAGACGGCGTTGTCGGCCCCGAACGGTCTGCCAACTTCTGTAATGTGAACATCGGGAAGCTCGGGCTGACGCTCGACCTTGCAAAGCCAGAGGCTCGCGAAGTCGCGCTGCGACTGTGCGATTGGGCTGATGTCGTCGTGGAGAACTTCACGCCTTCGGCAATGGCGGGCTGGGGGCTCGGCTATGAAACACTGGCGGCCCGAAACCCCGGTCTCATCATGCTCAGCACCTGCCTTTCCGGTGCAACGGGCCCCGAATCCGAGCTTGCCGGGTATGGGACCATGGGCGCGGCACTCACCGGCTTTCACGAACTGACCGGGTGGCCCGACCGGCCGCCTTCGGGTCCGTTCCTGGCCTACACGGACTACGTTTCGCCGAAATTCGTGGGCGTCAGCCTCCTCGCCGCGCTCGACCACCGCGCACGGACAGGTCAGGGTCAGCACATCGACCTCTCGCAAGGCGAGGCATCGCTCCACTTCCTTGCGCCCGCGCTGTTGGACTTCACCGTCAATCAACGCATCCGAACGCGGATGGGGAATAGCTCGGAAGACTTCGCGCCGCATGGTGTTTTTCGCTGCCGGGGCGAGGACCGGTGGGTTGCCATCGCGGTAACGAACGACGAGGAGTGGAGGTCGCTCTGTGCCGCCCTGGGACACGAAGACTGGGCGAAAGATTCGCGCTTCGAAGGATTCCTCCGGCGTTATGCAAACCGGCGCGCACTCGAAGGACTGATCGAGGAGTGGACTTCCGAACGTACTGTGGAAGAAGTGGAAGAGCGCCTGCAGGCGGCCGGCGTTCCCTGCCATCGGGTTTCGACTGCCGAAGACCTGTTCGCGGACCCGCAACTGGTGGCACGCCGCCACTTTGAGAACGTAACCCAGCCCGAGATTGGGGAAGTGACCGTTGAAGGCCCTCGCTTCCGCCTGTCCCGCAGCCCCGGTGCACCCCTCCGGCCAGCCCCGACGCTTGGCCAGCACAACCAGTTCGTGCTCGAGCGAGTCCTTGGAATGAGCGATGAGGAGATCTCGAACCTCGTGGTCTCGGGGGCGCTGGAGTAGCCTCGACGCAAACCACACCGAGGTAAGGCCATGGCGCGCAAAGTCCCTCGAAAGTTCTCGCTGCACTTTGGCAGCGGAAACGTGGCCGAAGAGGCGACCTTCGAAGGCGAACACCATCAACCTACGATCCAGCTTCTTGACTTCGATGAAGGTGACGCCGCCGGATCGGTGATGCTGCGATTCTGTTCGTACAGCGCACGCGGCCAGTTCATGCGCGACCCGCTGATCCTCGCGGACTCGGACGTGGCAGCGATGCGCGAGGCCGTTCGCAACTCGCCACGAATCGCGGCGTTCCTTCGCGGGCTCCTGGAGTGACCTTCGCTAGAAATTCAGTTTGAGCCCCGCCGTTGGCCAGTTGTCGAAGGCGATGAGCTTTCCGGTGGTGCTGAGCGTCGCGTAGAGCGTGCGCAGGCCGGGGCCTCCGAAGCACGCGTTCGTGGTCAGCAGGTCCGGGCAGGGGTAGTGCGTCGCCTCGCCGGCCGGGGTGAACGATGTGAGGCCGCCGTTTACCAGCGTGGCGACGATGATGTTGCCTTCGCCATCCACGACGAGTGAATCGCACATGGCGAAATTGAACGGTGGCGCACCCGGCACGGTGCCCACAACGTGGCGCATGCCCACCTGGCCAGGCCCGACGAGGTCATAGGCGTAGAGGCGGCCGGTCGGCGTTTCCGCAACGTACAGCACTTTGCCGTCGGGGCTCAGGCCGATGCCGTTCGGCCCTTCCATCGGGAAGACGATTTCTTTGATCATCTTGCCGTCGGGCGAGGCGTAGAAGACGCCGGTTCGGTCGCGGTCGCGGGGTCGCGTCTTCCCGTGGTCGGTGAAGTAGAAGTTGCCCTCCGCATCGAAAACGAGGTCGTTCGGGCCCTTGAGGCGCTCTCCCTCGCATTCTTTGTAGAGGGTTGTGACCTCGGCGCCATCGGCGCTGACGCGCTGGATTTGTCCGCCGATGTAGTCGGCGGGCTGCTCGCCGGGAAAGAGTCCTACCGTGCCGTCCGGGAGGGGACGCTCGGTCCAATGGAACCCGCCATTCTGGGCGACGTAAATGGCGCCGTCCGGGCCGAGGGCCGCGCCGTTCGGCCCGCCGCCGGTCTTTGCGAAAACGGACTTCGAACCGTCCGGCTTCACACGAGTCAGGCAGCCGGCCGCGATTTCGGTCAGGATAATGTCGCCGTCGGGCAGCACGAGCGGCCCTTCGGGAAACTTGAGACCGGTAGTGACAACTCTGAAGTCCATCGAAATCGCCTCGGAAGGAAGTGGGCGGATGCTACGGGAAATCGACGGGCTTTTCTCGTCCGCCGCCGCGTGCCGGCTTTGTCCAGGCATGGGCTGCGCACCGGTGCTTTCAGAGACGAACGGACCAGCCGATGCAATGGTGCTCTTCGTCGGAGAGGCGCCGGGACGGTTCGGGGCGCGGCGGACCGGGACTCCGTTCTCGGGTGATGTTGCCGGGCACCGGTTCGAGCTTCTGTTGGCCGCAGCGGGTCTCGAACGAGACGAAGTGTTCGTCACGAACGCTGTGCTCTGCCTGCCGCTCGACGCGCATGGTCGCAACCGGACTCCGAAATCATCCGAAGTGGCGCGCTGCACACGCTGGCTGCAGGAAACCATCGAACGGCAGGACCCAGCCGTGGTCGTGGCGATGGGCCGCGTCGCCCTCGAAGCCGCCCGCAGGATTTCGCCTCACCAGATGGAACTGGCGTGCGCCGGTTCGAATCCGGTCGAGTGGAACGAGCGCCTGCTTGCGGTGGTCTACCATCCCGGCGCGCGTTCCCAGGTCCATCGGCCGTGGGCACGCCAGCTGTCAGATTGGGAGCAACTCGGGCGATGGATGATGGAAGCGGGACTCACTCGGGGTAGACTCCACTCATGACGTTCGATGCATCGCCCGGTCGAATCAAGAGTGCGGCGTTCGTGCCGCACAGCGCGCCGTTTTCCGTCGCCAGCGCCGAAGGCGCCTACCTGGTCACACCCGACGGCCGCCGTATCCTCGACGCTGCCGGCGGGGCGATCGTCGCGAACATCGGCCACGGACGGCGCGAAGTCGCCGAAGTCGCCGCGGCCGCTCTCGAGCGCTGCACGTACGTGGTACCGCCGTTCGCCACGGAAGACCGCGTCCGCCTGGTGGAGCGGCTGACGAAGTCGTGGTTGCCGCCTTCCCTCACCCGCGTGCTTTTCACCAGCGGCGGCACCGAATCGGTCGAAGCGGCAATGCGCCTGGCCCGCCAACACCACCTCAGCGCCGGCCGGACCGAACGCTGGAAGATCATCGGGACCGACCTGAGCTACCACGGGGTCAGCCTTGGCACCCTCTCAGTGGCGAATCACGCGCCCCGGCGGGCACCGTTCGAACCGATGCTGATCCCGTTCCCAAAGACGCCGGCTCCGTACCACATCCCCGGCTACGAAGTCACCGAACACCCGGCGGACGCCCTCGAACGGGTCATCCTCGAAGAAGGGCCAGACACCGTCGCCGGGTTCATCTGCGAGCCGGTGGTTGGCTCCTCCGGCGGCGCACTGGTGCCTGTCGATGATTTCTGGCCACGGGCGCGCGAAGTCTGTTCGAAGTACGGCGTGCTGCTCATCGCCGACGAGGTGATGTCGGGCTTCGGGCGAACGGGAAAACGGTTCGCAGTCGAACACTGGGATGTCGAACCGGACATCATGGTCGGGGGCAAAGGCCTGGCCGGGGGCTACGCGCCGATGGGAGGCGTGTACGCCTCGGATGCCGTGGTGGCCCCGTTGCTCGCGGAGCGCCAGGACCTGATGTTCTACACATTCTCCGGCCACCCGGCCTCATGCGCGGTCGCCGATAAGGTCCTGGAAATCATGGAGCGCGAAGAACTGGTCGCCCGTTCCGAGCGCATGGGCGCACTGCTGAAGGAGCGCCTCGGCGTGTTCGATGAGCATCCAAACGTTGCCGATATCCGGGGCCTGGGGCTGATGATTGGGATCGAGTTCGTGAAAGACCGGGCCACGATGGAACGCTTCCCGAAGGATGCGCGGTTCGCCGCCAGACTGCAGGGCGCGGGACTTCGCCACGGCGTGTTTTTCTACGCCTCCGGGTCAGGCCCGGCGCAGGATGCGCTGCTCATCGGGCCCCCGTTCACGATCAACGGCGAGGACATCGACCTGATGGTGGATGCGCTTGGCAGCGCACTGGACGAGACCGTCGCGGAACTCTAGCTGTCGAGTTTGGCGCAATACAGGGATTCGCCAGCTCGGATCGGGCGTGCCGGAGGAGAGAAACGGGCGGTTCTCCTTGCCAATGGAATGTATGCGTTCCATACTTAGAGCTTGATCCGCAGCCGCGGATCGTTTTTGTGTTGGGATCCGTTTTTGGATTCGAGAAACCCTGCCCGGGTGGCGCAATTGGCAGCGCAACTGATTTGTAATCAGTAGGTTAGGGGTTCGAGTCCCCTCTCGGGCTCCAGCACAAGAGCGCTCGCCGCGCGAGCGGTTTCCACCGTGGAGAGGTGGCCGAGTGGTTAATGGCAGCAGACTGTAAATCTGCCGCGCTTCGCGCTTCGGAGGTTCGAATCCTCCTCTCTCCACCAACCTGGCTCCAGGCGAAAGCCTGAAGCCATCGCTCGCGAGCACCGAAGGCGCAAGCCTCCGAACTCGCCCTCATAGCTCAGTCGGCAGAGCGCGTTCTTGGTAAGAACGAGGTCTCCAGTTCAAATCTGGATGAGGGCTCCAGCACTAACTCCCGGCGGGACGCGCCCGCCGAACCTAACAAGGAATTCACTCAGCCCGGAGGGCAGCATCAATGGCGAAGGCGAAATTTGAGAGGACAAAGCCGCACGTAAACGTCGGGACGATTGGTCACGTGGACCATGGGAAGACGACGTTGACGGCTGCGATCACGAAGGTGCTGGCGCTGAAGGGCGAAGCGGAATACCGGGCGTTCGATTCGATCGACAACGCGCCGGAGGAGCGCGCTCGCGGCATCACCATCGCCATCGCCCACGTGGAGTACGAGACGGACAAGCGTCACTACGCCCACGTCGACTGCCCGGGCCACGCCGACTACATCAAGAACATGATCACCGGCGCCGCCCAGATGGACGGTGGCATCCTCGTGGTCGCCGCCCCCGATGGCCCGATGCCGCAGACCCGCGAGCACATCCTCCTGGCGCGCCAGGTGGAAGTCCCCGCCCTCGTCGTCTTCCTCAACAAGGTCGACATGATGGAGGACGAGGAACTCCTCGAACTGGTCGAGCTCGAACTCCGCGAACTGCTCTCCAGCCAGGAGTTCCCAGGCGACGATATCCCGATCATCCGGGGCTCCGGCCTGAAGGCTCTCGAGTCCACCTCGACCGACCCGAACGCGCCGGAATACAAGTGCATCATCGACCTGATGGACGCTGTCGACTCCTACATCCCGACGCCGGAGCGGCCGCTGGACAAGCCGTTCCTGATGCCGGTGGAAGACGTCTTCGGCATCAAGGGCCGCGGCACCGTCGTCACCGGCCGCGTGGAACGCGGCGTGGTGAAGGTCGGCGAGGAGATCGAGATCATCGGCATCGTCGAGACGCGCAAGACCACGGTCACAGGCGTCGAGATGTTCAAGAAGCTGCTGGATGAAGGCCAGGCGGGCGACAACGTCGGATGCCTCCTGCGCGGCATTGAGCGCGAAGACGTGCAGCGCGGGCAGGTGCTCGCGAAGCCCGGCTCGATCAAGCCCCACACGAAGATGGAAGCCCAGGTGTACGTCCTCTCCAAGGAAGAGGGCGGACGCCATACACCGTTCTTCAACGGCTACCGGCCCCAGTTCTACGTCCGCACGACGGACGTGACGGGCGCCATCAACCTGCCGGAAGGCGTGGAGATGGTGATGCCGGGCGATAACGTCACGATGACGATCGAGCTCATCCAGCCCGTCGCCATCGAAGAAGGCCTCCGCTTCGCCATCCGCGAAGGCGGACGCACCGTCGGCGCCGGCGTCGTCACCAAGATTCTCGCTTAGGCGACCGCAAAAGGACTCAGCACAATGGCCAAGGCAAAAGGCGACCGCATCATCATTCACCTGGCATGCACAGAATGCCGGGAGCGGACGTATACAACTGAGAAGAACCGCCGCCACGACACCGATCGGCTAGAACTGAACAAGTTCTGCCCGCGCTGCCGGGTACGACGAGCGCATCGGGAGACACGGTAACTTACATGGCACGAACACAAAGGCGCCGCGCGGCCACGGCGCCCGCAAACGCCGGGGAACAATCGAATAGCGATTCGATCCGGCGTGTGCGCGACAACGTTGCCAAGCCGGCGACAACGCCAATTTCCAGCCGAATCGCCCGGCCTGAAACCCGGGCGAAGCGGAACCCCTTCGGGTTTTTGAAGCGACTTGAACCGCGATTCATCGCCGACATCGTCTCGGAACTCCGCAAAGTCACCTGGCCGTCGTTCGCAGAGACACGCTACCTCACCATCGTCGTCGCCATCGTGGCGGTCGCGATGGGCTTGTTCCTCGGCACACTCGACCTCGGATTCGGCTGGATAGTGGAGAGGATCTTCTTTTCGTGAGTAACGACCCAGCACCAGTCACCGCCCTTTCGAACGTTCGTCCGGAAGAGAAGGCGAAACGCGCCCCTCGCCGCCGCAAGGACGAGGAGGCCCTCGAACAGGACCAGCTCACCGACGAAGAGATCAACGCTCCCGGCAGGAAGTGGTACTTCGTTCATACCTACAGCGGCCACGAAAACAAGGTGCGAAGCGCCATCAAGGCGACCGTCGAGCAGATGGACGCCAAGGACAAGGTCCACCACGTGGTAGTCCCGACCGAGGACGAGATCGAAATCAAGGACGGCCAGCGCCGCACCGTGAAGCGAAAGCTCTACCCGGGTTACGTGCTCGTGCAGACACTCGAGCTGAAAGAGGGCGACCCGGATTCGGACGAAGCCTGGCACATGATCCGGAACACCACCGGCGTCACCGGCTTCGTAAGCTCCGGGACGCGGCCTGTGCCGCTTTCGCAGGACGAAGTGAACCACATCCTGCGGGCGATGCGCATGGAGCAGCCTCGTATGCGCGTGGCGTTCGTCCCAGGTCAGAGCGTGCGCATCGTCGATGGGCCGTTCGAAGACTTCGTCGGCACTGTGGATGAGATCAACACTGAAAAGGGCCGCGTGAAAGTGGTCGTCAACATGTTCGGCCGCGAAACGCCTGTCGAACTCGACTTCCTCCAGGTCGAGAAACTCTAAGCAGTTCTCAACGCAAGAACGAAAAAGCGCCCGCCAAATTGGCGGGCGCTTTTAGGTTTGTGCGAATTGAAGGCTTAGAACCCGGCACGGCCGCCGCGGCCCCGCAGGCGCGGGTCGAGGACGTCGCGGAGAGCGTCGCCTGCGAGGTTGAACCCGAGAACGGTGATGGTGAGCGCGCTACCAACCGCCAGGGCCATCCACGGGTCAGAGACGCCGTTGCGGCGGCCTTCTTCGATCATCTTGCCCCAGGAGACGCGTGTCGGGTCGCCGAGGCCGAGGAACGCGAGCGTTGCCTCGATGAGGATGTAGAGACCGATGGAGCTGGTGAACGTGACGATGATCGGCGCGGTCACATTCGGAAAGATATGGCGCGCCATGATCCGTGCGTCGCTGCCGCCGATCGTTCTCGCGGCGAGTACGTAGACTTCCTCGCGAGCAGCGAGGACCGAACTGCGCACGATCCGGGAAGTGCTGGCGACGCCGAGGATCCCGAGCGAAATCGTGTTCACCCCGAGAGTCGGGTTCGCCACCACCTGGCCGAACAAGAGCAGAAGCACAAGTCCAGGGAAGGCCTGCAACGTGTCCATGATTCTCTGCGTCATGAAGTCGAAGGCGCCGGCAAAATACGCGCTGGACACGCCAATCACGATCCCGGCGATGGTGGCGATGAGCGCCGCGCCCAGGCCCACGTAGAGCGCGGCGTTGGCGCCATGCACGATGCGCGAGTAGAGGTCGCGTCCGAGTCCGTCCGTGCCAAGCCAGTGGTCGCTCGATGGATGGCCGAACAGGATGGGCGTTTCGCCCTTCTGCAGGGCCTCGCGCGGAGCCGTCAGGCGAACCGTCGGGTCGGTGAGGCTCTTCTCATAGAGCACCGGGTCGAATTTCGGGTTCACGGACTTGAAGATGGTCTCCGGATCGTAACGGTCGACCTGGTTGCCAAAGACCGCGAGGAACGCGCAGAGGGCGATGATAATGACACCGAAGCCGCCGAGCGGCTTCGTCCGGAAGAATCGGCCGATTTCGACAAGGTAGCGAACGACCAGCGGCCGGTCGCTCAGGCTGCGGCGGATGGTTGGAGCGGTTCGATCGAGGACTGCGTTTTCCTGTGCCATAGCTCAGCCGTCCCTTACGAGTAGCGAATGCGGGGATCGAGGACCGCATAGAGCAGGTCGATTCCCAGGTTGACGAAGACAACGAACGTGGCGATGACGAGCACGAATGCCTGGACCACCGGTACGTCTCTTGCCTGGATGGCAACAAGGATGCGCCGCCCGACTCCGGGGATGCCGAAGAGGTTTTCGAAGACGACGTTGCCGCTGAGGAGGCCGGCCAGCGTGAGCCCCAGCACGGTGACAACCGGCACCATGGCGTTCTTCATGGCGTGGCGCGTGATGACCACGCGTTCGCGCATGCCTTTGGCCCAGGCGGTGCGGATGTAGTCCTGGCGGAGGACCTCCAGCATCTGCGAGCGGAGCAGGCGCATGATGCCCGCCGCCGAAGCGAGCCCGCCAGCCACCGCGGGGATGATGAACAGGCGCATACTCGAACCCGGGTCCTCCCAGAGGAGCTTGGGGTCGGTGAGCGGGACGTTCCACCCCACATCGAAGAGGCCGAAGACGCTCACGTGTTTCACGGTGTAGAGCAACAACATCGTGCCCACCCAGAAGTTGGGCATCGCCAGCATGAGAATCGCGAACAGCCGGAGCACATAGTCGACGGGGGTGTCCTGGCGGATGGCGCTAATCACGCCGATGGGGACAGCCGCCGCCATGCCAATCACCAGTGACATCACCGCCAACTGGAGCGAATACGGCAGCCCTTCCTTCATACCGTTGAGGGCCGGGCGGCGAGTCTGGTACGACTCGCCGAAGTCGCCTTTCAGCAGATTGCCGAGGTAGTCGACGTAGCGCTGGAAGACCGGCTTGTCGAGGCCCAGGTCGTGACGCACAGCCTCAATCTGGGCAGCGCGAGCGGCTGGATCTGTCGATGTGGGGTCCTGGGCCGCGATGCGTTGGGCAACGAAGTCGCCGGGCAACACGCTTGTCGCCAGGAAGACCAGTGTTGCAACGAGCCAGATCACCGGCACGTTCACCACCATCCGTCGGAGAATGTAATTCCTCACGGTCTGACCCCCACCTCGTTACACGGCATTGGGCCAGCAGCGCGTTTTGGTGAACTGCTGCTGGCCCAATGGTTGTTTGTCGACGAATCCTTAGGCTTGGCGACCCTGCCAGGTCGGATCCTTCTGGTCGAAGTACCGCTGGGTTGCGTACTGCGGCTGGGTGACGAACGGGACCTGCTCCGGAATCTTGTAGTAGTTCCAGGTGAGGGTCGAACCCACGCCAACAAGGCTGTAGTGGACGCCGGCGCCGTAGGCCTTGATGAGTTCCCGGTCGGTATCGAGCGAGATTGCCTGCCGCTTGGCGATGTCGAACTCGGCGACCGCCTGGTTGGTGAGCTGGTCGACCTTGTCGATCTTCACGCCGTACTGCTGGAACTGCGGCTGGGCCGAGTTGAAGGTCAGGTAGTTCAGCAGGGTCGGCTCGGGATCGGAGATCTCGGTGATCCAGCCCCACCAGATGTTGTTCTTTCCGTTGCCGTATTCCTGCTTGACGATTTTGCCGGTGATGGTTGAGTACGGCTCGATCTTAGCGGTGAAGGTGTTACCCAGAACCTTCTTCAGCTGGTTGGTGATGAGCGCGGAACCGCCGGAATAGAGGCCTTCCCAGATGTCAGGAATGTCGACGATGATTTCGCCGAGGGCCGGGCCGCCGCCGGCGTCCCACATCTTCTTGGCTTCGGACTCTTCCTTCGCCCGGTCTTCCAGGTAGCCCGGATAGGTGATGAGCTCCTTCTCCGTGATGGCGAAGGCCGCCTGCGTCGGAGGCACGTTGCCGGACAGGGCGCCCTTACCCTGCAGCACCGAGTTGATGAGTCCTTGTCGGTCGAACGCCCGGAAGATAGCGCCAATCAGGTTCGGGTTGTTCCACGGGGCGGCGCCACCGTAATAGGTGCCGGCCTGTGGGTTGCCCGAGAACACCTTGGTATCGGTGATCTTGCCTGCGAATTCCTTGTTCAGGGCATCGATGACCGAGTTCTGGCTCGGAGCGAAGGCGTCAATCTGCTTCTGGCGGAAGGCCGCCTCCTGGGCCGACTGGTCGGTGAAGAGCGGTACCCAGGTGATGCCGTCAAAGTTCACCTGGTCGTGGAACTTTTCGTGGCGGACCCAGCTCGACTTTCCTTCAGCTGCCCACTCTTTGAGGACGAAACCACCCGTACCGATGATCTGTTCGGCCTTGAGGTTCGAGTACTCTTTTTCGAACTGAGCAATTGCCTCGGGCGCCTGGACCTTGGTGTAGGAACCGGCGAGCGTTGTCACGAAGAACGGGTCAGGCTTCGAAAACGTGACCTTGACCGTGTAGTCGTCCGGAGCTTCAACCTTCGCAACATTCTGGAACGCCGACTTGCGGTAGAAGTTCGGGTCGTCCACGCCATCGGAAGTCTTGCCCGCGACGTTGCGCTGGATGAACTTGACGACGTCGTTGGCGACCATCCCGCGGCCGTTTACCGGGGGCTTGTCGTGCCAGAACACGTTCTTGCGAAGGCTGAAGATCATCGTGTTCTTGTCGGGCTGTTCCGGCATCTTTTCGGCGAGGCCGCCACCAAGCGTGTTGTTGGTGAAGCTGTCCCACTGCATGACGCCGAGGTTGGTGAGGCCGAAGAGCCACGCGACCGGCGAGAACCGGCTGCGGTCGATATCGAAGGTGTCCCAGGTGTTGTTGGCGCTGACCTGGTGGAGTGTGCCGCCCTTCTGTGGCTTGTTTGCCGCCGTCGGAGCGGCGGTCGGGCTGCCGGAAGCTGTGGTTCCGGATGGAGCGGTAGTGGCAGTAGCGCTCGTGTCGTCGTCGTCATCGTCGTCGCCACAGCCAACGAGGCCGAGCGCGCCGAGACCAACTGCGGCGACACCTGCGCCGCCCAGCACTCGCCTGCGCGAGTATCCCTGGCCGGCAACCTTCCGCTTCCAATAATTGTCGAGATCGGACATCAGGTTTCCCCCCTTGGAATCCCTCATCGCTTAATCGATAGGTCTTATAGGCCCAGCGATGATTCTGCGGAGTATACGTACGCCGAGGCTCTATGGAAGTAACCACGCGGAAATTTCTTTCCAGAAGGTAAATGCCGAACACGTTTGTGGCCGAATCAGCTTCGGGTCCACCCCGATTGCCCGAGGGAGCCGCGTAGGCGAAGATTATGGTTCGGCCCGCACGCCGAAATCGTGGAGGCACGCCCAGAGTGAGCGTGCCGTTTGCACACACAGGAGTCTGGAATTGGCAAAGAAAGTCCGCGCAGTGGTGACACTGCAACTTCCCGCGGGTAAGGCGAACCCCGCACCGCCTGTCGGCCCGGCACTCGGCCAGCACGGCGTGAACATCATGGAGTTCTGCAAAGACTACAACGCTCGAACGCAGGACAAGGTGGGCCAGATCATCCCGGCCCAGCTCACGATTTTTGAAGACCGTTCCTTTACCTTCATCCTCAAGACGCCGCCCGCGGCAGACATGTTGCGGAAGGCCGCCGGCGTAGCGAAGGGCAGCGGAAACCCCCGCCTCGACAAGGTCGGCAAGGTCAAGATGTCCGATATCCGCAAGATCGCCGAAACGAAGATGCCCGACCTCAACGCGAACACCGTCGAAGAGGCGATGCGGATCGTCGAGGGCACCGCTCGCAGCATGGGCATCGAGGTCGTATAGCCATGGCGAAGACAGGCAAGAAATACGCAGCCGCAGCCGCAAAGGTCGAAGCTTCGAAACTCTACGGTGTGGATGAAGCCATCGCCCTCGCGAAGGAGATCCACCCGGCCAAGTTCGATGAAACGGTGGAGCTCCATCTCCGCACCGGCCTCGACCCGCGCCACGCCGAACAGCAGATCCGCGGCAGCACCGTGCTGCCTCACGGCCTCGGCAAGGTGATGCGCGTCCTCGTCTTCACCGAAGGCGAAGCGATGGCTGCGGCCCGCGACGCCGGCGCCGACTTCGTCGGCAGCGACGACCTGATCAAGCAGATCGAAGGCGGCTGGACGGAGTTCGATGTCGCCATCGCCACGCGCGAGATGATGGGCAAGGTCGGCCGCCTCGGCCGCGTGCTCGGCCCCCGCGGCCTCATGCCGAACCCGCGCTCCGGCACGGTCGTCGGCGCCGAAGACATCGCCAAGACCGTGAACGACGCCAAGCAGGGCCGTGTCGAGTTCCGGCTCGACCGCCTGGCGAACATCCACGTGCCGCTCGGCAAGGTGAGCTTCGACGACACTAAGATCCGCGAAAACATGGCCACGCTCATCGAAGCGGTGAACGCTGCCAAGCCCCGCGAGTCCAAGGGTCAGTTCATCCGCAGCGCCACGCTGACGACAACCATGGGCCCCGGCATCCACCTGGACCTGAGCCAGACGCTCGCGATGCGCACCAGCTAACTGGTTCCGCATCTCCTCGCATAAACGAAGAGGCTCCCCGGGCTGGGGAGCCTCTTTCTTGATGCCCAGAACGCCGGGTCAGGCGCTGCGGACGGCGGTCTCTAGGATCTTCGTCGCTTCGGAGTAGCTCGTGCCTGGTTCGAAGGTGACCGGGGCTCCGATATTCACCCGCACACGTGCGCGGGGGTGGGGGAGCCACTTGCCTTCGTAGAAACCGGGGCGGAGGACATCGATGCGCATTGGCAAGACGGGGACCCCAGTCTCGACGGCGAGCAGCCCCGTGCCGCTCTTAAACGGTTGCATCGGCCCGATCACGGTCAGCTTGCCCTCGGGGAAGATGAGGACGTTCCAGCCTTCGTCGAGCATCTTCGCGACCGCCTCGAGGCTCTCGCGCACGCCGGAGCCCTCCTTCGCGAACGGGAAGGCGTTGCCCAGCAGGCTGGCGCCGAACCCGCGCAGGCGGTTCCCGAAGATGTCGGAAGCTGCGGCAGCGATGGCGACGCGCTGGCGGAACCCGTGGGGCATGCTCCGCAGCAGCATGGACCCATCCATGTGCATGTTGTGGTTGCTGATGATGAGGACGGGCTCCTGGAGGTTGCGGAAGTTTTGCCGGCCGCGGATTTCGACGCTGTAGCCGAGCCGCAGCATCGGGAAAACGATGCCGGTCATGAGCATGCGCCTGAGCCAGCGGGCGGGGCGCCTTCGCGGCCACTTCGGGAACCTTCGAACTTTTGCCTTGGGATCGCCTTTTAGAACCATTGCACGCAATTCGGCCACCGTGGTGTGTGGCGCAACCTCCGTATCATCTACATACACGCCCATATCGTCTTCAATGGCGGAAAGGAGCTCGACGCGGCCAAGCGAATCGAGGCCCAGGTCGAGCCCGAGCGTTGAAGTCTCCGTAACGGGCATGTCGGTCTTCTTCAGCGTCGAGACCAATTTCACCAGCTGGTCATCCGAACTTGCCTGCGGAGCGGCCGGCTCCGTCTCCTTTTCGCTGCTGGTGACGTACTGCTCCACAAGGGCGCGCTTCACCTTGAGGGTGTGGGTGCGCGGGAAGTCATCCTCCGGCCAGGCGGTGAAGCCGAAGACCTGCTGGCGGTCGCTGAGCTGGAGATTCGCAGTCCGGATGGCCTCCTTCGCCGAGCCGGGCTCGGATTCGAGGAGGGCGGCGTGCAGCCGGATGTCCATGCCCTCGGCCAATCCCAGCACAACCGCGTCGGCAATCCCGGCCTGGTGCCGAAGCACGTCCTCGACGTCTTCGGGATACACGTTCTGGCCATCGGAAAGGACGATGAGGTCCTTCTTCCGGCCCTTGAGATAGAGGTACCCCTCCTCGATGTAGCCGAGGTCTCCTGTCTTGTACCACTCGCCTTCAAACACGGCGGCGGTGGCCGCTTCGTTCTTCCAGTAGCCGCTGAACACATTCTTGCCGCGGGTCAGCACTTCGCCGTCATCGGCAATGCGGACCTGCTGGCCCGGAAGCGGCTTGCCAACGCTGCCGACACGGCGGTCGTTGCGCGGATTTATCGTGACCACCGGCGAGCACTCAGTCGCGCCGTAGCCTTCGACGACGGCCACGCCCATTTGCTCCCATTTCAACTGGATTTCGGGGTCGATGGCCGCGCCGCCGCTGGCAATCATGTCGAGCTTCCCGCCGAAACGCGAAAGCACGCTGCGGAAGAGCTTGCGGCGGACATTCTGAGGGAGCGGGGTGGCGACCTTGCGCAGGCGGTTCAGGAGGCCGAGCTTTCCCTGCGCCGCGGCCTCGCGTTCGATGCCGTGCATCAGGAGGGTGAGCACCTGGGGCACGCCCATGATGAACGTCGGCTTCCACTCCTGCATGGTCCGTGAAAGCGCCGCCGGCTGGCGGCTCGCTGGATAGCACACGGACGCGCCGACGTGGACGGCGGCAAAGCAGCCGCCAATCTGCTCGAACATGTGGCTCAACGGCAGCAGCGAAAGCATCCGCGTGTTCGCATCGATGGAGATGACGGCGACTCCGGAGCGGACGTTCGCCACGATGTTTTCGTGGGTGAGCATCACGCCTTTAGGGTCTCCCGTCGTCCCCGAGGTGAAGATAATCTCAGCGAGGTCTCCAGGGGCGACGGGCGCGGGGACGACCTTGCCGTTCACGGGCAGATTCAGCGTCTCGAGCGCGAAGGTTGGGATCTCTAGCTGGCGGAGAACATCGGCCTGGGCTTTGCCTGCGAAGGCGAGCACCGGCTCCGTCTGGGTAATCACGCGCTCAACGAAGTCTTGCGTCGACCGTACGTCCAGCGGCACGACAATCGCGCCACTGAGGAACGACCCGAACATCGCTGCGACCCAGTCGGGCTGGTTCGCAGCCCAGATAACCACGCGGTCGCCCTTCTTCACCTGGTGTTGGTTCATGAAGTGGGCAAAGGCATGGGCGCGCTCTTCGAGCTTCGTGTAGCTGTACTTCACGGTCCGGACGCCGACCCGCATCGTCAGGGCAGTTCGGTCCGGAAAGTCCTTCACTGACTGATCGAGCAGTTCGACGAGCGTGTTCATCAGGGCTGTAGTGTCCTCGCAAAAGCCCGCACGCGCTTGTCAGCGCCGACGAGGATCGGCCGGAAATGGCTGAAGCAGAGCGTTTCGAAGTCTAGCTCGGAGAGTTTGCGGATGGAGGCGGTGGCTTCTTCCATATCCTGGGTGAAGAGCCTGCTTGGGGGCATGAGACGGCCAAACTTGTATTGCATGGCGTCGCCCACAAGGAGCACGCCCCGGTTGGGAAAGTGCAGCGAGATGCTCCCGGCGGTGTGGCCCGGCGCGTGCACAACCCGCATGCCGCCGAGCGCCGGCAGTTCGTCGCCGTCGTTCAGGACGACGTCGACGCGCGCGGCGCCGGGGTCGTTGCGGCGGAGATAGGGCTCGCAGATCTTGGCGAGCAGCGGATGCATGAACGGATTGGGCAGCGGGCCGTCACTCTCCACGTGCGGAGCCTCGGCCAGGTGGACACCGGTCTTGGCGGGGACGAACTCCTGGACCTCTGGGAGCCCACCCACGTGATCGAGGTGGTAGTGAGTGATAACGATGTGCTTGATTTCGGAAGGGGAGCGCCCGAGCTCTTCGACCGCTTTGAGAATTCGCGAACCGGAGCCCGTCGACCCGGTGTCGATTAGCGTGATGTCGTCTTCAACGACCAGGTACGCCTTGGAGCCGCGGGTGCGGACCTGGTAGAGGCCCGGAAGCACTTCGACGGCGGAACGGAACTGCGCGGGCTTCTTTTCTTCCCACTTCGCCTGGGCTTCGCTCCAGCGCGCCTGGGCTTCCTCCCAGCGTTCCTGGAGGGTGGGACGCGGCAGGCGGTCGGGTTTGGTCATACCAAAGAGGATAACAGGAAGGCCCGAGAAGCTGAGGTGGAGCAGCGAGCGCCCGGCAACAATTGGAAGCAGAGCAAATCGGAGAAGGACAGACCGGGCGCTCGCCTGCTCCGGTGGGACATGTGAATCCTATCACAATCAGGATCGGGCCCGTAATCCATGAGCAATCGATGTATCGAATCGTCGGATTGAGCGAAACCCGAATCGTATTCGCTTGCAGGCGCTCCGCCGCTGGCTCACAATCGTCGGCGCATGTCTAAACCGGGCGGACTGTATCGCCGCCGATTTCGAAAGCAGGAACATCAATGGTAATAACGCTCGCTGATACCGAACGAGAAGCCGCATGGCGCAAGGAAGTTCGCGACTTCATTAATAACGAAGCGCCCGCCGCCCTGAAATCCGGCAGCGAAGAGGGCGAGAATTCGCTCTTCGGCCGCATGGGCGCGATCAAGGAGTGGCGCGAAAAAGTGGCCGCCAAGGGATGGATCGCTCCCTCGTGGCCAAAGCGCTTCGGCGGCGCCGATATGACCGTGGCTGAGCAGTTCATCATGAACGAAGAATTCGCGGAGTCGGGCGTGCCCGGAAACCTCGGCGGCTTCGGCGTCATGATGATCGGCCCGACCATCATCGAACACGGCACCGAGGAGCAGAAGGCGGAGCACCTGACCAAGATCCTCAAGGGCGAGGTCATCTGGTGCCAGGGCTATTCCGAACCGGGCGCCGGCTCGGACCTCGCGAGCCTCCAGACGCGCGCCGTGCGAGATGGCGACGATTACGTGATCAACGGCCAGAAGATCTGGACCACCGGCGCCCAGTACGCCGACATGATGTACATGCTCGTCCGCACCGACCCGGATGCACCGAAGCATCGCGGCATCACCTATCTGCTGGTCAACATGAAGGCGCCGGGCGTCACAGTCCGGCCGCTGACCATGCTGTCAGGTGCGCAGGGCTTCAACGAAGTGTTCTTCGAAGATGTCCGCGTCCCGGTGAAGAACCGCATCGGCGAGGAGAACCGTGGCTGGTACGTTGGCACCACCACCCTCGACTTCGAGCGAAGCTCCATCGGTTCTGCCATCGGCGTCCGCAAGCAGCTGGAATCGATCATTCGCCAGGCGAAGGCAGGCGGCGAAGCATCGTTCGACCGGAACCCGAACGTCAAGCGCGAGTTCGCCGACCGCTGGATCGAGGCCGAAGTCGCCAAGATGCTCAGCTACCGCGTGGTGAGCATGCAGGTTCGCGGACAGATTCCGAACCACGAAGCCAGCATGTGCAAGCTCTTCAGCAGCGAGATGTCGCAGCGCATCGCCAACCTTTCGATGCACATGTTCGGCATGCACGGCAACACGCGGAACCGCGCCTCGATGGGCTACATGCAGGCCGTCAGCTCGACGATCGCCGGCGGCACCACCGAGATCCAGAAGGGCATTATCGCCACTCGAGGCCTCGGTCTTCCCCGCGGTTAAGGCCGGCGCTGCCAGAATCCATCAAGAGCCCGCCGGAAACGGCGGGCTCTTCACGTTCGAGTCGCGTCAAACGGGGGGCCGGGGATAATGGGCGGAATGCAGCGGCTCTTCCGACTCGCTACCACGGGGGCCCGAGCCGGCCAGTACGCGATCCTCTTCGTTTCCCTTTACCAGTCCGCCATAACCATCCTCGGTTACCGGAAGTACCTGCAGATAAAAGGGCAGGTGCCTGAGCCGCCGGAGGAACTCCCGCGCTTCGGCCTGTTGGTTTGCGCACGCAACGAAGAAGCCGTGATCGCGAATGTGGTAAACGACCTGCAACGCCAGGATTACCCCCTCGACCGCCGCGACCTGATCGTCGTGGCCCACAACTGCACGGATAACACCGCCAGCGTCGCCGCGAGGGCGGGAGCGCGCGTCCTCGAACACTTCACCGACGGACCCGGGAAAGCGCATGCGATCGAAGCCGGGCGAATGGCACTCGGGCCCGACCACGACCTTATCGGCGTTTTCGACGCCGATACGCGTATCCCTCCCGGCTTGCTGACGCAAATCGCCATGCATTCCCGCGGCAAAGAATGCCTGCAGGCCGAAACCATCCCTATCGCGGACCACGAATGGCTCGCTGAAGGCTACGGCTTCGGCCGCAAGGCGCGAAATCTGTTCTGGTGGAGGCCGCGGGAGGCCCTCGGCCTGAGCACGACGATCACCGGCAGCGGCTGGTTCATCCGGCCGGAGGTCCTCGCGAAGTACGCAACCGGTTCGTGGACACTGACCGAGGACCTCGAGCTCTCCGCGCGGCTTGTCGCCGATGGTCACAGCATCAGCTATGTGTCGGCCGCGCAGATTGCCTGCGGCGAGACGCGAAGCCTGCAGGCGTCGATGAACCAGCGCGCACGCTGGGTGCGCGGACACATCCATGTGGTGATGGGCCGATGGATGCCGCTCGTGCGAGCAGCGCTGCTCGGCGACCGGCGGGCGTTCGACCTTGCCATGTACCTGGTAGTGCCGACGCGCCTGCTCACGCGGATGGGAGTCACCGGTGGGGCACTCCTTGGGCTGATTGTGCCGGCCTTCCGCCTGCCTGGGCTGCTTGTGTGGACCGCCCTCGCCGGAGAGTGGGTTGCCCCTGCCTACATCGGGTGGCGGGAGCGGCTGGTCCACCTTTCCAGTGGAAGCCTGCGCGTGGCGATGAGTAACAGCCTGCTCAGCCTGCTGTGGTTCCCGATCGGCATTTGGGCGATGGGCACCGCCCGCCTTCGGGCGTGGCATGCGATGCCAAGAGTTCTTGATAGAGAGACACACCATGTCAGCTAGAAACAGCGTCCGATCTCAGCGGAATGTCCCTTACATCTTCGCCGGGGCAGTGGGACTGATGGCCCTCATCTGGTTCTTCGGCATCGCAACCCGCGTTTCGCTCGGAGAAGACAACGACGTCGTTTCCAGGGGTGGCATCTCGCGAGTGCTCACAGCCGGCTTCAGCGACTTCCGGGACACGACGCTCCTGATCCTGCTGGCCATCGGAGCCTACCTCGTCTGCCTGTGGGCGCTGCGGCGCGGGTTCCGGCACGATTTTGCGGCGGCCATCGCGGGGACGGTGGTCGCCGGGATGGCGATGCTACCGGCGATGCCGCTGACCTCGCCGGACGCGGTGCACCTGGCCGCCGACGTCCGGACGTTCTGGATCCAGCACAAAATGCCAACCTACTTCTCCGGTGCGCCCGGAAAGTTCGACGATCCCGTGGCGAACGAAGTCCGGGTCTTCCGCGACCAGCCGAGCGGCTATGGCCCGCTGGCCTACGCCATCGGCGGGGCGCCAATCCCCTTCGTGGGCGACGGATTCAAGGCCAACCTGCTCGGCCAGAAAGTGATGGGCGGCATCTTCCTGACGCTCACAGCAGCTGCCGCGGGAATGCTGGCGAAACGTCTCGGCCAGAATGGCGCCCTGGTAGCCGGCATCGTCGGTCTGAACCCGATGATGACCTGGCAGTACCCGGGAGACGGCCACAACGACGCGATGATGGCGTTCTTTGGGGTGGTTGCCCTTGGGCTTGTCATCGAAGCTTCGTGGCGCCTGCGCGGCGCCGGCGTCCTCGCCTGGGGAGCATCGGCGCTCTGCAAATACGCGCTCGTGGTCGCATCCCCGGTGGTCGCCGCCTACTGGTGGCCAAAGTGGCGGAACCCGCTCGCGTTTCTCGCGGCGGCCTCCGGCGGCCTCGTCCTTATGTTATATGTGATTGACGCCGGGCCGGTGCGGAACGGCGCCCTCGGACCGGCCGGGGCCATCATCCAGACAACTCCATGGCACCTTCTTCAGCTTGCGTTCGATACGGGCTCCAGCGGAGACGGACGGCTTGTGGTCGCCAGTTATGTTTTGTACTTGTTCATCCTCGGGCTGGTGATGATGTATCACCGCCTCGAAACGAAAATCGACCTGGTTGCCGCCGTCGGTTTCCTGTTGACGATGTTCCTCTACGTTTGTTCGCCCGGGTACCACCCGTGGTACATCATCTGGTGCCTGCCTTTCGCCGCGATGTCCAATTCGCGCTGGCTCATAAGCCTGGCCGTTGCGTTTGCGCTGTCGGCGTTCCTGCCGGTACTGGCATTGAACTGGCAGATCACGCTCGGCGAATCGTGGCATCTCTCCAACCCGGTCGAATGGGCGACGGTGGTGATGTGGACGGCTACAGCCCTCGCCGGTTACATCGGCTGGCGCGGACGGGATTCCCTGAATTTCGGCGGCGCCAGTGCCCGGAGAGCCACCGGCCCGAAGTTCGCCGCCCGGCAGCGGCGGCGCGAGGCCTGATTCCGGCGCTCAGGCCTCGGGCGTCTCCGGGACCGCTTCCACGCGGATGGGCCGCCCGGCCAGCCGGTTGAGGACCTCGCGCATGAGCCTGAAGTACGCCGCGATATCGGACCGGCGAACCCGCCAGAGCTCCGAAAACGGCAGGTTCGTCTGGCGCAGGAAGAGCGAGACCGAAACGGTCGAAGCCGTCCCGTAACTGATGGTGGTGGCCCAGGCGGCGCCGTTTGTGCCGTAGATCGGGATGAGCAAGACACCGACAGCCACCGAGATGGTGATCGAGAGCAGTCCGACAAAGAGCGGGAACGCCGGCCGGCCACGCTGGTTCACGTAGTAGAGATTGATGAGACCCTGGGGCGCGAACAGGGCGGTCCCGAGCGAGAGGATTCGCACCGGCCCGCTCGCGCTGGCATACGCGTGGCCAAAGAGGACCTGGATAAGGATGGGGCCAAGGATGGCCGCGGAAAGGCCGCCGCAGACGACCACGAGGAACGTGTGGCGGATCCCCGTCGCCGTGAGACGCGCGGCTTCGGAATGTTCGCCCCGGCCGACGCGCGCAAATGAGGCGAGCGTGATTGCCGACGAGAACAACCAGAGACCTTCGGCCACCGCGATGGCGGACGAGTAGATGCCGGCGCCCTCCTTGCCATCGAGCCGAATGACCAGCAATTGGTCGACGCGATAGTTCAGGATTCCCACGACACTGCCGACGCCGGTGACCATCGAGAACCGGACCATTCGGCGCATGAGATGGATATCCGGCCGGTGGCTCAACGCCCAGGCCAGCCACGAACGGCCCCAGAACCAGATCGGCACGAGCGAGAGGTACTGGCCTGCGCACCATGCCTGGAGTGCGCCTTCGGCCGTCCGGTGGTCGAGAACCCCCACCCAGATTGGCAGGAAGATCATTCCGAGGATGACCGCGACATCGCCGCCGATGTTGTATTTCACGACAGAGTTCTGTCCGAGTATGACCCCGAGCGAGGTGTTTCGAAGGAGGGCGGGCGCCGTGCACAGCGTCGCGAGGACCACCACCCGCCCGTCTTCGCCGCTGACGAAGAAGCTCGCGCCGGCGCCCACGCACAGGATGAGCAGAGCGAGGGGGATGGCCATGAACAAAGCGTTCGAAGCGACCTCGGCCGCGTCGCGCTTCTGGTTCGAAACGAAGTAACCGGTCGCCGCGGAGAAGCTCGAAATGCCGCCGACAGCGGACGTGAGGACGATGGCCGTCGCATAGACGCCGCGTTCTTCGACGGAGAGCACCCGCGCCGTAAAGACGCCGATGAATCCCCACAGGAAGATGTCGCCGACGCGGAAGATCAGCGAGACCAGGCTGCCGGTGGCAATCCCCACAGGCCAATGGTAGGCCCTATCCGGCTGTGAACGATCCTCCGGTGACCGGTCCGCGGCTCTGCTGAGCTCGCCCTATCGCTTGCCGCTCTCGATGGCACGGGCATAGGCATCGAGAAGCCGGGGAAGTACCTGTGCGGGTTTGAAGGCTTCGGCACGCGCCGAACCGAGGCGGCTGAGTTCGTCCCGGCCGGCCACAGCCTGGAGCAGGCCCGCTGCGAACGCGCCTGCGAAATCCGCCGCATCGAGTGGGACGATCACGGCAGCGCCAGCGGTGACTTCTGGCAGCGCTCCCCCATCCGAGGCAGCAACCGGCAGCCCCGAAGCCATCGCTTCAATCACAGGGAGGCCGAACCCCTCGGCGAGGCTGGGCTGGGCCAGCACATCACAGGCGGAGTACACCAGCGCGAGCGTTTCGTCGCTGATGTGGCCGAGGTCGGTGATCCGCCGAATGAGTCCGAGCCTTTCGGCTTCGGCCCGGGCTCTCCCTGCAATGGGAGCACCCACCCGGATAAGCGACGCGTGAGCCAACGCCGGCCGCGCTAGGGCCCCCAGGAGGGCGGGAAGGTTCTTGTAGGCACGGTCGTTGCCGACGCTGAGGACCCTGAGACTGGCAGGCAATTCGATGCCGAATTCGCCGAGTGCGTGCTCCGCCTCGGCACGTTCACGCGGTGCGAACACGCCACGAACGCTGTTGGGAACCACCGTAATAGATGCTTCCTCGACGCCGAGAAATTCGACCATCTGGCGGCGTGTGTATTCCGAAACTGCGACCGTGTGCGTCTCCGAGAGTCGTCCGATCGGGCGCTTGAGGAAGGCACGCTTCAGCCGGGCCTCGCGACCGGTCTCGTAGTACCCGGGCGTGGTGAACGGCATGAGATCGTGGCAGGTGACCACCACGGCGGTGTGCTGTTCGAACCGCCGGGCGTGGTGCGCGAGGGCGTGGTCGGTCAGGTGGACCACGTCGTACTCGCCTGCGGTGGCCGCGCGTAGTTCCGGCTGATGCGTCCAGCGACGGGCTGCGCCCCGCACCATCGAGGGTGGGTTGAACCACGGCGCCGAAGCGATATCCACCTCTACGCCGGCCGAAGTCAGCATCTGTTCGAGCGAGAGCGCGTAGGCGTTGATGCTTCGCCAGCGTGCGCCTTCGAGGGGCTGGATCAGGAGCACACGCCGGATGTCGGGCATCTCCGGATGGTACCGGCTGGCAGGCCGAAGAACGAAACGCGCGCATTTGCTACGCTTTCTTCCGGGCCGCCTGCCGGCGGTCTCCAGGAGCGGGCGTGGCGTAATGGTAGCGCGCGACCCTTCCAAGGTTGAGGCGCGGGTTCGATTCCCGCCGCCCGCTCCAAGCTTTTCAACGACCTGCTGCAAACCAGTGGAGGCTGTCCGATGACCAGTCCGATTGCCGACGCTCCGGCGTTCGTGACCTACCCCTGCGCGCAGCGCCCGGACCGTCACCAGTGGGTCGATTCCTACGGTGTGCGTATTGCTGTCTGCGAATGGGGCGACGCGGCCGCGCCACCCGTCTTCCTGGTCCATGGCGGTTCGGACTTCGCGGGAACCTTCGATGTCTTCGCGCCGAAACTCGCCGCGGCGGGCTGGCGGGTCATTTCGTGGGACCACCGCGGCCATGGCGATTCAGACCACGCGCCGCTCTACAGCTGGGACGCCGATGTCCGCGACGCCCTCTCGGTCATCGACGCAATCACGCCGGACCCCGTGCCAGTAGTCGCGCATTCGAAGGGCGGCGGGATGATGCTCCAGCTCGCCGAGGCGCTGCCGCTGCGACTCTCGAAGATGGTGGTCATCGACGGCCTTCCTTCGCCCGACCCGCACCCCGACGTTTCAGACCACGAACAGCGCCGCTTCAGCAGCCAGAACCTGGCCCAGTGGCTCGACCATCGCCGGAGCGCTGCCGCGAACTTCCGCAAGCCCGGCACACTCGAAGACCTCGCTCGGCGGCGAAAGCGCATGAACCCGCGCCTTTCCGACGAATGGCTGCTCTACCTGGCGAGCATCGGCGCGCGCAAAGATGCCGATGGCTGGCGCTGGAAGCTCGACCCGGCCATCCGCTTCGGCGGCTTCGGGCCATGGCGGCCCGACTGGTCGCTCGAACGCCTGAAGACGATGGCCGTCCCGCTCCTCGGACTGACCGCGACCGTCGAGGAAGAGATGGGCTGGGGCACGAACCACAAGGCCATCGAGCCGTATCTGCCACCGGGCGGACGGCTGGTACCGTTCGAGAACACCGGCCACTTCATCCACATCGAGCACTCGAACGAGGTCGCCGAGATGGTGCTGGACTTCCTCCGATGACCGTCTTCGTCACGCACAACCAGGTGAAGCTCGCGCTCCACACGCTCCGCCAGGGCGAAGGCCCCGCGCTGCTGCACCTCCATGCCCTCGGAGAGAAGTCGCCAACAGCCGTGCCGCCCGACCTTGAGGCGTGGCCCGGTCCGATCTTCGCGCTCGACTTCACCGGTCATGGAGCCTCGACCATCCCCGCCGGAGGCGGCTACACGGCCGAGGTGCTGATGGGCGATACGGATGCTGCGCTCTGGATGACAGGACCGGCAACCGTAGTCGGCAGAGGGCTCGGCGCGTACATCGCACTGCTCATCGCGGGCGCGCGCCCGGACCTGGTACGCGGAGCCATCCTCTGCGACGGTGCCGGACTGGCGGGCGGCGGCGACAAGCCCGGCCCGCTGACCATCCGCGGGGTGCCGGGGCGAGTCACCGCGCCAGACCCGTTCGCCCTTGTCGAACTGGCCTCGGACCTTCGCCCCCCGGACTACGTCTCGCGTTTTGCGGAACTGGCCGCGGAACAGTCAAAAGCGGACTCGGCTATCGCCGTGGCCTGCAAAGCGCGCCCCGACTGGCTGAAGGCAGTGCTCGAGACCAAGGGCGTCCGAGAGATGGAGTTGCGTGAGGCGCTGGCGGGGTTCGCGACGGGGTAGACTTTACGTAGAGTTCGCCTATCGCAGGCGCGACTTCCTGTCGTATTAGAACGTAATGACGACGAGCGCTTCCACTTGGCGAGGGCAACTACGATGCGACCACGATTCGCGCTCGTAAGCATCGTGGCGGTCTGTTGCTTTCTTGCTGCAACGGTTGCCTGCGGTCCGGTCGACGACGACTCGTCCGCTGCCAAGCTTCGCGCGCTACCGGAAGCAGGCTCGGTCATGCCCGGAGCCGTCGAGCGAAACCGACGAGATGACGACGCGACCGAATACCAGCACACGATGATCGACACGCTCTATGTGACTGACAGCAGCCCGGAACAAGTCGTGGCGTATTACCAGTCGCTCGCTGAGTCGGGCGGCTGGCAGTTGGCTACGAAGGTTCCCTTGTCTCCAGGGCAAGGGCGCCAGTGGCGCAAGGATGGTTATGTCATGGCAATTGAAACGCGCTTTACCGACGGACAGCGCGAGAAATTTCAGGGCGAGTTCAAAACAATGTTTACGACCTCTTTCTGGGTGACCGTCAGACACCCGGAACCCATCGAACAGCCTTAGTACACAAGGAGCATTGCCATGCGGACAAAACTGATTGTTTCGGTTGCCACCCTGGCCACACTGGCCGCCTCCGTGGTGTATGCAGTCACTGGTTTCGAGGGGCACAGCGGGCCGGCGCTCGCAAACGACCCGGAGGATTTGGAACACGGTTACGTAGATCAGGACACGGGACTTTTCGTAGCCATCCAGCTAAATCCCGCGCATGAAGAAGCGGGCAGGTTCACGGTCGCACTCCCGGGCGTAGGACTGTTCGTCCCCTCCGGGGTGGCCACGCTGACAGTTAATTAATGGGAATGGGACAACGTCGTTCGAATACGAAGGCGCCGCCCAAGCCGGTGATCTTTGTGCATGGGATGTCACCGGAGAACCCGTGACTCTCGGCTCGCAGATACGTGCCGTTATCGACGGTAAACTGGGAAAGGACACATACCGATGTCCGTTGCACGACGACTAGTGTCCTGAGTCAGAGATCCATCCCCAGTTGTCGTGGCGTAGCGACGATAAACTGGGGGACAGTAATGCCTCGACCTGCATTAGCGCCGTTGGTGATAGAGCCTGCTGATCGTGTGACG